>JBGAML010000004.1:0-296919 GCA_044223005.1 Candidatus Eiseniibacteriota bacterium
AGCTGATGGATCGGCCGCAGACGGTGAGAGAGATGCTGCACGGGCGACTGTTCCCGGCGCGGCTCGCGGTGCCGGAGCGGTGGGGGCAGTACTACTGGCGCGAGATCGAGACGCGCGAGATCCCGAACGGGGACCGGGCGTTCCGGAAGTACGCGATGTAGCGGCGGGCCTGAAAATGGTTCGGGGCCCGCACCACGAGGGTGCGGGCCCCGATCACCTGCAATCGTCCGAGCACAACCCTACTCGAGCGCCGCGTCGAGCGTGATGTTCGTGTTGAGCAGGCGCGAGATGGGGCAGCCGGCCTTGGCGCCGTTGGCGATCTCGGCGAACTTCGCGGCGTCGATGCCGGGAATGCTTGCGCGCATCTCGAGGTGCGACGACGACACGGTCGGGGCGCCGTTCACGGGCTCCAGCGTGACCGTGGCCTTGGTCTGGATGCGCTTCGGCGTGAAGCCGGCCTTGCCGAGCTCGGCCGAGAAGGCCATCGAGAAGCAGCCGGCGTGCGCGGCCGCGATCAGTTCCTCGGGCGTGGTGCCGGGCGTGGCCGCGCCTTCGAAACGCTTGCCGAAGTCGTAGGGCGTGTCGGTGAACGAACCGGTGCCGCCGCTGATCGTGCCCTTGCCGTCCTTGAGCCCGCCGGTCCAGACGGCGGTCGCGTTGCTCTTCATGGGATCGTCCTTTCGCGTGGTGGATCGAATCGGTGCCCCTGCGGGAGGCATCCTGCCGGGGGCGCCCATCCGATGCAACGAACCGCTCCCCGTCGCGCGAAAAGCGGCGGGCGCCCGGCCGGAGCCGGGCGCCCGCGTTCGCTGCAGGGTGGTCAGTCGCGCGTGGCGCCGCTCGGGGCGGGCGAACCCGGCGCGCTCGCCGGGCCCTCGTCCACCACGATGATGCCGGGGACTTCCGTGCGCGGCGCGGGGGCCGGCTTCTCGTCCGGCTCGCCGAACCAGCGCTTCGCCCACACGCCGCACCACGCGCCGAAGTCGTCGAGGTACGTGTAGACGACGGGCAGCACGACCAGCGTCAGCAGCGTCGACGTGATCAGGCCGCCGATCACGGCGCGGGCCATCGGCGCGCGGAACTCGGCGCCGGCGCCGAGCGCGATGGCGGTGGGCAGCATGCCGAAGATCATCGCGAGCGTGGTCATCACGATCGGGCGCAGCCGCAGCTCGCCGGCGTCGACGAGCGCCTGCGTGCGGTCCACGCCGCGTTCGCGGGCCTGGTTCGCGAAGTCCACGAGCAGGATGGCGTTCTTGGTCACGAGTCCCATCAGCATGATGATGCCGATCATGCTCATGATGTTGAGCGAGCCGCGCGTCATGGCCAGTGCGAGCATCACGCCGACCAGCGAGAGCGGCAGCGACAGCATGATCGCGATGGGCTTCAGGAAGTCGCCGAACTGGCTCGCGAGGATCAGGTAGAGCAGCACGATCGCCAGCGACAGCGATTCGAGCATGTAGCCCACCGTCTCCACGAAGTCGGCCTGCTCGCCCTGGAAATCGAACGCGTAACCGGGCGGCAGCGAGATGCCCTTGAGCCGGGCCTGCGCGTCACCCACGACCGCGGTGAGCGGCCGGCCTTGGAAGTTCGCCTCGATCGTCGCCACGCGCTCCAGCCGCTGACGGTCGATCTGCGCGGGGGCGGCACCGCGCTCGAGCGTCGCCACCTGGCCGAGCGGCACCATGACCGGGGCGCCGGTGCGCGCGTCCACCTGGCTCGTCGCCACGGGCACGCGCAGCAGGTCGTCGCGGCTCTCGCGGAACTCGGGCGCCATGCGCACGACGACGTCGTGCGAGAGGCCCGTCGGGTCCTCCCAGTCGCCGGCCTTCTGGCCCGACAGCACGGGACGCAGCGCATTGCCGACCGCGCCGACGCTCAGGCCGACGTGTGACGCGAGGTCGCGGTTCACGTCCACGACCCACTCGGGCTTGCGGCCGTCGAGCGAGGAGTGGAGTTCCACGAGCCCGGGCACGTCGCGCAGCTTCGCGATCGCCTCGTCGGAGAGCGACTGCAGCGTCTTCAGGTCGGGGCCGTTCAGGTTGATCACGATCGGCGCGGCCGAGCCGCCGACCGCGCCCATCTGCAGGATGCGGGCGCTCGCGCCGGCGAAGCGCGGGAGCACCTTGCGGATGTCGGTCTCGAACTCCTGCTGGCTCAACTTGCGGTCCTTGTGCGGCACGAGCTTCACGTAGATCGAGCCGCGGTTGACCTCGTTGTTGAGCGCCGAGCCGCCGAGCGTCATGTAGGTGTACTTCACCTCGGGACGCGCCTGCAGGTAGCGGACGATCGCCATGCCCTTCTCGCGCGTGTACTCGAGCGACGAGCCGACGGGCGCCTGGAACGCGACCGAGGTCTCCTCGTCGTCCGAACGCGGCATGAACTCGCCGCCGACGAGGCCGATCGCCGGCATCACCAGCGCGGCCACGAACGCCACGAAGGCGATCAGCATGGTGAGCACGCGGTGCGCGAGCGCCCAGCGGATCACGTTGCGGTAGCGCTCGCCGATGCCGGTGAACCAGTCGTTGAACCGCTGCAGCGCCTTGCCGATCGGGCCGCGCTGGGCGTGGCCTTCGGACTGCGGGTCGTACCAGCGCGACGACAGCATCGGGTCGAGCGTGAACGACACGAACAGCGACACCAGTACGGCGAATGCGATCACGATGCCGAACTGGTAGAAGAACCGGCCCACGATGCCGCCCATGAACGCCACGGGCACGAACACGCACACGATCGACAGCGTGGTCGCGAGCACGGCGAACCCGATCTCGGCGGTGCCCTTGCGGGCCGCCTCGAAGTGGTCCTCGCCGCGTTCGACGTGGCGGACGATGTTCTCGCGCACGACGATCGCGTCGTCGATCAGGATGCCGATGGCGAGCGAGAGCGCCATGAGCGTCATCATGTTCAGCGTGAAGCCGAACATGTTGAAGACGAGGAACGCCGAGATCACGGACACCGGCAGGGTGAGGCCGGTGATCACGGTCGAGCGCCACGAGTTGAGGAACAGGAACACGATCAGCACGGTCAGGATCGCGCCCTCGACCAGCGTCTTCTGCACGTCGTCCACGGAGTGACGGATCCAGATCGAGTTGTCCTGGATCACCGACAGCTTCACGCCGCCGGGCAGCGTGCGGTTGAGGTCGGCGACCGTCTTGTTCACCTGGTCGGCGATGTCGACCGTGTTGCCGCCCGAGACCTTGCGGATCTCGACGGCCACGGCGCGCTCGCCGGCGACGAACGCGGCGTCGCGCTCCTCTTCCTGCGCGTCCTCGATGCGCGCGACCTGCGAGAGCCGCACGGGCGTGCCGCCGCGCACGGCGACGACGATGTCGCCGAACGCGCGCGGGTCCGACAAGCGGCCCTTCACGCGGACGAGGTCCTCGGTGGCGCCCCGCTGCACGCGGCCGGCGGGCACGTCGGCGTTCTCGCGCTCGAGCGCCGACACGACCATGTCCGGCGAGACGTCCAGCGCACGCATGCGGTCGGGCAGCAGCAGCACGTGGATCTCGCGCCGCACGCCGCCCGCCACGCCGACGCTGCCGACGCCGGGAATGCTCTGCAGGCGCCGCGAGATGTCCTCCTCGGCGAGCCGCGTCAGGTCGCGCAGCGCCCAGCCGGGCCCCTTCACGGCGAACACCATGATGGGCTGCTGCGACGGGTCGAACCGCAGGATGACCGGCGGATCGATGTCGCGCGGCAGGTCACCGCGGATCGCGTCGACCTTGGCGCGCACGTCGGCGGTGGCGTCCATGACCTTCGTCTTCAACTGGAACTCGATGAAGACCTGGCTGAAGCCTTCGTTCGAGTACGAGAAGACGCGCTTCACGCCTTCGATCGAGTTCACCTCACGCTCGATGCGCTTGGTGACCTCGCGCTCGACCACCTCGGGCGAGGCGCCCGGGTACTCGGTCTGCACCGCGACGAACGGGAACTCCACGTTGGGGAACAGGTCGACGCTCAGGCGGTGGTAGCTGAACGCGCCGAGCACGACGAACGCCGCGACCATCATGGTCGCGAGCACGGGTTTCTTGATCGACAGGTCGGAGAGGAACACGGGCTCAGCGCTCCTTTCCGGTCACCCGCGCGGGCTGGCCCGCGACGAGTCCTTCGATCGGGCCCACGACCACGCGCTCGCCGTCGGCGAGGCCGCCGAGGACCTGCACGAGGTCGCGCGCGTCGTCGCGCAGCCCGGCCTTCACCGTGCGGCGCTCGAGCGTGCCCCTGGGCGTCAGCACCCACGCGCTCGTCGTGTCGCCGTCGCGGCGCACGGCCACGGGCGGCATCGCCAGCACCTGCGCGGCCTGGTCGACCACGATGCTGCCGGACGCGAACAGGTCGCCGACGAGCCGGCCGCCGGGGTTCGGCACCTCGACGTACACCTTCACCTGCCGCGTGGCTTCGTCGGCGGTGGCGTTGATGCGCGCGACGCGGCCGTGAATCGCGCCGGCCGGCCAGCCGGAGACGCTCAGCACCACCGGCGAGCCGATCCGGATGCGCGGCACGAACTCGCTGGGCACGGTCGCCTCGAACTCGAACGAGCTCGTGTTGGCGACGACGAACAGCGGGTCGCCCGTGGCGACGCGGTCGCCGCGCTGCACGGAGCGCGTGGTCACGGTGCCGGCGCCGGGGGCGCGCACGGTGGCGTCCTCGAACCGGCGCGACGCGGCGGCGTCCTGCGCCTGTGCGGCGCGGTAGGCGGCCTCGGCGGCCTCGACGTCGCGCGCGCTCACGGCGCCCTCGGCAAGCAGGTTCTTCTGGCGCTCGTAGTCGGCCGAGGCGCTCTTCAGCGCGGCGCGCGCACTGGCGGCCGCGGCCTCGACGGAGCCCGAGCGGAAGCGCGCGAGCACCTGGCCCTTGCCGACGCGAGCGCCCTCGCGCACGAGCACGTCCTCGACGACGTCGTCGAGCGGTGCGGTGACGCGGGCCTGCCAGCCGGGCGTGAGCGTGCCGGACACGGGCACGCCGACCGAGAGGTCGGATTTGCCGACGGTGGCCACGTCGGCGGGAGCGAAGAGCGCAGTGTCCGGCGCGCCGGCGGCGCGCGTCGCGGCATCGCCGGAGTGGCCGGAACAGCCGGCCGCGGTGAGGGCGAGGGTCAGCGCGCCGAGCGCGAGCAGCGGGAGGGTGGGGCGGATCATCGGTTCACTCCGTCGCGGGAATTGGAGGAGGAGAGTTCGTCGAGGGATCGGTTCGTGAGCGTGAGCGGGCGGCCGGTGGCGCGCTCGAGCTGCAGCAGCGCGAGGCGGTAGTCCTTCACGGCGGCGACTTCGTTCACTTCCGCCGTCTGCATCTGGAGCCGGGCGTCGGAGACCTCGAGCTGCGTCGAGAGCCCGTTCGCCCAGCGCACGGTGGCGAGGTGGTGCGCCCGCTGCGCGAGCGCGGCGGTGCCGCGGCGCGCGATCAGCGTGGCGAGCGCGCGCTGGACTTCCTGGCGCGACTGCTCGAGCTCGAGCGCGAGTTCCTCGTGCGTGCGGTCGCGCTCGGCCTCGGCCTGGCGCAGCTCGGCGGTCGCGCGCTGCACGGCGCCGAACGTGCGGAAGCCCTGGAAGAGCGGCCACTCGAGCTTGACCGAGCCGTCCACGGCGCTCACGAAGTCGTGGCGCTTCGGGAACCAGTCGCTCGGGTAGGCCTGGTGCGACACGGTGGCGTTGGCGCTCAGCGACGGCCAGCGCCCCGCCTTCTCGTAGCGCAGCGCTTCCCGGCGCGCGCGCACGATCGCGTCGGCGCCGCCGAACGCCGGCCGAGCCTTCGTGTCCGCCGGCGCGGCGTCGAGCACGGGCACCTGCCCGCCGTCGAACGCGAGCGGCGTGGTCAGCACGACGGGCCGGCTCATGTCGACGTCGAGCAGCCGCCGCAGCCGCAGCAGCGCCTGCTCGGCGCCGTTGCGTGCGGCGACGGCTGCGGGTTCCTGG
The DNA here is from genome assembly GCA_044223005.1 of Candidatus Eiseniibacteriota bacterium. Taxonomy (GTDB): domain Bacteria; phylum Eisenbacteria; class RBG-16-71-46; order RBG-16-71-46; family RBG-16-71-46; genus CAIXRL01. The sequence continues at coordinate 5,910 of JBGAML010000004.1, forward strand.
TTCGCGGCGTCGACCTGCGCCTGCAGCAGGTCGTACTCCGACCGCGCGCCCTGCTCGCGCTGCTTCTTCACCTGGTCGAGGTGCGCGCGCGCCTGCGCGAGCCCCTCCTCGGCGATCGCCTGCACGTCGCGCGCGTACTGCGCCTCGAGGTAGGCGGAGCGCACCGAGAGCCCGACGTCGGCGAGCGATTCGTCGCGCGTCGCGCGCGCGGCGACGCGCGCGTGCCGGGCGCCGGCCCACGCGGCTTCGACCCGGCCGCCGGACCACAGCGTCTGCGACGCGGTCAGGTCCACGGTCCAGTTGTGGATCGCGGCGAACGCGCTGTGCGCGAAGATGGGGCCGAACAGCGTGTCGCCCGAGAGGCCCTGGAACGCGGACGCGAAGCGGCGGTCGTAGTTCACGCTGCCGGTGATCTGCGGCAGCGCGCTGGCCATGGCCTCGTGCACCTGGCCTTCGGCGACCCCGACGCCCGCGCGCGCGATACGCGCCTCGGGCGATTCGGCGAGCGCGCGGCGCACCGCGTCGTCGAGCGAGAGCCGGAGCGTGTCGTACGGCGACGCCGCGGGCGCGGGCTTGGGCGCGGCCTGCGCGGGCGTCCCGAGCGCGAGCAGCAGCGCGAGCGTGGAGGTGAAGCGGAGCGTGTTCATGCGCGCACCGCCTTCCGGGGCGCGACGCCCTCGAACGCGAACCGCAGCCGCTCGGCGAGCTCGCCGTGCAGGTCCGCGATCGCCTCGGGGCAGCCCTCTTCGCAGTAGAGCCACTGGAAGAGCGTGGCCAGGAAGACGCCCTTGAAAAGCGCGCTCGCGCGCGTCTCGTCGACGTCGGTGCGCACTTCGCCGCGCGCATGCCCGCGCGTGACCAGCGCGCGCATGAACTGGCGCGCGCTCGCGTCGGCGTCGACCGCGGGCTGGACGTCCTGCTTGATCCACTCGGCGAAGACCAGGCGCGAGACCTCCCGGTCGCGCATGTAGCGATCGGCTGCGAGCTGCATCGCGCGCGTGAGGATCTCGAGCGTGGGCGCGTCGGAGGCGAGCATCGGCGGCAGCAGCTCGCGCACGGCGGCGACGTGTTCCTCGGCCATGAAGGCGAAGACGGCTTCCTTGCGCGGGAAGTAGTTGAAGAACGTGCCGCGCGCGACATCGGCCTTCTCGGTGATCTCGTCGACCGTGGTCGCGTCGATGCCCTTATCGCGGAACAGCGCGAGCGCGGCTTCGAAGATGCGGCGGCGCGTCTCGTCCTTCTTGCGCTCGCGCCGCGTCATTTCAGGGATGTGCATGTGGGACTCCGGAAGGTGCTCGGGAGACTTGGACTTGCCATAAACATGGGCCCCAGTCTGAACTTGGACCGAGTCCAAAATGTCAGGCAGATATGGATCACGATTCAAAAGAGTTGTCATGTCGCGGGTTAGGTGGGCCGGAGATCGGGGGCGCTGGTGCGGACGGGGGTTGCCCACGGGCGCGGCTACAGGCAAGCTACGGCGCGTTTCCTGTCGAAGTTCCCCGAACGTCCTGTCTCATTCCGTGGAGGGTTCGTCTCGATGCTGCGTATCCGCCCGATTTCGCTCCTCGTCGCCGTCGCCATCCTGGGCTGCTTCGCCGTCGCGGCCATGGCCGCCGATTCCGCCGCACCCGCGAAGGCCAAGGTCGCCAAGGGTGCCGCCGCGGCGCCGGCCAAGGCCGCGGCCGCCGCTCCCGCCGCCGGCGATGCGACGATCAAGGCGATCGACGCCCAGATCGCGGCCGCCAAGGTCAACAAGGGCTCGGCGAACTGGCGCATGTCGCTGCCCAAGCCCACGGTCGCGACGTTCGACAAGACGCACAAGTACTTCTGGCGCATGGTGACGAACAAGGGAACGATGGTGTTCCAGTTCAAGCCGGACGTGGCGCCGATGCACGTGACGAACTTCATCTACCTCACGCGCATGGGCTTCTTCGACGGCCTCAAGTTCCACCGCGTGATCCAGGGCTTCATGGCCCAGGGCGGCGATCCGGCCGGCAACGGCACGGGCGGCCCGGGCTACGCGTACAACGGCGAAGTGAGCCCGTCCGCGAAGCACGACAAGGCGGGCATCCTCTCCACCGCGAACGCCGGCCCGAACACGGACGGCAGCCAGTTCTTCGTGATGTTCCGCGCCTACCCGAGCCTCGACATGAAGTACTCGATCTTCGGCGAGCTGGTCGAAGGCTTCGACGTCCTCAAGAAGCTCGAGGCCGCGGGCAACCCCGGCGACGGCCCGCCGACCGAGCCGCTCAGCATCGTCAGCGCGTCGGTCGAGGTGAAGTAGGCTGCAGCCCCGCAGAAAAGCGAGCCCCCGGTCCATGATGGGCTGGGGGCTCTTTGTTTCGCCCGCGTGTGCCGCTACCAGGCGACGCGCACGCCGGCGAGCCAGTTGCGCGTCGCGGCGGGCGTGAGCGTGGGCACGTACGCGCCGTGCGAGTCGACGTCCATGTAGCCGCCGGTCTCGTAGCGCACGTCGCTCACGTTGAAGACGCGCAGCGAGACCTCGACCGCCGCGCCCCCGATCTCGCGCGCCGCGCCGAACGTGGCGTCGAGCACGGTGCGGGGCGCGATCGAGTTGGCGTCGGTGCCGGTGTTGTCCACGAAGATGCGCCCGGCGTGGTGCGCTTCGAGCCCGGCCGAGAGCCCGCGCCAACCCGCGCGCAGCCCGGCGTGCGCGGTGGTCGCGGGCGCGAAGCCGATCGGCTGGCCGTCGTACGAGACGTCGTCGGCGGACGTGGCGCCGTAGTGCTCGGTGTAGTGCACGAAGTGGTTGTCCGCGAGCGACGCGTTACCGTCCAGTTCCACGCGCACCTCGCCGAGCGAGCGGCCCGCGTGCGCGGAGAGTTCGACGCCCTGGTGCACCGAACGCGCGGCGTTGCCGAGGATCGGGTAGCCGAGGTCGGTGTCGAACTGGCCCGCGTAGACGAGCTCGTCGCGGAAGTCCATGCGATAGAGCGACGCGCTCGCGCCGGCGTCGCGGCCGCGCCACGCGCCGCCCACTTCGACGTGGTTCACGTGCTCGGGGCGGATCAGCGGGTCGCGATAGACGCCGGCGGCGACGTCCACCTCGCGGTAGAGCGGCACGCTCCCGTAGCCCTCCGCGTCGTAGAGATCGCGGAACGCGGGTTCGCGGCTCGCATACGCCCACGACGCGAACGCCGACCAGCGCTCGCTGGGCTTCCACGACAACCCGAGCCGTGGCAGCGCGAAGTCGTACGACTGGTCGAACCGGATGCCGTCGAAGCGATCGTCGCGCATGGCGTAGCCCTGGTGGCGCCACGCGAGGTCGGCGGTGACGCGCAGGTCGGGCCGCGCGTCCCACGCTTCGCGCGCGAACAGGCCCGACGACAGCGTACGCGGATGGTAGTCGTAGTACTTCGCGTCCGGCGGCGTGCCCGGCGGCAGGCCGTCGCCCGAGATCACGGTGCCGACGTGGTGTCCGTCGTGGAAGCGCAGCTCGCCGCCCAGCGTGAGCTCGCCGCCGGCGTGCGCGATCCGCACGCGCGGCACCCAGCCGAAGTGCCGGTTCACGACCTCGCGGCGGCGCACGACGTCCGCCGCGATCACGCTCGCGCGGCCCTGGCCGTCGCGCACGAAATGGCCCAGCGAGTCGAGCGCGTAGTCCTCGCGCGGCAGCATCGTCGTGTCCGTGGTGGCCCACGGCGCGAGCCGGTACTTGCCCAGGTCCTGCCCGGTGCGGCGCTCGTCGTAGTAGCCGGTGCCGTCGTAGAAGAAGAACGTCTCGGTGAGCGCCAGTGCCGCGGACGGCGACCAGGCGTGCACGATCTCGTAGTGCGGCTCGAAGAAGTGGTCCTGCTCGCCGGCGTAGCCGAGGGGATTGAAGCGGCGGTCGCGGTCCGCGTCGCCGGTCACCTCGCCCTTCAGGTATTCGGGCGCGACGCCGAGGTAGGCGAGGTGGGTGTTCTCGGGGCCGCCGTAGACCTGCAGCCGCCACTGCTGCGTGGCGGATTGCCGGCGCGCCGAGAGCGCGTATGACCAGAGCTTCGACCAAGACTGCTCGCGATAACCGTCGGTCTCGATCCGCGAGTAGCGCCCGCCGAGCTGCCAGCCGCCGGGCACGGCCGCCGACACGCCCTCGACGCTCATGCGCCGCGTGCCGAACGAGCCAGCGTCCGTGGTGATGCTGAAGCGCGGCCGCGGCGCGGCAGCGCCCATCTCGACGTTCACGCTGCCACCCAGCGACGCGGCGCCGTAGAGCGCGGGGCCGACGCCGCGCTGCACCTGCACCTCGCTCGCGGACGCGAGCAGGTCGGGATGGTCGATCCAGTAGACCTCGTGCGACTCGGGATCGTTGAGCGGCACGCCGTCCACGAGCACGCTGATGCGGCGCTGCGGGAAACCGCGGATCGACAGGTACGAGTAGCCGATCGCGTTGCCGGCGTCGGAGTACGCGTACGCCCCGGGCAGGGTGGCGAGCGCCATGGGCGTGTCCTGGCCCCAGTTGAGGCGCTGGATCGCGGCGCGACCGAGCGTGGTGGTGGCGACGGGCGTGCGTGCGTCGGCGCGCGAGGTGTTGACCTCGACGACCGGCAGCGTGACGACGCGCCGCAGCGTGTCGCCGCCGGTGCCGTCGGCGCGCGCGGGCGACGGCGCGACGGCGAGCACGAGCACGAGGGCGAGAGCGGGGGAAGACGTCATGACGGCTTCTCCTTGCGTGCGAACGCGAGACCGGCGAGCCACACGAGCAGCGACGTGCCGAGCCCCGCGTAGATGGGTTCGAGGTGGAGCGGATACGGGGCGTCCGGCACGCGCGAAAGCGCGTGCACGAGCACCCAGCCGAACGAGACGGCGAACGGGGCCAGCATCAGCACGAGCGTGCCGCGCGAGCCCAGCCGGCCGCGGCCGAGCAGCGCGCAGCCGATCGGCAACAGGAGCGTGGAAGTGACGACCGAGCCGATGTCGTGCCACAGCGCGATCACGCTGCCGCTCGCGAGCGCGAGGCCGGTCGCGAACGCGGTCGCGGTCCAGAGGCCGATGCGTGACAGGAACGGCTGCGCGTCGTCGGCGCGCTCGCCGCGCAGGCGCCAGAGCACGTCGCGCCCGAGCGTGATGGCGGCGATGAACGCGTACGCGTCGATCGTGCTCATCACGGTGGCGATCATGCCGAGGTAGAAGAGCCCCAGCGCCACCGGCGGCAGCGTGATTCGGGCGAGCTCGGGGAACGCGAACACGGGGTCCTTCAGGTGCGGCAGCAGCGCGCGCGCGTAGAGGCCGCTGGTGGTGGTCATGAAGTCGAACACGACCCAGAAGAGGATCGACCACAGCACCCCGCGCCGCGCGACGCCGGGATCGCGCGCGGCGTACGCGCGCTGGAAGAAGCCGGGGTCCACGAGCGTGCCGAGCGCGAGGAAGTACCAGACGAAGATCGCGCCGGGGCTGTTGCCGCCGTTCCACGACCAGTGCGACGCGGGCACGCGGGGGACCAGGAAGCCGAGGCCTCCGTGCTGCGCGAACAGGAATGCGAGCAGCACCGCGAACCCGCCGTACATGAGCACGAACTGGATCTGGTCGGTGAGGACGACCGTCCGCAGCCCGCCGCGGTCGACGTAGAAGACCGACAGCACGGCGGCGCCGATCACGCAAGGAACCAGCGGCCAGCCGAACATGGCCGAGAACAGCGTGCCGAGCATGAGCACGTACGCCGACGGTGCCGACTGCGCGAACACGGCGAGGGCGCCGACCATCGCGGGCCCGCGGCCGTAGTTCGCGTGCAGCAGGTCGGGGATCGTGTAATGGGTCGTACCTCGCGCGCGGCGGGCGAACAGCCAGGCGAAGAGCAGCGCGCCGACGTAGTACGGCACGCCGAACACGACCCAGTTGGCGAGGCCGTAGCGCCAGGCGTACTCGCCGACGCCGAGGATGCCGCCGTACCAGCTCGTGACGAGCGTGGCGACGAATGCGGGCAGCGTCACGGCGCGGCCGGCGACGAAGTAATCGTCGTCGCTCGGGCGCGTGCCGAGGCGGCGGAACCACACGAAACCGAGCAGCCCGAAGTAGAGCCCGATCAGGCTCCAGTCGAGTGCGCTGGAACTGAACATCACGACGCCTTCCGGGCAGCCGCCTTTCGCCGAAACGCGAAACGCCGCCCGCGAAGGGACGGCGTTGAAGGCAACCCGGGGACAACCGAATCGCTTGGCCGTTTCCCTACGCTGGTTCTAACCAGTTCAGGTTCGACGGGTGTGATCTCAGGCCGGCGCTTGTCCTCGACCGGCCACCCCGAACGACGTGTCCGCTCACGGCGGACGCACGGCAGGATGCCCCCGGGCGCGGCCCGATGCAAGCAGGCGGTGGGCGCCTCATCGTCCGCGTCCGTCGCCGGCGCGCAACGCCGCGGGCGTACGCCCGTAGACTGCCTGTCGGGCGCGAGGGCCGTGCCCGCTCCCCACGCGAGGTCCTGCATGCGCATTTCCGTTTCGCCGTTTCGCGCGGTGCTCGTGCTCGTCGCGCTTTCCGCCGGCGCCGCCAGCTGTTCGGCGCAGATGCACGCGCCGAGCCCGCTCCCGACGGTGCACTTTCCTCCGGACTCGGCGAGCGTCGTGCTCGGCGCGCGGATCGCGCGCAACAAGATCGTGATCCCGATGCACATCGAGAGCTCGGGGCCGATCGACTGCATCCTCGACACGGGGGCTCGCGGCACCGTGATCTTCGGCGACTCCGTGACGCGCGCGCTCGGTCTGGTGCCGGCGGGCCGAGCGCAGATCCGCGGCGCGGGCGGCGGCGGTGCGTCGGTCGAAGGCTCCGTGCACAGCGGCCTGCACCTGCACGCGGGCCCGCTCGAGATCGCGGACGCGATGGTGGTCACGATGCCGGATTCGGCGATGCGCACGAGCCCGCTCAGCGGCCTCATGGCGATCGGGCGGGGCGTGTTCGAGGGCGCCGTGGCCGAGTTCGATTGGGACCGCTCGCTCGTCCGCTTCCACGATCCGGCGCGCTTCCGGGCGCCCGCGGGCGCGGTGGGGGTGCCGATGGAGGCCGGCGACGCGGGGCAGATGTACGTGCGGGTGAAGGTGACGCCGGCGGACGGCCAGCCGTTCGAGGCGCGCGTGCTGCTGGACACGGGCGCGTCGCACACGCTGCAGCTCGAGCCGGGCAAGAGCGCGAAGATCGTCGCGCCGCCGGGGGCGAAGCGCGAGCGCATCGGCCTGGGAGCGACCGGCGTCGTCTACGGCGCGATCGGGCGCGCCACGAGCGTCGAGTTCGGCGGCGTGACGTTCCGCGACGTGCCGGTCACGTTCGCCGACGCCTCGCTCGGCCTGGGCGGCGACCCGGGCCGCATGGGCAACCTGGGCTCGGGGCTCCTGCGGCGCTTCCGCGCGTTCGTGGACCTGCCGCATCGCACCCTCTGGCTGTTGCCGGGCGCGAGCGTGAACGAACCGCTGGTGCTGCCGTCCTACGACGAGGCGTCGATGCGCTGAGCCGTCTTCGCGGCGGTCAGCGCCCGGGCAGCAGGCGCGAGGCGACGAACTCGAGCACGGGCTGCGTGAGCATGGGGCAGAGACGCCACGCGGCGAGCAGGCCGACGAACGCGACGCCGGGCGTCGCGTGCAGCCTGCGCACGCGGCGGGCGATCGGTCCGGGGAGCGCGAGCGTCACCACCGACGCGCCGTCGAGGGGCGGCAGCGGCAGCAGGTTGAACGCCGCGAGCAGCGTGTTGAGAACGACGAGGACCGAGAGCGCGCGCGCCCAGAACGCGCACGCGCCCATCGGGTCGGCGGGCACGGCCGCGACGACGAGCTGATCCATGCGCAGGCTGGTCGCGGGAGCGAAGAGCCCGGTCACGAGCCCGGCGCGCAGCAGGCCGAAGGCGACGAGCGCGATCGCGAGGTTGCCGGCCGGCCCCGCCGCGGCCATGAGCGCGGCGCGGCGCGGGTGACGCTCGGCCCACGCGCGATCGATGGGCGCGGACGCCCAGCCGATCGTCCATCCCTGCGCGAGGCTGCTCACCAGCGGCACGATGAACATGCCGAGCGGCGAGCGCTTCACGTGCGGCCACGGCGACAGCGACACCTGGCCGGCGAGCCACGCGGTCGGGTCGCCGCCGCGGCGGGCGGCCCACGCGTGCGCGGCCTCGTGCACGGTGGCCGAGAACAGGAAGGCCGGGAACCAGAAAACCAGCGCGTTGAAGACTTCCAGGGTCACTCGAGCATCCTCCTGTGACGGAGGACTGCACGAGCCGCGCCACGACGATTTCGCACGGTGGGCACGCGTTCACTGGGACTTGCACCGCCACCGCCGCGGCCGAACGTCGCGAAAACGCCCACGCGACGGGCACGCCCGTGCATCGCGCACGATGCGCGGCGCCGCCGGGCGCGCAAGCCGCGCTTCGATTAGACTGCGCGCCCATGCGACGAACCAGCGGTGCCATCGTCTGTCCCAACTGCGAACGCCTGATTTCCGTTTCCGAGAAGCGCTGTCCCTACTGCGGGACCTGGCAGCCCGGCATGTTCGGGTTCGGCCCCGCGATCCAGAAGGCGCTCGGCGGCACGCTCGACCTCACCAACGTGCTCACGATCGTGTGCGTCGTGATGTACGTGATCTCGCTCGCGCTCGATCCGGCGGCGATCCTTCACATCTCGGGCATCTTCGACCTGCTCTCGCCGTCGGGAGAGTCGCTCTTCCACCTCGGCATGACGGGCCGGCTCATGATGGGCTTGGGCCAGTGGTGGACGCTGTGCACGGCGGTGTTCCTGCACGGCAGCATCCTGCACATCCTCTTCAACGTGCTCATCATGCGCCGCTACCTCCCGATGGTCGCGGATCTCTACGGCAACGCGCGCGCGTTCATCCTGTTCATGGCGGCCGGCATCGCGGGCTACCTGCTGAGCAACCTGGTCACCATGAACCCGACGATCGGGGCGTCGGGCGCGATCTTCGGCCTGCTGGGTGCGCTAATCTCGTACGGCCGCCGCACGGGCCAGTCGTACGTGACCGGCCAGTTGCTCACGTCGGCGATCATGATGTTCGTGATGAGCTTCATGATGGGCGGCCAGGTGAACAACTGGGCGCACGCGGGCGGCTTCGCCGGCGGCTGGCTCGCCGCGCAGGTCATGCCCACGTCGCACCGCCGCGAGGGGCCGGGCGTGATCGCGATTGCGGCCGGGCTCGCGCTGGTGACGCTCGCCGGCTTCGTGCTCTCGTTCGTCGGCTTCACCCCCGCGATCCACCGGTGAGCCCATGGCGACCGCGAAACGAGAGCTGAAGCGCTGCCCGTGGCCCAAGGCCACCAACGCGCTCTACGTGCAGTACCACGACACCGAGTGGGGCGTGCCCGAGTGGGACGATCGCGCGCTCTTCGAGAAGCTGCTGCTGGACGGCGCACAGGCGGGATTGTCGTGGGAGACGATCCTGAACAAGCGCGAGGGCTACCGCCGCGCGTTCCAGGGTTTCGAGCCCGAGGTGCTGGCGCGCTGGAACGCGCGCCACGTCGAGAAGCTCATGCAGGACCCCGGCATCGTGCGCAACCGGCAGAAGATCGAATCGGCGATCGGCAACGCGCGCGCCTACCTCGAGCTGCGCGAGCAGGAGGGGAGCTTCGCGCGCTGGATGTGGAGCTACGTCGGCGGCGAACCGATCCAGAACCGCTGGGACGGCTTTCGCCAGATTCCCGCGGAGACGAAGGAGTCGCAGGCGCTCAGCAAGGAACTCAAGCGCCGCGGCTTCCGCTTCGTGGGCCCGACGATCGTCTACGCGTTCATGCAGGCGGTCGGCATGGTGAACGATCACCTGGTCGACTGCTTCCGCCACGCCGAGGTCGCGAAGCTCGCGAAGCGCCGGACGAAGCGATGAACGCGACGCCCCGCGAACTGCTCGACGCCGCCGCCGAACTGGCGCGGCTCGCGGGGCAGCGCGCGCTGGCGCACTTCGGCTCGCGGCTCGACGTCGACACCAAGGCGGACGGCTCGCCGGTGACGCGCGCCGATCGCGAGGCCGAGCAGTTCGCGCGCGACTGGCTGGCGGAGCGCTTTCCGCGCGATGCGGTGCTCGGCGAGGAATACGGTGTCGCGGGCGCGCCCGGCGCGACGCGGCGCTGGGTGATCGACCCGGTCGACGGCACCAAGTCGTTCGTGAAGGGCGTGCCGCTCTGGGGCACGCTGATCGCCGTGATGGAGGGCGACACGGTGATCGCCGGTGCGGCCGCGTTTCCCGCGACGGACGAATGGATTGCCGCCGCGCGCGGCGAGGGCGCGTGGTGGAACGGCACGCGCACGCAGGTGTCGGCGGTCGCGAGCCTCGCGCAGGCGACGGTGCTGCACACCGGCACGCCGTTCGACGACGCAGGCCGCCGCGCGCGCTGGGACGCGTTCGCCGACCGCGCGGGCGTGGTGCGCACGTGGGGCGACTGCTACGGCTACCTGCTGGTCGCGACGGGCCGCGCCGAGGTGATGATGGACCCGCGCCTCAACGTGTGGGACGCGGCCTCGGTGATGGTGATCGTCGAGGAAGCCGGCGGGCGATTCACGGACTGGACCGGCGCACGCACGGCGGAGGGCATCGGCGGCATCGCGACCAACCGGGCGCTGGGCGACGAGGTGCGGCGAGAGCTCTGCGGGTAGGAGCTTCCGGTCGGCGCGCGGCCACGAGTCGAATCGACTTGACGGCTTTGCGCGCGTCCTCCGCGCGAACCCGAGACCCCCGCGCTCGCGTCGCGTGAGCATCGCAGGTTCGCGCGCACGCGACGGATCTCGCGCGAGCCTTCGCGCGATGTCGCGTGGGGCGTCGTTTCGCGATCTGGGCGAACGTGCGTGCGTCGAATTCGCGTGTGCTACAAAGTGTGCGCGCCCGACTCACACCCGCCCCCGACGCGGATGTGTTTCATGAGCACCTTTGGACGCTCGCAGCTTTCGGATCATGCGCTGGTCGCCGCCTGCCGCGAACACGCCTCGCATGAACGCCGTGCGACGGCAGCCCTGCTGGCCGATCTGGCGGAGATCGATGCGCGGCGGCTCTACGCGCCGGCGGGGTACTCGTCGCTCTACGCGTGGTGCGTGGGGGAGCTGCGGCTTTCGGAGGAGTCTGCTTACAAGCGCATCCAGGCCGCCAAGGTCTCGCGCCAGTTCCCGGCGCTGCTCGAGGCCGTCGCGGAAGGGCGGCTGCACCTGAGCGCCGTCGTGCTGCTCGCACCGAACCTCTCGCGTGAGAACGTCTCCGAGCTGATCGCCGCCGCGGCGAACAAGACCTGCGAAGCGATCAAGCTCGTACTGGCCGAACGATTCCCGCGTCCTGACATGCCGACGAGTGTGACTCCGGTCGCGGAGCATTGCGGCAACTCACTGGATTTGAATCCAGTGATTCTGACCGAGCCTGAACATGGCGGTGCGGTGGCTGCGCCGCAGACCAGCGTTGCTCCGACGCCCGCACCGCCGACCCGCGTCGCGCCACTCTCGCCCGGCCGCTACGAGCTTCGCGGCACGCTCGACGCCGACGCGCACGCGGACCTGCGCGTCGCGCAGGAGCTGCTCGGCGTGCATGCCGGCGACGCGATGGCCGTGATCGCGAAGGCGCTCAAGCTCCTGCGTCGCGACCTGGAGCGCCGGCGTTACGCCGCGACGGAGAAGCCGCGGAAGCAGCGCCGCGCCGGGAGGGCCCGCACGATCCCGGCCGCGACCCGACGCGAGGTATGGCAGCGCGACGGCGGGCAGTGCACGTTCACGAGCGACTCCGGCCATCGTTGCGAGGAGCGCAAGGGGCTCGAATTCGATCACATCGTGTCCCGGGCGCTCGGCGGCGACGACTCGGCCGGAAACCTGCGCCTGCGCTGCCGGGCGCACAACCAGCTCGAGGCCGAGCGCACGTTCGGCCGCGCGTTCATGGACGGCAAGCGCGAACGCGCTCGGACGACGCGCAAGGCCGCCGTCGCTGCGGCATCCGCCACTGCGCCGTCTGCCGCGCCCGCGCCCGCCGCCGCACCCGCGCGAAAGCGGGCCGCCGGCGCTCCGGGCGACCCGGACGGCCCGCTCAGGGTCGCGAGCCCGGCCGCCGTCCCGCACGGGCGAACGCGCGCGAGCATTCGCGCGCCCGAACCCCCGTTTCCCCGCGCCGATTCGCCCCGGATGTCTTAGCATGTCGCACGCGATGCCCCACCGGCCATGGATGACCGTGATGCTCGCGCTCGCACTCTTCGCGAGCGCCGCGACGCCGCGCCCTGCGCGCGCGCAGGATGCCCCGTCGCCCGCGACCGGCGCCGACTCCGCGCGCGCGATCACGCCCGCGCCCGCCGAGGAGTTCCCGGTCGCGCTCGGCAGCTTCACCACCACGCTCATGGGCTCGCGGCCCGAGCGCACGGCGAACATCCGGCTCGCGGCCGAGGCGCTGGACGGCGCGGTGATCGCGCCGGGCGAGGTGCTTTCGTTCAACGCGGTCGTGGGCCCGCGCACGCCGGAGCGCGGCTACCTCATGGCGCCGGTGATCCTGCACGAGACGCGGCAGCTGCAGGCGGGCGGCGGCATCTGCCAGGTGGCCTCGACCATCTTCACCGCCGGGCTGCTCTCGGGGCTCTCGTGCGCGGAGCGCTGGCGGCATTCCTCGCCGGTGGACTACATCGCGCTCGGCGAGGACGCGACCATCGCGTGGGGCGCGAAGGACCTCAAGCTCCGCAACGATCTCGACCAGCGAATCCGCCTGCGCGTGCGCGTCACGGGCTCCACGCTGAGCGCGCGCTTCGAGGGCGAATCTCCGCTCGGGGCGGCCTACGAACTCGCGACCGACGAGCGTGAGCTGCCGGCGGACGCGTCCGCGGACGGCGGCGCGCCGGGGCGCGAAGTGGAGCTCTACCGCGTGCGCCGCGGCGACCGCGGCGGCGAGTCGCGCGAGCTGGTGCATCGCGACGTGTTCCCGCCCTCGCGCGGCCGGAGGCCGCAGCCGTGAACGCGTCCTGGCTCGTGCCCGTGCTGCTCGCGGTGATCGGCGCCACGGCGTCGCCGGAGCTCGATCCGTACCGCGCGCTCGCGCGCCATCCCGCCACGTGCGATTCGCTGCTCTCGGCGGCGCGCGCGGGCCTCGCGCGCGGCGTCGACGCCGGGGACGTCGCGCCCGCCGTCGCGCCGGACTGGCCCGGTTCGCCGCGCCCCGTCTACGTGACGCTGGCGCGTGGCCGTGCGACGCGCGCGTGCGTCGGCGCGGACGCGCCGATCGGCGGCTCGCTCGCCGGCACGCTCGCTTCGCTCGGCGAGCAGGTGGTCGCGAACGATCGCCGGCATCCGCCGCTCGCGGACCGCGAGCTGGACAGCCTGCGGCTCGTCGTCGCGTTCGCGGGCGACCCGCACGCCGTGCCGGACCCGTACGTCGTCGATCCGCTGCGCGAAGGGCTGCGCGTGGAAACCGACCGCGGCGCCGTCGCGTTCCTCCCCGGCGAGGCGCGCACGGTCGCGTGGGCCCTGCGCGAGGCGCGCCGCATCGGCGTGCTCGCGGGGCCGCTCTCCGAAGCTCGTTTCAGCCGCTTCGCCGTCGTCACCGTGCAGGGGCCCGCGCGCGCGAAGCTCCCGGCACGGCATTGATCGCAATTCGCACATCGTTCGCGTCGGCGTCCCGCCGGCGCCCGTCACAACAGCTCCACGGATGGAGGTCGTCGTGAACCGCAAGGCCGTCGCTCGCCCGCTCGCGCTCGCCGTCGCGGGCCTGCTGCTTCTCGTCTCGACCGCGCTCGCTGCGGGCACGCGGGTCACCGGTCAGGTGGTCGATGCCGAGACGCTCAAGCCGATTTCCAACGCCGACGTGGAGCTGCAGAACTCGGGCGGCGGGCCGGGCTACTTCCGCACGCGCTCCGACGCCAACGGCGATTTCGCGATCGCCGACGTGGCCACCAACCGCTGGTACCTGTTCACGGTCGGCGCCGACGGCTTCACGGACTTCGCGCTCGAGAGCTGGCAGTTCCCCTCGGCGCAGCGCGACGTGCGGATCGTGGTGCCGCTCGATCGCGCGGGGCGCATGACCGTCGTGCTCGTGGCCGCGGACGGCAAGACGCCGGTCGCGGGCGGCAAGGTGTCGCTGCAGAGCGAGCGCACCGCGACGTGGCAGGAGGGCTACCGCCGCAATCCCGAGCCGAAGTGGACCGCGAAGGACGGCACGGTCACGTTCGACGGCCTCACCGCCGGCGCGTGGACGGTGTCCACCGAGGCCGCGGGTCTGCGCAGCGGCGAGTCGCGCGGCGTGCAGGTGAAGCGTGGTGAGACGACGAAACTGCCGCTCACGATGACGCGGCCCGCGAGCCTGATGGGCTCGGTGCGGCTCGCCGACAGCACGGGCGTCGCGGGCGTGAGCGTGATCGCGCGCGGCCCGGCCGAGGCGATGGCGACCACCGACGCGGGCGGCTTCTACACGCTCGGCGATCTCGAGCCCGGCAAGTGGCGCATCGAGGTCGCGCATGACGGGCTGGAGCCCGGGGTCGCGCGCGACGGGCTGGTGCTGCGCGAGGGCGAATCGCGCGACGTGCCGGCGCTGCGCGTGACGCCGCGGCCCGCCGCCCTCGCGTTCGTCATGTCGCGCGAGGTGTTCCCGCCGACGGAGAAGCAGTCGATCGGGCTGCGCTCGTTCCGGCTCGGCGTGGTCGACCTGGTGCTCTGGCGGCTGCCGGAGGCGCGGCTGCTCGATCCGGCGCGCGACTTCCGCGCCGCGTACGTGCAGGGTGCCGATACGACCGGGCTCGTGCGCGTGGAGTCGTGGCGGCACGAGACGCCCAACGGGCCGCCGTTCGCGTGGCGCGAGGAGATGATGGCGCTGCCGCACGAGCAGCCGGCCGGCGCTTACGTGCTCGAAGCGCGCGCGGGCAAGCTCGTCCGGCGCACGCTGTTCTTCGTCAGCGACCTGAGCCTGCTGGTCAAGCGCACGCCGACGCGCACGCTCGTGTGGGCGGGTTCGCTCAAGACCGGCCTGCCGCTTGCGGGCGTCACGGTGATGACCGCGGGCGGCAGCAAGAGCTCTGCCGCCGACGGCGGACGCGACTGGGCCACCGACATCGCCACGGCGCGTGGCCGTGGCGCGGTGACGGACGCGGACGGCCTGCTCGAGCTGCCGAACACGGGCGACGCGCGCGTGCTGCGCGTGGTCGGCGCGTCGGACGGCCACGGTGTCGCCGTCGCCGAGCCGCCACTCGCCGGCGCCGCGCGCGAAGGCGGCGACCGCATATTCCTCTTCACCGAGCGTCCCATCTACCGGCCCGGCCAGCCGATCGATTGGAAGCTGTTCGCGCGCGCCGCGAACGGCAACGGTTGGAACGTGCCCGCGGCCGGTGACGTGACGCTCTCGCTCACCGGGCCCGATGACGCCAGCATCGAGGTTCCGGGCGCGACGCTGTCCGCGAGCGGCGCGGCCGACGGCACCGTGACCGTGCCCGCCGACGCACCGCTCGGCGACTGGACGCTGCAGGCGAGTTGGGGCCAGGCGAGCACGAGCGCGCCGGTGGCGATCGAGCAGTACCGCAAGCCCGAGTACCAGGTGAAGGTGACCCCCGAGCGCGAAGTCGTGGTGAACGGCGACGAAGTGCGCTTCCACGTCGCGGCGAACTACTTCTTCGGCGCGCCCGTCGTGGGCGCCACCGTGCGTTACACGCTGTTCGAGTCGCGCATCCGCGGCGAGTCGCTGTGGGAGGACGAATCGTTCGAGGACGGCGAGGAGTCGGGCGGCTACGGCCGCATGCTCGAATCCGGCGAGACGCGCACCGACGTCGACGGTCGCGTGTCGGTCGCGTTCACGCCCGCGCGCGTCGCGTACGACCGCAAGCTCTCGCTCGAGGTCGAGGTCGTCGACGGCTCGCAGCGCACGGTGAGCTCACGTGGCACCGTGGTCGTGGGCCGCGGGCTCTACGTGGTCTCGCTGCGCCCGGTGCGTCCCGTCGTGCTCGCGGGCCAGCCCATGCTCGTGGACGTGATCACGAAGGACCACCTCGGACGCCCGGTGCAGGCCGCCGTCACGCTCGAGGTCGACCAGGACGTGTGGAACCCGCTCGAACGCCGCATGACGCGCTCCAGCCGGCCGCTCGTCTCGCTCAAGGGAACGACCAGCGCGCTCCAGGGCACGACGCGGCTCACCGTGTCGCCCTCGGTCGCGCGCGCGGGCAACCTGGTGGTGCGCGCGTTCAGCGACGACGCGCGCGGCAACCGCATCACCGCGGAAGCCTCCGTCTGGGTCTACGACGACAAGGTGTGGGCGTATCCCTACCGCTATCCGTCGCTCGAGGCGCTCGTCGACCGCGACACCCTCGCGGTGGGCGACACCGCGCACGTGCTCGTCAACACCGACGTGAAGGACGCGAGCGTGCTGGTGACGGTGGAGGGGAAGGACCTCCACCAGAAGCAGGTGCTGCACCTGTTCGGCAACAGCGGCATGGTGGCGGTACCGATCCGGGCCGAGTACGCACCCAACGTGTTCGTCGCCGTGCACGTGCGCCGCGGCAGCGAGGTGCACACGCGCGTGCTCGAACTGGGCGTGCGTGCGGAGCGTCACGACCTGGCGATCTCGCTCACGCCCGACCGCGCGCAGTACCGCCCGCGCGAGACGGCGCACTTCCAGCTCGAGACGCGCGACGCCAGCGGCAAGCCCGTGCCGGCGGAAGTCGCGGTCGGCGTCGTGGACGAGGCGATCTACGCGCTGCGCGCCGACGCGACGCCCGACGCGCACGACATCTTCTACGGTCGCCGCGCCAACTGGGTCGCCACGGTGGTGAGCTTCCCGACGCTCTACTACGGCGGCGCCGACAAGGGCGATCACGGGGACGTGCGCAAGGACTTCCGCGACGTCGCGCTGTGGGCACCGGTCGTGCGCACGGGCGCCGACGGGCGCGCCGACGTGCCGGTCACGTTCCCGGACAACCTCACCACGTGGCGCGCGACCGCGCGCGGCATGACCGCCTCCACGCTCGTGGGCGCGACGCGCGCGAAGGCGCTCGTCACCAAGGACGTCGTCGCGCGCCTCGCGGTGCCGCGGGCGTTCGTCGCGGGTGACGAGGCTTCGCTCGTCTCGGTGGTCACCAACCGCGGCGTCGCGCCGCTCACCGGCGTCGACGAATCGCTCGAGGCGCAGGGCGCGGCCACCGTCGCGGCGCCCGCGCACGTGACCAGCAGCATGGCCGCGGGCGGTGAATCGCGGCAGCTGTGGAGCGTCACGGCGTCGCCCACCGCGCCCAAGGACGGCAGCGACGCGCAGGCGGCGTTCACCTTCCGCGCGAAGTCGAAGGGCGACTCCGACGCGCTCGAGCAGGTCGTGCCGGTGCGGCCGAAGGCCGTGCCGCTCGTGCTGCACGGCGCGGGCGTGCTGGCCGCGGGCAGCGGCAGCGTGACCGTGACGCTGCCGCCCGACCTCGTGCGGGCGGGCAGCAGCGTGACCGTCGAAGTCGCAGGCTCGCCCGCGGCGTCGGCGCTCGCCGCGGCGAACTGGCTCGGTGGCTATCCGTACGGCTGCACCGAACAGACGTCGAACGCGATCCTTCCGGGCGCGGCGCTGGTCACGGCCTCGCGCGCGGCCAAGGTGGAGCTGCCCGGCTGGGACGATCCCGGCAAGCGCCTGGGACCCTTCGTCGAGCACCTGCTCGCGCTGCGCGAGGACGACGGCGGCTGGGGCTGGTGGAAGACCGGCGAGTCCGACGCCTACTTCACATCGCTCGCGGTCGAGGCGCTCGCGCGCGCGGCCGCGGCCGACGTCCAGCGCGACGAGTGCGTCTCGGCGGCGGCGCAGTCGGTCGAGCCGCTGCAGCGGCTGCTTGCCGGCGTGCGCAGCGTGGACGGCGAGGCGTACTGCGCGGCGCACCTCTCGGCGGCGCTCGACGTGCCGGAGACCGCGGACGCGTTCGGCGAGCTGCGCGCGACGGTGGACGCGCTCGCGCGCTCGGCCGCGTCGCAGCGCGACCAGCTCGGGACGTCCGGGCTCGCGTGCGCCGCGCTCGCGGCGCAGCGGCTCGGGCGCGGAGCGGACGCGAAGGCGCTGCTCGACGCGGCGATGGCGAAGGCGGTGACACGCGGCGACGCGCTGGCGTTCCCGGCGGCGGACGACGGCGGCTGGTGGAACGACGAATCCGAGACGGCCGGCTATGCGCTCGCGGCGCTCGCGCGCATCGCGCCCGCCGATCCGCGCGGGCCCGCGCTCGTGCGCGGCCTGCTCGCGCGACGCGCCGGCTCGCACTGGCGCAGCACGCGCGTCACGGGCGTCGCCGCGACGGCGCTCGCGGACTGGCTGCTCGCGCACCCGGCCGAGCTGGCCGGCGGCGGCACGGTGAAGGCGTCGTGGAACGGCAAGGCCGCGCTGGCGACGGACCTCGGCCCCGCGGGCCGCGCCGCCGCGCCCGCGCGCGCCGTGCTGCCGGGAACGCAGCTGCAGCCCGGCGCGAACACGCTCGCGCTCGAACACGCGGGCGGTGGCCCGCTCTGGTGGGCGTGGGAAGCGCGTGCGCTCGTGCCGAGCCCGGGCCCGGCCACGGACGCGACGCGGCTCGCGGTGCGCCGCGAGTACCGCCACGCGCTGCGCGTCGCCGACCGGCGCGGGCGGCCGCGCTGGCTCACCACGCCCGTCGACGAGCAGAACCCGATCCGCGTCGGCGAGGTCGTGATGGTGCGCCTCGTGCTGACCGCCCCGAAGGGACTCGAGCACGTGATGGTCGAGGACCCGAAGCCCGCGGGCTTCGAGATCGAACAGGTGCTGCCGGACGGCGGCGACCGGCCGTGGGACACGTGGGCGGAGGCGCGCGACGAGCGCGCGAGCTTCTTCGTCTCGGATCTCGAGGCGGGCGCGACCGTGATCGAGTACCTGATCCGGCCCGAGATCGCGGGCGCGTTCACCGCGCTGCCGTCCTCGGCCGGCCCGATGTACGACCCCGACGTGCTCGTCCGCGGTTCGGAGGCGCGCCTGCGGGTCGTGGCGCGCTAGGATGCGCGGGGCGCCGCGCGGCGCGGCGCCCCACACCCTCGGAGAGGAGCGCGGCATGCCCCGGATCACCAAGCCCGAGCCCGGCGAGTACGGGCCCTACTACCAGAAGTACATCGACCTCGTGCCCGGCGACGACGTGCTCGTCGCGCTCGAGGCCCAGGGCCCCGTGACTCAGGCCCTCCTCGCCGCCGCGGGCGAAGCGAAGGCGGGCTTCCGCTACGCGCCGGAAAAGTGGACCGTGCGCGAGGTCGTGGGCCATCTCGCGGACGCCGAACGCATCTTCGCGTACCGCGCGCTGCGCTTCGGGCGCGGCGACGCGACCGACCTGCCCGGCTTCGACGAGAACGCCTACGTGCCCGCGGGGAACTTCGAGCGCCGCACGCTGGCCGACATGGCTGCCGAGTTCGCGGCCGTGCGCGCGGCCTCGCTGGCGCTCTTTCGCAGCTTCGACGAGGAGGCGCTGCTCCGGCGCGGCACCGCGAACCGCTTCCCGTGCTCGGTGCGGGCACTCGCGATGATCCTCGTCGGGCACGAGATGCACCACGTGAAGCTGCTGCGCGAGCGTTACGGGCTGACCGGCTGAACCGCCCGCGGCGTCAGGCGCCGCGCAGCTCCGCGAGCCCCGCCAGCGACAGTCGCGCGAGTTCGGGCGCGAGCGCCTCGGGCGGTTCGCCCGTGCGCGCCGGCAGGTCCGCGACGCGCGTGTGGCGGAACGCGGCGTCCAGCACGCGGCAGGCGAGCGGTGACGCCACGAGCACGCGCCGCTCGGGGCCGTGCACGATCAGGTGCTCGCCGTTCCAGCACGTCCACATGACACGTGCCGGTTCCGCGACCACGCGTGCCCCACGCGGCTCGCCCGCGAGCGCCCGGCGGGCGCCGGCGAGCGCCACGTCGACCTGTTCGCGCGTCGCCGTGGGGGCCGCGCCCGTCGCGCGCCAGTGCGCGAGCGGCCACACCCAGCCGTCCCATTGCTCCGGCACGCGCGCCACGCGCTGCTCGAACCACGCGTACATCTGCGCGGTGCGTTCCACCGCGGCCGCGTCGCCGTCGCCGTCCGGGGCCGGCAGCGGGTCCGAGAACTCGATCACGCGCCGGGCCACGCCCGCGTAGCGCGTGGAGGCGAGCAGCAGTGGGGCTCCGGCCTTGCGCGCGAGCAGTACCGGGCCGAGGCGGAACGAGAGTTCGTTGCCGAGGAAACGGAAGTCGGCGCGGTTCTGGTCGCGCGAAGCCGCTGCCTGGCCGTCCATGAGCACGTAGAGGAAGAAGCCCTCGCGCACGAGCCGGATCGCGCGCACGGCGTCGCGCACGGAGGCGGGCGAGAGGATCTCGAGCCGCGCGCCCAGTCGCCGGGCTCCGGCGGACCACGCGGCGGCGAAGGCCTTCTGCTGGTTGCCCGCGGCGTACGCCGCGACCGGCGCGCCCAGCTGCGCGAGCGCCGAGGGCACGTACTGGTACGGCCCGACGTGCATGCCGCAGACGATCGCGCCGCGGCCCTCGGCGAGCAGTCGCCGCACCGCCCGCACGTGCCGCACCTCGTCGGCGCGCTCGGCGCGGACGAGGTCCGCGTGATCGAGACGCGCGACCGCCGCGCTTTCGACATGCGCTCGCGCGAACGCGCGCAGGCGGCCCGGGGCCCAGTCCGGGAACGACGCCGAGACGAACACGGGCAGAAGCGCCTGCACGTCGGCGAGCGGGCCGCTCCGGCGCGCCCACTGGAGCCGCGCGGCGATCCTCACGCCGGCGCGCGCGAGCCAGCGCGCGGGCGGCACGCGGCGGTGGAGCGTGTCGGCCGGATCGCGGCCCGCGAGATCGTCGGCGAGCCAGCGGCCGTCGGTGCCCGCGCGGGGCACCAGCTCGACCAGCGCCGAGAGCACGAGCAGCGCGAGCGCCGGCGCGGGCGGGATGCGCCCCGCGCCGAACGCCGCCGCGGCGATCCCGCCCGCCAGCACGAGCTGCGCGGCGACGCCAGCCGCGTCCACGCCGACGCGGCCCCGGGGCGTCAGTGCGTCGAGCCCCGCGAGCTCGGTCGCGACGCGCAGGCCGCGCCGGCCGCGGACGATCGCGATCGCGCCCGGCGTCCCGCCCGCACGCGTGATCGCGATCGCATGCGCGAGCTCGTGCAGCAGGATGCCCGCCACGGCCAGCGGCAGCGCGGCCGCCCACGCCCACGGAACACGCCACGCCGCCGCGCCTGCCGCCGCGATGCGCGCGCCGGCCACGCCGAGCACCGCGAGGGCCGCGACCAGGAGCGGCAGCGCCACCGCCGGCGCGGCGAGGAACGCGAGCGGCCGCGCGAGCGCGCGCACCGCACCGGCCGGGAGCAGTTCGTTCCGCTGCGCGCGCACGAGCGACGGCGAGGGCGTGCCCGCGGTGGCGAGCGCCGCGAGTCCGTGCGCCACCAGCGTGCGCTCGATCACGCTCGCCGCGTCGGCCGGCGTCACCTCGCGGCCGAGCCGCTCGCCGAGTTCCGCGGCCAGCGCCGCCACGGTGTGCTCGCCGTCGAGGCGCTCCAGCAGCCAACGCGCATCCGGGGTGATCCGCAGCCGCCGCGTACGCGCCACGACGATCTCCGCGCCACCGTCGGGCAGGGGCACGAGCTCCAGCGCGGGAGCGCGGACGACGGTGAGGGCATCGCGGCCGGGGACGGACATGCGGGGAGCCTAAGCGAGCGGTCCCGGGCCGCCAATGCGAACGGCCGGCCCGGGGATGGGCCGGCCGTCGGGTGACCGGGAATGCTCAGCTCTCGTACGGGCCGCAGTAGCTGCTGGCGGTCGCGAGATCCGTGTGCTGCGCGCGGGCCTCGACTTCCGACACTTCGAGAGCGCGGAACAGCTCGACTCGTTCCTCGTGGCGGCTCATGCAATCACCTCCGTGGGGTGGAATCGGCCTCCCGGTCCGCGGCTCGCGGCGGGCGCCGCGGGGAGCAGTACCGGCTGGCCGGGCGGCACGCAAGCCCGATCGTGCGGCGCCGGGCCGCCGAAAACACGACCGGCCGCTCCGATCGAACAGAGCGGCCGGGGAAATGGCTGCCGGATCAGAGGTAGTAGCAGCTGCTCCCGATCTCGGTACCGAGCGTCGTGTTCTGGGCACGAGTCTCGACGTCCTTCACTTCCAGCGCGCGGAACAGCTCGACCTTCTCGTCCTGGCGGATCATTCGTGCAACCTCCTGTGGGGGAGTCGTGCTCCGGGCCCTGGCACCTGCCAGGCGGTCGGCGCACGCACGGGTACGGCCATCGCCGCGACGGTTATCGGCCACGCGGTCGGGAGACTGGAGCGTGTCCGCCGGGTGGCCGGTCCGCCCGGAGCGGACCGGCCATCGGGGACTGCGAAGGACGCGGGCTGCGGGCCTCCCCGCGCGGTCCGCCTGCGATCACACGGCGCTGACGGGGCCCCCGCTGCTGCTGTAGTAGACGTCGCCACCGAGGGACGTGTGCTGCGCACGCGCTTCGACCTCGACGGCCTGCAGGGCCTGGAACAGCTCGATCGAATCCGGACGACGATCCATGACGTTTCCTCCGCAGGAGAGAGTGCAGCCAGCGTGCGGATCGTGACGATCCGCGGTGGAACGAATGGCGAGGAAAGCGCAGCTCAGGGATAATTTCAAACGGCCGCTACTCGCCGTAAAACGCCTCGCCGGGCGGCGCCTTCTCGGCGTGCACGCGCGGCGGCAGTTGCGTGTCCGGACCCCACGCCGCGGCCGTCGGCGCGGACCAGCTCGACTCGAAGGCCTTGAGCGCCTGCTTCGTGAGCACGGGGTCGTGGATCGTCAGTCCGATATTGCGCGTCTCGAAGAAGTAGCTGGGCTCCCAGTTGCTGGTCCCGATCCACAGCCATTCGCCGTCCACGGTCATGTACTTGCAGTGCTCCACGCGGGCGAAGGGGATGTAGCCACCCTTCCACTCGGGCACGCGCGAGATCTTCACCGCAACGCCGTGCGCCGCGAGGTCGCGGAGCGCGGGTTCGTTGTTGCCGCCCAGCGCCCAGTCCGAGACCACCAGCCGCACCTTCACGCCCCGCGCGGCCGCCGCGATCAGGGCACGGTGCAGTGTCGAGTCCGCGCCGCCGCGCTGCCGGACGCCGTACTGCAGCACCTGGACCGTCACGCTCTGCCGCGCGGCCGCGAGGCGCTGCACGATGAGGTCGCGATCCCACGGGGTCCCGGCCGGCGTCGTGCCCTTCGGGCTCGCGCCCAGCCACACTTCCACGTCGCGTCCCGGGGCCTGCGTCACGCGCAGCGGCCACGTCGCACCCGAGGGCAGGCCGACCACGAACGGCTGCGTCGTGTCCGCCGCCGCCCAGTCGCTCAGGAAGATCGAGCGGATCGCGGTGGCGAGCCGCGGATCTCGGACGCGGATGCCCATCTCGTGGATGTGCGAGAGCGAGCGCCAGTCGAGGTTCTGGCTGCCGAGCCAGGCTTCGGAGCCGTCGACGACGAAGAACTTGGCGTGCTGCACGCCGCCCGCGAGCCGGCGGTAGTCGATGCGGCGCACGAGCACGTTGGGCAGCGTGGCGAGCGAGTCCGCCCACTGCGGGTAGGTGCGGCCCATGTTGGCGTCGATCAGCAGCCGGATCGACACGCCGCGCGCGCTGGCACGGCCGAGCGCGTCGAAGACGGGCTGCAGGGCCTCGCCCCGCCGGTGCGAGAAGTAGAACTCCTCGATGTCGAGCGTGCCGCGGGCGTGGTCGATCATGTCGACCCACACCGACCCCGCGGACGGCAGTTCGGGGTTGCCGAGCTTCGTGTCGATCGGGCGCGTCTCGCCCAGTTCGAGGGCGGGCGGGGGAGTGGAGGCGCGGCCGGCGGCGGCGGCCAGCGCGGGAAGCAGCAGGAGGGCGGCGAAGGTCATTCGGAGCGACAGGCGCATGCGGGCCTCGGGAGTCCTCGGTTCGGGTGGAACGGTGGAGCCGGTTGCAGTTTACTCCCGGGCCCCGCCGGGCGCCGCCCGGCCGGGCGCGGCCGGCGGCCGCGTCCCGACGCTCGTCCGGAGATCCCATGCCGACCCTGCTCGATACGCTCTTCGCACTCGTCGTCGTGATCGGACTCGCCGCGCGCGCATGGACCGGGATGCGGCGGCTGCGCGCGCAGCCGGAGGCGGGCCTCCCCGCGGCCCGGCGGCGGGCGTGGGCGCGTGCGATCGCGTCGCAGTGGGGACTCGTCGCGGTGCTCGTCGCGATGTGGATCGCCCGCGGCCGGTCGTGGAGCGGGCTCGGCGTGGTCGCGCACGCGGGCTACGGGCTCGCGGGTGTCGCGATCGGCACCGCGATCCTGTTCGCGATGCTGGCCGCGCAGCGCCGGCAACTGGCCGCGAACGGCGACCTGCGCGCCCGCGTGCGCGAACGGCTCGCGAACGTGCAGGCGCTCATGCCGGCGTCGCGCGCCGAGTGGCCCGGCTTCGCGTCGCTCGCGCTCACGGCCGGGATCTGCGAGGAGCTGCTTTTCCGCGGCTTCCTCACCTGGTACCTCGCGCACTTCCTCGGCGCGTTCTGGCAGGTGGTGCTGCTGCAGGCCGCGACCTTCGGGCTCGCGCACGCGTACCAGGGTCCGCGCGGGATCCTCGCGACGGGCTTCGTCGGCCTGTTCATGGCCCTGGTCGTGTGGGTGACGGGCTCGATCTGGGCCGCCATGGCGCTGCATGCGCTGATCGACCTGCACGCGGGCGACCTCTCGCTGCGCGTGCGCGAAACGGACGCGGCGGCGGGCGCCGGCGCGTGAGCCGCCCGGCGGACGTCGCGGCCGGGCCGCCGCCGGTACGGCGGGCGCTGCTCGGGCTCGCGCTGCCGATCCTCGCGTCGCTGGCCCTGCGGCTGGCGTTCCAGTGGGTCGACGCGCTGTGGGTGCGCGGGCTCGGCACGCGCGCGACGGCGGCGATCACGACCTCGGTGTTCGTGATGTGGAGCGTGCTGGCGCTCAACGACGTCTTCGGGATCGGCATCAGCGCGTACGTGAGCCAGCTCGTCGGCGCGGGCGAGCGCCGGCGCGCGGGCGTGGCCGCGTGGAAGGGCGTGCGGGCCTCGGCGCTGCTGGGCCTCGTCGGCACGGCGGTCGCGCTGTTCGCCGCGCGCCGCATCTTCACGATCATGGATCCCACCGGGAACGTGGTGGAGGAGGGCACCGCCTACCTGCGCGTGGTGCTCGCCGCCGCACCGCTGCTCATGGTGAGCGAATCCTGCCAGGGCATCATGCGCGCCGCGGGCGACAGCCGGACGCCGTTCCTCGTCGACGCCGCCGCGATCGCGCTCAACGCCGCGCTCGCACCGCTGCTCATCTACGGCATCGGGCCGTTCCCGCGGCTCGGCGTCGCGGGCGCGGCGTGGGCGACCGTGACCGCTCAGGTCGTGATGGTCGCGGCGTTCGCGACGCTGGCCGCGCGGCGGCACCCGTCGCTGCCGCTGGCGCGCCACGCCGAGGGTCCGCCCGTGCGCATCGCCGGCATGGCGCGCGTCGGCGCCCCGGCCGCGTTCATCGGCGTGCTCTTCTCGGCGGTCTACGTCGCGTTCACGCGCTCGGCGTCGGCGCAGGGCGCCGCGGCGGTCGCGGTCGTCGGGATCGGCAACCGGCTCGAGGCGATCCAGTTCGTGCTCTCGCTCGCGCTCGGACTCGCGGGTGCGAGCCTGCTCGGACGCAGCCTCGGCGCCGGCGACACCGCGCGCGCGGAGGCCGTGCTGCGGACCGGGCAGCGCTGGGCGCTCGGCGTCTCGCTCGCGCTCATGGTGGTCTTCCTGGGCGCCCCCGGAATGCTGCTCTCGGTATTCACGTCCGACCCCGAGGTCGCGCGGCTCGGGATCCCGTACCTGCGCGTGCTCGCGTTCACGCTGCCGTTCACGGCCATGGAGATCACGACCGCCGAGACCGTCATGGGCTCGGGGCACACGTCGGTGCTCTCCTGGATCTACACGCTCGTTTCGCTGGCGCGCATCCCGCTGGCGTTCCTGGTCCCGGCGTGGACCGGCTCGGGCGTGATCGGGATCGTCTGGCTCATCACGATCTCGTGCATGCTGCGCACGATCGCGATCCTCGCCTGGGTGGCCCGGGGCCACTGGCGCAGCGGCCTGGCGCGCGAACTGCACGGGGATGCGGCGGCGGCCGCGGACGCTCCCCGCCCGGGTTCCGGCCCGGATGCCGGGACGCCCGGAGTCGACTAGACTGTCCGTCTTTCGCGGGCCACGCCGAGGGGGACGAGACGCATCCATGCACTACCGCTACGTGATCGTCGGGGGCGGCATCGCCGGTGCCGCCGCCATCGAGGGCCTCCGCGCGCACGACCGCGAGGGCAGCATCCTCCTGCTGTCGCGCGAGAATCACCTGCCGTACCGGCGCGCACCGCTGTCCAAGGACGTGTGGCGCGGCGAATACGACCTCGAGCAGCTCTCGCTGCACGCGGCCGCGTTCTACGACGAGCATCGCGTCGAGGTGCGGCTCCGCCGCGAGATCGTCGAGCTCGACGCCGAGCACAAGGTGCTCTGGGACGAGCGCGGGGACAGCGTCGGGTTCGGGGACGCCCTGCTCTGCACCGGCTGCCGGCCGCGACGGCTGCACGCCGCGGGCGCCGAGACCTCGGGCGTGCGCTACTACCGCGACCTCGAGGACTACCTCGACCTCGAACACCGGCTGCGCCACGTGCAGCACGTGACGATCGTCGGCGGGCACTTCACCGCGGTCGAGATGACGACGTCGCTGCGGGCGATCGGCAAGGAAGTGACGCTGATCTTTCCGGAAGATTACCCGCTGCACCGCATGCTCCCGCGCGATCTCGGCGAAGGACTCGTCGACTACCTGCGCCGGCTCGACGTCGAGACCGTCTCGGGCGACACGCTCGTACAGGTGAACGAGACCGGCGAGTTCCTGCACGCGAAGACCTACAACGGCAACGACCTCACCACGCAGCTGATCCTCGTCGACCAGGGCGGCGAACCGCTCGCCGAACTCGCCGACGCCGCCGGGCTCGAGACCGACGATGGCATCGTCGTGGACGAGTACGGCCGCAGCTCGCGCCCCGGCCTGTGGGCCGCGGGCGACGTGGCCGAGTTCCCGTACCTCGCGCTCGGGCAGCTGATGCGCGTCGAAGGCAGCGACCACGCCGAGCACCATGGCCGCACGGTCGGCGCCAACATGGCCGGCGCCAACGCGCCCTACACGCACATGCCCCGCAAGTGGTTCGACGTGGGTGACCTGCACTTCGAGGGCGTCGGCGAGCTCTCGAGCCGTGTGGATCACCAGGACGTC
This sequence comes from Candidatus Eiseniibacteriota bacterium, assembly GCA_044223005.1. GTDB lineage: Bacteria > Eisenbacteria > RBG-16-71-46 > RBG-16-71-46 > RBG-16-71-46 > CAIXRL01. The sequence goes on from JBGAML010000004.1 coordinate 33,004, forward strand.
TGGCTCGAGCCGGGCCAGGAAGGCGTGGTCTTCTACCTGCGCGACGACGTGGTGCGCGGCGTGCTGCTCTGCAACGTGCCGGACCGCATCGAATGGGCACGCGCGCTCATCCGCGAGGGCCGGCCGATGTCGTCCGCCGACCGCGCCGCCCTGCTCGCGCCCCAGCGCTGAGCCCCGCACCGGAAACGATCGCGCCCCGGAGCCGAAGCTCCGGGGCGCGTCGCGTTTCGGATCCTGCGATCCGGTCAGAAGCGCCGGGTCGCCGACACCTGGAACCGGTGCGCCTTGTACTCGGACCGGTTGGTGCCCAGGAAGATTCCCGACGCCGCCGTGCCGACGTTCGTCGGGTTCACGTTCAGGTACGGGATGCCCTGCGACAGCGGATCCTGGTAGTCGTACTGCGTGAAGCCGTACGTGCAGCCCAGGTCCACCTGCGGCGTGTAGTGCCAGCAGGCCGACAGCGCCACGTCGTGCGTGCGGCTGAACGACGGGGCGAGGTTGATGGCCGTGGTCGACGCCACGTTCGCCAGGATGATGCCCGAGGCGCTGGGCTTGATCACGTGCGCGAAGTCGTACGTCATGAAGTCACGGATGAACGTGTACTCCGCGGAGATCTGGAGCTTCTTGGGCTGCGCCCACCAGTCCAGGCGGGCGAAACCGTAGTTGCTCTTGTCCTCGAGGATCGCCGTCCACGGCGCCACCGACGACGTGTCGCTGATGCCCGCGTTCGGGTTCTCGATCGACGACTGCTCCGGCTTCTGGTCGCCGTAGCCGAAGCCGCCGGTCAGGTCGACGAACTTGTTGGCGTGCCACGTGGCCTCGCCGAGGAACTGCGTGTTCTCCACGGACTTCAGGCCGTACGACGTGTCCTTGTAGTCGTCCTTGTTCCACCAGCCCGACACCGCGACGTCCAGCCACTCGACGCCCGACCAGCTGATCTGGCCGTCGAGCTTGCTCTGGTCGCGATCCGCCACGTCGTAGCGGCGGAAGCTGGACCACTCGCCGCCGGCGTACGCGGCGACGTCGAACGAGTCCATGCGGCGCTGGCCGACCGTGTAGCCGACCGACGCCTCGGTCCCGTCGATGGGACGCGCGTGCAGCTTGGCGCCGAACACGTTCTCGGCGTCCTTGGTGACCTCGCGCCACTCGGGCAGCTCGCGCATGCGGTGCTCGACGAGCACCGACACGTCGACCTGGGGGGTGAGCGAATAGTCGCCGTCGAAGCCGAACACGGTCCGGGTGTTGCTGAACTCCTCGTTCTCCGTCGCCGTCCGCGCCCACGCCTGGTCGTAGTTCACGAACCCATAGGGCAGGTCGAGCACCGGCGTCTTGTCCTCGGTCTTCTCCTGGCGGAAGCGCAGCGTGCCGTAGAAGTTCGCGATCGGACGGCCGCTCACGCGGTAGTCCTGGACGAGCGTCGTGATCTTGCCGTCGAGGTTGCCCCGCTCCAGGGCGAGCGAGTCGGTGCCCACGCGGCTGCGGACGAGGATCGTGTCGTTCACGGTCATCGGGAGGAAGTCCTGCTTCTGCGTCGTCTGGCTCATCCCGATCGTCGCGGTGAACGTGGAGGCGTACGGCAGCCGCCACGAACCGACGACGTTCGCATGCACGACGTCGTTGTCCGGCGCCGTGGACATCGCGTTCACGGCCGACCGGTTGTTGTACGTCGTGTTGAAGACCTTGAAGTTGTCGAAGCGGATCGAGGTGATGCGGTTGTGGAAGCTCGACATGCCCGCCGTCACCATCACGCGGCCGGGACCGTGCGTCCACGTGCCGCTCGCATCCACGTCGATCGTGCGGTTGTCGATCGGGGCCGGAAGCTCGACCGCCGGACCGCCGGGGCCGCCGAGCGTCGCACCCAGCGCCTGCGAACCGGTGTGCTCGCGATCCGTCGCGCGGACCTCGAACTGCCAGTCCTTCACCGGACGCCCGCGCAGCCGGACCTTCGTCACGTCCGTCTGCGAGGCCAGCGCCACGCCGGGCGACTGGTTCCGGAGCAGGTCGTAGAGCGCCTTGTTCTGCGCCGGGTTGGCCGCCGACTGCGTCAGGTTCTGCAGCGTGCGCTGCAGCGAATCCGACAGCGTGAACACGCCGCGGACGTTCTGCGCGTAGGGGCTCCGCGCCACGTCGCTGAAGCGGTGCGGCACGGCGTTGAAGGCGGCGTCGAGCCGCCAGCTCACGCCCTTGGCGACGAACATTTCGTTCGACTGGTCGTTGCGGGACGGTGCACTGCCCCACACCGCGCCGGCCCACGAGCCCTTCGACTGGCGCAGGACGTAATCGGCCAGGTACGCGCCGCGCGGCAGGTCGCGATACTCGCGGAACTTCGCTTCGGGGTTGTCCTGGGTCCAGAAGCCGCCGCCGAACGTCACGCTGCCGTCCGACTGCGCCCACGACTGGCTCACGGCAAGAAGCGACGCCGCGAGCACCACCATCGAGATGATACGCGCTCTCATGGCATGCCTCCTATCGGACGAACGTCTTGCCGGACGGGTGGTTGGAACCGTGGATCATGGAATGGCAGTTCAGGCACGACCGGTTCATCGTCGTGATCGCTCCCGTGTTCACGTCCGTCTGGTCCCGCAGCTGCGACGGGTGACGCGCCGCGTCGTGGCAGCGGTTGCAGAGGAACGGCGTGCGCGCGACGAGCATGCGGCTGTTGTTCGAGCCGTGCGCGTCGTGGCAGGTCATGCAGTTCTCGCGCACCGGCGCGTGCTCCCAGAGGAACGGCCCGCGCTTGTCGGCGTGGCAGCTCTCGCAGAGCTCCTGCGTCGAGAGGGCGCGCACCTGCTTGGGCCCCGCGGTACCGTGCGGATTGTGGCAGTCGCCACAGGTCAGGCCGTTGCCGCCGATCGGCATGTGGGCGGACTTGCCCATCGCCAGGTGGTTGGCCTTGTGGCAGGTGAGACAGAGCTTCGTGGTGTCCTCGGCCTTGAGGTTCCGCGCGTGGCCGGGGTCCTTGCTGTCGTGGATGCTGTGGCAGCTGATGCACGACACGCCCTTGCGCTCGTGCGCGCTGTGCTGCCAGTAGAACTGCTCGCCCGCGTTGTGGCAGGCGGTGCAGGTGGCGTTGGCCTGGTCGGCCGGGAGCTTGTCGGGCTTCACGATCGTCGCGAAGCCGGGGTCCTTCGTGTCGCCCGCGGCGGCCACGTGGGCCGAGCCCGGCCCGTGGCACGACTCGCAGCCCATCTTCTCGGACAGCGCGGCACCATCGGATTCCGCGCGGCCGTGTGAGGTCGTCAGGTACTGCGCGTACTCCTTCTGGTGGCAGTCCTTGCACGCTTCGGATCCGGCCATCGTCGGCGCGGACCAGGCGGGCAGGGCACTCACCATCAGGAGCGACGAACCGAGCAGTGCTGCACGCAGCGTCCAGCTTCGTCGCATCGGCTTCCTCCTTCCCGGGAGGTTGAGGGGAAACTCGCTGGCTGGCGCGCCCGCGCGTCTCCGTGAATGATCGAAGCGAGAGTCCGTATTACTACTGAGGGACTACGGCAAGCTACGGCCAACGCAAGGTTTCTCACGATGGTCCATAGGTGGCAATCGCTTGCAGGCGAACGAATTCCAATATCGTTCGGGACAAATGCCGGCGAATGCGGCAGTTGATCCGAAGAGATCGCGACAGAGCGATCGATTGCGGCGCGTGCGCACGAAAAAAACAGGGCGGGCACTCGCGTGCCCGCCCTGCGTGTGGCTTCGGATCGGCTCAGCGGCCGATGGTGGTCCTCGTCGCGAAGAGCAGCGGATGCCGCGCGATGAAGAGTCCCGCCTGCAGCCGGTCCTCGAGCCCGAGACGCTCGAGCAGACGCGTGACGTGCTTCTTCACCGTGGGTTCGCTGATGCCGAGTGCGCTCGCGATCTCCTTGTTCGAGCGGCCCTCGGAGAGGAGCAGCGACACTTCGAGCAGCCGCGGTGACAGCGGCGAGTCGGACGACTCGCTGCCCGACGTCAGCGGCAGCACGGTTCCGGGCTCGAACGCGGTGCGCCCCGAGGCGACCGCGCGAATCGTGGCGAACAGGGCCTTCGGATCGGCGCTGCGGCGCACCGTTCCGACCGCACCCTGCGCGGCCGCGATCTGCAGGCAATCGTGACCGCCACCGCAGATCGCGGACGCCTTGTGCGTGTCCGGCCGCGGGTGCGAGCTCGACGGCGGATTGAGCACCAGGCAGTCGCTCCAGCCGCGCTCCGACATGGCCACGATGGGCAGGTCGGGCAGGGCGGTGCGGATCTCCGGCAGCGCCGGTTCGCCCATCGGGCTCGGCAGCGACAACGTGAGCACGAGGACGTCGGGCTTGAGCCGCCGGCAGGCCTCGATGGCCTCCTGCGTGTTCGCCGCTTCACCCACGACCAGGAAATCCTCCTGGGCGCGGATCAGCGAGGCGACACCGGCACGGTCGATGGCGGCGCCATCGGCGACGACGAGACAGATCGCGGGGGAGTTTCCCGCCGCGGGTGAATCCATCGGAGGCGCGGGCGAGGTGACTCGCCGCGCACTCGTACGTGTACGCGTAGTGATCGTCTTCACGACACATCCTCCCCATTCCAGCGCACGCCCATGCGGCGCGGCGCCGGACCCCCCAACGGCCCGACACTCTGACAGGAGAATGAAACACACGCCCTTTGTTTGCAAGTCTCCGCGCCGATTCGCGGATGGGACTGACGAAATTTCAGGGTGTCAAGAGCCGGAGAGAGAATGCGAAATCAACTGGGCGGGGTGCCGGGATCGAGAGCGTCGCGCAGGCCGTCGCCGAGGAAGTGGAAGGCGAGCAGCGTCGACGCGAGTGCGAGGCCCGGGAAGATCACGAGCCACGGGAAGATCGCCATCACGCGCGCGCCGTCGGCGACGAGCGTTCCCCACGACGCCGCGGGCGGCTGGACGCCGAGGCCGAGGAACGACAGGAAGGCCTCCTGCAGCACGACGGCGGGGACGGTGAGCGTCGCGTACACGATCACGGGGCCGAGCGTGTTCGGCACGAGGTGCCGCCACACGATCGCCCCGTCGTCCGCCCCGAGCGCGCGCGCGGCTTCGACGAACGTGCGGGTCCGCAGCGACAGGACCTGGCCGCGCACGATGCGCGCCATGGTCAGCCACTGCACCAGGCCCAGCGCCACGAACAGCATGACGAGGCTGCGGTCGAAAAACACGCGCAGCACGATCACGAGGAAGATGTAGGGGAGCGAGTAGAGCACGTCGACGGCGCGCATCATCCCTTCGTCCACGGCGCCGCCCGCGTAGCCCGCGATCGCGCCCCACGCGACGCCCACGACCACGCTGACGAGCGTGCCGACGAGCCCGACCAGCATCGAGATGCGGCCGCCGAACAGCACGCGCGCGAACAGGTCGCGGCCCAGGTCGTCGGTCCCGAACAGGTGCGCCCATGAGGGTGGCGAGGCGCCGAGCGCGAGGTCCTGCGCCGCGGGGTCCGCGACGAACGGCAGCCACGGCGCGAGCGCCGCGAGCAGCGCGGCCGCGAGCAGGAACGTTCCGGCCGCGACCGCCGCGCGATCGCGCCGCAAGCGGCGCCAGGCGTCGGTCCACGGACCACGGCGCACGGCGCGCGGCGCCGGAGCGACGGTGGCGGGCGGCGAGAGGCCGATGCTCATCGCAACTCCACCCGCGGGTCGAGCACCGCCTGCAGCAGGTCGACGAGCACGTGCAGCAGCAGCAGCGCGGCGGCGTAGAAGAGCACCACGCCGAGCACCACCGTGTAGTCGCGGTTGAAGGCCGCGTTCACCAGCTGCCGGCCCAGTCCCGGGATCGCGAACACCTGCTCGACCGCGACCGAGCCCATGACGATGCCGGCCGTCGCAGGTCCGAGGTACGACACCACCGGCGCGAGCCCGAGCCGCAGCGCGTGCCGCACGAGCACGAGCCGCTCGGAGAGTCCCTTGGCGCGCGCCGTGCGCACGAAGTCCTGGCCGAGCACTTCGAGCATGCCGGCACGCGTGAGCCGTGCGATCGCCGCCGCGTACGCCGCCGAGAGCGTGATCACCGGCAGCACGCGGCTCGCGGGCCCCGACCAGAGCGCGGGCGGCAGCCCGTAGAGGCCGAGCGAGAAGACCAGCACCAGCAGCGGGCCGAGCACGAAGTTCGGCACCGACACGCCGGCGAGCGCGAGCGCCATGGCCGCGTGGTCGGCGGCGCGGCCGCGGCGCGCCGCGGCGATCACGCCGGCCGGCACGCCGACCGCCAGCGCGAGCAGCAGCGCGAGCAGGCCGAGCTCGCCCGAAACGCGCAGCCCCGACAGCACGAGGTGGCGCACCGACTGTTGCGGGTACTTGTACGAGGGTCCGAGATCGCCGTGCAGCGCGTTCCAGAGGAAGCGGCCGTACTGCTCGGGCAGCGAGCGGTCGAGCCCGTAGAGATGCTCGAGCTGCGCGCGAGCCGCGGCGGGGATTTCCTTCTCGGCGAGGAACGGTCCGCCCGGCGCCATGCGCACGAGCGCGAACGTGAGCGTCGCGATCGCCCACAGCGTCGGCACGAACAGCAGCAGGCGCCGCACGAGGAACCGGGTCACGGGTTCCTCCGCCCGGCGATGGGCTCGTGCTCGCGCCAGCCGCGGTCGATCCACACGCGCGAAAGCGGGTGCAGGTCGAGCACCGTGGGATGCAGGCCGCGCACCCACGGCTTCACGAGCTCGTGCGTCGCGTAGTGGTAGATGGGCAGGAAGACCGCGGCGTCGAGCGCGATCGATTCGGCGTCCCGCAGCATGGCCATGCGCCGCACCGGGTCGCGTTCCGCCGCCGCGTCGCGCAGCAGCGCGTCGTAGCGCGGATCGCTCCAGCCCGTGCGGTTGTTGCCGTCGCCGGTGCGGAGAGGCTCGAGGAACGTGTTGGGGTCGAGGTAGTCGCCGATCCACGAGCGCCGCGCGACCGCGTAGCGCAGGTGCGTGGTGGCTTCGAGCGTCGAGGCGAACTCCTGGTTCTCGAGCTCGACGGGGATCCCGAGCTCGCGGCGCCACATGGACTGCACCGCTTCGGCGATCCGGCGGTGGTCCTCGCTCGTGCTGAAGAGGATCGTGAAGCGGGGGAAGCCGCGTCCCCCGGCGAAGCCCGCGCGCGCCAGTTCGCGGCGCGCCGATTCCGGCGCGAACGGCACGGGCGGCGGCGGCACGTAGCCCGGGTAGCCGCCGGGCGTGATGCGTCCCCACGGCCGGCGCGTGCCCTTGAGCAGGTCGCGTGCGATCGCCTCGCGGTCGATCGCCAGGTTCAGCGCGCGGCGCACGTGCACGTCGCCGAATGGGGGCCGCGTCACGTTGACGCTGTAGAAGTACGTGGCCTGGAACTCGCCCGTCTCGTAGTCGGCGTAGCGGCGCAGGTAGGGGAGCCACGGCGCGGGGATGTAGCCGCTCGGGTTCCAGTCGATCTCGCCCGCCTTGTAGAGGTTGGTCGACGTGTTGAGGTCGTCGACCGCGTACGCGACGACACGGTCGAGCTTCACGTGTTTCGCGTCCCAGTAGCGCGGGTTGCGCTCCACCTCGATCCGGTCGCCCGGCCGGTGGCGCACGAGCCGGAACGCGCCGTCGCCGACCAGGTGCCCCGGTTCGGTCCACGCCGGGCCCCAGCGTTCGATCACCCGCCGCGGCACCGGCAGGCACGCGGGGTTGGAGGTGAGGAACACGAAGTAGGGCGTCGGCCGCGCCAGCGTGACGACCAGCGTCGTGTCGTCGAGCGCGCGCACGCCGAGGCGCGCGACGTCGGGAATCGCGCCGGCGTGGATCGACTCGGCGTTCGCCACCGGGTAGAGCACGCTCGCCGCGCGCGATGCGGTCGCAGGATCCACCACTCGCCGCCACGACCACACGAAGTCGCCCGCGACGAGCGGCGTGCCGTCGCTCCACGCGAGGCCCGGCCGCAGGTGAAAGGTGAGCGTGAGCCCGTCGCGGTCCGTCTCCCAGTGCGTCGCGAGCGCGGGCTGCGGCAGCAGCGTCTGCGGGTCGGGCGCGGTCAGGCCCTCGAACAGCATGCCGGCGATGCGGCCGTCGGCCTGCGCCGTGACCAGGCCGGGATCGAGGCTCTCGGGCTCCTGGCCGTTGTTGAAGCGCAGGACCTCGCCGGCCGGCGGGCGCAGCGAGCCGAACCAGCGCGCGTCCACGGCGCCCGGCCCCGGCGCGCGCGCGCACGAGGCGAGCGCGAGGGCGAGGAGCGCGGCGGACCACGCGGCGCGCGGGGGCATCGGGATCACCGCCGCACCATACCAGAGCGCCCGCCGCGCGCGGCCGCCGGTGAGAACGGCGCATCGCCCCGGGAGGCACGCTCGCTGGCGCCACCCGCGGGGTGGCCGTAAAGTCGCGCCATGTCCCGTCCCCGCAAGACAACGGAGGGCCGCGAGGCCCGCGTCACGCTCGAATTGCCGGCCTCGGTGGGCCTCCAGGTCCCGCGCTTCGACGCGCGCGACAAGGTCACCGGCCGGGCGCTCTACCTGGACGACCTGCGCGTGCCCGGCGTACTGCACGGCCGCACCGTGCGCTCGACCGTCGCGCACGGCCGCATCCTCGGGATCGAGCTCGATCCGGCGTTCGACTGGAGCGGCGTCACGATCTGCGACCATCGCGACGTGCCCGGCGAAAACGTCGTCGCGGCGATCGAGGCCGACCAGCCGCTGCTCGCGGCGGACGTCGTGCGCCACTGGGACGAGCCGATCCTGCTGCTCGCGCACGAGGATCCCGAGAAGGCCGAAGCGGCGACACGGGCCGTCCGCGTTCGCATCGAGCCGCTCCCGGCCGCGCTGACGGTCGAGGACGCGCTCGCGGGCCGCGCGAAGGTGCGCGGGAGCGACAACGTCTACAAGACCATCCGGATCGAACGCGGCGAGCTCGAGGACGCGTTCGCGCGCGCCGAGATCGTGATCGAGGGCGAGTACCGCACCGGGCACCAGGAGCAGCTCTACATCGAGAACAACGCGATGATGGCCGAGCGCACGGCCGAGGGCGGCATCCACGTGCGCGGTTCGCTCCAGTGCCCGTACTACGTGCACGGCGCCCTGCAGCGGATCCTCGGCCTGCCGGCCGACAAGGTGCGCGTCGAGCAGACGGTCACGGGCGGCGGCTTCGGCGGCAAGGAAGAATACCCGTCGATGATCGGCGGGCACGCGGCGGTGCTCGCGTGGAAGAGCGGCCGGCCCGTGAAGGTCGTCTACGACCGCGCCGAGGACATCGCCGCGACCACCAAGCGGCATCCGTCGATCGTGCGCCTGCGCACCGGCGTGATGCGCGACGGCACGCTGGTCGCGATCGACGCGGACGTGATCATGGACGGCGGCGCGTACCTCACGCTGACGCCGGTGGTGCTCTCGCGCGGCGCGATCCACGCCGGCGGGCCGTACCGCTGGGAGGCCGCCCGCATTCGTGCGCGCGCCGTCGCGACGAACACGCCGCCCAACGGCGCGTTCCGCGGGTTCGGGGCGCCGCAGACGCTGTTCGCGGTCGAGGCGCACATGAACCGGATCGCCGAGGCGCTGGCGATCGACCCCGTCGAGCTGCGCCGTCGCAACGCGGTGCGCGAGGGCGACGTCACGCCCACCGGCCAGGTGCTGCGCGAGAGCGTCGGCGCCCACGCCGTGCTCGAGCGCACCGCGGCGCGCGCGAAGTGGAAGGCCGTGCGCGCGCGCCACGCCCGCGAGAATGCCGCCGCGGAGGCGCGCGAGCGCGCCGGGCGGCTCGCGCCGGATGCGCGGCGCGTGCGCCGCGGCATCGGCTTCGCGCTCGTCTACCACGGCAGCGGCTTCACCGGCAGCGGCGAAGTGAAGCTCGACTCGCTCGCGGCGCTCGACCTGACGCCGGACGGCTGGCCGCGCGTGCTGGTCGCCAACACCGAGATCGGCCAGGGCACCGTCACCGTGTTTTCGCAGATCGTCGGCGACGCGCTGGGGATCCCGGCGCACCGCGTCGTGATCCACACGCCCGACACCGCGTTCGTGCCGAACAGCGGCCCGACGGTCGCCTCGCGCACGCTCATGGTCGTCGGCGGGCTCGTCGACAAGTGCGCGCGCCGCATGAAGGAGAAGCTCGAGCTCTGGGCCGAGCACGTCCTGGCCGGCGAGGCCGACTTCCATCGCGTCGCGAAGCGCTGGCTCGCCCAGCGCGGACCGCTGCGCGTCGAGCAGCGCTACGTGAAGCCGACGACGATCGAGTGGGACGACGAGACCTATCGCGGCGACGCGTACGGCGTCTTCTCGTACGCGGCGCTCGCGGCCGAGGTCGAAGTGGACCTCGACACCGCCGAGACGAAGGTGCTGCGGGTGACGACCGCGCAGGACATCGGCAAGGCCGTGCACCCCGTGCTCGCCGCCGGGCAGATCGAGGGCGGCACGCTGCAGGGGCTCGGCTGGGCGCTGCTCGAGGAGCTGCGCTTCAAGGACGGCCGCGTCTGGAACCACACGCTCACCAATTACATCGTGCCCACGAGCGCCGACGCGCCACCGATGGACGTCGAGATCGTCGAGATCCCGTACTCGGGCGGACCGTTCGGCGCCAAGGGCCTCGGCGAACTGCCCATGGACGTGCCCGCGCCCGCGGTGATCGACGCGATCGCGCAGGCGATCGGCTGCCGGCTCGACGAGATTCCCGCGACGCCCGAGCGCGTGCTGCGCGCGCTGCGGACGAGGCCGTCGTGAACGCCGCCCCGGTGCCCGGCACCGGCGTGGACACGCCCGAGGAACTGCGCGCCCGCGGGTTCGAGGGCTTCGCGCGCATCGGCATGCTGCGCGACGATGCCTGCCGCTCCGTGCCTGTCGCCGCGGGCGTGTGGGTCGTGCTGCGCGAGCTGTCGGCCGGCGTGCCGCACTTCCTGCCGAGGAGCACGGCCGCGCCGTGGCGCGGGCAGGATCCCACGTGCAGCGCCGACGCGCTCGCCGGCCACTGGGTCGCGCACGCGGGACTGCTCTACGTTTCGGCGGCGCCCGGCACGGGCGTGCGCCACCTGCTGCAGCAGCGCGTGAAACGCTTCGTCCGCCACGGCGCCGGCCGCGTGGTCGCGCACTGGGGCGGCCATCGCATCTGGCAGCTCGCCGGTGCGTCGTCGCTGCGCATCGCCTGGCGCGAGACGCCGGCGGAGTCGGCCCGCGACGCGGCACGCGAGCTGATCGCGGAGTTCGAGAGCCGGCACCGCGCGCTTCCCTTCGCCTGTGACCCCGGAGACGACGACGCATGAGCCCCCGCCGTACCGTGAACCTGAACGTCAACGGGAAGGCGCGCCGCGTGAGCGTGCCGCCCATGAAGCGCCTGCTCGACGTCCTGCGCGAGGAGTGCGGGCTCACCGGCACCAAGGAAGGCTGCGGCGAGGGCGAATGCGGCGCGTGCACCGTGCTGCTGGACGGCGCGCCCGTGAACGCCTGCCTCGTGCCCGCGATCCACGCCGACGGCGCCCGCGTCGTCACCGTGGAAGGGCTCGCGAGGGGCGGCCGCCTGAACGTGCTGCAGCAGGCGTTCGCCGAGCACGGCGGCGCGCAGTGCGGCATGTGCACGCCCGGCATGCTCGTCACCGCGAGCGCGCTGCTCGCCGCGACCCGCGGCCGCGTGCCCGGCGACGCCGAGGTGCGCGGCGCGCTCTCGGGCACGCTCTGCCGCTGCACCGGCTACCAGAAGATCGTGGACGCGGTGCGTGACGCGGCGCGCCGCAGCGTCGCGCCGCGCCGCAAGGTCGCGAAGAAGAAGGCCGCGAAGGCGAAGGCCGCGCCGCGACGTGCGGGCGCCACGAAGAAGCGGGCGGCGGCCCGGCCGGCACCGCGGCGCAAGGCCGCACGCCGGGTCGCGAGCCGCGGTGGGCGGCGCTCGTGAAGACCGCGCTGACCACGCTCCGCGTCGAGCGGCCGCGCGATCTCGCGCACGCGCTCCGGCTGCTGCACGACTCGGTGTCCACGGAGCGGCTCGTGCCGCTCGCGGGCGGTACCGACCTGTTCGTCTACCTGAACGCCGGCACGCAGGCGGGTTCGGGCTTCCTCGACCTCTCGCCGCTGAAGCCCCTGCGGACGATCCGGCTCCGCGGCAAGCGCCTGCACGTCGGTGCGCTCGCGACTTTCGACGCGATCGCCCGTCACCCGGCGTGCGCCGGTTGGCCGATGCTGCCGCAGGCGGCGCGCGTCGTCGGCGCGGCCCAGATCCAGAACCGCGGCACGATCGGCGGCAACATCGCCAACGCGTCGCCGGCCGGCGATTCGCTGCCCGTCCTGCTCGCGTACGACGCCACGGTGCACGTCGCGTCGGTGCGCGGCGAGCGCGAGATCCCGTTCGCGGAGCTGTACGCGGGCTACCGCACGCTCGCGATCGAGCCCGACGAGCTGGTCACCGGCGTCACGCTGCCGCCGCGCCCCACGGGTGCGCGCGAACTGTTCCGCAAGGTCGGCACGCGCGCCGCCCAGAGCATCTCGAAGGTCGTCTTCGCGGGCGTCCTGCACTCCGGGCGTTCGGGCGTCGATCACGTGCGGCTGGCGTGGGGCAGCGTCGCGCCGACGCCGGTGCGCGCACGCGAGACCGAACAGGCGCTCGCCGGCAGCCGCCTCACCGCGGCGGATGGCGAGCGCGCGTTCGCGGCGCTCGAGCGCGACATCGCGCCGATCGACGACATCCGTTCCGAGGGCGAGTACCGGCGCGAGGTCGCACGCGCGCTGCTCGCGCAGCTGCTGCGCTCCGTGGCGCCCGACCGGCGCACGGCCGGCGCGCTCATGTCCCCGCCGGCGCGCGCGTAAGCGCCCGCCGGCGCCCGGCCGGAGATTCGTCGCGCGGTTTCGGTTCAGCGGCTGCGCCGACGTGCCGATGCCCATGGGGCATGGACGCCGGCGGACCATCTCCGGAATCGGAGGTTCCCGGTGTCTCCCGAACGGGGGAACCTCCGTTGTCCGAACCGACGCTTCCCACCCTGCAGGATATTCTCGACGCGTTCGAACGCCTCGCGGAACGAGTGGCCGTCTCGCCGACGTCCCGGCTCGATCCCTTCATCTCCGGCTCGCTGCGCCGCGCGTGCGACGAACTGCGCCGTTTCATCCCCGGCCTGGACACGCCACCGGACGCCGACGCCGCCCGCTTCCTGGCGCGCGCGTCGTACGCCGCGCTGGAGGACGGTGACGCCCGCGAAGCCCTCGCGCGCGCGCTCCGTGGCCTGTCGTTCGCTCCGCACCATCCCGGACTCTTCTTCGCCGCCGCCTCGGCGTGCTTCGAGTACGGCGCCGTGGAGGACGCGATCCGGCTGCTGCGGCACACGCTGTGGATCCACCCGGGGCACGTCGCGGCGCGCCGCGACCTCGAAGCCCTGAGCGCCTACATGCGCGAGCGCTGGAGCACGCCCGGGGACTTCACCGCCGAGCAGGAAGCGGCACTGCGCGAGGCCGGCGTCTTCGACGGCGAGCTCTCGTTCGACTTCGACGGCGAACCCGGCGAGTCCGGCGAGCCGGCGTCGATGGACGAGGACCTGGACGACGAGGGCGACGAGGACGAGCACGCCGCCTGATCTTCACCCGGCGCGACGCGCGGCCGACCGCGCGGCGCCGCCGGAGCGAACGCGGGACCGCCTCGGGGCACCGCGACGCGGAGCACGAGGGGACTTCGCATGACACCGCACCGCCCGCGCCCCCGGCGTTCGCCGGCGCGCGCCACCACGCCCACGGCCGGCCGATGAGCCTGCTGCCCGCGGATTCCCCCGCCTCGGGGCCCGATTCCAGCGCCGGGTTCCGCGTGCGCTACGAGCTGTTCGCGTCCGCCAGTCGCGACATCATCCTGTTCGTGCGCGTGGCGGACGGCCGCCTGCTCGACGCGAACGAGGCCGCGGTCACGGCGTACGGGGTCCCGCGCGAGGAACTGCTGCGCCGGACGATCTTCGACCTGAGGTCCGCCGAGGAACGCGATCGCGCGCGGCGACTGCTGGCGGAGGCCGCCGAAGCGGGCGCCCTGATGTTCGAGACCGAGCACCAGCGCGCCGACGGCACGCGCTTCCCGGTCGAGATCAGCGCCACCGCCGCGACGCTCGGCGGCGAACGCGTGATGCTCGCGATCGTCCGCGACATCACCGAGCGGCGCCGGACCGAACGCGAGCACCAGGCCGCGGCGCGCCGCGACGCGGAGCAGCAGGGCGAACTCCGCTTCCGCGCGCTCGTCGAGAATTCCACCGACGTCCTCAACGTCTTCGACGCCGACGGCGTCATCCGGCTCTGGAGCCCCGGGGTCCACAACGTGCTCGGCTGGACCGAGGCCGAGGTCGTGGGCCGGCCGATCGGCGACTTCCTGCACGCCGACGAGCGCTCCGCGATCCATGAGGCGATCGAGGCACTGCTGCGCCAGCCGGACGTCCCGCAGCGGCTCGAGCATCGCATCCGCACGCGCGACGGGGGTTGGATCGAGTTCGAGACGATCGCCCGCAACCTGCTCGGCGAGCCGCTCGTCCGCGGCATCGTCACCAACTCGCGCGATCTCTCGGGGCAGCGCCAGCTGCAGCAGCGTGCCGCCGAGATGCAGAAGCTGGAAAGCATCGGCCGGCTCGCGGGCGGGGTGGCGCACGACTTCAACAACCTGCTCACGGCCATCCTCGGGGGCGCGGACGCCGCCGCCGACGCGCTCTCGCGCGGCACGATGCCGGCGATCGAGGACGTGGAGGCGATTCGCACCGCCGGCGAGCGCGCGCGGGACGTCACGCGCCAGCTGCTCTCGTTCGCGCGCCGGCATCCCACGGATCCCGTGCCGCTCGACCTGCGCGAGGTGCTGCGCGAGAACGAACGCATGCTCCGCCGGCTGCTGCCCGAGACGATCGCGATCGAGACGGCGCTGCCGCCGGCGATCCCGCGCGTCATGGCGGATCCGGGACAGGTGCAGCAGGTGATCGTGAATCTCGCGGTGAACGCGCGCGACGCGATGCCGCGAGGGGGCACGCTGAGCTTCGAGCTCGTCGACCGGCCCGCGGCGAGCGCGGCGTCGCGCCGCGAAGTGCGGCTGGTCGTGCGCGACACGGGCGAAGGCATGACGGACGAGGTGCGGGCGCACGCGTTCGAGCCGTTCTTCACCACGCGCCCGCAGGGACAGGGCACCGGACTCGGCCTCGCGACGGTGTACGGCATCGTCACCCAGTGCGATGGCCGCATCGCGCTCGAAAGCGCGCCCGGCCGCGGGACCACCGTCACGATCGACCTGCCCGCCACGGACGTGGAGCCGGCGGCCCCGCTTCCCGCGGAACCCGTCACCGGCGGGCGCGAACGCGTGCTCGTGGTCGAGGACGAGGACCTCGTACGCGATCTCACCGCCCGGGCGCTCGAGCAGGCTGGCTATCACGTGAAGGTGGCGGCGGACGCTGAAGCGGCGCTGGCCGCCGCGGGCGAACCGGGAGAGGCGCTCGACCTGCTGGTCACCGACGTGGTGATGCCCGGGCGCACGGGCCCGCAGCTCGCGGCGGAACTGCGCGCACGGCACCCCGGGCTGGCGGTTCTCTTCGTCTCGGGCTACACGCAGGACGCGATGGGCGCCCCCGGTGAGGTGGCCTCGGGGGTCGAGTTCCTGCAGAAGCCCTTCCGGATCGGCGACCTGCTCCGGCGCGCCCGGGGGGCGATCGAGCGGGCCCGGCTCGCGCGCGGCTGACGTGCGTCCGCGCGGCGTTGGAGCCGCGCTGGGGTTGTGCGAGACTCGGCGTCCACGTTCGGAGGCCTTTCCCGCATGCGCTGGTCCATCCGGCTCGGCTCGCTCGCCGGCATCCGCATCGAAATGCACGTCACGTTCCTGCTCATGCTGGCGGGCGTGGCGTGGTTCACTTCGTCGGGCCTGCGCGACGCGTTCCACACGGCGCTCCACCTGGTGCTGCTGTTCGGGTGCGTGCTGCTGCACGAGCTCGGTCACGCGCTGGCGGCGCGGCGCTACGGCATCCGCACCCGCGAGATCGTGCTGCTCCCGATCGGCGGCGTGGCGCGCCTCGAGCGCATGCCCGAGAAGCCGGCGCAGGAGCTGGTCGTCGCGATCGCCGGGCCGGCCGTCAACGTCGTGCTCGCGACGATCTTCGGCGCGGTGCTGTTCGCGATGGGCACGCCGACCGACCAGATCCTCGCGCGCGCCGAAGGGGAGGGCACGCTCGAGTTCCTGTTGTTCGCCAACCTCGCGATGCTCGCGTTCAACCTGGTGCCCGCGTTCCCGATGGACGGCGGGCGCGTGCTGCGCGCGGTGATGGCGATGTTCCTGCCGTACACGCGCGCGACTCGGTACGCCTCGCTGGTGGGCCAGGGATTCGCGCTGCTGTTCGCGGCGGTGGGGATCTTCGTGCTCAAGAGCCCGGTGCTCGTGTTCATCGCGCTGTTCGTGTTCGTCACCGCGGGCGAGGAACGTTCGCTCGTCCAGACGCGCAGCTCGCTCACGGGCCTGCCCGTCAGCGCCGCGATGGTCACGGCGTTCGTCAGCCTCGAGACGCGGCACGAGCTCGCGTACGCGGTCGACCTGCTGCTCGCCGGCGAGCAGCAGGACTTCCCGGTGCTCGAAGACGGCCAGCTGCTCGGGATGCTCTCGCGCGCCGACCTGCTGCGCGGCATGCGCACCGAAGGTCCGGATTCGCCCGTCGGCCGGCTCGTGCGGCTGGACGTGGCGCCGATCGAGGCGTCCATGCCGCTGGACGCGGCGCTGCAGCGGATGAGCGCGACGCGCCAGAACGCGTTGCCGGTCGTCGCGCGCGGGCGGCTCGTCGGCATGCTCACCGTGGAGAACATCCGCGAGCTGCTGCTCGTGCTCGAGGCCCGCCAGCGTCACGCCGGCCTGGCCTGAGCACGCCCGCGCGAGACCCGCATTGACCCCGCGCGCGGGCGCCGACCACAATGCGGTCATGCCCGGTCGAGTCCTGCGTGCCCGTTGGATCCTGCCGTTCGTCGCCGTCGCGGCGGCGTACGCGCTGTGGCGGAACGCCCACGCGCCGCACTGGCGCGAACTGGCTCCCGGCGTCGAGTTCGCGACCATCGTCGGCGAGCCGTGGTGCCGGCTGGGCTCGACCGCCGTGGCGGTGCTGCGCGTGGACCCCGCGCGGGTCCGGCTGAAGGCGAGGCATTACACGCGGCAGCGGCCGGTGCGGCTCCAGTCGGTGATCGAGTGGCAGGCGTCGACGCGGGCCCTCGCCGTCTTCAACGCCGGGCAGTACTACCCCGACTTCCGCTACATGGGCGTGCTCGTCTGCGACGGCGACACCGTGAGCGCGCGGCCGCACGCGTCGTTCCAGGCGGCTTTCGTCGCGCGGCGCGGTGCGGGCACCGTGCTCGATCTCGCGCGGCAGCCCCTGCGCGAATCGCGCGGATGGACCGACGTCGCGCAGTCCTTCATGCTCTTCGACCACGCGGGCGGCGTGCGCGTGCAGCGCTCGTCCCACATCGCCAACCGCACCGCGGTGGGCGTCGACTCGCGCGGCTGGCTCGTGATCTGCGTCAGCGAGGGGGCGTACACGCTCGCCGACTTCGCCGAGATGCTGCAGCGCTCGCGGCTCCACCTGACGCACGCGATGTCGATGGACGGCGGCCTCGAATCCGAGCTGGTCGTCTCGACGCGCCGTTTTCGCTACGCCAGCTTCGGAGCCTGGCCCACGGACCGCACGCCCTCGGCACCCGGGGCGCAGGTGCCGCTGCCGGCGGTGATCACGGTGGAGCCCCGGTGAGCGCCGGCGGGTTCCCGTGCGCGCGCTGTGGCCGCCCGCTGCGGCGCCGCCCGGCCAACGCGACGCGGCCGAAGCACATCGAGTGCCCGCGCTGCGGCTACGTGATCTACGACTATCCGCGCCCGGCGGCGGGTGTGCTCGCGGTGCGCGGCGACACGGTGCTGCTGGTGAAGCGCGGGCACCGGCCGCGGATCGGTTTCCTCGACGTGCCCGGTGGGTTCATCGAGGCGGGCGAGGGGATCGAGCAGGCCGCGCGACGCGAGTTGCGCGAGGAGACCGGCATCGTCCTCGGCCGCATGGAGCCGCTCGGCTTCTACTGGGACACGTACTCGCTGCGTGGCTTCGGGCGCTTCCCGACCATGAACTGGTACTTCGTCGGGCACTCGCGCCGCGGCACGCCGCACGCGGGCGACGACGCGTCGGCGGCGGAGTGGGTGCCGATCGGGGCGCTCGCATCGCTGCGCTCGCGCTGGTCGTGGATGCACATGGGCGCGCTGTTCCGCGACCTGCGCCGCTGGTGGCGGCGCGACCGCTCGGCGCGCGGGAGGGTGGAGCGATGACGCGGGCGGCGCACGCGCACGGGCGCTACCGGATGCACTTCGGCGGCGTGCCCTGCGGCGAGGAGCGCTGGGCGGTGGAGTGGGACGGCAGCGGTGAGGTCGCGACCGGCGAGCAGGTCACGCACGCGCCGTTCCCGTTCCCGAGCACGCTCGAGTGGCGCGCGCGCACCGACGCCGATCACCGCGTGATCGCGGTCGAGGCGCGCTGGCGCGTGGGGGAGCGGCTCGTCGAGGCGCGGCACGCGGCCGACGGCGCGCTCTGGCGCGCGCGGATCGAGCATGCCGGGCAGGTGCGCGAACAGGAAGGCGACTACCCGCCGCGCGCGCACGTGCTGCTCGGTTCGCACGTGCTGCACGGCTTCGCGTTCCGGCGGCTCGCGCTGGCGCCGGGCGCGCAGCACGAGCTGCTCGTGCTCACGATCGGGCCGCCGTGGATGGCCGTCGAGCCGGGACGTCTCGTCGTGCGCTGCACCGAGGCGCGCGCGATCGAGACCGCGTGGGGCCTGCGCGAGGCGCGGCGGATCGAGGTGCTCGACCCGGCGCGCGGGCGCGCCGAGGCGTTCGCGGCGTGGATCGACGCCGACGACGTGGTGCTCGCGTCCCGCGAGGGCGAGGGCGACGCGCTGCCGTGGATGACGCTCGAGGAGTACGAGCGCACCTGAGCGGTCCGCGACGCCGTTTCCGGCCCGCCGCGGGGCCGTGTAGACTTTTCGGCCGGCGCGCCGCGAGGGCACGCCGGCCGTCCCGACCTCCGGAGGAACTCCCCGCGTGAAACCGCAGCGCCCGGGCCCCCGTGCCCCCCGAACGGCGCCGTCGCGCGCGGACCGTCCCGAGGCGCGCGCGCGCGTGCTCGCGCTCGCGATTCCCGCGCTCGCCGCCGTGCTGTCCTACCTGCCCTCGCTCGGTCACGGCTTCGTGCTCGACGATCACTGGCTCGTCGAGGGCAACGCGCAGCTCGCCCCGGGAGCCTCGCTCGGAGCGCTGCTGCACGCCGACTTCTGGGGTGGTTCGGCCGGCCCTTCGGGCATGTGGCGGCCGCTGATCGCGCTCGTCTACTGGATCGGCGTGCGCGTGGGCGGCGGGCCCGCGCTCTTCCATGCGCTCAACGTGTGCGCGCACGCAGGCGTGAGCGCGCTGGTCGCCGCGCTCGCGATGGAGGCCGGCTTGCCCGCGCTCGCGGCCGGTGCCGGCGCGCTGTGGTTCGCCGTCATGCCCGCGCACGCCGAGAGCGTGGCGTGGGTCGCGGGCTGCACCGACCTGCTCTCGGCGCTCGCGTTCCTCGCGGCGCTGGTGGCCGACCGCCGTGCGCGCCGCGCGGGCGCGGCGTGGTGCGGCCCGTGGCCGCTCGTGCTGCTGGCCCTCGCGCTGCTCGCCAAGGAGATCGCCGCCGGCTACGTGGTGGTCGCCGCGCTGCTCGACGCCTCCGACGGCCCGCCGCGCCGGCCATGGTCGGCGGTCGCGCGCTGGGTCGCGCCGGCGTTCGCGCTCACCGCGGTATGGGCGGTGCTGCACGCGGTGCTGGTGCCGCTCGCGACCGACTTCCGCTACTTCGACGCCGCGCTGCGCGAGCAGGCGCGCTGGGCCGCGCTCACGCTGCTGCCGCTGCAGCTCGAATTCCTCGCGCCCTGGTACGCGCACTCGCCGCTCGTCGCGATCCGCCTGCCCACCTCGGGCACCGATCCGGCGGTGCTCGGCGGCACCGCGCTGCTGCTCGCGGCGCTCGCGCTCTTCGGCTGGCTGGCGTGGACGCGCCGCCGCGCGGCGGCGCCGGTGGCGCTGTTCCTCGTCACCGCGCTGCCGATCACGCTCGCCGTGTGGAGCCAGGCGCACCTGACGCTCGGCGAGCGCATTCTCTACCTGCCCTCGGCCGGCGCCGCGTGGCTGCTCGCGCTGCTGGTCGCGCGCTTCGCCGGCACGCCGGCGGCGCGCACGGCGCTGCTCGCCGCGTGCGGCGTCCTGGTCGCGTGGAGCGCCTGGGCCACGGTCGGGCTGGTGCCCGCGTGGCACGACGACGACGCCTACTTCGCGGCGATCGTGGCCGCGCAGCCGCAGAACCCCGCGGGCCACATCGGCCGCGCCGGCCAGCTCGCGCGCGCCGGCAAGCGCGAGGAAGCGCTGGCCGAGCTCGCGCTGGCCGAGCGCATCAACCCTCAGCTGCCCGAGATCGGCGTGACGCGCGCGATGCTCGAAGTGGACGCGGGCGACTGGAACGGCGGCCTGCTGTCGGCCGAACACGCGATCTCGCTCGAGCCCGGCAATGCCCGCGCGCAGCTGCTGCGTGCGCTCTGCCTGCTGCGGCTGCGCCGCGCGGGCGAGGCGCTCGAGGCGCTGCAGGCGCTCGAGCGGCGCGACCCGGGCGACCCCGACGTCACGTCGCTGCTCGGTCAGTGCCTGTTCGTGAGCGGCAAGCCCGCGGAAGCGGTGCCCTACCTGGAGCGGGCCGCCGCGGCGCAGGACCAGGATCCGTCGATCCACTTCGCGCTCGGGCAGAGCTACGCGCAGGTGAAGCGCGCCGCCGACGCGCGCCGCGAGTTCGAGCGCTGCACGCAGCTCGACCCCGACGATCCGGGCAGCTGGCACCGCCTCGCCGACATGTGCACGGAGCTTGGCGACACGGCGGCCGCGGCGGCGGCGCGAGCCCGCGCGGCCGCGATCACGCCCGCGGGGGCACCCGCGGACACGCCCGCCCGCTAGGCGTCGCGTCCGCGGGCGTCGCGCGTCACTGCCCGAGCCAGATCAACTTCTGCACGGCCTCGGTGTCCGCCGCGCGCAGCCGCACGTGGTACACGGCCGGCGCCATCGCCACGCCGCGATCGTCGCGGCCGTCCCAGCGCGCCGTGTGCTCTCCGGCGGCGAAGTGCCCGGCGGCGAGCGTGCGCACGCGCCGCCCGTCGACGGAGTAGATCGCGAGCTCGAGCGAGCCCGCGCGCGGCAGGCGCCAGCGCAGCGCCGTCGCATGGTGCGCGGGGTTCGGCATCGCGGGGGCGAGCGCCACGCCGGGCGCCAGCGGTCCGCCGTCGCCGATTCCCGTGGCCCCCATGTCGACGGCGGCCTTGATGTCGAGCTTGCCCCAGCCCCACACGTTGTTGGGCGAGCCACCCGCCACGTCGCACAGCGTCGTGGCCACGTACACGGCCGAGTGCTCGAGGAGGTTCTCCGTCGCGGCGATCTGGTTCCGGAGCTGCGGCCAGCGCGACCAGAGCAGGGCAATCGCGCCCGCCACGTGCGGCGTCGCCATGGACGTGCCGCTCAGCGAGCCGTAGGTGTTGCCGCGCAGGCACGAGCGCACCGACACGCCGGGCGCCGAGATGTCGGGCTTCATGCGGCCGCTGCCGTCCGCGGTGACCGGCCCGCGGCTGCTGAAGGACGCGATCGATCCGGTCGTGGAGCTGAACGCGCCGACGGTCGTGCTCGCGTCGTGGAACGACGGCGGGTCGCTCACCGTGGAGCATGCGGGGCCGCTGTTGCCGGCCGCGGCGACGAACATGATGCCCGCGGCGCGCTGCGCCTCGACCGCGGCCTGCAGCGAGCTGGTCGTGCAGCCCTCGGACGCCGGGCAGCCCCACGAGTTGGTGGTGATGTCCGGGGCCTTGTCGGGATCGCCCTGTGCGGGCGTGCCGCCGACCGGGTAGGGCGCGAGGAACCACTCCATGCACTCGATGTAGCGCGCCGGCGTGCCGTTGCCCTGGTCCATGTTCCGGCACGCGATGAACTTGGCGCCCGGCGCGACGCCGATCTGGTTCGTGCCCGCGAGGTCCGCTCCGACCGCGGTGCCGAGCGTGTGCGTGCCGTGCCCGTCGTCGTCGCAGGGGGCCGTCGCGTCGGGACCGCAGACGCCGCCGCCCGTGTGGATGCTGTCGTGCCAGTTGTAGTCGTGGCTCGCCGTGGTGCCGTTCCAGCCGCGATAGTGGTTGATGAGCGCCGGGTGGTCCCACTGGACGCCGGTGTCCGCGCCACCGATCACGATGCCCTGGCCCGAGTAGCCGAGCGCCCACACGTCGGGCGCGCGGATCGCCGTGACGCCGGGCTCGATCGCGCTCGTGGACTGCGCGCTCGCCTGCATCGCCGCACGCAGTTCCTCGACCGTCGGGGCCGCCGGCTGCACGGCCTTGATCTCGGGGTTGCCCTCGATGCGGGCGACGTCGGCGCGCGAGGCCAGCGCCAGCGCGAGCGCCTGCGAGCCCGTCACCTGGATCGCGTTCACGATATAGAACGGGTGGTAGGTCGCGCCCTGCTGGTCGAGCCATTCGAGTAGCGGGCCCTGCGTCGCGCGCGCCTTCGCCCACAGCTGGTCGTGCACCCAGCGCGTCTTGGCGGCCTTGTCGGGGAGCCCCGCGGCGCCCGAAAGATCCGCCTGGTCGCCCAGCACGACGATGTACTCGGCGGTCTGCCCGGCCGACGTGTGCTCGTACACCCACGACGCGATCTTCGCCTGCGCGACCGAGGCGGGGACCGTGCCGCCGGTGCCGGCGGACGCGACGCCGGCGGCCACCGCCAGCGCGACGAGGGTGAGGAACAGCGGGGTGCGCGGCGTGCGGCGGATCATGCGAGGGCCTCCGGAGCGGGTCGCGGGACGACGGTTCGATCCCATGATGATACCCCGCGCCTCTCGTGGCGCGACAGGGTTCCCGCGCCGGGCGTGGCCGGAATCGCTGCCGCGGCGGGCCCGGCGGGGGTAGAGTGCCGGGCCATGTCCGCCCCCGATCCGGGTCACGCGCCCACGCTCCCCGTCGCCGCCGGCCTCGTGCTCGGCGGCCGCTACCGGCTGGAGCAGCGCATCGGCCGCGGCGGCATGGGCGAGGTCTGGAGCGCCCGCGACGCGCAGCTCGAGCGCGAGGTCGCGATCAAGCTGCCGTCCGGCAGCATCGCTCCCGAGGAATGCGACCGGCTGCTGCGCGAGGCGCGCATGGCCGCGGCGCTCAACCACCCGGGCGTCGTCGCGGTTCACGATGCCGGCGTCTCGGACGGCCAGCCGTTCGTCGTGTTCGAGCGCGTCGCGGGCACCAATCTCCGCGCGCAGCCGCCCGCGGGCACCGAGGCGATCCGCGCGGTGGCCGACCAGGTGCTCGACGCGCTCGCGCACGTGCACGCCGCGGGCATCGTGCACCGCGACTTGAAGCCCGAGAACCTGCTCTGGGTGGGCGCGCCCGGCGCGTCGCGCGTCAAGCTCGCCGATCTCGGCGTCGCGCGGCCGCAGACGTCGACGACGCTCTCGCGCAACGTCGTCGTCGGCACCGCCGCGTACCTCTCGCCCGAGCAGGCGACGGGCGCGGTCGTCGACGGGCGCGCCGATCTCTATGCGCTCGGCGTCACGCTCTACGAGTGGGTCGCCGGCCGGCGGCCGTTCGAGGCCGACGACCTGCTCGCGCTCGTCTCGCAGCACCTGCTCGCGCCCGTGCCGCCGCTGCGGCTGCACGTGCCCGACGTGGACCCGGCACTCGAGCGCTTCGTGCTCCGGCTGCTGCGCAAGACGCCCGACGAGCGCTTCGCCGACGCCGGGGCCGCGCGCGCGGCGCTGGCCGATACGGCGGCCGCCGCGGCCGGCGACGCGGCGCCGGGCGCGCCCGCGGTGCTCGACCAGCTCGTGCGCGGCCGCCTCGTCGGCCGCACCGCGGAGCTCGAGCGGCTGCGCGCGGCGTGGCGCGCGGCGCTCGACGGCGGCGCGCGGCTCGCGCTCGTCTCGGGCGAGCCCGGGATCGGCAAGTCGCGTCTCGCGCGCGAGGTCGCCGTGAACGCGCACGTCGACGGCGCGGTCGTGATGACCGGCGGCTGCTACGAGTTCGAAGCCACGACGCCCTACCTGCCGTTCGTCGAGGCGATCTCGGGCTGGGCGCGGGCGGTGGCACCCGCGGCGCTCGCCGAACTGCTCGGGGATTCGGCGGCGGATCTCGCGCGGCTCGTGCCCGACCTCGGGGCGCGGCTCGGATCGCTGCCGGCGGCGCCGGCGCTCGCGCCGCACGAGGAGCGGCTGCGGCTCTTCGAGGCGATCGCGCGGTTCCTGCGCCGGCTCTCGGCGCGGCGGGGACTGCTGCTGCTGCTGGACGACCTGCACTGGGCGGACGCCGGCACTCTCGCGCTGCTGCGCCACCTCGCCCGGCAGCTGCGGGCCGATCGCGTGCTGCTGCTGGGCACGTACCGCGAGGTCGAGCTGGACCGCCGCCATCCGCTCGCCGCGGCGCTCGTCGACTGGGACCGCGACCGCATCGCGACCCGCGTGCCGCTCGGGCGACTCGACCGCGCGGAGACCGAGGCGCTGCTCGCGACGCTGCTCCAGCAGGAACACGTGACGGCCGAGTTCGGCGAGGCGCTGCACCGCGAGACGGAGGGCAATCCGTTCTTCACCGAGGAGGTGGTGAAGGCGCTGGTCGAGCAGGGTGCCATCTACCGCGAGGGCGGCGAGTGGCAGCGCCGCGCGATCGGCGAGCTCGCGATTCCGCAGAGCGTGAAATCGGCGATCGGCCGGCGGCTCGACCGCCTGAGTGAGGGCTGCGCGGGCGTGCTGCACGTGGCGGCGGTGATCGGCAAGACGTTCGAGTTCGCCGACCTGCGCGCGTGCACCGACCTGGGCGAGGACGCGCTGCTCGACGCCCTCGACGAAGCGGCGGCCGCGCAGCTGGTGCAGGCCGGTGCGCGCGAGGCGTTCGCGTTCACGCACGACAAGATTCGCGAGGTGCTGGTCGAGGAGCTCAATCCCGTCCGCCTGCGGCGGCTGCACCTGCGCGTCGCCGAGCGGATCGAATCGCGCGACGGCGCGGCCGAGGACCTCGCGTACCATTTCCAGCGCGCGGGCGAGCTGGGCCGCGCCCGCCGATGGCTGCTCGAGTCGGCCCGGCACGCGCGCGCCGTCGCGGCGCTGGAGGAAGCGGCCGACGCGCTGGCCCAGGCGCGCGAGTGCGCCGAAGCGCTCGGCGGACGCGAGGAGCAACTCGAGGTCGCGTTCGCGCTGGTGGAGGTGCACGCGGACCGCGGGGACCTCGTCTCCACGCTCGCGGCCTGCGAGCGCGGGCTCGCACTCTGCTCCACCGACGCCGAGCGCGTGCGCCTGCTGGCGCGCGCGACCGAGGTCTGCGTCCGGCACGGCGACCCGCGCGCCGACGGCTACATCGATGCCGTCGAGCGCGTGCTCGATCCGGTCGCGCAGCCGGAGGCGCACGTCGTCGCGCGCGCGAGCCGCGCGCGGGTGCACCACTACCGCATGGAGCACGGCAAGGCACTCGCGATCCTGGAACCGCTGGCGGAGCTGCCGATCGTCCGGGAGAACGCGTGGCTCGCCGAGATGGTCTACAGCTACCTCGCGGGCGCGAACCAGCACCTGGCCCGCTACGAGGAGAGCATGCGCTGGGCGCAGCGGTCGATCGACGAGGGCACGCGGATCGGGAGCGACGTGATGGTCGCGACCGGGCGCGAGTTCCTCGCCGAGGACCTCGCGCTCCTCGGGCGGTTCCGCGAGGCGCTGGCGCACGGCGAAGAGGACCTGCGGCTCGGGCTGCGTTCCGGCTCGCTCGACCGGCAGGCGTGGGGGACCTGGTGCGTGGCGTGGGCGCACGCGAACCTCGGCGAGCTGCCCGCGGCGCTCGAGCGGCTGCAGGCCGTGCGCCAGCTCTGCGACCTGCTCGGCGAGCGCCGACTGCTGGGGCTCGCGGACGCGCTCGTCGCGATCACGGCCGAGGAAGCGGGCCGTCCCGACCTGGCGGACGAGCTGCTCGAGGAGGCGAAGAGCGCGCTCGCGGGAGTCCGGCAGCGCTTCATGGAGGCGCAGCTCCTGCAGGGCAGCGCCCGGGTGCTCTTCGCGCGCGGCGACGTGGAGACGGCGTACGACCTGGCGAAGCGCAGCCGGGAACTCAAGCAGGATACCGACAACCGGGCGGCCGACGACATCACCGCGTCCATGATCGCGGTCGCATCCGCCCGGCTCGGCCGGCTCGACGAGGCGGAGTCGGAGGCGCGAGCGTGCCTCGCGTTCGAAGGGCTGGAGCCCGGCTTCGGCCGCGGCTGGGCGCTGCGAGCTCTCGCCGCGGTCGCGGCCGCGCGGGGTGAGACGGACGCGGCGCTCGCGCATTTCTCGGCCGCGCTCGCGGTGCACGGCGCCTGCGAGGCCGTCCTGGCCATCGCGCGCACGCACGCCGAGCGCGCCCAGTTGCTGCGCACGGCGGGCCGCGCCGCCGAGGCCGACGCCGACGTCGCGCGGGCCCGCGAGCTCGCGATCCGTTGCGGCGCGGCGAAGCTGCTCGCCGAACTCGGCTGACGCAGGGCCACGAAACGCGACCGCCCGCCGGGCGGACCCGGCGGGCGGTGCGGTGCGATGCGTCGATGGAACGCGTCCCTACTGCGCCTTCACGGCCTCCACGAGCTTCGAGATCGCGCCCTTGGCGTCCCCGAAATACATGTACGTCTTCGGGTTGTAGTAGATCTCGTTGTCGATGCCCGCGAAGCCCGGCTTCAGGCTGCGCTTCACGATGATGATGTTCGCCGCCTTGTCGGCGTCGAGGATCGGCATGCCGTAGATCGGGCTCGTCTTGTCGTAGCGCGCGGCGGGGTTGATGACGTCGTTGGCGCCGATCACCAGCGCCACGTCGCAACGCTCGAACTCCGAGTTGATCTGGTCGAGATCGTAGAGCTGTTCGTACGGCACGTTCGCCTCGGCCAGCAGCACGTTCATGTGACCGGGCATGCGGCCGGCGACCGGGTGCACGGCGTACTTCACGTCGACGCCCTTGGCCGCGAGCAGGTCGCCCAGCTCGCGCGTCACGTGCTGCGCCTGGGCGACGGCCATGCCGTAGCCCGGGATCACGATCACGCTCTGCACGTTGCAGCAGAGCATCGCGAGGTCGTCCGACGTGATCTCGCGCGCCGTCTTGGCCGGGCCGGTGGCCTTGCCGCCACCCGCCGCCGCCGCCGGAGCCGAGCCCACACCCGCGAACAGGACGTTCGTGATCGAGCGGTTCATGGCCTTGCACATGAGCAGCGTCAGCAGCGTGCCCGACGCGCCGACCAGCGTTCCGCTGATGATCAGCGCCGGCTGCTGCAGCGAGAAGCCCGTCGCCGCCACGGCGAGACCGGTGCACGAGTTGAGGAGCGAGATGACGACCGGCATGTCGGCGCCGCCGATCGGAATCACCATCAGCAGCGAGAAGAGCAGCGACACGCCGAGCAGCGCGTAGAACGGCGCGTTGCCCGTGGCCACCGCGCTCCAGCCGATCGTACCGAGCAGGGCGAGGAACACCACGATCGTCAGCAGCTTCTGGAACGCCGACGTGATCGCCTGCTCCATGAAGCCGGAGAGCTTGCCGAACGCCATGAGCGAGCCCCAGAACGACAGGGAGCCGATCACGCCGCCGAACATCGTGGCGCCGAAGCCGAGCGGGTCGATGGGCTGTCCGGCGGCCTTGGCCGACATGAAGTTCGCGAACTCGACCGTGGAGATGAGTGCCGCCGCGCCACCGCCGCAGCCGTTCAGGAGCGCGACCATCTGCGGCATCTCGGTCATGGCCACCTTGCGGGCCGCGACCGCGCCGACGAGCGCGCCGACGACGATGCCGACGATGATCAGGATGCCGCTCGTCCCCGACATCTCGTGCACGCCGCCGCCCCAGATGAAGATGAACGAGGCGACGACCGCGAAGGCCATGCCGATCGCGGCCAGCTGGTTGCCCTGACGGGCGCGCTTGGGATGGCTGAGGAACTTGAGGCCGATGATGAACAGGACCGCCGAGGTCAGGTAGGCGACGTCGGAGAGCAGTTTGGGATTCATCACTTGCCTCCCGCCGCCGGCTTCTTGGTCTTGAACATCTCGAGCATGCGGTCGGTCACCACGAACCCGCCGAACAGGTTCATGGCGCCCAGCACCACCGCGGCGAACCCGAGCCACATGAGCAGCCCGCCCTTGGACTCGGCGAGCACCAGCATGCCGCCGAGCATGACGATGCCGTGGATCGCGTTCGTGCCCGACATGAGCGGCGTGTGCAGCTGCACGGGCACCTTCGAGATCACCTCGAAGCCCACGAACACCGCGAGCATGAAGATGTAGATGGCGTAGAGGATCAGCGTGCCTTCGTTCATGACGCCTTCCCCGCGACCGCCGGCGGAGCGTCGGCCCCGGCCGCCCGCGTGATGCAGGTGTCGCGAATGATGTCGTCCTCGAAGTCGAGGTTGAGCTTGCCTTCCTTGTTGATCATCAGCTTGAGCAGCGAGTGCATGTTGCGCGAGTACATCTGGCTCGCGTGGAACGGCAGCGTGCTGGGCACGTTGACCGGGCCCATGATCGAGACGCCGTACTTGACGATCGTCTCGCCCGCCACGGTCAGCTCGCAGTTGCCGCCCGTCTCCGCGGCGAGGTCCACGATCACCGAGCCGGGCTTCATGCCCTTCACCATGGCCTCGGTCACCATCACCGGGGCCTTGCGGCCGGGAATCGCGGCCGTGGTGATGATCACGTCCGCCTTCGCGGCGTGCGCAGCGAGCATGTCCTTCACGCGCTGCTGGTCCTCGGCGGAGAGTTCCTTCGCGTAGCCGCCCGAGGTCGCCGTGTCCTTGGACGCGAGCTCGACCTGGACGAACTTGCCGCCGAGGCTCTCGACTTCCTCCTTCACCGCCGGCCGCACGTCGTAGGCCTCCACGACGGCGCCGAGCTTGCGGCACGTCGCCAGCGCTTCGAGCCCGGCGACGCCGCAGCCGAGCACGAACGCCTGCGCGGGCGCGATGGTGCCGGCGGCGGTCATCTTGAGCGGGAAGAACTTGCCCAGCGCGCCGGCCGCCCAGAGCGCGGCCTTGTAGCCCGACACGCCGGCCATCGAGGACAGCGCGTCCATCGACTGCGCGCGCGACGTGCGCGGGATCATCTCCATCGAGAAGGCCGTGACCTTGCGTACGCCCAGCTTGGTCACCGCGGCCGTGGTCTTGTCGCGGCCGAGGAACGAAACGTAGACCGCGCCCTGCGGCACGAGGTCGGCTTCGTGCTTTCCGATGGCCGGATAGTCGATGGGCTCGCGCACCTTGCAGACGATGGCGGCCCCTTCGTAGGCACTCGGCGCGCTGGGAGCGATCGAAGCGCCCGCCTGGCGGTAGGCGTCGTCGGTGAAGCCCGCGGCTTCGCCGGCGCCCGTCTCGACCACGACTTCCTGTCCGGCCTTCACGAGCCGGCCGACGGTCTCGGGGACGAGGGCCACGCGGGTCTCGCGCGGCGTGATTTCCTTCGGTACGGCAATGCGCATGCGGCACCCTGGTGGAAGAGGGTCGTTGTGGTTCGTGGGTGGAGACATCCGGCGGGCGTGCGAGGAAGCGGTCCACGCACGCCCGACGTCGACTCCGGAATCTACTTCCTCGCCCGTGGCGGAGCGAAGTCCCCCGGCCGTTCGCCGGCGAACGCTCCGACGGCCCGGTCGCGGGGAGCCCCGCGGCCGGAAGCCCATCGCGAACCCGGTCGCACCGTGGCGCGCGAAGATCGGCCGTCGATTCCGACTGCAGTGGTTGTGCCATGCACTCGTTTCCGTTCTCCGCGTGGAGATCAAGACGCGAGCGCTTGTCGAATAAGCAGTTATGCGGCATCCACGGCCCCGGAACGGGCTCCCGTTGGAGGTCGCCCACGCGAGCTGCTGTCACCGTGTCAGGGCCGCCCGCGGGTGGCAGGCGGAGCGGCTCTCCGGGCGAGCGTCGCGCCGCGTATGGCCCGCGCGCGAGGCTTCGGCTACGGTGCCGGCCTCGAACGGCAACGCGATCCCGACCGCGGAGGTTCCCACGAGCACGTCCCCGGAATCCCTGGCCCCGACGCCCACGTCGAGTACGTGGGGGCGGAAGGCGGCGACCACCTACCTCGGCGTCGTCGCGGTCGCTGCGGCGCTGATGGTGCGCGAGCTGGTGGTGGGCGCTTCGGGCGTGGGCACGATGGCGGTCTCGATCCTGACCGCGCCATGGTCGGTGCTGCTCGCCTCGGTCGCGCGCGCCGTGGCGCCCGCGCTCGAGCCGCTCGCGATGCGCGCGATCGGCCTGGTGCTCGTGGCGCTCGCCGCGCTGCTCAACGCCCGCATCGTCTACGGCATCGCCGCCCGCGCCGAGCGCGACGCGCGGCCGGCGCCGCGCAATGAGGAACCCACGAATGGCTAGGACACTCGCCGCGGTCGACGCCTACGTCGCGAAGGCACAGCCCTTCGCGCGCCCGATCCTGGAACACTTCCGCGCGCTCGTGCACGCGACCTGCCCGGACGTCGAGGAGAAGGTGAAGTGGGGGATGCCCTTCTTCGACTACCGGGGTTCGCTCTGCCACATGGCCGCTTTCAAGGCGCATGCGGCGATCGGGTTCTGGAAGCACGGCCAGCTGCTCGCGACGCCGGCGGGGAAGGCTGCGCGCATGAACCGCGACGCGATGGGCGCGTTCGGCCGGCTCGCCTCGGTGCGCGACCTGCCGCCGAAGCGCACGCTGCAGGCGCTGATCCGCGCCGCGATGAAGCTCAACGAACTGGGCTCGCCGAGCCCCGCCGCGGGCCGCAGGCCGCGCCCGCCGATCCCGCAGCCCGCGTGGTTCACCGCGGCGCTGAAGCGGAACGCGAAGGCGCGCGCCACGTGGACGGCGTTCGCGCCGGGCCACCGTCGCGAGTACCTGGAGTGGCTGACGGAGGCGAAGACCGACGCGACGCGCGAGCGCCGCCTCGCGACGGCGCTCGAATGGCTCGCGGACGGCCGGAAGCGCAACTGGCGCTCCGAGCGTCCGCGAGCGAAGGCTACTTCGTCACGACCCAGCGCCGCACGAGGGACTCGCCGCCCGCGGTGACGCGCACGAAGTAGAGCCCGGGCGCGCGGCGCGCGTCCGGCGCGATCGCGATCGCGTGCGTGCCCGCGTCGCGACGGCCGAGATCGCCGCCCGCCACCTCGCGGCCCGCGACGTCGACGAGCCGCCAGCGCACGTCGGCCGCGCGCGGCAGCGACACCGCGAACGCGGCGCCGCTGCGCGAGGGCGAGGGCGCGACGACCGAGAGCGCGAACGCGGCCGGGAGCGGCGTGCCGTCCCCGACGGCGAGCACGGGATCGCTCGTGTCGCCACCGAGCGTCAGAGTCGCCGAGAAAGGCAGCGCGCCCGAGATCTCGACCTCCTCGGTGAGCGGGAGGTTCCGGCGGTCGGCCGATTCGAACGCGGGGCTCGCATTGAACGTGGCGCCGGCCGTACCGACCTGCACCCACCCGCCCGCGGAGTTCACGAGCCGGTAATGGCTCGCGTCGGGGGCCGACGCCGACAGGTGCGCCTGGCCCCAGCGCGCGAGGTCGACCGGGTTGGGCGAGAGCCCGAAGCGCACGTACGCCGTGCCGAGCGTGCCGCTGAAGTCACCGTAGAGCGTGGGCAGGAGCGCGCCGAGCGCGACCGTCTTCACGAGCTTGCCGTCGGGGCTCGTGAACGTCCAGCCCGCGGGATACGGCCCCGGGATCCCGAGCGGTGGCGTCGTCATGCGCGTGACCGTCGTGGCTTCGTCGGCGCGCGTGCCGTCGTTCATGACCTTGAACGCCGAGCAGCGGTTGGCGAGTGCGGTCGCGAGTTCCTCCTCGCCGGGCGCGGAGGGATTCGTGAGGCCGGGGCCCACCAGCACCTCGGCGTCGTGCCGCGTGCGCGACCAGCCGCACGCGAGCACGCAGCGTCCGCCCCAGCGCTCGAACACCGACCACGCGCGTCCGTTGGACAGCACGTATTCGTTCTCGCCGTCCTGGTCGAGGTCCGCCGCGTACGCGACGGGCGCCGCATCGGCGGCGATCGCACCCGTGCGCACGCTGTCGGCCCACTGCGCCGCGGCGGCGTAGAAGCCGGCACCGCGCACGTGGTTCGAGAGCCGCAATGCCCAGGTGTTGACGCCGTCCCACGAGAGGTCGGGGTACTGCCACGGTCCGTAGCAGCTGTTCGCGTAGTTCGAGTTGTCCTCCTCGTGCCACGCCGTCTCGTAGATCATCGACACGAACGACGCGACGCCGAGGTCGCGCACGCGCCCCGCGGGCGCCGCCTGCAGCGCCGCCCACGCGTCGTGGATCAGCGTGCCGGGCGTGTTGAGGTCGCCGTTGGCCTTGCCGCTCGGCAGGCCGGGGCCGTCGCTGCCGGTGCCGACGCCGCGCGTGTGGTAGTCGCCCTGCGGCCCGGTCAGCACGGGCACGAGCGAGTAGAAGTCCTGCTCCGCCGCGGAACCGCCGCCGCTGCCGCCGTAGTACCAGTTATCGTAAGAGTCCTCGGTCGAGTGCATGAGGTACTCGTAGGTCTGCAGCGGGAGGTCGTACCGCGTGCCGTGGTCGATCACGAACGCCGCCGGGTTCGCGAGCGCGAGGCCGAGCAGGTCCTTGAGCGTCGAGATGCGGATCCACGGGTGGTTCGCCGCCCAGCGGATCGTGGCGTGGTACTGGTTCGGGTTGTTGTTGGGGATGATGCCGCCACCCACCGGGTCGAACGACTTGCCCGCCAGCGCCTCCCAGTCGTCGAACACGACCACGATCTCGCTCGAGTTCCCGTAGAGCGCCTTCTGCAGCAGGCTCGAGCGCGAATCGAGCACCATGCCGCCGTCCCAGTTGCCGAACTTGCCCTGGTCCTCGCGATCGTTGATCACGAAGCAGTAGACGCCGTTCACCTTGTGCACCTTGTGGCGGTAGCCGTAGTCGCCGTTGCAGTCCTCGCCCGGGTAGAACCACGCGTGCAGGTGCGTGATCTCGTCGAGCACCGTGGCGACGTAGGGGCTCGCCGTGATGCTCTCGAACGTGTGGCCGTTCAGCGGCGAGAAGCCGGTGTTCGTGGAGCGGATCACGCGCTCGGGCACGTGCATCACCTGCGACTGCGCCGCGCTCACGCCGTAGACCACCTGGTTCAGCGTGTCGGTGAACGCGATCGACGCCGCGTTCACCGCGCCCTCGAAGTACGGCAGGATGTGCTCCGCGTACACGCCGCCGACGAGCGCGCCGGGCGTGGTGGACGCGTCCGCGTCCACGAAGTCGCGGATGCGCGCGAGGAACGACGGCCCGTCCTGCGGGTCGGACGCGCCGCCGGGCTTCTTCGCCCACAGGCACGCCGTGGTCAGCGAGCCGCTCGGGTGGATGTTGAGCGGCACCTTGAACATCCCGTGGGTGTCGAGCGTGCGCTGGAAGCCGGTGCCACCAGTGATGCCCGTGGCCGCCTGCGGGTCGTAGATGTGCGCGCCGATGTCGCCCGCGCGGTTCACCGACTGGTTGCCGTGCGCGATCGAGGCGTAGTAGACGACGCCCGCGCTGTCGGTGGAGAGAATGGCGCCGTTCAGCACGCCGTCCGAGCAGCCCCGGTCGGTGTCGAGGAACGTGTCGGCGACCTTGCCGCCGCTCGCGCAACTGCTGGCCGGGGCACCGTCCTTGACCGTGAACACCTGGAAGGCGAGCGGCGAACTTCCGTTCCAGCCCGCGTTCGTCAGCACGCTGCGGTCGATCCCGAACTCGACGGCGTCCAGCTGGCTGTTCCAGTACGAGCCGAGGTATCCGCCCGCGACCGCGTTGAACGCCGCGTCGTAGATCCGGTAGTCGGTGCCCGAGACGGTGCCGGACTGGTAGAGGCAGAGGCAGCGCTCCCACGGGTGGTCGGTCTGCACGTTGACGAAGTCGGGCATCCAGACCTGCCCGCCGCTCGCGCAGTCGATCGCCACGTAGAGGTTGACGCCGCTCGTCTCGGCGCCGAGCGCGAGGTCCTGGAGGTCGACGCGGAAGTAGACCTTGTCGTTCTCCTCGCGTTCGTAGAACGCGACGAGATCGCGCGAGTCGTCGAGGCCGTCGTTGTAGAGGTAGCGCGAATCCGACGCGCCGGAGGGATCGAGCGCCTTCAGGTCGGCGTGCGTCCAGTCCTGGAACTCCTCGTACCAGGTGACGCCGCCGCGGTCGGTGCCGACCGCGGGGCCGGGCCCGATCGTGATCGCGGCGTCGGCCGCGGCGGGAACGAGCAGGAGCGCGGCGAGGAACGCCGCGGCGTGGGAGCGGAGGGCACGGGATGCGCGGGCCATGGGAATCCTCGGGAGGCGGAGTGCGGAAACGTCCCTCGATTCTACAACGCGTGCCCGGCGGCCTGCAGGCCCGGGGGCGATCGGGGTACACTCGCGCGTCCGCAAGGAGGAACGTCATGAACATTCTCGTCCTGGGCGGCGGCCAGCAGGGCCGCGTGATCGCCAGCGACCTGGCCCGCTCGCTCTCCACCGCCCGCATCGACGTGGCCGACGTGAAGGAGCCGCGCCTCGCCGCGCGGCCCAACCTGCGCTACGTGGCGGCCGACCTGTCCGACGCGGAGACGCTCGCGCGCCTGATCCACGCGCACGACCTCGTGGTCGGCGCGCTGCCGTCGCGGTTCGGCTACGGCGTGATGCAGGCGGCGATCGCGGCGAAGCGCCCGCTCGTGGACGTGAGCTTCTGCGCCGAGAACCCGCTCGAACTGGACGCGGCCGCGCGGGCGGCGAAGGTGGCGATCCTGCCGGACTGCGGGCTCGCGCCGGGCCTGTCGCACCTCTGCTGCGGCCACGCCGCGGCGCGGGGTGCGCTCGAGGAGCTGGTGATCTACGTGGGGGGCGTCGCGCAGGATGCGTCGCGCCCGTACGGCTACGTGGTCACGTGGTCGCTCGACGACCTGCTCGAGGAATACGTGCGGCCGGCGCGCTTCGTGCGCGACCGCAAGCCGGTCTCGCTGCCGGTCTTCTCGGAGATGGAGACGCTCGAGGTCGAGGGCGCGGGCACGATGGAGGCGTTCCTGTCGGACGGCCTGCGCACGCTCATGGACACGCTGCCCGACGTGCCGCACATGGCCGAGAAGACGTTGCGCTGGCCCGGGCACGTCGCCGCGATCCGGCCGCTGCTCGAGCGCGGCACGTTCCTCGACGAGTTCCGCGCGCAGTGCGTGGTCGAGTCGCCGCGCGACCTGGTCGCGATGGTGGTGCGCGCGCGCTGGCGCGACCGCGCCGCCCGCATGACGCTCGTCAGCCGCTGGGACGACGCCGAGTCGCTCACCGCGATGGCACGCACCACCGCGCTCACGACGTCCGTCACCGCGCAGCTGGTCGCGCGCGGCGGCGCGCGCACGCCCGGCGTGCACCCGCTCGAGCGCGTCGCCGCGGACGCCGACGCCTACCGGTTCATCGTCGACGAGATGGCACGCCGCGGCGTCGTGATGCAGTGGAAGGACGAGGCGCCGTGAGCGGTGCCGGCGAGGTGCAGGGGCTGATCGCGCTGCAGCTGCGGCCGGGCCATCCCGACTTCCTCGACCTGCCGTGGCGCACGCCCATGGCCGCGTGGCGCGGGCAGTGCCCGCGGCTCGTGGACGTGCAGCGTGGACTGTCGCGGCACGAGGTGCAGTTCGTGGGCTACGGCTCGGCGATCTACGCGGTGAAGGAACTGCCCGCGGGGCTCGCCGAACGCGAGTACGACATGCTGCTCCTGCTCGAGGAGCGCGGCCTGCCCGCGGTCTCCGCCGTGGGCCACGCGCACCGGCGCACCGCGGACGGCGAGGAGAGCAGCGTGCTCGTCACGCGTTTCCTCGACGCGTCGCTGCCGTACCGCACGCTGTTCCAGAATCCCGGCCTGCAGCGCTACCGCGAACGGTTGATGGACGCGATGGCCGGGCTGCTCGTGCGGCTGCACCTCGCGGGCTTCTACTGGGGCGACTGCTCGCTCTCGAACACGCTGTTCCGTCGCGACGCCGGCGAGTTGCGCGCGTTCCTCGTCGACGCCGAGACGACCGAGCACCACGACGAACTCGGCGACGGCCCGCGGCGGCAGGACCTGATGATCCTCGAGGAGAACATCGCCGGCGACCTGACCGATCTCGAGGTCATGCACGAGCTGCCCGGTTCGCTCGACGCGTTCGAGACCGGCCCGAAGATCCGCGAGCGCTACGAGGCGCTGTGGGCCGAGATCACGCGCGAGGAGATGGTCGGCCCCGCGGAGCCGTGGCGGATCCACGAGCGCATCCGCAAGCTCAACGCGCTCGGGTTCTCGGTGGGCGAGGTCGAGCTCGAGGCCACCGGCGAAGGCGACCGCCTGCGCATGCGCACGATCGTCACCGACCGCGACTACCACCGGCACGAGTTCCACAACCTCACCGGGCTCGTCGCCGGCGAACGGCAGGCGCAGATCATGCTCAACGAGGTCCGCGAGCTGAAGGCGATGCTCGCGAAGAAGCTCGACCGCAGCGTCGCGCTCTCGGAGGCGGCGTTCCTTTGGGAGCGCGACCGCTGGCGGCCCGCGACGAAGGCGCTCGCACCCGTGCTCGTGACGGGGGAGGACCCCGCCGAGCTCTACTGCCAGGTGCTCGAGCACAAGTGGTTCCTCTCCGAGCGCGCGAAGCAGGACGTGGGCTTCGAGCGTGCGATCGCCGACTACGTGGAGCACTTCCGCCCGCGCTGACCTCCCGTCACGCGGTGTCGGGTGAGCGCGCGGGCTGCGGCGCGCGCCGCCGGTCGAGCAGCGAGAGTCCCACGCCGAGCACGAGCGCGCCGGCGACCACCGCCAGCGCCACGGCGTTCCCGATCTTCCACGGCGTGTGCGCGAGCAGCATCTTGGCGCCCGCGAACGCGAGCACCACGCCGAGCGCCCGGCCGAGGTGGCGGAACGCCTGCACCGCGCGCGAGAGGAGCGCGTAGAGCGAGCGCAGGCCGAGGATCGCGAAGACGTTCGCGGCGAACACGATGAACGGATCGAGCGTCACCGAGAACGCGGCCGGGATCGAGTCGACCGCGAACACGAGGTCGGCCAGTTCCACGCAGGCGAGCGCGAGCAGCAGCGGCGTCGCGTGCCAGCGGCCGGCGATGCGGACCCAGAAGCGGTCCTCGTGGAAATCGTCGGTGACGGGCAGCACGCGCCGCAGCCAGCGCACGACCGGGTTGCGCTCCGGCGCCGCCACGCTCTCGTGACCCTTCGCCATCTTGAGGCCGGCGACGACCAGCAGCGCGCCGAAGCCGTAGAGCACCCATTCGGCGTGCCGCACGAGCGAGGTGCCGAGCAGGATCATGCCGAGACGCATGAGCACGGCGCCGACGATGCCCAGGAACAGCACGCGGTGCTGCCACCGCTCGGGCACCGCGAACGCCGAGAAGATGAGCGCGATGACGAACACGTTGTCGAGGCTGAGCGAGAGCTCGAGCAGCCACGCGGTGAAGAACTCCAGGCCCGGTCCGGGACCGGCCACGCGCGTCAGGCCGGCCCCGAAACCGATCGCGAGCGCGCTCCAGAGCGCGGTCCACAGCGCCGCGGACCGGAGCCCGGGCACGTGACCGCGCCGGTGGATGACGCCCAGGTCCAGCGCGAGCACGCCCGCGACGAACGCCCCGAACGCGGCCCAGACGGAAAGCGGAACGTGCATCGTCGTGCCCTCCCCGTTCACACGCCGTGCGGGAGCGCCCGCGGACCGCGGCGCCCCTCGGAACGTCGCCGCGCGCGCGTGCGGCGGTCGATCTCGCGCTCGAGGCCTTGGACCACCTTGCGCCACGCGGCCGCGGCGGTGTGGTCGCGCGCTTCGATTCGCAGGTCGGGTCCCGGCACCTCGAGGTGCGCCGACGCGCTCCAGGCCGGCGCGGACTCGCGCCGGCGCTCCAGGACGACGCGCGCCGCGGACACGGCGACGACGTGACGGAAGCGGCGGACCTGCTCCGAGACCACTCGGGCGAGGTGGGCGTCGCTCTTCCAGCCGCGGAGAATGACGTCGAGCTTCATGGCTTCCTCCTCCTTGGGGGTTACGGCGGCCCGTCCGGGGACGGAGGGCGGGGGATCCGCCTCCGGCCCGGCGAGGAGAGGTTCGGGCACGGGGCACAGTTCGACCATGACTTGTTTTCGAATGCATTCTTAGGTCAGACCGAATAGTGTCCCGGCATGGCGGCACTCAACTACCACCACCTGCGCTACTTCTGGATGGTCGCGCGCGAGGGCTCGCTGCGGCGCGCCGCGGAGCGGCTGCACGTGTCGCAGCCGACGATCTCGGCGCAGGTGCACGCGCTCGAGGACGCACTCGGCGAGCCGCTCCTGAAGCGCGCGGGCCGTGGCCTCGCGCTGACCGATGCCGGACGTCAGGCGTTCGACTACGCCGAGGAGATCTTCGGCCTGGGCGACGAACTCCAGCGCGCGATCGGGGCGGGCCACGGTGCGCGCGCCCTGCGGCTGCACGTGGGCGTCACCGATTCGTTGCCGAAGCTCGTCAGCCACGCCATCCTGCGCCCGGCATTCCATCTCGAGCAGCCCGTGCAGGTGTCGTGCGTGGAAGCGCGCGCCGAGGAACTGCTCGTGCAGCTGGCGGCGCTGCGGCTCGACCTCGTGCTCGCGGACGAACCCGCGCCCAGCGCCACGCACGTGCGCGCGTTCCACCACCGCCTCGGCGAGAGCGAAGTCGTGTTCTGTGCCGCGCCGCTCGTCGCGACGGCGCTGCGCGGCCGCTTCCCGGGGCGGCTCGACGGCGCGCCGATGCTGCTCCCGACGCCGGGCAACGCGCTGCGCCGCTCGCTCGAGCAGTGGTTCGACCGGCACGCGGTGCGGCCGCGGCTCGTGGCCGAGTACGACGACGTCGCGCTCATGAAGATGGCGGCGTCCGACGGCGCAGGCGTGCTGCCGCTGCCGGCGGTGATCGAGCGCGAGGCGCGCGAGCGCTACGGACTGGTGCGCGTGGGGCGGGCGGAGGGCTGCCGCCAGGAGTTCTTCGCCATCAGCGCCGAGCGGCGCCTCACGCATCCCGGTGTCGTCGCGATCACCGCCGCGGCGCGCCGGTCGCTCTTCGCGCGCCCGCGGCGGGGGTGACGCCGCTTCAGCGGCCGGCGGCTCCCGGGTGGTCGAGCCACCAGATCATCTCGAGCAGCGGCACCGGGTAGGTGATCGCGCAGCGCCAGCCGCGGAAACGTGTCCTGGCGTGGCCCGCGCGCTCGAGCACGTGGCGGATCGCGGCGGGCTGGTCCGCAACGCCGGGTACCGAGTACGCGCGCGTGCCCGAGGGCAGCTGTTCGATCGTCGCGGCGAGGTCGACCTGCGTGAAGTGGCGCGCGCCCTCGTCGCGCGGCGGGTGCGTCGCGACGCGCGGCCCCGGCAGCACGAACGACACCCGCGGCGACGCGTCCGCGTAGAGCGATTCGGCGAGGAAGACGTCGCGGACGACCTGCTGGCTCGGCACGTGCAGCACGTAGCCGCGAATGCTCTGCATGCCCGGGCCGGGTTCGCGCGCCCACGCGTTGCGGATCCGGAACGCCGACGTGATCTCGGACGGCATGCGCAGCGCCGGATCTCCCGGCAGTACCAGCGTCGTCACGTTGCTGTCGTGCACAACCTCCAGGCCCGTGAGCGGCCGGCTGCTGAACTCGGGCAGCAGGTAGCCGAGGGAAGGGTCGCCCGGGCGCGGCGTGTCCACCGGTTCGAAGCGAACCGTGTCGGCTTCCGGTACGTCCTCGGGCGGGGCCGAGAAGCTGAGCAGCGCGAGTGGGGCACTCGGACGCATGCGCTGCAGCCGGAGCCGCCGGTGCACTTCGATGCCGTCGACCGTGCGACCGTTGTCCGATGGAACGAGGAAGAGCGCGGTCGAGAGCACGTCGCAGAAGTGTCCCAGCAGGAACGACATCGCCTTGAACGATGCCTGCTTGGCGATGTGTTCGCGCTTCTGCCGCACGCTGCTCGAGGATTCCGAGATCGCGGCATCGATCGCCGCGCGGCCGCCGGGCGTCTCGTCGACCAGAATCGCGAACGCCTCGGCCGCGCGCAGCAGGTCCGCGATGGCCTCGGGCGCCACGACCACGCCAGCCAGGTCGGCGAGGATGCGCAGGCCGGCGGGCGAGGGGACGAGGTGCATGAGATCGGTGTCGGTCGGCGCCTGGATCGCGCGCACGAGCCGGCTCGCGAGGCTCTTGTCGAGGCCGATCGCGCGCGAGAGCCGCGTCGGGCTCGGACGGGCACCGGCCAGCGTGGTGACGACGGGCGTCAGCGCCCGCCGGAGCTCGGCTCCGACCCGCGCGATCGCCACCAGTGGACTGCCGTAGGACGGCTCAGTCTCGAGCGTCGGGTGCAAGTCGAGGAATCTCCTGGCGCAGTGGGCCGGCAGGGTGTCCCGACGAGAATACCGGATCGCGTCTCGTTGGCCCATGCCCGAGTCCGGTGTGGGGCACCGAACCGGTTTGTTGCGAGCGACTTGGCCGCGGGCGTCGCGATTGGCCATCGGCGGCCCGGCGCGAGGCGACGAACGGGTGGAGCGGCCGCTCCGCACGCGTCCGGGAACACGGCATCGCCACCCCGGCGGCGCCACTCGCGAGCGCCGGCGCAACCCGATGGCGCCCGAGATCTTGAGCGCTGCGGATTGACCAACTTTCGCGGAATCTTTATCTTGCGTCCGCACTCTAACGTTTACGTAAGGGTATGAGCGCGACCTCCAACCTGACTCCCATGGGCGCCGGCGACGGCGCCTCCCAACTGCTCCGCGTCGGAGACCTGGCGCGCGCCACGGGCAAGACCGTGCGCGCGATCCACCTCTACGAGGAGCTCGGGCTGCTCGCCCCGGTGACCCGCTCGAGCGGCGGCTTCCGCCTCTACGACGCCTCGGCGGTCGACCGCGTGCGCTGGATCGATTCGCTGCATTCGCTCGGCTTCTCGCTGCAGGAGATGCGCGAGGTGCTGCAGAACTGGTGGAGCGCCGACCAGGGCCCCGAAGCGATGGCCAGCCTGCGCGAGCTGTTCACTCGCAAGCTCGCCGAGACGCGCGAGGCCGTGCGCCGGCACCAGCAGCTGGAGCAGGAGCTGGAAGAGGGCCTGCGCTACCTCGAGACGTGTGAGACCTGCGCGGCGCCGGGACCGGCGCGCGCATGCGTGCATTGCCAGCAGGACCACGGAGTTTCGGACCCGCCGTCGCTGGTGGCGGGCATCAAGTCGGCGCCGGAGACCGGGCGCCGCGGCGGGCGCGCGCCGTTCGTTCGCGTCGAGGACCCCGATCGCACCTGAAGACGACCCCGGCGCGGGCACGGTCGGCCCCGCTCGCGCCTCGCAGGATTGGAAAGGAGCAACGGAACATGATCACCCTGACCCCCATCGCGTCGGAGAAGGTCAAGGCGCTGCTCGAACAGCGCGGCACTCCCGAGATCGGCCTGCGCATCGGCGTGCGCGGCGGCGGCTGCTCGGGCAACTCGTACTACATGGAGTTCTGCGACACCGAGTCGCCCGGCGACGAGGTGCTCGACGCCAACGGCGTGCGGCTGTTCGTCGACCTCAAGAGCATGGTGCTGCTCGGCGGCACGGAGATCGACTACGTCGAGGGCCTGATGGGCGCCGGATTCAAGTTCAACAACCCGAACGTGAAGCACAGCTGCGCCTGCGGCGAGAGCTTCTCGGCCTGATCTTCACGCGCCGACGCCCCGCGCGAACCGCGGCGCCGGCGCCCAACACGGCCCCCAACCGGACGGCCGAGGGAACGAGACGACATGAGCCAGACGCCTGAACTGGTGGTGAAGGACCTGCACGTCGCCGTCGAGGGCAAGGAGATCCTGAAGGGTCTCTCGCTCGAGGTCGGCAAGGGCGAGATCCACGCCCTCATGGGACCGAACGGCTCGGGCAAGAGCACGTTCGCGAACACGCTCATGGGTCATCCCAAGTACGAGGTGACCTCGGGCGACATCCTCTTCCGAGGCCAGAGCGTCCTGGAGATGGAGACCGACGAGCGTTCGCGCGCGGGTCTCTTCATGGCGTTCCAGTACCCCGTCGCGATTCCCGGCCTGACGTTCGCCAGCTTCCTGCGCGCGGCGCTCAATGCGCGCATCGCGCCCGCCGGCGGCGAGGACGGCAAGATGCCGACCCGGAAGGGCATCCCGCCGAAGGAGTTCCGCGAGCTCCTCAAGAAGACCATGGGCCTGCTCAAGATGGACGAGAAGTTCGCGACGCGCTACCTGAACGACGGGTTCTCCGGCGGCGAGAAGAAGCGCGCCGAGATCCTCCAGCTCGCGCTGCTCAAGCCCACGATCGCGATCATGGACGAGACGGACTCCGGCCTCGACATCGACGCCCTGCGGATCGTCTCCGAGGGCGTGAACGCGGTCGCGGGCCCCGAGATGGGCGTGCTCGTGATCACGCACTACAACCGCATCCTGAACTACATCAAGCCGCACAAGGTCCACGTCATGAAGGATGGCCGCATGGTCACCAGCGGCGGACCGGAGTTGGCGCTCGAGCTCGAAGCTCGCGGCTACGACTGGGTGCGCGAGGAAGTGGGGGCGGAATGAGCACCGAATCGAGCATGGACCTCCGCGACGGCTACGCGGAGAAGTACGGCTTCCACGACGACGAGCAGCACGTCTTCAAGATCCGCAAGGGCCTGGACGCGTCCATCGTCGAGGAGATCTCGACCATGAAGGGCGAGCCGGAGTGGATGAAGCAGTACCGGCTCCAGGCGCTCGAGACCTTCGGCGCCAAGGCCATGCCCGCCTGGGGCGGTGATCTCTCGCAGATCGACTTCCAGGACATCTACTACTACGTGAAGCCGACGTCGGACGAGGCCAAGTCGTGGGACGACGTCCCCGCGGACATGAAGCGCACGTTCGACAAGCTCGGCATTCCCGAGGCGGAGCAGAAGTTCCTCTCCGGCGTCGGCGCGCAGTACGACTCCGAGGTCGTGTACCACAAGATCCAGGAGCGGCTCGAGAAGCTCGGCGTGATCTTCGTCTCGTGCGATCACGGACTGCGGGACCACGAAGCGCTCTTCAAGCAGTACTTCGGCACCGTGATTCCGTCCTCGGACAACAAGTTCGCGGCGCTGAACTCCGCGGTCTGGTCGGGCGGTTCGTTCATCTACGTGCCCAAGGGCGTGCACGTGGACGTGCCGCTGCAGGCCTACTTCCGCATCAACACCAAGGACATGGGGCAGTTCGAGCGCACGCTGATCATCGTCGACGAGGGTGCCTACGTGCATTACGTCGAGGGCTGCACGGCGCCGATCTACTCCAGCGATTCGCTGCATTCGGCCGTGGTGGAGATCGTCGTGAAGAAGGGCGGTCGCTGCCGCTACACGACCATCCAGAACTGGTCGAACAACGTCTACAACCTCGTCACCAAGCGCGCGGTCGCGTACGAGAACGCGACCATGGAGTGGGTGGACGGCAACCTCGGCTCCAAGCTCACGATGAAGTACCCGGCCATCTACATGATGGAACCGGGCGCGCACGGCGAGGTGCTGTCGATCGCGTTCGCGGGCAAGGGCCAGCACCAGGACGCCGGCGCCAAGGCCGTGCACTGCGCGCCGAACACGTCCAGCAAGATCATCTCCAAGTCCATCAGCAAGGACGGCGGACGCGCGGGCTACCGCGG
This sequence comes from Candidatus Eiseniibacteriota bacterium, assembly GCA_044223005.1. Taxonomy (GTDB): domain Bacteria; phylum Eisenbacteria; class RBG-16-71-46; order RBG-16-71-46; family RBG-16-71-46; genus CAIXRL01. The sequence continues at coordinate 76,416 of JBGAML010000004.1, forward strand.
CCTCGTGAAGGTCGTGAAGGGCGCCACGAACTGCCGCTCCACGGTGAATTGCGACGCGCTGATCCTCGACGAGGACTCGCGCTCGGACACCTACCCGTACATGGAGATCGAGGAGAAGCAGGTCACGATCGGGCACGAGGCCACGGTCTCGAAGATCGGTGACGAGCAGCTCTTCTACCTCCAGAGCCGCGGCATTCCCGCCGAGGAGGCCGCCGCCATGATCGTGGCCGGCTTCATCGAGCCGGTCGTCAAGGAGCTGCCGATGGAGTACGCCGTCGAGATGAACCGGCTGATCCAGCTGCAGATGGAGGGCTCGGTCGGATGAGCGCGACGAACCTCGACACGCAGTACTCGACCACGGTCGCGGGCTGGCTCGCGACCGCGGAGACGCGCGCGCAGGAAGCCGCGGAACCGGCGTGGGCGCTGGAGCGCCGCCGCCGCGCGGCGCAGACGGCCGCGTCGCTGGCGTTCCCGGGCCGCGAACAGGAGCTGTGGCGGCGCACCGATTTCGGCGGGCTCGTGCTGGAGGGCCTCGATCCCTTCCGTACGCCGGCCAAGGCGCGCAACCTCGACGACCTCCCGGCGCCGGTGATCGCGCGCCTCGCGGGCGAGGCCGGTCCGGTGGCCGTGATCGCGCAGCGCGACGGCGCCGTGGTGCTGGAACAGACGCATCCCACGCTCGAGAAGCAGGGCGTGATCGTGTGCTCGATGGAGCGCGCGATCCGCGAGCACGCCGACAAGGTGCAGGCGCTGTTCGGTTCGCTGATCGCGACCGACTACGACCGCTGGACCGCGATCGGCGAGGCGCTGCACGCCGGCGGCGCGTTCGTGTGGGTGCCGAAGGGCGTGCAGGCCGAAGTGCCCGTGCGGATCTTCCAGTGGTTCGACGGCGAAGGGCGCCTCGCGGCGCCGCGCAGCGTCGTCTCGGTGGGGGAGGGCGCCTCGATCACCGTGACCGAGGAACTGATCTCCGAGAGCGGCGAGTCGCCCTCGCTGCAGCTCGGCGGCACCGAGGTGTTCGTCGGCCGCGGCGCCAAGCTGACGTTCGCGAGCCTGCAGGACTGGGGTCGCAACGTGTACCACTACGCCAACGGCCGTGCGCGGCTCGAGGCCGACGCGGAGCTGCACTGGATCCAGGTGCTGCTCGGCGGCCGCATGACCAAGGCGAACGTCTGGTACAACCTCGACGGTCAGGGCGCGCAGGCCTTCGTGCACGGGTTCATGTTCGGCGACCAGCGCCAGCACTTCCACCTGCACACGCTGCAGCGCCACCTCAAGCCCCACTGCACGAGCGACCTGCTCATCAAGGGCTGCCTCAAGGACCGCGCCCGAAGCGTCTACCAGGGCCTGATCCAGGTGGCCGAAGGCGCGCAGCGCACCGACGCCTACCAGGCCAACCGCAACCTCCTGCTCTCCGAGCAGGCGCGCGCGGACAGCATCCCGGGCCTCGAGATCCTCGCCAACGACGTCCGCTGCACGCACGGCGCGACGCTCGGGCACGTGGACGCCGAGCAGCTCTACTACCTCAAGACGCGCGGCCTGGCCGAGCTCGAGGCGAAGCGCCTGATCGTCGAGGCCTTCTTCGAGCCGGTGCTCGAGCGCATTCCGCTCGCGAACGTGCGCGAGCAGCTGCGCGACGAGATCGCGCGGAAGATCGGCTGATCCCATGAGCGAAACGCGCGACGCCGGTGCCGCCGGGGCGGGAACGCTACCCGCCCCGCCGGCCGACGCGTTCGATCCGCACATCGTGCGCGTGGATTTCCCGATCTTCGCCACGCCGCGCGAGAAGCCGCTCGCGTACCTCGACAGCGCCGCCACGTCGCAGAAGCCGCAGGTGGTGCTGGACGCGATGGACCGCTACTACAAGACGTGCAACTCGAACATCCACCGCGGCGTCTACCGGATCGCGGAGGAAGCCACGGCGCTGTACGAGGACGCCCGCCGCCGCGTGGCTTCGTTCCTCAACGCCGCGAGCCCGCGCGAGATCGTCTTCACGCGCAACAGCACCGAGGCGATCAACCTCGTGGCGCACGCGTGGGGGCGCGCGAACCTCCGCGACGGCGACGCGATCGTGCTCACGCCGATGGAGCACCACTCGAACCTCGTGCCGTGGCACCTGCTCGCGGCCGAGCGGAAGGTGGAGCTGCGGTTCATTCCGCTCACCGCGAGCGGCGAGCTGGCGGTCGAGGCGCTCCCCGGGCTGCTGGCCGACGGGCGGGTGAAGCTCGTGTCGTTCGTGCACGTCTCCAACGTGCTCGGCACGGTGAACCCGGCCGCGGAGATCGCGAGGATCGCGAAGGCCCACGGCGCCACCGTGCTCGTGGACGCATCGCAGAGCGCGGCGCACATGGCGATCGACGTGCGCGCCCTGGGCGCCGACTTCGTCGCGTGCACCGCGCACAAGATGCTCGGGCCCACCGGCATCGGCATGCTCTGGGGCCGGCGCGAGATCCTCGAAGCCATGCCGCCGTTCCTGGGCGGCGGCGAGATGATCCGCGAGGTGACGCTCACGGGCTCCAAGTGGAACGAGCTGCCGTGGAAGTTCGAGGCCGGCACGATGCCGATCGCGGAGGCCGTGGGCCTGGGCGCGGCGATCGCCTACCTGCAGCACCTCGGCATGGACCACGTGCTCGCGCACGATCGCGCGCTCTCCGCGTATGCCATGGAGCGCCTCGCGGAGATCGAGGGCCTGCGCGTGCTGGGGCCGCCGGCGGACCGCCGCGGCGGCGTGGTCGCGTTCACGCTCGAGGGCGTGCATCCGCACGACGTGGCCACGGTGCTCGACGCCGAGGGCGTATGCGTGCGCGCGGGACACCACTGTGCGATGCCGCTCCACGACGCGCTCGGGATTCCCGCGTCGGCGCGCGCATCGTTCCACTGCTACTCCGTGCCCGAGGAAGTGGACGCGCTCGTCCACGGCCTGCAACGCGCGCGGAAGCTGTTCGCTCGCTAGGATCGGGACATGGACGAGCTCTTCCGCGAGAACATCCTCGAGCACCACAAGCATCCGCGCTGCCACGGCTCGCTCGAGAACCCGGACACCACGTTCGAGGACGCCAACCCGCTCTGCGGCGATCGCATCCGGATGGAGTTCAAGATCCAGGACGGCGTGCTGCAGAAGGTGCGCTTCAACGGCCAGGGCTGCTCGATCAGCCAGGCCGCGGCGTCCATGCTCTGCGAGCACGTCGAAGGGAAGACGCTCGACGAGATCAAGCAGCTCGGCCGCCAGGACGTGATGGACATGCTGGGCATCGAGCTCGGGCCCGTGCGCCTCAAGTGCGCGCTGCTCGCGCTCAAGACCCTGAAGGCCGGCATCTACGGCGTGAACCAGTGGCCGGGTGAAGAGGAGGACGGCGCGCTGTGAGCACCGCGAGCGACTACGTGACGGTGGCGCGCACGGACGAGATTCCCGTCGGCGGCCGCAAGGTGATCCGCATCGGCGACGTGCCGGTCGCGGTCTTCCACCTGGAGGACGGCTGGTACGCGATCGAGGACGTCTGCACGCACGATGGCGGACCGGTCGCCGAGGGCGATCTCTGCGGCCACGAGATCGAGTGCCCGCGCCACGGGGCGCGGTTCGACGTGCGCACGGGTGCTCCGCGGCGGTTCCCCGCCACGAGCCCCGTGCCGACCTACGCCGTGCGGCTGCACGGCGACGAGATCCAGGTGGAGCGCCCATGAGCGACGAGACGAAGGACGCCGTGAATCCCCACACCGGCCAGCCGTACCCGGCCGATCCCGCGAACCCCTCGCAGCCCGGCGCGCCCGCGGCCGACGTGCCGCCGGCCGCCAAGCCCGCGGGCCCGCCGCAGTGGAGCAGCATGCCGTCGCAGCAGGAGATGGCGGTACGCGCCGCGCTCGAGACGGTGATGGATCCCGAGATCCAGCTCTCCGTGATCGACCTCGGGCTGATCCGCGAGATCCACTTCCTCGCCGACCGCACGCTCGTGCGCATGATGCTCACGACGCCGTTCTGCCCGTACGCGCCGCAGATGATGGCCGACGTGAAGGCGGCGACCGAGAGCGCCGTCACCAAGCCGTGCGAGGTCGAGATGCTCCCCGACCCGTGGGGTCCCGAGATGATGCCGGACCCGGGCCTGCTCGGTTTCTCGTTCTAGCGCCGAGCGCAGCGCAGCCCCATGCGCGCCCGCAGCGGAACCATCCGCCGCGGGCGCGATGCGTTTCGGGCCCACTTCGTCCGCCGGCCGGACGAATCCGGGGCTTGCGTGAGTCCATGGTGCTTGCGTCGCCGGGCGGACCGCAGGAACATCATGCATGAGCCGGGTTCGTCCCCCGAGACGCCCACAGGGAGGATCCGCATCATGGTCGTACGCCATTTCGCTGTCCGTCTCGCCGGCATCGTCCTGCTCGCGCTGCTCGCGTGGCCGGACCTCGGCCGCGCCCAGTGCACCACCAACTGCCCCTTCGATGTCGAGTTCGGGCCGACGGGTACCACCCCCAGCCTGATCTGCGTCGTCGGGTTCACTTCGACGGGCCAGATCGATCCCGCGGGCGAGTTCGTCGTGACGGTGCGCGACGTCGCCAACAACCCTGTGGAAGGCGCGACCGTCGACATCGACTTCTCGCGTTGCACCGGGCTCTCGATCTGCGGCGTCGCGGGGAGCGCGTGCGCGACCATGGACCCCGTCCATGACACGGTCCGAGACTTCACCGATGCCGCGGGCCAGGTCCGCCTTCGCGTCGCCGGCGGACTCGACCTGCCCTACGGCGCTCCGGAATCGCAGGACGGCCGGGCGCGCATCCGCGTCTGCGGGTTCCTGTTCTCCAGCCCGCCCGTCTGCGTGGCGGACATGGAAGGCCGCAACGGCGTGAACTCCGCCGACCTCGCGTTCCTGGCCACCGACATCGGCGCCCACACGTACATCCCGCGCGCGGACTTCGACGGGAACCTGATCGTGAACGGTGCGGATCTCGCCTGGCTCGCGACGCTGCTCGGCCTGCACAGTTCGCTGAAGGGCTGCGCGAACCACTGACTCCGGAGCGAAACGGCGAACGGGCGCGCCTCGCGGCGCGCCCGTTCGTGTCGTTCCGGAGCCGAAATCCCTACAGCGCCCAGCTGAGCCCCGTGTTGAACTTGATCTGGCGGTAACGGGTCACGTTGAGCAGCTTGAGCTCGAGGAAGCTGCCGAGCCGCGAGCCCATGCTGAACTCGGCGCCGCCGAGCAGGTCGAGGCCGCCCTTCACGACGCCGTTGGTCGCGTGCGGGATTCCCTGGCGCGGCGCGTCCACCTCGTCGCCGAGGAAGTGCAGCGAGTAGCCCACGCCGGCGTACGGGTCCCACCCGGTCGCGTGGAAGAGCCAGCGCGCGTCGCATCCGAGCGTCGCGTCGCGGCGGCGGGTCGTGATGCTGAACGCGTCGAGGTGGTTGGTGTTCTGCCAGTACTCGATCGTGGGCATGACCTCGATCTCGGGCCTGAGCGCCACGCTGCGCACGTGCATGCGGAACGCGAGTCCGGAGAACGAGCTCTGGCCTTCCTGGAAGACCGTGCTGGTCATGGCCTCGAGCCCGACCACCCCCGAGCGCGGGGTGTCGGCGGCGAGGGCGGTCGAGCCCGCGAGCGCGAGCATCGAGGTGAGGGCGAGCGAGAAGGCGAGCGGTGCGCGCACGATGACGTTTCCTCCATGAAACGCGTGGGGCCGGCGGGAAGCCGGCGCGAATGTAGCCCGTACCCCGGTGGTGCCGCCAGCGTTCCCACGCAGGCGCGCTCGATTCCGCGCTTGCGGGCCCGCGCCGCCGTTGCGTAGCGTCGCGGCCCCGGCCGTCGCGCCGCGCCGGGTTCCGCCGGGGAGTGCCCCGTGACGCCACGCGGCAGTTCCCGCCGGGACCGACCCCGTCCTCCGGCCTCGCGAGGTGTCCATGTCCCGTTCCGCCCCCGTCGCGCGCGCTCTCGCGCCGGCGCTCACCGCCCTGCTGCTGCTGGCCGCCCGGCCGGCGGCCGCCGCCGACGTGCCGGACGCCATGCGCGACGCGGCCGCGCGCCTGACCACCGAGGCGCTGCGCTCGCGCGACGCCTACGACGGCCTGGGCGAACTCTGCGACCGCGTCGGCCACCGGCTCTCGGGCGAAGCGTCGCTCGACTCGGCGATCCGCTGGGCCGCCGACCGCATGCGCGCCGAGGGGCTCGAGAACGTGCACACCGAGCGCGTGATGGTGCCGGTGTGGGTGCGCGGCCGGGAGTCCGCCGAACTACTCGCGCCACGGAGCAAGCCGCTGCACGTGCTGGGCCTGGGCATGAGCGTCGGCACGCCGCGCAACGGCGTGACGGCCGAGGTCGTCGTCGTGGACAGCTTCCCGCAGCTGGAACAGCTCGGCGAACGCGGCCTGCGGGGCCGAATCGTGCTCTACGACGTGCCGTTCAGGAGCTACGGCGAGACCGTCCGCTATCGCGGTGCCGGCGCTTCGCGCGCGGCGCGCTACGGCGCGGTCGCGGTGCTCGTGCGCTCGGTGACGCCCGTGAGCCTCGACACGCCGCACACGGGCTCGCTGGGCTACGTGGATTCGCTCCCGAAGATCCCCGCCGCCGCGATCACGATCGAGGACGCGACGCTGCTCCACCGGCTGGCCGCGCGCGGCCTGCACCCGCGCATGCGGCTCGTCATGGAGGCGCACCGCCGGCCCGACGTGCCGTCCGCGAACGTGATCGGCGAGGTGACCGGGCGCGAGCAGCCACGCGAGATCGTGGCGATGGGCGGGCACATCGACTCGTGGGACGTGGGGCAGGGAGCGCAGGACGACGGCACTGGCATGATCGTGTCGATGGAAGCGGCGCACCTGGTCCAGAAGCTGGGCCTGCGGCCACGGCGCACGCTGCGCGTCGTGCTGTGGGTGAACGAGGAGAACGGCCTGCGCGGCGGCCGCGCCTATCGCGATGCTCACCGCGCCGAACTCGCCGACCACGTCGCGGCGCTCGAATCGGACTCGGGCAACGGCCTGGTGCGCGGCTTCCAACTCGACCTGCGCCCGCGTCCCGCCGCGGGCGACACCGTGGCGCGCGACACCACCGGCCGCGCGGCCGCCGAGCGCGAACGCACCGACGCGCTCGCGCTGCTGCGCGCGCTGGCGCCGCTCGTCACGACGGCGGCGAACGGCACGCCGGAGATGAAGCCGGGTGGTGGCGGCGCCGACGTGGGCCCGCTCGCGGCGATGGGCGTGCCCGCGCTGGGGCTCGATCACGACGAGACGCACTACTTCGACGTGCATCACACGGACGCCGACACGTTCGACAAGATCGACCCCGAAGCGCTCGCGCGGAACGTGGCGTCGATGGCGGTGATGGCGTGGGCGCTCGCGGAGTGGCCCGCGCGGCTGCGGCCCTGAAACGCCGGAAAATCGAAAGCCGCCGCTTTCGTCGCGAGATCGGCCGAGGGGTTTAGCCGCTGGCACGCGAGCGAAAGACGGCGGCGTTTCGAAGCTCCCCGTCATGACTTCCCACCCGAGGGGGAGTGGGACGCTGGTCGGGGATTCCGCCGCCGGGTCGCGACCGACCCAGCCGAGGGGGGCAGTGTCCAGTCGCGACGCCGACGGACAGCGTTGGCCGAGTCCTGCTCTCGTGTGCCTGGGAATAGCGCGTCGCGAGGCGGGGCGCCGGCCGGATCGATGAAGCAGACCTCGGGCTCGGCGATGCGCGAGCGCAAAGTGGGGACGATTGGAAGTGATGAAGTCGTCTCCGTCCGGAATCCGGCACGTGTGCTTTCACGCCGAGGGGGGCGCGTCGACATCCGCGACGAGTTCCAGCGGTTCCAACTTCAGCGCCTCAATAGTCACGCTCCGACCGAGGGGTGATCGAAGCAGCCCGAGGGGTGGCGCTGTCCTTCTATTCAGTTGTCCCATCTCGTCGCCGGTTCCGAGGCCGGCGACGTCGGGATGACTGAGCAAGCGCCTTGCCAATCGCAATGCCGGGCGTGCCGAAGTGCCGGGAAGCACGGCGGATCGGAGTGCAAGCCGATCCCGGAACGCAGGTTACGGAAATGGGCACCCGTCGCGCCCCGGGCAGGGTGCACGGCCCGGCGCAGGCCAGCGGGTGTGCGGCGGGCGGCCGGAATGCGTGCAGGCGGCACGGCGACCGGCCGGATTCTTCCCGCCGGGGTCGCGGTGGGCTCAGCGCTCGCCGCGGACCTTGTAGCGGACGAGCCGGGTCTTGAGCCAGTTCACGCCGACCAGGTCGGCGAGCCCGCGCCAGAGCCGGTTGCCGACGCCGTACTTGCTCACGCCGTGCACGCGCGCGCGATGACGCAGTCGCACCTCGGCGAAGCGCGCACCGCGGAACACGCAGAGCGCGGGCAGGAACCGGTGCACGCCGACGAACATCGGCAGGTCCGCGAGCACCTCGCGCCGGTAGGCCTTGAACGAGCAGCCGATGTCGGTCACCGGATCGCCCAGCACCGCGCGACGGGTGGCGTTCGCGATCCGCGACGACACGAGCCGCACCCACGAGTCCTGTCGCTGGTCGCGGATCCCGGACACGACGTCGGCGTTCTCGAGCGCCGCCAGCAGCCGCGGCAAGTCGGCCGGGTCGTTCTGCAGGTCGGCGTCCATCGTGACGACGATCTCGCCCCGCGCACGCACCAGTCCCGCCGCCAGCGCCGCGCTCTGCCCCGCGTTCTTCTCCAGCACGAGCGACCGCAGTCGCGCATCCTTCGCCGCCTCACGCTCGAGCAGCTCGCGCGTGCCGTCGGTCGAACCATCGTCGACCATCACGAGCTCCCACGACCGCCCGGTCGCGTCGAGCGCGGCGCGCAGTTCGGCCAGCAGCGGCGGCAGGCTCTCGACCTCGTTGTAGGCGGGAACGACGGCGGAAATGTCCGGGCGGGTATCCATACGGGCCGCGGAGCATGCCCGACGGCGCGCGATTGCGCCAGCGGGGCCCGCGCAACCACGAGCGTGTGAAGCGAAGCGACCGCCCAAGCCAAGCGAGCGCAGCGAGGCGAAGCGTCCCGCGCCAAGCACGCGGCTTGTCCGGGCGGTGGCCCAGGGCGCAGGCGAGTCCCGCGCACAGCCGGGGCGAGAGCGCGGGGATGGGACTCTCGGGCCGGGAAGGGAGCGACGGGTCCACGGCGAGCACGGGAGCTCGCCGGAGCCCTGGGCCACCGCCCGGGCGAGCCGAGTGCTACCGCGATACGCCGATACTCACGGGCGAACCGAGCGAGAAGCCACCCGAACCGTTGACGCCAACGCTCCGCATCGCGGAGACTGCCCGGAATGCTCCGGCTCGCTGCGCTCCTCGAACGACTTTCGGAAGCCGTCCGACGCACCGGTGCCGTGCTCGCCGCGGCTGCCGAGCCCGCGCCGCGGCCCGTCCGCCGGCGCACGAGCCGCGCCACGCCCAAGCGCCGGCGCAAGCCCGCGCCGCGTGTGCTCGAGCAGCTCGCCATGGATCTCGGCCCCGAGCGGCCCCGCTGGACCTTCTCGCGGCTGATCGCCGGCTCGCCGCACCAGTCGCGCATCGTCGAGCACCTCGAGTTCGCGCGCCGGTTCTTCCCCGAGCTCGACGGGATCACGATCCACATCGGGCAGGCCAAGAAGCGCGGCGTGCTCGGCTGGGGTTCGCTCGATCCCGAGCGCCCCGGCATCTGGGTGCGGCCGCGGCAGCTCTACCTGTTCACCATCGCGCACGAGTTCACGCACCTGCTGCAGGCGCGCAACCTCGTGCCGCGCGGCGAGCGCCAGTGCGACCTGTTCGCGCTCGCGCGCACGCCGCTGCTGATCGACCACGCGCCCGGTTACCTCGCGTTGCCCATGGCGCTGCGCCGCGGGCGGCCCAACCCGCACGTCGCGCAGATGCTGTGCGATTGCGCGCGGGCGGCCATCGCCGCGCGCGAGGCCGGCGACCGCCGCTACCTGCAGCATTTCGAGCGCGAGGTCGCGGCCCGGTTCGCGCGATGAGGGCGCGGGCGTGAAGCGCATCCGCGTCGTCGCGGCCGTGGTCTGGGACGGGCCGAAGCTGCTCATGACGCAGCGGCCGCCCGGCGGGCCGATCGGGCTGCAGTGGGAGTTCCCCGGCGGCAAGATCGAGCCCGGCGAGACGCCCGAGGCCGCGCTCGTGCGCGAGATCCGCGAGGAGCTCGGTGTGGACTCGGTCGCGTACGAGACGCTGGCCACGCACGCGCACGACTACGCGCACGGCGTGCACGTGGACGTGGTCTTCATTCGGTGTACGCTCGCGTCGTTCGCGTTCGTTCCCACCGAGGCGGTGCACGCCTGGCGCTGGATCGAACCACGGCTGCTGGACGTGAGCGACGTACTGGAAGGCGACCGCGCGTTCCTGCGCGGCCTGGGCGCGCCCTGAGCGCGGCCCGTTCGAGGAGGAGACGATGCCGCTTCCGCAGATGCTCAAGTTCCTCTACCCGGGGTGGTGGCTCGTCCACGTCGCCGCGGTGTGGATCGCGTACCGCTACGGCTACACGCGCGGCAAGGGCGACGCCCGCCGCGAACAGCGCGTGAAGGACCTCGCCGCGGGGAAGTGACTCAGGCGGACGCGGCCGCGCGCACGCGTTCGCGGCCCAGCGCCGCGAGCAGCGCGCGCACGATCGTGGCGGGCTCGGGCGGGCAGCCGGGGATCCGCACGTCGATCGGCGCGATCTCGCCGCCGCCGCGGTGCACCGCGAACGATTCCGCGCAGAAGCCGCCGTCGCACGCGCAGTCGCCGACCGCGATCAGCAGCCGCGGGCGCGGCGTCGCTTCGTCGGTGAGCCGCACGGCCTCCTCGAGGTGCCGCGTGACCGGGCCCGTCAGCAGCAGCCCGTCGGCATGGCGCGGCGAGGCGACGAGGTCGATCCCGAAGCGCTGCACGTCGTAGAAGGGCCCGAGCAGCGCCTGCAGCTCGGTCTCGCACGCGTTGCACGAGCCGGCGTCGAGGTGGCGCAGCTTGAGCGAGCCCGCGAACAGCCGCCGCACCTCCACGCGCAGCGCCTCGCCCAGCACCTCGATCTCGCCCGCATCCGCGCGCGGCGCGGGCTCGAGGCCCGCCGGCAGCGGCGCAGCGTCCTGGCCGGCGAGCGAGCCGCGACGCAGGGCGCGCAGGATCGGGTCCCACATGGGCGAGCTCCTTCCGTGGACGGGGCGGACGTGAGGTGCGTCCGCATCGTCGCGCGGCTCGCGCGCCGGCGCAAGGCCGGGGCTCAGTGCCGCACGTAGGCGCCCGCGAAGTGCACGATCGAGAACGCGGCCACCACCAGCTCGATCCCGAGCGCCGCGACCCACCGGCGGCGCGAACCGCGATCGGGCGTGAGCACGGCGAAGATGCCGAATGCCAGCGTCCAGAGCGGGAATCCCAGCATGTGCGCGAGCGCGAACAGGCTGCCGAGCGCGCCCGGGCCGTCGTTCGGGTACGCGCCGAACGTGAAGACCAGCGCCGCCACCAGCCCGGCCGCGGCGAACGCGACCGCCACGCCGGAGAGCGTGCGCCAGAGCGGCGCGTACGGCCGCAGGAACACGAGTGCGGCGATCGTCGGCAGCAGCGCGGTGAACCCGAACACGGCCACGGCGGCCAGCAGCTGGCCGAAGCCGTACATGCCGCTCGAAGCATCCCGCACCGCGGCGGGAATGCTCCGGTCGTACGCCCAGCCCGCCAGCAGTCCCGCGGCGAGCGCGGCGGCGTAGCCACCGGCGACGACACCCCATTTCTGCGTTCGCGTCACGGCCACCTCCCGGGCGCCCGGGACGGGCCGCCCGACCTACTTATCGGTGCACGCGTAGCAGAGGTTGAAGCTCTTGTTGATGAGCGGGAAGTCGGGGACGATGTTGCCGGGAACCGCCAGCGCCAGCGCCGGCCAGAGGGCGTGCGAGGCCGAGCGCACGCGCCATTCGCCGATCGTGCCCCGCTCGTCGGCGCGCAGCCAGTGCACGTGCAGCCCGCGGGGCGATTCGACCACGCCGCTGCCCCAGCGGCCGGGGGGCAGCTCGCCCAGGTGCTGCGCGAGCGGTCCGCCGGGCAGGCGCAGGATCATCTGGTCGACCAGGTTGAGCGACTCCTGGATCTCGTCGGCCCGCAGCTCGAAACGCGCCTGCACGTCGCCCGCGGAACGCGTCACGACCTGGAAGTCGAGATCGCGGTAGAACGCGAACGGGTGGTCCTTGCGGCCGTCGCGCGCGATGCCGCAAGCGCGCGCGGCCACGCCGGTGACGCCGAGGTCGCGGGCCACCTCGGGCGTCAGGACGCCCGTGCCCACCATGCGGTCGAGCACCGCCGGGTTGTCGAGCGCGGCGCGCACGGCGCGCGGCACCTCGACGCGCAGTTCGCCGAGCACGCGCCGCAGCCAGAGCTGCTGCGCGTCGTCGAGGTCGCGCTGCACGCCGCCGGGTACGATCACGCCGCGCAGGAAGCGGTGGCCGAACAGCCTCCCGCACACCGCGCGCAGGGTTTCGTGCATGCGCAGGAAGTCGGCGGCGCCGGTCACCCACGCGACGTCGTTGACGATCCCCGCCATGTCGTTCAGGTGGTTCGCGATCCGTTCGAGCTCGGCCGCGAGCGAGCGGATCGCGCGGGCGCGCGGAGGCACCGTCACGCCCGCCAGCTCCTCGGCCGCGTGGCAGAACGCGAGCGCGTGCGCCAGCGCGCACGTGCCGCAGAGCCGCTCGGCGAGCTCGAGGCCGCGCGTCAGCGACGCGCCCTCGGCGAGCTTCTCGAGCCCGCGCCACGTCCAGCCGAGCCTCACGTCGAGGTTGAGCACGGCCTCGCCCACCGTGGAGAAGCGGAAATGCCCGGGCTCGATCACACCTGCGTGAATCGGGCCGACCGGGATCTCGAACACGCCCTCGCCTTCGACGTGCGAGCAGGTGAAGCGCGGCGCCCAGTCGACGCCCTCGGGCAGCACGAAGTCCTTCCGCAACGGATGCATGCCCGCCGGCCAGCCGGCGTGCGCGACGAGCGGACGCGGGTCGGGATGCCCGGTCGGCTCGACGCCGAGCATGTCGTGCAGCTCGCGCTCGAGCCAGTTGGCCGCGGGCACGACGGGCGAGAGCGCGCGATAGGCCGGCACGAGCTCCGGCACCGCGGCGACGAGCGTGACGATCGCGTCCTCCGGCGCCATCGAGAACATGGCGTGGATCCGGAAGCGCCCGTGCGTCTCGCGTTCGTCGAGGCCGAAGAGCGCGATCAGCATGCCGCCCCACTCGCCGGTGAGCGCGCCCGCGACGTCCGCGAGCCGGTCGGCGGGCACCACGACGGTGCGCTCGCGCAGGCTCGTGCGGTCGGCGTCCATCACCGCGTCGGCGAAGCGCTCGCGGATGCCGCGCAGCGCACGATCGAGCGGGAACAGGTCGCCCGAGGGACCGGCGCTCACGGCAGCACCACCTTCGCGGCCTGCTCCACGAGCGCGCGCACGGGCGCGGGGAGCCAGAGGCCGAAGAGGACGAGGACGGCAAGCAGCGCCCAGAGCGGGCGGTGCGAGGTGGCCGGCATGCGGTCGTTGCAGCGCGCGCGGCGCGCGCCGAGCGCGACGCGCGTCCAGTGGAACGAGAGCCCGACGAACACGATCGCGAACACGGCCAGCGCCGTGATGGCGGCGGCCCGCCGCGGCGAGCCGAGGCCGCCCGCGAGCGTCAGCCACTCCGACACGAACGTGCCCGACGGCGGCAGGCCGGCGAGCCCGAGCCCGGCGCCCACGAACAGGGTGCCGATCGCGGGGCTCGCGGCGAGCGTGCCGCCCCACTGGTCCATGCGCCGCGATTCGTTCGCCCGCCCGATCGTGCCGCCGGCGAGGAAGGCGAGCGCCTTGGCGAGCGACTGCATCAGCAGGTGCAGCATGCCGCCGAACACCGCGAGCGGCGTGCCGATCCCGATCGCGAGCGTGACGAAGCCCGCGTGCTCGATGCTCGAATAGGCGAGCAGGCGCTTGTACTCGCCCTGCACCAGGATGAACGGCACGGCGACCAGCATGGACAGCACGCCGAACAGGGTGAGCAGGCCGCCCGACCACTGCGGGCCGACGCACGCGGCCGTGACGGCGTGGAAGCGCATGAGCGCGGTGAGCGTCGTCGCGAGCAGGCCCGTGGACATGAGCGCGGCCGCAGGCGCGGGGGCCTGCGTGTACGCGTCGGGCAGCCACGAGTGCACGGGCGCGAGGCCGGCCTTGGCGCCGTAGCCGACGAACGCGAACAGGAACGCGAGCTTCACGAAGCGCGGGTCGAGCCGCGGCGCGACGTCGCGCAGCGCGGTCCAGTGCAGCCCCATGCCGCTCTCGCCGAACACCGGCACCGCGGAGTAGTAGAGGAGCACCGTCGCGAACAGCGCGAGCGTGATGCCCACCGAGCAGAGCAGCAGGTACTTCCAGCCGGCTTCCACGGCGCCGGGGCGGCGGTAGTAGCCCACGAGCAGGGCGGACGCCAGCGTGCCGCCCTCGATCGCGATCCACATCAGCCCGAGATTGTTGGCGAGCGTCGCGAGCAGCATGCACGCGACCATGACGAGGTAGAGCGCCTCGTAACGGCCCGCCGGCCAGCGCGCGTCCGCGTGCTCGTGCGTGACGACCATGCGCATGTAGTCGACCCCGTACGCCCCGCACGCCAGAGCGACGCCGGACACGATGCACGCCACGAGCGCCGACAGCGCGTCCGCCTGCAGCCAGCCGCCCGCCGTCTCCACCGGCCCACCGCGCACGACGCGCGCGGCCAGCGCCAGCGAGAGCGCGAAGGCCAGGGCGCAGCCTCCCACGAGCGCGCGCGTGGTCGCGCGGCCGCCGCCGCGCAGGAGCGCGACCAGCGCCGCGGCCGGGGCGACGAGCAGGAGCGGGAGGATCCAGGGCACGGGCGTCTCAGCCTTTCAGCGTGGTGAGGCGGGTGGTGTCGGAGTCGCCGAGCGTTTCCTCGATGCGCTCCACGAAGAGACCAAACATCGCGATGCCGACGAGCAGGTCGAGCAGCACGCCCATCTCGACGACGAGCGGCATGCCGTAGGTGAGCGAGACGGCCGCGAGGAAGATGGCGTTCTCGGTGAGCACGAGGCCCACCACCTGCATGAGCGCGCGCCGGCGGCTCACCATGACGAAGAGGCCCACGAGCGTCGTGGCCACGGAGACCGGCAGGCACGACGCGAGGATGCTCACGCCCGCGCCGAAGAGCGCGCGCGTCTGGCTGAACGCGATCACCACGAGCGCGCCGCAGACGAGCATCGCGATCGGCACGCCGCCGATCGGCTCGGCCTCGGTGTCGGTGCCGCGGCGGCGGACCTGCCGCGCGAGCAGCGCCGGGATCACGAGCGCCTTGGTGCCGAGCACGAGCAGCGCCGCCAGCGCGATGTGCTTCGCGCCGGTGGCGAACGCGACGACGAGCGCGATCGTCCCGAGCGCGACCGAGTTCCAGCGGTACGCCGTGATCGCGGCGAGCACGCGCCGCTGCGCCGCCGCGTAGAGCGCGCTGAGCAGGAACGCGCCGGCGAGCAGGTTGACCGTGTTGCTGCGGGGCAGCCATTCCGGGAGCTGGAGGGTCATCGCAGGAGCGAGTCCGAGGTGAGCGCGAGCAGCGCGAGCAGGAACGCCATGCCGAGGAACTCCGGCACGCGGAAGAGGCGCATCTTGGCCGTGACCGATTCGGACACCGCCACGACGACCGCGAAGAGCAGCAGCTTGCCGAGCCACGCCGCCAGCGCGATCCCCAGCGCGGCGGGTTCGAGCGTGGTGGCGATGCCCCACGGCAGGAACAGGTTGGCCACCAGCGTGAGCAGCAGCAGCTGGCGCACGGCGGCGGCCCACTCGAGCAGCGCGAGGTGGCGGCCGGAGACGTCGAGCACGAGGCCTTCGTGGATCATGGTCAGCTCGAGGTGCGTGACCGGGTTGTCCACGGGCACGCGGCCGGTCTCGGAGACGACGACGATCCACATGGCCGTCAGCGCGAGCAGGTGCGACGGCGAGATCCACGCGTGCGGCTGCGCGACGATCGCGCCGGAGATGCGCGCGAGGTCGGTGCTGCGGGCGGCGATCGCGAGCGTGAACACGGCGAGCATGAGCGCGGGCTCGGCCAGCGCCGAGAGCGCGAGGTGCCGGCTCGCCGCCATGCCGCCGAACGTGGTGCCGGCCTCGAGCGCGAGCAGCGCCAGCAGCACGCGCATCGCCGCGAACAGCGCCACCGTCATCACGAGGTCGCCCGCGAACCCGAGCCCGGGCTGCGTCGTGACCACCGGCGTCCACGTGCAGATCGCCAGCGCCGCGCCGAGCACCAGCGCGGGCGCCACGCGCGCGAGCGGCGAGGCGTCCGCCGACAGCACGGTCTCCTTGCGCGCCAGCTTGAAGAGATCGCGGTAGCGCTGCAGCGGCGGCAGGCCGCGGCGCATCTGCAGGCGCGCCTTGAGCGCGCCGACGATGCCGTTCCAGAGCGGCGCCAGCGCGACGATCAGCACCACCTGCCCGAGCACCACCAGCGCGGTCACCATCACCGGCCCCAGAGCAGCAGCGCCACGAGCGTGGCGAGCAGGTACGCGAGGTAGAGGTGCAGGCTGCCGGCCTGGAGCGCGCGGACCCGCTCCGACATCCACAGCACGCCCTGGACGAACGGCGGGTAGAGCCACTGCTCGAACGCGTTCACGGAGCCGGCGCGGTAGCGGACCTTGCGCGCGAAGTAGGGGGAGCCCTCCTCGAGCACCTCGCGTTCGCGCCGCGCACCGAGCACGGGCTCGAACACGAGCCGCAGCGGCTTGGTGAATCCGAGCGCCGAGTACTGCATGCGCGGATCGAGCGGCGCGCCGCACGACCACGACGGTCCGCGGCGGATCGTACCGGTGCCGCGCCGCGCGACGCGCATCCACACCGCGACGAGCAGCGTCAGCACGCCGAGCAGCAGCGCGACGGCCGCGGGCGAGATGCTCGCCGGAGCGAGCCGCGCGGGCGCGAGCACGAAGCCGGCGTCGCGCGCGAGCCCCGCGGCGTCGAAGCCGGGCAGCAGCACGCCGAGCGGGCCGCCCATCGCCGCGGCGAGCCACGGGGCGGCGAGGCCCCAGAGGAACGGCAGCGCCGCGAGTGCGGCGATCAGCCGCCCGAGGCCCGCGGGCGCGTCGTGCGCCGCGGCGGCCGTGGCGCTGCGCGGCCGGCCGAGGAAGCCGATGCCGTAGAGCTTCACCATCGCCGCCACGGCCAGCGCGCTCGCGAGCGCGAGTGCCGCGCCCGCGAACGGCACCAGCAGCCGCAGCTGGCCGGTGCCGGCGGAGTAGCCGAGGATCATCGCCTGGAACGTGAGCCACTCGCCCGCGAAGCACGAGAAGGGCGGCAGGCCGCAGAGCGCGAGCGTCGAGACGAGCGCCGCGAACGACACCCGCGGCATCCGCTTCGCCAGCCCGCCCAGCGCCTCGAGGTTGCGCGTGCCCGCGGCGTGCGCGGCTTCGCCCACCGCGAGGAACGCGAGCGATTTGGCGAGCCCGTGGCCGAGCGCGTGGTAGAGCGCGGCCGCGAGCGCGACGCCGGCGATCGCCGGTTGGCCGTTCGCGGCCAGCGTGGCGGCGAGTCCCGTCGCGAGCGCGAGCACGCCCGCGTGCTTGAGCGTGGAGTAGGCGAGCAGCCGCTTCGCGTCGGCTTCGATCGCGGCGTAGAGCGCGCCCGCCAGCGCCGACGCGACACCGAGGCCCATCAGCACGTGGCCCCAGCCCGGCGGTGGCGCGCCCGGCAGCTGCCACGCGAACCGCAGCAGGCCGTAGAGCCCCGCCTTCACCATCGCGCCCGAGAGCAGCGCTGACACCGGCGCGGGCGCCTCGGGGTGCGCCTGCGGCAGCCAGACGTGCGCGGGCACGAGCCCGAGCTTGACCGCGAAGCCGGCGGTGAAGAGCCACGCCATCGCCGCCGATTCGGCGGGCGGCTGCGTGGCCCACGTGGTGGCCAGCGCGGCGAAATCGAACGAGTGCGCGCGCGAGGCCAGCGTGACGAGCGGCAGCGCCACGCACGCGGCGCCCAGCTGCGAGAGCGCGAGGTAGACCCATGCGGCGCCGCGGGCGCGGGCGGAGCCGAGGTCGCTCGCGACCAGCGCGGCGGACGCCAGCGTCATGCCCTCCCACGCGACCAGGAAGAGCAGCGCGTGGTCGGTGGCGAAGACCGCGAGCAGCGCGAGCGCGAAGGCCGCGTGCAGCGCGAGCCGGGCCCGGGCGCCGGCCGCGGAGCCGGTGGGCGCGTGCGCGGCGAACGACGCGGCGCCGACGAGGCCGAACAGCAGCAGGAACGGCGCGGCGAGCACGTCGGGCGCGAGCGTGAACGGTTCGCCGGGAACGCCCGGCCACCACGCGAGGGGTTCGGGCCGTCCGCCCGCGAGCATCAGGCCGCCGAGCGCGGCCGCGGCGACGCACGCCAGCGTCGCGAGCGCGCGCGGCACGGCGTGGCCGAGGCGTGCGAAACGGTCCGGAAGCGCCCCTGCGGCGGCCGCCGCGAGCAGCGCTGCCGAGAGTCCCCATACCGCGCCGTCGAGCAGCGCGCCGAGGAAGCCCGCGGGCACCATGAACCGTCCGTGGTCGAAGGTCGTACGGGATCCGTGGCCCGGAGGTCGGGCCGGGCCGGGATCGTGAACGCGCGTGGAAGAGGCCATCGGCATTGGAGCACAGCACCCGGGGCCCCACAAGCCACGCGTTGTGCTCGGAAGATTGCGGGTGACGCTGGAAGGCAACCGCGCCAGCCGGGCCTCGAATCGTTTTCCCGCTTGCCGCTACATCGCGTACTTCCGGAGCGCCCGATCCCCGTTCGGGATCTCGCGCGTCTCGATCTCGCGCCCGTAGTACTGCCTCCACCGCTCCGGCACCGCGAGCCGCGCCGGGAACAGTCGCCCGTGCAGCATCGCGCGCACCGTCTGCGGCCGGTCCATCAGCTGCAGCCGCATCGCGGGGGTCTCCGTATGGGCGCGCTCGCTGAAGTACTTGCCGTAGTTCCGCCACACCAGGAACCACCACAGCCGCTCCACCGCCGCCTGCCGACGCTTCGAGAACGCGATCGTCTCGCGCCGGTGGTTCGCACCGCAGTGCCGGATCAGCAGGTCGAGCAGGTTCACCTCGAAGAGCGGGTTGCGCGGCGTCCGCGCCGCCCGTGAGCTGATCGTGTGGTGCTCGATCGCGTGCTTCGGCAGGTGCCGGATCGCGCGCGGGTAGTCGGCGTGCTCGTCGGTGTAGATCTCGAGCGCCTGCGGCTGCGGCAGCGTGATCTGGAGAAGCTTGGCCACCTCACGCTCGATGCTGCGCGGGTCCGGGCGGCCGTGCTTCTCCTCCAGCTCCGCCCGGCGCCGCTTCTGGCGCTTCGTCATCCGCCCGCTGCGGCGCAGCTCCGACTCCGTGAACGCGTAGAAGAAGTGGCTCTCCCGCCCCGCCAGCAGGTGATAGAGCGTCGGATGGTACTGGCTGTACTCGAAGCTCTGGAACGAATCCAGCGCCAGCGGCTCGCGGATCGGGCCCTTGGGTCCGTGCGCCACGTGGTAGAGCAGCGCGTGCCGGCCGAGCCGGAGCGCGAGGTTCATGATCGACTGCGGCGAGGCCTTGAACTCGCGTGCGATCTGGCGCAGGGCCGAGCCCCCGAGCAGCCGGTGCGCGACGGGGATCAGCCGCTTGGGATAGCGGAGCCAGTAGGTGGTGGCGAAGGTCTGGGTGGAGAAGTTGCGCCCACAGTGGTCACAGCGGAAACGGGCGATGCGGCGGGGGCGGGCCTGGCGGGTGTAGTAGCCGGCGTGGGACCAGCGCCACAAGGCACGCTCGGCCTTGTGGTAGCGACAGCTCGGGTTGGGGCAGAACGGCGGGATGAAGGTCGTCATGCCGGAGGATCACTGCACCTCCCGCGCCAACTGCATTCATCCGAGCACAACGGGCGCTCTGGACGGGACCGCGTCCGGCTTGGAATACTCCCCCGCATTCGCCCCTCGCCGTCGCGCCGCGCCCGCAGCGCCGGCGCACGCCGCGCTGCGGTCCGCCCCGAGGCGCTCCATGGAGATCGTTCCGCCCCCGGATGTCGTCGCCGAGCTGGCGTCGCGCTATTCGCTCGAGCGCCTCGTCGGACGCGGCGGCATGGGTGCGGTGCACGTCGCGCACGACGTCCGCCACGGCCGCAAGGTCGCGCTCAAGCTGGTGCGCGCCGAGGCGGCGACGGAGGCGGGCCGTGAGCGCTTCCGGCACGAGCTCGAGGCGATCGCGCGGCTCAGCCACCCGCACGTGGTGCCGCTGTTCGATTCCGGCGTCGCGGCCGGGCGGCCGTGGTACGTGATGCCGTTCGTGCGCGGCGGCTCGCTCCGGGCGCGGCTCGAGCGCGAGCGCCGGCTGCCGCTCGAGGAGGTGCTGCGGCTGGCGCGCGAGATCGCCACCGGCCTTGGGCACGCGCATCGCGCGGGCATCGTGCATCGCGACGTGAAGCCCGAGAACGTCCTGCTCGCCGACGGGGTCGCGCTCGTCGCCGATTTCGGCATCGCGCTCGCGAGCGGCGCCGCCGACGAGCCCGCGGAAGGCGGGCGGCTCGGCACGCCGGCCTACATGGCGCCCGAGCAGGTGCGCGGCGAGCCCGGCGACGCGCGCACCGACGTGTACGCGCTCGCGTGCGTCGTCTACGAACTGCTGGCGGGCCGGCCGCCGTTCGTGGCCGCGACGCGGGAGGCGCTGGTGCAGCTCCAGCTGGAAGGCGAGCCCGAGCCGCTCGACGCGCGCGACCCGGACGTGCCGCCGGGCGTGGCGGCGACCGTCGCGCGCGCGCTCGAGAAATCGCCGGACGCGCGCCCGCGCACGGCCGAGGAGTTCGCGAACGCGCTGGCCGAGGCCGCGCGTGCCGGCGAGGCGTGGACGCCGTCGCCCACGGCGCCCGCGGGCGCGATCGCGCTGCCGCGGCCGCGCACGCGCTTCATCGGCCGCGGGCCCGAGATCGCCGAGGCGCGCGCGCGGCTGCGCGCCGCGCGCCTGGTGACGATCACGGGCATCGGTGGCTGCGGCAAGACGCGGCTCGCGCTGCGCGTCGCGGAGGGCTGCGCGGGCGAGTTCCCGGACGGCGTCGCGTTCGCGGACCTGGCGCCGCTGCAGGACGCCGAGCGCGTCGTACTCGCGGCCGCGGCCGCGTTCGGTGTCGCACCCACGCCCGGCGTGCCCGTGGCCGACGCGCTCGCCCGCCGGCTCGCGGGCCGCCGCGTGCTGCTGGTGGTGGACAACTGCGAACACGTGCTCGACGCGGCTGCCGCGCTGGCGGCCACGGTGCTCGCGGCGAGCGCGCACGCGCGCGTGCTCTGCACGAGCCGGGAAGGGCTCGGCGCTCCCGGCGAGAGCGTGCTCGTGCTGCGCTCGCTGCCCCTGCCCGGGGCGGACGATCCCGAGGGCGCGCGCGACACCGACGCGGTGCGTCTCTTCTTCGACCGCGCGCGGTCGGCCGATCGCGCGTTCGCGCTCGACGCGGACACCCTCGCGGTGGTCGCGGAGATCTGCCGCCGCCTCGACGGCATCCCGCTCGCGATCGAACTCGCGGCCGCGCGCGTGCTCGTGCTCTCGCCCGCCGAGATTCGCGCCCGGCTCGACGACCGCTTCCGCCTGCTCACCGGCGGCACCCGCACCGCGCTGCCGCGGCACCAGACGCTCGCGGCGGCGATCGGCTGGAGCTACGACCTGCTCGAACCCGCCGAGCGGAGCCTGTTCCGGCACCTCGCGGTGTTCGTGGGCGGCTGCGAACTCGCGGCCGCGGCCCGCGTCGTGGACGAGCCGGACGATCTCGTCGTGCTCGACCGGCTCGCGCGGCTCGCCGAGAAGTCGCTCGTCGAGGTCACGCGCGCCGACGGCGGCACCAGCCGCTACGCGATGCTCGAGACCGTGCGCCAGTTCGCGCTCGCCAAGCTGGAGGAAGCGGGGGAGGCGCGCACGGCGCGCGAGCGTCACTGCCGCTGGTGCGTCGCGCTCGCCGAGGAGGCCGATGCGCACGTGCGCGGCCCGGAGGCGGGCCAGTGGCTCGCGCGCTTGGAAGTCGAGCGCGAGAACCTGCTCTCTGCGCACGCGTGGTGCGACGCCGCGCCGGAATCGGCCGTCGCGGGACTCACGCTGCAGGGCGGGCTGCTCTACTTCTGGCGCAACCGCAACCTCCACGAGTTCGGGCTGCGGCTGGCGGAGGAAGCGCTCGCCCGGCCCGGCGCCGCGGCGCCGACGGCGCCGCGCGCGGTGCTCGCGGCGCGCGCGAGCCTGCTGGCCATGGGCCTCGGGCGCTACGAGCGCGCCCGCGCGCTGGCCGACGAGGCCGTCACGATCGGCGCGCACGTGGGCGACCCCGCTCTGCGCGCGATGACGTACCTGCACCTGGGCGCGGTCGCCGGCGTGGTGCACGATCTCGACACGGCGCTCGCCGCGACGCAGGAGGGCATCCGCTGCTCGCAGGTCGCGGGCGAGCGCATGTACCTGAGCGCGATGCTCGGCAACCTCGGCGAGCTGCACCGGATCCGGGGCGAACTCGACGCCGCCGAGGAGGCGTACGGACGGGCGGTCGAGGCATGCCGCGCGATCGGCCGCGTCGACGGCGTCGCCAACCACCTCGCGAACCAGTGCTACGTGCTCGTGCCCCGCGGCCGGCTCGAGGAGGCTCGCCAGCGGTTGCTCGAATCGCTGCGCCTGTGCGCGCAGCACGGCCTCGGCCAGCGCGCGCTCGCCACGTTCGACCTCGTGCTCGCGCTCGCCGCCGCGCGTGACGAGCACGCGTTCGCGGCCGAGCTCTGGGGCGCCGTCGAGGCCGCGCGCGCCGCGCGGGGCACGCGCCGCGATCCATGGGACGAAGCGTTCGTGCAGGAGTGGCGCGCGCGCGCCGAGGCGGCGCTGGGGCCGCGCGAGTACGCGGAGTCGGTCGCGTGGGGAGCGGAGCAGCCGGCGGAGGCGACGCTGGCCGCGGCGATCGCGTGGCTCGAGGCCGGCGCGGCCTAGGTTTCACCCGAGAATGCCGCGCGGCGCCGGTTCAGCGCAGGTCGCGCATGCTCTTCGAGAGCCGCTCGAGCGCGCGCACGACGAACAGCCGCGCCGCGTTGGGCGTGGGCTTGCCCAGCTCGCGGGCGATGTCCTCGAACGGCAGGCCGTGCTCGACGCGCAGCACCACCGCGCGCCGCTGCGGCTCGGGCAGCTCCGCGAGCGCCCGCTCGTAGCGCTCCTGGACCTCGCGGCTCATCGCCAGTTCGGCGGGCGAGGGGCCGGGATCGACCATGTCCTCGTCCACCTCGTGGCGCGCGGGCCGGCGCTTGGCGCTCCGCAGTTCGTCGAGCACGCGATTGAAGAGGATGCGGCGCAGGTAGGCGAGGAAGGCGTCCTCGTGCCGTGGCTCGAACTCCTGCAGGTGGTCGAGTGCCTTGAGCATGGCCGACTGGACGAGGTCCTCGGTGTCGCGATAGGCGCGCGCGCCCAACGGCAGCCGCCCGTGCGCCCAGCGTCGCAGCCGCGGCAGCACGGACGCGAAGAGCTGCGAGCGCGCGGCTTCGTCGCCCGCGCGCGCACGCGCGAGGAGCTGTTCGGTGGTCTCGGGTTCGTCGGGGCCGCTCACGCGGAAATCCTTGCAGGGGGACGAGGCTCGACGTGGGGAACGTCGCCGGCTCAAGCGTTCCATGCCCCGGGAGCGCGGTCAATGGCTTCGATCGCCGCGCCGGGCGGCAGCGGGCGTGCCTCGCCGGGTTCCGTGCCCTAGATTGTGCCGACGAGGCTCCGCGACGCCCGGACCGGGCGAGCGGAGATCCACCCGACGATCGATCGCGGCGGCCGACGCCCCGCGCGAAGGAGAGGACGATGGCGGAGACGCAGCGGTTCAGGGGCAGGACGGTGCTGGTGACGGGGGCGAGCAGCGGGATCGGGCGGGCGTGCGCGAAGGCGCTGGGCGCCGAGGGCGCGAACGTCGTGCTGGCGGGGCGCCGCCGCGACCGGCTCGAGGACGTCGCGAAGGCGATCGGCGATCCGGCCCGCACCCGCGTCGTGACGGGCGACACGCGCGAGGAGGCCGCGTGCGCGGCGTTCGTGCAGGCGGCGACCGACGGCTTCGGCGGGCTCGATGGGCTCGTGAACGCGGCGGGCGTGCTGGGCAACGGTGGCGTGGCGGACACTCCGACCGCGGAGTGGCGCCGCGTCATGGACACCAACCTCGACGCGCTCTTCTTCATGACGCGCGCCGCCGCCGAGGCGCTCAAGGCGCGCCGGGGCGCGATCGTCAACGTGTCGTCGGTCGCGGGCGGCGTGCGCCCGTACGCGAACCTGGCGTCCTACTGCGTGAGCAAGGCCGCGGTGGACATGCTGACGCGCTGCTCCGCGCTCGACTTCGCGCCCTTCGGCGTGCGCGTCAACGCGATCAGCCCGGGCGTGGTGGTGACCGAGCTGCACACGGTGACGCAGGCGGTCGCCGACTACCCGGCGTTTCTCGAGCGCGGCAAGGTGACGCACCCGATCGGCCGCGTCGGCACCGCCGACGAGGTCGCGGCGCTCGTGCTCTACCTGCTCGGGCCCGACGCCGGCTGGATCACCGGCGCCAACGTCTCGATCGACGGCGGCCGGGCGCTCGCCAGCGCCCGTTGACCGCGCCCCGGGGAGCACGCCGGCCCAGGTCCGCGCGCTCCCCGGGTGGCCGGAAAGGCGCCGCAGGCGCCGTCCCCACCGGCATTTGAGGCGCAGGGGGCCCGCAAACCCGGCCTAAGCCCGGGCGGCCGAAAGGCCGATAACCCGGGCGATCATGGCTACATCCCTGCTCGTCCCGGTCAGCCCCGCCGCGATGCTGGCGGCGGTGGCGTGCGTCGTCGCCGGCGGACCCTGGTTCGCCGACGGCCTGCGCTCGTGGCGTGCGCGCCGCTGGCTGCTCGCCCTGCCCGCGGAGCCCGCCACCGCGCTCGCCGCCGGCGCGGGCGCCGCGCGTGGCGCCGTCGTGCTCGAGAGCCCGCTCTTCACGCCGCTCTCGGCGCGGCCGTGCGCGGGCTTCGAGCTCGAGCTGATCGGCGACGATCACGCCGTGGCCGGCCGCGTGCGCGAGTCGCGCGCCTTCCGGCTCGCCACCGAGTCCGGCCTCGCGCTCGTCGCCGACGAGCACGCGCGCTGGGAACTGGCGGTGACCGCCGAGCGCGCCTATGACAGCGCCGCGGACCTGAGCGAGAACCTGCGCGCGCTCTTTGCCCGCGCGCCCGAGACCCGCTGGCAGCTCTCGCGGCCCGGCCGCGTGCTCGTGCGCGAGCGCGCGCTGTTCGCCGGCCACGAGGCCTGCGTGATCGGCGAGGTGCAGCGACTGGAGGACGCCGATGCCGGCGCCGCGGACGTCGAGCGGCTGCGCACCGGCACGGACGGCGCGTGGACGGTCGCGGCCGCGCCCACGGAACACGAACCCGCGTGGCGCATCGAGCCGGCGGAAGCGCTCGAGCGCTGCATCGTGTGCGACGCGCCCCGCGAGCCGCGCAGCTTCGCGCCGCCCGCGTGGCGCGCCGGCGGCGCGCTGCTCGGGCCGGCGCTCTCGCTGGCCGGGCTGCTCGTGCTCGTGCACGCGGTCGGTCGTTCCGCGGAGGGGAGGTACTGATGGGCCACGGCCTGCTCGGTTCGCTCGTCTGCCTCGGCGCCACACTGGCGGGGCCGTTCATCTTCTTCGCCGGCTTCCGCGCCATGCGCATCCGCCAGCTCATCCAGAACACGCCGACCTCGCGCATCCGCTCGATGGCGATGGGTCTCGCCGAGGTCTCGGGCGGCGTGCTCGAGCGCAGCCGCGTCTCGGCGCCGTTCTCGGGCAAGCCGTGCGCGTACTGGGAGGTGGAGATCGCCACCCGGTCGAGCAACCGCAACGGCACGCGTTCCTGGTCGACCGTGCACCACAACCGCTCGTCGAGCCCGTTCTTCATCAAGGACGACACCGGCACGGCGCTCGTCTATCCGCACGGTGCCGACTGCCGGCTGCCGTTCGGCGTCGAGGAGACGACGCACGGCTTCGGCGTGCCCGATTGCTACATGCAGTACATGGAGCAGCACAAGCTCCACATGCGCGGCATGTGGGCGCTCGGGCCGATGCGATTCCGCGAGCGCGTGCTCGAGGACGGCCAGGTCGTCTATGTGCTGGGCCGCGTGTTCCCCCGCGCCCAGTCCGCGAACGTGTCGTGGGACGAGCCGCAGATGGAGGCCACCGGCACCGAGGGCATGGTCACGAGCCGCCTGCGCACGCTGGACGCGGACGTCCGCGGCGTGTTCCGCAAGGGCGAGCACGATCCGGTGTTCCTGATCAGCCCGCGCTCCGAGAAGACCATGACGCTCGAATACGGCCTGCAGGCCGCGGCCGGACTCGTCCTGGGTCCGCTTGTGACGCTGTTCGGCCTGTGGTGCCTGCTGGAGATGCTGAAGTCCCGCACCTGATTCCGACGATGTTCACGCCGGTGGGACGGCCGGCGGTTTCATTCCACGCGAGGAGGCGCTGATGCACGCAGCAGAGATCCTGTGGACGGTGGTGATCGGGTTCCTACTGGTGGGCTCGGTCGGATTCTTCCTCTCGATCTACAACAGCCTGATCGAGATGAAGAACAACATCGGTCGCTCGTGGGCCAACATCGACGTGCTGCTCAAGCAGCGCCACGACGAGCTGCCGAAGCTCGTGAAGGTGTGCGAGGGCTACATGCAGCACGAGCGCGCGATCTTCGACAAGCTGAGCGAGGCGCGTGGCGCGCTCGCGGCGGCGCGTTCGGTGGCGCAGCGAGCGGAGGCCGAAGGCGGCCTGACGCGCGCGCTCGGCCAGTTCTTCGCGGTGGCCGAGAACTACCCGGACCTCAAGGCGAACGCATCGTTCCTGTCGCTGCAGCAGCGCATCAGTGAGCTGGAGAACTCGATCGCCGACCGGCGCGAGTTCTACAACGACACCGTGACGCTCTTCAACATCCGCATCCAGCAGATCCCGGACACCTGGGTCGCGAACGGCATGCACCTGCAGCCGGCGGAGCTCTTCAAGATCGAGGAGAGCGATCGCAAGGACGTCGAGATCCAGTTCAAGATGTCGGCCTGATCGCGCCCGTCACCGTCGCCGTCCCCGCGAGCCTCCGTCGCCTCCGCGACGGAGGCTCGCGCACGTTCGGCGGGCTGCGCGGAACCTCTCGTTTGCCGCCGTCGCGTCCGCCGGTTAGCTTTGCCGGTCCCTCGCCTCCTCCCGACGGGCCCCCCATGACCGCGGCTGCATCCCAACCGATCGAGACGACCGACGGCACGCCTCACGCGCGCCGCGTGATCGTGCACGGCCTGGGACGAGCCGGTATCGCCTACGCGATGGCGATCGCGACGACGCCGGGCTTCGCGCTCGCGGGATTCGTCGAGCCACGCGGCGACCTGCGCGCGTTCGCGCGCGGCGCCGGCTTCGGCGTTCCCGCGGCGTCCACGCTGTCGCGCCTGCTCGCGAAGGTGCCGGCGGGTGCCGCCGTCGTGGCGGTCCCGCGCGAGGAACGCGTCGCGGCCGTCGAGGGCGCGCTCGACGCGAAGCTCGCGGTGCTCGTCGACGGCCTGCCCGCCGCGCACGGCGAAGGCGCGGCCCGCCTCGCGCCGCGGATCGAGTCCGCGTCCGCGCCCGTCGGCTGCGCGGTCGGCGCGCTCTTCCACCCGCTCTTCGCCCGCGCGTCTCGCGTGCTCGCCTCCGGCGTGCTCGGCCGCGCGCACGAGGTGCGGGCGTCGGCGTACGTGTCGCGCGTGTTCGCCGCGGGCGCGCCGCCGGTGCACGGCGACGTGCTCGACGCGACGGTGGCCGAGCTCCTGGTGCTGCTGGACGCGCTGTTCGGCCCGGTGCGGGCCGTATCCGCGAGCGGCAACCGGCTCTACGGCGAGCGGTTCGACGAACTCCACGGCCAGCTGGCGCTGGCCGACGGCACCGAGATCGTGGTCGACGGTTCGTGGAGCGTGCCCGGCTACCCGCGCACCGCCCTCGTCGTCGAGGTGCTCGGCGAGCGCGGCGCGCTGCTCGTGTCGGACGACGCGCTCGAGGCCGATCTCGCCGAGCCCTGCGACATCTTCCCGGCCGGCCACACGCGCCGCGTGTTCGCCGAGGAGCCGGACCCGGTCGCATTCGAGGCGGGCGAGGCCGGGCCCGCGTTCGCGGCGTTCGCCCGCGCCCTCGCGGGCAGCGCGCTGCCCGACACGCTCGACGCGCGCGGCGCGCTGCGCACGGTGAGCGTCGTCGACGCGCTGCGCACGTCGGCCACGCGTGGCGGCGAGCGCTGCGAGGTGGCGCGATGATCCGCCCGCGCGCGACGCTGCCCTCGCTGCTGCTCGGCGTGACGTCGCTCGAGCTGCCGGCGCGCGCCACGCGCGATCGCGCGCTCGAGGTGGCGGGCCGCTACCGTGAACCCGAATCGCTCGCCGTGACGCTGGTGAAGGCGCTCGACGTCGGCGCGGGCGCGGTCTACGGCGTGCCGTCGCCGCGGCTGCGCGCGGCGCTGCGCGAGCTGCGCCGCGCGGTGCCCGTGCTCGCGCGCCTGCCGCTCACGCCGCCCGCGGAGGACCTGCGCTACGAGCACCCGCTGCTGCAGCCCGCCGCCGAGGCACCGTCGCGCCGCGCGCCGGGACCGTGGTCCGCGGCGGCGGCGATCACGCTGCTGCCCGCGATGCTCGCGGGCGACCTCGCGGCGCGCGTCGCGCGCCGCTGCGAGCACGACGCGCCCATGCTCGGCGCGCGCGTGTGGGCCGGCGTCACGATCGCCGCGCCGATCACCGACCTCGCCCTCGCCGCGGGGCACGCGCGGTTCTTCGAGCGCATGCTGCGATTCGGGCGCGCGCGCTTCGGCGGGCTCGCCGGCTTCGAGACGGGCAACCTCGGCGCGCTGCTGCAGGCGCTCGAGCGCTGGGGGATCGCGCCGGACTTCGCGATGGGCCCGGTCAACCCGCGCGGGCACGCGATGAAGCCCGATCCCGACACCGTGATCGCGGCGATCCAGCGGTCGAGCATTCCCGTCGTCGCCACCGAGCTGCGCGCGGGCGGCACCGTGGGGCTCGCCGAGGGCGCGGCGTGGGCGCGTGAGCAGGGCGTGCAGTCGCTGGCGCCCGATCTCGCCGAGATGGACGACGTCGCGGTGGAGCTGCGTGCTCTCGCGGGCGCGGCGAACGCCGGCGCCTGAAACGCCGAAGAGCCCCGCGGGTGCGGGGCCCTTCGCGAGCGATCAGCGGTGCGTCAGAGCGACTGGGTCCACGTGTGGACCGTCCGGCCCACGGTGAGGCTCGCCTTGCGGCACGCCTCGGCGTAGATCGCGGCGTTCGGCCACGAGTGCTTGCCGCACTCGCACACGAGCTTGCCGCTGGGCTGCTCGACCACCTTGCAGGGCTTGTCCTTGCAGAACGGGCACATCGGGATGTCCTCCTTGCGGAACGGAGGGAGTCTAGACGACTCCGGCGGTTCCCGCATCCACGGCCGCGCGCACTTCGTCCGTGACCGCGTTGGCGCGGGCGAGCCGCGCCAGCACCTCGGCGCTCCGCCGCCGCACGCGCGGCGCGCCGGGAGCGCGCGGATCGACGGCGTAGAGCCCGAAGCGGCCGTGCCAGCCTTCGGACCACTCGAAGTTGTCGAGCAGCGACCAGTGCAGGTAGCCGCGCACGTCGACGCCCTGCGCGATCGCCGCGTGCATCGCCTCGGCGAACGCGACGATCGCCCGCGGCCGGAACGCGTCGTGTGCGTCGGCGACGCCGTTCTCGGTGACCAGCACCGGCTTGCCGAACCGGCCCGCCGCGAGCAGCGCGCGCCGGAAGCCGTCGGGCCAGACCTCCCAGCCGAGGTCGTTGAGCGGCGCGCCGGGCGTGGCCACGTGCGGCACCGGGGCGAGCGCGCGCACGCGCCAGCGCGTGTAGTAGTTGAGGCCGTAGAAATCCATCGCGCCGGCGAGCTCCGGCACGGTGCGCCGGACGCTCCGCGCGCCGGGGATCGCGAGGTCGATGACGCCGTCGCTCGCGGCTCGCTCGATCGCCTCGACGAACACGCGGCGCTCGAAGTGGGCGACCAGGCGATCGAGCGGGTGCCACGGCCGCAGCGCCTCGAGCTGCACGTAGTGCTTGGCGAACCCGACGCGCGCGGCGACGCCGTCACCGTCGGCGTCGCGGCGGTCGGTCTCGTGCAGCGCGCGATAGGCGCGGCCGTGGGCCTCGAGCTGGTTCGCGATCACGGCGAGCGCGCGCGAGTTGTCGCGCACCGCGGGCGGCCAGATGCCCTCGGACCAGCCGCGGAACGCGAACACCTCGGGCTCGTTGACCGTGCACCACCAGTCGACCTCGCCGCCGAACTCGCGGCCGCAGAAGCGCGCGAACTCGACGAACCGTTCCACGGTGGCGGGCGACTCCCAGCCGCCGGCGTCGGCGACCCAGAGCGGATTGGTGAAGTGGTGCAGCGTCACCACCGGCTCGAGGGCGTGCCGGCGCAGCGACGCGAGCACGGCGTGGTAGTGCGCGACCGCCGCGGCGTCGATGCGGCCGCGCGCGGGCTCGATCCGGCTCCATTCGAGCGAGAGCCGGTGCGCGCGGTGGCCGTCCGCGGCAGCGAGCGCGAAGTCCTCGTCGAAGCGCTCCCAGTGCCGGCAGGCGTCGCCGCTGCCGAGCCCGTCGCGGATCACACCGGGCTGCTGCTCGAACCGCCACCAGTCGTTGGCGCGGTTGCCGCCCTCGACCTGGTGGGCGGACGTGGCCGCTCCCCAGAGGAAGCCGTCCGGAAACCGCAGCGGTGCGCTCATGGGATCCACGCTAGCGCGGGGGCGCGCCCGGCCACAACCGCGGCACCTGACCGCGCGCTGACGACCTGCGCATGCGCAGCGTGGTAGCGTCCCGGTCCCATGACCGTGGATGCCCCCCGTACGAGCGCCGCGTCCAGTTTCCGCGCGCTCCGCCACCGCAACTTCCGCCTCTACTGGGTCGGCCAGCTCGTCTCGCTGATCGGCACCTGGATGCAGAGCGTGGCGCAGGGCTGGCTCATGCACCGGCTCACGGACTCGGCCGCGATGCTCGGCTGGCTCGGCTTCGCGCAGTTCTTCCCGGTGCTGCTGCTCGCGCTGTGGGCGGGCGTGATCGCCGACCACGTCGACAAGCGCAAGCTGCTCATGGCGACGCAGTCGCTGCTGCTGCTGCAGTCGGCGGTGCTCGCGGCGCTCGTCACGTTCGGGGCGGTGAAGCCGTGGATGGTGCTCGCGCTCGCGTTCTTCTACGGCATCGCCAACACGTTCGACATGCCGGCGCGACAGTCGTTCGTGATCGAGATGACCGGGCGCGAGGACCTCGCGAACGGGATCGCGCTCAACTCCGCGGCGTTCAACGCGGCCCGCGTCGTCGGTCCCGCGATCGGCGGCCTGCTGCTCGGCAGCATCGGCGAGTCCGCGTGCTTCTGGCTCAACGCCGTCTCGTTCCTCGCCGTGCTCGGCGGCCTCGCGATGATGCGCCTCGACGTGCGGCCCCCCGAGGCGCTCTCCGCGCGCGCCCTGCGCGCGACGCTGGCCGACGGCGTGCGCTACGCGTGGCGCACCGGGCCGATTCGCAACCTGCTGATCCTGCTCGCCATCTGCGCCGGACTCGGCTTCCAGTTCAACGTGCTGCTGCCGGTCTACACGCGCGACGTGCTGCACGCCGGACCGCGCACGTACGGCACGCTGCTCGCCGCCTTCGGCGTGGGCTCGCTCGTCGCGGCGGCGCGGATGACGCGGGTCCTCGACCGCTGGGCGCTGCGGAACCAGCTGCTGCTCGGGCTCGCGGTGGGCGGCCTCGGCATGGCGGGGTTCGCGTGGATCCACTGGCTGCCCGGCATGATCGCCGCCGGCGCGCTCGCGGGTTTCGGGCTCATCCTCTACATCTCGAGCACGAACACGCTGATCCAGATGACCACCGAGGACCGCTACCGCGGTCGCGTGATGAGCCTGTACACGCTCATGTTCGTGGGCACGGCACCGTTCGGGTCGCTGCTCGCGGGCGGCCTCGCGCAGGCGTTCGGTGCGCCCGTGGCGACGAGCGCGTGCGCGGTGCTGCTGCTCGGCGGGGCGCTCTGGATGGCGCGCCGCCTGCGCGAGATCGCGGCGCGCGAGAGCGCCCGCGCCGCGGCGCCGCCGGTCGAGCAGGAGGCCGAGCCGACCGCGTGAGCGGGCGCTACGGCTGCGCGAGCATGCGCCGCACGCCGGCGCGGTCGTGCGCCACCAGCAGCGAGCGCGCTGCGATGCCCCAGAGCGCGCCGCGCGTGAGCTTCGCGCGCCGCTCCGCCGCCGGCCAGCCGGGATCGCGCTCGACCAGCCGCAGCGACGCGCGCGCCCAGAGCGCGGGCCACAGGCAGAAGAGCCGGTAGCGCACGTGCCGCGCGGGCACGGTATCCATGTAGTCCGCCACCTGGTCGAGCGCCGCGTGTGCGCGCACCGCGAGCTGCCCGGCGACCTCGCGCACGCGCGGGTCGGTGCCGCCGGCGAGGTCGTGCACCGCGAGCCCGCGCGCGGCGAGCCACGCGGCCGGCACGTAGCAGCGCCCGCGGCGCACGTCGCCCGAGAGGTCGAGCGCGATGTTCGTGAGCTGCAGCGCCTCGCCGACCACCGGCGCGAGCGCGCGGCGCCGCTCGCGCGCCGGGTCCGCCGCGGGCTCCATGCGGCGCTCGAACAGCGCGGTCAGCATCGCGCCGACGCAGCCGGCCACCACCCAGCAGTAGTCCGCGAGCTCGGCGTCGGTGTCGAGGTAGCAGGCGTCGGTGGGACGGTCCGCCGCACGCGAGGCGTAGCGCTGCATGCCCGAGGCCAGGATGCGAACGCCTTCTCGCACGATCGCGCGCTCGGTCTCGGGCCGCTCGTCCAGGGCCGCCAGCAGCAGCGGCAGGTGGGCGAGGAGCTCCAGGTCGTCACGGCCCGCGGCCCGCTCCGCGGCCCCCGCGGCGAGCGCCCGGGCGGCCTCCGAGGAGCCGCCCAGCGCCTCAAGAAACCCCGAAAAACGGCCGAAAACCTCGGTGGCGGTGCCGGGCCACGAGTCCTCCAGCGCGTCGGCGGCACGGCAGAGGAGATACGCGACGCGCACGGCGTCGCGCATCCGGCCGTCGAGCAGTTCGATGTTGATCGCGAAGGTGCGGGACACCCGCGGCAGGATGCGCCTGCAGTATGCGCGCGGGGCTTCGCGCCGGTCGTTCATGGTCATTTCGGCCGGGGGTCCTCTTCGGGTCCTGTCGCCACGGGTCCGGCCGACTATACTCCCGCCGCGGGCGTTCCGGTCCCCACGGATCGCGCCCTCGAACGAGAGGAGACGCTGCAGCCGATGTCCATCCGTCGACTCGCCGTGGGGATCGTGATGCTGCTGGCGGGGCTTCTCGCCGGGAGCCGCGCCGACGCGCGCCCCGCGGGCGCCGCGGGCGGCTATCCCCGGCTCGGCCTCTACGGCTCGATCCACGGCAACGGCTCGCCCTACTGGGCCGCGCCGGCGGACACGACGATGGACGCGGCGCTGCTGGACCAGATCGCGCGCTACGACTTCGTGATCATCGACGTGAACCCGATCACGCCGTACCGCCCGGCGTTCCTCGACGAACTCCGCCACCGCAATCCCGACATCCGGGTCGTCGCCTACATCACCGCCGGTTACTCGTGGCCCGTCGAGGACCCCGATTCCGCGAACCACGTCCCGACGCGCTACCGGCACCTGGTCCGCAACCTCGGCGGGTTCCTCTACAACTCGGTCGACGGTTCCGAATTCCCGGGCACCAACATCAACCTCGCCAAGCGCGACGCCAACGGCCGGTTCGTGGTCGCCGAGGGCATCGCCGACCTGTTCGCGAGCGCGATCCTCGGCGGCGGCCCGTGGGACGGCATGTTTCTCGACGTCTTCTGCAGCGACCTCGCGTGGATGCAGGACGCGACGCACCGGATCGACTACGTGCGCGCCGGGTATCCGTCGCTCGCCGCGCTCGAGACCGCCTGGGCGGCCGCGACCGACACGCTCGCGCGGCGGCTGCGGCGCGAGGCACCGCCGGGCGCGATCCTCGTCGGCAACTGCGGCACGAGCAACCACCACGACGTGCTGAACGGCTGGATGCGCGAGAACTTCCCGTACCAGAGCGGCGGCACGTGGTACACGAACGTGATCGCGGACCCGCACGGCTACCTCGCGGACGATCGCGACTACCAGGCGACTTCGCACAACCAGCTCTTCAGCATCGTCGTCGGCGGCGCGAGCCAGCCGTACTCGGCGACCAACACCCACCGCGTGCGCTACGGACTCGCGTCCGCGGCGCTGGGGAGCGGCTACGCGCCGTTCGGGCCGTCGGACCGCAATTCGGAGACGGCGCCGTACCACACGTGGTGGTACGACGAGTACGCGGTGGACCTCGTCACGGGCCACACCGCGACCGATCTCGCGCATACGCACTGGCTGGGAATGCCGCGCACCGGGCCGTTCCAGATGATCTGGGCCGGCACGAACACCGACGCGGTCACGAACCCGGAGTTCGAGACCAGCCTCGCGGGCTGGAACTTCGGCGTCTTCGCGCCCGCGACGGCGACGCTCACGCGCGACGC
This sequence comes from Candidatus Eiseniibacteriota bacterium, assembly GCA_044223005.1. Classification (GTDB taxonomy): domain Bacteria; phylum Eisenbacteria; class RBG-16-71-46; order RBG-16-71-46; family RBG-16-71-46; genus CAIXRL01. The sequence goes on from JBGAML010000004.1 coordinate 110,791, forward strand.
CTCGACGGCCGCGAGCGGCGCCACGAGCGCGCACGTCGCGATCGCGACCCCGGGCGTGAACCCGTGGGACGTGAATCTCGCCACCACACAGACGCTGGCGATGTCGGCGGGAGGGACCTACGCCGCGACCTTCTGGGTCAAGGCCTCGGCGCCGCGCACGATCACGGTGACGGCGACGCTGCTCGCGGGCGGCGAGCTCGCGAGCCGGCCCCTCGCGGTCGACACCGCGTGGCAGCACGTGCAGGTCATCCTGCAGCCGGCCTCGTCCGCGAACGCGGTGCTCGAGTTCTTCATGGGGCAGCAGGCGGGCGACGTGTGGTTCGACGACGTCCACTTCCAACAGGGCTCGACCAGCATCTGGCGCCGCGACTTCGACAACGGCATCGTGCTGGTCAATCCCTCGAGCTCGGCGCTTTCCGTTCCGTTGGGCGGGACGTTCCGCCGCATCCTGGGCACCGCCGACCCGGCCGTGAACGATGGCACCACGCTCACGACCGCCACCGTTCCCGCCGGGGACGGGCTGTTCCTGATCCGCACCACCAGCGATTCGATCCCCCCCGCGAACATCCAGGACGCCCGCGTCCTGCCCTAGCGCTCCCGCCCGAATCGGTACCGCGCCCGCCGCATCGAACGGCGAACGAGCCGTGTTGGGCGGCCGGGGTGCATGGGTCCGGTTGACACCCTGAAAAAGGTGTTGGGACACACGTACCGTTTCGAACGCCCCCTCGCGTGTGCTACCGTTCCCCGTCCGTCCGCCGGACGGATGCTCCCATCGGCTCGCGCCCCGGGTTCCGGGACCTCCCGCCGCGCGCGCGGCCGCTCGATTCCCGTCGAGGATGCCCCGCATGGTGTCTTCCCGCGCGTTCCAGCTCGCCGCGCGACTCGCCACCAGCACTGCAGCGCTCATGTTCGGCCTCATCGTCGTCGGATCGGTCGTGCGAACGACCGGATCCGGCCTCGCGTGCCCGGACTGGCCGCTCTGTCATGGCCGGCTGATCCCGCCGTTCCAGTTCAACATTTTCATGGAGTGGCTCCACCGCCTGATCGCCCTGTGCGTCGGGCTGCTCCTGTTCGCGACGGCCGGGACCATCGCGAGCCGCCGCGAGACGCGCGAGCGCCTCGGCGGGCTGGCCGTGCTGGCCGTGGTGCTCTACTTCACACAGGCCCTGCTCGGCGCCCTCACCGTCTGGAAGCTGCTCGACCCCTCGGTCGTGAGCGGCCACCTCGCGGTCGGCCTGCTGCTCTTCACGACGCTGCTGCTGACCGCCCTGGTCGCGCGGCGTGAGACCGCGCCCGCACCGGCCGGCCGCCGGCCGCCGGGACTGCTGCCGCTGGTCGCGACCGCGACGTTCCTGGCCTACGGGCAGGCGGTGCTCGGCGGCATGGTGAGCACGAACCACGCGGGGCTCGCGTGCCCCGACTGGCCGACCTGCAACGGCGAGTGGTTCCCGGCGATGTCGGGCCTCGTCGGGCTGCAGATGGCCCACCGCTTCGGCGGCTACGCGCTCACGCTGGCGCTGTTCGTGGTCGCGAGCCTGTCCGGCCGCGCGCCCGATCCGGCCGCGGCGCTGCTGCCGCGTGTCGCGGCAGCGCTGGTCGTGCTGCAGGTCGCCCTCGGCGTGATCAACGTGGCGCTCGGGCTGCCCGTCTGGGTGTCCGCGCTCCACCTCGGCAACGCCACCGCGATCCTCGCCTGCATGGTGATCACGACGTTCCGCCTGGCGGCGCTGCCCGCCACGCAGGCCGCGTGGTCCGGAGCGGAGGCCCGATGAGCGTCGCGCTCGCCCGCACCAGCACCCGCGCCACGCTCGGCGCGTGGCTCGAGCTGACCAAGCCGCGCATCGTGCTGCTCGTGCTCTTCACGGGCCTTCCCGCGGTGCTGCTGGCCGCGAACGGCATGCCCTCGGCGCGCGTCTTCTGGAGCGCCGGCATCGGCATCGCGCTCTCGGCGGCGTCGGCCGCCGCGTTCAATCACTACTTCGACCGCGACCTCGACGCGCTCATGCGGCGCACGCGGCTTCGGCCGCTGCCCTCGGGCCGGCTGTCGCCGCCTGCCGCGCTGACGCTGGGCTTCGCGCTCGGCTGGATCGCGTGGACCGTGCTCTCGGTCGGCTGCAATCCGCTCGCGGGCGTGTTGGCGATGGCGAACATCGCCTACTACTCCGTCGTCTACACCGTCTGGCTCAAGCGCCGCACTCCGCTCAACATCGTGATCGGCGGCGGCGCCGGCGCCTCGGCGCCGCTCATCGCGTGGGCCGCGGTGACCGGCCGCATCGAGCTGCCCGCCGTCCTGCTCGCGGGCATCGTGTTCCTGTGGACGCCGCCGCACTTCTGGGCGCTCTCGCTCTACCGCCGGGACGACTACCAGCTCGCCGGCATCCCGATGCTCCCCGTGACGCACGGCGAGCCCGAGACGCGGCGGCAGATCCTGCTCTACTCGCTGGTGCTCGTGCCGGGGACGCTCGTCGTGGCCCCGCTCGCGGGCCTGGGGCTGCTGTACGTGTCGGTGGCGTCGGTGCTCGGCGCCGTGTTCATCGCTCTCGCCGTGCAGCTCTACCGCCGTGGCGGCACGCCGGACGCCGTGCGGCTGTTCCGTTTCAGCATCCTGTACCTGTTCGTTCTCTACCTCGTCATGACCGCGGACGCCGTGATCCGCATGCGCGCGGCGTGAAGACCCCACGCGGTTCCCGTCCACGCGGGAACATGGAGGGTGCATTGCTCAAGTCCGTCTACGGAGTCCTGCTCGCCGGTGCGGTCGCACTGGGGCTCCTCGCGGGTTGCGGCGGCAAGATGTCGACGGCCGAACGCGGCGCGATGGTGTTCCGCACCTGCACGCCCTGCCACGGTGACAACGGCGGCGGCAACGAATCGCTGCGCGCACCCGCGATCGCGGGGCTCCCGGAGTGGTATGTCGCCCGGCAGCTGACCAACTTCGCGAAGGACGTCCGCGGCGCGAATCCCGACGACATGGAAGGGCACCGCATGCGCCCCATGGCGCGGACGCTCTACCACCCCGGCGATCTCGAGGCGGTGGCCGCGTACGTCGCGAAGCTGCCCGCGGTGCCGGCGCCGCCGACCTACGCGTACGGCGACAAGGAGAACGGCCAGCAGCGTTACAGCACCATCTGCGTCACGTGCCACATGCCGGACGGCAAGGGCAATCCGGCCGTCGGCTCGCCGAAGCTGGTGGGGCAGTGGGACTGGTACCTGATGGCACAGCTGCAGAAGTTCCACAGCGGCATGCGCGGCACGCATCCCGACGACACGTTCGGCGCGCAGATGCGCGCGATGTCGCTCACGCTCGAAGACTCGACGGCCATGCACAACGTCGTCGCGTACATCAAGACCCTTCCCACGAACTGACGAGGAGACGCCCATGGCGGATCACAGCGACCGTCCGACCGACGATTGGGGCAGCGCCGTCGGCAAGTGGACCTTCATCCTGACCGTGGTGCTCGCGGCACTCTACGTGGCGGCCGTGGCCGTCTACGTGCGCTGAGGGGATCGGAGCCGATGCTCGAATACTTCAACCATCCCGCCTCCAGCTACGCGAGCAGCATCGACCACCTGAACTGGTTGATCACGGTCCTGGTCGGTTTCTGGTTCATCGCGGCCGAGGCCATGTTCTTCTGGCTCATCTTCCGCTTCCGTGCGCGTGACGGCGTGCGCAGCCAGTACATCACGGGCAAGGAGAAGCACCTCAAGAACTGGATCAACGTCCCGCACGGCATCGTGCTCGTGTTCGACGTCGTGATCGTGATCGCGGCGATCCGCGTCTGGTACACGGTCAAGCAGTACCTGCCGCCGGCCGACCGCACCGTGCAGATCATGTCGCAGCAGTGGGCGTGGACGTTCACGGATCCCGGTCCCGACGGGGTGCTCGGCAACGCCGACGACATCCGCACGACCGACGAGCTGCACATGGAGGTCGACAAGACCTACCACTTCACGCTCGAATCGAAGGACGTCGTGCACAGCTTCTTCGTTCCCGCGTTCCGCGTGAAGCAGGACGCCATGCCCGGCCGCGCGTACACGGGCTGGGTGAAGCCGACGAAGACCGGGACGTACGACATCGCGTGCACGCAGATCTGCGGCATCGGGCACGGCGTCATGGGTGCCAAGCTCGTCGTCGAGACCGCCGAGGAGCACGCCGCCTGGATGCAGCAGCATGCCGCGCAGACCGCCGATGCGGCGCCCGCCGAGACGTCCACCGAAAGCGCCACCACCACGCCCGTCGCCGAGACGGCCGCGACGAAATGACGGGGAGCGACATGGCCCACCACGCCGACAGCCACGCCCACGCCGACGCGCACGGCGCGCATCACGACGAGGGCTGGTTCAAGAAGTACTTCTGGTCGACGGACCACAAGATCATCGCCATGCAGTACCTGTTCACCGGCATGTTCATGGCGACCATCGGTGCGTTCATGGCCTACGCGTTCCGCATGCAGCTCGCCTTCCCCGGGCAGTCCGTCCCGGGCTTCGGCGTCGTCTCGCCGGGCGAGTACAACATGCTGGTCACGAACCACGGCAGCATCATGATCTTCTGGGTCGCGATGCCCGTGCTGATCGCGGCGTTCGGCAACTTCCTGATTCCGCTCATGATCGGCGCGGACGACATGGTGTTCCCGCGCCTGAACCGGCTCAGCTACCAGATGTTCTTCGTCAGCGTGCTGATCCTGTTCGCGTCGCTGGTCGTGCAGAACGGCGGCTTCGGCGGCGCGTGGACGGCCTACCCGCCGCTGTCCGCGAACAAGCTCTACAACCTGACGCCCCTGGGTTCGTCGCTCTGGCTGCTCGCCGTGGCGCTGGAGTTCGTGGCGTTCCTGCTCGGCGGCATCAACTTCATCGTCACCGCGATGAACTCCCGCGCGCCCGGCATGAAGGCGTTCGACGTCCCGATCGTGGTCTGGACCATCGTGATCGCCAGCATCATGTTCATGGCGTCGGTCGGTCCGCTCATCGCCGGCGCGGTGATGCTGCTGTTCGACCAGATGATCGGCACCAGCTTCTTCAACCCGAACCGCGGCGGCGACCCGATCCTCTGGCAGCACCTGTTCTGGTTCTTCGGGCACCCCGAGGTCTACGTCGTGCTGCTGCCGGCGATGGGCATCGTCGCCGAGGTGATGGCCGTCTTCGCGCGCAAGAAGCTGTTCGCCTACAAGACGATCATCTACACGGTCATCGCCACGTGCGTGCTCAGCTTCTTCGTGTGGGCGCACCACCAGTTCGTGGCCGGCATCGACCCGCGCATGGCGAACATCTTCACCGTGACGACGGTGCTGATCTCGATCCCGATCGCCGAGATGTGCTTCGTGTACATCGCCACGCTCTACGGCGGCTCGATCCGGTTCACGACGCCGATGCTCTGGGCGCTCGCGTTCATGGCCGAGTTCCTGATCGGTGGCGTGACCGGCATCTACCTGGGCGCGAGCGGTCTGGACATCTACTTCCACGACACCTATTTCGTGATCGCGCACTTCCACTACACGTTCTTCCCGATCGCGATCATCGCCGTGATGTCGGGCCTGACGTTCTGGTACCCCAAGATGTTCGGCCGGCACCTGAACGAGTTCTGGGGCAAGGTGCACTTCTGGGGCACCGTGATCCCGTTCAACGGCATCTTCATCCCGCTCTTCATCCTGGGCGCGGCGGGCGAGCACCGGCGCATCTTCGACTACCACAACTTCCCGCACCTCGCGACGCCCGAGCTGCAGGCGCTGCGCATCTTCGCGACGGTCTCGCTGATCGTGATGCTCGCGTTCCAGCCCGTCTTCATCGTGAACTTCATCGCGAGCATGTTCCGCGGCCGCAAGTCGGACGCGAATCCGTGGAAGGCGAACACGCTCGAGTGGAGCGCCGATTCGCCGCCGCCGCACGGCAACTGGCCCGTGCTGCCCGAATGCCACCGTGGCCCCTACGAGTACAGCGTTCCGGGGCGCGAGCTCGACTACTGGCCCCAGAACGAGAAGGCCTGAGGAGACCACCCGTGAGACCGATCGCGACGACCCGCAGCGCCATGGGCATCCCCACGGGCCGACTGGCCGTGTGGTGGGTCCTGGTATCCGAAATCGTCATCTTCGGCGGCCTCCTGGCGGCCTACGTGATGAACCGCGTGTCGCACCTGGAATGGGGCACGCAGGCCGCGCACACGAACACGTGGGCGGGCGCGTTCAACACGCTCGTGCTGCTGACCTCGAGCCTCTCGGCCGTGCTCGCGCACCAGGCGGCCGAACGCGGCGACGGGCCGAAGGCCGCGCGCTTCCTCTACTTCACGTGCCTGGGCGGCTGCCTGTTCCTGGTCGTGAAGGCATTCGAGTGGTCGCACGAGATCATGGAAGGCTTCACGATCCAGTCGGGCGGTTTCTGGTCGTACTACTACACGGCCGCGGGCCTGCACGCGTTCCACGTGATCGCCGGCATGGGCGTCATGCTCTGGGTCGCCTCGAGCGCGAAGCGCAACGAGGACCTGCACCGCGTCGAGAACGTCGGGATCTACTGGCACTTCGTCGACATCGTCTGGATCTTCCTGTTCCCGCTGCTGTACATCGCCAAGTAGGCCGGAGGCTCGCATGTCCGCTCATGCCGATACGCACCATCACGTGAACTACGTGAAGATCTGGGGGATCCTCGTGGTCCTCCTGGTCGTCAGCGTCGTCGGTCCCATGCTCGGGATCCGGCTCGTGACGCTGTTCGCGGCCTTCGGGATCGCGCTCATCAAGGCCTACATGGTCGCGAAGAACTTCATGCACCTGGACGTGGAGAAGAAGTTCGTCCACTGGTCGCTGGCGCTCGCGCTGGTGTTCATGGTGCTGCTGTACGCGGGCGTCTCGCCCGACGTCGGTCGCGACTCGGGGCAGCGCTGGGTGAAGGGCGCGGGCTGGCACCACCTGCCGCCCTCGCACGAGAAGGCCGAAGCGGGAGGGGAGTCGGGTGAGGCTGGCCACTGAGCCGGCCGCGGCGGCGCCGCGGCGGCGATTCGGCGAGAACGGCGCGCTGGGCATGGCGCTGTTCGTGTTCACCGAGGTGATGCTGTTCGCCGGGTTCATCTCGGCGTTCGCCATCGTGAAGAGCTCGGTCGCGCCCGGCCTCTGGCCGCCGCCCGACCAGCCGCGGCTGCCGGTCGAGCGCACGCTGGTCAACACCGCCGCGCTGCTCGCGAGCGGCATCGCGCTCTGGCTCGCGGGCCGCGCCCGCACGCGCGGCGACGCCGCCGGCGCCTCGCGCGGCATGGGGCTCGCGCTGCTGCTGGGCACCACGTTCGTCGCGCTGCAGGGCGCCGAATGGGCGGGCCTGCTGCGCCAGGGGCTCACGCTCACCTCGAGCCAGCTCGGATCGTTCTTCTACGTGATCATCGGCGCGCACGCGCTGCACGCCGTGGGCGCCATCATCGGGCTCGCGATCGCGTGGCGGCTGCAGGTCGCCGGCCGGCTCGCGCCGGGGCGGTTCGCCGCCGTGTCGATGTTCTGGTACTTCGTCGTGCTCGTGTGGCCGTTCCTCTACTGGAAGGTCTACCGGTGAACGCGCGAATCCGCATGGGGCGCGCGGCGTTCGGCGCGCTCGCGCTGGCCGCGCTGCCGCATGTCGCGCTGGCGTGCGCCGTGTGCACCACGGCGAGCAACGAGCGGACGCGGAAGGCGTTCTTCGACACGACGATCTTCCTCTCGCTGCTGCCGCTCGGACTCGCCGCGGTGTGCCTCGTGTGGCTCGCCCGCAAGGGACGCGACGTGCTGAGGAGCGAGTTCGAGGAGCGCGAGGACGCGGTGGTGCCCGCGCCGGAGACGCCGCGGAGCTGATCCGCTTCCGCGATTCGCGAGTCGCGTCGCGGTTCTCGTCACGCGCGCGATCGCACGCGGAATCGCGACGCAGATCGCGCCACGCACGCTGAGCTCGTGCGCGATCCACTCAAGGGTCCGCTTCGCGTGCCGACACTGGAGCCATCGTTCCGCGCGACCCCTCGGTGGGGCCCCCGACGCGCGGAGGTCTCGTGCCCGGCGTTCCATCGCCGGGGTTCCGGCGGTCACATGGCGACGCGCAGGACCAACTGTTGGGAGTTCCATCGCTGCGGACTCGAACCCGGCGGGGCGAACGCGGAGAAACACGGCGTCTGCCCCGCGGCCATCGCCGGACCCCATGACGGCACCAACGGCGGCTTCGCCCGCGGACGCTGCTGCTGGCTGGTGCCGGGCACGCTGTGCCCGAGGCTGGAGCGCGTCACGAACCGCCTCGCCTCGCGCCTGCGCCACTGCCTGGGGTGCGAGTTCCTGCAGGCCGTCGACGGCGAGGAGGGCCGCGCGTTCGTGCTGCTGCCCCCCGTCGGCGCGGAGCTCGACCGGACGGGGTAGGGGCGGCGCTCCGAGCGGCCGGGAGGCGGCCGGGCAACGATCCCCGGGCCCAAACGAAAGAGCCCCGGCTTTCGCCGAGGCTCTTCGGAAGATTGGTAGCGGGGGCTGGATTTGAACCAGCGACCTTCGGGTTATGAGCCCGAAGAGCCCATCGCTCGATCGGAGAGCAGAATGCGGCCTGTCTGCTGTGCAGGCTGAGCTAGTTGGCGCCGTCTGCGTCTGGCATCTGCCAGGCGCTCGCGGCCCCTGTGATCCGCGTGGCTTCACGACGCACTGCCTCGTCGCTGAGCCGCGCGTAGTGCTGTGTGGTCACGACCGAAGCGTGACCGAGAATCTGCTGCAGCGCGGGCAAGCTACCTCCGCGCTCGATCCATTTGCAAGCGAAAGTGTGGCGCAGCTGGTGGACGTGGAAGCGGCGGACCCCACTGTGCGAACGAACGACTCGCGCGAAGGTGCTGGGACCCGCGATCGAAAACCGGACGAGCCGCCCGGAGCGCGCGAGGATCTCGCGGCGCAGTCCATCGGGGATCGGTACGCGGCGGAAGCGCCCCGCTTTCGTGTGTGGAACCAACAACATGCGTCCGTCGAGATGCGCCGAGTCCGACCGGCAGAGCTCGCCCCAGCGTAGGCCCGTCGACACGCCGAACCGGAGCACGAACGCGTGCGGTTCGCCGATGCTGAGGACGGCGTCGAGATCCTCATCGGAGAGACGATCCGGGGGCAATTCCTCGATGCGAGGCATGATCCGTAGGGGGAATGGCGAGCGCTCGAGGATCTCTGATTCGACCGCCCAGTTGAGCAGGCAGCGCAGATCGGTGAGCAAATGCCGCACGGTTCTGGGCGAGAGCCCGCGCGATTCGAGCCAGAGCCGGTGCGAGCGGAGATCATCGGGACGCAGCTCGCGGAGGACATGGGGACCGAGCGACGGGTCGACGTAATCGCGCACGCGTTGCGCGGCCATGGCGACGTTCTTGCCGGTGCGAGTGGTCCGAACGTAGAGAGCAAGCCAGCGGGATGCGACTTCGGAGACGGTAGGAGAGTCCGGGAGAGAGACCACATGGGTTCGCGTCCGTGCCCTTTCCGGGGGACTCTGCCTCGGCCGTCACGGGTGGCCGACGTGCAGTAGCCTAGTGCCGCGCGTGGAGAGGTGCAAGGGTAAAAGCACCCTCGTTCTCCGGGCGGCCTGGCGGAACTCCCCCTAGGCGAAGGCGCCGGTTCCCGTCCGGCGCTGGCGCTGGGTGCGCGCATAGGCCCGACGCACAACCTCGACGGGCTTGCCGATCGCCTCCGCGTAGAGCTCGAAGAACCGCTCGGGAGGATGCTCGAACTGTGCACGCTCGAAGTTGAGAATGGTCTGCATCGCGCGGGGATAGCGGCGCCGGCGGAAAAAGGCGGCGACGCTCTCGGCAGTGAGGGAGCCGGGGGCAGCCTTGCGGAGCTGCGTCAGCAGCGTCCGAGGGGTGGGACGGCGCATGGGCGCGGGTATACGCCGTGCGAGCGGATCCGGCAAGGGTAAACTCACCCGTTCGTCTCCGTCCGCCTTGCGGCGAGAAGCGCCCGGTGCCGGAGCACGTCCGCGACCTGAACGTGTCCGCGGCTCAGGCTGACGATCGCGATCGCCGAATCGGCCCGGGGGACGTGCCGGCCGCCGACCCAGTTGTAGATCGCCGTTTCCGTGACCGGCTGCCCGGCTTGATGAAGCCCCTGCGCCAGGCGGTGGACTCCGTACTCGCGCACCCATGAGCCGAAACGGGTCCGCCAGCGGCGCGGCTCGCGCTTCATGTCTGTCCGACTCCGGGCATCCGTGCCCACCTTGCGGAGGGCGCGAACGGATGCCGCGCGAGCCGCAGCCGCCTCAATACGCCTAGGCGTCATCCTCGTCAAGCACTCGCGACACGCGAATCTCGGCGAGAGGCTTGTGGTTCGGATCGAAGGGAGACCCTTCGTAGCGGCCCGTGGCCTTGAGAAACTCGATGATCTCCTGCCGCCGCTCTTCGGTCATCTCCTGACGTCGATTACCGACGGCCTCGCGCTTGCCGCATCGATCGCACCCGGTGAGGTACACCTCGTCCCCCGCGGCAACTTCGATCTCGGCGGACCCCTCCCAGTCAATCTGCCCATGGATCAGCCCGCCGCACCCGCAGCGCTGCGGATACGGGTTCCCACAGGCGGGACAGCCGGAGTCGCCAACGAAGTGGTCTTCGTCCGCGATCTCCACGCGCTCCCCGCTGATCTGGGCGACGGGCTCGACTCGGTACTGACCGTCGACCTTCACGACACCCCAGGGTCCATCCTCCTGGCAGTTCGGGCAGATCATGCTGCCTGTGATTTCCGGCTTCCCGACCGAGGATCCACAGCGAGTGCAGGTGCGTTTCGGCGTGAGCAGGCTCATCGAGATCCCCTTCCCTGTCAGCGGCGCGGCCGGTCATCCGCGCGCACGTTGGAATTGTCAGCGTCTTCCGGGTAGACGATGAATCGGCGTGGATCGATCGGCGAGGCGAGATGCGAGGTCTTTCGGTTGGTGCGCCCGACCGCGAAACCCTTGATCTTGGCGTCGGGATAGGCTGCGCGGAGCGCAACGGCACATCCCATCATGGTCGCGCCCTTGGTGAGCACGTCGTCGACAATGAGCAGAGACGGCGCCTCGCCCACCAGCCGAGTACTCGCCTCGATCGTCTCGGCGTGGAGCCGAGCCGAAGGGCGGTTGGCCGCTCGGGCGACGCCGGCAGAGGAGGGGACGGGGCGCGTCCTTCGCAGGAGCGGCTCCCAGCGAATCGCGACGTGTTCGGCGTGCAGGGCGCGACAGAGCTCCGCGGTGGCCCAGAACTGGCCGGGCTTGAGCAGTGAGCTTTTCGGCGCGGGAACCAGGACCGTCCCGAGGCTGAACGCTTCCTCGAGCACCGAATGGAACGCGGTCTCACGGATGCGGCGCGCGACGGACTCGATCATGGACTCGGACTTCGAGAACCCGCTACCTCCGCGCTTCAGCTGGCGAATGCAGTTGTACCCCCGCTTCTCGACGTCGGTCCTCGGGTCGGGCGGATAGGCGATGAAGGTCCAGACCCGGAATTCAAAAAGCGGAGCCGGCATGCAACGTGTCGCCAGCATCGGGCAGGACGTCGAGCACCAGCTCGGGATGGTCCAGCGACATCGCGCCGTAGTCGAGCATCTTCCTCGGCCACTGGAGGTCAGGGTTGTCGACCACGGATCGCATGATGAACAGCGACCGGCCGAGACGCAGCGCCTCCCATCCCTGAGAGAGCGTTCCGCTCGTCTCGCCAGCCTCCACGATCACGGTGGCGTGGCTCAAGAGCGCCATCACGCGGTTGCGTGCAGGGAACGCCCAGCGCCCAATGGCCTGTCCGGTGGCGAACTGGGAGACGGCCAGGTGGTCCCGCGCGATCTGGCGTTGCAGCTCAGCGTGTTCCGCGGGGTAGACGCGATCGAGCGGCGTTCCCAGAACGGCGATCGTGTTTCCGTCGGCAGCGATCGCGGCCCGATGTGCCGCGGCGTCGATCCCAAGCGCGAGTCCACTGACGACCACCACGTCATGCCGCGCGAGGATCGTGCTCAGGCGCGCGGCGCGCCGAAGGGCCTCGGGCGAGGCATTGCGGGACCCGACGATCGAAACCCTGGGAAGCGCGAGGAGCTGAGCGTTGCCCTGGAAGTAGAGCGTCGCCGGCGCGTTCTTCCGCTCGGTCTCGTTCAGGTACCCGAGGAGGTCCTCGGGCGTCGCGCTCTCGATGCGAGGTTCGGTGGTCACGGCACTGCCTCCGTGTGGCTCCCCGCAGCGACCGCGACTGCCAGCGGTGCCCATCGGCGCGGAGAGAGCGTTCCGTCGCATGCCGGGCATGTCCATGCCCGGCTCCGAAACCCATACTAGCGGCTCCCGCGCACGAGCGGAAGCCGCACGTATCGGGTACGTCAGGGCCTACGGAACCGCCCGCCTCGACCGCTGCAGCTGGGTGACCGCCGCCTCGCGCTGGCGCACATCCGCACGCTCGGCGACGGCGACTACGACCAGCTCCATGATCGCGGCCATGCGATCGAGCCGCTGGTCGGTCCGCGTGCGCTGCAGGGACTCGAGGGAATCTCCCACCGCGCGCGCCTGGCTCTCCTGCCGGAGCGTGGCCCGAACGTCCGCGGTCGCGGCCGCGAGCAGGATGCGCGAGAGCACCAGGACGGACACCGCGGCGCCGGCGATGACGCCGGCGCGACGGGCGAAGCGGACGAAATCCGGATCGTGCGGTCGCGTGCTCACTTCCTGCCCTCCGCGACCCGGCCGAGGGTCGCCGTGTGACTGTCCGAGCTCGCGCTCGAGCCGTAGTAGTAAGCGATCACCGTCGCGATCGATCCACCCAGCGTGCCCAGGAGGATGTTGAGGACGTCCTTGTTCGCATCGGGAACCGCGTGGAACATCATCAGCAGCAGCAGGCCGAAGAACAGCACGAAGAGCACGAGCGCCAGGATCCGTGGCGTCGAGTCCTTCGTCGCGATCTCGCGCGCACGCGCATTGGCGCGATCCTCCATCCCGAGCTTCTCGAGCTCGATCCCCAGCTCGGCCATCTTCGAGTCGAACGCCTGGTCGAGCTCCTTCAGCTTGAGCAGCTGCTCCGGCGTCGCGGCCGCGATCGCTGCCGCGACATCCGCCTCCGGTGCGTCCGGCTTCCCCAGCAGCCCGCCCGCGATCTCGCGCACGGCCGTGCCGGCCAGGGGGCCGCCCAGCGCCGTCGCGAGCGCGGGCGCCACGGTGCGCACGATGCCCTTCCAGTCCTTCATGGCGTCCTCCGCGCGAACTCGGACTGGCGGTTGAGCCAGCCCTCCGCGAACTCGGTGTTGTCGGGGATTCCGTCGTGATCGTCGTCCTTCAGGTTCTTCGAGATGATCCGGCCCGTGAACTGCATCCGCTCGGCGACAAGCGCGCGGTAGAGCGCGCGACCATCCGCGGCCGCGAGCGCGGCGCGGGTGACGCGGCCGAAGACACCGTCCACGGCTACGCCGAGCGCGCGCTGGAGGATCCGGACACCGTTGCCGGGCCCGTGGTTCTCCACGATGTCGAAGAACAGCTCGCGCGCGTCCTCGGGCGCGAGGTCGAGTCCCATGTCGACCAGGTCCCGCACGTAGATGGCGCGGGCCTCGGTGACCGACAGGTGCTCGACGTCCGCGGCGCTGCAGGGGCGGTTGCGCGCGGCCGAGAGCTTCTGCTGCGTGATCCCGAACTTGGTCGGGCCGCCCTTGTCCGCGGGGTTGTCGACGTAGCCGGCCTCGCGTTCGATCAGCCGGGCCGCGAGTTGCTCGAGCGTCATGGTTCCCTCCGGCGCTGCAGATTCCGGCATCCTGCCGAAGGTCTCGTCTTCGACCTGCCCGAAGACGTCTCGCACAACGCGCTGGCTGGGGGCCGATCAGACCAGCGAGAACACCCTTTCCTGGTACGTACCGATGAGCGATCCGTTCACGGGAATCACCCGGATCGAGATCGACGTGCCAGCGATCGCGGAATCCGTGACCTGCATGGCCGCGGTCCACGTCCAGTTGTTCGTGGTGATCGCCGTGACGGTTCGCTTGAGCGTTCCATTGACGCGCACCTCGATCGTGAAGTTACCTTCCGGCGTCGCGGTGTAGTCCGTCGCGTCCTGTGCGACGACGACGCCCGCGGCCGCCTGCAGCGTCCGATGCCGGAAGCGCCAGCTGACCACATGGTCCACGCCGGCGGGGCGGGAGGTTGGCCAGGGGAAGAAGCTGTCGATGACCATGTTCCCGGGCGGCAGCGGCTTCAGGGCCCGACTCGCGGTCGTGAGCGAGAGCTGCGTCGCCGAGGCGATCGGCAGCACGCTGCGTAGGTTGAACGGCAGGAGCTTCGCCGTGACCGTCAGGTCTGACGCATAACCGCCAGTGGGGTTGAGGACGGCGCGCGGGCCCGCGGTGAAGAACCAGACCTTGGCGCCGGCGCTGTGGGCCGCGGGGACAGTGTCCAGGACGCCCCGCAGGACGTTGCTGATCGTGCGGCCGCCGCCCGAGGGCGTGACGGTCTGCCAGGCGATGATCTCCGAGTCGATCAGCGCCAGATTGAGCCCGTAGTAGAGCTCCGTGGAACTGATCGAGGTGAGGAAGTCCGGATCGATCAGGTTCGTGACGTCGAACCCGGTCGTGTCGAGCGCGGCCGTGTTCGCGGGATAGCTTGAGACGAGCGTCCCGTAGGGACACCAGCCGCGGACGTCCGGGCTCTGGACGTAGGCCGTACCGCCCGCCGGATCCGCCCAGATCTGGAAGCCGTTGAGCGTCGCATCGGCCCGCGCGGCGAGCGCGCGCACCTGTCGGCCGCCGAGATCCGCCAGCTGGTAGGGCTCCTCCATGAGCGCCTGCTGCGCGCAGGCGACCGGGGCCCCGATGGGATCGACCCATCCGGTGCCGCCGGGAGGCGTGTAGCCCGTTCCGGAAACGCCGAAGGCATCCTCGACCGCCTCGAGCGAGAGCCGGCCGTCCTCGAGCTTGCCGCCGGCGGGTTTGGTCACGCGGCAGACCATGCCCGTGATCCCATAGGATGGCGCGTTGAGGACGAAACAGTCGCAAGCGCGCAGCGCCCAGGCCTTGCGGTTCGACTTGGCCTTGATCCGCGCGAACGGGTAGCTGCCTCGCCTCAGGTCGCGCGAAGCGATGCGGCTGGCGATGGCCGAATTGCTGATGCCCCGGTAGTCGACCTGCTGGGCCACCGAAACGCCCTGGACCTGCTGGTTCGCGAGATTCATCCACTGGGCGATGCGCGTGGTCCAGTTGTCGGCGCGCGAGGTGAACGCGACCTTGGCGACGTTGAAGGTCTCGTCCCAGCCGGCGCGCCCGAACTCGATCTCGTCCAGCGTGGTCTCATCGAGCACGGGCAGCGAGCCGATCACGTAATCCGCCCGGACCAGCGTCAGCGTCAGCAGCCCGGTCTCCGGATCGGTCGAGATCCCGCCGTCAATGTGGCGGAGGATCTCGCGGATGGTCTCGCTCGCCTCGGTCGGTTGCTCCATGATTAGCGACAGCCCGAAACCCTCGGAAAACAGCGTCTCGCCCGCGAGCAGGAACGACGCGAGGTCGATGTCCGACGCCGGCCGCCCGAGCCCATAGGTCGTGTGCCGGAGCAGCTCGTAGAGGATGCAGGCCGGATTCGAGTCGTAGCCGCCGGCCGACGCGATCCGATGGTGCCCGCTCACCATGCCCAGCGAGTTGGGGCAGCGCGTGACCTTGAAGGCAATCGGCCGCGGCGTCGGCGAGGTGCCGATATAGACGCCGCCGTACTGCGGCTTATAGCCGCCGTGGAGCACCACGTGCGCAACGCGTGCGAGGCCCGGATAGTCAGCGCTGCACTGCGTCTGCATGTAGCTGCTGATCGTCGGGGTGTCCACGCCGGCGAAGCAGTCGGCGTTCCCGGTGACGCCACCGCCCGAGCGATTCCCCCCGAAGAGCGAGGCGCTGTTGAACTGGTAGGTGGAGACGTCCGCGGCGGTCCCCTGGAGCACCCAGCCCGGGTCCTTCTCGTCGAAGAGGATCCCGTCGAAGCTGTCGAGCGGCCCGTGACAGAGCGCGAGGTCCATGCCGAGCGTGTAGTAGTAGCCGGCGTCGGCCTTGTTGATCTGGAAGCCCTCGGCGCCGAGGTTCCCATACCAGACCACGTTCGGGCTCGTGAGCTTGACGCTGCCGAAGACGACCGGGATCGCGCGCGCGGGATCTGCCGTCGGCCCGTCGAAGTCCGAGATCCCCTTCGGCTGCGGCTTGTCGGGCTTCGGTCCCAGGTAGCGCGCGGCGAGGCTCAGCCCGGCGAGCTCGAGGAGCTGCAGTCCGGCGGCGAGGATCAGGGGCAGCGGCATCAGGCGGCTCCCGAGACGAAGGGATTCTTGGTCGGGATGAACGGGAACCCGCAGAAGTGCACGAGATTGCCGAACGCCTTGCAGGCCGCGATCGTGTGGTCGCATCCCGGATAGGCGGTCACCGCGGCGCCGGCGGCGATCGCGCGGAAGGGCGTGAGCAGCGTGAGCACGTTGCCCGCATGCTGTGTGATCCAGTGCGTCTCGCCGGCAGCATTCTCGACGTAGCCCGCCTGGAAATAGCCGTCCGGATGGGTCCCGAATGCCGGCGAGGTGATCGTGAGTCCGGAGACCGCCGAGAGCGTCGCCGGCTGCGCGCGGGAGGTGCGATCGAGCCCGCATTCGGGCGAATAGAGCGCCCAGTTGCACTGCGACTGGAACGAGTTGGGCGGGATCCGCCGGCGCAGGACGCGCGTGATCGGCAGGCCGGTCAGTCGCGCCAGCGACCCCTCGAAGCGGACCGAGGCGATCTCTCCCGACCACATCCGGATCACCTCGGCATCGCCACGGTGGAACCGGAGGACTTCAAGCGTGACCGGACGGACGGGCAGGTCCGGGATGAAGAGCTGTGGGATCTCGTGGTCCCGCGGCAGCGTCAGCTCGAGCGCGTCCTGCGCGTCCTCGTCGTTCGTGTCGATCTCGCCGCGGGTCATCGCCGTCGGCGTGTAGTCCAGGCCGGAGAGGGTCTGGAGCGTGTCGCCGCTCGTCAGGCCCCACGACTGGACGCCGCAGGCGAAGCGGAAGAGCTCGACCGGAGCGCCGCCGTAGGTGCTCGATTCGCGGGCGTCATAGCTCATGCCGGGACCTCCGCGGGCAGCTCCGTGAAGCTCAGCGAGGCCTCGCAGCTGGACGGGTTCTCCCAGTCGATGTCGACGAAGTCCTCGGTGAGCCGGCAGAGCGTGAGGAAGCTGATGACGGTCGCGTCGGCCGAGAGCGCGACTCCCGTGGTCGCGTCCAGCGTGATCATCTCGGTCGCGGCGTCCATGGGCGTGCAGTCGACGGCCTTGCGCAGCAGCATCGTCGCGGGATCCGGGCCCGGAAAGAGGGCCAGGTACTGCCGCGGCGCGCCCATCCCGAAGACGAAGTCGCCATACCCGGCGCGCTGGATCGTCAGCGTGGTCGACGGTGACGCGTCGGCCGCGAGGCGCAGGTCCCGGGCGCAGGTCGGGGCCCAGAACGGCACGACGCGGCCGAGGCGGGCATCCAGGAAGCCGCGCAGCGCGGCGACGTCGGACCGCGAGAAGCAGCTCCAGAGCAGCGAGCGCACCGGGAGCGGGATTCCGGCCTGGTCGTCAAACCAGCGCGCGCCGGTGCCCGGATCGAGCAGCGTGCCCGAGCGCGCGAAACTCTCCGTGAGGGCGTCGCGGAGGTTGTGCGTGACCGGGATCACGTCGAATCCGGCGTAGGTCACACGGCCTCCTGGCTGAAGGCGACATCGGTCTCGGCCACGGGGCCGCCCGGGCGCGAGAGCTGCGGCGCTTCGGTCAGCCGGGCGGCGAGGAGCGGCGCCACGATCGCGCGGGGGGCGGCGTAGGCGCCCGAGATCGTGCCCGCGACGGTCAGGTGGTCGGCGAACACCTGGTCGATCACGAAGGGCTCACAGGCGCGCTGGCTGGTCCACAGGATGGCCGTCCCGCCGGGCGCGAAGGCGCGCGTGGTGGTGTCCGCATAGACGGCCGTGGCGCCCGGGGCGACCGGGGCGGTGAGCTCGGACGCGTCGGGCCAGAATGGCAGGGCGTAGACGCCGCCCCCGTGAGCGTAGAGCTTGGACATCAGCTCGAGCGCGTCGGCGTCGGTGACGACGAGCGGGTGGAAGCGCAGCTCCCGGCCGGGGATTGCGCGCAGCTGGACGCGCTGCTCCGTCCGCTGGCGCGAGGTGATGACGTCCGAGAGGTACCCGTAGCGCTCTCGCTGGGCGGCGATGCCGTCCGGGGGCACCGCGAAGAGCGTCAGGCGCGTCCCGCTCAGGGTCAGGTCGGATCCCGGCGTCGTCACGGCGACATAGGTGACCGAGCTCGTGCGGGTGCGGAAGGTCCAGGTCAGCGTGTTCGCGATCGGGTCCACGCCGGCGGCCCAGACGTAGACGCTATGGATCTCCGAATGCAGCGTCGGGTACTCATGCGGGAGCGATCCGGCGCTGACGTCGACGCCGGCGGGGCCAGCGATGTCGACGCTCCAGAGCCGGAAGCCGGTCCGGAAGGCGTTCCAGACCTCCACGGAGAGCACCCGATCGGAAACCACATTCCCGAGCGCGACCTCGCGCGGGACGACGTGGATCCGGTCAAACCACTGGCCGTCGTGCACCGGCGCGCGCGCGCCCGCGCGCGTCGTCGGCGAGAGGGCCAGCGCCCCCGCGGCGCGGGCGCCGGCCGCGGAGCCCGCGCCGAGCCAGTTCGCGGCCGAGGTAGGCCCCGGCTCGGACGCGCCGGAGAGGCGCGCACTCGAGGAGGCAACCGCGGCCGCGAGCGGCCCGAGCGTGAGCTTGCCGGTGGCCATCAGGCCGCCTTACGGACCGCGAAGTTGGGGAAGAGCATGTAGTTCAGGCCTCCGACCGCGTAGACGCTGGCCGGCGTGAAACCGTGGCCGACGCCGGCGCAGGCGAACACGGTCGGCGGGTAGCCGATCGGGATCCAGCGCGCGGCGACGGACTGGACGAAGCAGTGCAGGGGCAGCAGCAGCGCGCCCGAGAACGCGCTCTGCCAGCCGCGCGTTAGGGCCTTGGCGAGCTGCGGGAACTGGTCCGAGTTCGCGGCGACATAGAAGCCCTGGCTCGTCATGGCGCAGCGCCCCGTGCGGCCGGTGTAGCCGTACTGCGCCGTGACCGTGGTGAGGTCGGTGAACCCGATCCACTGCGCGCTGTAGATCGCCGCATCGACGCGGACGAAGCAGGTCGCGTGGAAGTTGCCCGGGTCGGCGAACGAATGCGACATGGGCGCGCCGGCCGTCAGCTGGCTTCCGGGGTTCGAGTTCGTCGCACCGACGACGTTGTAGTAGTGCGGCGACGAGCCATAGAAGTACCAGTAGTCGTTGGTGAAGCCGATCTTCGCCAGGGACGGGCCCCAGCCCATGTGGCTGTAAAGGCCGCCGCCACGATCGACGACGACGGTGATGTGGTCGTTGCCGTCGTCGAAGAAGTAGTAGGCGCCGATCGCGCCGGAGCCGAGCTGCATGCCGGCGCCGACGGGGCCCGGGCTGCCGGCGATGTCCACCGGCGCGCCGGCCTGGTTATTCCACGCATTGGCGCCGTTGTAGCCGGTGCCGAGGTAGAGCGAGACGCCGTAGCCTGCGGTCGCGGTCGATCGTCCGGAGCCCCACGCCGTGGAAAGGTTCGCAGCCTCGTTCACCAGCGCGCGCAGGTGCACGTACTGGCTGCCCTTGTGCAGGTGGGCGCGCCAGCCCGCGCCATAGGAGACGCTCGAATCGCTGGTCCAGCCCTGCCCCGTGAGGAAGGTGACGAGCTTCTGCAGCAGGTCGGTCGGCCCCGTGGCCGTCCCGGTCGAGTAGGCGGCAGCCATGTCAGTCGAGCCTCACGGCGAGGAAGTCGTTGCGATCGATGCGGGTGATATTGGGTACGGCGAGGTGCTTGATCGGGCCGACGGCGATGAGGTCCTCGGCCGAAAGGCCCTGCCCGGTGACGAACGACACGCCGGCGAGCTGGCCCCACGTGTTCGGCTGCGAGTCCATCAGCGAGACCGGGAAGAGTGCGTAGGAGCCGTCCGGATTCACGTCGACGTTGTTGACGCCGGTGCCCCCCGTGTAGCCGGTGTTGTAGGGCCAGATCCAGCCGGCCGCCTCGGCGACCTGCGTGTCGACGCTCGTCGCGAAGAAGGGCGCCCAGGTCCCGTCGAGCCGGCGCGCGCGCAGCGTGGCGCGGCCGAGCGTGCTCCCGCCCTCGCTGTCCGAGTGCACGATCGAGCGGTGTCGGTTGGTGGCGTTCGCCACCTGGAAGCCCGTGCTCTCCCACGTGGGCATCGTGTCACCGAGGGCGAGCGTCCCGGCCATCACCAGCGGATAGGGCAGCTGCGCCGGCGTGAAGTAGGGCTCGAGGAACCCGAGATAGGCGGTCTCGTAGCTGGAGCCCACCTTGGCAACGATCAGGACGCGCCGCCCATCGGCGATGAACCAGTAGGGGATGCTCGAGTTCGCGAGCGGCAGGAAGAGATTCCGCTGCATGCCGGTCTGCGAGAAGAAGGGCAGCGCGGCCGTGAAACCGTCGAAGGCGCAGAGTTCCCAGTCGTAATAGGCGACGTCGGCGCGCTGGAAGGAGCGGACCCCGACGAGGATCCCGCCGGCGCCGTCGTTGCCCGGCGCCTCCCAGAGATACTGCGACATGGCGACGTCGATCCCGCCCGCCGCCGTGTGCAGCTGCACCGCCTGCAGGTTGCACGGGCTGTTGCCGGCGGTGATGTTGAGTCGGTAGCGCGCCGCGGAGACGGGCGAGGTGATCGTGAGCACCTTGAGCTCGGACGTGGCGAACGTCTGCCCCGAGCGGGTGTCGAGCACCGTCCACGCCGAGCCGTTCCAGTACTCGAACGTCCAGGCCGTGGGACCGTTCGCGTTGTTGAAGTAGCCGAGCATCGAGTACTCGACCACCGTGATCGCCGAGGGGAAGTTGAACTCGACGAGCTTCGGGAGCGTGGAGGCGGTCCAGTAGCGGCCCGTGCTGGTCGCATCCTTGCCATCGATCAGGTTCTCGAAGCTGAACTGCCCCGAGGAGCCGCCCGCGCCGGAGCCGGAGCTGAGCGCCATGGTGCAGCCGGGTAGCTGCCGGCGGCCGGTCCATTTGGGCGCCGTCTGGAGCGTGAAGACGTCGCCGGCGACGAACGCGACACCGCCCGCGGAGATCAGGAAGGCCAGTTTCGCATGGCTGAACGGCGTTCCCACCGTGGCCGGCCCGATGCTGCCCGAGGTCGATCCGACGACGTTGAACGACGTCGAGCTCGTGGCCGTGATGACGAACGTTTCAGCGATCGACGAGGCCCCGCCCTTGTAGGCAGTGAGCGCGCCGTTACCCGTGCCGGCGTAGGTGAGGCCGAAGGCGCTCCCGGTCGTGGTCAGGAACGTGTCGAGCTTCGCGAGCAGGTCGCGGTAGTCCGTGGCGGTGCCGATCTCGACCATGGTCAGTTCCCCAGCATGCCCCGGATCTTCCGGGGGTTCTTGCCCACTACCTTCAGCACGAAATCGTGGCCGGCCGGCGTATCCATCTCACCCAGGACGAGGCCCGGACCGAGCTTCAGCGTGAGCTGTCCGCTGAAAGGCCCGGAACCCGCGCTCGCGCGCGCGCCCGACAGCCCCTCGAGAAGGTCGGCGGGCAGGGATGACGCGCCGGGAAGCGCGGCCACCTGGAAGGGCTGACGGCCGAGGTTCAATGCCTCGAGACTCGCCAGGACTCCCGGCTGAGCAACGATGGGCGCGCGGACCACGAACTCGCCGTTCGAGGCCGCGATCAGGTTCGAATCGCTCGTCGCGGTCCCGGCACCGCTCACGAGACCACCGCCCGCGAAGCCGGTGAACGCCTTGCCGAGAACGGAGAGGATCCCGGCCAGTCCATCGCCGCCGGACGACTTCTTGTTGCCACCGAAGAAGTGACTGCTCAGCTCCAGCGCGAGCTGCTCGGCCGCGATCCGCTGCAGCGCATTCACGGTTCGCAGGGCAAGCTGGTCCATGGCATCACCGAAGCTCTTCGCCTGATTGATGCCGTCGCTAAAGTACTCCGCGAGGGTGCCCTGGAACACGTCGGCGACCTTCGCGCGGAGATGCTGCATGCCCTGCTCGGCGACATCAGCCGCTTGGCCCATGTTCCGGAGGCCGTCCGAGAACTGTTCGGCCTGCAGGATCGCATCCGGGTTGTTGGTCGCCGCGGCCGCGCGCGTGAGCGCGTCCGCCATCTCGCGCAGACCCGGGAGCCGCTGGCGCTCGAGCGCGAGGATCGCATTCTCGCCCTGCAGCTGCGTGAGCTGACCGGCCTGAACGTCCGCCTGGATTCGAGCACGCTTAGAGGTGAAGCGGGCCATGACGTTGTCGGCTTCATTGCGGGCCGCTTCGAAGTTGGCCGCCGCGGTCATCGCATCGTCGAACGCGGCGACCCTGCTGCGGATCTCGGCGGTGGACAATCCCTGCAGACGCAAGGTCTCGGTGAGGTCGCGGCGCTCCTGGGCGATGTCGAGGAGCGTGGCGGCGTAGCGGTTGCCCTGCGCCTCGAGCACCTTGCGCTCGTAGGAAAGCCGCGTGTCGCCAAGCCGCCGAACGTCCGCGATCTCGGCGTCGTTCAGGTCCGCCTGCTGCGCCAGCGACTTGATCTTGAGCACCCGGATCTGCGCGTCGATCGCCTTGACATCGCGGACAGCGTCTTCGCCGATGGG
The DNA here is from genome assembly GCA_044223005.1 of Candidatus Eiseniibacteriota bacterium. Classification (GTDB taxonomy): domain Bacteria; phylum Eisenbacteria; class RBG-16-71-46; order RBG-16-71-46; family RBG-16-71-46; genus CAIXRL01. Next base: position 133,342 of record JBGAML010000004.1, read on the forward strand.
GTTTGCCGCGGCCACGACGCGCTGGCGCACGAGCTGCGCGATCTCGAATCGCGTCTGCTCTTCCGCGAGCTTCCGGCGCGCCGCGTAGTGGTCTCGGATCGTCGTCAGCGACCGCCGATAGCTGCTTTCCTCATTGCGCTCGCGAAGCGCCAGCTGGGCGTCATGGATGGCCTTTTCATTGGCCAGAGCCGACTTCAGGGCACGCTCGCGCTCGCGGAAGAGCTCCTCAGCGGTCTTGCCGCCGCCCCCTTCCGAGCTCGTAGCAGAGGGCGAAGGCGTTGCGGACGGGCCAAACGCGAGTTTCAGGCCGCTCGCGATATCAGCGCGCGACCGGGCCTCAATTTCGCGAATCTGTTGCTCGTAGAGACGCCCTCGCGCTGCGGCCTCGGCGAAATGCCCCCGCATCGCGAGCGTCGCTTGTTCCCATGTGGCGGTCAGCCCAATCGTGATTCGGGCGAGCAGCGCGGACCATGGCGCGACCGCAGCCTTTGCGACTCCGTAGATCAAGCCAATTGCCCGCGCGGCAACGCGGCCCAGCGCTTCGAGGGCCTCGGCGTCTCGACCGATGTTCTGGGCGAGTTCGTGAAGGGTCTGATCGCTCGCATCGCCGAGACCGGCCGCGAAATGCATGCCCACGTTCGTGGCCTGGTCCGAGATGAGCTTCATGTTGTCGCCGAGTCTCTTTGCGGACTCGACAGTGCGCGCATCCAGCAGCAGCCCCAGCGCGGAAGCCTTTTGCTTCAGCGCCTCGAGGCCACCGGGCTCTCCCAGCTCCTTCACGAGCGGAACAAGCTCGCGCCCGGTCTTGCCGAGATCGCGCTCGACGAATGCGGCCTTCGTTCCCTCATCCGAGACCGAGCGCAGCGCCCGCGCATAGGTGACAAGACTCGCCGTCAGATCCTGCCCCTGGAATGAGCCTGCATTCAGGTGCAGATTGGCGAAGTCCGCCCGCGCGGAGGGATCTCCTTCGCGCAACGCCTGCCTGCGAGTTGCGAAGTGACCGAGCGAGGCCTCGAGCGCGTTGATGTCCGAGCCAGTGAGGCGAGCGCCGGCCGAGAGGGCAGAAAGATTCTCGACGGTGCCGCCGAGGCGTTCGCGCAGCTTCGTGACCGATTCGGCCGCATCGACGGACTGTCGCGTGAGCTCGACCAGCGATCCGACCGAGATCGTGACCCCGAGCGCCGCCATCACCTCGCCGGCGCCCTCAAGGGCCTTGCCCAGGACAATCGCCCCGCGACTGCCGCCCTCGGAGGCGCGCGAGACCGACTTGGCGGTATTCTGGGACTCCGCCTGAATGCGCTTCAGCGCATCGACGACTTCCTGAACACCCTCGGCTGAGAGCCTGACCCTAACGTCTGGTGATGGCATCGGTTAGAGCGTCGCCTTTCCCCGCTTGCGCACCCCGTCGCACATCCGTGATGCTTATGTCGAAAGGGGGATGTTATGAAACCGACGTGGTATTGCCTCGAATGTGGCTTCACCGGGTCGTCTCGGACGATCACGCCCGGGTCCTTTGGGGTAGAGCTCGTGTTGTGGATGTGCCTTGCGCTTCCTGGACTGATCTACTCGGTTTGGAGATTGACGGCCCGACACGAGGGATGCTGCGTCTGCAAGTCCTCGCGCATCATTCCCTTCGATTCTCCGCGAGCTCGCGAGCTCTATGCGCAGCAGCAGCGGACCTCCGCGGGCGTCTGATTTCCGCAGATTCACCCTTTCAGGATCTTCGGGACCTCCGGCGGGTTGGATCGCGACTTGGACCATGGAGCGCTCAGGGCGTGGAGGATCTGCTGGTGGCGGAAGCCCTCAAGCGCATGCCGCCGAGCGATCTCGCGGTATGCCACCAGCGTCTCCACCAGGGGCCACCGGTAGACCTCGTCGGCCCGGGCGGGATCGAATCCTGCAACCGCTCGGATGACGTCGGACCACTCTCCCCAGGGACCCGTCGCAGGCCGTGACTGGGCTGACCGCTCGAAGAGATGGATGAAGCGGCGGAAGAGATCAGCCCGGCGGCGAAAAAATCGGCGATCAGGGCTCCCAGCAGCATGTTCAGCTGACGCTTGTCCTCCGGGGCGCTGAGCGACTTGAGGAACTCCGCAGTCTCCGTCGCGATCGCGGGACTCCAGGGCGCGCCCGACGCCGATTCGGGAACGAGCATCCCGCTGATGAGCAGGAACTCCTTGCCGGAGTCGATCGCGATGCCCAGCAGGCGACGAGCAAAGGCCTCCGGCGTCTCACCTTCGGTGAGGAACACGTCATAGAGACCGGCGCCGCGCACCTGGCGCATATACCAGTGATCGTGTTCGGCGGTCGTCTCGGTGAGGACGTGGAACCGGCGTCCTCCGAGCGTATGGACTGCCGCGGGTCCGGGATCAGCCGTTCGTTCCATGGCCTTCGCCCTCCCGCTGTCCGGTGACGCGCGCATCACGCGCCGGACTGTCGCTGGCGGTCCGCCAGAGCTGGCGGGCGCCGAGAATGATCGGATTCTCCAAGGTCACGCCTCCGGTTGCGTTTTCGCACTCCCCGGATATCCTGAGTTCAGGGGGAAACGACTATGAACCGTGATGCCTACTGCAAGGATTGCGGGTTCGTCGGCGAAGTCGTGACGATGAAGCGGGGTTCTGGCCGGATCGAACTCGTCCTCTGGTTGCTGACCTGCTTCGGGCTGGGCCTGATCTACTCGGTCTACCGTCGCAATCCGCCGCTGGGGTCATGCGCCAATTGCTGCTCGAGGAACATCATCCCGGCGGACTCGCCGATCGCTCGATCCCTCGGCGCGCCGCCGCCTCCTCGAATCTGACGCGGACCAAGTCTGGCGCTCTCCCTTCAAGTCCATCTCCACGATCGGTGCTCCCGTCCCCCGCGGGCAACGGGCGCGCCGGCCAACCGCACCGACGCGCCCGTGCGGGGGGATCCGTCAGCCGAGCTTGTTGAGTTCTCCCACGCCTGTGTGGATGCCGTCGGCGAGGGCGAGACCCTTGAGACCGTAGTTCCCGAAATCGTCACCGACGAACGCCAGGTTGCCGTCCGGAGCGAAGTTCACCTTCCAGAGCTTGAGCTCCATCTTCGGGCCCTGGCCGGCCGCCGGGACGCCGATGAACCGCAGGAATCCCGTGACGTCGGCGCGCGTTCCGATCAGGACGCGCTCGATCGCGCTGCTGCCCGACGTCAGCGTCGGGTAGGTGTAGCTGACCTTGACGATGTCGGTGCCGGGGACGATCGATCCGCCCGCGATGATGTAGATGCGGCCCGTGATCGCGTCCACCTGGTAGTCGGTGCCGAGGACCTTGGTCGCGGCGAGGACCTTCACCGTCACCGCGGAGATGGGGTTCGCGACCGACCCGCGGAATGCGAGCGGGTACCAGGCATCCGCGGACGGGATGGCGACGTTGCTGTTGATGAGCTCGTCGACGACCGCCGCGCCGGTCTGCGTGATCGGGCTGGAATCGTCGCCCAGGAGGAACATGGCGAGGTTGCGGGCCATGTATTCGTTGAACTGCAGCGCGACCTCCTGCGAGGAGCGGATGATCGCGCGCGCGAGCAGCTCGCCGGCGGAGGTCGTGTGCGAATACTTCTCCTTCGTCTCGACGGTTCCGGTCAGCGAGAGTGATTCGATGTCGCCGAGGAACTTCTCGCCCGTCCTCGCGCCCGTGGAGCTGAGGCGGTCGAAGTAGAGCTCGCCGTGGCCGAGCAGCATGTTGCTGCCGGACGCGATGTTCGAGGACATCCACTACCTCCTTGGGTCTCAGACCCGCTGTTCAGCGTCGTTGACGCGCGTCGTGTAGCTCACATCGAACGTGTGGACGGCGAGGAGCGTTTGCACCTCGCCCTCGAAGAACGACCACTCGACGTCGTGCTCGCGGATCTCGATGACGAGATTCCCGAGGGTGGTGCCGGGGCGCTGGCCGCAGAGCGCTTTCACACCCCACGCCAGCAGCGGTTCCGCCGCCTGGTCCGCGCTGACGCCGGTCGCGGCCGCGGTGCGGTGCCAGAGCTGGACGCGGAACGACCGGGCCACGAGGGGGCCGAAGCGGCCCTTCGCGGGCTCGACCGTTTCCTTCACCGGCACGAGCACCGTCGCCGGAAGCTGCTCCGGCTCGAGCGCGATCGCGCGCGCGCGTTCCGCAGCCGGCACGCCGGAGGGCTGGCCGGTGTTGTAGGCGGCGAGGATCGTCTCGAGGACGGTTTCGCGGACGGTGCTCATGCCTTCGCGCAGACGATTCGGGTGACCGCGCCGTCATCGAGCGCATGGCGCTCTCGGACGACGCGGGGGACCCCGTTGACGTTGATGCTCGCTCCCGGGACGAGTCCCGGGAGCGAGCCGGTCGCGACGTGAACGATGACGGTGCCCTGCACGAGCTCGGCCAGTTCACCGGAGGGCCCGACCACGGCCTGGGGACGGTCGACGATTCCGACGGTCGTCACCGCCCCCAGCGTGATGGGCTCCCCCAGTACCCCGAGCATCGCCAGGACTTCCGCATCGTCCAGCGCCATGGGCGTCAGTACTTGGTCTGGCCGACCAGGTACGCGGAGCAGGTGTAGACGGGCGACGTGCCGCCGAGCGTGAGGACCCCGCGCACGAACTTCTTCGTCGCCTGGATCTCCACCGCGAGCTTCTGCAGCGACGACGCCGCGCCGACCTGCGTCGCCGCGACGGCGGCATGCAGCGAGCCCGCGGCGCCGAGGTCGGTGTAGGTGCCGCCCAGGGTGTCGCACTCCTGCAGCTTGAAGTCCGCCGTCGGCGTGGTGCCGGAGACGTTCGTCAGCTCGAGGACCACGATCGCGTGCCCCTCGTAGGCCGACACGTCGATGCCCGTGAGGTTGGCGCTCGCGCTGCGCGAGGCCGCCGGCATGAGCGTCGCGGGCGTGGCCTTGAGCAGGCTGTTCATGAGACCGCTCATTTCGTCTTCTCCTTGCCGCCCTTGCCCGAGGCGGTCGTGGTGGTGGTGGTGCCGGCGGCCTTCGCCGCGGCTTCTTCCGCAGCCTTGGCCGCGGCCTCGGCAGCAGCCGCTTCCTCCGCGGCCTTCGCCGCGGCCTCGGCAGCAGCCGCTTCCTCCGCGGCCTTCGCCGCGGCCTCGGCCGCCGCCGCTTCCTCCGCGGCTTTCGCCGCAGCCTCGGCCGCGGCGGCGTCTTCCGTCCCCGAACCCCCCGCGGCCGCGCCCGCGAGAGGTTCGGGCAGGGCCGCATGCGGCGCGGCCTCGACGGAACCGTTGTGGATGCGCTCCTGGGCGACGGCCACGGGGAGGTCGAGGACATCCCCGACCTCCGCGTAGCGACCGAGCCCGAGCACGTGGCTGCGGGTCACGCGGACCCGCATGGTGGCGGCGGGGCGCATCAGGCGATCTTCGCCGCCGTGGCGACGGCGAACGCCTCCGGACGCTCGACCAGGCTGTCGCCGAGCTCGTTGGTGGTCACCAGGATCTGCCCCTTCCCGGCGAGGGTCACCACGTCGACCATGAACTCGAGCACACCCCAGTGGCCGAACGTGAGCGCGGTCCAATCGCCGAAGACGATGCCGTGCTCGTCGGCACCGGCGCCGAGCGACTTCGACACCTGGTTGGTCGACCCGGCGCGGTAGCCGGCGACCTGTCCGTCGCGGAAGGTGCCGTCCCAGATCGGGCGCGACCCGGCCACGGCGCCGAAGTCGAGGATCTGCTTCAGCTTCGCGGCCATGAGCGGCGTGGTCATGTAGCGCATCGAATCGCTGTCGGCGTTCGCATCCGCGATCGCGCCGCCGAGATCGACGAGCTTGCCGTAGGTCGGGACGGTGCCGCCGAAAGCGACCGTGCCGACGCCCGGCGTGTTGTAGATGCCCGTGGGCTCGCCATCCGTGCCGCGGCCGTGCAGGGCCATCTTGTCCCACAGCCGCGAGTGCTTCGAGATCAGGCGGATGCGCGCGCGGCCCTCGATGTCGATCGCGGCCATGTTCATCAGCCGGCGCGGGAACAGCACCTGCGCCGCGGCTTCCTTCGGCGACAGCGTCCGCGTGCCGAAGTTGAGCTGCGACTGGGTGACGCCGTTCGCCGGGTTCTCGCCGATGAAGTACGCCGTCGGCTCGCCGGTCTCGACCGGGAACTGGATCGGCCCGGTCAGCCCCATCAGCGTCTGGGCGCCGAACGCGCTGCAGAGGCTGCGAGCCGTGAGGAGCTCGATCAGGTCGCCGGCGCTGTCGAACACGAGCTCGGCACCGCCGCCGGCGACGCCCGTGCCCATGGCGCGGACGCGCGAGGCGCGCTGCAGGTCGCGCTCGTAGCGCTCCTCCGGCGTGAGCAGGCTCATCGGCAGGAAGTGCCCGCCGATGCCGCGGTAGATGCTCGGCATCTGCCGGGCGAGTTCCTGGCTCACCTCGGCCTCGAGGCCGTCGAAGGTGCCGTTGCCTTCCTTCGCGGCGACCGCGCGCTGGAGCGCGCGCGCGATCGACACGCGCTGGCGGTCCTTCTTCGGGATCGCGTCGACGCGGACCTCCGCGGGCGGCTGCGTCAGCGAGCCGCGCGTCACGCGCTCGTCGAAGATCTCGGCCTTCGCGCGGTCGAGCGAGTAGCCCTTCTCGATGAACTCGGCCGCGCGGGACTGCGGGACGCCGTGCGCGTCGCAGAAGCGGACGATGTCGGCCGGCGGCGTGCCGGCGGAGCGGGTCACGCTCACCCCGGCGGCGGTGGCGGCCGCGGCGGTCGTCTCCGGCCCCGGGGCCGCAGGGGCGGCCGGGCTGGCCGCGGGCGCAGCGTGGGTGATCGTGTCCGGCATCTTCGGTTCCTCCTGGCTGGTGGTGGCGGGTGCGTCGATCTCGTCTTCGGTCTCGACGTAGCACCCTTCAGCGCCGGCACCGCGTGCGATGCCGGCATTCGGGTCGGCGGGGATGCCGACGATGGAGAACTCCTCGGGCCGCCAGCGCGTGTACGTGACGGTGTCGAGGGCGTTGGGGTCGGCGTTGTCGCGCGTGACCTTGCGGCGGATCGGGAACGCGCGAATCGAGCCGAACTTCAGCGTCTTGCCGAAGTCGGCCTTCGTGCGCTGCGCGAGCTCGTGGCTGGAGAAGAAGAGGTCGCCCTCGAGGCGGCGCGCGTCGGTGCGCGTGATGTTCTCGACGATGCCGACATGCAGCGCCGGATCGGGCGTCGGCCGGTAGGGATAGCCCCCATGCTCGAGGTAGACCGAGAGCCCGTTGCGGGCGAGGCTCATGTCGATCGCGCCCGCGGCGTGGCTCAGGATCTCCTGGCCCATGAAGGTGTCGCAGGGCGTCTCCGTGCTGAGGATGACGTGGAAGCCTTCCTCGGTCGCGCCGTCGCCGCCCGCGGCCGCGCGCGTGATGGGATTCGCCTCGAGCAGCTCGAAGTGGAAGTGCTTCGGGACCTTCGTCTTCTTGGCTTCGGTCGTCGGCATCGTTCGGGGTCCTCGTGCCTACGCACTCACGGAAACGTTGTTGGAGATGCCGCTCATGTTCCCGGCGGCGTCCTTGAAGCGGATCGCGACGAAGTAGGTCTGGCCGGGGATGCCGGGTAGGGTCGTCGCCTCCGAGCCGACGCCTCCAGCGACCCAGTCCGGATGCACGGTCGCGATCGACGCCCACGGGCCGACGAGCAGCGTCGCGGCGTTCCAGTCGGCGTCACTGGTAATGGTGGCGCCGATGCGGAAGCGGATCTCGTACTGGGACGCGACCGGAGCGCTGAACGCGTTGTCGCCAGGAACGGTGAAGGAAACGTCGAGCTCGCTCCCGTCCCAGAGATCCTGGGCGAGATCCGACACGGTTCCGGGCGGCGTCACGTCGCCGCCGCCGCCGACGAAGGGCATCCGGCGGATCGCGACCTGCACCATTCCGAGGCCGAGACCGACCATCATCATCAGTCCAGTGCCACGATGTTGGTGGCCGTCGTGCCGGTGGCACGCACGCGCTTGGTCCGGATGGCGAGCGTCTGGCCGGCGGGAACGGCCTTGAACACGATCGACGTTCCGGTGTCGACCATGTCGACGCAGACGTCGCCAGCGCCGCCGACGTAGAGCGCGCGTCCCCAGAATCCGTAGTCCGTGGAATCGTTGGGCGTGATCGCCTGCGCGCGCGTCGCGGGCCAGTCGATGCCGCCGGCGCGCTGGCTGTCGGCGTACTGCGCGTTGAAGCGGTCGCTCGTGCTGACCGGAAGTGCCATCGGAGACCTCGTCTCGTTCGAAGCGGCGGCGCTGGGATTTCGCGCCGGATGCAGCGGACGAGGTCCACCGTTCACGAACGGCAAGCGGATTGCCATTACAGTAAATCTGTAATGGACCGCGCGACCGGACCCGTGCCTAAGGTCGGCCCATGAGCGACCTGACGGCACTCCCCGAGTCGATCGTCGCGGGCACGACGGTCGAGTACACGCTTTCGCTGCCCGACTATCCGGCGAGCGCGGGTTGGACCTTGAAGCTCTACCTCGCGGGCATCTCCACGCTCGCGAAGGACGCGGTCGCGAGCGGCGACGACTTCACGGTGACGCTTATCGACGGCGACACGGGGAATCTCGCGCCCGGCGTCTACCAGTTCGCACACCGCGTCGCGATGGCCGGCAAGACCTACCAGGTCGAGTGCGGCAGCGTAACCGTGGAGCCGAACATCGGCACCGCGGCGGACGGAGATCTCGCGAGCTGGGAGGAGCAGGCCCTGACCGCCGTGCGCGCCGCGATCAAGGGCGGCCTCTCGCGCGGCATGGCCGAGTTCCAGATCCTCGGGCGCGCCGTGAAGTACTTCACGCCCCGCGAGCTCCGCGAAACCGAGCTCTGGCTCTCGCGGAAGGTCGCCGCACGGCAGGGTCGCGCCAGCGGGCTTGGCCGCCAGCATCGCATCAGCTTCGCACCCCGGGAGGAGTAGATGGCCGAGATGACGCAGGGCGCAGGATCGGGCGCGGACGCCGGTGCCGCGGTCAGCGGGCGGAGCCGCTTCGCGCGCGCCGCGCGCGCCGCCTGGCGCGAACTGCGCGGCGCGGGGCGCAGCGCCGCGGCTCCGGTCGCCGAGCCCGCCGCACCCGCCCGGACGCGCCGAGTGGCGCGCGCGAGCTACCACGCCGCCGACGAGGGACGGCTGCGGCAGGACTGGCGCGTCGGGAACTACTCGGCTGACCAGGAGATTCGGCGCGCGATCGCGCTGGCGCGCGCGCGGGCCCGCGACCTCGCGCGAAATAACCCCTACGTGGGCCGCTATCTCGGGCTGCTCTCGGCGAACGTCCTGGGATCGACGGGCATCTCGCACAAGGCGCAGGTCCGTCGTCCCGACGGCTCGCTGGATGAGGTGGTGAACGACTACCTCGAGGAGAGGTGGCAGACCTGGACGCGTGGGCCCGTGTCCGTCTCGGGTCGGCTCTCGCTGCGGCCATTCCAGTCGCTGCAGCTCGAGGAGGTGGCCGTCAGCGGCGAAGCGTTCACGCGCACCGTCGTCGGTCGCGAGTTCCCGGATGGACTGGCGTTGCTCGAGGTGGATCCCGACCTCGTCGCGGAGACGATCGAGCGCCGCGCGCAACGCGACGGCAGCGAGGTGCGCATGGGCGTCGAGGTCGACGCGCGGGGGCGACGGGTGGCCTATCACATCTGGGACTGGCCGGACTACGTGCCGGGCGCCACGATGCGCGGCCTGAACCGCGTGCCGGCGTCCGAGATCCTCCACCACTACCGGCAGCGCCGCGCGCACCAGACCCGCGGCTTCAGCTGGATCGCGCCGGTCATGCTCGACATCCAGGACCTCGCCGGCTACGACGAGTCGGTGATCCTCGGCGCGCGCGCGGGCGCGAACCAGATGGCGTTCGTGAGCTGGAAAGACCCCTCGCTCGCGGCCGTATCGACCGAGGACGACGACCGCAAGCCGCTCGAGCTGGAGCTGGCCCCGCTGACCGTGACGGAGCTTGAGCCGGGGCAGGAGGTCCAGCCCTTCAATCCCTCACAGCCGAGCGACGTCTACGCCGACTTCACCAAGGGCGTGCAGCGCCGGATCGCCACCGGCCTGCAGGTCGCCTACGCATCGCTCACCGGCGACCTGCGGGACGTGAACTACTCGAGCACCAAGGTCGGCATCGCGGCCGAGCGGGAGATGTGGAAGGACCTCCAGCAGTGGTGGATCGAGTCCTTCCTGCAGCCGCTGTACCTCAAGTGGCTGGAGACGGCGTGGCTCTCCGGTGCGCTCAAGCTCCCCGGGGGCGACTGGCGCGCCTACACTGCGGTCGAGTGGGTGCCGCGCGGCTGGCCGTGGATCGAACCGCAGCGCGAGGCCGGCGCGGCGAAGGACGAGGTCGCACTCGGCATCAGCTCGCGCCAGCGGATCCACCAGGAGCAGGGCACGAACTTCTTCGACGTGCTCGAGGAGCTCGCCCAGGAGAAGAAGGCGGCCGAGGATCTGGGGATCTCGATCGACCCGCCGGCGTCGGCCGGCGGCTCGTCCCCGGCGGCGGATCCGCAGGGCTCCGGAACGCAGGACGGCGCCGATGGCGAGGGGAGCGCCGCGGCGTCTGAGGGGGACGGCGCTGCCGCGCGCACGGCGGCCCGTCCCGCCTCAACGCGCAACCGGATCCGGTCGGCGATGAACGGCCACGCGATCTCGCGGGGGCCGGCGTAAGGAAGTCAACGACATCCTTGCATCGCCGCCCCCGCCCGAGATCCATTACTTCCGCCAGCTCCTGAGCCACCCGCCGCGCTTGCGACGGGGATTCGGGTTCGCGCGGGGGGCCGCAGGCGGCTCCGGCTCCGGAATCGCATCGTCCGCGTCGTGCAGGTTCGGATCCGGCGGGGCGAGCTCGTCCGACTCTTCGTCCGCCGGCGTCGGCTCCGGCGGATCGAGGGGCAGCGTGCGCACCGAGAATCGCGCCGCGCGGCCGCCGAGCGTGCGGATGAACGGCTCGCCGAGGATCTTCAGCGCCGCCAGACAGTAGACCTCGAGGTCGAGCGCTTCATTGCGATCGCGGATCTTCTCCCATACGCGCCGGAAGCCCTTGCCCTTGACGAACCGCGGGAAGCACCGCTCGGCCGTGAGCTCGTCGATGTAGGCCTTGTCGACCCACTCCGGCAGGTGCATGAAGCCGGGCCCTGGACTCGACATGCGAAGCCGCGCACCGATCGTGTCCTTGCCCGTGTTGACGCAGAGCGTGTAGAGGCGTGCGTTGTAGGAGTTGTTCGCGGTCGGGCGGCCGACGAGCGGGATGCCGTAGCTCTGGCCGCCGCGAACGGCGTAGACCTTCCGGCCGATGCGGGCGCGCGTGAACTGGTAGACGACGTCGGCCTTGAAGTTGGAGTCGACCGCGACGCAGGCGATCCGCATCCGCTGCCCGCTCACGTGCTGCCAGCTCTGGAGCAGGATGTTCTGGTCGAGCTCGAGCCACGCCCTGGGATCCTCGGGTTTCTCGAACGGGATGTGCCCGTAGCCGATCAGCCAGGACTCCTCGCCGGCGCCGTAGCCCTTGATCTTCCATACCAGCCGGTCGCCCTGGACGTCGACGCCGGCGACGAGCACGCCCACGCCGTCGGGAACCTCGGCGCCATAGCGCTCCGTCGCGCGCGCAAGGAGCACGTTCTCATCGATCTCCTCGTTGTCGTCGCGCCACGTCTCTGCGAGCCGGGTGTTGACCCAGGTGATGCGGTTGGGGACGTCCCCGTCGCTCTCCTTGTGCTCCTGCACGATCGTGGCCCAGCTACACCAGCCGAGCGGCGAGTACAGGGACGAGAGGTGATAGCTCAACGTGCCGTTCTGGCTCTCGGCGCTAGGAACCCAGTGTGCGCCGTTCGCGGGATCGAACATCCACGTCTTCCAGCGCTCCTCGATGCGCTCTTCACAGTGAGGGCAGACCCAGACCGGGTGATCGGGATCGTGGGCGTAGAGGATCGACTGCCAGCGAATCCAGTCGAACGCGCCGCAGCCGGGGCACGGCACGTGGTAGTGGCGCTGATCGCCGAGGAGGAACTGCTTCTCGATCGCCGAGTGCCCGCGGACCGTCGGGGTCGAGAGGATCAGCTCCTTGCTGTTGGCGGAGAAGTTCGTCATGCGCTTCTCCGCGAGCGAGAGCGGCGCGCCCTCGCCGTCGACGTTGTCGGGGAAAGCGTCGAGCTCGTCGACCACCAGGTAGCGGATCGGGCGCCGGCGAAGCGCCGCGGCGGAGTTCGCGCCCGTGAAGGCGATGAACCCGCCCGTGAACTTCTTGTAGAGGATCTTGTTCTCGCCCTGCCGCGAGCGGTTGGCGCTGAAGAGCTCGGCGATCTGTGGGCTGGCCGCGATCGAGGGCGCGACGCGCTCGACGGACCACGACTCGGCGTCCTCGGCGCGTGGCGCGACGCACAGCATGGGTCCCGGCGCGAATTTGGGGACGTAGAGGATGAAGTTGTTGGCGAACTCCGTCTTGCCGATCTGGCTGCCGGCCATGACGACCACGCGGCGCGCGGGATGGCGCACGGAGAGCGCGTTCGCGGGCTCGATCCAGTAGGGCGTGCGGTTGGGATTGTAGCGAGCCGCCTCGGGGCCGCTGCCGGACGGGAGCTGCCGGAACCGCTCGGCGGACTCCATCACCGTCATGTAGGGATCAGCCTGCCAGCCCTCGCGCCAGGCGCGGGCGAAGACCTCAGCCGCGCGTCCCATCGGCGGCCTCCGGAGCGTGCATGGCGCGCCAGCGATTCATGGCGGCGACGAGCGCGTGGCGGTCCACCTCGACGGCGCCAGCGGCGACCGCCCGAGCGCGCCAGCGCGGCGACAGGTCGAAGTGCGGGATGCTCGCCCGCGCCTGGAACCACGTCATCGGCAAGCCGATCGCACGCGCGAAATCGAGCAGCTCGCCGACGTCATGGTCGGACATCAGGTGGCAGGATTTCCGGCCGCCCCAGGGCGTCGCGCAGGCGAAGAGGGCGTCGACGACAATCATGGCCACCGCGGGTCCTGGTCGAGTTGGTGCGCGACCCGCTCGAGCTCTTCGACGACCTGCGCCGCGGTGTAGCCGGAGACGACCTGCGCGGTGTCGAACAGCATGACGGTCCAGCCGCCGGCGGCGCCGCACATCTCGTTGCCTCGCCGCACCGGCTCCCAGTGCAGCTGGCGAATGCCGAGCCCGAGGCGCCGCGCCGCGCTTTCGATCTTGCGGGTGTTGAAGCTCACGACGCCTCCCGCTCGCCGGGCCCGGGATCCTCCGGCGACGTCGACTCGGAATCGTCTTCGCCGGCCGTGACGGCGTTCACGAGCTCTTCGCGGAGCCGTTCGTGCTCGCCGGTGATGAGCTCGTGGATGCGCGCCTGGTCGGTGAGTCCGACCAGCTGGGGCGCGAGCCGATCGGCCAGCGTCTGCATGAGGTCGCGCGCCTTGCGGATCGCGTTGTAGGCGACGTCGTAGTACTCCTCGCCGTCCAGCAGTCGGCGCTCGTCGATCAGCCGCTCGCGTTTCAGGCGCTGCGCGGCCTCCCACTCGCGCAGCGTCTTCGCTTTGACGAACGTCATGTCCTCCGGCATGCCGGCGGCGTCCGGGGCCGATGCGCTCGAGCTCGCGGCGCCGCTCTCGGGATCTGCGGGGACGGCCGCCTCGACAGGCAGACCGGTCCCGGGCCGACTCGGGTCGGTGTTGGTCGCCCAGGCGCGGTCCGCGGCCGCGACGTCGATCCGGCCATCCGCGCCCACCGGGATCCGGCGCGACCGCACCGCCTTCGTCACGGCCGCGCGCGAGACCCGGCGATGACGCGCATACTCCGCGCGGGTCATCGTCGTCGGGACCTTCGGCTTCGCGGCCTGGCGTCGCGGCCGCTTCCGTGCGGGGCGCTTGGGCATGGGCGAGCGCTACGACGCGTCGGGCGGAAGGGACGTGACGGGCACGCTGACCAGCTTCAGGAGCTCCTCGAGTCGACTCTCCTGTTCATCGATCTTCTGGTCGAGAACGACGATCGCCTTCGCCTTCTCGGCATTGAGCTCGGCGAGGCGCGTCACCCGGATCCGGATCGCGCGGCGCAGGTCCTCGGCGTCGCGGATTCGCCCCGTGACGCCGGCAGGTTTCGCGCCGATCTCTGCGACGTACTGCGGAGGGACTTCGCTCATGTCCTGATCTCCTCCAGATCTGCGCACCGAATCCGCCGCGTGGGTCCGGGCGATTCGATCCGCGCCATGCGGATGCGGGCGCCGCGGCCCCAGCCAGATCCGGAAACTTCGTCGAACACTTCGATCACCACGCCCTCGAGGCCGAGAAAGGGTCCCCGGGCAACCCGCACGCGCATGCCGAGCTTCACGTCGAAAGTCCTCACGCGCCGCGCGCCTCCGTTGTCCTTGCCTGCCTGGCCTTGCCACGCCTTGCCACGAACGGCGATGCCGAACCTTGCCCGCCGAGCCTTGCCTTGCTGCGCCACGCCATGCCTAACCGCGCCTTGCCTGCCGTGCGACGACCGCCGTCGGCCGCAGCGACCGCTTTAGCTGCTCCTCGACCGCCTCGATCGCACACACCACGTCCGCGAACTCCTCGAGGCGTCCAAATCGATTCGCCCATGTGCGCAGCTCCGCGACGCCGAGCATCAGCAGCCGGCGGCGCAGATCGGTAGAGCTGGCCTCCTCTGGGACGTCGGGCCGCTTCGGCGATCGGTAGGTCACCTTGGCCGCGATCGGCTTCTCCGCGCGCCCGGGCACGACCGTCACGAGTGCGCGGATATAGACCGACGCCTGGTGCAGCCGGTAGTTCTCCGCCGCGAGGTTGTCGTTCCACTCGAACATCCCGTGGATCGGGCTCGTCGGCGGATACGCGAGCCGTAGCACCTCGGCGGGCGAGCAGTCCTTTCCGACTCCGCCCGTGAGCCGCTCGATCGCCTCGCCGAAGACTTCGGCGGTGGCCGGGTCGAGATCCTTCCCGGTGGTCGGATGCCACCGATACCTAGCGGACCGTGAAGCGCCCATAGTTCCCGCCTCGCTCCACGCGGTATTCCCCCACGCCCACGAACTCGCCCGCGAGCACGAGCAGATTCAGGATCTGCTCCGCCGACGTCGACGCGCCGTTGAACCGGATCGTCAGCGTCGCCTCCCACTCGTCGAAGCGCGCGCGGTAGCGGAGGTTCATGCCGCCGTCCGCCTGGCGCACCGCGCGCGTGTCCATCACGGGCTTGCCCTTGATCGGCACCAGGTCCTCGGTGACGAAGAAGAGCGATCGCGCCGCGGTCATCGCGAGTCCGTCCACGTGGCGGCACGCCGCCACCGCCGCGAGCCGGAATGCGGCCGCGGAGAACGCGTAGCGGCCGTCCGCCAGGCGCGGGCAGGAATCCTCGAACTCCTGCTGCGGATCGCGCGGGGGCAGCTTTCGGTTCTTCGGTACCCCCGACTGTGCTTCGGCCATCTGCCGCTTCGCCTTCTCGCTCCACTGGCTCACCATCAGCGGCGAGATCCCGACGACGTGCACCTTCAGCGTGCGCACGTCCGGTTTCTGAATCACGAACCGGGTCTTGGCGGGCGGGGCCGGCGAGGACATGGGTTTCTGGATTCCGTCCGACGGTGGCTGCGGCTGTCGGCGACTCATCGCCCACGCTCCGCGACGGGATTTCCGCTGCGACCGAGAACGTGGTCGGCATCGGCGACGACCTGCTTCGAATACTCCATCCATTCCGGTGTGTTCTGTGCCCTGGCGGTCATGAGCACGCCGCCGAGCTTCTCGATGCAGCGCCGCAGTTCCCTTAAGCGCTCGTCCCGGGCCGCCAGTGAGGATTCGAGTTCGACAAGCCGCTTCGCGGCTGCGATCCGACGCGCGACGACCTCATAGGGCGCGAGCCGGGTGATCGTGCCGTCTGCCTCGTACCACTCGCACTGCTTGTCCTCTGCCGAATCGAGCTCGTCGAGCAGGGCTTCGATGATGCTCCGTCGGCAGGTGACAAACCCCGGCTCGCCGTGTTCCTCGTGCGTCGGCCAGCAACGCATGGCATCGCGCTGGAGTTTGTCCGTCACGCCCGCACCCCCAGTCGCTCGATGGCGCGCCGCAGCTCGACGCTCGCGCGGTCCACTTCGATCGTGCCGCAGGCGCCGACCGTCCCCCACCAACCGTCGAGCTGCAGCTCGGCGCGGTGGCGGATCAGGGAGAGCAGCGAGTCGACCTGCGATGCTGCGCGCGCGAGCTCCGCGACCTGCGCGGTGCGTCCTTCCGAACCGGCAGAGATGCAGTCCGAGCAGACGCCGGCCATGAGCCTGAGTCCACTGCCAGACTCCGTCGTGCCGATGCTCGAGGTCCTGTGGACGGTGATGCGTGCGAGCGGAACGCGGCGCCGGCAGCAGAGGCAGGGCGTCTCCTCGCCGCCAACGTGCAGAACTTCGTCCGCCTGGGCCATCGCTTCGGCGGCGATCCGTGCGATCACGCGCGGACCCGAATCTTCCGCGAGGTTATCTTTACCCTTGGAGTCCATAACGCCCCCGCTGTTAACCCGTTAACCTGTTAACCATCAAAAACTTACACATCTAGTCATGCGCCGGGGCCGCCGGCACCCGTGGCGCGACCTCTGGGAAGGACCCGCGCCGGCCCGGGGCGGCACGCCCGAGGCGAGGCGGAGGGTGCCCGTCGCGTGAGCGCGAACGACGCCGCGCGCGAACGAAACCGACGCGTGACGGATTCTCCACTGGGCCGCCGGCCGGACTGCTGTCACGTCCCAGTCTCCGCATCACCTGGGGACCACGAACCGGCGGCCTCACGGCCGGGCTCCTGCCAGCGAGCGCAGCTCTTCCTCGTCACGCACGGCCTCAGCCCGCATGCCCTCGCTGCGGCACTCCATGCACTCGTAGACACGACGGTGCGGGTTCCACCAGACCACCGTCCCGCGCGACCCCTTGGTGCGTCCGGGCGTCTTCGCCATCACCGGGAAGCGGCAGAAGTCGCACTCGACGTCGTGCTGCAGGTAGCGCACGGGAATCCACTTCTCGGCCGGGTGATGGCTGAAGAGTGGCATCAGGCCTTCCCTGCGTTGTGGGCGACGGAGTCCACGACCTGGTGCTCCATGTCCTCGGCCAGCCACTCGTCCGCAATGCGTGCCGCGATGTCGACGAAGTGCAGGCGGTCATCCAGGTGCAGGCCACGGCGGAAGGCCCAGATCTCGCGGATGTCCCCGCGGCCAGTCCCGATGCGCTGGAACACGCCACCGAAGGGCTCCTTGCGCGTGCTGGGGAGCAGGAACGTGCGGTTCTTCCCCCGCCACTGGATCGAACTCGAACTGGCCTCGGGCGTGGGCAACGAGACTCGTCCGTACTCGCCGAAGAGACCGACGTCGACGACCTTGCGACCACGCCGCTTCTTGGTCAGCCGCTTGCCGCGGAAGTACGCGACCAGGTGCATGCCGGCGAAGGAATAGGCGGGATTGATCGGGCCCGAGATCGAGGGACGTGCGGGCCGCCCCGTGAGCGGCACGGCGACGCTCTTCGCCCCGGGGGTGAATGGGACGCGCGCGCCCCCGGCCTCGAAGCTCGCGAGCAGCAGCTCGCCGCCCTTGTGGGTGTCGAGTTTCGTCCCAACGCGGATCTCGGCATAGGGGCGCGCATCGCGCGCGCTCGCCTTCTTGAGGATCGCCACCTGGCGCAGCATGAAC
The DNA here is from genome assembly GCA_044223005.1 of Candidatus Eiseniibacteriota bacterium. Lineage (GTDB taxonomy): Bacteria > Eisenbacteria > RBG-16-71-46 > RBG-16-71-46 > RBG-16-71-46 > CAIXRL01. Next base: position 150,846 of record JBGAML010000004.1, read on the forward strand.
TCGGCCTTGCGCAGGATGAACGCTGCGCGCAGGTGTTCGCGCTCGGCGTCCACGACGCGCTGCGCGGTGGCGTTGAGGGCGTTGACGGCGACGTAGCCGAGCTGCTTCTCGGTGAGCCCGAGGCGTTGCACGAGCCGCTGGACGTCCATGCGCAGGTCGATCATCATGCCGGCCTCCGGCGCGGGAGCGCGCGCGAGGTCGCGGGCGCTGCGGAGGTCGGCTTCGGGCGCGGCCCTTCATCGCGGATGCGCTGCCAGACTTCGAGCCGGTGGATCGGGACGTCGCGCGGCGCGAGGAAGCCCAGCCGGATCTTGTTCCCATCGATCTCGAGGACCGTGATCTCGATGTCGTCGCCGATGCGGATCTTCTCGCCCACGCGCCGCGTGTGAACCAGCAGGCCCATGGCTCAGCCCCTCCCGTTCGCGGTTGAACTCGGCCCCGGGCGCCGCGCGCCTGCCGCGGCGCGATCGACGGCCGCCGCGACGGTTCCCGGCCAGCGCTTGCCCATGCGCCAGAGCAGCTGCGCGAGATCCGCGTTGAGCTTCGGGAAATCCGTGCCGCGGGCGGTCTGCAGGCACACGGCCACCTGGTGTGGTCCGAGCTGCCGCAGCGCCACCAGCTCGAGCAGGGACGCCCAGAAGGCGGCGTAGCGGGCCTGCTCGGCCCGGTCGGCGGCGCTGGCGGCCGCCTGTCGCGCCCTCCGGCTCTTGTCAGCCCGCCGTAGCCAGTGCACGAGCAGTCCGTTCGGGTTGCGCACCGGCTGGCGTGAGTGCATCTCGCGCACCGCGGCGGCGTAGACGCGCACGTCGAGGTCCGGGTAGACCGCCTGCTGGCGCTCCAGGAACGCGGGTTCGAAGAGATCACTCACGCGCCACCTCCGCGTGCCGCGTCCGTGCCGTCCGTGCCAGTCGCAGGGCCCGCGCCCAGGGCGCGCGCCAGCAGGGCCGCATGGCCTGCCGTCGTGTCGCCCGTCCGGGCGGACGCAAGTCCGCCGGACCCGTTCTGCCAGCTCTGGCGCTCTGCCGATCTGCCGATCTCAGGCTCTGAAAGCTCTGGCACGTCTGGTAATTCTGGAGCTTCTGGTAATTCTGGTAATTCTGGGGGGTCCTTGGAGGTCTCCTTGGAGGTCTCCGGACGGCCCCTCTCGGACACCTTGGAGGTGTCCTTGGAGGTGTCCTCCAAGGTGGCCGGCCGACCCATTCCCGCCACCTTAGAGGTGTCCTTGGAGGTGTCCTCCAAGGTGCCTTCGAGGACACCGGCAAGGTCTCCCTGAGGCCACGATTCCGGGCCACCATCGTCCGTCGAGCCGCGCTTGCGGGCGGCCGCAGACGACGCCTTCTTCGCCCGCTCGATCGCCACCTGGGCGCGCTCGCAGGTCTCCCGCCAGGTCGTCACGACGTCGGTCAGGATCCACTTGCCCGGATCGGTCTCGGTGTCGAACAGGGTCTGGAACCGACCGCGGACCCGCTTCCATGCCGCCAGCGTGTAGCCGCACCAGAGCCGGACGTCTTCCTCGGTCATGATCCCGGGCGTCTCGGGCGGCATCGTGCCGTGCGTGGACGCCCAGACGCGCAGGAAGCGCGCCTGCTGCTCGAGCGTCAACCGCGAGACATGGGGGCTGGAGAGCCACTTCCTCCAGTCGAACTTCGCCCAGGGCAGGGGCTCGCCGGGTCGCCACCGGGACTGCGTGCGCTCCGGGCTGTTGTCGGTCGGCTTCTCGGGTTCGATGGGCATCTCGCGTCCGTGCGTTGGACTCCGACGTCAGTTGACGGGCTCGCTGCCGGGCTTCCGGTGCGACCGCGGGGGCGTGATGGGAGCGGCCGAGGGCGTCGGCGCGGGCGATTCGTCGAAGATCGAGGCCTGCCGCTCTTCCGACCGCAGAGCGCGCTCGCCGTAGATCTCCCCGGTGTCGAGCCGAACGAAGTACGCGACGCCGCGCGCGTCGTCGGAGCGCAGCTCGATCTCGACGAGGCGCTCTTCGCGGCGGCGCGCCACGATGCGCGCGAGCTCATCGCGCTGGCGCTCGAGCTCGAGCAGCTTCGCCTTCATGTCCGCCTTCGTCTGCGCCTGCAGGTCACACTCGGCGCGGTGCGACTCGATCGACTCAGCGAGCGCCTTCGCGAGCAGGTCGAACTCGGAGCCCGTCAGCTCGCACGGGAGCAGCTCGGTGGTGCGTTTCAGGATTCGCATGCGAATCTCCAGTGGTGATCGGCGCGCCGTGCCATCCATGGCCTCCATGCTCCGGCGCGCCGAAGCGGAAGGGGCGATCGGGCAGAGCCACTCATCGCCAGATCTCCGCGGACCGACCCGAGCGGTTGCCCGCCGAATCGACCGTGACTGCGACGTAGAACCAGCCCAGGGCGAGGGTGTCCGGCAGCGTGATCGCCACCGCATGGCCCGCTTCGAGCTGTGTCGTTGCCCGCGTCGCGACGAACTGGTAGGCCGCCTCGGCGCGAACGACGGGCCAGAGGCGCGCCCATGTCGTGTCCGCGGCCTGCATCGCCTGGTGACGCGCGACCCACGTGGGGCTCTGGCGATGCCGCCAGACCTCGAAGCGTGTCGCGTCGCGGCAGGTGTCGGACGGCGCGGTCGGATCGGCATTGCCGAGCGCGATCGGGCCGCCGGTCCAGGACGAGTTCCGCACAGGAGCCGTGAACGTCAGCGTCCAGAGCATGGTGACCGCGACGACGGCCCGCGGGGTCAGGCTGAGCATGCGAGCTCCTTTCGCGGCCGACGGCCGCCGCGGTCCGGGCGCGAGGGCGGCCGCAGCTGGACCCCCGCGCGTGCCCAGGCCTCGCGCCAGCGATGAATCGTGCTGGGGTTGATGCCCATCTCGTCGGCGGCCCACTTGTAGTTCCCGTCGGTGTAGTCGAGCGTGAACTGCACGTGGCGCTGGATGGCGCGCTCGAGGTTGAAGTCCCCGAGTCCATTCGGGAGGAGAACGATCACGCGCCCGCGACCTCCCCATGACGGTCGTCCGGGTCCTCGAGTTCACCCGGGCCGACCGCGGGCACATGCGCGCGCGCCGACTTGCGCGACCGCAGGGCGCGCGCGTGCTCGAGCAGGTTCGCCGTCCAGGCGCGCGCGACGTGGGTGAGCTCTTCGTCGGAAAGCGCCTGCACGGCCACGGTGGCTCCCGCTTCCGTGATGAGGAAGTTCGGGACCCGGGGGACTCGTACCGGTGCCGACGCGGCGGCGTGCGGGCCGCCGCGGCCGCGCCGGCTAGAGGTCCGAGACCGGGCTGCCCGCCGAGAGGTTCACGTCGCCGTGGCGGCCCTCGGTGATCGTGATCTCGATCGAGTTGCCGTCGACGTTCTCGCTCGCGCTGATCGCCGTGACCGTGACGACGCCCGGGCCCGCCGGCGTGAGCAGCCAGACCTCCGGGGTCGTCGGGCTCGTGTTCGTCGGATCCGCGTCGCCATTGGCATCGAGGCCGACCACCTGGGCGATCGTGGAATCGCTCGACGCCCAGCTGAACGGACCGGGGTCCGGCGAGCCGTCCGCCAGCTTGGGTGCGAGCGAGAGCTTGACCTTCTCGACGTCCGAGAGGGTCAGCGGGGGAACCGGCTTGATCTCCATGCGGGGTCTCCTTCCTTGAACTGTTGTGACGCTGAGCCGCAGCGCCCCGGTGGCCCTCTGGGCCGAAATCCGTTCGATCAGGCACGCGATGCGCTCGAGCGCGTGCACGCCCCGCGTCAGCAGGTCCCAGCCACGGGTCCAGAACGAGTGCTTCCGCTTCATGAGGCCTCCTCGAGGTGATCTGCGAGCGCATCGACGAGCAGCTTCTTCGCGAGGCCCAGGGCATTCGCGACCTCGGCCGTCGGGCGCGCCTGCAGGAGCGCGGCATTGGCGCGGTTCAGCTCGCGCGCAGCGCGGTGCACGAGGCCCCATCGCGAGTCGCGGTCCCGCGCCGGCGTCGGGGCCAGCGACTTGAGCTCGCGCAACAGGTGGCACGCGTCGTTGCTGGCCCGCGTAAGCTCGTGCGCGTGGCGGGATTGCCGCTCGAGCCGCGCGACCATGGCGTTGATCTCGCGCTTGAGGCTCATCGGAGCCTCGTGCGCAGGGCGGCCGCGACAAAGACCGCGAGCTGGCGGTCGTTCAAGCCATCGAGGTCGATAGACCGCTGCCTCGCGGCGACGCGATCATCGCGGCGTCGCGCCGCGCGCGCCTCGAGGAGCGCCCGTCGACGGGCGTGGCGGGCGCGAATTGCCGCGCGGTGCTTGTGCGCGCTCATCGCCCCGTCTCCCCGACGCCCGGCAGCAGCGCCGGCATGCGGCCGCTCGAGTACATCGTCTCGAGCTGGGGCCGCAGCCAGGCGCCGACGGTCTCGCCGTTGGCCATCACCGTGTCGGCGAGGAACTCGCGCTCGACCGTGGAGAGCCCCGCCTCGATCGCCTCGAGCTTCGCCTTGATGATGAGCAGGATGCCGCGCCAGCGACTGCGACAGGCCTGCTCCCAGCGCGCGCGCTGCGTTTCCGCGGGGACCTTGGAATAGGGCTGCGGACGCCCCCGGTACATGCGCTGCGTGAACTCGGGCTGGTCCGGGCGGGGAAGCGGCACCGCGAGCCGCACCATGCGTCCACCCATCGTCCAGCCGATGATCGCGGCGCCCTTCTCCGTGTCGAACGCCGACATGAATTGCCCGGCGCCCTTCTGCACGAGCAGCCGCTCGATCTCAGCGCGCGAACGTTCGACAGAAACCGTGGTGCCCTCGGCGTAGCTCATCGGGCACCCCCGCGGCGCTTAGCCGGCTTCGCCTTCTGCGAGCCACCGCGCTTCTTCGCCTCCGCAGGGGTGTCCGGCTTCACCTTCGGCGCTTTCGCGGCCGCGAGCTCGGCAAGGACTTCCTTCTCGGCGGCCTTCGTGATCGCGCTCAGGCCGATCCCGAACCGGCGGGCGAAGTCCTCGGCCGCATAGCGATTCCCGTCCGCCAGCAGCACGATCGCCGTGGCCCAGAGGTCCGACATCTCGAGCCGCTCGAGCGCCGTCTCGAGCTTCTCCTTCGGCTGCAGGATCTGGCGCTCGCGCAGCATCTCCAGCGCGCCTTCGTCCCCGTCGTAGCTGAGCTGCAGGTACTCGCGGAGCAGCTCCTCGGACGGAGCCTGGCGGGCGAACTCGATCGCCTTCTTCCACAGCTCTGTCGCGAACGCCTTCATGGCGCGCTGGCGGATCTCCGACTTCAGGCGCCAGTCCTCGGGAGAAGGCGCACTCGGCTCCTGCGCCTTCTCCGCCGCGGCCTTCTTCGTCTTCTTCCTGGCGACGAGCGCGTCGAACTCCGTGCGCTGGTAGACGGGCACCACGCCGCCCTTCTCGCCACGGGCGAGGTAAACCTGCGGCTCGATCGCCTTCGCTGTCGCGATCTGCCGGAATGTGCGCCGCTCCTTGTCGCGGTCGTCCTTCTCGGTGAGCCGCACGAAGCTGCCGTTGAACTTCTCCACCGCGCGCGTCGCCTTGCCGAGCGGCAGGATCTTCGCCATCGGGTGCTTCTGCGCCTGCGCCACCTTCGCCGCCTGGTCCCATGCCGCGGCCACCTTGAGCCCGTAGCAGGTCGGGTTCGTGCACAGGTTCGTTTCGTCGACGTCGCCGAAGAGATCGGGCGAGCAGCCGGTCCGCATCGGGCAGCGCGTGCAAGCGCCGGCCGCCGGGACCAGGTGTTCGTCGTCGAGTGCGAAAGGCGCATCGGCGAGGGTCAGCATGTACTTCTCGCGGATCAGCTCCGCGGCCTCGCGCGCAGGCATCGGCAGCTTCACCGTCTTCCCGTTCACCCAGCGCGTGATCCCCTCGAGGATCTCGACGACCGCCTTCGCCTGCAGCTTCGGATCCGGAATCCGCGCGACGAGGAGTGCCGTCGCGACGGCGCCGGGATCTCGCCGCAGGATGTCTTTGGCGGCCTCCGTCAGTGATGCGAGGCGGAGCCGCCCGGCGACGTAGCCGCGCGACTTCCCGATCGCAGCTGCGAGCGATTCCGTCGTATGCGATCCCGCGGTCAGCAGCCGCTGGAGCGCTTCGGCCTCTTCGAGCGGATGCAGGTTCTCGCGCTGCAGGTTCTCGACCAGCTGGACCTCGAGCGCCTCGGCGTCCGTCAGCTCGCGCACGAAGCACGGGACGGCCGAGATCTGGAGCTCCTCCGCGCAGGCGAGCCGGCGATGCCCACAGACGACCTGGTAGCTGTCGCCGAGCGGTCGCACGATCAGCGGGGAGAGGATCCCGTGCGCCGAGATGCTGTCGCGCAGGCCCGAGAGATCGTCGAGCGGCCCCGCGGCGCGCGGATTGTCGGGGTGAGCCACGAGAAGCCCGACGCCCAGCTCGCGAACGTCCTTCGCGTGCGCGCTCATCGGGCACCACCGTCCGAGTGGACCGATGCCCCGCCGACACGGAGGCCACCGGCCGTCATGCACGGCTCGAGCCGAGCCGCGGCGTTGCGCGTGGCGATGGCGGCGTTGGCCGTCATCACCGCTTCGCGGACCTTCCGGATCGCCGCGGCGAGATCGGGCCCCACGGGGCAGCTCGCCTGCATCTCCATCGCGAGCTCGAGCGCCCGTGCACGGATGCGCTTGTAGCGCTCCGGCTGGTCGCCCTCGGGGGCGTGGTACGTGAACAGATCCTCGAGCGCGGTGCGCGTTTCCGCGGCGGTGCCGCGCGGCTCCGGGGTGCTATCGGGTGCGTGGATGGACATGCTGGCTCCTCCGTGCCGTTGCTGCTCCAGTTCGGAAACCACGTCGTGAGTTGGCGGGATCGGGAGTGGGGAGCGATGGGTCGACCTTCGGGGCGTCGGCGCGCGTGAGGCCTCCCGGCCCGTGGCGCCCGCAGTCGACGATCCGGCCCTCAGGCGCCGGCGCGCGGCCGTCGAAGTCGCCGCCTTCCGCGCGCGCGATGAGTTCGCGTGCGTCGTCGGCTGACGCGGCCTCCACGACCCACCAGCGATTCGCCCAGGCCTTGGTCCACGGCCAGAGGTCTCGCCGGCTGACGCGGGGCTTGCGCTCGCGCCCGAAGAGAGCGAGGAGCATCAGCACGGCGGGGGCCCTCCCGCAGCGGAGGCCGGCCCCGCGGTATGATTGGCCGAGTCCGGCTCACCGGGCAGCTCGATGGCGCGGCGGGCGGGGGTCACCAGCCGCAGCGAGCTCTCGTGCTGCTGCTGCTCGTCGAGCAGGAGGCGGATCTTCCCGAGGATGGCCGCGCGCTTTTCTTCCGCGCCGCGTCCGGCCCGCTCGATCGCGCGAAGGGACTCGACGTGAGGCCCGGAGAGCGCGAGTCGCGCCTCGCCGGCGAGGAGCGTCTGGAGCCGGGCCATACGGAAGCGCGTCAGGATCCACTCGCGTCCGTGCAGACGCTCGCTCACCAGCGCCTGGTCGCGCTGTTCCGCGGAGGTGAGCTCGCCCTCGAGCGCTGCGAGTTCGCCCGGGCCCGCGGGGATGCCGTTGGTCGAGCCGCGCCGGTGCTGAAGCTTGGCGCGCAGGGAGCGCACGCGGCCCGCGGTTTCCGCGAGCAGTCGCTCGGACTCCTGGTCGAACGTCCCCAATCGCTCGCGCTGTTGCTCGAGGTCGGCGCGCGCCTCCGCGTGCGCTTCCTGGGCGAGCTCGAGCAGCTCGTCGGCAAGGCCCTGCAGTTCGACGAGCTGGTCGGTCGCCTGCCCGGCGAGCGTGATCGCGCGCTCGAGGTCGGGAATCTCCCGCCGAAGCTCTTCGACGGTGGGGCGGACGAGTGTGATCTGCGGACGGCCCGCGCTGTCGGTGCTCATCGCGGCACCTCGCGGAAGTAGCCGCTGCGAGCCTGCCGGGAAGCCAGGTCCCACGTGGGTGCGGAGGCAACGACGACGCGACGGCCGGTCGTGCGGCTGGTGATGTGCGCAGTGCAGCGCCCGCGATCGTTGAACACGCGGATCTTGAGACCCTTCGTCGCGCCGAGCTGGCGGGCGACCTGGCGCTTGAGGCGCTTGCGGGTCATCGCGCCACCTCGGCCGATTCGGGCGCCGCGAGAGACGCGACGGCGTCGCCCGATCCGAAGGCGATCCAGCCGAGCCAGGCGACGGCGAGCGCGAGAAGGAGCAGGCCGAGCGCCAGCGCGGGGGACTCCGAGCGCGGCGCGTCGGCCTGCGAGAGGGCGCGGCCAGTGTACTGGCGACAGGGGACGGCGCCGGCCGGGCGGGGGCGAGGGCTGGCGGGAACGCGGAGGGGTGCAGATCGGCGGTCAGGCATCCGAGCCTTTCCACCTGCACTCACAGTTGCGACCGTGATCGCGGCTCGCGCCCGCTCGATCCCCGAAAAAGGGTCGAGCCCCGGGGTTTCCCCCGGGGCTCTCCGATTTTGGTAGCGGGGGCTGGATTTGAACCAGCGACCTTCGGGTTATGAGCCCGACGAGCTACCAGACTGCTCCACCCCGCAGCAACTGGAGGGGAACGTAGCCGTCCCCCGCGGGGCTGTCAAACCGGCCCGGCGCGTTGTTCGGCCACGGTCAAGCGCGTTCCGGCGCCGTCCCGCGCCGCGCGACCCGCCGCCCGCGCTCGGCACTGTCCCCGCATCGCGCGCAACCGCCTCGGCTTGCGGCCGCGCGCGGGCCGCTCCCCGCGCGGGTCCCGGGCGCGTTGCGCCGGCGGCGGGGCGTCATTATGCTGCGGAACTCGACCGGGTCGTTGCGTCGCATTCTCGCTTTCCCGCCCTCTTCGGAAGTTCCGTTCGGAGGTTTTCGCCGATGCGTTTCCGCCTCGCGGCAGTGTCGGCGGTCGTGTTCTCGCTGGTCGCGATCTTCACCGCGACGCAGGCCCAGGCCGCCGCCGAAGTCCACCGCCTCAATCTCGTCCTCGCGGGCATCCCGACGCAGGTGGCGGGAGGGGACTTCAACGACGCCATCGACTACTTCAACAAGGCCCGGCTCACGCCGCGCGGTCTCGAGGAGCTCAAGCACCCCGACTTCACGTGGGGCTACGAGGCCGAGCTGCGCTACTTCGTCCGCCAGAACGTGGCGGTGACCGCGGGCGTGTCGCAGATCCGCGTGTCGCAGAAGAACGAGTACCTGCCGGCCATCTCGCAGAGCGTGGACGTGCGCGCCGAGATCCTCACGGTGCCGATCCACGTGGGCGCGCTCTACTACATGCAGGCGTACAACCAGGGCGACTTCCAGGCGCGCGCCTACCTCGGCGGCGGTCTGGTCCAGTACACGCACACGCGGGCGAGCTTCCAGCAGACGGTCATCAACCCGGACTCGGTGCTCAACTACAACTGGTCGGCGCCGAACCACCCCGAGTACGGCTCGAACTACCAGTACGTCCTCACGCAGGACGCGCCGGGCGCGTACGTCGAGGGCGGTGCGCACATGTTCTTCGCGGCGCGCTACTCCATGATGATCGCGGCGGTCTACCGCACGGGCGTCATGCGCGGCGTGCGGCTCGACAAGCTCGAGGCCAAGGGCAACGTCCTGTCGTCCGGCCCCAGCACGGTCGCGACCAACTCGAAGGGCCAGCCCATGTCGCTCGACGTCGGCGGCGTGGGGGTCAAGTTCGCGGTCGGCATCGGCTTCTGATCCCGGCCCGAAACGCCACGGCGGCCGTCCCTCGCGGGGCGGCCGCCGTCGTTTGCGGTCCGGGCGTTCAGCGCCGCGCGCTGCTGTCCGCGTGCCCGCCGCCGAAGCGGTAGACGATCTCGCCGGGGCGCGCCATGCCCTGCGCCCGCAGCACCTCCTCGGCGTGGCGGGCGCGCTCGTCCGGGTCCTCGAGCCGCGCCTCGAGCCTGGCGGTCTCGCCGTGCACGCGCCGGATCTCGGACTGCGCCGAGGCGAGCTCGTGCCGGAGCTTGGAGATCCGCCACAGGCTGTGGTCCGAGAGGAAGCCCGCCCAGAGCAGCCACGCGATCGGCAGCAGCCAGAGCCAGTGAATGCGCGAAGGCTGTCCGCCGCCGGGAGCGTAGGGCGAGTTCAGCGGCCGGCTCAGCACCCGCCCGGTGATGTCGCGAGGACCCGACACTGCACCTCCGTGTGTACGAGGCCGCCCCGCGCGGACGCGGGGCGGCTCGCCGTCGTCGTCGCGCCGTTCCGTGGCGCGATCGATGTTCCTAGCCGAGGACCTTGAAGGCGTGGCGGCCGGCGTACTTCGCGGCGCCACCCAGCTGTTCCTCGATGCGCAGGAGCTGATTGTACTTCGCGACACGGTCGGTGCGACAGAGCGAACCGGTCTTGATCTGGCCGGCGTTCGTGCCCACCGCGAGGTCGGAGATCGTGACGTCCTCGGTCTCGCCCGAACGGTGCGAGATCACGGCCGTGTAGCCGGCGCGCTGCGCCATCTGGATGGCGGCCAGGGTTTCGGTCAGCGTGCCGATCTGGTTCACCTTCACCAGGATCGAGTTCGCCGTCTTCTCGCGGATGCCGCGGGCGAGGCGCTCGACGTTGGTCACGAACAGGTCGTCGCCGACCAGCTGCACCTTCGCGCCGAGCTTCTGCGTCATGAGCAGCCACGACGCCCAGTCGTCCTCGGCCAGGCCGTCCTCGATGCTGACGATCGGGTACTTGGCGCAGAGGTTCGCGTAGTAGTCGACCATCTCGGCGCCCGAGAGCTTCTTGCCGCCGTCGCCTTCGAGCACGTACGTGCCGTCCTTGCAGAACTCGCTCGAGGCCGGATCCAGCGCGATCGCGATCTGCTCGCCGGGCTTGTAGCCGGCCTTTTCGATCGCCTCGACCAGCACGACGAGCGCCTCCTCGTTCGACTTGAGGTTCGGCGCGAAGCCGCCCTCGTCTCCGACCGAGGTCGACATGCCGCGCTTCTTGAGCACGGACGCGAGCGTGTGGAACACCTCGGCGCCCCAGCGCAGGGCCTCGCGGAACGAGGGCGCGCCGAGCGGCACGATCATGAACTCCTGCAGGTCGACGTTGTTGTCGGCGTGCTTGCCGCCGTTCAGGACGTTCATCATCGGCACGGGAAGCACGTGCGCGTGCGCGCCGCCGATGTGACGGTAGAGGGGAATGTCGAGTGCGGCGGCCGCGGCGTGCGCGGTGGCCATGGAGGCTCCGAGCAGCGCGTTGGCGCCGAGCTTGCCCTTGTTGGGCGTGCCGTCGAGCTCGATCAGGCGCGCGTCGACGGCCTTCTGGTCGAACGCGTCCATGCCGATCAGCGCCGGCGCGATGGTCTCGAGGACGTTGCGGACGGCCTTCTGGACGCCCTTGCCCTTGTAGCGGGCGGCGTCACCGTCGCGCAGCTCGACGGCCTCGTGCTCGCCCGTGGAAGCGCCCGAGGGGATCGCCGCCCTGCCCAGGGCGCCGCTCTCGAGCTGACAATCGACTTCGATGGTGGGGTTGCCTCGCGAATCGAGGATCTCCCGAGCGTGTACAGCGGAAATGGTCATCATGCGCCGCAGGCTAGGAGCAGGTCCGGGCACCGTCAAGAGCGTGGTACCACACGGGAGAAAACGGTTTCTTCCGCGCCAGTGGGAGGTTTCTTGACCCACCCCTGACCCCCTCCTATCGTGCGGCGCCATGAAACCTTACCCCCCCTCGGCCCGTACTCGGACCTGACGGCGTGGGCCTCGAATTCCGGGAGGATGCGGAACTCGTCCGTGGGGCGCTCGCCGGCGACCCGAGGGCTTGCCGCGACCTCGTCCGCAAGTACCAGCGCCAGGTGTTCTCGGTCCTGATGCGCGTGGTGCGACGAGCCGAGGACGCGGAGGACCTCTCGCAGGAGACGTTCGTCCGGATGTTCCGGGCGCTCGAGCGCTACGACCCCGAGCGACCCTTCACGGCCTGGCTGTTCACGATCGCGACGCGGCTCGCGATCGATCACCTGCGGCGACGACGCGTGCAGACGGTGTCGCTGAACGTGTCGGAACCGGGATCCACCGAGGAGCGCACCATCGACGTGGAGGACACGGGCCTCAAGCCCGACGAGATCACGTCGAACGCCGAAGAGGAACGCAACGCGCAGGACCTGATCGACTCGCTGCCCGAGCATTACCGGATCGTCGTGCTCCTGCGGCACCAGCAGGACCTGTCGTACGAAGAGATCTCCGAGGCACTCAATCTTCCACTGGGCACCGTGAAGGCCCGCATTCACCGCGCCCGCGCACTGCTCAAGGACCGCATCGAAGGCAAGACGCCATGAGCCACTGTCCCGAATCCTTCCGCGCGCAGGACTACCTCGACGGCGAGTTGGTGCCCGCCGAGCGCGAGGCGTTCGAGGCGCACCTCGCCAGGTGCGCGATCTGCGACCGTGAAGTCGCCATCTATCGCCGTGTGTTCGCGTCGATGACCGCGATCGAGACGTGGGATCCCGGGCCGGCCTTCACCGAGCGCGTCATGGCGGAGGTCATGCCGAAGCGCGCCGGCCGCTGGGTGCCCGCCGTGGCGTGGGCCGCGGGCGGTTCGCTGTTCGCCACGGCCGCGACCATCGCGGTCGCGACGCTGCTGCCCGGGCCGCGCGCCTGGACGCTCGACCTCTTCGCGGACGCGACGCGGTCGCTGGCGGGCTCGTTCGTCTTCCTGCTCAAGTCGTTCAACACGGGCGTGCTGCGCGCACTCGAGGGCGTCGGCGCGTGGGGCGGCCTGCTCACGCGACTCGGCGGCTTCGCCCGCACGCTGGTGCTGTCGGCGTCGCATCCCGCCGTCGCGTTCACGCTCTGGTCCGCGCTGCTCGTCGGGGGCGCTCTGCTGTGGTGGATGCGGCCGCGCGAGCACCGCTCCACCGGGGAGGATCGCCATGTCGGCCTTCTGGGGCTCTGACGTCCGGCCCGCCGTGCTGTCGTTGTTCACCGCCGTCGCGCTGCTCGCGACCGCGGGTAGCGCCGAAGCTCGGCGCGAGAAGGTCACGCAGACGACCACGGACCACGGCACGGTGCGCGTGCGCGAGCTGGACGGCCGCGTGGTGGAGCGCGTGGTCATCGACGACCACGGCGTCACCGTGTCGACGTCGAACGGCGACTCGCTCGTCGCCGGCGATTCGCTCGGGCATGGCGCGCTGGTGATCGACGAGGGCAACGGCATCGTGCGCTTCCTGTCGGACGCGCGCGTCAAGCCCGGCGATCACGTCGACGGCGACGTGGTGGCGATCCTCGGCAACGTCCACGTGGCCGGCGAGGTCACGGGTTCGGCCGTCGCGGTGTTCGGGCGCGTCGAGATCGAAAAGGGCGGTTCCGTCGGCGGCGACGCCGTCGCCGTGTTCGGAGGGCTGAAGCACGCCGGCGTCGCGAGCGGCAGCACGGTCGCCGTGCTGGGTGGTGTCGACCTGCAGCCGGGCGCGAGCGTGGGCGGCGACGCGGTCGCCGTCGGCGGCGGCGTCAGCGATCCCGAGGGCACGCACGTCGCGGGGCAGAGCGTTTCGATCTCCATGCTGCCGCTCACTCTCGGCCTGCCGGCGCTGCCGGTGGTGCTCACGGCCATCGCACTCGGCTGGCTCGCCACCGTGTTCTTCGGCTGGCTCTTCGGAGTGCTGTTCCCCGACCGGCTCGCGCGCGTCGCGGTGACGTCGTCGCGCCACACGTTCCTCTCGATCGTGATCTCGCTGCTCTCGCTCGTGCTCTGGCCGATGGCCGCGATCCTCATCATGGCCACGATCATCGGCCTGCCCGTCGGCATCGTGCTCTGGCTCGCGTACCCGGTGGTGATCTACGCCGGCCAGCTCGCGGCCACGTACGTGCTCGGCTGCAAGCTGGTCCGCCGCCGGCTCGGCGAGGGCCGGCCGCTCGGCCCGATCGCCGCGGGCTCGGCGCTGATCGCGTTCTTCTACGCGGCCGCCGCGATCGCCTTCGCCGCGGGTGGCATCGGCGGCGCGTTCGCGCTCTTCCTGGGCCTCGTCGGCCTGCTCGTGCTGCTCGGCCTGACGGCGATCGGCACCGGGGCGCTGCTGCTCTCGCGCTTCGGCTCGCGCTCCCGCGGCGACGACGCTCCCATGCCGGTTCCGGCGGGCGCGCCGGGGGCCGCGACGGCCTGATCGGCGATCGCCTGCCGCGACGCGGCCGCGCTGGGTGAGACCACCCGCGCGGCCGCTTCGCGTGGGGGCGGCCACCCGCCCGGCGCGCCCCGGTGATCCGGGCAACTCGCGAGCCCGCCGGGCGCTGCGCGCGGGGGCCCGCGGAAATGCCTGCGATTCCGGGGCGTCCGGGGCGGCGTGCACCGTGCACGATGGAGCGGGTGAGCCGGCGCGGCGTGGCATGTTCGTCGCCTTAGGGAGTGGGCATGAACCGACTGCCCCGCCTCTCGATCGCCCTCGCGGCCCTCGCCCTCGCGGCCCCCGTCGCCCCCGTCGCGGCCAACGAACTCGGTGCCGCCGACGCCGCGTCGGGCATCGTCGTCCACGACGCCGCCGAAACGATGCGCGACTACTGCCGCTGGGAGAACGGGACGCTGTGGTTCGAGCTGCCGGGCGGGACGCGCTGGGAGCTGGTGACCTCGATCGCCGACCCCGCGATCTCGAACCCGGGCGACGGCGCGTTCCACCCCTTCGACGCCGGCGAAGTCCGCGCGGCGATCGCCGGCGTGCGCTACCCGCTGGCGCGCATCTCCGCCGACGTCTTCGTGCTGCCCTACCCGCGCCGCCTCGGGCTCGACTCGGGCGCCGGCCCGGGGCTGATCCTGCTCTCGCCCGGCGTGCGGCCGATCGCGACCACGCAGCAGCACGCGGAAGTCACGCACGAGCTCGGCCACGTCGTGCAGTACACGCTGATGCCCGATCAGGACGAGGCGCACTGGAGCGAGTACCGCCGGCTGCGCGGCATCGCGAACACGGCCACCTACTGCGCCAACGCGGCGCACGTCGACCGGCCGCACGAGATCTTCGCCGAGGACTTCCGCGCGCTGTTCGGTGACGCGCAGGCGGTCGCCGCGGGCACGATCGAGAACGCCGACCTCGCGTATCCCACCGCGGTCGCCGGCCTCGGGACGTTCGTCGAAGCGCTGGCCGGCGCGGCGCCGATCGCGACGCCGCTGCGCGCGGCGGTGGCGAGCGCGACGTCGGTGCGCTTCTCGCGCGGCGGCACGGCGGTCGCGGCGCTCGACCTGTTCGACCTCGGTGGCCGCCGGATCGCGACGCTCGAGCCGGTCGCCGACGCCAACGGCTGCACGTGGCGCTGGGACGGCCGCGACGCGTCGGGCGCGCGCGTGGCGGCGGGCGTGCTGTGGGCCCGCGTGCGCGACGGCGTGGGCGGCACCGCGAAGTTCGCGCGCTGAGCGGTGCGCGGCGCGAACGTCAGCGCGCCAGGAGCGGCAGGCCGCCCGGCGTGAACTCGGGCGTGACGGCGCGGTCGTGCGAGTCGCCGAAGCCGGTGAAGTTGCGCACGGCGTCGAACAGCGAGCGCGGCAGCGCGGTGATCACGCCGAACCCGGCCCGGCGCTGGTCGCGCACCTCGCCCGACACCCAGCCTTCGACCTCCTGCACATCCTCGACGCTGAGCGGCTTCACCGTCACGGTCACCACGACGTAGCAGCGGCCGTCGTCGGGGAGCTTCTGCAGCCCGGTGAGCGGCACGGCGATGGGGCGCGACAGGGCGACCTCGACCGAGTCCACCGAGTGCAGCAGTACGGCGGGCGCGCCGGAACGCTCGATGCGCCACTCCTCGCGCCAGACGTCGTAGCGCAGGCGCACGCCGAGGTCGGCCGAGCGCTCCATGCGGTCGAACCAGCCCTCGCGGCGCCGCCACAGCTCGGCGTGCACCTGCAGCGTCGCGGGCATGCCGCGCGCGAGGCTCTTCTCGATGCGCGCCTCGAGCGGATCCTCGAGCCGCGTCGTCACCCAGAGCTGCCCGCCGTCGTCCCGCGCGGCCGTCACGGTGGCGATCTCCAGCGCCCGTACCGGAGCCGCGGCAGCGAGCAGCACCACCGCGCCCGCGAGGAGGCGGGCGAGGCTGCGCAGTCGGCCGGGGAGTCGGGGAGTCATGGGAGGGGAGCCGCCGTGGTCGCTAGAAGGGGTGCCGGAGTCCGATCGTGACGACCACTCGGCCGTCGGGGTCGTGGAGGTCGCGCGCCGCGGTCACGCGCAGGTCGTCGTCGGGCGTCGCGAGGCCGATGCCGCCGTCGAGCGCGAACCGCTGCGCCGACAGTTCGCCGCCGGTGGCGCGGTTCCACGCCGTGCCGGAGTCGACGAACGCGAGCAGGCGCGGCCCGCCCGGCAGCACGCGGCCACCGAGCCCGTGCAGTTGCACGCTGTACTCGAGCTGCGCCAGCGCGAGCTGGTCGCCCTCGCGCGAGTCGAACGGGTGCGCGCGCAGGCCGTCGACGCCGCCGAGCGTGAAGCGCCGCTGCGCCGGCAGCGTCCCGTGCAGCGTCGAGCCGCCGGCGGCGCGCACGGCGAGCGACGTCGCGGGCGAGAGCCGCACCACGCTGCGCACGTCGGCGAGCACGCGCGCGTAGTCGAAGTCGCCGCCGAGGCCGCCGCCCGCGGACTCGAGCTCGATCCAGTGGTAGAGCCCGCCGCGCTTCTGGGGCGAGGTGTGCGCGAGCCGCTCGAGCCGCACGATCACGCGCCGTGCGTCGCCGTCGTCGATCGCGGGGTTGGCGCGCAGCGGCCGATCGAGCCGGAACCAGCTCTTCACGTGCGGGCTGGCGACCAGCGAGCGGTAGCGGTCCGCGCGCAGGTGCACGCTCACGGTCGAGAAGTCGGGCACCCGCCAGGCCAGGTAGCCGCCGCCGCCTTCGCGCTCGAAGTAGTCGCGCCAGTCCTCGTGCGCGAGCAGCAGGAGCAGCGAGTTCTCGGCGTCGTCGTGCTGCTGCAGGTCGCCGTGGTCCGTGCGCCGCGAGTAGTCGATGCCGGCGACGAAGCGCGCGGTCGGCAGGAGCGGCTGCTCGAACTGGGCGCCGAACAGCACGCGCCGCCGCCCGGTCGCGTACTCGAGCCGCGCCGCGGCCCGCGGCAGCATGGTCTCGGGCCGCTGCACCTGCAGCCACGCGCCGTAGCGCACGAGGTCGACGCGGTCGTAGTCGAGCAGCAGGTCGCCGTGCAGGCCGCCGTTCGGGAAGCGCGCGCGCCACGGGTCGGGGTGCATGAGCAGCGCGTCGCCGTAGGGCGCCCGGCGCCACGTCGCGTCCTCGGCGGGCAGCGCGCGCAGCAGCGACGACTCGTTGATCGCCGGCTGCAGCGGCGTGAAGCGCATGGTGTCGCCGACCGTGCCCCGTGCGGGTACGGGGTCGGCGGCCCGTGCGGCCGGTGCGGCGGTGAGGCATGCCAAGAGCGCGAGCGCCGCCAGGGCGCCCGCGCGGACGGCCCCGGGGCGGGGGGACGTGAGGCGGTTCATCGGACCTCCGTGGAAAGGTCGGGTGCACCGGTGGCGCACGCAACGCGCGTGCCCGCGCGCGCGCGTGGCGCGGCCGCGCAAGCGCCTGCGCCGCAACGCCGGGGCGCGCGCGCCGCGGGCGCGTGCGTGGCGGGTCCGCCACACCCCGAGGCGGCGCGGTCAGCCACGGCGCGAGATCCCGTACTTGCGCATCTTGCGGTGCAGGTTCGTGCGGTCGATCCCGAGCCCGGCGGCGGCCTGAGTGACGTTCCAGTCCGCGGCGTCGAGCGCGCGGCGGATGTTCTCGATCTCGCTCCGCGCCAGCCGGCCCTTGAGCCCCGCGTCGTCGCTCTCGTCGGGCTGCGATTCGAGCCACGGCAGCAGGTCGGCGGCCTCGATCGTGCCGTCGTCCACCAGCACGACGGCACGTTCCATCAGGTTCCGCAGCTCGCGCACGTTCCCGGGCCAGTGGTAGTCCTCGAGCAGCTGGCGCGCGTCGTCGCCGAGCTTCGGGCACGGCCTCTCCTCGGCGGCGGCGAAGAGCGCGAGGAAGTGCGACGCCAGCCGTGCGATGTCGGTGCGGCGCTCGCGCAGCGGCGGTACGACGATCGGCAGCACGTTGAGGCGGAAGTAGAGGTCCTCGCGGAAATCGCCCGCCTTCACCGCCTCGGAGAGGTCCTTGTTGGTCGCGGCGATCAGCCGCACGTCGACGCGCGCCGTGCGCGTGCCGCCGACGCGCTCGAGCTCGCCGGTCTCGATCGCGCGCAGCAGCTTGGCCTGCGCCTCCAGCGCCAGGTCGCCGATCTCGTCGAGGAAGAGCGTGCCGCCGTCGGCCATCTCGAGCCGGCCCTTCTTGCTCTGCACGGCGCCCGTGAACGCGCCACGCTCGTGGCCGAACAGCTCGCTCTCGAGCAGGTCCTTGGGGATCGCGGCGCAGTTGAGCTTCACGAACGGGCCGTTCGCGCGCTTGGAGAGCGCGTGCAGCGCGAGCGCGACGAGTTCCTTGCCGGCGCCGTTCTCGCCCGTGATCAGCACGCGTCCCGACGACGGCGCGATGCGGCGGACCTGCTCGCGCAAGCGCTCGATCGCGGGGCTCTCGCCGACGATCCCGAGCGAACCGTCCGCGGCGGCGGGCGGCGCCGGTGCGGCCGCGGCCGCGGGCCGGCGGCGCAGGCGGGTGACGCGCACGGCCTCGGCGATGATGTCGAGCAGCGCCTCGGGATCGCGGATCGGCTTCTCGACGAAGTCGAACGCGCCCCGCTGGCCGGCGCGCACGGCGTTCTCGACGGTGCCCTCGCCCGAGACCACGATCACCGCGGTGTCGGGCGCCTGCTCGCGGATCCGCACGAGCGCGTCGAGCCCGTGCTCGCCCGGCATGCGCAGGTCGAGCAGCACGCAGTCGGGGCGCTGGCGCTCGATCGCCGGGTAGGCGTCGGCGGCCGTGGGCGCCTCGGCGACGGCGTGCCCTTCGTCCTCGAGCAGGCCGCGCAGCTGGCGGCGGATGGCGGCGTCGTCGTCCACGACGAGCAGTTGGAAGCGGTCGCGTTCGGCCATGGGCGGCGGGGCTCCTCGGGTTCTCAGTGGGCGAGCGGCAGTACGAGGCGCGCGATCGCGCCTCCACCATCGCGGTTCTCGAGCGTGGCGCGGCCCCCGTGCTGTGTGGCGATGTCGCGCACGAGCGAGAGCCCGAGGCCGCTGCCGCGGTTCTTGCTGCTGACGTACGGTTCGAACGCCTTGCCGGCCACGTCGGGGGCGAGCCCGGGGCCGCGGTCGAGCACTTCGGCCCAGGCCTCGCCGCCGCCCGCACCGGTGCGGATCTCGATGTCGGCGCCGGCGGGGCTGGCCTCGCACGCGTTGAGCACGAGGTTATGCAGCGCCCGCGACAGGAGCAACCGGTCGGCCTCCACCGGGGCCGGCGCCGTCGCGCTGAGCACGAGGCGCGCGTGCTCGGGCTCGTGCAGCGCGGCCACCGCGCGCACCAGCTCGCCCAGGTCGAAGCGCTCGCGCTGCGGCTCGGGCAGGCGGGCGTACTGCGAGAAGCGCTCGGCGAGGCGGGTCAGGTGCTCCACCTCCTGCAGCAGTGCCTCGAGGCTGTCGCGCACGGCGGCACGCTCGGAGTCCGGGACCGCGTCCACGCGGCGCTGCAGCCGGTGCAGCGACAGCCGCATGGGCGTGAGCGGGTTCTTGATCTCGTGCGCGAGCCGCCGCGCCACGTCGCGCCACGCGGCTTCGCGTTCGGCGGCTGCCAGCGCGTCGCGGGCCGCGGCGACGCGCTCGGCCATGGTGTTGAACGAGGCGGCGAGCGAGCGCATCTCTCTCGCCCCATGCTCGGGCACGCGCGTCTCGAGATCGCCCTCGGCCACGCGCGCGAACGCGTCGCCCAGGGTGGCGAGCGGCCGCGTCATCTCCGCGGCGAGCGTGCGCGCGAGCAGGAACGCGCCCGCGGCCACGGCCAGCACGAGCGATACGACGAGCAGCCACACGTAGCGCCGCTGCACGTCGACCAGTACGGCGATGCGGCCGTAGAGCTCGCGCGCGTGGCCGATGTCCTCGATCCGCGCGAAGAAGTCGGGCGTGAGCCGCACGCCGGTCACGAACACCTCGCCGCCCGGCGCGCGCGCGACGCCGGCCAGCACGCCGCTGCGCGAGCGCAGCAGCCGGTCCCCGGCGAGCGCCGCCGACAGCTCGGGGCCGAACTCGAGCGAGTCCGCCGCGAGCGTGCCCGCGGGCACGACCTGCTCGGCGAGCACCCAGTGGTCGCTCTCGGGCGCGTACACCTGCGCGAAGTCGAGCCCGGTCGCGCGCAGGCCCTCGCGCAGCGCGGCGCGGCGCGCGGCGTCGATCGGCAGGAACATCGCCGCGCCCCAGTCGTCGGCGCGCTCGAGCACGTTGGACTCGACGCGTGTCAGCGCGGTGCGGCTCACCTCGACGCCGGATTCGAGCGCGCGGTCCACCACCGGCAGGTACCAGCGATCGGTGGCGCGGCCCAGCGTCACGAGCGTGAAGACCGCGAACACGAGCGTCGGCAGGAGGGCCAGCGACAGCAGCGCGATCAGCAGGCGCGCTCGAAGGGTCACGCGTGTCCTCCCCGCATCAACGGTCCGGCGACAACCCTCCGAGCTGGCCGCACGCCGCCCAGATCTCGCCACCCATCGTGTTGCGGATGGTCACCGCGGGCGCCTGCGGCATCAGTCGCGCCGCGAACGCCTCCACGGCTTCGGGCGTCGGCCGCTTCCAGGGCAGTCCGGGAACGGGATTGTACGGAATCAGGTTCACCTTGCTCGGCAGCCGGCGCGCGAACGCCGCGAGCCGGTCGGCGTCGTCGGGCCCGTCGTTCACGCCGCCGAGCAGCGTGTACTCCAGCGTGACGCGGCGGCCGACCGTCTGGCCGTACTCGTGCGCGGCGTCGAGCAGTTCGGCCAGCTTCCAGCGCTTGTTGACCGGCATGAGCTCCGTGCGCAACTCGTCGGTCGTCGCGTGCAGCGACACCGCGAGGCCCACCTGCAGGCCGAGCTTCGCGAGTTCGCGGATCTGCGGCACGAGGCCGGACGTCGACACGGTGATCCGGCGGGCGCCGAGGTTCAGGCCGCGCTCGTCGTGCAGGATCCGGATCGCCTCGCAGACGTTCTCGAGGTTCGCGAGCGGTTCGCCCATGCCCATGAAGACGATGTTGAAGCGATCGTCGCCCCAGCCGAGCGTGTCGCCCATCGTCACCACCTGCGCGACGATCTCGTCCGCGCGCAGGTTGCGCTGCAGGCCCATGAGCCCGGTGGCGCAGAAGCGGCACATGAGCGCGCAGCCCACCTGGCTCGAGACGCACAGCGTCGTGCGCTTCGGCGTGCTCATCGAGACGCTCTCGACGCGGGCGCCGTCCGCGAGCGCGAGCACGAACTTGTGCGTCGTGCCGTCGCTGCTGCGGAGGATCCGCGCGTCGGGCAGGTCGAGCCGGCAGACGGCATCGAGTCCTTCGCGCAGCGCCGCGGGCAGGTTGAGCATCGCGGCCGCGTCGCGCTCGTGCTTCTGGTAGATCCACGCGAAGAGCTGGTCGGCCCGGTAGCCGGGCACGCCGAGTCCCGCCAGCCGTTCGGCCAGCCGCTCGCGGCTCAGACCGAAGAAACTGGGGGCGGCAGCGGCCGGGGAGGGCGACGGCAGGTGGCTCATGCGTGCTCGCGAGGGTGGGAGGAAGGACCGCCCCGGAACACTAGCAAGGTGCCGGAGTTGAGGTCAACGAACGGGCTATGATATGCATGCGCGTGCAATGAACTCCGCCACGCTCCAGCTGCAGCGCCTGCTCGCGGTCCTGGGCGATCCGTCGCGCTTCCGGATCGTGCTCGAGCTCGCGGTGCGCGAGCGCCACGTCAGCGAGCTCGCCGACGCGGTCGGGTTGTCGCAGTCGTGTACCACCCGCCACCTGCAGGCGCTTGAGCGCGCCGGCGCCGTGCACGCGCGCCGCGCCGGCAAGCGCGTCATGGCCGCGCTCGCGCTGGAGCAGGACGCGGTCGCTCGCGTGCTCGGCCTGGTGCGCGACGCCGCGGGCCTCGACGCCTACGCCGGGGCCGCGGGGCCCGGCCACGTCGCGCCGCCGGGTCCGGGCGCCCGCGCCGTCGCGCGGCGCGGCCGCGGCACGCATCCGGCGCGCCGCGGCGGCCCGGAGCGGACGGCCGCGCGACGCCCCACGCAAGTTCGCACTCCCGCGTCCCGGGGAGCATCTGGTACACCTGCGGCCCCGGCTCCCGTTCCGCCGCCCCCCGCGCCGACTCGGCCCCGGTCCGATCTCGACGATTTCCTGCTGTGAACGAGGCCCGCCTCCCTGGAATCCTGAACTATGCGCGTCGCTGCAATTGATATCGGATCCAACTCGGTCCGCCTGCTCGTCGCCGACGTGCCCGAGGGGCAGGTCTGGGCCGGGCGGGCGGAGACCATCGCGCGGGCGGGCGAGGTCTGCCGGCTGGGCCGCGGGCTGCACGAGACCGGACGCATCGCCGAGGACCTGATCGAGCGCGCGGCCGACATCTCGCGCGAGTTCGCGCGCCGCGCGCGTTCGCTCGGCGCCGTGCACGTGGTCGCGGCGGCGACCGCCGCGCTGCGCAGCGCCGCCAACGGAGCCGAGGTCTCGCAGCGCATCTCCGAGCGTGCCGGCGTGCCCGTGCGGGTGCTGAGCGGCGAGGAGGAGGCGCAGCTCGTCTACCGCTCCGTCGTGCTGGGCCTGGGACCGCGCGCGCGCTCGAGCCAGTGCGTGGTGTTCGACCTCGGCGGCGGCAGCACCGAAGTCGTCAGCGGCGTCGGCGTGCAGCCCGGGCGCTGGAACAGCATCGGCTTCGGCGCCGTGAGCCTGACCGAGCGCCTGCTGCCCGGCGATCCGCCGGACGAGGCGACGCTCGTCGCAGCCCGGGAGCGGATCGCCGAGGAACTCATGCATGGCTGTGCATCCATGCCCGAGCGCGCCACGCTGCTCGCGGGCGTCGGCGGCACGGTGACCGTGATGGCCTCGATCGACCGCGAGTTGTCGGAATACGACCCGGCGGCGCTCGAAGGCTGGTGGATCGACCGCGAGAAGGCGCTCGCGATGGCCGAGCGGATCGTCCGCATGACCCACGCCGAGCGGCGCACCCTGCCCATCATGGGCGAGGGCCGGGCCGACATCATCGGCGCCGGGGTGCTGGTCGTCGAGGCGCTCATGCGCCGGTTCGACGCCCCGGGCCTGGTCTGCTCGACCCAGGGCCTGCGCTACGGCCTGGCCCGGCTCGCCGCGGAAGAATGGTCGGGAGACGCCCCGAAAAGCCGTTGACGGTTTCTTTGCAGGCGGCGGATACTTTCGACGGCACTCGGCAGGTCCCCTCTCAAACTTCTTTGCTGGCTCGTTCCGGGGTTCTCCACCCGGAGGCAACCGCTTTCCACGATTCCAGCGCGGAGGGAGTAGCGGCGCGATGAACATGCTTCGAGGCAAGGTCCTCGTCACCACGGTGCTGGTCGCGATGCTGGTCGGCGCGATCGGTGTCGGTGTCGCGCGTGCCGATTTCGCGACGGGCCGCACAGGCGGCAAGTCCGACGGCACGACCCCGCGACCCGGCATGACCACGTACGCCGGCGAACCGGACGCCAGCAGTCACGGGCCGATGCCCAACAACAAGTCGACGTCGGGCTTGGGGTCGGGAACGTCCGCCACGTGGCTGGTCCAGCTCTGGTACCGGTGGTGGCTGAGCTCGCACCCGTCGGCACCGCAACATCCGGGAGGTCACGGGAGCAGGCCCTGATCGGTACTGCTCCGTAGCGCGCGCATTCACTCGATGATCAAGTGCGGGTGCCCTGGCTCGTGGGGCGCCACACCAACCGGGTCCGTGATTCGTCGAGGGTTCAAATCGTGCAGAGAGCCATCCCCCCCGATCGGGGTTCGAAGCCGGACGCTTCCGAACGCGAAGCGAGCCGCTCCGAATCCGTCGGTGACCTTCATCTCGCCGCGGACAACTTCGCAGGTGCCATCGAGGCCTACGGCCTGGCGCTCGCGGAGCTCGGTCCCGACGATGCTCCGGTCCGCTTCCGGCTGCTGCTGAAGCTCGCGCAGGCCGAGGTGCAGCGGGGCTCGTTCGAGGCGGCGACGATCGCCGTCCGGCGTGCGCGCGCCGTCTCGCGCGTGCTCGGGGATCCGCGCGCGGCGGCACGCGTCGCGCACCGCCTCGCCGAGATCGCGTTCGACCAGGGCCACTACCGGCGGGCGCTCCGCTATTCGCAGTTCGCCTACGGCGTGCTGCGCAACAGCGCCGAGCACCGCGCGGTCGGGCACGTCGCCGTCATGCTCGGCGTGTCGATGACGCGCCTCGGCGAGCCGCAGGCGGCGATCGAGTGGCTGCAGACCGCGGCCGCGACCTTCCGCCGGATCGACGACGCCGACGGGTTGGTGAACGCGCTCAACAACCTCGGGCTGGTCTACAAGAACCTGCGCGAGTGGCGCGAGGCCGTGCGCTTCCTCGAGCAGGCCCTCGGCATCGACGAGAAGAAGGGGCTCTACGCGCGCATGCGCGCGCACCACCAGAATCTCGGCCTGATCCGCTACCGGCTCGGGCAATGGGACCTCGCCGACGAGCACTTCCGTCACTCGCTGCGCATCTCGCGCGACCTGCGCTTCCCGACCGGCGAAGCGCAGGCGCTGCTCGCGATGGGCATGCTCGCCCGCCGTCGCCGCCAGCTCGAGAAGGCGCACGAGCACGAGCTCCAGGCGCTGGCGCTGGCCGAGCGCGCGGGTGCCGCGCGCGAGGCGCTGCTGGCGCGCGAGTTCCTCGCCGAGCTCGAGATCGACCACGGGCGCGGCGCCGCCGCGCTGCAGCTGCTCGAGCCCGCGCTGGAGGACGCGCTCGCACGCGCGCCGCAGGGCGACCTCGTGATGGAGCTGCAGATCCGCATGTCGCTCGCGCTGCAGCTCGCCGGGCGTCCCGACGAGGCGCAGGGCTTCGCGCTCAAGGGGCTCATGCACGCCGAACGCCTGGGCGACCGGGTCGAGTACGGCGTGGCGCTGCGTGCGCTGGCGCGCCTGGACGCGTCGCGCGGCCACGCGTCGGCGATGGAATCGCGCCTGCGCGAGGCGTCGCAGGCGTTCGAGTCGCTGGGCGAGTCGTACGAGCTCGCGACCACGCTCGCGCACTGGGGCGAGTGCCTGCTGCTGTTGCCGGCGAGCACGCGCCTGCGGCTGCCGCTGGAGCCGGTCGTCGACGCTTCGCGGCG
The DNA here is from genome assembly GCA_044223005.1 of Candidatus Eiseniibacteriota bacterium. Classification (GTDB taxonomy): domain Bacteria; phylum Eisenbacteria; class RBG-16-71-46; order RBG-16-71-46; family RBG-16-71-46; genus CAIXRL01. The sequence goes on from JBGAML010000004.1 coordinate 175,739, forward strand.
CGCCGCGGCGCTCTACCGCCAGCTGGGCGTGGTCTCGCAGGCGGCCGAATCGCTGCTGACGCTCGCGCGGCTCGAGTCCGAGCGCGAGCACTACGACCAGGCGCTCTCGCTGCTGGAGCAGGCGGAGCAGTGGCTCGCCGAGAGCGGCGACGCCGGCACCGCGGAGCGTGCCGAGGCGCTGCGCCGCGACATCGAGCGCCAGTACGTCGCGGTCTCGCTCTCGACCTGCAACGAGTTCCGCGCGCTCGAAGAAGCGAACCGCCTGTTCCGCGAGACCGCGGACATGGACGGCCTGCTGTCCTCGATCGTGAAGCTCGCCGTGGACCACGCGGGCGGCGATCGCGGCTTCGTCGCGTTCTGCTCGGGCGGCTCGCGGCTCGACGTGGTGGCGCAGCACGGCCTCGGCCGTGACCGCGCGCGCCGCGTGCTGCGCGTGCTCGAGGGCGTCGCGGGAACGCGCTTCGCCGAGAACGGCCCCATGTTCTCCAGCCGCGTCGCCGCGGATCCGCGCTTCGCGGAGGCGCTGACCGACGCGCTCGAGGGCGTGGGCTCGCTGGTCTGCGTGCCGCTCAACTTCCCGTCGCAGTCGGTCGGGCTCGTCTACGTCGATCGCCTCAACGACAACCTGCTCGGCGCGTTCAAGCAGCGCGAGCTGAACCTGCTCGCGGTGCTCGCCAACAGCGCCGCGGTCGCGATCGTCGAAGCGCAGCGCTCGCTGCTGCTGGCCGAGAACCAGCAGTTGCGCGACCAGCTCCGCCCGAGCCCGGGCTCCGGCCGCGTGGTGTCGCAGTCGCGCGAGATCGCCGCGATCCTGCAGCTCGTGCGCAAGGTCGGCGAAAGCAACGCGACGATCCTGTTCATGGGCGAGACGGGCACGGGCAAGGGCCTGTTCGCTCAGGTCGTGCACGAGAGCTCGACGCGCCGCGATCGTCCGTTCGTGCAGGTGAACTGCGCCGCGCTGCCCGAGCCGCTGCTCGAGAGCGAGCTGTTCGGCTACGTGCAGGGCGCGTTCACGGGCGCGAACCGCGACAAGGCCGGCCTGTTCGAGGAGGCCGAGGGCGGCACGATCTTCCTCGACGAGATCGAGAAGATCCCCGAGGCGGTGCAGGCCAAGCTCCTGCACGTGCTCGACCGCGGCGAGATCCGGCCCGTCGGCGCGACGCGCGTGCGCAAGGTGAACGCGCGCGTGATCTGCGCGACCAGCGCGGACCTGCGCGAGCGCATCCGCGCCGGGCGGTTCCTCGAGGACCTCTACTACCGGCTCAACGACATCACGGTGCGCGTGCCCTCGCTGCGCGAGCGGCGCGAGGATATACCGATGCTCGCGCAGCACTTCCTGGCGCTCTACTCGCGCCAGATGGAGAAGGCCGTCGGCGGCTTCGCGCCCGAGGTGATGCGCGTGTTCCTCGAGCACGAGTGGCGCGGCAACGTGCGCGAGCTCGAGAAGACGGTGAAGCGCATGGTGGTGCTCGCCGACGACGGTGCGACGCTCGGCCTCGAACTGCTCCCGGCCGAGATGCGCGAGCCGGCCGAGCCGGCGTCGGCGCCCGTGGTCGCGCCCGGCCCCGCGGGCGGACGCGCGCGGTCGCTGCGCAGCAGCCTCTCGGATCTCGAGCGGCAGCTGATCGCCGACGCGCTGCGCCGGCATCGCGGCAACAAGGCGCGCGTGGCGCGCGAGTTGGGCCTGAGCTACCCGACGCTGCTCGGCCGCGTGAAAGCGTACGACCTGGAAACCCAGCGAGGCGGGTGACAAAAACAATTTCACATCGGGTAACGAAACTTTCTTTATAGCCAACTTGGCCTCGCCCAGCGACTTCGCAGGGCGAGGCCAAAGTGTCTCAGGTTCTTTCCCGTTTCCACCCAGCGCAGCCTTTCGAACGACGAACGAGCGCGACCACGGCCCTGCTCTCTTTTTCAATGACTACAACACGTTATGGGAATGTGCTGGATATTCGTGCATTTGGCACGACAGGTGCACTGTAGCCTGGTCGGAGGGGGGGACCTCCAAGCAGGACGTCCGGCAGGACATCGCCGGATGCACTTCTGGGCTAGCCGGATCGTCGGGGGCGTGGTCGAGGGTACGAGCCCCGTCACACGACAACGCACCATCCCCTGCGACCGGCTAGCTTGGTCGTATCTGCAGCACGCAAGTGTTCCTTCGGACGCGGTTGGGGACTACTCGTCGGGCGCCCAGTACGGCCCGGTCAAGGACGTCCAGGCGAGCCCCACCGCGGCCGGGGGTTTCGGGCACCGGCCAGTGCGCGCCGGCCGAGGCACTGGGGGATGTCGAAGCCGTTGTCGCAAGCTCCGATTGGTCGGTGCCCCGTCGTGGACCCCTGACTGTGGCACGGTTCGCACACCTGAGTCGCACATGCACCTCGTTCCGCCGCCGGCCCGCTTCCGGCGGCGGTTTCGCGTTTCCGGGAACCCCTTGCGCGCCGCGGCGTTGTGCCACGCGCCCGCGCGGCACCCCGGGGTTTCCGCGCGTGGCATGGCCGTTGCCCTTTAGTGACGCGCGATTCATGCTCCTGCACGCAAAGGGGGAACGGACCATGCGCAAGGTGACGATTCTGGTGGGCCTGCTCGCCGCCGCGTTCCTGGCGGGCTGCAACGACGACGACAACCACGTGACGGCGCCGCACGTGCGCCCGGCCGCGCCCGAGGGCGTCTACAGCGTCACGCGCAGCCAGTCGGTGGTGCTGCACTGGCTGCCCAACACGCAGGGCGGCATCGCGGGCTACCGGCTCTACCAGTCGGACGCCGCGAATGGCGACTACGTTCGCATCGGCAGCGTCGGCGCGAGCACCGATTCGTTCGTGGTGACCGGGCTCGCGAACGGTGTGACCCGCTTCTTCGCGGTCTCCGCGGTCGACGGCGCCGGCGCCGAGAGCGATCTCTCGTACGAGACGGTCTACGACACGCCGCGCCCCGAGGGCATCGGCGCGGCCATGGTCAACCTGCGCAAGCCCAACAGCGGCACGGGCTGGGACTTCTCGGCGCAGCTGGCTCGCGGCTGGACCGATCCGCAGGTGGACGTGTTCTACGACGATACGCTGGGCACGGCGCTCATCTACGCCGCCGACCTCAACACCGACATCCAGGACGCGGGCTACGCCGCATCGCTCGACCACGTCGACTTCGCGCCGGCGTCGGGCTGGTCGCCGACCGGCTCGGTCGAAGTGATCCCGGGGCACTGCTACGTGGTCTGGACGCGCGACAACCACTTCGCCAAGTTCCAGGTGAAGAGCTACAGCACCTCCGCGGTCGTCTTCGACTGGGCCTACCAGGTCGACGCCGGCAACGGCGAGCTCCGGGCCCGCCCGGTGCGACACGGCAACCCCGCGGTCCTGGAGCAGGCGCTGTCTCTGAAGTGACGAACGGGACGCATCCGGCGCGGGGGCCGGGCGTCGTAAGATAGGGATCGAGAACCACGGGACGGATCGTGCAGAACGGGTTTCGCCGAGCGGTGCATCCTCGAAACCCGATGTCCCCGTCCACCACGCGGGTGCGCCGCGAAGGAGTGGAGAGATGAAAGCCAAGCTGCACTGGGGCGCGTGGGCGCTCGCGGTACTGGCGCTCGGCGCGGCGTTGCCGGCGGCCGCTTCGCCGCGGACGCTCGCGGTCGAAGTGTGGACCGACCGCGGCGACGACGCGGTGTACCGCACCGGCGACGCCATGCAGGTGAAGGTGCGCGCGAACGACGACGCGTACCTGCTCGTCTACGAGATCGACGCCAACGGCAAGGTGTCGGTGCTCTATCCGTGGCGCCGCGGCTCGAACATGGTCGAAGGCCGCCGCACGTACCGGCTGCCGCCCGAGAACTCCGGCTACGAGCTCGCGGTCGAGAACGCGACCGGCCAGGGCTACATCGTGGCGATCGCCTCGCGGCGCCCGTTCCGCGACCTGCCGTGGTACCTGCGGCCGTTCGATCCGCAGGGCGAGAGCGTCGGCTACGAGAACCGGCACGACGACGAAGACGGCTTCGACGAGGACGGCAACGTCGTCGGCGACCCGATGGTCGCCATGGAGCGCGTCCGCCGCCGCGTGCTCGACCGGCCGTCGGACACGGACGACTTCGCGTCGTCGTACGCCAGCTACTACGTGGGCCACGAAGTGCGCTATCCGCGCTACCTGTGCGCGGACTGCCACCGGCCCGGGCAGTGGGCGTGGTGGGACGGCTTCGATCCCTACTACGCGCGCTGCAGCGTGTTCGATTTCCGCGTGAACTGGAACTGGTGCTGGGGTCCGTGCATCTGGAACGGCTACGTGCCCTACTACTACTACGTCGTGCGTTCGGACTGCCCGCCGCGCTACTACGACTACTACCAGGACCGTTCGCGCTGGTCGTCGTGGGACGGCTACCAGCGGTTCAACTCGCTCTGGGGGAACCAGCTCGTCCGCCACAAGACGACGCCGCCCCCGGGCTACACGCCGCCGCCGCCTCCGGGCAGCAAGCCGGTGTGGGCGGGCGGGCCGCCGCCCAACGGCGGGACGCTGCCGCCGGGTTACCTGCCTCCGGGCAGCTCCAACGTGACGGGCCGTCGTGGTGGTGGGTTCGTGACGCCGCAGCCGATCGGTCGCGGCACGACCGTGCAGCCGGGCACGCGTCCGTCGGGCGACTGGCGCGGCGGTGAACGTCCGCGCGGCGGCAACGGCGACACGCAGCGCCCGCCGGTGCGCGACGGTGGCATCCGTCCGACGCCGTACGATTCGCCGCGGCAGGAGACCCCGCGCACCGAGCCGCGTCGCGAGGCGCCGCGGCAGGAGTCGCCACGGCAGGAGAGCCCACGGCAGGAGGCGCCGCGCGTCGAGCCGCGCCGCGAGGCGCCGCCCGCGCCGCGGCAGGAGGCGCCGCGCCAGGAGGCCCCGCGCGTGGAGCCGCGCCGCGAGGAACCCCGGCACGAGACGCCGCGCCAGGAGCCGCCGGCCCGGCCGCAGCAGCCGGAGCGCAACAAGGAGGACGGACCCCGCCGGGAGCGCTGAAACTCCCGGGGCGTTCGCGGGTATACTGAGGCGCCTGCCTCGACCCTGACGAGGCGGCGGGACCGGATCGCCGGTCCCGCCGCTTTCGCATTCGTCCCCGTTCCCGGAGAACCGTCGCGTGCCGATCCTGCGTGCCCTGGGTTCCGCCGTGCTGCTGGCCGCCTGCGCCGGAGCAGCGTTCGCCGCCCCGCCCGGCTTCGCCTTCCTCGAGGTGCCCGCGGGGGCCCGCGCGGCCGCCCTGGGCGGCGCGTACGTCTCGCTCGCCGACGGCGCCGAGGGCGCGTTCTGGAACCCGGCCGGGCTCGCGGGCGTGGCCGGGACGCAGGTGACGGGCTCGCACGAGGAGGCGTTCCAGGGGCTGAAGCACGACCAGTTCGCGGTCGCCGGCCAGCTGTTCGGCGGCGGCCTCGCGGCCTCGATGCGCGCGATGTACTCGCAGCCGATCGACGAGCGCGACGAACTGGGCAACCTGATCGGCTCGTTCGGCTCGCACGATCTGGAGTTCCAGCTCGGCTACGGCTGGAAGGCCGGCACGACGCGCTTCGGGCTCGCGGCGCAGGCGGTGCGCGAACGCATCGCGAACGAGTCGGCGACGACCTTCAGCGGCAGCGCGGGCGCGCAGTGGGCACCCGCGGCCTCGCCCAACCTTCGCTTCGGCGTCGCGGCCGAGCACCTCGGCCCCGCCGCGCGCTACACGTTCGACGGCGCGAAGGGCGAACCGGTCTCGCTCCCCGCGGCGCTGCAGGCGGGCGGCTCGTGGCGGCACGACCTGCACGGCGGCATGCACCTCACCGCGGCGCTCGACGCGCGCGCGACGCGCGGCCGGCAGGCCGTGGTCGCGCTCGGCAGCGAGCTCGCGCTGGACGCGGGCGCGGCGCTGCGGCTCGGTGCGCGGCCGGGCGACGACGTCTCGCCGTGGGGCGCGGGCGTCGGCTGGCAGCACGGCACGTTCCGCGTGGACTACGCGTGGGTGCCGTCGCGCCTCGACCTCGGCGACACGCACCGCTTCTCGTTCGGCGCGCAGTTCTGACGAGCGCGCGCCGCGCGCGTCAGCCGGCGACCGGGTCCGTGCGCAGCGTGAGCTTGCCCGCGCGCAGTTCGAGCCACGTGAATCGCTCGATCCAGTCGCCGAGCACGAAGAACTCGCGGCCGTTCTCGCGCTGTTCGTACGCGTGGTGGAAGTGGCCGATGATCACGCCGTCGTAGCCTTCGGCGAAGCGCGGCTTCGCGATCTCGTTCCAGAGCCGCTCGGGCTGCAGCGGCGGATGCCCGCGCGAGTGGCGCGACGCGCCCGAGACCCAGTGCGCGAACGGCACGCCGAGATCGGGGTGCAGCCACTGGTAGGCCGCGATGCTCGCCGGGTGGCGCAGGATGCCGCGCAGGACCTTGTAGCCGAGGTCGCCGCCGACCAGCCCGTCGCCGTGGTGGACCCAGAGCCGGCGGCCCTGCTGCTCGACGGTGACGGCGCCGTCGACCGTGGCGAGGCCCAGTTCCTCGCGCAGGAAGGGGCCCAGCCAGAAGTCGTGGTTGCCGTTCAGGTACACGATCTCGACCCCGGCGGCCTTGAGGCGCTCGAGAGCCGAAAGAGTGCCGAAAAGACGGCGTGGAATGGCCATCCGCCATTCGAACCAAAAGTCGAACAGGTCCCCGACGATATACAGGGTGGACACCCGCCCCGGCAGCGAGTCCAGGAAGCCGTGCAGGCGCGCCGTGCGCGCCGCCTCTCGCTCCCTCGGCTCGGCTCCCAGGTGGGCGTCCGAGAAGAACACGACCGAGCGTTCCTGCATGGGGGCGCAGTCTAGGCGGTGGTCCCCGCGCTGGCCAGCCGACCGGCGGCCGGGGGCGCCTCCCGGTCCGGCCCGTGGCGTCAAGGCTTCATCAGATCTCCATTGCACGACGCAACCCTGCAGGGAATCACCGCGTCTATCGCTTCGACCGCGACGTCCCGCGAATCGCCGCATCCCGAGGGGCACGAATCCCCCCGCGGCGCCGCGCGGGACTTGACGGTGAAGTGACCACCGGCCGGCGTGCCGGCACTAGAGTCACTCGCACTTCGGAGCCGCCGCAGGCCGCGCGCCACGGCGGGCCGCGTTCCACCGAGTCGCTTCCCTGGGAGGAGCAAGATGGACGGCAGGTCGGTCATTCGTCCCCGCAGCTACTTCATCGGTGCCGCCGCACTCGTGCTGGCCGGGCTGGTCCTGGGGCTCGGACTTTCCGCGAGCCTCGACCTGCATTCGCGCTCGCAGGCCGCCACGGCCCAGCTGGCCGCCGTCTCCAACTCGGCGCCGCTGCCGGAGAGCCCGTTCACGTCCGTCGTCGAACGCGCGCTGCCCGCGGTGGTGTTCATCGACGTCCGCAAGAAGGCCACGGCCGGTGACGACCAGGGCGACGAGTTCCTGCGCCGCTTCTTCAACGAGCAGGTGCCGCGGCACCCGCAGCGCACGCCGTCGTCGGGCTCGGGCTTCATCATCGATTCCCAGGGCCACATCATGACGAACAACCACGTGGTCTCGAACGCGGACGAGATCAACGTCACGCTCAACGACGGCCGGACCTTCAAGGCGCGCGTCGTGGGCGCGGATCCCGAGACCGACGTCGCGGTGATCCAGATCGACGGCCAGAACCTCCCGGTGCTCCCGCTCGGCGATTCCGACCGCGTGCGCGTCGGCGACTGGGCGATCGCGATCGGCAACCCGCTCGGGGAGCTGCGCGGCTCGGTCACGGTCGGGATCGTGAGCGCGCAGGGCCGGACGAACCTCAACATCTACGGCGGCACGCCGGAGTACCAGGACTTCATCCAGACCGACGCGTCGATCAACTTCGGCAACTCGGGCGGCCCGCTGTGCAACATCCGCGGCGAGGCGATGGGCATCAACACCGCGATCAACACGAGCGGCCAGGGCATCGGCTTCGCGGTGCCGATCAACCTCGCCAAGCACGTGGCCGAGCAGCTCGTCGCCCACGGCTCGGTGCGGCGCGCGCAGCTGGGCGTCTACCTCGCGGACATGACCCCCGAGGTCGCCGAGGGCTTCGGCCTGTCCGGCACCAAGGGCGTGCTGATCTCGCGGGTCATGGACGATTCCCCGGCGTCCCGCGGCGGCCTGCAGCGCAACGACGTGATCGTGGAGTTCGACGGCCAGCCCGTTTCGGATCTGCAGAAGCTCCGGCTCCGGGTGGCCGATACCACTCCCGGGAAGCCCGTGTCGCTCGTGGTGCTCCGCGGCGGCAAGCGCATGGTCGTGACGGTCACGCCCAAGGACAAGGACGACAAGCTCGCCAGCAACACGGACGATTCGAACGTCGACGACAGCAAGGGCACTCTCGGCGGCCTGACGGTCCGGTCGCTGCGGGACGAAGAGAAGAAGCAGCTCGGCATCGAGAACGGCGTCCGCGTGACGGACGTCGAGGACGGCTCGGTGGCGGACGACAAGGGCATCCAGCCCAACGACGTCGTCGAGATGGTCGGCACCAGCCCGGTCAACGATCCGGCATCGTTCGCCCGGCTGATGGCCGCGCAGAAGAAGGCCGGCCGGCCGGCGGTCCTGTTCGTCAACCGGAACGGCAACTCGCAGTACGTCCCGCTTCGCCTCGACAAGTAGCGCGCGACGCGATACACCCGAGGACGCGAACCGGGCGGGAGGCGACCGAGGCGGTCGCCTCCCGTCACGCCATGGACGGCGAGGGAGACTCGCATGGAACACCGGAACATCCTCCGAGGAATCCGACCGGCGCTCGCCGCGCTGGCGCTGGTGCTGTGCGCCGGCGGCGCACGTGCGGACGGCGTCGTGCCGCCCAGCGTGACGAGCGTGCGCAGCTGGTCCGCGCCCGCCAACACGCGCGTCGTGTTCGACTTCTCGGAGCCGGTCGAGGCGGTGATGCCCGACTCGGGCACCGCCGCGCGCATCGTGATCTCCGTGCCGCGTGCGGGGCTCGTGCCCGCCGCCGGCGTCCCGGCGCTGCTCGCGGTCCGCGACAGCGTGGTCGACTCGGTGTTCGTGGCGTTCGACGCCAGCGGCGCCCGGTTCACGATCGTGCTCGCGCCGGGGACCACGTTCCACGCGTTCCCGCTCGTCGCCGCGGAAGACAAGCCGTTCCGCATCGTGGTCGACGTGGCGCGGGCGGGCGGGCAGGCGGCCGAGGACAAGCGGCTCGCCGACATCGCCGCGGCCAAGCGGCGCGACCGCGTGCGGCTGGTGTACATCGACGCGGGCCACGGCGGTGACGACACCGGCGCGCGCGGGCCGGGCGGCGTGCTCGAGAAGCACATCACGCTGGCCGTGGCGCGCGACCTCGCCGAGGAGCTCAACAAGATCAAGGGCGTGCGGGCCATGCTGACGCGCGACGCCGACTACTTCATCCCGCTCCACCAGCGCTACAAGATCGCCGAGCAGGCGCGGGCCGACCTGTTCATCAGCATCCACTGCAACTCCAGCCGCCGCCGCGGCAGCGGCAGCGGCACCGAGGTCTACTTCCTGTCGCTGAAGGGCGCGAGCGACCAGGCGGACAAGGACCTCGCGGACCTCGAGAACGCGGCCGACATGGTCGGCGGCGTGCCGGCACAGGCCGAGGACGCGGTGGTGAGCGTGCTTTACAACGTGAAGCGCAATGCCGCGCTCGAGCACAGCCAGCTGCTGGCCGAGACGCTGGTCGACCACATCGCGGCCGACCGCCGCGTGGAATCGCGCGGCATCAAGCAGGCGGGCTTCGCGGTGCTGAAGTCGGTGGAGTTCCCGAGCGTGCTCGTGGAGACCGCGTTCATCAACAACCCGCGCGAGGTGAAGCTGCTCCGCGATCCGGTGTTCCAGCGCCAGCTCGGCAAGCAGCTCGCCGACGGCGTCGTGGCCTACTTCGGCGCGGCCGGCGTGAAGCTCGGCGCGCCCGCGGACAGCTCGCACGGACCCGGCGCCCCGGCCGGCGCCACGGGCGCGACGGGCCAGACGGGCATGCTGGTGCGCTGACGTTTCACCCCAGCGAAACGGGCCCGCGGCGCATCGCGCCGCGGGCCCGTTCGCGTTTCCGCCGCCGCGTCAGCGGCCCGACTGCGTGATGCGGCCGTCCTCGCGGATCGTGAGCGCCGCACCGCCCTTGCAGCGGTCGCGCACGTACGCCTCCATGGCGCCGCGGATGATCAGCCCCGCGTCGTCGCGGCCGCCCGCGCCCTTGTTGAGCACGTCGTAATTGTCACCACCCGTGGCCATGAAGTTGTTGACCGCGACCTTGTAGGTCTTCGCCGGGTCGATCGGCGAACCGTCGGCCATGGTCAGGCTCGTGACGCGGTCCATCGGGGCGCGGCTCGAGTCGAAGGCGTAGCGGATGCCGCTCACCTGGGTGACGCGCTCGTACTTGAGCGCCTGCTCGAGACCGCGCTTCACCTCGGCGCCGGTGAGCGTCACGACCACGATCGTGTTGTCGAACGGCATGATTTCGTAGATCGCGCCGCGCGTGATCTCCCCCGCCGGGAGGTCGGCGCGCATGCCGCCCGGGTTCTGCATGGCGATGTCGGCGCCGCTCTGGAAGCGCATCGCGTCGCAGATGAAGTCGCCGATCGTGGCCTCCGGCCGGCCGCGGCGCAGCGGCTCCGCGTTGCGGCCGATCACCTCGGCCGCGATCGGGGCGACGTTCGCGTTCCAGCCCCTCACGCGCGCCACCCACGTGGTGTCGAGCGGGTACTCGTCCGCCCACACCTGCATGATGCGCTGCTTGCGCTCGACCACCGCGCGCTTGGTCACGTCCACGGTGAGGTCGGCCATGGCGAGCCACTGGCCGTTGGCGCCGGCGATCATGACGGGCGCGTCGTGGATGCGGTCGTCGACCACGTTGTGGCTGTGGCCCCCGAACCACGCGTCCACGCCGGCGATGCCGTTGGCGAGCCGCGCGACGTCGCCGCGTGCCCTGCGCGACGAGTCGGTCTCGGCCGGGATGTGGCCCACGACGACGACCACATTGGCCCCGGCCTTGCGCAGGCGCGGCACCGCGAGCGCGGTGGTCGCCGAGTCGTCCTCGAACCGGAGGTGCGCGACGTTGGTGGGCAGCGTCACCCGCGGCGTGCCGGGATAGCCGAGCCCGAGGATCGACACCTTCACGCCGCGGCGCGCGACGCTGGTGTCGCTGCGCACCCACCAGGGCCGCTTGCCGCTCTTGCGCTCGACGATGTTGGCGCCCAGCGCCGCGAAGCGCATGCCGTGCACGCGCGCCTGCAGCGTGTCCACGGTCCAGTCGAAGTCGTGGTTGCCGATCGCGGCGGCGGTGTAGTGGAGCAGGTTCATCTGCTCGACCACCGGCCGGCCGTACTGCAGGTTCGAGATCATCGTGCCCTGGAAGATGTCGCCGCCGTCGATCAGCACGGTGCCTTCCGGGTTCTCGGCGCGGAAGTGCTCGATCCACGCGGCCAGCGCGGGCGTGCTGCCGAACGCGCGACCGCTGCGGCGGTCCTTCGCGCCGCCCAGGATCGCGCCGTGGAAGTCCGTGGTCTCGAGCACGCGGATCACGGGCAGGCGCAGGTTGGCGAGCATGCCGAGCCACTGCGCGCGCGTGAGCCGCGCGGACGGGTCGGCACCTACACTCGTTCCCGTGAGCAAGCTGCGGCGGAAGGCGGGGTCTGCGCCCGAACGTGTAGTAATCGCGAGTTTCTCGGCACGCGCGGTGCGCTCGCACGCCGCGAGCGCCTCACCGACCGTCACGAGGACGGCATCATCTCGACGGGCCAGGGGCGAGAGCTTGCTATGCGGGAACGCCATGTAGTTCCAGTAGCCCAGGTCCCGGCGGTTCGCCGCCTTATCCCAACCCTCTTCGTCAAAGAACATGGGGTCGATGACATGGTTGCGCACGAGCCTCTCGATCAGCGGACGTTCCGGACTCGCAATCCAATCCGGACGCAGGGACCACGTGAATTGCACTGTGCCCTGGAGTTGCTTCTGCGAGCGCGCATAGGCCAGTAGTGCCTGCGGAGCCGTCACACTTGCGTGCCCGACTCGCGGCGCGCGACGGATCATCTCAAAGTCTCCGCCGCCCGCGGCGCGGTACCCATTCACCACAACCCGGAACGTATCGGAGGGCAAGACTTCATACCAATAGGGTGGACCCGTGCGGTCATAGCGCTTCAGTGCGAGGATTCGCTGCCCGACGGGCTTCGTAGGGTCGATCTTGTATGTAACGCCCATCGCCATGTCGAAGTTGAAGCCCGGCATGCCGGGCTCGATCAGCGACTTGCCGTCCTCGCCCGTGTAGGGCGCGAGGAAGCGCGCCGACTGCTCGAGCGCCTCCTTCAGCTCGGCTCCGGTCAGCCGCACGGTGACGAGCGTGTTGTCGTAGGGGTAGAGCCGCATCAGGTCGCGCACGCGCACCGGGCCGGCCGCGATCACCTGCGACGGGTCGAACATCGCGGCGAGCGACACGTCGGCGCCGGTCGCGGCGAGCTGCGCGCGATGGATCAGCTGCCAGAGCGCGTTGTCCGCGAGCCGCCCGGCGGGCGCGGCGAGGTCGCTGCCGGCGGTGGCGACGGTGACGTCGAGCGCGGCCTTCGTGCGCGCCGCGTAGGGCGCGAGCGCCGCGGCCAGCGCCGGGTCCGTGGCGACGGTGTCGCCGAGCGCGATCACCGTCGCGCGCTTCGTGGCCACCGTCCATGGCGCGGCGTCGCTCGCGCGCGTGAGCGTGAGGTCGACGCGGCCCAGGCTCTCGGCCGACTTGCCGGCCTGCGTGACGAGGGCGCCGCCGATCTCGGCGTACGGCACGACCACGTGCGTGTGCCCGAGGATCACCACGTCCACGCCGCGCACTTCGTTGGCGAGCCGCCAGCCGAAGTCCTCGCCGGGGGCGTCGCCCTTGCGCAGCTCGCCCGTGCGCGGGTCCTTCTCGAAGCCGGTGTGCGCGAGCACCACGATCACGTCGCAGTGCTCCGCGCCGCGCAGTCGCGCGACCTCGCGCTGCGCCACCTCGATCGGCGAGAGGAACATGTAGCCCGCGATCTGCGCCGGATCGGCGAGCAACGGCACCGCGGGCGTGCAGAGGCCGATGATCCCGACGCGCACGCCGTTGGGGAGCAGCTTGACCAGCGTGCCGGGGAACGCGGGCGAGCCGTCGGCGCGTGTCACGTTGGCGGCGAGGATCGGGAACTTCGCGGCGGTGCGGGTGCTCTCGAGCGCCGCGGGCCCGAAGTCGAACTCGTGGTTGCCGAGCGCCATGGCGTCGTAACCCATGGCGTTCATGGCCAGCGTCACGGGCTCGGGCGCGCCGGCCGGCTCCTGGTGCCACACCGAGACGAGCGGGCTGCCCGCGGTCGCGTCGCCGTCGTCGAGCAGCAGCACGGGCGGGCCCTCGGCGCGAACCTTCGCGACGAGCGTCGCGGCCTTCGCGAGGCCGCGTGCGGCGGGTTTGCCGAGCAGGTCGTCCCACGGCAGCAGCGAGCCGTGCACGTCGGTGGTGTGGAGCAGCGTGACGCGGGTCTCCTCGGCGCCGGCGGGACGGACGGCGAGGACGAGCGGCAGGAGCAGGAGCGCGGTGAGCGCGAGACGACGCATCGTGGGAGGACCTCCGGGAATCGGGCGCGACCTCGGGGTACGGGCGCGTGGGGTGGAGCGGACCGGGGACGGTATCAGCCGCCGGGGCGGGCTGCCACAGTTCGCGCTCCGGCCGGGGCGGGCGGCCGTCGGGTGGGATTGCGGGCGGGCGAGGGCCCCCCGTATAGTCCGGTGTCGGGCCCGCACGCACGAGTTCACGAGGTCGAGACCCCATGACGGACCAGATCCGCTGTCCCAGCTGTACGCACCTGAACGCTGCGGACGCGTCGTACTGCACCGAGTGCAACTTCCCGCTCCACGACGCGCCTCCCGCGCCCGGGGCGGCTCCCGCGCCTGCGGAAGCGGCCCCCGCAGCCCGGCCCGACGCGCAACCGCCGGCGTTCGATCCGTCGATCCGCCGCGTGCGGCCGATCCGGCCGCGGCGCCCCGGCGCCGCCGCGAATCCGCTCCAACTCCAGCTCTGGCTGGTGCTGGGTGGCATGGCGATCGTGATGACGATCCTCTGGGTCGCGTGGCAGGGTTTCCAGAAGAACAACCAGCCCACGCCCGTCGAGGGGGCGAGCGACACACAACAAAAGGACGCCGACCTCGCGCGCGCCGAGCTCAAGCGCGACTCGACCAACGTCAATGCGCAGATCGCGCTCGCGAACGTGCTCTACGACACCGCCAACTGGACCGAGGCGATCGTGCACTACCGTTCGGCGCTGCGTCTCGATCCCCAGCGCGTGAGCACGATCGTCGACCTGGGCGTCTGCTACTACAACCTCTCGGCGACGGCGCCGGCGGAATCGCTCTTCCGCGCCGCACTCGAGCTCGACCCGCGCCAGCCGGTGGCGCTTTTCAACCTCGGCATCGTCTCGGAGAACCGCGGCGAACTGGAGCAGGCGCTGCAGTTCTACCACCGCGCCATGCAGGGCGGCCCGCCGCAGGGCATGGGCGAGGCTCTGAACGCCGCGATCCAGCGCGTCATGCAGAAGACGAACAAGAAGGCGCCTGCGATCCCGCCCGGACAGGGCCCCGGAGGCGCGAGCGGGTTCTGACGCGCGAGGCACGAACATCACGCGGGGCGGTCGCCGACGGCGGCCGCCCCGCGGTGCGTTCAGGCGAGCAGGCCCATGTTCGTGAGCGCCGCGCGCGTCGCGAGGCTGCAGGCGCCCTGCGGATCGCGCGCGCACGCGCCGACCAGCGCGGCGACGTCGCCGGGCGCGTCCACGTCGGCGAGCGTGCGCAGCATCGCGACGCGCAGCTTCGCGGCGGCCGCCTGGCGCTGCGTCGCCGCGAGCACGTCCGCGGTGCTCCACGGCACGTCGCGGAAGAGCGTTGGCTGCGCTCGCGTGAGCCCGACCAGCCAGTAGCCGCCGTCGACGGCGGGGCCGAGCACGAGGTCGGCGTGCTCCAGCGCGTCGAACGCCGCGTCGAGGTCCGCCGCGCGCAACCCGGGTGCATCCGAGCCCACGACCACCGCGCGCGTCGCACCGCCGGCGAAGGCCCGGGCGAACGCGTCCTCGAGCCGTGCGCCGAGGTCTCCGGCCGCCTGAGCGATCGCCGTGAATCGCTTCGGCGGTCCGGGCGCGCCCTCGGTCTCGCTCCACGCGATCACGCGCTCGTCGGCGCGGCTGCCGGCCGCGGCGGCGAGCGTGTCGACGAGCAGGCCGGCGTACAGCGCGGCCGCGAGACGGGCGGGCAACGCGGGGACGAGGCGCGTCTTGACGCGCCCCGCCACGGGCGGGCGGGCGAAGATCGTGAGCGAGTGCATGCGTGTGGGAGGCCGGCCGAACGGCCGTCGCCCCACGATATCGGCCCGCGCGGCGATTGTCATGACGGGCACTTCGCCGCCGACGGACCTTCGGCCGGTTGCGCGCGGGGCGAACCGACCCTAGCTTCCCCGGCATCGGATCCTCCATGCCGCCGGTCCGGCGGCCTCCACCCGCCTTCGCGAGAGCCATTTCCATGTCGAATCCGCACTACCAGGTCGTCGTCGTCGGCACCGGCCCCGGGGGCTACGTCGCCGCGATCCGTGCCGCGCAACTCGGGCTCCAGACCGCCGTGATCGAGAAGGACGAGATCGGCGGCACCTGCCTCAACTGGGGCTGCATCCCGACCAAGGCCTGGGTCGTCACCGCGCACCTGTACGAACAGATCAAGCGCGCGAAGGAGTTCGGCATCGAGGTCGGCGAGCCGAAGATCGTCTGGCCGTCGCTCGTCGAGCGGAAGAACAAGATCGTCAAGCAGCTCACGGGCGGCGTGAAGCAGCTGCTGACCGGCCGCGGGGTCGCGATCCACATGGGCGCGGCGACGCTGCGCGACGCGCACCGCATCACGATCGCGGGCGCCGGCGGCGCGACGCAGGAGATCACGACCGACAACATCGTGCTCGCGACGGGCGCCTCGGCGTGGATGCCGCCGGGCTGGTCGCTGGACGGCGAGCGCGTGATCGGCAGCAAGGAGGCGCTCGACCTCACGCACCAGCCGAAGCGCATCGCGATCCTGGGCGGCGGCGTCGTGGGCTCGGAGTTCGCGTGCTTCTTCGCGGCGATCGGCACGCAGGTGACGCTGATCGAGATGCTGCCGCGGCTGGTGATGGCCGAGGACGAGGAGATCTCGCAGGCGCTCGAGCGCGAGATGAAGAAGCAGAAGATCGCGCTGCACCTCGGCACCAAGGTCGAGGACCGCAAGGACAACCCCGACGGCTCGATCACGCTGACCCTCGCGGGCGGCAAGACGGTCGACGTCGACACGGTGCTCGTGGCGACGGGCCGCCGGCCCTACAGCGACGGGCTCGGGCTCGCGGCGGCCGGTCTCGCGCCGGGCGAGCGCGGCCGCATCGCCGTCGACGATCACCTGCGCACCAGCGTGCGCAACATCTACGCGATCGGCGACGTCACCGACATCAAGCAGCTCGCGCACTTCGCGAGCGCGCAGGGCAAGTCGGCGGTCGAGATCATCGCGGGCCACGCGGCGCAGACCAACTGGCGCGCGGTGCCGGCGGCGACGTTCACCAACCCCGAGATCGCGAGCGTCGGCCTGACCGAGACGGAGGCCAAGTCCGAAGGCCGCGAGGTGAAGGTGGGCCGGTTCCCGTTCCGCGCGCACGGCCGCAACATCGCCGACGGCGAGACGACCGGGTTCGTGAAGATCGTGGGCGATGCGAAGAGCGGTCAGGTGCTGGGCGCCCACATCCTGGGCCCCAAGGCGAGCGAACTGATCCACGAGTGCTCGCTCGCGATCGCCGCCGACCTCGACGTGAAGGACCTCGCACACGCGATCCACGCCCACCCGACCATGCAGGAAGTGATCGGCGAGGCGGCCGAGGACGCCGACGGCGTGGCGATCCACCTGATCCGCGCCGCGGCCAAGGCGGCCAAGGGCTGACCGGCGCCGTTCGCGCGCAGCATCCGGCGGCCGCGGAGCCTCGCTCCGCGGCCGCCCGCGTTCCGGCGCCGCTGGCGCTCGCGCGCCCGCCCCGCTAACGTGGCGCGCGATGACTCGCGCCCGTTCGCGGTTCGTCCCCTCGCTCCTCGTCGCGCTGCTGGCGATCGCCCCGCCCGCGCGCGCGGCCTTTCGCACGCTCGAGGAGATCCCGGTCGAGTCGCCGACGTACCGCATGGTCGAGGAACTCGCGACCTCGCACGGCCTCGGCACGGCGTTCCTGCACACGCGCCCGTGGCAACTCCGAGACCTCGCCGACGCGCTCGATGCGATCGCGCGCCGCGCGCCCGAGGCCGCGACCGACCCGCTGATGCTCCGCCTGCGCCGCGAGCTCGCGCCCTCGGAGGCGCCCGGCGGCTGGGCGCCGCTCGTCGCGGCGAGCGATTCGGTGTCGGCGGTGGAGCTCTCGCCGTACGCGAGCGCGAGTTACTCGGAAGACCGTGCGCGGCGTGCCGTCGCGCGCGATTTCCGCGCCGGCGTGCAGGGCGCGCTCGCGCTGGGCGACGGTGCCCTCGTCGCCGCGGACGTCTACGCCGGCACCACGTCGCCGGGACCGCACGGGAACCCGGTCGAGAGCCGGCACTTCGGGCTCGTCGAAAACGTGCAGGTGAACTCGTACTTCGATCGCGGCACGATCGCGCTGCGCAACCGCTGGGGCCGCGTGACGCTCGGCCACACGTGGCTGCGCTGGGGCCCCGGTGCGTGGGCGGGGATGGCGCTCGCCGACGGCGCGCGCGCGATGGACGTGGCCGAGGTGCGCGTGCCGATCACGGGCCGCGCGCAGCTCGAGTGGTTCGTCGCCGAACTGGACCCGCTCGCCGAGCGCTTCCTCGCGGGCCACCGGCTGGAGCTGCGGCCGGCCGCGAATTGGGACGTGGCGGTCGCGGAACTCGCGCGCTTCGACGGGACGAGCCAGTTGCCGCTCTACCTGCTGCCCGCGATCCCCTACAGCCTCGTCGAGAAGCGCGTGCTCAAGGCCAGCGACCCTTCGTCCGCCGAGTCGACCGGCACGGGCAAGAACAACGTCATGTGGGCCGCCGACGTCGCGTGGCGCGTGCGGCCCGGACTGCGCGCGTACGGCGAGCTCGCGGTGGACGACGTGAGCTTCAGCTCCGAGAAACGCCCGCGCGCGCTGGGCTGGCAGGCGGGGTTCGACGCGCGGCGCCGCGCCGGTCGCGGCGCGTGGACGGTGCGCGGCGAGTACGCGCGCGTCCATCCGTACACGTACTCGGTCTGGCACCACCACGACTTCGCGTTCGCCGGCTACTCGACCGCGTTTCCGCCCGGTCCCGACGTCGAGCGCGTGAACGCGCGGCTCGAGTGGCGCACGGGCCCCGATGCCGCGTTCGGGATCGAGGGCGCGCGGACCCGCAAGGGCGAAGGCGCGCTGGGCCAGCCGTGGGTCGCGGGTGCGCCGACGTCGACCGCGCTCACCGGCGTCGTGGAGCGCGACACGCGCGTGGCGCTGACCGCCGACTGGTCACCCGCGCCGGGCCTCGACGCCGGGCTCGTGCTGGGCACCGCGGACGTGCGCGCGAAGGGCCACGTCGCGGGCACCGACGCGAGCGGTGCGTTCGGCCAGCTGCGGGTGCGCGTGCGGCGCTAGGGGCGAGGCGGGTGACTCGCCGCGCGGTGCGTCAGTCGCGCCGGATCCAGCTGGAACCCATCACCGTGAGCGAGCGGAACGGATCGCCGTGGCGCAGGTGCGAGAGCCAGCGGCGCAGCGCCTGCGGGTGCCGGCGCCACGAGAGCCGCCACGCTTCCGCCGGCCGCATGCGGTCGGTGGTGAGCAGGTCGGCGTCGCGCAGCAGGTCGACCGGGTGCACGGGCGCGAAGCGCTTCCCGAGCGCGGCGAGCAGCACGGCCACGTCCTCGAGCCGGATGTCGGAGTCGCGCGCCAGGCTCACGTCCCACGTGAGCACGAGCCGGCCGCCGGGGGCGAGCACGCGCGCGAACTCGTCGATCGCGCGGAAGCGCTCCGGGGCGTGCTCGAGCACGCTGATGCTGTAGACGGCGTCGAACGCGCCGTCCTCGAACGGCAGCGACTCGATCGCGCCCTCGCGGAACGTGACGTGCGAACTGCTCGCGGCGTTGGCGGCGCGGTAGCGCTCCGCCAGCACGGGGTTGGTGTCGAGGCAGGTCACCTGCCAGCCGGTCTGGTCGAGCAGGAACGGGAAGAAGTTGATGCCAGAACCCGCGTCGAGCACGCGCCCGGGCTTCCGGGCGGCGAGGTTCCACCACACGTACGGGTACTCCCAGCGCCGGCTCCAGTTGTCGAGCCGGTCCGGCGTGTGGCGGAAGCTGCGCGGCCACGTGTCGTACGTCGCCGCCATGAAGAGCGCCTGGAACTCCTCCATGCGCCGCAGCAGTTCGCGCACGCGCGGCGTCTCGAGGTCGCGCATGCGCGCGTAGCCGGCGCGCGCGAGCGGTTCGGGCGCCGGAGCCGGCGCGGCCGCCGGCACGCGCGTGGGTGCGGGCGTCGCGGCGGGAGCGGCGGTCGCGGTCGCCGGCGTCACTGGCCGACGCTCCGGCCGGTGAGCACCATCCACACCGTGCCGATCAGCACGCCGAAGTCCACGCGCAGCGAGCGCTCGCGGACGTAGCGCAGGTCGAGCTCCAGCGTCTCCTCGAAGTTCAGGTGATCGCGGCCGAGCAGCTTGGCGAGCGACGTGATGCCGGGCTTGACGCTCAGGATCGCGCGGGCGGACGCGCCGTAGTAGGGGATCAGCTCCGGGATCTCGGGGCGCGGGCCGACGAGGCTCATGTCGCCGAGCACCACGTTCACGAGGTTCGGCAGCTCGTCAAGGCTCGTGCGGCGGATGAAGCGGCCGACCCGCGTCACGCGCGGGTCCTGCCCGGGATGGAAGCGCAGCGTGCGGATCTGTTCGTCGGTGTAGCGGTAGTCGTAGAGCTCGGGGAAACGCTCCTTCGCGTCCACGAACATGCCGCGGAACTTCCAGAAGCGGAACGGGCGGCCGTTGCGGCCGATGCGCGTCTGCGTGAAGAACGCCGGGCCGGGCGAGTCGAGCCGTACCGCGATCGCGAGCGCCACGAGCACGGGGCTCACGAGCAGGAGCCCGATCGCCGCCAGCAGCCGGTCCGTCGCGTCCTTCACCCATTCGCCGCCGCGCGAGTAGCGGCCGACCCGCTCCCAGGCGCGATCCGTGCCGGCGTCCGGCCAGCGATGCAGCCGGCCGGCGGCGACCTCGTCGAGTGTGCGCTGGAACTCCTCCACCATCGCCTCCGATTCGTCCAGGTCGGTCCACGCGCGCGAGCGCATCCGCTTCAGCTCACGGCGCGGGGTCATGCGGCCTTCCTCAGCGTGGCGGCATCCGGCACCGTCGCGCTCGCGCGGCGCACGCGGTAGGCGCGCACCACCTTGCGGACCGCGGCGACCACGTCCGCCGCATCCTCGACCGTCATCGCCGCCGACAGCGGCAGCGAGACCGTCGTGTCGCCGATGGCTTCCGCGATCGGGAAATCGCCGCGCCGGGTCCCGAGGTTGCGGGCGTACCAGCGGTGCAGGTGCAGAGGCACGAAGTGGACGCCGCTGCCGATGTTCTCCGCCGCGAGCGCGCGCAGGAACTGCGCCCGGTCGGCCTCGAGTGCCTCGGGCACGAGCCGCAGCGTGTACAGGTGGCGCGCGTGGCGATTCGTCGCGTCGTCGCGCGGACCGGGCGTGCGCACCGCGCCGAGGCCGGCGAAGCCCTCGTCGTACACGCGCCAGATCTCCTGCCGGATGCGCAGGTTGTCCTCGAGCCGCGCGAGCTGGTGGATGCCCAGCGAGGCCTGCAGGTCGGTCATGTTGTACTTGTAGCCGGGCTCGAGCGTTTCGTACGGCAGCCACGCGCCGGGCGAGTAGCGCTTCCACGCGTCCTTGTCGAGGCCGTGCAGGCGCAGCGTGCGCAGGCGGTTCCACGCCGCTTCGTCGTGCACGGTGAGCATGCCGCCCTCGGCCGTCGTCATGTTCTTGGTGGCGTAGAAGCTGAACGCGGTGAACGGGCTGATCGAGCCGACCTTGCGGCCCTGCGCCCAGGTCTCGGCGGCGTGCGCGGCGTCCTCGATGACCACGAGGCCGTGCCGTTCGGCGAGCGCGCCGATCGCCTCCATGTCGCACGGCCAGCCGCACATGTGCACCGGCAGGATCGCCTTCGTGCGCGGGGTGATCGCGCGGGCGATGTGGGCCGGGTCGATGTTCTGCGTGCGCTCGTCGACGTCGACGAACACGGGCTTCGCGCCGACGTGCGTGATCACGTTGCCCGTCGCGCAGAAGGTGAGCGGCGTCGTGATCACTTCGTCGCCTTCGCCGATCCCGGCCGCGATCAGTGCCAGGTGCAGCGCGGCGGTCGCGGAGTTGACCGACAGCGCGTAGGGCGCGCGGGCGTACTCGGCGAACTCCTGCTCGAAGCGCGCGCACTTGGGGCCGTAGCCGATCCACCCCGAGCGCAGCGTGTCGACGACTTCGGCGATTTCTTCCTCGCCGATCCGCGGAGCACCGAAGACCAGGAACTCCGGACGGACGGGACGCCCACCCTCGCACGCGAGACGCGACATGACGAAATCCCCTCGCCGCGAACGGCGGCACCTCCCGCGGGAACGCGGAGCGCCGGCGTCACGGAATGACGTGGAACGAGCTCGACATGGAAACGATGCCTGCCATGCGATCCGAGGGGTGGATCGCCACCGCGGAGGGGTTCGCGGCGTACCTTTCTCTTTTCGGCGTGCGCGACGCCGGAATCCAGCGAAAACCACTTCGCGCATGCACGCTACGCGGCGCGCCGCACCTCCCGCGTGGGTGTGGTCGGAACGCCGGGGCGAACGCCCGCGGCGGAAAGGACCGCTTCGAGTCCCGCGTCACGGCGGGCGAGCGAAAACGACTCGAGCACGCGCGCACGCGCGCGGCGCCCGGCGTCGGCCGGGAGCGCGAGCGCACGGGCGATGGCTTGGGCGAGCGCTTCGGGTGCGGCGGACGCCGTCACGACGCCGCTATCGCCGGCCACCCAGGGCAGCGCGCCCGCATCGGTCACGACCGGCACCGCGCCGCAGAGCATGCCCTCGGCGAGTGCCAGCCCGAACGCCTCGTGCTGCGACGGCTGCACGATCGCCGCGGCACGTGCGAGCCAGTCGACCTTGTCGCCGTGCGAGAGCCGGCCGGTGAAGTGCACGTTGGGCGTCGCGATCGTGCGCAGGTGCGCGATCGCGTCGTCCATCCACGCGCCGATCACGACGAAGCGCGCCTGGGGGAGGAGCGCGGCCGCACGCACGAACGGCTCGAGGCCCTTGCGCGTGAGGTTGCTGCGGTTGACGCCGCCCACCGTCACGACGAGGCCGGGATCGCGCTCCTCGCCGGCGTCGTAGCGTTCGGGATCGAGGCCCAGCGGCACCAGCGACACGCGGTCGTCCGGCACGCCGAGCGCCCGCACTTCGCGCACGGTGAACTCGGAGATCGCGAGCACGCGTGTGGCCAGCGCCAGGACGGCCCGCGCCACGAGCCGGCGCAGGCCACCGCGCTGGTGCCCGTACGCGATGCCGGGCAGCGCAGCCGTGTCGTAGCCGCCGACCACGATCACGAACGGCTTGCCCTGCAGCCGCGCACACGTGGCAGGCCACAGCGCGTGCCAGCTCGCGAACCACGCCATCACCGCGTCCGCCGCGGCCACCGTTCGCCACGTCGCCACGGGTCGCGGCCAGCGCGACGGGCAGCCGGTGACCACGACGTCGTGCCGCTGCCGCAGCAGGCGCAGGTCGATCTCGATGTATTCGGACATCTCGCGGTAGAAGTAGGCCAGTCGCGCCATGGTGTCCTCGGGGGAGGTTTCAGGCCGCGGCGGCGCGCGCGGCCAGCGCGTGCCGGAGGATGTGGTCGAGCCGGGATTCGTACGTGTAGCCGCCTTCGCGGCAGCGGCGCAGGCCGGCCGCCGCGATCCGCGCGCGTTCCGCTTCGTGCGCGAGGTACCAGCGCGTCTTCTCCGCGAGTTCGCCGTCGTTGGCGAAGAACTCCGCTTCTTCGCCTTCGCGGAACAGCCGCTGGTGCTCGTCGGTACGCTCGGCCAACAGGAAGCCGCCGCACGCGGGGATCTCGACGCTGCGCGTCGTGTGCCGGTCGCGATTGACGCGGCGCAGGAAGCCGAGGTTGATCCGGAACGCGGAGATCGCCTGCGCGTACTCCTCGTCCCAGAGCGGCCGTCCCTCGATGCGCAGGCCATCGCCGCCCTTCGCGCGAGGCCACGGTCCCCAGATGCGGATCTCGACGCCGCTGCGGGCGAGCGCGCGCATCGATCGTTCGCGGGCCGCTTCCGGCCAGCCGATGAAGCCGACGTCACCCCCCAGCCGCGCGCGCAGTTCCGGCGTCACCTCGTACGGGTGGTGGACCTCGGTGCTGTAGCCCTTCTCGATGAACAGCACGTCGCGCGCCCCCGCGGCGCGCAGCTCGGGCACGTTGAACGACTTGGTCGTCGCGCACAGGTCGTAGCGCGGCAGGTTGGCGCGCCACGCGGAGGTCTGGTTGCGCGGGTTGAACATGTCGTCGCCCGAGTAGTTCACGAACAGCGCGTGTGGCCAGCGCTCGCGCAGGGCGTCGAGCGTCGCGGGCGCGACGGTGAGGCCCTTGTCCACCCACAGCACGTCGGGCGCGGGGGACTCGGGCAGCGCCAGCAGGCGCGCGTTGAAGCCCGTGTCGTCGCGCTCGCCGAGCAGGCGGTTCTTCACCCGCCACGCGAGCGTGAGCCGGCGCGCGGCGTGTTCGCCGGGCACGAGGTCCACGGCGATCACGCGGTGCCCGAGCGCCTCGAGCGCGAGTGCCCGCTGGCGGCAGGTCGAGCCGCGGTTCATGGGGCCGGCGTAGACGATCGACAGCGACGGCGTGGACGCGTTCATGCGGCCTCCGTCCGGCGCGCGCGCCGGGTGCGGGCGGTGATCCAGGCCACGGCGAGCAGTGCGGGAAGCAGGTCGGTGAGCCAGCTTTCGAGCTGCGAGGCGATGCAGCCTTCCGCGAGGTGCACGGCGGTGATGAGCCCGTAGCCGTGCAGCAGCACGCCGCCGGGGCCGCCGCGCGCGAGCACGCGCGAGGCACGCATGGCCGCGCCGAGCAGCCAGCTGCCCGCGAGTACCCCGACCACGTGGAAGTTCAGGTAGAGCTCGCCCGGCAGCGACGTCGTGACGTACGTCATCGCGCCCCAGTGCATGTCGGGCATGTACGCCGCGGGGAACTGCAGCCCGAAGCTGTCGGGCTTGCCCGGCCAGAGCAGGCGCGGCACCCAGAACGTCCCCAGGTCGAGCAGGCTCGCGCCCCACCGGAAGGGCAGCGTCGTGCCGGTGCGGTGGAGCACGAGCATGAGGCTGTCGGCGCCGTAGGCGCGGTTGAACATGCGCAGGATCGGCGGCGAATCCGCGTTCTGGAGGTAGAGCCCCACCGCGTCGAGGTTCGAGATGCCCAGCGCGCGATACGCATAGAAGAGCGGGAACAGCGCCGAGAACGCGGCCAGCGCCACGATCACGCGCCACATCGGGATGCGCTTCGCCAGCAGGTGCCGGTACACCCACGGCAGCAGCAGCGTGCGCAGCAGGATCGACTTGGAGCTGCTCACGAGGTAGAGCGGCACCGAGAGCCCGAGCGAGAGCACCAGCCAGTGCAGCGCGAAGTGCCGATCGCCGCGCAGCAGCAGCCGCACGAGATGCACGTGCAGCGCGACGACGGCGAACTCGGTGAGCGCGATCTGCCACCAGTGGCCGAGCGCCTCGTCGGTGCCCGCGGCCATCGGGTTCGCCGCGGCGCGCATGAAGCCGCCGAGATCGTGCACGCGCAGCACCGCGCCGAGCACGCCGAGCGCCGCCAGCACCAGCACCGCGCGCGAGGTGGCGCCGTCGCGCCACGGCGCGGCCAGCGCGGGCATGCGGCGCGCGAGGGCCGCGGCCCAGCGCCCGCCCACGGGGCCGTCGTGGCCTTCCTGCACCGCGAAGAGCCCGAGCCCGGCGACCAGCTGGCTCCAGCCGGCGAGGTCGCGCACGTGCGCGCTGCGGCCGTCGCCGAGCTCGCGCAGGTACGGACTGTCGACCCACGCGACGACGCCGACTGCGCGCACGAGCAGCGAGAGCACGTAGTAGAGCGTGAAGAGCTGCAGCGCGTCCGCGGCGTCGAACCGGCGGCCGGCGAACGACCGCGCCGCGATCGCGGCGAAGCCCAGCGTCGTCCACGCCAGGAACGCCGTCGCGGACCACTCGTGCAGCAGCAGCGCCACGCCGGCGCCCGCGAGCACGGCGAGCCGCACCGCCGTGCGCCGGGAGGGCGGCGCGGCGACGGCCGGGAGCGCGAGCGTGCTCATGCCGCCCTCGCGTCGCTCGCCACCGGGGCGTCGACGGCCGCGGGGGCCGGCGCGGGCGTGCGGTCGAACAGCGCGGCGAGGAAGCCCGCGCCGTACGCGGCGTGCATCACCGGCAGGACCGCCGGCAGCAGCAGGGCGGCGGCGTCGTGCGTGCGCGCCACGGTGGCCGCGGTCGCG
This sequence comes from Candidatus Eiseniibacteriota bacterium, assembly GCA_044223005.1. Classification (GTDB taxonomy): domain Bacteria; phylum Eisenbacteria; class RBG-16-71-46; order RBG-16-71-46; family RBG-16-71-46; genus CAIXRL01. The sequence goes on from JBGAML010000004.1 coordinate 201,165, forward strand.
AGCGCGAGGTAGGCCGCGTAGGCGGCCGGGACCGCGGCCGCGAGCGCGGCGACGCCGGTGACTGCGGCCGCGAGTGCGCCCGCGGGCAGCGCGAGCAGGAACGCCGCCGGCACGACGTGGCGCGGCGACGATGGCCAGCCGCCGCGGCGGCGGATCACGCGCACCTTCCAGAAGCCGTAGCCGAAGTACTGCCGCGCGAGCGCCGCGAGGGTGGTGCGACTCCAGTACGTGACCTCCTGCTCGGGCAGCAGGCGGATCCGGCCGCCCGCGCGCCGCAACCGGTCACTCAGCTCGTCGTCCTGGTTGCGCACGAGCGCGGCGTCGAAGCCGCCCAGCCACGCGAACACCTCGCGGCGCCAGGCGCCGAACGGGAGGTGGTCCACCTCGCGGGCGTCGCTCGCCCAGCGGAAGCTCGCGCCGCCGACGCCGAACGGCGTGCTCATGGCGATCGCGATCGCGCGTGCGAGCGGCGCGTCCCCCCGCGCACGCACGGGCCCGCCGGCGCACTCGGCCACGCCGGCGCGCAGCGCCTCGACGCCCGCGCGCACGTAGCCCGGTGGCAGCGCGCAGTGGCCGTCGGCGCGCACGATCACGTCGCCGGTCGCGGCCGCGAGCGCGAGGTTGAGCCCCGGCGCCACCGTGCGCTCGGGATTGTCGAGCACGCGCACGCGCGCGTCCGCGGCCGCGGCGCGCAGCAGCCGCTCGCGCGTGTCGTCGCTCGAGCGGCCGTCGGCGACCAGGATCTCGAGCGACCCGGCCGGCCAGTCCTGCGCGCGCACGGCGGCGAGCGCACGGTCCACGTGCGCGGATTCGTTCCGCACGGCCATGATCACGCTGACGCGCGGCACCGCGGGCAGCGGCGGCAGCGCGGCGTGGCGTTCGCGCAGCGACGCCGTCACGCCGCACCCCGCAGCATCGCGCGGCCGGGCAGCATGCCCGTCGCCCACGCGATCGCGAGATAGGCGACCGTGGCGACGCCGATCGCAGGCAGCGCCGGCACGTGCAGCGCCCGCGCGCCCAGCCACCCCGCGAGAAGCGCGACGTTGAGCGCGATCGGGCCGCCGATCCGGGCGCCCAGGTCGCGCCACGGCAGGTCGTGCCGCGAACTCCACACGTAGAGCGCGGCGCTGATCGCGTACGTCGCGACCATCGACGCCGCGGCACCCGCCGCGCCCCACGCCGGTACGAGGAACGACCCCAGCACCAGCTGCGCCGCGAGCGCGACGGTGTTGACCCACGCGCGGGCGCGCTCGGCGCCGATCGCGAGCGCGGTCTGCTCGAGCAGCGCCGTCACGGCGAAGAGCGGCACCGCGAACGCCGAGATGCGCAGCGCCGTCGCCGCCACGCCGTAACGCTCGCCGAACGCCAGCGCCAGCAGCTCGCGCGGCCAGAGCGCGAAGGCGATCGCGATCGGCAGCCCCAGCGCGAGCACGGCCGAGCCCACGGTCGCGAGCGCGTCGCGGAACGCGCGCCCGCCGCTGCGCGCGTGCACGAGCACCGGCAGGAGCGGCCACCACAGCACGGAGAACGCGTTGATCACGAGCAGCAGCCAGCGCGAGCTCGCGCCGAAGATGCCGGCTTCGGTGGGCGAAGCGATCGCGCCCACCATGAGCATCGGCGCCTGGGCGCAGCCGATGCCCGCGATCGAGCCGATCGCGAACACGATCGAGCGTCGCGCGTGCTGCCCGATCGCGGCGTCCGCGCCGTCCCACGCGATCGCACGCGCGCGCGCGATGCGCGCGAGTCCCACCGCGGCCGCCACGGCGAACGAGCCCGCCCACACGGCGGCGGCCGTCCCCGGGCCCGGCCAGCGCCCGAGCACGAACACCGCGCCGAGTACGGTCGCGAGTGCCGCCGCGGCGTTCGCGGCCGCGAGCCCGCGGAAGTCCTCGCGCGCACGCAGCGCCCAGTCCGGGAACGCGGCGTAGGCGAGGAAGAAGAGCGATGCGCCCGCGAGCGCGGCGCGCAGGTCCGGCGCCAGAGGCGCGACGAGCAGCACGATCGCCATACCCGCGGTGAGCGCCCCCGCGCCTGCGAGGCGCATGCGGAGCAGGTGGCCCTTCAGGCGCCGGGCGCGGTGCGGATCGTTGGCGCGCACGCGCACCACTTCGCGCGTCGCGTAGCCGGAGTTGGCCGCGGCGTCGGCGGCGAGCCAGACGTACTGCACCAGCGCGAGCGCGTACGAGAAGCGGCCGAAGCCCGCGACGGTGAGCGTGCGCGCGCACGCGAGCGCCAGTCCGAGCGACGCCCCGCGGGCCGCCAGCTCGGAGACGACGTTCCACGCGAGGTTGCCCGCGAGCCGGCGCGCCCACGGCGTCGCCGCCATGGCCGGCGCGTTCGCCGGCGGCTCCGCGGCCGCCGGAGCGTCCGCGTCCGGGTCCACGCGCCGGGCCGTCGCCGGGGTCACGCGGCCTCCGCCTGCGGCGCCTCTTCGCGCGTACGCTCGCGGCGCGGCCACGCGCGCACGCAGCCCGCGGCGAAGCCGAGCAGCAGCCCGGCCGCGGCCATGAGGCTGCGCCGCGGCGACGAGCGGAACGCCGGTGGCTGCGCCGCGTCGAGCACGTTGATCACCGGGACGTCGCGGTTCTCGTCCACGCGCGCCATCTCGCGCTCGCGCGTCAGCGCGATCACGACTTCCTCGCGCGTGCGGACCTCGCGTGCGAGGCGAGCCTGCTCCAGCACGAGCCGCGGGGCGCCCTCCGGGTGCCGGTTGGCGTCGCGGAAGCCCTCGAGGGCGCCCTCGGCGCGCGCGAGCTCGCCACGGGCGACCTCCAGCCGCTCCTCGACGAACTTGCGGTTGGCGCCCGCCTGCGTCATGAGCGCGTGCATCACGATGTCCTGGAGCGACGCCGCAGCGCGGTTCGCCACCGCCGCGGCCAGCACCGGGTCGCGATCGCTCACGCCCAGCCGCAGCAGGTTCGTGCGCCGGTCGAGCGCGATGTCGAAGCGCGCGCGCAGTTCGCGCAGCGCCCGTTCCGTGCGCTGCGGCGACGGCGTGCCGCGCACGAGGTACTCCTCCAGCGCGACGCGGTCGCCGCGCTCGCGCGGGAAGCGCTCCGCGAGCAGGCCCGCGAGCAGGCGGCGGCTGCGCAGGATGTCGGGGTAGGTGAGGGCGTTGCTGCCTGCGCCGGACGAAATGCCCAGCGCCTGCGCCGAGAGCCCGAGCTGCTCGAGCGTCGAGCTGCCGTCGTGCTTCGGGGCCTCGAGCAGCGTGACGCCGGCGACGTACACCGGCGGCAGCACGAACGCGAGCGCGATCATCAGCGCGGCGCCGGCGGCCGCCCACAGCGCGAGCGAACGCCAGCGGGCGCGCAGCATCGCCACGAGCGGGGCGACGTCGAAACCCGCCGCCGGCTCGGGTTCGAGCGACCAGGGAGAAGGCTCGGGTGCGTCGGGACGCGTGCTCATTTGCCGGTCTGCCTCACGAGGTACACGGTGGTGGCCATGCTGGCGAGGACGCTCATCAGCGTCGCGAAGTCCTTCAGGTGGTCGTGCGGCTCGGTCATCTCGCGCGCCGGCACCACGACGCGGCTGCCGGGCTCGGGAGTGCCGCGGCGCTTCACGCGTCCGTTCGGCGCGACGACCATCACGTTGTGGCGGTCCGCGTCGGGCCGGTAGCCGTTGGCCTGAGTGATGTAGAAGCCCAGGCTCGCGCCCTCCTGCCAGAGCGCCGTCACCGGCGAGAACACGGCGCCCTCGATCTGCACCGTCGGCGTGTAGCGCGGCACGGTGAGCACGTCGCCGGCCTGCACCACGAGGTTCGCGTCGTCGTGCCCGCGCCGGAGCGCGCGCGGCAGGTCGACCGCCAGCGACGCACGGCCCTGCCGCGTGAACGTCGCGCCCCGCGGGTAAGCGAACTCGGTCAGCCCGCCCGCGCGGCGCACGAGGTCGCTCACCCGCTCGTCCCGGCGCAGCAGCGCGTACGTGCCGGGGAAGCGCACCTCGCCCGCCACGGTGACGAAGGTCGGCTCGGAGTAGTCGGGGTCGCGGCGGATGAACACCGCATCGTGCGGCTGCAGCGCCGTCGCGCGCGCGGCGGTCGCGCGCGCGAGGTCGCGATCGAGCGCCACCTCGAGCGTCTCGGCCAGCACGATGTTCGCGGCCGCACCGCGGGCGCCGCCCACGCGCGCGATCTCGGCGCGCTGCGGGTCGGCGTCGTCGGTGAACCCGCCCGCCTTCACCAGCAGGTCGGCGAGCGTCATGCCTTCGAGCAGCTCGTAGGTGCCCGGGGCGCGCACGTTGCCGTGGATCGAGACGGCCTGGCGTTCCTTGAGGTCCCACTCCGAGCGGATCGTGACCACGTCGAGCGCGCGCAGCGGCAGGTCGTCGCCCGGGTCACCGCGCAGCGCGCCCGCCGGCGCGAAGCGCAGCGCGAGGCGCGTGCTGTCCGGGAGCGTGCGCGCGACGAGCGCGTGACCCGTGTAGGCGTCCGGCGTGAGCCCGCCCGCGGCCGCGATCAGGTCCGACGCCCGCATGCCGGGTCGGAACTCGTAGCGGCCGGGGCGCGCGATGCCGCGCCCGGAGATCTCGACCACGTTGCCGCGCCGGTCCGGGAGCCCGAAGAGCGTGAGGCGGTCGTCGTCCTGCATCTCGACGTCGTGCGTGGAATCGGCCAGCACCTCGCGCAGCGGCACGTCGATCGCCACGCGGCCCTGGCCCGGCAGGCTGTCGCGCCACGCCGGCGGCGTCACGCGGTCCACCTGTGCACGTGCGAGCTCGGCCTCGGGCAACGGACCGCCCGCGAGCTCGATGAGCCGCCGCAGCTGTTCGCCCGTGCGCAGCTCGTAGAGCCCCGGCCGGCGCACCGGCCCGCGCACGTCGACGCGCCGCGCGGCCGGCGGTACGAACACCACGTCGCCGTTCTGCAGCCGCGCCACCTTCGCCGGATCGCCGCCGAGGATCACGTCGTAGAGGTCCACGCGCGCGACCACGCGGCCGCCGCGCATCACGCGCACGTCCCGCAGCGAGCCGTCGCGCGACGGACCGCCCGCCGCGTAGAGCGCGTTCAGCACGCGCGACACGGAGCTGATCGTGTAAGCGCCCGGGCGCGAGACCTGGCCGAGCAGGAACACCTGGATCGTGCGCAGCCGGCCGAGCGACAGGCTCACGAACGTGCTCGGGTGCTGGTCGGCCGGGCGCAGGCCCGAGTAGACGCGCGCCAGCGCCGCGCGCACGCGCCCGCGCGCTTCCTCGAGCGTCATGCCCTGCACGCTCACCTGGCCCACGTCCGGGAGCGTGATCACGCCTTCGCGGCTCACGGGCAGCGTGAGCGCGAGCTGGTCGTCGCCCCACAGCGTCAGTGCGAGCTCGTCGCCGGGGCCGAGCGGGTAGTCGGGATCGACCGGGCCGTACGCGAGCGGTTCGAACGTGCTCGGCGCCCAGTGGAAGATGTCGAAGCCGAACGGTTCGGCCGTGCCGTCACCCGCGCGGCCCGTCGCCGCGGTGTCGTTCGCGGCCGCGGGCTGCGGCACCGGGACGAGCGCCGGCGGCTTCGGCGTCTCGGCGGGGGCCGGCGCCGGCGCGCCGCCGGTCGTGCGCGTGGCCGCCGGTGCGGCGCGCCGCGTGCCCATGCCCAGCGCGTCGAGCGCCGCGTCGATCGAGGCGTCGGACTGGCCCGCGTCGTGCAGCCGCCGGCGCAGGTCGTCGGGCGTCACGCCACCGCCCTCGAGCAGCGCGCGCAGCTCCGTGCCGCTGCCTCGGGACGCCGGGACGTCGGCGGCGCGTGCGCACACCGGGAGCAGCGACGTGGCGAGCAGCAAGCTCGCGTGCAGCGGAACGCAGCGCATTCGGCGCATCGATCCAACCCCTCGGAGGCCGCCCGCGCGTGCGGGAGGCCGCTGGCTCCGCGCGTATCGAGCGCGCGGCGGCACGCGCCTTCGGGGCGCGGGCCTTCGGTCCACCGACCGTGCCGGGAGTCGTGCGTTCCGTGAGTGGCGCGCCGTCCGAGGGTGCGGATGCGCTGCCGGAACGTGCGGGCCCGGGCAGGTCGAACGCTTCTGCGATTCGCCGCGGGCGAGGGGAGAGGGCGGATCGCCGGCGGAACCGGCGCCGCGTCGCACCCCTCGTCGCGACGATATGGCTATCGGAAAAGGCGATGGCGGGCTTGAGTGCAAAATGCGATACGGCCGTCGCGATCGGGCAATCCGCCCCATCTGCGCGTCCGGAGCGCGATTGGCCGGGAGCACCCCGAGCCGGTAGCTTCCCGCCGGGCGCCGCGGCCGTGCGGCGCCCGCCGGAACCGCGCCCGAGCGCGGCCGGCACCTCGCGGCCGGCCCGGGGAGGACGCGTGCATCGCACGCAGACCAGCACGCTCGCCTTCGCGCTCGCCGCGGCCCTCGTCACGATCCTCTCGGCCACGCTCGCCTACGAGGGGCTGCGCGCGGCGTTCGAGCAGGACTTCGAGACGCGGCTCGCCAAGGTCGCCGACATCGCCGCCTCGCAGGTGAGCCCCGCCGACATCGCGGACGTGCGGCGGCTGGGCGCCGAGAGCGGTGGATTCTTCGCGCTGCAGGCGCAGCTCGACATCCTGTGCTCGGTGACGGGTTTCGAGAACCTCGCGCTCGTCGACTCCGCGCGCACCACGCTCTACGACGTCTCGCTCGGCGAGCAGGGCCTGCTCGATCGCTCGCCCTACGACTCGCTCGCCCACGCGTCGCTCGTCGCCGCCTTCCGCGGGCGCGCGACCGGCACCGCCATCCACCGCGCGGGAGGCGACTCGCGCGCCGCGTTCGTGCCCGTGCGCGCGTCGCAGGGCGTGATCGCCGTGCTCGTCGCCGAGGACCGGCCGACGTGGCGGCCCGCGCTCGCGAGCCTCGGGCGGCGACTCGCTTGGGTGGCGCTCGTCAGCGTGGTCGCGATCGCCGTGCTCGCCGGCATCCTGCTGCGCGCGCTCGGGCGCCAGCTCACGCTCGAGCGGCGGCTCTCGCGGGCGGAGAACCTCGCGGCCATGGGTCGCATGACGGCGACGCTCGCGCACGAGATCAAGAACCCACTGGCCATCATCCGCGGCTCCGCCAAGCGTCTCGGACGGCTGGAACCCGAAGCGCAGCGCATGGCCGATTCGGTGGTCGAGGAGGTCGACCGTCTCGGCCGCACGGTGACCCGCTACCTGCAGTTCGCGCGCGGCGAGGCCAGCGAGCGCGGCACGGGCGATCTCGCGGCCGCGATGACCGCGACGCTCGACCTGCTCGAAGGCGAGTTCCAGGCGCGGCGCTGCACGCTCGCGCGCGAGGGGCTCGCGGCGCCGATCGCGGTCACGCTCGACGCCGAGTCGCTGCGGCAGGTCGGCCTCAACCTGGTGCTCAACGCGCTGGAGGTGCTCCCCGAAGGAGGCTCGGTGCGTGTCTCCGTGACGGCCGCCGGGGGGCGCGCGACCCTGCTCGTGCGCGACGACGGGCCGGGTGTGCCGGCCGAGGTGCTGGCCCGCGTGGGCGAACCGTTCGTCACCAGCAAGGCCCAGGGCACCGGGCTCGGCCTGTTCCTCGCGCGCCGGCTCGTCGAAGGCGCCGGCGGCTCGCTCCGGCTCGAGAGCCCGCCCGGGCAGGGCACGACGGTGACCGTCGTGCTCCCGCTCGCCCGGGGTTGAATCGCGCGGGTCTCTGGGCGATAACTGTGCAAGGCGCGCCGCGACCGCGGCCCGCCCGATCTCGCGCCGGGAGAACCCATCGTGAAGCTCCGCCTGCTCGCCCTCGCCCTGCTCGGCCTGCTGCTCCTTCCCGCGGCCGGCTGCTCGAAGCGTTACCGGATCGAGATCCAGTCGGACGTCTGCTGGTACGGCACCGTCAACGACAACCAGGGCATCTCGGGCTGCGGCAACGCCACCTACAAGGTGGTGGGCCGCCTCGGCTGCGTGCGCATCCAGAAGTCCGGCGGCACCGGCTACGTGCGCATCCGCATCGACGACGGCGAGTGGGTGGACTCGTCCGACATCAACGGCCTCGTCCAGGTCTGCCAGTGAACCGGAGGCCGGCCGCGTGAAGGTCCTGATCGTCGACGACGAGATCAAGATCGCCGAGCTGACTGCCGCCGAGCTCCGCGACGACGGCTTCGACGCCGAGTGCGTCAACGGCAGCGCCGCCGCACTCAAGCGGCTCGCCCAGGCACCGTTCGACGCGGTGGTCACCGACCTGCGCATGCCGCCGCCCGACGGGCTGGCGCTGCTCGAGCAGGTGCGCGCGAAATGGCCCGATACCGTCGTCGTGGTGATGACCGCGTTCGCCGAGCTCGAGACCGCGCGCCGCGCGCTCAAGCAGGGCGCCACCGACTACGTCGAGAAGGAAGGCGAGTTCGTCGAGGTGGTCGCACGCGCCCTGCGCGAAGCTGCCGAGACGCGGACGCTGCGGCGCGAGAACCGCGCCCTGTCGGCGGCGGTCGACTCGCTGCGCCGCGACGCGCTGCCCGTGGTGGGCGAGGCGCCCTCGACGCAGCGCGCGCTCGACCTCGCGCGCAAGGTCGCCGTCACCGATTCCACGGTGCTCCTGCGCGGCGAGAGCGGAACCGGCAAGGACCTGTTCGCGCGCACGATCCACGCGCTCAGCCGGCGCGCGGGCGGCCCGTGGGTGAAGGTGAACTGCGGCGCGCTGCCCGAAGCGCTGCTCGAGAGCGAGCTCTTCGGTCACGAGAAGGGCGCCTTCACCGGTGCTGTGCGCCAGAAGGCCGGGCGCTTCGAGGACGCGCACGGCGGCACGATCTTCCTCGACGAGATCGGCGAAATGCCGATGACGCTCCAGGTCAAGCTCCTGCAGGTGATCGAGGAGAAGACCTTCACGCGAGTCGGCGGCAACGCCCCCATCACCGTCGATGCGCGCATCGTCACCGCGACCAACCGTCCGCTCGAGGAGATGGTGCGCGAGCGCACGTTCCGCGAGGACCTCTTCTTTCGCCTCAACGTGTTCCCGATCGTGCTGCCGCCGCTGCGCGAGCGCCCCGGCGACGTGCCGCGCCTTGCCGAGCACGTCCTGCGCCGCCACGGCGCCTCGGCCGACAAGCTCACGCCCGAGGCCCTGCGCGCCCTCGCCGGCTACGCGTTCCCCGGCAACGTGCGCGAGCTCGAGCACACGCTCGAACGCGCCCTGATCCTCGCCGGCCCCGACCCGATCGGCACCGAACACCTGGTCTTCGCCCAGCCCGGCAGCGCCGCCACGACCTTCGGCGTGCCCGAGATCCCCGAGGAAGGCCTGTCGCTCGAAGCGCTCGAGAAGGAGCTGATCCTCAAGGCCCTCGAACGCGCCCGCGGCAACAAGAGCCGCGCCGCCCGCCTGCTCGGCCTCACGCGCCGGACGCTCTACTCGCGGATGGAGAAGCACGGCCTGCGCAAGCCGGACGAAGGCGAACCCGACGAGGGCGACGACGCCGTGGAGTAGGGCCCGCGTCGCTGTTGTATGCTGGCGGCGTCATGAACGTCCTGCGCGGGTGGCTCTTCGACAACCTCGGGCTCAAGCTCACCGCACTGCTCCTCGCGGTGCTCGTGTACCTCAACGTGTACACGGACCGCACGGGGACGATGCTGCTGTCGTTCCCGCTCGAGTTCTCGGGGCTGGCGGATTCGCTCTCGCTCTCGGGGCCCGCGCCCGCGGTGGTGCAGGCGGAGTTGCGCGGCACCGTGAAGCAGCTGATCGGGCTGCGCGTGCGCGAGCCGCGGCTCAAGATCCCGATGGACGGCGTCGCGCCGGGGCACTTCACTCGCGCGCTCGTGTCGACCGACCTGCCGTTGCCCGCGGGTGGGGTGATCACGGTCGAGAACGTGGTCGGGCCGCGCGTGATCGAAGTGGACGTCGACCGTCGCGAGACGCGCGAGTTCCCGGTCGCGGCGCGCGTCGAAGGCTCGCCCGCGGCCGGTTGGAGCTGGGACGGCACCGCGCTGCTGCTGCCCGACCGCGTGCGCGTCAGCGGTCCGGCGAGCGCGCTCGAAGCGCTGGATTCGCTCCAGCTGACGACGCTCCGCATCGACGGGCGGCACGACACGCTGCGCACCGTCGCGACGCTGGCGCGCCTGCCGGACTGGTGCTCGGCGGACCCGTCCACGGTGCGGCTGCGGATCGGGTTCCGCCGGCGCTGAGGGACCGCGCCAGCTGCGTTCCTCCGAGCACGACCCAAACGAATCGCCCCGGCGCGGGGGGCGCCAGGGCGCTCGGGTTGGTTCGCGGAGGCGCGAGCCACGCTGGAGATGGCAGGCTCGGTAGGTAGGACGCGACCCGCGCGCCCCGCATCGGAGGTGAAGAGCAACCGCGGTGCCACGCGTGCCTCGCCGGCCGAAGGGCCGGAATTCCTCACGAATTCCGGGGTTTGAGCGCACCCACCCAGCGGCCGGCGGCGGCCTCGTTCCTGCGAAGCGCATGGCGTCCCCGCATCGAAATGCACGTCCGGGCGCATTTCGGGGCTGGGGCACGGTCACGAAACGGCCGATTCTTCGTTCGAACCACGCGTGCGTCGGGTCTTGACACCCGTTCGAAGCGAAACCTAAATTCTTCCCATCGGCCTCGAGCGCGCCCTCGCGCACGGCCGGAACCGGATCCATCCCCGCAGCCTCCGGACGCAGCGACCCAGCCGCCCACTCCATCCGACGTCCGACCGGCCCGCCGGTCTTCCGCAGTCCACGCACCTTCCCGTTCGCTCCACCACCCGAGGACGACGTCCCGCGCCACTCCAACTCCTCTCCGGAGTGGTTCGCATCCGCAGCCCCGCGGCGCACGCCGCGCGCACTCCCGACTTCCCACGTCCAGTGCCGGCCGTACCGGGGCGCCCATCGGGCGTCACCGGCCGAGCGTCCGGTGCGGACCCGCCACCTCCCCGACGAGGCGCTTTTCCATGGACTCCACGGACCTGCCGATCCCGACCGCTCCCGCCGATCCCGCGGCGGAGACCCTCGAGCTCACCACGCTCAAGGGCAAGACGATGGCCGAGCTGCTCAAGCTCTGCCAGGAGCTCGAGGTCCAGGGCACGAGCGGCCTGCGCAAGCAGGAACTGATCTTCAAGATCCTGGAGGCGCAGACCGAGAAGAACGGCCTGATCTTCGCCGAAGGCGTGCTCGAGATCCTGCCCGAGGGTTACGGCTTCCTGCGCTCGCCGACGTACAACTACCTGCCCGGCCCGGACGACATCTACGTCTCGCCGTCGCAGATCAAGCGCTTCGACCTGCACACCGGCGACACCGTGTCGGGGCAGGTGAGGCCGCCCAAGGAGGGCGAGCGCTACTTCGCGCTGCTGCGCGTCGAGGCCGTGAACTTCGAGAGTCCGGAAGCGGCGAAGGACAAGATCCTCTTCGACGGCCTCACGCCGCTCTACGCGACCGAGAAGCTCAATCTCGAGACCAAGGACCGCTGCCTCGAGACGCGCATCATCGACCTGCTGTCGCCGATCGGAAAGGGCCAGCGCGCGCTGATCACGTCGCCGCCCAAGGCCGGCAAGACGATCCTGCTCCAGAAGCTCGCCAACGCGATCACCGAGAACCATCCCGAGGCCATGCTCATCGTGCTGCTGATCGACGAGCGCCCCGAGGAAGTCACCGACATGCAGCGCACGGTGAAGGGCGAGGTGGTCTCGAGCACGTTCGACGAACCCGCCGAGCGCCACGTGCAGGTCGCCGACATGGTGATCGAGAAGGCCAAGCGCCTGGTGGAGCACAAGCGCGACGTCGTGATCCTGCTCGACTCGATCACGCGCCTCGCCCGCGCCCACAACACGGTCGTGCCGCACTCGGGCAAGATCCTCTCCGGCGGCGTCGACGCCAACGCGCTCCAGCGCCCCAAGCGTTTCTTCGGCGCCGCGCGCAACGTCGAGGGCGGTGGCTCGCTGACGATCATCGCGACCGCACTCATCGAGACCGGCTCGCGCATGGACGAAGTGATCTTCGAGGAGTTCAAGGGCACCGGCAACTCCGAGCTCGTCCTCGACCGCAAGATCGCCGACAAGCGCATCTATCCGGCCATCGACATCAATCGCTCCGGCACGCGCAAGGAAGAGCTGCTGCTCGCACCCGACGCGCTCGCGCGCGTGTGGATCCTGCGCAAGTTCCTGAACGAGCTGAACCCCGTCGAGGCGATGGAGTTCCTCATCACGCGCATGAGCGAGACGAAGACGAACAAGAAGTTCCTGGAGAACATGAACTCGTGACGCCGGGGGCGCGGGTCGGAAGCGCGATCGACCCCGGGCCCGTGACGTGTGCCCGCTCGCCGCTCGCTCGCGGTCATGTTCGGCCCGGCGGTCTGGCGAGGCTCGGTTCGGGGTTCGCGGCATTGCTCGCATGCGCCCTCGTCCTGCCGCCGGCCGCCGCGAGCGCCCCCGCGCCGGCGCGCGTGCTGCACGCGCGTTCGGCCACGCTGGACGTGCGCGATGGCGATCGCCTGCTGCGCGGCATCTGGCGCGCCGATCCCACCGCGGCGCTCGATCGCTTCGACGTGCGTCGGTCGGATCGCCCGAAACGCGTGGTGTTCCTCTCCGACGTCGATTCGCTCGCGTTCGACGTGTCCCCGGGCGAGCAGTACGAGTTCGTCGTCGTGCTCGCCAGCGGGGACTCCTGCCGCACTTGCGTGTCCGCGCGGCGCGGCAGCGCACGGCGAGTCGAGGCGGGCGCCGACACGATCCCGTTCACCGTTGCGCGCGGCAAGATCCACGTGCGCGGCACGATCGGCGATTCCCGGCCGCTCGATCTCATCTTCGACACCGGCGCCGACCAGTGCGTCCTCTACCCGTCCGGCGTGCGCAAGGGCGCGGTGCTGCATCTGGACGGGTCGGTCGAGAACGCGGGCATGGGCGGCACGACCCGCCGGCGCACGAGCAGCGACAACCGGCTCGCGGTCGAGGGCCTGCGCTGGGAGCACGAGCCCGTGCTCTCCGTCGAGAAGCAGGCGGATCGAGGGGCCGACGGGATCGTGGGATACACGGTATTCGAGGACAAGGTCCTCGAGATCGACTTCGACCGGAGCGTGATGGTGATCCACGATTCGCTGCCGGCGCGGACCGAAGGCGACTCGCGCGTGCCGATGCCGGCCGCAGGGTCGCTGACCGCGGTGGACGTGGAACTCGTTTCCGGTGGCCGGTCGGCGCGCGGGCCCTTCCTCCTGGATACCGCCGGGGGAGGAGACCTCAACGTGCATTCGGGATTCGCCGACGCGCACGGCCTGCGCACGTGGCTGCGCAAGCTGGGCACCAGTCGTTCGTACGGGCTCGGCGCGCGGGCGATCGCGAACGACGTCCTGCGGGTTCCGGAACTCCGGATCGCCGGCTTCACGCTGCGGAACGTGCCCATCGACGTCGCGCGTCCCGCGGAAGGCGGTGCCGCGACGCCGGCCGGGACGCTCAACATGGACCTGCTCTCGCGCTTCCACTGCGTGCTCGACTACCCGCGCGGCGAGGCCTGGTTCCGCCCGAGCAGGCGCTTCGACGCGCCGTTCCCGAGGCGGGCGTTTCCCGGAACGGGTGTCGCCGAAATCGCGATCGTGCTGATGCTCGTCGCGCTGATCGCGTACCGGCGCCGGTTCGGCCCGCGGTCCTCCGCCGTCACGGGCGCGACTCCGGAGCGCTGAAGGAACGCTCATGAGCGAAGTGCTGCGCACCCCGCGTCTCGACCTGGTGGCGTCGACGGTCGAGTCGCTCGAGACCGAGCTCGCCGGCGGTGACCTGGGCGCCGTGATCGGTGCCGCCGTGCCGCCGGGCTGGCCGCCGGGCGAGTACGACGCCGACGCCATGCGCATGATGCTGCGCGGCCTGCGCGCGGGTGGCGCGGCGAACGCGATGTGGACCGGCTGGTACGCGATCGAACGCGCCCGTGGCAGCGCGCCGGCGACGCTGGTCGGCTCGGGCGGCTACATGGGCCCGCCGACGCCCGAGGGCACGGTGGAGATCGGCTACTCGGTGCTGCCGGAGTATCGCGGTCGCGGCTTCGCGACCGAGATCGCGACCGCGCTCGTGACGCGGGCGCTCGCCGCGCCGGGCGTGACGCAGGTGATCGCGCACGCGCGGATCGACAACCCCGCGTCGGTGCGGGTGCTCGAACGCTGCGGTTTCGTCCACGTGGCCGCGACGCTCGATCCCGGCCTGCGACGCTGGCGCTACGACTCCGAACGCGCGCCGGCGCGCGCGGCCGCGGTGCTCGTGCCGGTGTATCGCGACACCACCGGCGCGTGGCGGCTCGTGATCGTGCGCCGCGCCGAGGGCGGTGTGCACGGCGGCCAGCTCGCGTTCCCGGGCGGCGCGCGTGACGGCGACGACGCGACGCTGCTCGCCACCGCGACGCGCGAGGCGCTCGAGGAGATCGGCCTGCCGCCCGCGTCGGTGCACCCGCTCGCCGAGCTGCCGCCCGTCGAGACGCGCGTCTCGGGCTTCCGCGTGACGCCGTTTCTCGCGCGTATCGAGCGCCCGGCCGTCTGGCGGCTGGACGCGCGCGAGATCGTCGAGGTGCTCGAGCCCGCGCTCGCGCCGCTCGTCGCGCCCGGCGCCCGCCAGTGGGCCGACGACCTGCTGCCGCCCGAGCGCGGACGGCTGAGGCTGCCCTTCTACGCGGTGGGGCCGCATCGGCTCTGGGGCGTCAGCGAGCGCATCGCGCGGCCGCTGTTCGAGCGGATCGCCGCGGGGGAGTGGCCCGAACTGCTGGCCTGAGCGGCGCAACCCGGGGCGCCCGGCTGCCGTAGAAGCTCGAGGCGGAGCCCTGCCCGGCCGCGACCGCGGCCCCGGGGCGACGCTCGAGGCCCTCATGAAACACGCATTCCTCGCCGCCACGCTCTTCGCCGCGGGTGTTTCGCTCGCCGGCTGCGTGCACGCGCCCCGGCAGACGACGATCGACGACGTGAGCACCGACGCCGCGAAGATCCTCGCGATCGACGACCGGCCCGTCGACCGCATGGCCGCGCACGCCGGCACGGCCGGCATCGCGCCCGTCACGGTCGGTGCGGGAGCGCACGAGCTGCTGGTGCTTCGCCGCGGCCGGGGTCCCGGTTCGCGGGCCGAGACGCAGCCCGTGCCGGTTCGGATCGACGTCCATCGCCGCTACAAGCTCGACGTCGTCGCGGGCAAGGTGCGCGTGACGCCGCTCGGCGCGGATCGATGAGCGCCCGCGCACCGCGGATCGGCTGGTTCGTCGCGCCGGTGCTGGCGGCGCTCGCGCTCGCCTCGGCGCTGCTCGTCTCCTACGAGCGCCGCGTGCTGTTCCCGGCGCCGCATCTCGTCGCGCACGGCCGCGACGCCGAGGTGCAGGTGATCGGCGACGCCGAAGGCCTCTTCCTGCCGCCGCGCGTGCCGGCGGGCCCGGCGCCGGCGCTCCTCTTCTTCCACGGCAACGCCGAGCTCGCCGACGACTGGCTGCACGCATTCGACGCGCCGCGTGATTCGGGCTGGGCCGTGCTGCTCGTCGAGTATCCCGGCTACGGTCGCTGCGCGGGCGCGCCCTCGGAGCGTTCGATCGACGACGTGGCGCTCGCCGCGTTCGACCGCGTCGCCAACGACCCGCGCGTGGACCCGCGGCGGATCGTCGCGGTCGGGCGCTCGCTGGGCGGCGGCCCGGCCGTCGCCGTCGCGACGCGGCGTCCGGTGGCCGCGCTCGTGCTGCTGTCGGCGTTCACGAGCGTGCGCGACCTCGCGGCCCGCGCCGGCGTGCCCGGCGCGCTCGTCGTGGACGCGTTCGACAACGCGGCCGCGCTGCGGCGCTGGCGCGGTCCGATGCTCGTCGTGCACGGCGTGCACGACCAGGTGATCCCGTTCGCGCAGGGCGAGCGGCTCGCGCGCACCGTGCCCGGTGCCGCGCTGGTACCGCTGGCCTGCGGGCACAACGACTGGGACCGCGACTGGTCCCCGGTGCTCGCGTTCCTGCGCACGCGCCTCGCGTCAGTCGCGGGCTGAGCCCGGCGGTTCGTCGGCCACGACCTCGGCCGACGACGCTTCGCGCGGGGGCGGGGCGACCGCGGGTGCGGCCGGAGCGGGCTCCTTCACCTTCTTGCGCGTGAGCGCGACGAGCGCGACGGAAGCGGTCCACGACGGCACGAGGTCGACGCCCGGGAGCAGCTCCGCGATCAGCGCCGGCAGCAGCGCCGGATGCCAGCCGAGGAGCCACACGAGCACGACGCTGACGATCACCTCGAGCACCGCGTCGAACGGCGACGCCGCGCCCTCGAAGAAGAAGGGCAGCAGCGCGAGCTGGATCGCGTCCGCGGCGATCGCCACGAACCACGCGACCTTCATGCGTCCCGAAGCGCCGGCCGGCGGGCGGAGTCCCATGGGCGCCAGCTTACGCCCCGCCGCGCGAGAACGTCACGGCGCGACGGTCCACTGGATGAGCGGGTTCAGCTCGAAACGCTCGGGGTGCTTTTCGTCGATCGCCTGCAGCAGGCGTGCGTCGAGCCCGTAGAGGTCGGGGCGCAGCTGCAGTGCGCCGCTCGAATCCGCCCACGCGGTCCAGTAGAGCACGTCCACCGGCACGTGCGGCTCGACGCTCCAGCGCCGCGCCGTCGTGTCGCGCAGCGCGGCGCGGATCGAGTCCACCGGCGTGGGCGCGTGCCGCGAGCGGATCCACGCCGCGAGTTCGAGCGGCTTCTCGAGCCGCACGCAGCCGTGGCTCCGGGCCCGGTTCTCGCGCGCGAAGAGGCCGCGCTGGTTGGTGTCGTGCAGGAACACCTGGAAGCGGTTGGGGAGCATGAACCGGATCCGGCCGAGCGGGTTCCACGTTCCGGCGCTCTGGCGCACGAACGTGCGGAACGTGTCCGACGTCACGGAGTCCCACTGCACCGCGTGGTGGTCGATCGCGACCCACTGACCTTTCAGGAACCGCAGTGCGGTCAGGTGGTGCGTCTCGAAGTAGTCGGGGTGGCGGCGCAGCGACGAGATCACTTCCTCGCCGATCACGCGCGGCGTCATGGTCCACGTGGGGTTCAGGTCCATCCACGCGATGGCCGACGTGAAGACCGGCGTCGGATGCCTGGGGTCGCCGATCACGACGCGCATGCGCAGGTCGGCGGTCGAATCGGCGTGCGCGGCGAGCGTCGCATCGGCGATGTTGACCTCGATCCGCGGGTACGGCCGGTCGTCGGGCAGCCAGCGCCAGCGCTCCAGATTGGCTTCGACGGTGCGCACGCGCGCACGGTGCTCCGCATCCATCGCCGCCCAGGTCTGCGTGTCGGCCACGCCCGTCGTGTCGAGCCCGTGCCGGCGCTGGAACGCCAACACGTCGTTCGCGAGCGCCGTGCGCAGCGCGCCGTAGCGCGGATCACGCGGAACGCAGGCGTACAGGCTCTCGCCCACGGCGTGCGCCGCCAGCGCGTGCACGAGTCGCACCTCCGGCGCCGGTCCACGGCCACGCCCGCGCCACGCCTTGTCGAGCTGCGAGTCGGCGAGCACGCCGGTGTGCAGCCGGCGCGCCGCCGCGAGCCACGCGCGCGTGAGGCGCACGTCCAGCGCCGCGAGGACGGTGTCCGGGAGTTCGCGTCGCCCGAAGAAGCCCGTGGGCTCGGCGAGCGCGCTGTCGATCGCCGCGACGTCGCCCTTCCACCCGTGCAGCCCGTCGCCCGGCAGCGCGAGCAGCGCGCGCCGCAACTCCAGCGCGTCGGTGCCCGGGCGGCCGTTCTCGATCCACGCCGGGCGCCAGGAGCGGTCGGAGTAGAAGTGGCGCGCGGCGGCTCGTTCGTCCGCGTGCGGACCACCGTGCTCCAGCACGAATCGGCGCACCTGCCCGGCGAGGTCGCCGTGGCGCGGGGCGCACGAAGGAAGAGCGGCCACGAGCAGTGCCGCGGCCAGCAGCAGTCGTCGCGTCGATCGCATGGAGGTTCCGAGGTCCGTGGCGGCGCGGGGGGCGCCGTGTGCAGGATTTCGACAGCATGCCCCTTCTCGGAGTCACATGCAGGCCGAAAATGCGGCCCCGGGCCGGTTTGGCGGCGGATTGGACAGCCGGTCGGCCGCTCGGGCATACTCCTCCGCCTCAATCACCCTGACCCAGGCGGAGCGCTCGGCATCATCCGCAGTCCGCGACCCATCGAGGTGCGGCCCGGACGCCGGGGAACGCCGCCGTGGCGGAGAAGTTCCGAGATGAAGGCTGGTATCCATCCGGTTTACGAGATGCGCGGGTTCCACTGCTACGGCTGCGGCACGGAGTGGAAGACGCGCACGACGCTCAAGCCCAGCACGTCCGACGGCAAGGTCCACCTGGACATCTGCTCGGCGTGCCACCCGTTCTTCACCGGCAAGCAGAAGCTGCTCGACAAGGCCGGTCGCGTGGATCGCTTCCGCAAGCGCTACGCGAAGGTGCAGGCGCCCGAGAACAGCTAGCGTCGTCCATTCGGCTCCCGCCGCGGAGGGTCCTCCTTCGCGCCGGGAGCCGTTTCTTTTTCGCGAGGAGTCCGCATGCCGTTCCTCCCGGTCGGTGGCCAGGCGGTGATCGAGGGCGTGATGATGCGCGCGCCCTCCAAGGTCGCCGTCGTCGTGCGCCGTCCCGACGGTTCCACCGCCGTCCTCGACCGCCCGTTCGTCTCGATCACGACGCGCGTGCGCGCGCTCGGCCTGCCGGTCGTGCGCGGCGCCGTGTCGCTTTTCGAGACCATGTTCCTCGGGATCACCGCGCTCAACTTCAGCGCCGACGAAGCGACGCGCGAGGACGGTGAGGCCAAGCCCGCCGGCGCCGCCGGTGGCGCGATGGCCGCGGCGCAGGGCCTCACGGTGCTCGTCTCGCTCGCGGTGGGCCTCCTGCTCTTCGTGGTGCTGCCGGCGCGCATCGCGCCGCTCGTGCACCTGGGCTCCGCGATCCCGGCACGCATCCAGTTCGGGCTCGTGGACGGCGCGCTGCGCCTGGCCGCGTTCGTCGGCTACCTGCTGCTCATCTCGCAGTGGAAGGAGATGCGCCGCGTCCTCGGCTACCACGGCGCCGAGCACAAGGCGATCCACGCGCTCGAGGCCGGGGCGCCGCTCACGCCCGAGAGCGTGCAGACGTTCCCGCGGCTGCACCCGCGCTGCGGCACGACGTTCCTCTTCCTCGTGGTCGTGATCAGCATCGTCGTGTTCACGTTCATCGGGAAGCCCACGAACCTCGGCAGCCACCTGCTGCGCATCGCCTGCATGCCGCTGATCGCCGGCGTCGCGTTCGAGTTCATCCGGCTCTCGGGCAAGTATTTCGATCGCCCGTTCGTGCGCGCGATCACCTGGCCCGGGATGCAGTTCCAGCGCCTGACCACGCGCGAGCCCGATCTCGAGATGTGCGCCGTGGCGATCCGCTCGCTCGAGCGCGTGCTCGACGATCCGCTGGTGGTCAAGCTGCGCGCGGGCGGCGAGCGCGTCGAGGTCACGTTCGTCCAATGATCGACGCCAACATCGACGAAGCCCTGCGCCGGGTCGAGTCGCGCTTCGCCGAGCTCGGCGAGCTGCTCTCGAGCCCGGACGTGCTGCGCGACCAGAAGAAGCTGCGGGACTTCTCGCGCGAGCGCTCGCGGCTCGAGGAGACGGTGAAGGCGTCGGCGGAGTACCGCGCGCTCGCGAAGACGATCGCCGACGACCACGAGGCGGTCGCCTCGGGCGATCCCGAGCTCGCCGAACTCGCAAACGCCGAACTGCCCGAGCTGGAGGCGAAGCTCGAGGCCATGGTGCCGCGCCTCAAGCAGCTGCTGCTGCCGCGCGACCCCGACGACGACAAGAACGTGATCGTCGAAATCCGCGCCGGTACGGGCGGCGACGAGGCGTCGCTGTTCGCGGCCGAGCTCTACCGCATGTACTCCAAGTACGCCGAACGCCGCCGCTGGAAGCAGGAAGTGATCAACACCAGCGAGTCCGAGGTCGGCGGCTACAAGGAGATCGTGTTCCAGCTGGAGGGCGACGGCGTCTACCGCCAGATGAAGTTCGAGTCCGGCGTGCACCGCGTCCAGCGCGTGCCCGAAACCGAAGCCTCCGGCCGCATCCACACCTCGGCCGCCACGGTCGCCGTGCTGCCCGAGGTCGAGGACGTCGACATCGAGATCCGCGAGGAGGACCTGCGTGTCGACGTCTACCGCGCCGGCGGCAAGGGCGGCCAGGGCGTGAACACGACGGACTCCGCGGTGCGCATCACGCACCTGCCGACCGGCGTCGTGGTGACCTGCCAGGACGAACGCTCGCAGATCAAGAACCGCGCGAAGGCGATGAAGGTGCTGCGTGCCCGGCTCTACGACGCCCGGCTGCAGGAGGCGCAGGCCAAGTACGCCGCGCAGCGCCGCTCGCAGGTCTCGACCGGCGATCGCAGCGCCAAGATCCGCACCTACAACTTCCCGCAGGGCCGCGTCACCGACCATCGCATCAACCTGACGCTCTACTCGCTCGGCAACTTCATGGAAGGCGACATCGCGGAGATGGGCGAGGCGCTGCTGGTCGCCGACACGACCGAGAAGCTCGCGGAGCTCGCGGGCGGCGGGAGCTGACGGGCGCCCCATGACGCCGATGGACCCGCAGGCGCGCCGCGTCGCGGACGCCATCAACCGCGCGGCGCTGCTCGTCACGCTCGCGGTCGCGGGGACGATCGGCGTGCTGTGGTGGCGCGGCGCGCATCGGGTGCACGAGGCGCCGCGGTGGCCCGCGAGCGGCGCCGTCGCACTCGCGCCGCCGGCGGCCGCGGGCCGCGCCGCGTGGATCATGGCCGTGAACCCGGACTGCCTGCACTGCCGCGAGCGGCTGGGCGCGCTCGCTGCGGCCCTGCCCGCGGCCGCGCCGCAGCCCGTGCTCGGCGTGCTGCTGGTGGACCTGGACGCGCGGCCCGATTCGCTGGCCGGCGGCGCGCGCTTCGCCGCGGGCGTGTGGTGGGATTCCGCGGCCACGTGGCGCCGGCGCTGGGGGCACACCGACTACGCCGAGGTGCTGGAGTTCGCGCCCGGCGGCGCGCTGCTCCGCGTGCTCGATCCCGATTCCGCCGAAGCCGAGGCACGGCGCTGAGCGCGTCGCGGGCCCGGCGCGCGGCGGCTATGCTGCCCGCATGATCGGAACGATCGCCGACACGTTGCGCGCGCTCGAAGCGCGGCTCGCCGCCACGAGCGACGTGGCACGCGCCGACGCGGAGGAACTGCTGAGCCGCGCGCTCGACTGCGGCCGCGGCGGCCTGCGCACGCGCGGCCGCGAGCCGCTGCCCGAGTCCGTGGCGGCGACGCTCGAGCGCTGGGTGGCGCGCCGCCTCGCGGGCGAGCCGGTGCAGTACGTCACCGGGCGCGCCGCGTTCCGCGACCTCGACCTCGCGGTCGATCGCCGCGTGCTCGTGCCGCGGCCGGAGACGGAAGGACTCGTGGAAGCGGTGCTCGAGGTGCTGGCCGCCGAGCCCGCGCTCGGGACCGCGCCCGCGATCCTCGATCTCGGCACCGGCTCGGGCGCGATCGCACTCGCGCTCGCGCACGAGTGGCCGGCGGCCCGCGTCACCGCCACGGATGCGAGCGAGGGCGCACTCGCGGTGGCGCGCGCCAACGCCGGGGCGCTGGGCCTGGCGGCGCGGGTGCGGTTCGCGCACGGCGACTGGTTCGGCGCGCTCGCGGACGACGAGCGCTTCCAGGTGGTGGTCTCGAATCCGCCTTACATCGCGCCGGACGAGGCCGCGTCGCTGCCGGCGGACGTGCGGGACTGGGAGCCGCACGCGGCGCTCTTCGCCGAGGACGGCGGCCTCGCCGACCTCCGCACGATCGTCGACGAGGCGCCGCGGCACCTGGTCGCCGGCGGGCTGCTCGCGCTGGAACTCGACGAGACGCGCGCCCACGAGGTCGCCGCGTGGCTCGAGGGCGCCCACGACTGGGCGCACGTCTCGGTGCGCGAGGATCTCTCGGGCCGGCCGCGCGTACTGCTCGCGCGGCGCGAGCGCGGTCCCGCGATCGCGCCCGCGCAGTGGGGCGAGGAGCGCTGATCCCGGAGCCGCTTCGTGCGAATGCACCCGCGGGAGCGCGCGGCGCGACGCGGCGGGCGGCTTGCGCTAGGCTGTCGCACTGACGGCCGTCCCCCGATCGCGTCGACCCGAGGTGATTCATGTCCGACGACATCGCAGCGCGCGGCTACGCGCGTCCCGAGGTGCTGGTCAGCACCGACTGGGTCGCCGCCCATCTCGACGACCCGCACGTGCGGATCGTCGAGTCGAACGAGGATCCGCTCCTCTATCCGTCGGGCCACATTCCCGGCGCGGTCGAAGTCGACTGGGCCGCCGACCTGAACGATCCGGTGCGACGCGACTACCTGGGCCGCGCCGAGTTCTCGGCGCTCATGTCGCGCCTGGGCGTGACGCGGGAGACGACCGTCGTCTTCTACGGCGACAAGAGCAACTGGTGGGCGTGCTACGCGTTCTGGGTGTTCCAGCTGTTCGGCCACACGCACGCGAGGGTGATGGACGGTGGCCGGCTCAAGTGGGAGCAGGAGAAGCGCCCGCTGACGCGTGACGTGCCGACGCCGAAGCCCACGGCCTACGTGGCCCCGGACCGCGACGACGTCCGCATCCGCGCGTTCCGCGACCAGGTGCTGCGCCACCAGGCCACCGGTAAGCCGCTGATCGACGTGCGCTCGCCCCAGGAGTTCTCGGGCGAACGCACGCACATGCCCGAGTATCCGCAGGAGGGCGTGCTGCGGGGCGGTCACGTCCCCGGCGCGAAGAACGTGCCGTGGGCGCGCGCCGCGCGGCCGGAGGACGGCACGTTCCGCCCGGCGGCCGAGCTGCGCGCGATCTACGAGGGCGAAGCGCGCCTCAAGCCCGACGACGACGTCATCGCCTACTGCCGCATCGGCGAACGCAGCAGCCACACGTGGTTCGTGCTCACGTACCTGCTCGGCTTCGCGCGGGTGCGCAACTACGACGGCAGCTGGACCGAATGGGGCAACTCGGTCGGCCTGCCCATCGAGAGGTGACATGACGGTTCCCGTGCGGCTTCCCGGCCCGCTCGCGAGCGTGGTCGCGGACTTCGAACTGCTCGACCGTGGCGCCCGTTCGGAAATGTTGATCGAGTACGCCGACCAGTTCGAGGAAGTGCCCGCGTCGGTCGCGACGCGCCCGTTCCCGGAGTCCGCGCGCGCGCCGCGCTGCGAGTCCGAGGCCTACGTGTTCGCGGTCGACCGGCGCGACGGCACGATCGACTACCACTTCGCCGTCGAGAACCCGCAGGGGCTCTCGGCCAAGGCCTGGGCCGTGGTCCTGCGCGAGACGCTCTCGGGCCAGCCCCTGGAACAGATCGCCGCCGTGCCGCAGGACGTGCTCTATTCGATCTTCGGCCGCGACCTGAGCATGGGCAAGGGCCAGGGCATGCTCGGCATGCTGGAGGTGGTCCAGCACGAGGCGCGCACGCGGCTGCTGGCGCGCCGAAAAGCGGAGCAGGGACTCGACTGACGCCGGCGCGCCGCGTCAGCGCGGCGCCGCGGCCAGCCGCACGAGCCACACGCCCACGAACGCCGCGACGTGCGCCCACATGACGCGCATCGTCCACGCGTCGCGCCAGCGCCACCCGCGCGCGAACGCGATCGGCGCGGCGAGCCACGCGAGCACGATCTCGCCCGCGAGCGGCAGCGCCAGCGGGTGACGGGCCGCGGCGCCGTGCCAGTCGCCCCGGGCGAGGTGCGCGAGCGCGCGCGTCAGGCCGCAGGTCGCGCAGTCGTGATGCGTGAGGCGGCGGAAGACGCACACCGTGCCGTCCACGCCGTCGCCGGGATTCCACGCCGCGAGGGCGAGCGCCGCCGCCGCGATCGCCAGGCCGGCGATCGCCCACGCGCGCCACGGCCCGCGCGCGTCGCCGCGTGCGGCGGCCGGCGGCGCGCCGGCGCCCGGGAGCGCGGCGTCAGTGCGCGTAGTGCGAGTCCTTCTCGCCGGCCCGCACGGCGACCGGGAGCGTGTTCGCGCGCGGCGGCAGCGGGCAGTTGTAGTACGGGCTGAAGGCGCACGCGGGGTTGTACGCGTCGTTGAAGTCGATCCGCCAGCGGCCGTCCGGGAGCGGTTCGGGGTCGACGTAGCGCCCGACGCCGTACGTCTCGCGGCCGGTGGTCGCGTCGCGGAAGAAGATGCTGATCGAGCTCTCGTCCACGCCGGGCTCGAGCAGCCGGTTCGCCTCGAGCCGGCAGCGGCGGCCCGCGATCGCGAGGTCGAACCAGCCCACGCGCAGCGCCCGCCGGGCATTGCCGCGCGTCGAGAGGATCACGACGGTGTCCGCGTGCGGATCGGGCACGAGCCGGGTCTCGAAGCGATAGGCCATGTCGGGCGGGAAGAACTCGAGCCCGTGGAACTCCCGCAGGCGCGGGCTGCGCGGGTCGAACACGATGATCGCGGGATACCGCTGGTGCGAGAGCCGCAGCGTCCAGCGGCCGAACTCGATGCCGGCGGGGCCGAGTGTCGCTTCGCGATAGGCGAGGTGCCGCCACCGGAACGACGCGGTGTCGAGCGTGGCGACGTGGAACGAGTCACCGGTCACCGCGACCCCGAGCGCGTGCTCGGGCATCTCGGGGTCGTCGATCCGCACGTCGCAGTCCGCCGCGCGTCCGACGACGAGGCGTATCGCCGCGCCGAAGTCGACGCGCTGCACGGCCGCGAAGTAGCTCGAGCTTCCCGAGCGCAGGTCGTCCTGGGCCTCGTTTCGCGACTGCGCCAGCACTCGCACGAGCGAATCGCGCACCGCGGGAGCGAGTGTCACGGGCCGAGCGGCCGGCGGGGCTGCGGTGGCCGCGGCGAGGAACACGAGCGTGGTACCGATCAGGGACATTCGAGCATCTCCGGCATGGGCCGCTGCATCTGGAGGAGGCAGCATAGCCGCCCGCCCGGTGTCCCTCCAGCCCGGACGATTTCGTTCTTGTGCGCGGCGTGGTGCGCGTCGGAGACTGCGCGCCCCTTCGGAGGAACCTGGGGAGCGAGCCGTGGGAGATCCGATCCGAAACGACGAACGCGAACTGTTCCGCACCGCCTTCGACCTCGCCCCGTCCGGCATGATGGTCGTCGGCGCGAGCGGTGACATCCTGCTCGCCAACGCGGAAGCCGAGCGCCTGTTCGGCTATGCGTCGGGCGCGCTCGTCGGCGTGTCCGTGGACCAGCTCGTGCCGCATTCGGTCCGCCACGATCACGCGCACGATCGCCGGCGTTACTTCGACTCCCCGCAGGCCCGGCCCATGGGCGCGGGTCGCGACCTGTTCGGGCTCCACCGCGACGGCAGCGAGTTCCCGATCGAAGTCGGGCTCAACCCGGTCGTGCTCGGCGGGACTCGTGTCGTGATCGCGTCGGTCGTCGACATTTCGGCGCGCCGGCGGGCCGAGGCCGAGGCGCGCCAGGCGGAGGAGCGCCATCGCCAGGCGCAGAAGCTCGAATCGCTGGGCACGCTCGCCGGCGGCATCGCGCACGACTTCAACAATATCCTGCTCGGCATCGTGGGCTACACCGAGCTCGCGCAGCGCCAGCTCCGGGACGCCCCGGGTGTCCAGGACGACCTCGCGCAGGTGCTGGTCGCCGCCGAACGCGGCCGGCAGCTCGTGCGGCGCATCCTGTCGTTCAGCCGGCATCGCGATGCCACCCCGGTGCCGTTGCCGCTCGAGCGCGTCGTGCGCGAGGCGTGCGAGCTGCTGCGCGCGTCCCTGCCCGCGACGATCGAGATGCGCGTCGCGATCGACCCGGGCCTGCCGCTGGTGATGGCCGAGGAGACGCTCGTCCACCAGGTCGTGATGAACCTCTGCACCAACTCCGCGCACGCGATGCCCGACGGCGGCGTGCTGCAGGTGCGGCTCGCGCTCGCCGACCCCGAGCCCGGCTTCGTGGCCGCGCACCCCGGCATGGTTCCGGGCCGCTGCGTGCGCCTCTCGGTGATCGACACCGGCCACGGCATCCCGCCCGAGGTGCGTGCTCGCATCTTCGAGCCGTTCTTCACCACGAAGTCCGCGGGCGAGGGCTCGGGCCTGGGCCTGTCGGTCATCCTCGGCATCGTGCAGTCGCTCTCCGGCGCGATCGAGATCGACTCCGAACCCGGCAAGGGCACGCGAGTCGACGTCTGGCTTCCCCTCGCGCCGGCGCCCGAAGGCGCGGTGAGCGGTGCGCCGGGCGCACCGGCCGAGGAGGCCGGCCCTGCCCGGCACGTGCTGTTCGTCGAGGACGAGCCCGCGCTCGCGGCCATGGAGCGCCGCCAGCTCGAAGCGCTCGGCCTGCGGGTCACCGTGCACACGTCGAGCCTCGAGGCGCTGGACGATTTCCGCTCGCGGCCGACGGCATTCGACCTCATGGTGACCGACAACACCATGCCCCACATGACGGGCATGATGCTCGCCCGCAAGGTCACGTCGCTGCGGCCCGGCCTGCCCGTGCTCATGGTGTCGGGCTACGCCGAGAACGCGGACACGGACGTCATGCGCGAGCACGGCGTCACCGGCGTCCTGCGCAAGCCGCACACGCTGAAGGAGCTCGAAGAAGCGCTGCAGCGCGTACTCGGCGAGTAGGGCCACCCGGGGCCGTTGCGCGGCCCGCGCCCCGCGCCCATAATCCGCGCGTTCCGTCGCCACCCCCGGGCGATTCCCGCGGTTCCCACTCGTCGAATGCACCGAGGACCCCCATGGAAGTGGCGGCCCCTCCTTCGCTCGCTTCGTCCCCTTCTCCCACGAAAACCGGACTCATGGACGCTCTCGTCATCCAGGGCGGACGGCCCGTCAACGGTCGCGTCGCCATCAGCGGCGCCAAGAACGCCGCGCTTCCGGTCATGGCCGCCACGCTGCTCGCGAGCGGCGTGCACCGGCTGCGCAACGTTCCCGAGCTCGCGGACACGCGCACGTTCGGCAAGGTGCTCGAGACGCTCGGCGCGAAGGTGTCCTTCGCGCGCGGCGAGTGCACGATCGACACGACCCACGTGAACTCGGTCGAGGCGCCCTACGATCTCGTGCGCACCATGCGCGCCAGCATCTACGTGCTCGGGCCGCTGCTCGCGCGCTTCGGCGCCGCGAAGGTGTCGCTGCCGGGCGGCTGCGCATGGGGCCCGCGGCCCGTGAACCTGCACCTGCAGGGCCTGCAGGCCATGAACGCGCACCTCGAGATCGAGCACGGCTACATCGTCGGCAAGGACGTGCGCCTGCGCGGCGCCACGGTGCACTTCGACGTCGTGAGCGTCGGCGCGACCGCCCAGCTGCTCATGGCCGCGACGCTCGCCGAGGGCACGACGGTGCTCGAGAACGTGGCGGTGGAGCCGGACATCACGGTGCTCGGCGAGGTGCTCGTCGCCTGCGGCGCGCGCATCGAGGGGCTCGGTGGCCGGCGGCTCGTGATCCACGGCGTGCCGTCGCTGCGGCCCATCGACACCGCGATCATCGCCGACCGCATCGAGGCAGCGACGTTCGCGGCCGCCGCCGCCATCACGGGCGGTACGATCACGCTCGAGCGCGTGGTGCCGGGTCATTTCGAGGCGGCGCTCGCCAAGCTCGAGGAATCGGGCTGCACGGTGGTGCGCGAGACCGACGAGGTCACCGTGACCGGCCCCTCGCGGCCGCGGGCGGTGGACGTGACGACGATGCCGTTCCCCGGCTTCCCGACCGACATGCAGGCGCAGATGATGGCCGTGGCCGCGATCGCCAACGGCACCAGCGTGATCACGGACACCATCTACCTCGACCGCTTCACGCACGTGCCCGAGCTGGGTCGCATGGGCGCGAACATCGAGCTCAAGGGCAACGTCGCGGTCGTGAAGGGCGTCGAAGGGCTCTCGGGCGCCCCGGTGATGGCCACCGACCTGCGTGCGAGTGCGGCCCTGGCACTGGCGGCCCTCGTGGCGGAAGGGGAGACGCGCATCTCGCGCATCTACCACCTCGATCGCGGCTACGAGCGGTTCGACGAGAAGCTGACGGGTCTCGGCGTGAAGGTCGAGCGCGTGCGCGAATGACCGCCGCGCGCCGGCGTGCCGGTCCGGCCACGGCCGCGACGGCGAAGCACTACGACGCGGCCTACTACGAACGCTGGTACCGGCGCTCGAACGTCGGCGTCGGTCATCGCGAGTTCGTCGAGCGCAAGGTTCGCCTCGCGCTCGCTGCCGCCGAGTTCGTCCTCGGCCGGCACGTGGCGAGCGTCCTCGACGTGGGCTGTGGCGAGGCGCCATGGCGCGCCATCCTGCGCCGCCTGCGGCCCGGCGTGCGCTACCTCGGGTTCGAGACGAGCGCGTACGCGGTGCGCCGTTACGGCCGCGCGCGGAACATTCGCCGCGGCGGGCTCACCGACCTCGGAGGGCTCCGGGGGCGCTGGGACCTCGTCGTGTGCGCCGACGTGCTGCACTACGTGCCCACGCGTGTCGCGCGCGAGGGGCTGGCGTCGATCGCCCGGCTCGCCGCGGGCGTTGCGTTCGTCGAGGCGTTCACGAACGCCGACGAGATCGAGGGCGATCGCGACGCGTTCCAGGACCGTTCGCCCGCGGCCTACCGGAAGCTCTTCGCGAGCGCGGGCCTGGTGCCGCTGGGGCTGCACCTGTACGCGACGCGCGAGGCGTTCGGGACACTCGTGGCGCTGGAGCGCGGCGCGGCGCGCTGAAGCTCAGCGCCGGCGACGCACGGACGCGCGCGCGCGGCCCCGGAGCGCCACCGTCGCGCACACGATCGCGCCGGCGCCGCACGCGATGCCCCACGCCGCCTGGGGCCACATCCAGATCGACGGGCGCGCCATGGCGTCCACGCGTTCGGCGCCGAAGGCGTGCACGAACGCCGATCGTACCGCCGGCAGGAGCACGGGGATCTTCTCCCAGTTCATGCGGGTGTACGAGAGGTAGTTGTACTGCGGCGGGTAGTCCCGCCCGCCGTTGCTCTCGGCGTAGACCAGCGACGTGTCGCGCGACAGTTCCGCCGCCGTCGCCAGCTGGCCCGCGCGGTTGC
Source organism: Candidatus Eiseniibacteriota bacterium (assembly GCA_044223005.1). Classification (GTDB taxonomy): domain Bacteria; phylum Eisenbacteria; class RBG-16-71-46; order RBG-16-71-46; family RBG-16-71-46; genus CAIXRL01. The sequence goes on from JBGAML010000004.1 coordinate 229,914, forward strand.
GGAAGATCACGCCGAACTGCGGATCGGCGACGACCCAGCGGCCGTCCACCCATGCCTCGACCACGGTGTGGATGCTCCGTCCGTCGGGATCGCGCAGCAGAAGCGGCCGGCTGTCGATTCCGCGCGTGCGCAGCATCGCGACCACGACGCGGGTGAACGAGCCGCACGAACCGCGGTAGTCGGCGCCCCACCGAATCACGTCGCCCGGCCCGGGATGCATGGGATTGAAGCGGTAGTAGAGCCGGACCGGCAGCGAGGACAGTCCGGCGTACCCGGGGTCCTTCAGCTCGGCGTTCGCGAATCGGACGTAGCGCTCGAAGCGTTCCGACGGAGACCATGCACGGCCCGCGTCCACCCGGCCCGCGGTGAGCGCCACGAGCCGGAGATCGCGGAAGTGCTCCACGAGCAGGAGGATCGAGGCGACCGCGAGCACGGCGGCGGCCGCGGCGGCAAGACGTGCGCGAAACGACAAGCGCTGCTCCGTGAACGGGTCGGGGACGAATGCAGGCGCGCCTGGGCAAGGGGGGGGGCGCGCGGGCGTGGAGCGGGTACGGGCGAGGGCAATTATGGCCGCGTCGGCAGGGAACGTCAACGCGGAGCGGACCTTGCGGCCCGGGCGAGTCCGGTGGGGCCGATCGCCCTCGTCGCCGTGCTCAGCGCAGGGCGGCGCCGGCCCCGGCCAGGGCGGCCGCGCGCTCGAGCGCAGGCCGGCGCACGATTCGCCGCTCGGCGACGCCGGCGCAGCAGCCGAAGAAGACCGCCGCCAGCGCGAAACCGATCGCGAATGCCGCGCGCGGCCGGCTCCAGAGCTCGGTCGGCTCCCCCATCTCGTACACGATGTCGGGGCCCAGGAGTGCCGTGAGGATGCCGTGTGCGGCCGGCAGTACGATCGGGATCTTGTGCCAGTTCGTGTGCGCGGCGCGCGTGTAGCTGTAGATGGACGGGTACGGTTCCCGCCCTTCGGTCGCGAGCGCGAGCAGGCCCGGATCCCGCCGGAGGTCGTCCCGCGTGGCGAGGCGGCCGTCGCGGCGATGGAAGACGATGTCGTAGGTCGGGTCGGCGACGACCCAGCGACCGTCGATGTACGTTTCGACCACCGTGTGGATCGAGTGCTGCTTGCCGTCGAGCAGGAGCAGCAGCCGCGCGTGAATGCCGCGGCTCTTCAGCATGGCGACGACCACGCGCGAGCGCGAGCCGCAGGGCCCCCGGAAATCAGAACCCCAGCGCAGCACGTCCGCAGGTCCCGGGTGCATCGGGTTGAACCGATACCACGCACGCACGATGTCGTTCGGCAGTCCCTCGAGCCCCGGGTCCGGGATGCGCGTCGCGGCGAAGTGGATGTACGCCTCCATTCGCTCCCGCGCAGTCAATCCGCGGCCGGCGTCGATCCGGTCGGCGGTCTGGTCGACCAGCGACTGGCTGCGCAGGTGCGCGCCGAGGCTGAGCGCGGCGAGCGCCAGGCAGAGCGCCGTGAGGGCGCGCAGGGTTCGGGCGAGGAGGACTGGCACGTGGGAGCCTCGTCCCATAGGTGGGCCGGGGGGCAAGAATGATACATGGATGGTCCGCCGGAAAGAAGATGGACCCGGGTCAGCCGTCCATGGCCTCCAGGACCGCCGCCAGCGTGGCCTCGCACGAAACCGGTGGGTTCGGCCGGGCCGGAACGACGCCCTCGAGGGTGCCACGGTGGTAGCCCACGATCGCGTCCGGGTCCTTGAGGACGTGCCCGGTCAGGATCGCGACCACCCGGGCGTCCCGGGCGATCGTGCCCGCGGCGACCAGCTTGCGCAGGCCCGCCAGTGAGGCGCACGACGCGGGTTCGGCGCCGATTCCGGCAGCGTCGACCTCGGCCTTGGCGTCCATGATTTCGGCATCGGTCGCCTGCTCGACGACGCCCTGCGTCGCCGCGAGCCCGCGCAGGCACTTTCGCCACGAGACGGGCCGGCCGATCTTGATCGCCGTCGCGATCGTCCGGGGATCCGTGACCGGCTCGAGTGGCCGGCCGCTCGTCCACGCCCGCCAGAGCGGGTTGGCGCCCTCGGCCTGCACGACCGCGAGCCGCGGCAGCCGGTCGATCACTCCGAGCGCGTGCAGCTCGACGAGGCCCTTGGCGATCGCGGAACTGTTCCCGAGGTTGCCGCCGGGGAGCACGATCCAGTCGGGCACCTGCCAGCGCAGGTCCTGCAGCAGCTCGAACCCGATCGCCTTCTGGCCCTCGACCCGGAACGGGTTCATCGAGTTCACGAGGTAGACGTCGCGCTCGCGGCAGACCTGCTCGACCAGCGTCATCGCGGCGTCGAAGTTGCCGCGCACCTGGATCGTGCGGCCACCGTACGCGAGCGACTGGCCGAGCTTGCCGTAGGCGATGTTGCCCTCGGGGATGAACACGTACGCGCGCAGCCCCGCGGCCGCCGCGTACGACGCCATGGACGCGGAGGTGTTGCCCGTCGACGCGCAGGCGACGGCGCGCATGCCGAGCGCGCGCCCGACGCTGATGGCCACGGTCATGCCACGGTCCTTGAACGAGCCGGTCGGGTTCTCGCCCTCGTGCTTGAGCCGCAACGTGCCGTCGAGCCCGGCCCAGCGCGCGAGCGCGTCCGAGGCGTAGAGGTTCGTGTCGCCCTCGGGCTTGGTGACGATCGCGTCGACCGGCAGCGGCAGCACCCACTCGCGGAAGCGCCAGACGCCGGAGCGGTCCTCGGGCGCGAACGATCCGCGCCGCTGGTCGAGCGTCGCGGTCGTGAGCGGCCCCGGCGCGGCACCAAAGTCGTGCTCGACGTCGAGCGTGCCGCCGCACTCGCACCGATAACGGCGCTCGAGCCCCGGGTAGGTGCGCGCGCAGTCGGCGCAGCGCAGCGTCCAGTTCGCGTGCACGTTCATGCCTCGCGCGCCCCCGGGCAGTCTGCGGGGGAGAAGACCGCGGACGATTCGAGCCCCGCGCGCCGGAAGGCCGCCCGCATGGCCACCGCGACTTCGTGCGCGCTGCGCTCGCTGCGGCACAGCGCGAACAGGCTCGGGCCCGAGCCGCTGATCGAGGCGCCGAGCGCGCCCGCGTCGCGCGCGGCGGCGAGCACGTCGAGGCAGCCGGGGATCAGCCGCGCGCGCGCGGCCGTGACCACGTCGGGCTCGAGCGCGCGGGCGAGCAGGCCGAGATCGCCCGAGAAGCACGCGGAGACGAACGCGCCCAGGTTCGCGCTCGTGCGCACCATCTGCGCGAGCGGCACGTCCGCGGGCAGCGCCGCGCGCGCGTCGCGCGTGCTCACCTCGTGCTGCGGCGTCACCACCGTCAGGACGAGCCCGGCAGGCACGGGCAGCCGCACGATGTCCGGCGGGTCCACCGAGCGCACGAGCACCATGCCGCCCAGAAGCGCGGGCGCGACGTTGTCGGCGTGACGGCCGGAGACGGCGGCCTCGGCCTCGACGCACGGCGCGACCAGCTCGGCGCGGCGCAGCGGCGAGCCGAGCAGCAGGTTCACGGCGTACGCCGCGGCGGCGGCGCTCGCCGCAGAGCTGCCCATGCCGGAGCCGAGCGGCAGGCCCTTCGTCACCTCGAGCTCGACGCCGGCGTCGATGCCCGCGCGCGCCAGCGTGGCGATCGCGGCGATGCCGGCGGTATTGCGCTCGGGCTCGAGCGGCAGGCGGCCGCCGTCGCCATGCACCGCCGCGATCCGCACGCCGGTGCCCGGCACGCGCCGCGCGAGCACGGTGTCGCCGGGGCCGAGCAGCGCGAGCCCCAGGACGTCGAAACCGGTGCCGAGGTTCGCCACCGTGGCGGGAGCGAACGCGCGCACGACGCGGGACGGGGCGCTCATCGCCGCTCCGCCGCGATCCGCAGGATGTCGCCGAGCACGCCCATCGCCGTCACCTCCACGCCCGCACCCGGGCCCATCACCACGAGCGGCCGCGCCTCGTAGCGCTCGCTCGTGAACACGATCAGGTTGTCGGTGCCCTGCAGCCGGCCCGCGGGCGAGTCGAGCGGTACCGCCGCGGGGCCCACGGTGATCCGGTCCGCCTCCACGCGCGCGAGGTAGCGCAGCACCTTGCCCTCGCGCTTCGCGTCGGCGACGCGCTGCGCGAAGTCCGCGTCGAGGCCCTTCAGCTTCGCGAGCAGCTGCTCGAGCGGCAGCCCCGCGAGCGACGCGTCGACGAGTCCCTGCGGCACGACCGGTTCCGGCGCGCGCGCGAGCCCCGAGAGCCGCCCGAGGATGACCGCCTTGCGGGCCACGTCCGCGCCCGAGAGGTCGGCGACCGGATCGGGCTCGGTGTAGCCGCGGCGCACGGCCTCGGCCACGGCCGCGGAGAACGCCGCGCCCTGCTCGAGCTGCGCCATCACGAAGCCCAGCGTGCCGGACAGGCAGCCTTCGGCGCTCACGAGCCGGTCGCCCGTCGCGAGCAGCATCTCAAGCGTGTCCATCACCGGCAGCCCGGCGCCCACGGTCGCCTCGGCGCGCAGCAGCCGGCCGCGCGACTCCGCTTCGCCGCGCAGCGCGTGCCAGCGCTCCAACGGCCCGGCGAGCGGCTTCTTGTTGGCGGTGACGACGTCGCAGCCGAGCGCCATCGCCTCGAGGAACACCGCGGCGGTGTCGTCGTCGTCGGAGACATCCACGAGCACGGGGCGCGCGAGCCGGTAGCGCAGCGCCTCGCGCACCATGGTGGCGGCATCGGCCGATGCGACGGCGCCCGGCTGCGTCGCGAGCGCGCGGCCGTCCTGCTTCGCGGCGAGCAGCGCATCGAGTTCGCCGGCCGGGATGCCGTTCGGGCGCAGGATCCAGCCGCTGCGGTCCGCGATCGCGACCACGCGCGGCTCCAGGCCGAAGCGCTCGAAGAAGTGCGAGCGGCGCCCGAGCAGCAGCGGCGCCAGCGCGCGGCCGATGTTGCCGCAGCCCAGCAGCAGCACGTCCATGCGGCGCGTGGTGTCCTCGCCGGTGTCGAGCCGGTGCAGCTCGAACTCCGCGTGCAGCGCGCGCAGCGCGTCCGGCGCCTCGGCCTCGGCCACGGCGAGCGTGATGTTGAGCTCCGAGGAGCCCTGCGCGATCGCGAGCACGTTGACGCGCCGGGCACCGAGCGAGCCGAAGGCGCGCGCCGACACGCCTGGCGTGTGCGCCATGCCGAGCCCGACCACGCCGACGAGCGCGACGCCACGGCGCACGTCGACTTCGTCCACGTCGCCGCGCGAGATCTCGGCGCGCAGCGACGTCTTGATCGCGGACTCGGCCGCGAACGCCTCCTCGGCCGGCACCGCGAGGCAGATGGAGGACTCCGAGCTCGACTGGCTGATCATGGTGACGCTGATGCCGCGCTCCGAGAGCGCGCCGAACACGCGTGCGGCGACGCCCGGCACGCCGGCCATGCCCTTGCCCTCGACCGAGAGCAGCGCCTGCGCGCGTACCGCGGTCACGGCTTTCACCGGGTGCGATCCCGGCGTGAACGTGCCGTCCACGATCGTGCCCGCGTCGTCGGGTGCGAACGAGTTGCGCGTCCGCACCGGAATCCCCAGCGTCGCCACCGGGATCATGGTGCGCGGGTGCAGCACCTTGGCGCCGTAGAAGCTCATCTCGGCCGCTTCGCGGAAGTTGAGCTGGCGAATGACGCGCGCCTCGGGCACCACGCGCGGATCGGCCGTGAAGACACCGCTCACGTCGGTCCAGATCGTGACTTCGTCCGCGTGCAGCGCCGCCGCGAGCAGCGTCGCCGAGAGATCCGAGCCGCCACGCCCGAGCGTCGTGGTCGCGCCGTCGGGCGCGCGGCCGGTGAAGCCGGTGACCACGGGCAGCACGCCCTGCTCGAGCCGCGGCCGCAGCGCCGCCGCGATCGTGCGGTCCGCGACACCGGTGAGCGCGTGCGCCTCGCCGAAGTTCGCGTCCGTCTCGAGGAACGTGTCCGCGTCCAGCGCCTCGGCGGCGCGGCCGCGCGCACACAGCGCCGCGGCGAGCATGCGCACCGACAGCTTCTCGCCACACGCGAGCACCTGGTCGCGCGTGCGGGGCGAAACTTCGCGCAGCAGGCACGCCGCGCCCAGCAGTTCGGCGAGGTGCGCCGCGGTGTCCGCCTGGTGGCGGCGCACCGTCTCGGCTTCGGCGGCCGGCAGCGCGAGTGCCGCGAGTACGTCCTCGTGCAGCGTCTGCAGCTTCGCGATCGCGTGCAGCGCGTCGTGGCGCTCTCCGCGTGCGGCCGCGGCCGCGGCCGCGACGAGCAGGTCGGTGACGCCCGTGACCGCCGAGGCGACCGCGACGAGGCGCGTGCCATCCGCGCCGGCCGCGATCAGCAGGTCGGCGCACGCGCCGATGCGGCGCGCGTCACCGACGCTGGTACCGCCGAACTTGTGGACTTCGAGACGCGCCATGCGGCCCTCCGGGCCGGAAATCATACGGCCCGGGAGCGGCCGCCGTCACGCGGTCGGCGCCGTACCCGCGGTTCCGTAGTACCCCTTCGCCCACTCGACCATGGCCGGTGCGCCCCGATCGAGCGGCGTGGGCGCGCCGCCGAAGCGGGCGCGGAAGCGCGAATCGTCCACGAGGAAGGGTCCCGCGAACTGGTAGCCCATCTCGCGGATCTCGCGCAGCATCGGCATGAACAGCGCCACGGCCGCCAGCAGGAACCCCGGCATGCGCTCGATCGCGATCTCGCGCCCGAGCGCGGCGCCGAAGCGCCGGATCATCGCGCGCGTGGTTTCGGCCGGCGCCGCCGGCAGCATCCACCACTGGCCCGTCACGTCGTCGGGGGCTTCGGCCAGCGTGGCCAGTCCTGCCGCGACGTCGAGCGTGTAATGGTAGGTGTGCACGATGTCCGGATCGCTCAGCACCTGGCCGCTCTTCCCCGCGAGCACGCGCGGCCAGAAGGCGTCGCCGAAGTACGTGCCCACGCCGCCGGGTCCGTAGAAGTCGGCCGCGCGTCCGCTCACCACCTTCGCGTCACCGCGCCGGTGCGCGTCGAAGAACTGCTCGGCGACGCGCGCGCGGATCTCGCCCTTGCGGCTGCACGGGTTCACCGGCGTCGCTTCGTTCATCGGGACGCCGTGCGTGTCGCCCAGCATGTAGAGGTTGTCGAGCACCACGAGCCGCGCGTTCGCGCGCCCGGCCGCGGCCACGAGCGAACTCGCCAGCCGCGGCAGCTCGCGCGCCCAGAGCGCGGCGTCGTAGGCCGGGTTCATGCAGTGATAAACGGCGGCGGCGCCCGCTGCGGCCTCGGCCGCGAACGTGGCGTCGCCCGCGTCGCCCGTGCGCAGCTCCACGCCCGCGGGCGCGCCACCCACGCGGCGCACCATGCGCACGCGGCAGCCGCGCGCCATGAGCTCCTTCGCGAGCGGGACGCCGATCTGTCCCGCGCCGAAGATCACGTGCAGCTTCGACTCGCTCATCCTTCGCCTTTCGTGCGCTGGACGGACCCGGCGCCGGCGGCCCGCTCAGTGCCGCCCGTGCGTCACGCCCGGCCAGCGGTCGGTGCGGAACGGCTCGGCCGGAAGCCCCGTGCCGCCCGCGAGATCGCAGGTGGGATTGTCGGCCCACGCGTAGCGCGCCGCGACCGGGTGCGGCACCGCGTCGCACGTGAGCACGACGTCGTCTCCTTCGATGCGCGCGGCAGCCCAATGGAACACGCGATCTTCACCCGCCAGCGCGAACCCCGCGGGCGGGGCGTCCGAACGCGAATGCAGGCCGCCGTTCGTGCGCTCGAAGTGCACGCGCATCGCGCCGCCCTCGATCCGGGACGAACGGTAGCGCGGTCCGCTCGCGACGACCGCCCGCCCGTACGCGACCTCCAGCGCGGCCAGCGCGAGCCGGCGCCCGACTTCCTGCTTGTTGCGCGGATGGATGTCCTTCGCGTCGCCGATGTCGACCGCCGTCGCCATGCCCGTGCGCGGCCGCGCCAACGCCATGGCCTGCGCCTCGCGCAGCTCGGCCCATTCGCTCTCGCCCGGCTGCGGCTTCGCGTCCATGAAGTTCGCGAGCTGGACGAACAGGAACGGGAAGTCGCCCTGACCCCATTCGCGCCGCCAGTCGTCGATCAGCAGGGGGAAGAGCGCCTGGTATTGTTCGGCGCGGTTGGCGTTCGCCTCGCCCTGGTACCAGATCACGCCGTGGATCGCGTACGGCGCCAGCGGTGACCGCATGCCGTTGGCGAGCACGCCGGGTTGGTTCGGATCCTCCGGGTCGCGCGGCCGCGGGGGCAGTTCGCGGAAGTCGAACGCGACCTGGTAGAGCCACGGGCCGGTGAGCGACATCGCGTCGGCGCCGCCCGCCGAGAGCTTCATCATCGGCGGGTCGCCCCACAGGCCGCCGCCGCCGATCCAGTCGTAGACGCGCACCGCGATCACGTGCGGCCCCGGCGTCACGAGCCGGCCCGGCACGGTGTAGTTCCGCGGCCGGTCGTAGACCGAGTCCTTGCCCACGAGCACGCCGTCGAAGTAGGTGAGGTCCGCGTCGTCGATGCGGCCGAGCCCCAGCGCGAGATCGCGGCCCGCCCACGCCGCGGGGATTTCGACGTGGCGCCGGAACCACACGACGCCGTCCAGGTCCGGCAGCCCCGCGTTCTCCCAGCCGCTCGGCAGCGCCATCGTCTTCCACGCGTGATCGTCCAGCGCCGTCGCCGACCAGGGCGGCGTCGCCTTCAGCCCGCGGTCTTCCTTCGGGATCGCGGCGTTCCACGCCCGCGTCGCCACCTCGAACGCCGCCTTCGCCTCGCCCGCGGGGCGCTGCGCCTGTTCGTCCACCGCGCGCAGCCGGTCCGCGAACCCGGGCACGCGGCGCAGCGCGCCCGCGCGCGTCCACGCTTCGACCTCGGTGCCGCCCCAGTTCGTGGACACGAGTCCCACCGGCACCTTCAAGGTGCGCTGCAGTTCGCGGCCGAAGAAGTAGGCGACGGCGGAGAACTCCTTCGCGGTCGCGGGTGCGCAGCGGTGCCAGCCGGTGGTCGTGATGTCGCGCTCGGGCCGGAACGCCACCTTGCGCGCGACCGTGAGCAGGCGGATCTCGGGATGGTCCGCCGACGCGACCTCGTTCGCCGCGTCGAGCACTTTGCCCCAGCCGTCGATCGGCATCTCCATGTTCGACTGGCCCGACGCGAGCCAGACCTCGCCGACCAGCACGTCGGTGAACGCGCGTGCGTGGCCCTCGGCGTCGGCGACGCGGAGCTCGAACGGCCCGCCGGCGGCGAGCGGCCCGAGCGCCGTGCGCCATGCGCCGCGCGCGTCGGCGCGAGCCTGCGCGGTGTGGCCCGCGCACGTCACCGTGATCGCGGCCCGTGGCGCGGCCGTGCCCCACACGGGCACGGCGACGTCGCGCTGCAGCACCATGTGGTCGCCGAAGATCGCAGGCAGTGCGATTTCGGCGGCGGGTGAGCCGGCTGCCGCGGCGCGGGCGGCGCTCGCGGAGAGGGCGAGCGCGAGCAGTGCGAGCCCCGCGAGGCGCGTGGTGCGATGCGTCGTGCGTGCGTCCATATCGTACGTCCTCCCGCCGGGCGCGACGTGCGCCGAAAGTTCAGGGTGCGAGCGTCAGGCTGCCCGAAAGTCTCGTGTCGCGCGACGAGGCGCCGACCTCGATCGCGTAGCGCCCCGGCTCCGTCCACCACGCGGCGCGGCCGGGGTCCCACGCGGCGAACGCGCGTTCGTCCAGCTCGATCGTGACGCGGCGCGATTCGCCGGGCGTGAGCTCCACGCGCGCGAAGCCCTTCAGCTCGCGCACCGGCCGCGGCAGCATTCCGCGCGGGGGCGCCACGTAGAGCTGCGGCACCTCGGCGCCGGCGCGGGCGCCCGTGTTCGCGACCGTGAACGACACGCGCGCGTGCCGCGGCGCCGCGAGCGTCGGTGGCTCGATCGCGAGGTCCGAGTAGGCGAACGTCGTGTAGCCGAGCCCGAACCCGAACGGGAACTCAGGCGCGATCCCGGCACGGTCGTGGTGGCGATAGCCCACGAACACTCCGTCGTCGTAGCGCGTCGCGAGGTCGCGGCTCGAGTAGGTCGCCGCCGCCGACACGTCCGCCCAGCGGCGCGGGAACGAGATCGGCAGCCGCCCCGATGGCGCTGCGTCGCCGAACAGCACGTCGGCGATCGCGCTGCCGCCCTCGACGCCCGGGTACCACGCCTGCAGCACGGCGCGCACGCGCTCGAGCCAGTCGCCCATCGTCACCGGCGAGCCCGCGACCACGACGACGATCGTGCGCGGGTTCACCGCCGCGACCGCGCGGATCAGCGCGTCCTGCCCGACCGGCAGCGCGAGGTTCGGGCGATCGAAGCCCTCGCTCTCGACGCCCGCAGTGTTGCCGACCACCACGATCGCCGCGTCGGCGCCGCGCGCCGCGGCGACCGCGGCGCCGTGCTCGTCCTGGTCCATCGCGTGCCAGCCGAACTGCACCACGGCGCCGCCGCCGTTCTCGTAGTACTCGAGCTTCACCGCGTGCGGCTCGCCCGCGCGCAGCGGGACGATCGTCGCGACGGTGCGCGCGCCGTGATCGCTCCAGTCCTCGAGCACGAGCTTGCCGTCGAGCCAGAGCCGCACGCCGTCGTCGGCGCGCAGGCGCAGCTCCCAGCGGCCGCTCGTCGGCGCGACCAGCGTTCCCGTCCAGCGCGCCGAGAAGTGGTCCACCGGAATCACCGCCGCGGGCGAGCCGTCGCCGAAGTCGAAGTTCACGCTGGCGTCCGTGCGCACCAGCGCGGGCGCGCCCGAGAAGTCCTGGCTCGCCCAGTACTCGGCGCGCAGGCCGTGGCCCGGGCCGCTCGCGGGTGCGAACGCGGTCGAGTCGATCGGATTCACGTCGTCGGGCGCGCTCGCGCCCGCCGCGTACGTCACCGTCACACCCGGCCCCGCCGCGCGGCGGATCGCCTCCAGCGGCGACACCGCGTGCGCGGTCGTGACGTACGAGCTGCCGCCGCCGCCCGTGCGCGCGACCGCCGCGTTGGGCCCGATCACCGCGAGCGAGCGCAGGTGCGCGCGGTCGAGCGGCAGCGCGCCGCCTTCGTTGCGCAGCAGCACCAGCGAACGCGCGGCCGCCGTGCGCGCGAGCGCGCGGTGCGCGACGCCGTCGCGCGCGCCCGGGTCGCCGGCCGTGTCGCCATCCAGCACGCCGGTGCGCTCGAGCAGCCGCAGCAGCCGCTTCACGCTCGCGTCGATCGTGGGCCACGACACCTCGCCGCGTTCCACCGCGGTGGCGAGCGAGGCCTTGTCGAGGAACTTGTGGTCGGGCATCTCGAGGTCGAGCCCGGCGCGAACGGTCGGCAGCGTGCTGTGCACCGCGCCCCAGTCCGACACCACGAGGCCGTCGAAACGCCACTCGGTCTTCAGGACGTCGCGCAGCAGCCACGGGTTCTCGCTGCACCAGTTGCCGTTCACCTTGTTGTACGCCGACATCACCGACCAGGCGCCCGCTTCGCGCACTGCCGCGTCGAACGCCGGCAGGTAGATCTCGCGCAGCGTTCGCTCGTCGATGTGCTCGTCGACCGCCTCGCGATTGGCTTCCTGGCTGTTGGCCGCGAAGTGCTTGACCGTCGCCGCGACGCGGTGCTCCTGCAGCCCGTGCACGTAGGCCACGGCCATCCGGCTCGCGAGCCAGGGATCCTCGCCGAACGCCTCGAACGTGCGCCCGGCCCACGGCAGCCGCGCGATGTTGACGCACGGCCCGAGCATCATGCGCTTGCCCTTCGCACGCGCTTCCACCGCGATCGCGCCGCTCACCTCGCGCACGAGCGACGTATCCCACGTCGCCGCGAGCGCGATCGGGACCGGGAACGCGGTCGACACGCCGTCGCGCACGCCGGCCGGACCATCGGCCATGCGCAGCGGCGCGATTCCGAGCCGCGGCACGCGGTGCGTCTCGAACCCGTCGCCCGCGAGCAGGTCGAGCTTCTCGGCCGGCGTCAGGCGCACGAGCAGGCTCTCGATGCGCGCCTCGTCGGCGTGGGCCGGCGTGGCGACGCAGGCGGCGCATGCGGCGAGCATCGCCGCGGCCAGCAGGCGCCTCACGGCAGCACCCGCACGTGCAGCCGCTCGAGCAGCGTCGCGCCGAGCCCCGCGGTGACGAGCGAGGACGGAATCAGCACGATCTCGCCGCCGCCGTCGGCGTTCCGCAGCCGCGCCGCGCACGGGTAGATCTCGCCGCGGTCGGGCACCAGCAGGTGGCGCGACGTGTGCGTGAACGCGAGCGGCTCGAAGTGCCACGGCTTGGAGACCGCGAAGTCGGTGAACACCTCGTGGGTGTCGATCGGCCGCGGCGGCCGCGAGCCGCCTTCACCCGCGAGCTCGACGCCGCGCCCGTCGAGCGCCCAGCCGAACACGCCGCGCGAAGTCTCCCACGAGTTCATGAAGCGCCCGCCCGGTCCCCACGACACGACGCCCAGCCGCGTGGGCGAGGCCGAGACCTCGCCGTTGCGCGGGTCGATCGGCAGCCACGCCTTCTCGTTCGTCTCCACGCCCACGGTCACCGAATCCGACCAGATGCCGCCACCGCCGCCCGTGTCCTGCACCTGCACGGCGAGTACGTTGTCGCCGCCGAACGCGAGCGTCGCGTACGCGGGATCGCCGGGACGCAGCACGTAGTGGCGGATCGCCTGCCAGTTGGTGCGCGAGCCGATCTCGACGCCGTTCACGAACGTCCAGTCGAAGTCGTCGATCTTGCCGAGCTCCACGACCACCGGCTTGCCGCGGCCGTCCGCCGGCAGCCGGAAGTGCGCGCGGTACCAGCCCCAGCCGTCGAGCTCGCCGATCGTCTTCTCCCAGCCCGCGGGCACCGCGATCGGCCGCCACGACGTGTCGGGCTCGAACGCGCGCGCCTGCCAGCCGCCGCGCAGGCCGGGCTCGTTCGCGCGCGCGACGCTCGCATCCGTCGTCGCGAGCCTGAAGCGCCACTCGCGCAGCGTCTCGCCGCGGACCACGGGACGCAGGTCGTACCACTCGATCACGCCGGCCGTTTCGCCCATGGTGCCGCGCTCGCGCATCGTCGGGCCCCAGAAGACGAGTGCGCCGCCGCGGGCGAGCCAGCGCTCGAGCGTCACGGCGACGTCGCTGCCGTCCTCGGCGTGCCGCGGCAGCGCGTTGCCCGGCACGATCACCGCGCCGACGCTCGCCGGATCCAGGGTCGCGAGCTCGGCGAGCGTCACGCGGCGTCCCGTAGGCGCGGGCACCGCCGGCGCGGGCAGGTGCGCCACCTGCAGCACGACCGCGTCGCGCACCCATTCGATCACCGCCGTGTCGCGGAGTACGGGCACCGGCGCCGCGTGCGGCGCCGTCGTGTCGGCGAGCGCGGGCCACGCGCGCGCCGCGAGCGGTGCGCGCGCCGCGCCCTCGACGATCGCGCCCGCGGGCACCTCGACCACGCGCACGTGCGGATCGGTGACGCGCACGCGCAGCCGCCCGTGCGCCATGGTCAGCGCCACGGCGCCCTGCGGCAGCGGCACCTCGGCGTGCCAGTCCTTCCAGTCGGCGGGCGTGCGCGGGTCCACGCGCAGCCGTGCGCAGCCGGGCTCGAGCACCTCCACGCCGAGCAGGCCCTCGACGATCGCGTCGAGGTAGGAACCCGCGGCGGTGAGGAACGCGAAGCCGCCCTCGGTGTGACCGTCCTCGGGATCGACCAGCTCCTCGATCATGCCCGGGTAGTGTTCGTCGGCGAGTGTCGCCGCGCAGCGGCCGAGCAGCCAGGCGCCGCCCGCGCGGTCGTCGAGGCGGAAGCGCGCCCGTGCTTCGACCGCGTTCCACCACGGCCACACCTTGTCGTTGTGGTCGATGTAGAGCGGCACGTGCGACATCGGCGGCGTGATCGTGCTCGAGCCGGCCTTGCGCCAGTTGCGCGCGCGGATCGTGTCCATCGCGCGCCGCGCGCGCGCCTCGGGCGCCACGCCGCAGAGCACCGCGAGCGCGTTCTCGCCCGAAGTGGAGCGTTCGTCGCGCAGGCCGCCCAGCACGAGGTTGTCGTAAATGCCGTTCGTCTCGTCCCAGAGCCCGGCGTTGACGCCGCGCACGAACCGCGCCGCGAGCGCGTCGTAGCGTGCCGCCGACGGATCGCCGAGCGTGCGCTCGATCGTCGCGAAGCGGCGCAGCAGGTCGGCGAAGAGCACGTTGGAGTAGAGCACCCGCGCGCCGTCGGGGAAGAGGAAGAAGCGCGAGTGGTCCATCCACTCGGAGACGTCGACGAGCATGCCGGTGTCGTCCGCGTCGCGCGCGATCCACGCCTCGACCCACGGCCGCAGCGTGTGCGCCGCGCGCTGGAGCTCGTCGCGGTCGCCGTCCAGCAGCCAGCGCATCCACACTGCGCGCGCGAGCCACGCCACGCCCTCGGCGCAGCCGCCCTGCGAGGGATCCTCGGTGACCTTCAGCCCGAGCGGATCGGCCTTGGCGTAGCGCCCCAGGTCGTAGTCGATCGTCGTCGACGCCGCGGCGAAGCGCCCGCTCGCCATGGCGCCGGGTGCGAGCCCCGAACCCAGGTCGCGCGACCAGACGTCGCGCCAGCGGAAGATCTCGCACACGTGCATGTGCCCGTCGAAGCCGAGGTCGAGCAGCGCGCGGCAGAACGGCACCGCGCGGTCGATCTCCGGATCGGGTGTCTCGAGCACGAGCCCGCGGTGGTAGGGCGCCTCGAGCGCCGCGCGCAGAGCCTCGAAGCGGCCCGCCGGCGGCAGCCCGCCCGCCGCGAGCACGACCTCGCCCGCGCCGCCCGCGAGCGGCACGCGCACGCGGCCCGTTGCCGCCATCGTCGGGGCGCCGGTGGCCGTGACCTCGATCGCGACCGGCGTCGTGGCGTGGCGCACGCGCGCGCACGCGAACCACGGCACGTCGGGCGTCGCGCCGTGCAGGATCTCGATCGCGGTGCCGCGCACGTCGAGTGCGTACACCACGCCGCCGGGCAGGAAGCTCGCGCGCGGCGCGGGCGACGCCAGGTCGACCACCGAATCCCCGAGCACGAGCCGGAAGCGCGCGTGCGCGTCGCCGCCGTGGTGGAAGTCGATCCCGTCGGGGCGCACGCGCACCACGCTGCGGCCGTTGCCGACCAGACCTTCGGGCGCGCGGCCCGCGTACTCGAAGCGCCAGCGGTCCTGGCCCGACGCCGCCGTCGGCGTGCACAGGGCGAGGGTGAGCAGCAGAACGGCCCAGCGGCTCGGGCTCATCGGCGAGGCTCCTTCGAGTGCGGTGGGATCGACACGCCGCGCGGGGGAGGGCGACGCGATCGCGCCACCGCGCACGGGCACGCCCACCAAGCTAACGCGAGCCGCTCCGAAAGTCCGGGCCGCGATGCATGGAACACGCATGAAAATGACGCCGGCTCGCCCGCGGGAGAGCGGTCGCGTCGGCGCGGGGCGGTTCGGCCGGCGCGTCGCGAGCGGAGTCGCCCGCGATGCGCCGGCCGCGCCGAACACCCGAACGCCCCGCTAGAACTTGAGCGTGAACCCGCCCACGGGGAAGAAGCGGATCTGGTCCAGCGCCTCGACCTGCCGCGTCTTGGTGTTCCACACGTAGAGGAACACGTTGCGGCGGTCGAACACGTTCTGTGCCTCGAAGAACCACGTGTAGTCGAGCCCGAAGAGCCGCGTGTGCCGGTCCACGCGCACGTCGGTGCGCTGGTACTCCTTGGTCCGCGACGCGTTCACGCGCGTGAGGTCGTCGATGTAGCGGTTCTGCTGCGCCGAGGCCGGCTGCAGCGGCGGCGTGAACGGCCGGCCGCTCGCGTACGAGACGTGCGTCGAGAGCTCCCACCGCGGTGCCGGGCGCCAGCCGAGGATCAGGTTCGCCGTGCTCGGCGAGTCGTAGGCGCCGCGACGCATCACGCCGTCGAGCGCGCGGTGCCGGGTGCGCGAGTACGCGTACGACGCCTGCCCGTACCAGCGGCCCGCGAGCTTCTTCTGCGCATAGAACTCGATCCCGCGCGAGCGGCCGCGGCCGGCGCTCACGTACGGCATCAGCAGGCCGTACACGCCGTACTGGTCGCCCGTGTTGGCGAGCGTGAGCGTGGGGTAGTCGCGCGCCACGGGATAGTCCGCGTACTCCTTGTCGTACGCCTCGAGCGTCACGCGCAGGTCGGGCCGCGGCAGGTACTGCAGCCCCGCGACGTAGTGGTCCGCGCGCATCGGCGCGAGCGAACGGTTCTCGCGGAACGTCTCGACGATCGCGAGGATCGGCTCCTGGTGGTAGCGGCCGTAGGAGAGATTGAGGTCGAGCCACGGCGTCAGGTGCGTGGTCAGGCCCGCGCGCGGCGCGAACGCCGTCGCGTCGATCGCCTCGAAGCGTTCGGCGACCCCGCCCAGCGTGAGGTCGCTCGCGCGCCCGAGGTGCCACGTGGCCTGCGCGTGCGCCGCCAGGTCCCACGAGGACGCTTCCTGCGCGAGGTCGACCGCGTTGACGCGCGTCGTGTCGGTCGAGAACGGGTTCTGCGTGCCGTAGGGCTGCTCGATCCGCAGCGACTCGCGCAGGCGCTTCGCCTGCGCGCCGAGCTTGAAGTCGCCCGCGCCGGTGCGCAGCGCGGCGTCGTACTTGACCGTCGTCTCGCCCTCGGTCGAGAGGTTGCGGAAGCCCATCGCGCCGTCCAGTTCGCCGAGGAACGCCTCCACCTGATAGCGGCCCACGGCGTCGGAGACGCCGAACGTGCCCCAGCCGCGCGTGCCCCAGAGGTGCTGCCAGTTCGCGCCGGTGACCTGCCGCCAGCCCGAGACCGCGACGTCGTCGGTGTTGGGGTCGCTGGCGTCGGACGCATCCGGCTTGATGTGGATGTCGTCGCGCCCGCCGATCGCGACCAGCCAGAGCTTGTCGTTCGAATCGAGGTCGTACGAGCCCTTCCACTGCCAGTCGGTGGTGTGCGGCACGGCGGTGAGCCCGAACGAGCCCGCGAGCAGGTCGAGGTAGCTCTGCCGCACGCTGCCGACCCACGCGCCGCGCGTGCCGATCGGCCCTTCGCCCACCAGCCCCGCGCCCGCCGCGCTCAGGTCGAGCTGCGAGCGCATCCGCTCGCGGTCGCCGTCGCGCAGGCGCACGTCGAGCACGCTCGAGAGCCGGCCCGAGTACTCGGCCGGGAAGCCGCCCGCGAGGAACGTCGCGTCGCGCAGGAGCTCGTTGTCGAGCATGCTGATCGGCCCGCCCGAGGAACCCTGCGTGGCGAAGTGGTTGAGCGTCGGCACCTCGACGTTGTCGACGAGCGTCAGGTTCTCGCTCGGGCTGCCGCCGCGCGCGATGAGGTCGTTGCGCTGGTCGCTGGCCATCGCGAGCCCGGGCAGCGTCTGGATCAGGCGCAGCACGTCGCCGATCGCCCCGGGCGAGCGGCGGATCTCCTCGTACGAGAGCTGGTAGCTGGTCGTCGGCACGTCGGCCGCGCGCGCGAAACCCTTCGCGTGCACTTCGACCTCCTGTGCCTTCACCGCTTCGATCTCGAGTTCGAAGTCCGCCTGCGTGCCGCGATTGGCCGTGACGACCACGTCGGAGCGCACGAGCGCCGGGTAGTCGATGCGCCACGCGCGCAGCTGCCACGAGCCCTCGGGCACCTGCGCGATCGCGAACCGGCCGTCCTCGCCGGTCATGGCGCCGAGCGTGGTGCCGACCACGTTCACGCTCGCACCGGCGATCGGCTGGTGCGTCGTGTGGTCCGTGACGAGGCCGCGAACCGCGCCCTTGCCCGGCGTGGTCGGGACGGCGTGGGCCGGCGCGCCGGACCCGAGCAGGAAACCCGCGAACAACAGCGTCGAAAGAGCGAGGCAGCGCATGATCGGTGCTCCGATGGTGACTGATGGTCTGTGAAATAACGGTGTTAACTGCGTTGCCAAAAAAGTGTTTCGATCAGGATTCGAGCCCCGCCTCCGCGAGCGAGAACGCGCTCGAGATCATCGCCTCGCGCGTCGCCTCGTCGCCGAGGTCGGGCATCGCCAGGCAGAGCGAAACCACGCCGTGCATGAGCGCCCAGAGCGAGAGTGCCGTCCCCTGCACGTCGCGCGCGCGGATCGCGCCGGTGGACATGGCCCGATCGACCGCGGTGACGAGCAGCTCGAACGCGCTTTCGCCGCACTCGCGCTCCAACTGCTCGGGAGGGATACGGCTCCACACGTCGGAGCGTTGCATGAAGAGCACGCGGTACATGACCGGGTGATCGAGCCCGAAGCGCACGTACGCGCGGCCCAGCGCCTCGATCTGCGCGGCCGGATCGGGTGTCTCGGCCGCGGCCGCGCGCAGCGCCTGCGCGAATGCGGCGAAGCCTTCGAGCAGGATCGCGATCACGAGCTCGTCCTTGTCGCGGAAGTAGCGGTAGATCGTCGTCGGCGTGTAGCCGATCCGCTCCGCGAGCCGGCGCAGCGAGAAACCCTCGTAGCCGCCCTCGTCGAGCAGCTCGGCGGCGGCGCGGAACACCACGTCGCGCGTGCTCGTCTTGTGCTCGGCGCGGCGCTTCGCGCTGGCGGAACGGACGCGCTGCGTGAGGGTGGTGCGGGAAGGCATCTGGGGTGGCTCCCTGGGGTGCGGACCCGGCGACCGGACTGGCCGTCGCGGCGAGTTAACAGTGTTAACCTACTCTCTGAGTCGCCCCGGGGCAAGTTCGATCGCCGCGGCTGTGGGGCCCCCGGCCTCGTGCGGCCGCCGCGGCTGCTAGGATCGGCGCCCGCATGAGCACGCTCCCCGGTTCGCGCCTCGCCATCGTCGGCACCGCCGGCCACATCGACCACGGCAAGACCGCCCTCGTCCGGCGGCTGACCGGCGTCGACACCGACCGGCTGCCCGAAGAGAAGAAGCGCGGCATCAGCATCGACCTCGGCTTCGCGCCGCTCGTGACGCCTGCCGGCGTGCGCGTCGGGCTGGTGGACGTGCCCGGGCACGAGCGGTTCGTGAAGAACATGCTCGCCGGTGTCGGCGGCGTGGACCTCGTGCTGCTGGTGATCGCCGCCGACGAGGGTGTCATGCCGCAGACGCGCGAGCACCTGGCGATCGTGCGGCTGCTCGGCGTCACGCGCGGCGTGGTGGTGCTCACCAAGCGCGACCTCGTGGACGCCGAGTGGGCGCAGATGGTGGCGAAGGACGTGCGCGGTCTGCTCGCAGGTGGCCCGCTGGCCGACGCGCCGATCGTCGAGTTCTCCGCCGTCACCGGCGCCGGAACGCCCGAACTGCTCGCCGCGATCGACGCCGCTCTCGCCGGTGCGCCCGCGCGCGCCGACGCCGAGCCCGCGCGCCTGCCCGTGGACCGCGTGTTCACCGTGGAAGGCTTCGGCACCGTGGTGACCGGCACGCTCTGGCGCGGCACGATCCGCACCGGCGATGCGCTGCAGCTGCTGCCGCGCGAGCGCGACGTGCGCGTGCGCCGCGTGCAGGTGCACGGCGAAACCGTGGACGCGGCGCGCGCCGGCCAGCGCACCGCCGTGGCGCTGCACGGCGTGAGCAAGGAGGAGGTCGAGCGCGGCGACTGGCTGCTCGCGCCCGGATCGCTGGCCGCCTCGCGGATCCTGGACGTGCGGTTCGAGCTGCTGGCCGACTACCCGCGCGAATGGAAGGTGGACCAGCGCGTGCGCTTCCACCTCGGCGCGAGTGAAGTGATCGGCCGGCTCGTGCTGTTCGCCGACGCGCCCCTGCGCGCAGGCGAGACCGCGCTCGGCCAGGTGCGGCTGGAGCGCGCCGCCGTGGCCGCGCGTGGCGACCGGTTCGTGATCCGCAGCTACTCGCCGAGCCGCACGGTGGGCGGCGGCAGCGTGATCGAGCCCGTCGCGAAGCGCCGCCGCCGCGCCGACGCCGGGCTCGAGCAGATGGAGGTGCACGAGAGCGGCTCGCTGGAAGCGCGGCTGCTCGAGAAGCTGGCCGGCATGGAGAAGATCGCGAGCAGCGAAGTACTCGCGCAGGCCGTCGGCGAGCCCGTCGCCGCGGTGGGCGAGGCGCTCGAGCGGCTCGCCCGCGAAGGCAGCGTCGCCACGCCCGCCGCCGGGCGCTGGGTGGGCGACGACCGCTGGAGCAGCACGCGCGAACGGATCGAGCACGACGTGCGCGAATACGCCGAACGCCACGCGGCGCGCTACGGGATCATGAAGGGCGAACTGAAGAGCGCCCTGAAGCCCGTGATGGACGGCGCCCTGTTCGACGCCGCATTCGCCTCGCTGGTCGCCGACGCCACGATCGAGCAGAAGGGCGAACGCGTGCGCCCCGGCGGCGTGCCGTGGGAGCCGCCCGCCGAGACGCTGCGCCAGCTCGAGGCCTTGGAGGCCGAGCTCGAGTCGGCCGGCTACCTCGTACCCGAGGTGCCCGCGTGGAGCGCCAAGCTGGGCAGCACCGCCGGCGAAGTCGCCGCGCTGGGCTACTTCCTGGGCCGCCTCGTGCGCGTGTCGCAGGAGCTGACGTACACCGCGAAGCAGATGGCGACGCTGCGCGCGAAGCTGAACGAGTGGTTCGCCACGCACCCCACGCTGACGGTGGGCGATTTCCGCAGCTTCACTGACGCGTCGAGGAAGTACGCGGTCCCGCTACTGGAGCACTGCGATCGGCTCGGCTGGACGGTCCGCGTGGGCGACGAGCGGCGGAAGGGGTAGGCTTGAGTCATGAGTAGCGAGCCCTACTTCGGGGAGATCCCGGGCATTCCCCCTGGTACTGGTTTCTCGGACCGCCGAGCACTTGCCGAGGCCCGAGTACACCGACACCTGCAAGCGGGAATTACTGGCAGGGCCGAACTGGGCGCTGAGTCAATCGTCTTGAGCGGTGGCTATGAGGATGACAAAGACGGAGGAGCTTGGATCCTCTACACGGGCTTTGGCGGCCAGGATCCCTCGTCGCGCAAGCAGATCGCAAATCAGGAGCTAATAGGTGGGAATCTAGCGCTCGCCAAGAGCTGTCTTGACGGGTCGCCAGTACGCGTAGTGCGGGGAGCCGGACTACGCTCAGAGTTTTCTCCGAGGTCTGGCTACGTGTACTCAGGTTTGTTTCGAGTTGACGACTACTGGCCTGCGATAGGCAGCTCGGGGTTCACGATCTGGCGGTTCCTACTGACTGCAGTTGAGGCGTATTCACCCCAACTGGTTCCGGGGCCGACTGGTCAGCAAGTCGCGGCCGACCGCCGACTCGTCACAGTCGAGCGAATCGTACGAAGCTCGCCGACGGCGCTCATGATCAAACGCCTCTACAACTACACCTGCCAAGTTTGCACCACTCGCTTGGCAACCAATGCAGGGCCGTATGCTGAGGGGGCACATATTCGACCGCTTGGCAGACCACACGACGGTCCGGACTCACCTTCGAACATCCTCTGCCTTTGTCCGAACCACCACGTGCTGCTGGATCGAGGAGGCTTCGCGATCGACAAGGACATGAGCCTCATCGGATTGTCTGGACGGCTGCTGATAAGCAAACAGCACAACTTGGATGAGGTACACCTTGCCTATCACCGGAGCCGCATTCTCCTAGCCTAGCGGTGGCCTCTTTGGCGGGCTTGATTGATGTCCCATTCCAGGCCAGGTTCGCGACATGCCCGCTCCGCGCATGGCCCAGGACATCGTAGACGTTCTCGTGAGCGACCTCGAGCTTGCGTTCGCCTTCTATTGCGCGGCGTCGGCGATCGTCGACGACTTCGAGGAGTTCGGGCCGCAGTTGATGGGCACCGAGACGGGGGAATACGACGCGTCGACGCCGATCGGTCAGCTCCGAGCGACTCGCAACGAGTTGATCGCGCGGCTTCAGCAACTGTCGGAGTCGCGACGCTCGAGTTCCTAGCCCCCAAAACATCTCGCCGCGTCGCACTTTCGTGCGGCGCGGCGTTGGCGTCCTGGGTTGGGGAGAGGCGCGGTCCGCGAAGTGGGCCGGCGCGTGCTCGGGCCCGGGGGCGCTGCGGGCGGGCCGGTCACCCCTCGGGCCGGCTGCCCGGTCTGGCGAGACGCGTGTCGCGTCATCGGTGAAGAACAGGGGGGCGGAACTGTGCGATGTCCCCCGACCTCGCCAGTTCGGTCCGGAGTTCTTCGGCGCCCCCGCTTGCGCGTGAGCGTCGCTTCCCCCCGGGCGCGGGTCACCGCCCCCCAATGTCGGAAGGGCCACTTCGGCCCTTTCCGAACATTCGACGGCGCGTTCTACCGGATTCCGCATTCCGAGTCCGGGTTTTCATACGAACGCCCGTCGCGGCCGCCGGCCGAGGCGCGGACTCAGGAGTACCGCCATGCTCCCGCGGGAGTGCGACGCGTTCAGCGCGGGCGTTCGCGCGTTTCGGCGATCGACCACGCGGCCCACACTCGCGGGGGCACGGGGACCTTCGCGCGCATGGCCTCGCGGCGGGCGTTCGCGAGCGCTGCGGCAGGGTCGGCCTCGATGGCCGCGCTGGCGACGAACCGGCTCATGAACTCGCGCGTTTCCTCGTCGCCCACGTCCCAGAAGCTGCGCACCACGGCGCGTGCGCCGGCGTCGAGGAAGGCGTCACCCAGGCCGGGCCCGGGCTGCTCGTCGGTGCGGTAGGGCGCACCGCTCGCGCACGAGGCGAGCACGGCGAGCCGGCACGCCGACAGGTCGAGGGCGCGAACGTCGCGCGCTTCCACCATGGGCGGTGCAAAGTCGGTGCGCGCGCCGGCTGCCAGCGGAATGAACCCGAGGAACGGGGCGGCGGGATCATGCACGTGATGTGCGGCGATGTAGACGTACTCCGCTCGCGGCACGGCCTCGAGGAACGCGGTCCGCGTGGCGCCGGCACCGCGCAGCAGCGTGGCCTCGGGCCAGCGCTGGAGCGCCGCCTGCGATTCGGCGTCCGACCCGCGCAGTGATCCGCTCCACGCGTAGCGGCGTACGAGTCCCGCGGGGACCGTGGGGTTCGCCACGATCACGGCTTCGCGCGCGTCGTGTGTCGCACGCACGGACCAGCCGGCCTCGTAGACGATGTCGGTGATTTCGGCCAGCGGCGATCCGCCCTCCCGTGCAGGCGCCACCAGCGCGCCGAACGGTAGCATCAGCAGCGGGCCGTCGGGCGAGATCTCGATTCGCGCCGGCGTCCGCGCGTCGCGGACGATCTCGGTCGGCAGCAGTTCCCGCGCGAGCCGCGTCAGCAGGGCTTCGGCGCGCGGCCCGAGCACGCGGCCCGCGGCAGGCGCTTCGGTGCGCAACGCGGCGACGGTGCGCCTCACCTCCGCGAGGCACGAGTCCGCACCGAGCGCGAGCGTGTCGAGCACGACGCCGCGCGCGGTCGCGGTCCAGCGCAGTAGGTGGCCAGACGTGAAGCGATAGACGAAATGCGTGCCGGGGCCGGGGTGGCGTATCGGCGCGAACGGGTCCGATCGCGTGAATGCGCCGCGGCGCGCGAGGGAGCGCCACTCCATCTCGAATCCGTACCCGGCCGCGGGAGCGAGGCGCGCCAGTTCGTGCACGGCATCGCGCGGCGAGAGCCCGGTGGCCTCGCACATGCCGAGCCCGCGGATGCCTTCGCGATCCGGCCCCTCGCGCCCGAGTACGCCCAGCACCTCGCGCAGCAGTGCGCGGCCGCCGGCGAGGTCGCCCGCGCGCAGCCGCAACCTCGCCCGCAGGACGCGCAGCGCCAGCCGGGCATCGCCGGCCTGCTCCGCGCCATCACGCTCGAGCCGCCGGGCGACGTCCGCTTCGGCGCGACGGGCGGCGTCGAAATGGCCCAGCGCTTCCGCGGCACGGGCGTAGCGCAGCTCGAGCGGCAGCACCGCCTCGTCGACGTGCGCCGTATCGCAGTGCGCAAGGCCGCTCGCGCACGTCCGTTCGGTCGTGACCCAGTCGCCGGCGCGCATCGCGCAGCGCGATTCGGCTTCGGCCATCACCGCGACGCCGATGCGACGCGAACTGTTCGGTGCGCCAGCGAGGTACGGCTGCACCTCGGCGCGAGCCTGGTCCGCCTGCCCGCGCCCGAACGCCGCCCGCGCCCGGAGCACCGCCGCGTCGAAGAGCGTCTTGTCGCGCTCGATGTCGACGAAGTGATTCGGGGCGTCGCGCATCAGCACGGGCAGGCGCTGGAGCGAGCGGTCCACCAGGTTCCAGCAGTCCATCTGCGCGAACAGCTTCGCTTCGCGCACCACCAGGCGTGCGCGCGACTTGCCGACGCCGCGCGTTTCCACGAGCTCGACGGCGTCCATCAGCCGATCGGCGGCGGCCGCGGGCCGGCCCTCGTTCACTTCGTGCTGCGCCTGGAAGCTCGTCAGCCGGACGATCTGGTCCACGAAGGGGTGGGCGCGAGCCAGCGTCATCGCCTCGGCGAAGACCACCTGCGCCGAATCCTCGTGATTCCACTGACGGTGGTGTTCGGCGAGCTGGCCGAGAATCTGGCACGACATGTAGTCATCGTTCGCGAGTCGCGCGAGCGCGCGCGCGGCCTCGAGGTTCTGGCGAAACTCGGCGCGATGGCCGATCTCCATCTCCAGCTGCGCGGCGACGAAGTGGGCGTTCTCCATGCCGATCGAATCCCGCAGCGACCGGTAGCGCTCGAGGATTCCCCGCACGCCCCTCAGGCGGGCCGCGGGGGTGATCTTCGGATCGGACATCAGGTCGAAGATCGCGATGCTCGTCCGCCGGACGCCGAAGTCCGACAGCGGATCTCGCCGCGCGTTGGCGCGCGCGTACTGCCCCGTCACCGAGAGCGAGAAGTCCCGCGCCAGTTCGTCTCCGATCTGGATCTGCAGGCCTTCGAGCAGGTCCCGCACTTCGAGGAAACGCGTGTACGGCCGCCGCGCCATGGCCCACTGCGCGACTTCGTAGGCGTCCATGAGCGGGCCGGTGCCCAAGGTCATGCAGTACGCCTGCCACCGGGCGTCGTCGTCGAAGCAGGCGTGCCGGACGGTCGTGGTGTCGAGCGCGGGAGCGGCGGCCAGCAGCTGCTCGAACCGGTGTTGCGCGCGGTATCGGCGCACGGCAGCCGGGAGGACGGCGAGCAGTGCGAGGCACGATGCGGCGACGATCGCGCCCCAGGCGATTCTCCGAGGGGAGGGAGTCAGCATGCGCCGCGTGGGGTTCTCGGGGTAGTGAGCGTATCCCCCGGTCGAGGGACACACTCCATCGTGGGGTATTCGACGGCGCATTCGGCGGAATTCCGCATGCGCGATCGCGGATATCTCACGCGAGTTTCCCGACGTCGTTTCATTCGACCGATCCGGACGGTTTGCACCCGTTTCTCATACCCCGCAGGGCGCGAAGCGTCCTAGAATGACTCGTGCTTGGTGGGCCTCATGACCGGGAGTGCTCGATCCGGCAGCGGGAAGGACCGCGGATGACCGAATCCGAACACACTCCGAATTCCATGACGCCCGTCCCCCACCATGCCGGGGACGTGGAACTGGTGCGTCGGATTCTCGCAGACGACGCGCCCGCGTGGGAAGCGTTCGTCCACCGCTATGCGGGCCTGATCTACTCGGTCGTCCGTCGCTACCTGCGCACGCGCGATCGGGACGACATCCGCTCGGTGATGGTCGACGTCCTGGTGAACTTGCGCCGTTCGAAGCTCGCGACCTACGAAGGTCGTGCCGCACTTTCGACTTGGTTGACGCTGGTGGCGCGCTCCGAAGCGCTCGAAGTACTGCGCCGGCGATTCGGCCGGGGGCGCGACGTCGCGGGATTCGAAGATCTCTCGGAACTCGAACGCCGCATCTTCCGCTTCTACTACATCGAGGGACGTTCCTGTCACGACCTGATCGCCGAACTGTCGACGCCGACCGATCCGTGGACCCTCGATCGCTTCGTCGCGACGCTTCGGAGCATCGAACAGAAGCTGGGTGACCGCTGGCTGCGCCGGCATGCCTACGACCTGCACGCGCAGTCGGTGGGCGCGGCCTCGGGGCGGATGCTGGAATACCTGGACCACGTGCGCGACGAGTTCCAGCACCAGTCGGGGGGACACAGCCCGGAGTATCACCTCATGGAACGTGAGGCTCGCCTCACGGCCCGGAGGCTCCGGGAGATGATCGAAACGCTCGATCCGGCCGAGCGGCGCATCCTCGAACTGAGATTCGAGCTGGGTTGGACCGCGCAGGAGATCGCCGACGAACTCGGGATCCCGAGCGCGCGGGGGGTCTACAGCATCACCGAACGCGTCGTACGGCACCTGCGGCGCTGGTTCGGTGAGCAGGAACGGTAGGACATCATGACCGGACACGAAGATCTCGAGACGCTGGCGGCGCTCGCCGAGGGGACACTCCCGCCGGACGTGGCCGAGCGCGTGCGCGAGCACCTCGCCGGGTGCCGAACCTGCACGGCCGCGTACGTCGACGCCGTGCGCTACCGCGCCGCGTGGCTGGCGAAGCCGGCGCCGTTCGTGGAATCCGCGTCCCGTTCGCCCGAACTCGCGCACGCGATCCGGCGCGCGACAGGCGCCAGGCGCGCGCCCGCGCTGGTGCCGCTCGCCGCAGCCGCGTTGGTGGCGGTGTTCGCCGGAGCCTTCGTGGTGCTGCAGCCCAAGGTCGGTCCCGGCACGGGCCTCTCGTTGACGCCGAACGTGCGCGAGGCGCTCGAAGCCCGCGTGGCGAACGGACTCGTGATTCCCGGCGCGACCGGCGCTCCCGCGCGGCCCGTCACCGAGTTGCGCTCGGGAACCGTCGAGGTCTCGCCGGGACTCGCGCGCGACGTCGATTCGCTGCGTGGGGCGTACGAGCACGCGCGCCCGACGCCCGAACTGGCGGCGCACCTGGTCGCCGCGTTGCTCGCGGCGGGTGATCTCGACGCGGCGCGCGACTACGCGATCGAGGCGGTGCGGACGTACCCGGACGACGTGCGCGTGCTGGTGGTCGCCGCGGCCGTGCGCGACCGCGTGAGCGATCTCTCGGGCGCCGAGGAACTGCTGCGGCACGCGGTGCGCCTCGCGCCGGCGGATCCGGTCGCGACGCTCGACCTGGCGCTCGTGCTGCGGCAGCGCGGCGACTCGGCCGAAGCCCGGGACCTGCTCACGCGCGTCGCCCGCACCCGCGCGGGCGAGCTGAGCGTGCGGGCGCGCCGGGAACTCGCGACGCCGCTGCCCTGAGGCGCGGCCCGCGTCAGCGCGTGCGGCGAGTAGGCGCGCGACTGCCCCAGCCGCGCCCGGCCCACTTCTGCAGCGCGGGCGGCAGGTGGCCGACGTCGCTGTAGGTGACGAGCCTCATCGAGCCATCGGGCCGGATCGCGATCACGGTCAGTGACGCGTTGGCGATGTCGTTCGCGTACCAGTGCCGCTCGTCGGCGCCGGTCGCGCGCGCGACGAGCCAGCGGATCACGTTGCCGTGACAGACGAGCAGGTCCCACGTGTCGCCCTGCGGCGTCGGCGCGAAGTAGCGGCTCCAGACAGCCTCGAGCGACTCGACGCAGTGCGCGATGTCTTCCGGCGAGTGGTACGTCGTGTACTCCGGATGCTCGGGCGTGGGCGTGCACTCTCGGATCAGCGTGTCGACGTCCGGGTGGCGGTGCAGCACCGCGCCGATGTCCTCGGCCGTCTGGCGCGCGCGCAGGAAATCGCTGGTCGCGAACCGCGTGAACGGGACGTTCATGTCCGCGAGGCGTTCACCCAGCCGGCGCGCCTGTTCGTGGCCGAGGGCGTTGAGCGGGTTGTCGGTGAGCTCGCTCAGGCCGTCGTTGCGGTCGAACGCGCCGTGCCGGACGAGGAACACGAAGTGGTTGCCCGTCGCGGGCCGGGGCGCATCGGGCGCGGCGGCGATCGCGGCGCACGCGAGTCCTGCGAGCAGCGCCAGCGCGAGCGCGAACCGCCTCACTTCGCGGGCACCTTCCAGCCGCCGCCGGGACCGCTCCACGTCTGCAGCGCCACGGGGATGTGGCCGACGTCGCTGTAGGTCACGAGCCGTGCGACGCCGTCGGGGCGCACCGCGATCACGGTGATCGAGCAGTTGCCGATGTCGAACCGGCTCCAGTGCGTGGTGTCGAGGCTGATCGCCTTGCTCACGAACCACCGGATGACGTTGCCGTGGCAGACGAGCACGTCGTGCGTGTCCGCGTCGGGAGTGGGCGTGAAGTACTTCCGCCACGCCGCGTTCACGTTCGAATCGCAGAGCGCGATCTCCTCGGCGGTGTGGTTCTTCATCCAGTCGGGGCGGTCGGCCGTCGGCGTGCACTCGTGGATCAGCGAATCCTCCTGCACCGGCATGTGCATGAGTTTCGCCATCTCGGCCGCCGTCTCCCGCGCGCGCAGGAAGTCGCTGCTCACGAGCGAGCGGAAATGAACGGGCAGCTTCGCGAGCCGAGCTCCCACGATCCGGGCCTGGCGGTGCCCGAGCGCATTGAGGGCGCTGTGCGTCCGGTCGTCCTCGCTCGTCGTATCGCGGTCGTAGTAGCCGTGCCGGATCAAGTAGACGTAGTGCAGGCCCTTGCCGCCGCTGGCCGGCGGGACGTCGGCGGCAAAGCCGGGGCGGGGTGAGAGGGCCAGCGCAAACAGCAGCGCGATCAGCAGGACCGAGAACCTCGTGAACGGGGACGGCATGCACTCCTCCAGCAGCGCCTGCGGCGCAGGTCGGGTCGGATGCGGGATGCATCCAGCGCACTCACCTACGCACCCTAGTCACCGCGTCGCTTCGCGGCAACAGGCCCCCCGAGCGGTGCTCCTGCACACCGGAATTCAGCGGCGTCCGTCCGCGGTGCCCGGTATCTTCACCACACCACGCGCGGCCGGGTGCACCGCGCGGTCCCTTCGCTCCCCCCGCGCGACGATTCCGCACCCCCCACTCGTTCCGGTGGTCGTCGCGCTCGCCGCATGCCGGCCACCGCTGCCGCGGAGTGTCCCATGCGCCTCGTTCCCTTCCTCCTAGCATTGGCCGTTGTCTCCTCCAGCGTCGACGCGTTCGCCACCTCGACCACGGTCCCCGACAACTATTCGACGATCCAGGCGGCCATCAACGCCAACGTCGACACCGTGTGGGTCAAGGGCGGTACGTACGAAGAGACGGTGAACATCACCCACGCCGTGCTGCTCACGTACGACGAGCGCGCCTACTTCCCGGCGGCCCCGATCGTTCGCCGGATCACCAGCCCCAGCCTTACCGGCGTGGTGCGTGTGCGTGGCTTCCACATTCTCGGAGGCGCCGCGGTAACGGCGTTCAACGGGTGCGAGTTCACGTTCTGCCGCGCGGACTCGGGGATCAGCTGCACCTCGCAGTACGTCGCGCGCGTCATGGGCTGCGTGGTGTACGGCACGCTGAGCGCGAACGGACTCAACTCGCAGGTGATGTTCAACTCCGTCAACTCCGGCGGCATCTCCGCAGGAGGCAACGGCTCGTCACCGATCAGCAACAACCTCGTGACCGGGCCCGCCGCGACTGGCATCACCCTGGGCTCGGACTGCTATGCGTACGACAACCACGTGCGTGCATGTACCGATGGCATTCGCATCGCCGGGACGAACAATGCCGGCGCGTACCGGAACATCGTCGAGGACTGCACGGGGCGCGGGATCGTGGGGCCCACGCCCGGACCGGGCGGGCAGGCTGTCGTGGACTGCATGGACAACGTGGTTCGCCGCGTGGGCGGCGTCGGTGTGCAGTTCACCGGGGTCGGCCCGACGATCATGCGGAACACCGTCGACAGCACTGGCAGCACGGGCATGAGCCTCCTCGTTGTCACGGCGACGATCGACAGCAACACGGTCCGGCGAGCGAACGGGCCGGGCATCGTGATGACCACGATCGTCCAGCACATTCGCGGCAACGTCGTGACGCATTGCGCGGGTGACGGCATCCGGGCCGACCTCTGCCCGCTCGTCGACTACAACGTCTCGCTGCACAACGCCGGTGCCGGCATCAAGCTCTTGTCCGACGACGCCTTCGATCGCATCCGATCCAATACCTGCTCTGGAAACTCGGGCCCCGGCATTTCGCTGCAGGCGACGGACTCCGACCCCGATTCCGTCAACAACAACATCAGCGCCGCGAACGGCGTGGGGTTGGAGCGCATCGGCGCCGGCGTGATCACGCTCGGGTGCAACGACTGGTACGCGAACCCCGGCGGCGCGACGACGGGAGTGAGCGCTGCGGCGACGGACTTCTCGCTCGATCCGCTCTTCTGCAACCTGCCTGCCGACATCGTCACGCTGGCCTCGACGTCGCCGGCGTTGAGCCGCGCGGGGTGCGGGCTCGTCGGCGCGCTGGGGCTCGGGTGCCCGACCGCGTCGACGGTGCCCGCGGGAGCGCGCTCGAGCGACGCTGGGCTGCGGTCGTTCCCGCAGCCCTCGCGCGGCGCGATCCATTTCGCGTGGGCGCCGCAGGCATCGCCCGTGACGCTCGAGATCTTCGACGCCCAGGGGGCGTTGCGGTTCTCGCGCGACGTGAGCGCGGGGACGGGCGAGGTCGAGTGGAGCCTGCCCGGAGGCGATCGCAGCCGGTTCCCGGCGGGCGTCTACTTCGCCCGGCTCCGGGACGAGCTGGGTGAGCGCGGGGCCTGCCGGGTCGTGGTGTTGCGATAGCCCTTCGGCGAACGACGCGGGCGATGCCCGGAGGCGATCCTCCGGGCATCCTCTGTGTTCTTGACAGGTTGGCGCCGACGATTCGATAAGCTCCACTGCATACTCTCCGGCGCCCCGCGGTCGTTCCCGACGACCCGCCTTCCCCCGCGCGATTCCCGGTGCCGGGCCGTTCGCACGCGGGGTGGCGATGCACCGGGGCTTCGGCACTCCGCACCGCAGCTTCGGAGGCCGGCATGAATCGCACCGTCGCCGCAGTGCTGTTCGGGCTGCTCGCGCTACCTCTCAGGATTCACGCCACGACACTCGTGGTTCCCGACAACGCCGCTTCCATTCAGGCCGCGATCGACGCGGGTGCGGACTCCGTGCTCGTGAGGACCGGAATCTACGAGGAGTCCGTCACGATCACGCACAGTCTCTATCTGGGCTGGCATCAGGGAAGCACCTATCCCTACTTGCTGGAGCCGCCGCGCGTGCGTCGCATTCGCACCACGGACGTCAGCACGTACACAGTCACGGTCGAGGGCCTCCACGTGCTCGGCGGTGTACGGCTCGATCGCGGGAGCACCCTCGTTGTCCGGATGTGTCGCGCGGACTCCGGCATGACCTGCGGGTTCAACCAGGTACGAGTAATGTCGTGCCTCGTGTTTGGCGACCTGGTCGTGAGCAACCTGGCCAATCAGGTCCTGTTCAGCACCGTCGTCGGAGGCAAACTCAGTGTCGTCGGCGGGACCACGAACACGGTTGCCTCCAACTTCGTCGCGGGGCCGTCGCCCGTCGGTATCGAGGTCGGGGTGGATGTGCACGCGCACGACAACGTCGTCCGCGGATGCGTCGACGGCATTCACGTGACGTGTGACAGCAACGCGGAAGTGCGCGACAACCTCGTCACCGACTGCTCCGGCGACGGGATTGCCTTCAACTGTTCCCGCAGCCTCCCCGGACCATGGCGAGTGCGGGGAAACACGATTCGACGGTGCGGGGGAATCGGACTTCACGGTGAAGGCTGGATCGTGACCGGAGACTTCAACTCCAATACGATCGACAGCACTGGCAACGACGGCATCCGGCTCGCCGGCACGATCGCTTGGCTTGACAGCTGCGACGTCCGGCGCGCAGGCGACGCCGGAATCCGCATGACTGGAATGGTGGTGAGCCATCTTTCCGCGAACAGGGTGCTGCGCTCGGGAGGAGACGGAATCTCCGTGACGTGGCTGAATGGGAAGGTCGACCACAACGTAGTGGGCCGAAACGGTGGGCGAGGCATCGCCGCCACCGCGGCCTACTCCGGTGCGAGCATGGTGTCCAACACCAGCTACGAAAACGGGCTCCAGGGACTCGACTTCGAGAATCCCGAGCCACAGCCAGTGGACATCACCGCCAACATCGGTTTCGCCAATTCGCGGGGGGTGCGCGTGACGGGCGCCGGCTCGGCGACGCTCGGCTGCAACGACTGGTTCGGCAACTCCGGCGGAGCCACCGAGGGAATCGCTCCCGGCCCGAGCGACTTCGATGCGGACCCCCTCTTCTGCAATCTGCACGCCGATGTGGTCACGCTCGCGTCGATGTCACCCGCGCTCAGTCATGGCAACTGCGGACTCGTGGGTGCGCTCGGACTGGGCTGTCCGACACCGACGTCGGTTCCCGCGGCCACGAGGCTGGAGGATGCGCGCTTGCGCGTGTTCCCGCAGCCAAACCACGGCGCGATGCGCTTCGCATGGACGCCCCAGCCGGAGCCATTGCAACTCGAGGTCTTCGACGCTCAGGGCGCGCTCCGGTTTTCGCGTGGCGTCGGCGCGGGGACGGGCGAGGTCGAGTGGAGCATGGCCTTAGGCGATCGCAGCCGGTTCCCGGCGGGCGTCTACTTCGCCCGGCTCCGGGACGACGCCGGCGAACGCGGTACATGCCGCGTCGTGATGCTTCGGTAGCGGATCGTCTTCGCGGATCGGCCCCGGGCGGTGGGATCGTCGTCCGGGGCCGATCGCGTCGTGAGACGTCGACTTCGCCAGTTGCGGCCCAGGATCCAAGTGCGAATGGCCTACTAAAGTCGCATTGCGGCACCGGGCCTGCGCGGGCACGTTTGCCACGATCGCCGAGACGAATCCGCTCGCAGGCCCCGGGGGCGGAGGTCGGCCGTCTGGTTCGGCGATCAGTGGGATGGTCGCATGATGCGGCTCACGCCCCCTCCGGGGGCGCGGGGTGGCGCGGGAATCCTGGGCGCGATCGTCGCCCTCACGGGACTGACGGGCATCTTCGGACTGCTCGTCGGGTCCGTCATACCCGCCGCACGCGCGGCGATCGTCCCGCCGCCCTTCGACGCGGAGTTCGGGTTCCTGCTCGCAGGGCTTTCGCTCGCATTCCTCGCCGGCAGGCATCGCCGGTCCGCGTTCGTCTGCGCCATGCTCCTCACGCTCATCGCGGCGCTCGCGTGCCTCGAGTTCTTCGCGCGCGTGGTGCTGGGTTGGGATCCGGCGGCGCTCGGCCCGCTCCGCGGCGTGACGCTCGCGCTCTGGCGCATGCCTCCTCCCGCGGTGGTCGCGTTCTTCGGGCTCGGCATCCTGCTCCTGCTGTCCGCGAGTTCCCGCTGGCCGCAACGCGCCTCGGTCGCGGGCCTCGGGGCCAGTGTCCTCGTCGCGCTCGCGGGGCTGGTGCTCGTGGATCGCTGGATCGGGCTGATCGACATGCACGGAGCGGAACTCCTGGGCGAGCTGCCCGCCGGGGTCTACCTCCAGTTCGTGCTGCTCGGCGTCGCCACCGTGCTCTGGGCGACCGGCGAGCACGATCCCGCGCGCGGCGCCATGGCCTGGTGGCATCCGCTGGCGCTCGGGATCTGCACCATCCTTCCACTCCTCGGACTCTGGTACGGACTCCGCCAGCAGGAGTTCGCGCTGGTCGCACGAACCAACCGGCTCGCGGCGGCGGAACTCGCGGCGCGTTGCCAGACCGAGGTCGACGGTCACGTCCGCGCGATGCTGCGCCAGGCCACGCGCTGGAGCCTGCGGCGTCCGACGCAGCGCGAGTGGGAAACGAACGCCCAGCTGTACATCGGCGGGCACGTGTCGCCGACGGCGCTCGCCGTGGTCGAGACCACCGGCGTCCTGCGCTGGCGTGTGAAGGACGGCGACCTGGCGCCCGAGGACCTGCGCTGGGTGATCGAGGACGACGTCCGCCTCCGCCGCGCGCAGGGCGCGCCCACGCGCATCGAGGCGCGCTTCGTCGGCCCCGCGCGACTGGGGAGCGGCGACATCGGTTTCCACGTCGTGGTGCCGCTCGAGGAGTCGGGGCGTGTCGCCGCGTACCAGGTGGGCTCGTTCGACCTGCAGCGTTTCGTCGACCGGCTCTCGCCCGAGATGCTCGACCACTACGCGATCGAGCTGCTCGAAGGTGGCCGGCCAGCCATCCGGCGCGGCGCCGCGGTCACGAGCACCTGGCCGCCGGCGGCGGTGCCGCTCGACATCGGGCCGATGCGGTGGACGCTGCGGCTGTTCCCGCGACAGGGCCCCAATACGGCGCTGTCGTGGGTGTTCGCCGCGTTCGCGGTCGTGCTGTCGGTGTTGCTCGCGTGGCTCGTACGCCAGGGATACGAGGCCTACCGCCGATCGCGGCAGTTCGAGCGCATTCTCGATGCGTCACAGGTCGGGTTGCTGCTGCTCGATCTCGAAGGCCGGATCCTCCAGGTGAACTCGACGTCCTGCGAGCTGTTCGGATACGCCCCGGAGGAACTGCTCGACCGCACGGTCGAAGCACTGGTGCCCGAAGCCGTGCGTGATCGTCACTTGGGCCTGCGCCAGGCGTTCACCGAACGGAGCGGATCGGCCATGCGGGGCAACATCGAAGTCACGGCGCAGCGCCGGGACGGTTCGACGTTCGTCGCCGACGTCGGCCTGAGCACGGTGCACCTGGACCGCGGGCGCTGCGTGCTGGCGATCGTGCGCGACATCTCCGAGCGCGCCGAGGCCCAGCGGGAGCTCCGCCTGCGTACCGAAGAGCTGGCGCGCTCGAATCGCGATCTCGAGCAGTTCGCCTACATCGCGTCGCACGACCTCCGCGCGCCCCTGCGCGCCGTGGACCATCTCGGCCAGTGGCTGATCGAGGACCTCGACGAGCACATGACCGACGAGCAGCGCCAGAACGGCGAGCTCCTGCGCCAGCGCGTCCAGCGCATGGACCGCCTGCTCACCGACCTGCTCGACTACGCCCGCGTCACCCAGGTCCGACGCGCCGCGGAGCCCGTCGATCTCGACAGCCTCGTGCACGACGCCGCGTCCATGCTCGAGTGGCCCGCGGCCTTCGAGTTCCGGCTCGCGCCGGGCCTGCCCCGGATCGTCACCGACCGCGTGGCGCTGCAGCTGGTGTTCTCCAACCTGCTCGGCAACGCCCTCAAGCACCACGATCGCGCGTCGGGCTGCATCGAGGTCGGCGCGCGGGATCGGGATCGCCACGTCGAGTTCTTCGTCCGCGACGACGGACCCGGTATTCCCCCGCAGTACCAGGCGAAGGCGTTCGAGATGTTCCAGACGCTGCGACCTCGCGACGAGGTCGAAGGCAGCGGCATGGGTCTCGCTCTCGTCAAACGCCTCGTCGAGTTCCACGGTGGCACAGTCCAGATCGAATCGGTGGGGCGCGGCACGACCGTGCGCTTCACCTGGCCAAAGACATGGAAGGAGCCCGCACACGCATGAACACGAAGCCCGTGCAGATCCTGCTCGTCGACGATGACGAGGTCGACGTCATGGCGGTGCAACGAGCGTTTCGCGAGCGACGCGTGCTGAACCCCATCACCGTCGCACGCGACGGCGTCGAAGCACTGGAGATCCTGAGGAGCCACAACCAGCCGGGCGGGCTGCCGCGACCCCTGGTCGTGCTGCTCGACCTCAAGATGCCGCGCATGGACGGCCTCGAGCTGCTGGCGGCGATGCGCGACGATCCGCGCCTGCGGGACGTCACGGTCTTCGTGCTGACGACGTCGAAGCACGACGAGGACATCGCGGCCGCGTACCACCGTCACATCGCGGGCTACGTGCTCAAGTCGAACGCCGGGCGGGACTTCATGAGCCTGATCGACCTGCTCGACGCCTACTGGCGCGTGGTCGAGATGCCGTCCTGACGCGGCGTCACGCCGCCGCGAGGTCGAGCCGCGCGTCGAGGTCGGTCGCCGTCAGGGCGTTGGACAGCAGGAAGCCCTGCAGGCGGTCGGCCCCGAGCCGGCAGGCCAGCTCGGCCTGCTCCTTCGTTTCGACGCCCTCGACCACGCTCTCCAGTTCGAGGCTGCGCGCCATCGTGAGCACCGACATCAGCAGGCGCTGATCGCGATCGACCGTGGTCGCGCCGTGCAGCAGCGACTTGTCGATCTTCAGCACGCGGATCGGGAACAGCCGCAGGTGCGAGAGCGACGAGAACCCGGTACCGAAATCGTCGAGCGCGATGCTCGCTCCCATTTCGGCGAGGCTCTGCAGGACCTCGGACGCGCGCCCGTGGGCCTCGACGATCGCGTTCTCGGTGATCTCGAACTCGAGATCGCTGGCCTCGAGGTCGTTCTCCGCGAGCGCGGCCCGGACGATCCCGGGGAGCGCATCGTTGCGCAGCTGCGCGGCCGAGAGGTTCACGCAGGCCACGGGCCGGTAGCCGTTCGCGAGCGGTCGTGACCGCCACGCGCGCACGCGCCGGCAGGTCTCGTGCAGCACCCACGAGCCGATCGGCACGATCAGGCCGCTGTCCTCGGCGATGTCGAGGAACTCGGCGGGCGAGAGCAGGCCGCGCGTGGGATGCCGCCAGCGCAGCAGCGACTCGATCGCGACGATGTCGTCGCCGCGGCGATGGAACTGCGGCTGGTAGTAGACCTCGAACGCGTCGCTCGCGAGCGCCGCGCGCAACTCGCGTTCGAGGGTGACGCGCCGGACGGCCTCGACGTTGAGGCTCTCGGAGTAGAACGAGATGCGATTGCGTCCGGCGCGCTTCGATCGGTACATGGCGAGATCGGCGTGCTTCATGAGCTCGTCGGCGGTGCTCGCGCCCGACGGATAGCAGGCGACGCCGATGCTCACCGAGCAGTTCACGTCCACGGACTCGACGCGGATGGGACGTTCCAGCGCCGCGAGCAGCCGCTGGGCGAGGTGATGCGCCTGGGCCGCGGTGGCGAACTCGTGCGCGAGCACCGCGAACTCGTCGCCGCCCAGCCGGCACAGCATGTCGCCGCCGCGCAGCGTGCCCTGGAGCCGGCGCGCGACCTCGGCGAGCAGCGTGTCCCCGGCGTCGTGGCCGTAGCTGTCGTTGATGTACTTGAAGTTGTCGATGTCCAGCAGCAGCAGTGCGAGCGGCCGGCCGTGGCGCTGGGCGAGCGGCATCGCCGCACGCAGGCTTTCGTCGAAGAAGCGCCGGTTCGCGAGCCCGGTGAGCGGGTCGTGCTGCGCGAGCGAGCGGATCTCCTCGTTGTTGCGCCGCAGTGTCTCCTCGAGCCGGAACCGCTGCTGCGCCTGGGTGAGCGCACGGTAGAGGTGCCGCGGGTCGAGGTCGTCCTTGAAGAGGTAGTCCTGCGCGCCTTCTTCGAGGCAGCGCACGGCGAGCCCCTCGTCGTCGAGGCCGCTCAGGATCAGCACGGCGCACTGCGTGCCCGGGCCGGAGCGCAGCTTGTGCAGCGCGTCCAGACCCTCGGCGTCCGGCAGACGATAGTCGAGCAGCACGGCATCGTAGTGATGCCGTGCGAACTCGGCGAGACCGTCCGATGCTGTCGCGCATTCCACGATGTCGGACGCAGGGATGCGGCGCAGGAGTGCACGGCGTGCGTTGGCCCGATCGAAATCGTCGTCGTCGATCAGCAGGATACGCATGCGTTCCTCTGAGGTGTTTCCGAGGGCCGGCTCCTCAATTGTCGACGCGCAGGCCGGGGGCTTGAGATGGTCGGCTCAAGTTGTCAGGCTGGTTGCTCGCTCGCCGGGGAAGTCGCGCGGGGGTGCGGTATTGGCGCCGTACACGCGGTCGTATACTGGCGCCGTCCGCGGGCCGATCGGAGCTGCGAAGCGCTTCCGGCACGCGGAAGCCGGCCGGATCGGCCGCGCCACCGTGGCTCCCCACCGGCGAGGACCGTCATGCGGCAGCACGTCGTGAGTACGATCGCGCAGGCGTCCGTCGCATGAGCGGAACCGTCGCGGACGCGATCGTCGCCGGCGCCGGCCTCGTGGGGCTCGCCACCGCGCGCGCCCTGCAGCGCGCCGGCCGTCGCGACGTGCACGTACTCGAGGCCGCGAGCGACGTCGCCGCGCACCAGTCGGGGCGCAACAGCGGCGTCGTGCACTCGGGGCTCTATTACGCGCCCGGCTCGCGCAAGGCACGCCTCTGCGTCGACGGCCGGCTCGCGCTCGAGCGCTACGTGGCCGAACGCGACATCGCGTACGAACGCTGCGGCAAGCTCGTGGTCGCGACGCGCCCGGAGGAACTGCCGCGCCTCGCCGAGCTCGAACGCCGAGGCGCCGCCAA
Source organism: Candidatus Eiseniibacteriota bacterium (assembly GCA_044223005.1). GTDB lineage: Bacteria > Eisenbacteria > RBG-16-71-46 > RBG-16-71-46 > RBG-16-71-46 > CAIXRL01. The sequence continues at coordinate 267,654 of JBGAML010000004.1, forward strand.
CGGGCTCGAGGGGATCGAGCGGCTGGACGCCGCGGGCATCCGCGCGCGCGAGCCGCACGCCGCGGGGCTCGCCGGGCTGTGGGTGCCGCAGACCGGCGTCGTGGACTTCGTCGCGATGGCGCGCGCGCTGGCGGCCGACGTCGCGGCCGCGGGCGGCACGGTGGAGACGGGCGTGCGCGTCCTCGCCGCGCGCCGCGAGGGCGAGACGCTCGTCGTGGCGACGTCGGCCGGCGAACGGCGCGCCCGCGCGCTCGTGGGTTGCGCGGGGCTGCACGCCGACCGGCTCGCGCGCGCGTGCGGGCTCGAGCCGGACGTGCGCATCGTGCCGTTCCGCGGCGAGTATCACGTGCTCGCCGAGGCGCGGCGTTCGCTCGTGCGCGGCCTCATCTATCCGGTGCCGGATCCGCGCTTCCCGTTCCTCGGCGTTCATTTCACGCGCCGGGTGAGTGGCGAGGTCGAGGCCGGGCCCAACGCGGTGCTCGCGTTCGCGCGCGAGGGCTATACGTGGGGCACGTTCGCGTGGCGCGATGTCGTCGAGACGCTCGCGTGGCCGGGCTTCCGCGCGCTCGCGGCGCGCCATGCCGCGTACGGTGCGGGGGAAATGCGCCGCTCGCTCGACCGCCGCGCGTTCGCCGAGGCGCTGCGCCGGCTGCTGCCCGAGCTGCGCGACGACGACCTGCGCCCCGCGCGCGCGGGCGTGCGCGCGCAGGCGCTCGCGCGCAGCGGGCTGCTGGTCGAGGACTTCGCGCTGGCCGAAACGCAGGGGCAGCTCCATGTCCTCAACGCGCCGTCCCCGGCGGCCACGGCGAGCCTGGCGATCGGGGAGTGGATCGCGGAACGGCTGGAACGGGCGTGATCTCCGCGAGTTCCGGCATTCCCGTGACCGGGGCCCGGCGTCGAGCCTTTCGCAGTCCTGAATCTCCCAGCCGATCGAGTACTCCAACCGGGTGACCTTCACAGGGAGACAATCCAGATGGCGACCCAGGAACTGACCGCGCAGACCTTCGAGAGCACCGTCGTCGAGAACCCGATCGTCCTCGTGGACTGGTGGGCGCCGTGGTGCGGCCCGTGCCGCACGTTCGGGCCGATCTACGAGCGCGTTTCCGAGAAGCACCCGGACATCACGTTCGCGAAGGTGAACACCGAGCAGGAGCAGGATCTCGCCGGGTCGTTCAACATCATGTCGATCCCGACGCTGATGGTCTTCCGCGAAAAGGTGCTGCTCTACTCGCAGCCCGGCATGCTGCCCGAGGAAGCGCTCGACGACCTGATCCGCCAGGTGCGCGCGCTCGACATGGACGACATCCGGCGCCAGATCGAGGAGCAGCAGCGACAGGCGGGGAGTTCGACGAGCAACTGAGCGGGCCGGATTCCGGCCACGCGGATCATCGCGGCCGGTTTCGCTCGTTCTCGCGTCCGCGTCCGCGGCCGCGTGCGGCCCTCGCCGCGCGTCGCGGCGGCTGGTCCACGAACCAGGTGCACGCGCCGGGAAGCTCGCTCGCATGAAACCGATTTCATGCGATTCCCGCCGAGATCACGCCCTGTCAGAAGCGCGGGCACCTGCCAGCTTGTCCGGCATGACGCGCGCAGGCGGATGCCTCGTGTGACCCGGAAGCGGCGCGCTTGCAGTCGCTTTGCCGGACCGTGACGTCCGGAACACGACGCGCGCCGAATGCCGAACCCCTTGTCCTTTCACGTCTACAAGCTGCCATCCCTACCGGTAGGATGCGCACGGGACTGCGATCCCGCACCGCGCACCGGGAAACGTCCTCCGTGGCACGGTTGGCGCTCCGATTGCTGATCAGTTGGGACTTGTTTCGATCCCATTGAAAGGAGTCGGACATGAGTGGAATGGACGTGGCGGTGGGAACCCCCAAAAAGAACATGAGCACGAAGGATTACATCAACTCCGTCGTCGACGGCGTCATCGCGAAGAACCCCGCGGAGCCCGAGTTCCATCAGGCGGTTCGTGAGGTCATCGGGTCGCTGACCCCCGTGTTGGAGCGGCATCCGGAATACCGCTCGGCTCGCCTGCTCGAGCGCATCGTCGAGCCCGAGCGCGTGCTGATGTTCCGTGTCCCGTGGCAGGACGACCGCGGCGAAGTCCAGGTGAACCGCGGCTTCCGCATCGAGATGAACAGCGCGATCGGGCCGTACAAGGGCGGCCTGCGCTTCCATCCGTCGGTCAACCTCGGCATCCTCAAGTTCCTCGCGTTCGAGCAGGTGTTCAAGAACAGCCTGACCACGCTCCCCATGGGCGGCGGCAAGGGCGGTTCGGACTTCGATCCCAAGGGCAAGAGCGACATGGAAGTCATGCGCTTCTGCCAGAGCTTCATGACCGAACTCGAGCGCCACATCGGCCCGGACACCGACGTTCCGGCCGGTGACATCGGCGTCGGCGGCCGCGAGATCGGCTTCCTGTTCGGCCAGTACAAGCGCCTCCGCAACGAGTTCTCGGGCGTGCTCACGGGCAAGGGCCTGAACTGGGGCGGCTCGCTGATCCGTCCGGAAGCCACGGGCTACGGCACGGTGTATTTCGCCGCCGAGATGCTCAAGGCCAAGGGCAAGTCGCTCGAAGGCAAGCTCTGCCTCGTGTCGGGCAGCGGCAACGTGTCGCAGTACACCGTCGAGAAGATCCTCGACCTCGGTGGCAAGGCGATCACGCTGTCGGATTCCAACGGCATGATTCACGATCCGGATGGCATCGACCGCGAGAAGCTGGCGTGGGTCATGGACCTCAAGAACGTGCGCCGCGGCCGCATCCAGGAGTACGCGAGCAAGTTCCCGAAGGCCAAGTACGTCCCGGTCGACGCGAACGCCGACAGCAACCCGCTGTGGAACGTGAAGGCCGATTGCGCGTTCCCGTCCGCGACGCAGAACGAGATCAACGCCAAGGACGCCGCGAACATGATCAAGAACGGCGTCACGCTGGTGGCCGAGGGCGCGAACATGCCTTCGAATCTCGAAGCCATCAAGATCTACCTCGACGCGGGCATCCTGTACGGGCCGGCCAAGGCGGCGAACGCCGGTGGCGTGGCGACGTCGGGCCTCGAGATGTCGCAGAACAGCATGCGGCTCTCGTGGACGCGCGAGGAAGTCGATCAGCGTCTGCACAACATCATGATCGCGATCCACAAGAACTGCTACGAGACCGCCGAGAAGTACGGCACGCCGGGCAACTATCTCAACGGCGCGAACATCGGTGGCTTCCTCAAGGTCGCGAACAGCATGATGGACCAGGGTCTGGTCTAGGCATCACGCATCACGGTCGGGCAGCAAGCACGCGGGGCGGCGAACGATTCGCCGCCCCGCGTGATATTTCGGGGGCCGTTCCGGGGCACGCCACGAGGCACGCGCGCGTCGGCCACGGCGGGCGTGCGACAGCCTCGCGCGGTCACCGGGAGACGCACGGCGCTTCGTTTCCATCGCGCGCTGGCCATGCGCCGGGCACGAGCCATCCCGCCGCGGGATCGTGCGCCCTTCGACCACCTTCCGCTCTTCGCGCGCGTGGGCGAAGATGCGTCTCATGAGCCCGACCTTGCCGCATTCCACGCCGCCGACCTCGGATCCCGTCAATCCGTTCCTCGCGTTCCAGCGGCTGATGCCGTTCCGCGTGCACGACATCCTGCTGGTCTCGAGTCTCTACGACAGCTTCACGCTGCAGGAAGACGGGCGGCTCAACGAGCTCATCGTGGGGGAGTTTCTCGAACTCAGTTCGTCCCAGACTCCCGGATTGACGCACGTCTCGACGGGCGCCGAGGCCATCGCGCTGGCGAAGGCCGAGCCGCGCTTCAATCTCATCGTCACCGCGCTGCGGCCGGGCGACATGGACGCCGTCGAACTCGCGCGGCGCGTGAAGGCCTCGGGGCTCGACGTTCCCGTGGTGGCGCTGGCGTACGACAACCAGGAGCGCAAGGACTTCATCGCCGGGCGCGACCTCTCCAACATCGAGCAGCTCTGGCTGTGGCAGGGCGACGCGCGGATCCTGGTCGCGATCGTGAAGAGCGTCGAGGACCGCCGCAACGTCGCGCACGACACGGCGACCGCGGGCGTGCCGGTGGTGCTCGTGGTCGAGGACAACGTCCGCTACTACTCGAGCTTCCTGCCGACGATCTACACCGAGATCATCGGGCAGTCCGAGCGGCTCCTGCGCGAAGGCTTCAACGCGTCGCACAAGCTCGTGCGGCTGCGCGCGCGGCCCAAGATCCTGCTCGCGAACACTTATGAAGAGGCCGAGCGGCTGATCGAGGCCTACGGGCCCTACCTGCTCGGCATGATCTCGGACGTCGAGTTCCCGCGCGACGGAAGGCTCTCGCGCGAGGCCGGCTTCGACCTCACGCGGCACGCGCGCACCGTGGCGCCGGACCTGCCGATCCTGCTGCAGTCGAGCCGCGAGGAGTTCGCCGAGGGCGCCGTGACGGTGGGCGCGACGTTCCTGCGCAAGTACTCCGAGACGCTCCTGGCGGACCTGCGCGCGTTCATGGTCGACAACTTCGCGTTCGGCGACTTCGTCTTCCGCATGCCCGACGGGCGCGAGGTGGCGCGCGCGAGCGACCTCAAGACGCTCGAAGAGCGGCTGGCGAACGTGCCGGAGGACTGCCTCGTCTACCACGGCCAGCGCAACCACTTCTCGCGCTGGTTCACGGCGCGCACCGAGTTCGCGCTCGCGCGCAAGCTGCGCCCGCGCCGCGTCGCCGACTTCGCGAGCCCCGAGCAGCTTCGCCGGGACCTGCTGGCGTCGATCGCCGAGTACCGGCGCGAGCAGAGCGAGACGCTGGTCGCGGACTTCGACCGCGAGTCGTTCGACCCGCGCGCCAACTTCTTCACGCGCCTGGGCGGCGGCTCGCTGGGCGGCAAGGCGCGCGGCCTGGCGTTCGTGCGCTTCCTGCTCAACTACCACGGCGTCACGCGCCGCTTCCCAGGCGTGCGGATCGGCGTGCCGCAGGCGATGGTGCTGGCGACGGACATCTTCGACGACTTCCTCGTCCGCAACGACCTGCGCGCGTTCGCGCTCGAATCCCACGACGACGCCGCCATCCGCGAGCGGTTCCTGCAGGCCCGCCTGCCGGGCTGGGTGATCGATTCGCTCGCCGTGTTCCTCGAGGGCGTGCACTGGCCGCTCGCGGTGCGCAGCTCGAGCCTGCTCGAGGACTCGCAATACCAGCCGTTCACCGGCGTCTACGACACGTTCATGCTACCCAACGATGCCGAGTCGCTCGAGGTGCGGCTGCACCAGCTGGTCGAGGCGATCCAGCGCGTCTACGCGTCGACCTTCTCCACGAGCGCCAAGGACTACCTGCGCGCGACGCCTTACCGGCTGGAGCAGGAGAAGATGGCGGTCGTGATCCAGCGCGTGGTGGGAGGCGTGCACGGCAACCGCTTCTATCCCGACTTCTCGGGCGTCGGCCGCTCGCGCAACTTCTACCCGCCGCCGGGACTCAAGCCCGAGGACGGCCTCGCCGTCGTCGCGCTCGGTCTGGGCCGCAGCGTGGTCGAGGGCGGGCAGTGCCTGCAGTTCTGCCCCCGCGATCCGCAGCACCTCATCCAGTTCTCCGCCGTCGAAGACATCCTGCAGAACTCGCAGCGCGAGTTCTGGGCCGTGGAACTCGGCCAGCACGCCGTCGCGAACCCCGAGGACGCGCTGCGCGAGACGAACTTCGGGCTCGACGTCGCCGAACGCGACGGCACGCTCTACGCGCTGGGGTCCACCTACTCGCACGAGAACCAGGCGATCTACGACGGCCTCTCGCGGCCGGGCGTGCGGCTCGTCACGTTCGCGCCCATCCTCAAGCACGGCGTGTTCCCGCTCGCCGAGGTGCTCGAACTGCTGCTCGACCTGGGCGCGCGCGGCATGAACCGTCCCGCCGAGATCGAGTTCGCCGCGCGGCTGTCGGCGAACGAGGACGAGCCGCACGAGTTCGCGTTCCTGCAGATGCGCCCGCTCTCGCTCACGCCCGACGGCGACACGCCCGACGTCGAGGAGCCGGACACGAAGAAGCTCGTCTGCGCGAGCCCGCGCGTGCTCGGCAACGGCACCGTGAGCGACCTTCGCGACGTGGTGGTCGTGGATTTCCACCGCTTCGACCGCTCGAAGAGCGTCGAGGCCGCGGCGGAGGTCGCGCGCTTCAACGCCCGCCTCGTCGCCGAGGGCCGCCCGTACCTGCTGATCGGCGTCGGGCGCTGGGGCTCGACGGATCCGTGGCTCGGGATTCCCGTCACGTGGGACCAGATCAGCGGCGCCCGCGTGATCGTCGAATCGGGCTTCCGCGACTTCCGCGTGACGCCTTCGCAGGGCAGCCACTTCTTCCAGAACCTGACCTCGTTCCAGATCGGGTACTTCACCGTGAACCCGAACGAGGGCTTCGTGGACTGGGACTGGCTCGCGGCGAAGGGCTTCGGCCAGCACGGCCTGGTGCATCACCTGGCGTTCGAGCAGCCGCTCGCCGTGCTCATGGACGGCCGCGCGGGCCGCGGCATCGTGTACAAGCCCGGCGAGTTCCGGCCCAGCGAGCTCTAGCGCGGGCGGCGCGGGAGCGCCCCCTCGCCGCAGTCACTCGCTCGCGTCGCCCTCGGGCAGCGGCGCGTCCGCCATCTGCTCCTTCGGCGGTTCGGCCGGGCGCACGAGGATCGTCTTCTCGCGCTCGATGTAGACGAGGCCCGCCTTCGCGCCGCGCGGCTTGCGCACGTACTTCTTGAGCGTCCAGTTGACCGGCACCTTGCCGGCGGTGCGCGCCTTGGAGTGGTAGGCGGCCCAGCTCGCGACTTCGTCGAGCGTCGCCTTGCTCGGCTCGTTGGGACCCTTGCCGCGGCGCAGCACGACATGCGAGCCGGGACAGCCGTGCGCGTGGAACCAGTAGTCCTCGGGGCGCGCCATGTGCACGGTGAGGTGGTCGTTGCCCTCGCTGGTGCGCCCGATCAGCACGTCCCAGCCTTCGCGCGTGCGGAACCGCCACGGCGTGAGCTTCGCCGGCAGCTCGCCCTTGCGCGGCGCGGGGCGCGCCGGCGTCGTCGGTGCGCCGGGTCGTGCGGCGGCCGTGGGCGCCGGCAGGCCGAGCTCGCGCCGCGTGAGCGGCGGGGGCGCCTTCACCTGTTCGCGCACCGTGACGCCGAGCAGGAAGAGCAGCCGCTCGAGCTCGAGCATCGCCGCGTCGCGCGTGTCGTCGTCGGTCGCCGACGCGTGCGCCGCGAGCTTCGCGCGCACCTCGACGAGTTCGCGCTCGACGGCCGTGATGCGCGGCGGCACGTCGCGCTGGCCGCGCTCGCCCTTCGCGGCGCGCTTGAAGTAGCGCGCCGCGTTCGCCGGCGCGGCGGCGTTCGGGTCGAGCGGGATCTCCAGCGTGCGCGTGGGATCTCCGGGGTCGGGGAGCGAGACGCTCGTCGCGCGCGCCGGCACCTGGCGCGCGTAGGCGAGAAGCGTCTCGCCGAAGCGCCGCCATTCGCCGGCCTTCCGTGCGTCCGCGAGATCGGCGCGCAGGCCCTCGAGCTTGCGCTCGACGCGCTTCGCGTACCGGCGCACGGCGCGCACGGTCGCGGCGGCGCGTTCGGCGGCCGGGTCCGAGGCGTCGGCAGGGGAGAGATCGTCGGCGTCGTCGTCTTCGAGCATGGCGACGCAGGCTAGGAGAGTGGTCGGATCCCGGCAAACCGCACCCTTCGAGACCGAGGAGCGGCGGCGCCGAACAAAGGTGAGTGGTGCTGAAACTCGTTCAGTGAGGCGCGACGTTCCGTCCACCGATCAAGCCGCTCACATCTTCATTGCAACTGCGTACCAACGTCCATAGCCTGCAAACCGTCTGGACGCTCCCCGCGTCGAGAACTGCCTCATGCTTCGTCACCGCCGTCCTCCCCACCCGGAAGGAGCCCCCGCATGCGAGTTCGTTTCCCGGCAACACTGCTCGCCACCGCGACCGCGCTGGTGTTCGCGGCCGCACTGGCGCAGGCCTGCCCGATGAGCTGTGGCGCCAAGTCCGCTTGCGCCGCGCCCGCCGCCAAGTCCACGACGTCCGCCGCCGTCGTCGCGCCGTCGGCCCCGCTGCCGTCGGCCGCGCAGGTGCTCGCGCCCGCGCTGCCGTTCGCGCCGCTTCCTTCCGCGTCGACGCCCGTCTACGCGAGTGGTCTCGTCGCATTCCTCGACCCCGAGACGGGTCTCCTGACGGGTTCGATCAGCGACCTCGTCGTGCCCGGCGATCTCGCGGCCCTGCAGCACGCCGCGGCGACGCCGCTCGCCGAGGTCCAGCTCGCGAACGGTTCCTGGATGGTCGACCTGCAGGGCTCGATCCAGGATTACTACGTGCTGAACGTCGATGCGTTCGGCCGCCGCACGGTCGTCTGCACGCCGGAGCCGCTCGAGGTTTCGGTGCCGTCGCTCCCCGTCGCGCTGCCCACCACCCCCACCATCGCGGAGCGCTGACATGACGACGACCCACACGGGATTCCGCCGCCTCGCCGCGCTCTCGCTCGCGGGGCTGTTCGCGTTCGCCGTCGCCGCGAACGCCGCCACGATCACGATCGTCAACAACGACGGCGTCGGTGAAGGCTTCAACGACGCCACCGCCGTCGCGCCCGTCGGGGGCAACCCCGGGACCACGCTCGGCCAGCAGCGGCTCTACATCTTCCAGACCGCCGCGGCCATGTGGGGCTCGGTGCTCCCGAGCGCCGTGCTGATCCAGGTCAACTCGCAGTTCAACCCGCTCACGTGCACCGCCACCAGCGCGACGCTGGGCAGCACCGGCGCCACGACCATCCATCGCGACTTCGCCGGTGCGCCGTACTCGGGCACGTGGTACGTGCAGTCGCTCGCCAACCGCCTCTACGGTGCGGATCTCAACACCGCGCAGGCGGACATGAACTCGACGTTCAACTCGACGCTCGACAACGGCTCCGCGAGCTGCCTCGGCGGCCAGAAGTGGTACTACGGCGTCGACGGGCTCGAGGGCACGAACGTGGAACTGCTGCCGGTCTGCCTGCACGAGATGGCGCACGGCCTCGGCTTCATGACCACGACGAGCGGCAGCTCCGGTGCCTACAACTCGTCCTACCCGAGCATCTACGACCGGTTCCTCGTCGACAAGATCACGGGCAACCACTGGGCGGACGCCGCCGAGACGCCCGCGCAGCGCGTCACGTCGGCCAAGTCCGTGGACCAGCTGGTGTGGGACGGCCCCGGCGTCACGTCGGCCGCGCCGGGCTTCCTCAACTACCAGCCGTACCTGAACGTCACCACGCCCGCGCTCGGCACGTTCAACGTGAACGCGGCTGCGTTCGGTGGCGCGCTCACGCTCGGCGGTGTGACGGGTGACGTTGTGCTCATGCAGGACGTGCTCGCGCCCACCAGCGACGGCTGCGAGACGCTCGTCAACGGGCCGGCGCTCGCGGGCAAGATCGCGCTCGTCGACCGCGGTGTGTGCGCGTTCGTGGCCAAGGCCGAGTCGGCCCAGGCCAACGGCGCGATCGCGCTGATCATCGCGAACAACGCCGCGGGCACCATCATCCCGGCCGGCACGGATCCCGCCATCACGATCCCGGTCGTGTCGATCACGCAGGCGCAGGGCACGACGCTCAAGACCGCCCTGGGCTCGGGCACCGTCACGGTGACGGTCGGCCTGAACCCGGCGCAGCGCGCGGGCTCCGACCTCGCGGGTCACGTGTACATGTACACGCCGACCACGTTCTCGTCGGGCTCGTCGGTGTCGCACTACGACATCACGCTGACGCCGAACGCCCTCATGGAGTACGCGATCAACGGCGACCTGCACAACAATCTCGACCTGACGCCGGCGCTGATGGCCGACATCGGCTGGATGGACTTCGCGACCGCGACCGAGCTCGCGCTGTTCACGGCGAACGACCTCGCGAACGGCATCGAAGTCGCGTGGCAGTTCGCGGAAGGTTCGGACGTCGGCTCGATCACGGTCGAGCGCTCGCCGTCCGAGTCCGGCCCGTGGGCGCCCGTCGCGATCACCTCGCGGCTCGAGGGCGAGCGGACGATCGCGTTCGATGGCAACGTCGAGCCGAACGCGACGTACTTCTACCGCCTCAGCGTGATGAATCACGCGGGCCAGGTGAACAACTACGGCCTCGCGTCCGCGCGTCACGCCGGCGGCGTCACCGGTCCGGCCGTCCTGCTCGCGGCGGGCCCGAACCCGGCCACGCGCGGAACCGCGCTCCAGTACCGGATCTCGCAGCCGACGATCGTGCACCTCTCGGTCGTCGATGCGAGCGGCCGCGTCGTGCGTTCGTTCCCGGGCACGATGCAGGCCCCCGGCACGCACACGCAGGTGTGGGACCTGTCGTCGAACGCGGGTAGCCGCGTGGCATCGGGCCTGTACTTCGCGGTGATGCAGGCGGGCGGCGTCCGCAGCGTGCAGCGCATCGTCGTCACGCGCTGACGTTTCTCCGAAACACCACGGCCCTCCCGGCGCGAGCCGGGAGGGCCGTTCGTTTCGGTGCGACGTTCAGGGGACGACGACGAACCGGCGCGATTCGCGCCGGCCTGCGAACTCGAGCCGGACGAAGTAGCTGCCCGCCGGCAGGCCGCGCGTCTCGAGCCGCACGTCGTGCGCGCCCGCCGCGGCGCCCGCGTCGTGGAGCACGCTCGCCACGCGCCGGCCCTGTGCATCGAACAGCGCGACGTCCACCGGACCGGCGGACGGCAACGTGAACCGCACGCGCGTGGCAGTGCGCGCCGGGTTCGGCGCGACCGGTGCGAGGAACGCGCCAAACGTGCGCGGCGACGGCTCGACGCCCGCGACGTAGTCCGCTTTCCAGAAGCGATTCAGGGTGTTGATCGCACCTGCGATCAGGTTGCCGGTGCCGTCGACCAGCAGCGAGTACACGCCCGTCGTACCCGGGGTCCATGCTCCGTCGAGCGCGCCCGTCGTGGGATCGACCGCTGCGAGATTGTCGCGCGGCGTGCCGCCCACCTGCGTGAAGTTGCCGCCGACGTAGACGCGATTCGCGGTGGGCGCCAGCGCGAGCACCGTGCCGTTCACGTTGGGATTCCACGCGAGCAGCGAGCCCGTCGCGGTGCTGAACGCGGCGGCGTGACTGCGCGGCGAGCCCGCGACGTTGAGGAAGCTGCCGCCGGCGTACAGCGTGCCGCTCTGCACGGCGATCGCGATCACCGAGGCGTCCGCGTTGGGGGCCCACGACGAGAGCGCGAGGGTGCCGAGATCGAACGAGGCGAGGTACTGGCGCGTCTGCGAGCTGACCGTGAAGAAGTTGCCGGCCATATAGAGCGTGCTGCCGTCGATCGCCAGCGCGAACACCGTGCTGCTCGCCCCCGGGTTCCACGTGGTGGCCGCACCGGTCGCCGCGCTCACCGAGCCGATCCGGACGCGGGTCTGGCCGGCGAGCGTTCCGAAGAGCCCACCCACGTAGACGTTGCCGCCGTACACCGCGAGCGCGCGTACCATGCTGCCCGCTCCCGGGTTCCACGCGGTCGCGAGCCCGGTCGCCGAATCGACCGCCGCGAGGTTCGAGCGCGGCTGGCCGCCCATCGTCGTGAACTGGCCGCCCACGTAGACGAGACCGCCGGAGCAGGTGAGCACCCAGACGTCGCCGTCGGTCACCGGGGCCCACGCCGTCGGCTTCTTGGTCGTGAGATCGACGGCGCCGACGTGGTAGCGCGCGGTGCGGCCCGCGCTGGTGAACGAGCCGCCCGCGAAGATGCGATTCGTGGAAGCGCTCAGTGTGCGGACGAGGTTGTTCGCGAGCGGGTTCCACGCCGTGGGCACGCCGGTCGTCGCGTCCACGACCGCGGCGTTGCCACGCGCCTGGCCGGCGATCGTGCTGAACACGCCGCCCACGAGGATGTTGGTCGAGAACGGCGCGAGGGTGAAGACCTGTCCGGAAACGTCGGCGCTGAACGCGGTCGCGAGCCCCGTCGTGGCATCCACCGCGCCGAGGTTCAGTCGCGGCGCGCCGCCGAGTGACGAGAACAGCCCGCCGACGTAGACCGTGCTTCCGTCGACGAGCAGTGCGCCCACCTGGCCCGAGGGCAGCGGGTTCCACGCCGTCGCGGCGCCGGTGCCGAGATCCACGGCTCCGAGTCCGTTGCGGACCTGGCCGCCGAGCTGGCTGAACGAGCCACCGGCGTAGATCACGCCGCTGCCGAGCGCGAGTGCGGACACGTAGAGGTTCGCGCCGGGGTTCCACGCCGTCGCGAGTCCGGTCGAGGTGCTCACCGCGCCGATGTTCGTGCGGCGCTGCCCGCCGAGGCTGTCGAACACGCCGCCGACGTAGAGCGTCGTGCCCGAGAGGGCCAGCGATTGCACCGTGCTGAAGTCGTTCATGCGCGGCGCGAACGGGAGCACGGCGCCGGTCGCCTTCGAGACGGCCGCGAGGTTCGTGCGCGGCTGGCCGCCGACGGAGACGAAACCACCGCCCACGTAGAGCGCCGTCTGGCTGACGACGAGTGCCGAAACGGCGCCGTCGACCTGGGGATCGAACGCTTCGTCGAACAACCCGGCGGACGTGATGTGCACGAGCGCCCGCCGTTCGACGCCGTCGATGTCCGTGAACTGGCCACCCACGAACCAGCCGCCGTAGCCGTCCGGCGTGGAGCAGTCGACCGAGCCGTTGAGGTAGGGCGACGGCGGCGACAGCACGCCGTCGGTGGTGTTGAGCACCGCCATGCCGCCCGTCCGGCGGCCGAGGCTCTTGAAGGTGCCGCCCAGGTAGAGCGTGTTCCCCGAGCGCGCCGATGCATACACGGCACCGTCGGCGTCGACGAACATCGAATCGCGTTGCTGCGCGGCGGCGATGCGGGGAACGAACCCGCCGACGGCGGCGGCGAGGGCGAAGACGTGCAGGCAGGTGCGGAACAGCCTCATGGGAACTCCTCTCGGTCGTGGGGACCGGCCGCCGGGGGGACGACGGTCGCGGAGGGGGCGCGAAGCCCCGAGACCTGCGAGGCTAACAACTCATGCGCGTGTTCCGACACGATTCATTCACGAACGCGTGCGAAGTTGCGCCCAGGTGATCGCGCTTTGGTCCGCGTGAACGAAACCGCGTCCGTTTCGCGTTGCCGGAGTTCTGCGCGCGGGTTGCAGCGCACCGCGCCGCCGGGAGAGACTCGCGCCCGGGAGGACTCCACGATGCCGAATCGCGTCTGTCATGGTTGCGGTGCCGCGGTCGCGTACGACGATCCGATCCCGCGCGCCGCCGAATGCGACGGCTGCGGCCGCGACCTGCGCTGCTGCCGCAACTGCCGGCACTGGGACGGGGCGCTGAACAACGAGTGCCGCGAGACCGAGGCCGACCCGGTCGTGGACAAGTGGCGGCGGAACTTCTGCGAGTTCTTCGCGTGGTCGCCGGCGCCGTTCGCGCCCGACGCCGGCGCGAAGCGCGCGGCGGAAGCGCGCGCGAAGCTCGACGCGCTCTTTCGCAGGCCGCAGCCCGGGGACTGACGCCGGTACCGGCGCGCCACGCAAGCGCCGGCGCGAGCGCGAGACACGCCGTTCTCCACCGTGGGCGGTGCGGAACCGGTGGAGAAGCCCGGCCGCTCCCTACGGCCGCGGACCTGCGGTTCGGCCGCGAAAGACGCGGGGTTCTTTGACTCCGGCGCATCCGCTCCCGTACCTTCCCACGTCCCCAGCCCGCCCGGAGGAGGCTCCCGCATGATCCGCAGCATGACCGGCTATGGCGCCGCCGAGATCGAACGCAACGGCCAGCGCCTGAGTGCCGAGATCCGTTCGGTGAACCATCGTTTCTGCGAGGTCTCCGTACGGGCCCCCAAGGGCGTGCTGCTGTTCGAGGACCAGATCCGCCAGCTGATCCAGGACCGGTTCTCCCGCGGCAAGTTCAACCTCACGATCGCTTGGGCCGGGGCCGGCGGCGAAGGCGAGGTCCTGCGCCTCAACGAAGGCGTCGCCGATCGCTACGTGGCGCTGATGAACCAGCTGCGCGAGCGCTACAAGGTCGCCGGCGAACTCGACCTGCGCACGCTCGCGACGCTCCCCGACCTGTTCCAGTGGGAGCACACGGCGATGTCGGACGACGAGACCTGGACGCTCGTGCAGGAACTCGTCGGCCGGTGCTGCGACAGCATGAACCAGATGAAGGCGCGCGAGGGCGCGGCGCTGGCCGCCGACCTCGAGAAGCGACTCGCGATCATCCGCACCGAGCTGCAGCACGTCTCGACGCGCGCGCCGCTGCGCCCCGTCGAGGCCAAGGAGCGCATGATGTCGCGCATCAAGGCCCTGCTCGACGACGTCGAGATGGACCCGATCCGGATCGCCCAGGAAGTCGCGATGCTCGCCGACCGGCTCGACTGCACCGAGGAGTGCGTGCGACTCGACGCGCACCTCGACCAGTTCCGCCACCTCAGCGATGGGCCGGAGCTCGCGGGCCGCAAGCTCAACTTCCTGCTGCAGGAGATGAACCGCGAAGCGAACACGATCGGCTCCAAGGGCAACGACGTGGAGATCGCGCACGCGGTGATCGTGATGAAGGAAGAAATCGAGCGCCTGCGCGAGCAGGTGCAGAACGTGGAGTGAGGGTGCCGCGAGCGAAGAAGCCCGCCGCGACGACGAGCCCCGGCCGCCTGAAGGCCGGCGGATTCGTGCTGGTCGTCTCGGGTCCGTCGGGCGTCGGGAAGGGCACCCTGGTGGCGGCGCTCATGAAGGCGCGCCCCAACTGCCGCTTCTCGGTCTCGGCGACCACGCGCCCGCCGCGGCGCGGTGAGCGCCACGGCCGCGAGTACTGGTTCCTGTCGCGCGCGGAGTTCGAGAAGCGCCGTCGCGCGGGCTGGTTCCTCGAATCGGCGAAGGTCCACGACAACTACTACGGCACTCCGGTGCCGGAGGTGGAGAAGAAGACCCGGTCCGGGCACGTGGTCGTGCTCGACATCGACGTGCAGGGCGGCGCCAGCGTGCGCCGGGCGCTGCCCGAGGCCGTGTCGGTGTTCGTCGCGCCGCCGTCGGTGGCGGAACTCCGCCGCCGCCTGCTCGGGCGCGCGACCGATTCGGCCGCGGTGATCCGGACGCGGCTGCGCAACGCCCGGATCGAGATCCCCGAGTACGTGCACTACGATTACCTGGTCGTCAACGACCGGCTGCCCGACGCCATCGCGCAGCTGATCGCGATTCACGACGTCGAGCGGCTGAGGGTCGCGCACCTCGCGAGCTGAAGCCGTCCGCAGCGCCGCCGTCCGTCGGGTGGACGGCGCGCGCGAGTCCCCACCCGACGCACCACGCGGAGTCCTCCATGAAGCTTTCGTCGCTGGTTCCTCCTCCCGGCAAGAGCAAGTACGAGCTGGCCATCGTGGCCGCCCGCGAGGCGCGCCGCCTCAACGACTGGACGCGCCGCAGTGGCGAGACGCTGCCGGGCAAGGTCACCGCGGTGGCGCTCGAGCGCGTGATCCACGACGACGTGCCGTTCTACTACGAGGATCCGTCCGCGATCCTGGCCACGCCCGAAGCGCCGATCGAGTAGGCGCGCCGTGCTGCGCGATCGCGTCGTCGTCGTCGGCGTCAGCGGAGGCATCGCGGCCTACAAGGCGTGCGAGCTCGTGCGCCGGCTGCGCGAGCGGGGCGCCTCGGTGATCGTGGTGATGACCGCCGCCGCGTGCGAGTTCGTCACGCCGCTCACGTTCCAGGCGCTCTCGGGCAACCCGGTCGTCACGACGCTCTGGGGCGACCAGAAGCCCCGCTTCGACCTGCCGCTCGAGTCGCAGCGGAAGCTGGGCGGTCGCGTCGAGCACGTCGACGTGGCCGAGGTCGCGGACTGCCTCGTGATCGCGCCAGCCACCGCCGACCTCATGGCGCGCATGGTCCACGGCGAGGCGCCGGACGCGCTCACGTGCTTGGCGCTCGCGACGTCGGCGCCGCTCGTGGTCGCGCCGGCGATGGACCTCAAGATGTGGCGTGCGTCCGCGACGCAGGCGAACGTCCGGGCGCTGCGCGCGCGCGGCGCCCGCATCGTGGATCCCGGGACCGGTTTCCTCGCCTCCGGGCTCTCCGGCCCCGGCCGGCTCGCCGAGATCGCCGACATCGTCGCGGCCGTCGAGAAGGCGGTCGAAGCCCGCGCGAGCCTGCAGGGGCTGCGCGTACTGGTGTCGGCCGGCCGCACCGAGGAGCCGCTGGATCCGGTGCGCGTGCTCACCAATCGCTCGAGCGGCCGCATGGGTTTCGCGCTGGCCGAAGCCGCGCGCGACCGCGGCGCAGACGTGACGGTGGTGGCGGGCCCGGTGAGCGTGGAGGCCCCGCACGGCGTGACGCTCGTGCCCGTCGTGACCGCCGACGAGATGCACCGCGCGATGCGCGGCGCCGCGCCGCACGCCGATCTCGTGATCATGGCCGCGGCCGTCGCCGACTACCGCCCGCGCACCGTGTCGAAGGCGAAGCTCAAGCGCACGGCCGACCCGCTCGTGCTCGCGCTCGAGCCCAATCCCGACGTGCTCGCGAGCCTCGCGAAGGCGCGCAAGCCCGGGCAGACGTTCGTCGGTTTCGCGCTCGAGACGAACGACGGCGTCGCGAACGCGCGCCGGAAGCTCGCGGCCAAGGGCGTCGACCTGATCGTGCTCAACGCGCCTTCGGACGGGATCGGCACCGAGACCAACCGCGTCACGCTGGTCGACGCGAAGCACGTGACGCCGCTGCCCGCCGCAGGCAAGCGCGACGTGGCCGAGGCGATCCTCGATCGCGCGTTGGCGATGCGGCCCGGCCGCACGCGCCCGCGCGCCCGCCGCGCGGCGCCGCGAGCCCAGCGCCGGAAGGGAACGCGATGAGCGATCCGCGCGACGAAGCCGCCGCGATCACGCGCGCCGCGCGCCGCCTGGTCGAGCGCCAGCGCGCGCTGGGCGGCGGCGAGCTGCTCGCCGCGGGCGTCGCGCGCGAGCTGGCGACGGCGCGCAAGGCCGCCGCGTCGCGGCCCGTGCCCGAGCCGGCGCCGGCAGTCGCGACGGTGGCGGAGCCCGCGGTCACCGCGGCCCCGGCCGCGCCGCGCGAGGCGTTCACGCTGACCGCGCCCGAGCCGCCGGCGCCCGCGCCCGCGCCTGCGACGCGTGCCGTGCCCGCACCGGCCGAGACCGCGAAGCCGTACGAGCCGCTGCCGTCGTTCACCGACGACCTCTGGCCGTCGGCGCACGCGGGCGGTCGCTCCGCGCTGCACACCGCGTCGCTGCCCGTGCTGCAGGAGATCGCGACGCAGGCCTGCGCGTGCGAGAAGTGCGGACTCAGCCAGACGCGCACCAAGGTCGTGCCCGGGATCGGCTCGGCCGCGAGCGGCATCGTGTTCGTGGGCGAGGCGCCGGGTGCGGACGAGGACGCGCGCGGCGAGCCGTTCGTCGGCCGCGCGGGCGAACTGCTCACGCGCATGATCGCCGCGATGGACGAAAAGCAGCTGATCCCCGGCGTGCCGCTCAATCGCGAGACGGTCTACATCTGCAACGTGCTCAAGTGCCGGCCGCCCGACAATCGCAACCCGCTCCCGCACGAGATCGAAGCCTGCTCGCCGTACGTCATGCGGCAGCTCGAGGTGCTGCAGCCGCGCATCATCTGCTGCCTCGGCAAGTTCGCCGCCGAGCTGCTGCTCGGCGTGAAGGGCATGACCATCTCGAGCATGCGCGGCAAGACGTACCGCTGGCGCGGTGCCAAGCTCGTCGTGACCTACCATCCCGCGTATTGCCTGCGCAGCCCGAGCGCCAAGCGTCCCGTGTGGGACGACCTGCAGCGCCTCGCGCAGGAGTACCTCACCGACTGACCTTCCTGCGGGCGTTCGCGCCCGGGAGGCGAACCATGTCCGACGTCCCCAGCGCGAGCGCCGGCGGCGCCGCGGGGCTCACGCCTCCGCAGGCCCTCGACGCCGAGCGTTCGATCCTCGCCGCGATGATGCTGGACCAGACCGCCATCGGGCGCGCGGTCGAGAACATCGACGCGGCCGCGTTCTACCGCACCGCACACGCCAAGGTGTTCGAAGCGCTCATCGCGCTCTACAACCGCAACGAATCCGCCGACCTCATCACGGTGGCGGAGGAGCTGCGCAAGCGTGGCGACTTCGAGGCCGTCGGCGGCGCCGCGGCGCTCGCGGGCATCATGGAGGCCGCGACCACGACCGCGAACCTCGAGCACCACGTGCGCATCGTGCACTCGAAGTACGTGCTGCGGATGCTCATCAAGGCGACCAACGAGATCCAGCAGCAGTGCTACAGCGGTCACGAGGAGACGGCCAACCTGCTCGACCAGGCCGAGGCGCGCATCTTCGCCATCACGGACCAGCGGATCCGCCAGGGATTCGCGAGCATCCGCGACCTGCTCAAGCCCACGTTCGACCACATCCAGAAGCTGTTCGAGCGCCAGGTGCAGGTGACCGGCGTCCCGAGCGGCTGGGACGATCTCGACAAGCTCACGAGCGGCTGGCAGCCCGGCGACCTGATCATCCTCGCGGGGCGTCCCTCGATGGGAAAGTGCGTCTCCTGGCGCACGCTCGTCGTGGATCCTTCCACCGGCGAGCGGTTGACGATCGAGGAGTGCGTCCGCCGGCGCATGCCGACAGTGCTCGGCATCGATGCCGATGGCCTGGTGCGCGAGACGCGGATCGGCGCGTGGATCGACAGCGGCGTGAAGCCGGTCTGGCGCGTCACGACTCGGCTGGGACGCTCGATCGAAGTGACCGGGCATCATCCGTTCCTCACGCCCGAAGGCTGGCGTCCGCTCCACGATCTCGCCCTGGGCGATCGCGTCGGGGTGCCGCGCATCGTCCCCGTCGAAGGCAAGGACACGTCCTGGCCGCTCGAGCAGGTGCGCCTGCTCGCGTATTTCATCGCGGAAGGCGGCCTCACCAGCGACGTTCCGCATTTCACGACGGCCGACCCCACTCACCTCGCGGATTTCCGTGCGTGCCTCGAGGCCTGTTTCCCGACCTGCGGGATGGTCCCGCAGCCGGATGGCATCACGTACCGGATCTCTCGACGGCCCGAACACCGCGGCCTCCGCCCCCGCCCCGGCCTGACGGTGCACCCCGTCAATCGGTGGCTCATCGAGCTCGAACTGATGGGCCGCAAGTCCGAGGCGAAGCGCCTGCCCGCCGTGGTGTGGTCGTGGGATCACGAGCGACTCCGGCAGTTCCTCGCGGTGCTCTTCAGCTGCGACGGCACCGTGTACGACATGGCGGGCTATCCGCGCATCGAGTTCACCGTGGCCTCGGAGGGGCTCGCGCGTGACGTCCAGCACGCGCTGCTCCGCGTGGGGATCGTCTCCAAGTTCTGGCGCAAGACGGACCGGTCTTGGCGCGTGGAGATCACTTCACCGGAGGAAGTCCGCCGCTATCAGGTGCTCGTCGGAGGGGTGGGCGAGAAGTCGGACCGGTTCCCCGCAGAACCCCTCGACGCGCCGCTGCCGCGCGTGCGTCGCGAACTGACCGGCGGCCTGCCCGCGTCGATCTGGCCGCGCGTGCGCGCCTCCGCGGAGCGCGCGGGCATGACCCTCTCGCAGCTCGCCCGGCGCTGTGGTGAGCGGACCGAGAGCGGTTACAACGCCCACACCACCCGCGGCATCGTGCGCACCCGGCTGGAGGCGTATGCGACGGCCCTCGCCGATCCCGATCTCGCGTTCCTCGCGAGCGAGGACCTGTACTGGGACGAGATCGTCGAGATCACGCCCATGGGCGAGATGCAGGTGTACGACCTCACCGTGCCCGACGGGGCGAACTTCCTCGCCAACGACATCTGCGTGCACAACACCTCGGCCGTGATGAACATGGCCGAGAACGCGGCCATCCGCGGTGGTGTACCGGTCGCGGTGTTCTCGCTCGAAATGAGCAAGGAGCAGATCGCGCTGCGCCTGCTCTGCTCGCAGAGCGAGGTCGGGCTGCACAAGGTGCGCACCGGCTTCCTCGGCAACGAGGACTGGCCGCGGCTCACCACCGGCGCCGGGCTGCTCACGCAGGCGCCGATCTACATCGACGACTCGCCCGCGCAGAGCGTGCTCGAGATCCGCGCGAAATGCCGCCGGCTCAAGTCGGAGGGCAAGCTGGGGCTCGTGGTGATCGACTACCTCCAGCTCATGCGGCCGAGCGGTCCCGTCGAGAACCGCGTGCAGGAGATCTCGCAGATCAGCCGCGGCCTCAAGGCGCTCGCGAAGGAGCTCAACGTCCCGATCATCGCGCTCTCGCAGCTCTCGCGCGCGGTGGAACAGCGCGGCGGCAGCGGCCGCCCGCAGCTCTCGGACCTGAGAGATTCGGGCTGCCTCACGGCGGACAGCCGCGTGTGGCGCGCGGATACCGGCGTGGAAGTCGCGATGGGTGAACTCCTGGCATCGGGCGAGAGGAACATCCCCGTCTGGACCATGGATGATTCGTACCGAATCGTGCGCGGCACGATGACGCACGTCTTCCCGAGCGGCGTGAAGGCCGTCTTCGAAATCACGTTGGCGTCGGGGCGCCGGATCCGCGCGAGCGCCAATCATCCTTTCCTCACGCTGGACGGCTGGCGCCGAGTGGATGAGTTGGCAGCGGGCGAACGGCTCGGGACTCCGCGGCGTATCCCCACGCCGAGAACGATTCGATGCTGGCCGGAATCCGAGATCATCATGCTGGCGCATCTTCTGGGTGACGGCTGCGTCGCGCCCCGCCAGCCGATCCACTACACGAGTTCCGACCCCGCCAACGTCGAGGCCGTCGAGGCGGCGGCAGCCCACTTCGGAATCACGCCACGACGAGTGCGCCAGGAGAACTGGTGGCACGTCTACCTGCCTTCTCCGCACCGGCTCGCGCGCGGCCGCCGCAATCCCATCGCGAACTGGCTGGATGAGTTCGGGCTCTATGGAAAGCGCAGTTGGGAGAAGTTCGTTCCGCGCCCCATCTTCGGCATGGGGGACGATCAGATCGCGTTGTTCCTGCGCCATCTCTGGGCGACCGATGGGTGCGTGTGGATGGGCACGGGAAATCAGGCGCGGATCTACTACTCCACGACCAGCCCCGAGCTCGCCGAGGACGTTCGTTCGCTACTGCTTCGCTTCGGCATCGTTGCGAGGGTTCGCCGGAATCGAAAGGGCGAGTATCGCCCCTCCCATCACGTGTGCATCGACGGGTGCGAAGCACAGTTCACCTTTCTCACTCGCATCGGCGTACACGGAGCGCGCGGAATCGAAGCCGAGCGTGCAAAGGACTTCGTTTCGACGCTTCGTTCCAACCCGAATGCGGACACCGTTCCGGCGCAGGTTTGGCGACACGTTCGGGAACTCCTTCCCGAGCGCGGACTCACGCACCGCGGGTTCCAGTCTGCGATGGGGCACGCCTATCAGGGGAGCGCCGCATACGCCCATGCCCCGGCCCGGGAGCGACTGCACCGAGCGGCAGTGCTCCTCCAGGATGACTGGCTCGAGGACCTGGCGACCTCCGACCTCTTCTGGGACGAGATCGTTTCGATCGAACCTCGTGGCGAGGAGCCGGTGTACGACGCAACCGTGCTCGGCACGCACAACTTCGTCGCCAATGGGTTCGTCGCGCACAACTCGATCGAACAGGACGCCGACGTCGTGATGTTCGTGTGGCGCGAGGTGGTCTACAAGCCGGACACGCCGGAGCCGGGCAAGGCGGCGATCATCATCGCCAAGCAGCGTAACGGCCCGACCGACGACGTGGACCTCACGTTCCTGCGCGAGTGCACGAAGTTCGTGCCCTACAGCCCGACCATGTCGGGCGAGACCGACCCGGGGTTCTAGTCCGTGGCCGAGCTTCCGGTGTGGGGCCTCGAGTACGTGCGCCAGCGCGTGCTCGACGCCTTCGCGGAGGTGGGCCGGATCTCGCTGCTGGTGCTCGAGACGTTCCGCACGCTCGGACGCGGGCTGCGGGCGTTCCGGCTCGTGCTCGAGCAGATGGACGCGATCGGCGTGCAGTCGCTGATGCTCGTCGTCATCGTCAGCCTCTTCACCGGCGCGGTGGCCGCGGTGCAGGCGGCCTACCAGTTCTCGAGCGTCGTGCCGCTCAAGTACATCGGCTCGGTGATCCTGCGCTCGGTGATCATCGAGCTGGGCCCGGTGCTCACCGCCCTCATCGTGGGCGGCCGCGTCGGCTCCTCGATCGCGGCGGAACTCGGGACCATGCGCGTCACCGAGCAGATCGATGCGCTCGAGGCCATGGGCATCAACCCGGTGCGCTACCTGGTCGTGCCGCGCGTCGTCGCCGCGGTGATCATGCTGCCCGTGCTCACGGTCCTGTCCGATGCGATCGCGGTGTTCGGCGGCTACGTGGTCGCCGTGACGAGCCTCGGGGTGAGCACGCACACCTACGTGGTCGGGCTGAAGCAGTTCTTCTACATGAAGGACCTGTGGTCGGGGCTTCTCAAGGCCGTGTTCTTCGGGGCGATCATCGGCTGGATGGGCTGCTACCACGGCTTCCGCACCGAGGGCGGCGCCGAAGGCGTCGGGCGCGCCACCACGCGCGCCGTCGTCTCGTCGTGCGTGCAGGTGCTGATCATCGACTACGTGCTGGCCAACGTCCTCTTCCGGATCCTGTTCGCGTCATGATCGAGATCCGGGGCTTGCGCAAGGTGCTCGGGCGGCGCGCCGTGCTCGACGGTGTCGACCTCGACGTCCCCACGGGGAAGACGGTCGTCGTCATGGGGCGCAGCGGCACGGGCAAGAGCGTCCTGCTCAAGCACATCATCGGGCTCATGCACCCGGACGCGGGCTCGATCCGAGTGGATGGGCAGGACGTGGTCGGGCTCGCCGAACGCCCGCTGCACGAGGTGCGCCGGCGCTTCGGGTTGCTCTTCCAGGGCGCGGCGCTCTTCGATTCGCTCACCGTGGGCGAGAACGTGGGGCTGCCGCTGCGCGAGCACACGCGGCTCTCCGAGGACGAGATCCGACGCCGGGTCGCCGAGCGGCTCGAGTGGGTGGGGCTCCAGGGGGTCGAGGGCATGAAGCCGGCGTCGCTCTCGGGCGGCATGCGCAAGCGCGTCGGGCTGGCGCGTGCGATCGCCATGGATCCGGCGTATATCCTGTACGACGAACCCACGACCGGGCTCGACCCGATCATGTCCGACGTCATCAACCGCCTCATCCGCTCGCTGCAGGAACGGATCGGGGTCACGAGCGTGGTGGTCACCCACGACATGAACAGCGCGTTCCACGTGGCGGACCACATGGCGATGCTGCACGAGGGCCGGGTCGTGTTCACGGGCACCCCCGACGAGGTGCGTGCGACGAAGGACCCGCTCGTGAGACAGTTCATCGAGGGCTCCAGCGTGGGCCCGATCCAGCCGCTCTGACGAGGAGAACGACGTGAGCCGACGAACCGAGATCCAGGTGGGCGTGACCGTTCTGGTGGCGCTGGTCGTGCTGCTCTGGGGCGTGACCTGGCTCAAGGAGTTCGGTCTGCAGAAGCGCCTCACGGTGTGGCACGTGCGGTTCCCGCAGACCGGCGGCCTCGGCGCGAGCGACGAAGTGCTGGTCAACGGCATCCGCAAGGGAGCCGTCTCGAAGTTGCAGCTGGCGGGCGACCAGGTGGTGGTGGACCTGTCGCTGGCGTCCGACGTGCGACTGACCACCGACAGCCGGGTCGCGATCCGCAACGTGGGCCTGATGGGCGAGAAGATCATCGCGGTCGACCTCAGCCTGACGGGCCGGCCCTACACCGCGCGCGACACGATCTCGGGCATCTTCGAACAGGGACTGCCCGAAGTGCTCGCGAACCTGGGCGGCACCATGACCGCCATCGACCGGCTCGCGCACGACCTCGAGATCGTCTCGGGCAACCTGCGCGCGAACGGCGACCTCGAGAAGACGCTGGCCAACTTCCGCTCGACGAGCGAGGAGATCCATGCGGCGGTCGCCGACAACCGCGAGCTGCTGCACCGCACGCTGACGGATGCGAGCGAGGCGGCGGGCGCCGCGAAGGAGCTGACGGCCGATCGCAAGGAGCAGCTGGTGCGGACGCTGGACACGATCGAGCGCTCGGCGCAGAACATCGAGCGGCTCTCGTATCGCATGGACTCGCTCCGCGCACAGGTGCAGGTGCTCGCGAACCGCGTCGACAAGGGCGACGGCACGCTCGGGCAGCTGGTCAACGACCGCAAGCTCTACGACGACGTGCGGGCTTCCGTGAGCTCGCTCAACGCCCTCATCGAGGACGTGAAGAAGAACCCGAAGAAGTACCTCCACGTCAGTGTCTTCTGACCGGCGCCTCCGCACGAGACCGACATGACCCGCACCACCAAGACGTCCCGGTCCACCTACTACTGCACGGCCTGCGGCAACGAGCAGCCGCGCTGGTTCGGCCATTGCCCGGCTTGCGGCGAATGGAACACGGCCGCCGAGTCGCCCGCCGGCGGCGCGGGTAAGTCCGGCGCCGCCCCACGCCGCACCGGCGCGAAGCGCTGGGTGCCCGCGGGCGCGGCCGGTCCGGCCGCCGGGCCCGTGCCGCTCGCCGACGTCGAGCTCGCGCAGGCCGAGCGCACGCGCACCGGCCTGCGCGAGATCGACCGCGTGCTGGGCGGCGGGCTGGTGCCCGGATCGCTGCTGCTGGTCGGCGGCGATCCGGGCATCGGGAAGAGCACGCTGCTCCTGCAGCTGGCGATGGCGCTGGCGCGCGAGGGCCGCAAGCTCCTCTACGTGTCGGGCGAGGAGAGCGAGCAGCAGATCCGACTGCGTGCGCGCCGGCTGGGCGAGGTGCCGCCGAACCTGCTGTTGCTCTGCGAGACGGACCTCGAGGCCGTGCTCGAGGCCGCGGCTCAGGTGAAACCCGACGTGCTGATCGTGGATTCCATCCAGACGCTCGCGCGCGCGGACCTGGAGGGCGGCGCCGGCTCGGTGACGCAGGTGCGCGAATGCGCGCTGGCGCTGCTGCACTTCGCCAAGGGCTCGCGGACGCCGGTGTTCCTGGTCGGCCACGTCACCAAGGACGGTGGCGTCGCGGGACCGCGCGTGCTCGAGCACATGGTCGACGCGGTGCTCTACCTCGAGGGCGAGCGCTACCAGCACTACCGCGTGCTGCGCGCGGCCAAGAACCGCTTCGGCTCGACCAACGAGCTCGGCGTGTTCGAGATGCTCGACGCGGGGCTGCGCGAGGTACCCAACCCGAGCGAGGCGTTCCTGTCGGACGGGAACCGCACCGAGCCCGGCGTGGCCGTGGTCGCGAGCCTCGAAGGCACGCGGCCGCTGCTGGTCGAAGTGCAGGCCCTGGTCTCCACGTCGTTCTACGGCACGCCGCAGCGCGTGACGAGCGGTTTCGATCCGCGCCGTCTCGCGGTGCTGATCGCCGTGCTCGAGCGCCGGGTCGGGCTCAAGCTCGGGCGGCACGACGTGTTCGTCACGGTGACCGGCGGGCTCACGCTGGACGATCCCGGTACCGACCTCGGCGTGGCGCTCGCGATCGCGTCGAGCTACCGCAGCCGGCCGCTGCTCGAACGTACGCTCGCCCTGGGCGAGGTGAGCCTCTCGGGCGAGCTGCGCCGGGTCGCGCGGCTCGACGCGCGGCTGCGCGAGGCGGCGCAGATGGGCTTCGTGCGCGCCGGATTCCCGCGCGCGCAGGCCGCCGACGCCGAGGGCGTGGCGCTGCAGGCGGTGCCGCTGGCCACCGTGCGCGAGGCGTTCGAGGCATTGCTCGGCGAGCGTGTCGCGCCGCCGCGCGACGCCGAATCGAAGCCGGGCGCGCCTCCCGCCGCGGGCACGCGAAACGGGGAGGGCCGCGCGTGAGCGGCGGAACGAACGGCGTGCCGCTCAGCCGCTCGGCGCAGCGCGTCCAGGACGCGCTCGTGGCGGCGGGGTTCGCCAACCGTGTGCTCGAGCTGGCCGAGCCGGTCAAGACGGCGCAGGCGGCTGCCGACGCGGTGGGCTGCACGGCGGCGCAGATCGTGAAGAGCCTCGTCTTCCGCGGCACCGCCAGCGGCCGGGCCGTGATGGTCGTGGCGAGCGGCGCCAATCGCGTCGACACCGGGCGGCTCGCGGCGCTGGTCGGCGAACCGGTCACGATGGGAGATCCCAAGTTCGTGCGCGCGGTGACCGGGTTCGCGATCGGGGGCATCCCGCCGGTCGGGCACGCGCAGCCGCTCGACATCGTGATCGACGCGCACCTGACGACGTTCGAGGCGCTCTGGGCGGCGGCCGGCCACCCGAACTCGCTCTTTCCCCTGACGCCCGACGAACTCCTGCGCATGACGCGCGGGCGGGTGGCGGAGATCGCGTGAGCACCGCGGCCATCCTGCTCTGCGCAGGCCGGGGCGAGCGGCTGGGCGCCGACGTCCCCAAGGCGTTCGTCCCTCTGGCCGGGCGGCCACTCTTCGCGTGGAGTCTCGCCGCGCTGCAGGCGTGCCCCGCCGTGGATGCCATCGTGGTCGTGGGGCCGCTGCCCACGACGCGCGAGTTGCTCGCGGCGAGCGGCGGCTCGTTCGACCGCGTCGTCGCGTTCGTGGAAGGCGGCGCGGAGCGGCAGCACTCGGTCGCGCGCGGCCTCGCCGCGGTGCCGGCGGAGCACGCGTTCGTCGCGGTGCACGACGCGGCCCGCGCGCTCGTGACGCCGGGCGTGATCGCGCGCGCGATCGCCGCGGGCCGCGAGCACGGCGCCGCGATCGCCGCGGTGCCGCTGGCCGACACGCTCAAGCAGGTGGCGGACGGCCGCATCGTCGCCACCCCGCCGCGCGCGGGGCTGTGGCTCGCGCAGACGCCGCAGGTGTTCCGGCGCGACTGGCTCGAGGCCGCGCACGCGGCGGCAACGGCCACGGCGACGGACGACGCCGCGCTCGTGGAGGCGCAGGGCCATGGCGTCCGGGTCGCCGAGGGCGATCCGCTCAACTTCAAGATCACGACACCGGCCGATCACGCGCTCGCCGAAGCGTGGCTCGCGCGCGGCACGGCGTCGGAACCGGCGGGAGGCCGATCGTGAATCTCCGCGTGGGCATGGGTTACGACGTCCACCGCATCGCCCCCGGCCGGCCGCTCGTGCTGGGCGGCGTGCGCTTCGAGAGCGACTGGGGGCTGGACGGGCACAGCGACGCGGACGTGATCGCGCACGCGATCGCGGACGCGCTGCTGGGCGCCGCCGGACTCGGCGACCTCGGGACGCACTTCCCGCCCGGCGAGTCGCGCTGGAAGGACGCGTCGAGCCTCGACCTGCTGCGGATCGTGGCCGCGAAGCTCGCCGAGGCCGGCGCCCGCGTCGCGAATGTGGACGCGATGGTCGTCGCCGAGGCACCGAAGCTCGCCCCGCACCGGGCGGCGATGGTGGCGAACCTCGCCGGCGCGCTCGGGATCGACGCGGCGTGCGTGAGCGTCAAGGCGACGACGAACGAGCAGCTCGGTGCGTTCGGCCGTCGCGAGGGCATCGCGGCGATGGCCGTGGCGCTCGTCGAAACGGGCCGGCTCGCGTCCTGACGATTCCGCGACGTTCGTCGCGAATCGCACGATTCCCCGCGTTTCCGCCGCGCCACGCGCCCGCGTGCGCAATTGACCGCGCGTGCGTGAGCTGCGTTCCGCGTGCCCCGCCGGGCGCGCGCTCCGCCACGGTGGGCTTTCGGGAACGAACTTGCGATGCCTCAAGGATCGTCGCGGAAACCCGAGACGAGCCGGAACAGGAACACTCCCGGCGGGGACCGCATGTCGCGGCCACGCCCAGGACGGCGTGCACTTCGTACCGGCCCCACGGCGGTGACGAGGCACGTCCGACGACGCGCACGATCGCCCCTCGCGACGCGCGCGCTCGTCCGCCGCCGGGACCGGAGGGGTCATGCAGCGACCTGCGCGCCGCACCGTCCGCCGCAAGGTGGGCGAACCGGAAGCCACGCGGGACTCGATCGGTACGGAACTCGATCGCTCGTCCGTGTCGCCGACCGAAGCCCCCGCGATCGCGGAACCTCCGACGATCACTCGAAAGGAGCCGGTGATGAGCACGAGTCCCCATGCCGACGTCGCGTCCCTGACCGCCGATCGGCACCAGTTCCTCACCTTCTCGCTGGGCCAGGAAGAGTACGGCATCGAAATCCTGCGAGTGCAGGAGATCAAGGGTTACACCGCAATCACGCCGATCCCGAACACGCCCAATCACATCAAGGGCGTGATGAACCTGCGGGGCACCGTGATCCCGGTCGTCGACCTGCGGATCAAGTTCGGCCTGGCGGACGCCGAGGTGAACCGGTTCACGGTCGTGATCGTGGTCACGGTCGGCGATCGCGTCGTGGGCCTGGTCGTCGATGCCGTCTCCGACGTGCTCGACGTCGCCGCGAGCGAACTCGTGCCCGCGCCCGAGATGGGCGCCGGCGTCGACACGTCGTTCCTGACCGGCATGGCGAAGTCCGAGGACCGCCTCATCTCGCTGCTCGCGATCGAGCGCGTCGTGGGCGAGCAGGTTCCCGAGGCCGTCGCGGCCTGATTTTCCCTTTTCCCGAAATCCCATCGTCCCCCATCGAGACACACTCGCTCCCCCGTGCGAGGGTCCTGGAGCCCGAGCCATGAAATGGTTTGTGAACCAAAGCACGACGACCAAGCTGCTGAGCGCATTCGGATTCACCTGCGCGTTGATGCTGGCGGTCGGGATCGTGGGCATCCGCGATCTCGCATCCATGAACGGTGAGATGGAGAACCTCTACCTCCGCCACCTGAAGGGCATTTCGGCGATCCAGGAGGTCGAGACGCAGAAGTTCGCCGTCGGCCGCGCGGTCCGGCAGGCGATTCTCGAGCCCGACGTGGCCGCCAAGCGCAAGGCTGCCGACGAGGTCGAGGCGGCGCTCGGCGAGATGGACACGCAGATGACCGCGGCCGAGAAGACGCTCGTCAGCGCCGAAGCCAAGGCGCAGATGCGCGACCTGCGCGAGCTGTTTCCCAAGTGGGCGGGCACGATGCGCGAGGTGACGCAGCTCGCGCTGCAGCAGCGCGACGGCGAGGCGTTCCAGATGATGAAGGGCAACATCCAGAACGCGAACGACATGAACGTGTTCCTCGACAAGATCCGCGAGAGCAAGCTCCAGCTGGGCGAGAAGGCCCACGAGGACGGCGCGAAACTCTACGGCGGCGCCCGGCTGCTGCTGGTCGCGCTGCTGCTCGTCGGGCTGGTCGTGTCGTTCGGCCTGGGCATCTTCATCGCCCGCCAGATCGCGAACCCGCTGCACCAGGCCGCGGACGTGCTGGCGAAGGTGGCGGACGGCGACTTCACGCAGAAGCTGGCGATCGACACGCGTGACGAGGTCGGGCAGCTGGCGGCGTCGCTGAACAAGGCGGTGGAGTCGATGCGCGGGGCGCTGTCGCAGGTGGCGCACACGGCGCAGGAAGTGTCGACGGCGTCGGGCGAGCTGTCGTCGGCGTCGCAGTCCATCTCGGCGGGCGCGCAGGAGCAGGCGTCG
>JBGAML010000005.1:0-293408 GCA_044223005.1 Candidatus Eiseniibacteriota bacterium
AGCTGATGGATCGGCCGCAGACGGTGAGAGAGATGCTGCACGGGCGACTGTTCCCGGCGCGGCTCGCGGTGCCGGAGCGGTGGGGGCAGTACTACTGGCGCGAGATCGAGACGCGCGAGATCCCGAACGGGGACCGGGCGCTGCGGAAGTACGCGATGTAGCGGCGGGCCGGACAACGGCTCGGGGCCCGCACCACGTGGGTGCGGGCCCCGGTCACCTGCAATCTTCCGAGCACAACCTGTCGCGAGAGGCTCAGGACATCGTCTGGATGACGACGTGCTTCACGGTGCGGAACGCCTGGGCGTCCAGGATCCGCAGCTCGACTTCCTTGCCGACCGGCACGAGCGAGTAGCTGGCCGCCGGCTGCGCGCTCAGGACGCGGGCCTTCGGCGAGGGAATGTGGATCACGTTGTCGTGGTCCGTGTCGATCGGCGTGAACACGCTCGCCGGGACCTGGCCCGACGGCGTGAGCGTGGTCCCGAGGCCGAGCAGTCCGCCCTTCGAGACGATGGTGCCGTTCTTCACCAGCTCCGTGCGCGAGCCGACGACGTAGTAGACCGTGCTCATCTCGGTCCGCTGCGTGTCGATCGTCTGCTTCTGGTCGGCCATCATCGTCTGGTCCTGCTGCACCTGCGCGGTCAGGCCTCCGACCTGCGTGTGCAGCGAGTCGACCTGGCCCGACAGCTGGGCGATGAGCGCTTCCTTCTCGCCGAGCGAGTTCTTGAGGTTCCCGATCAGCCGCTCGAGGCCGGCCATCTTGACGCCGTTGTGGTGCACGGTGCTCTCGAGCTGCTCGATGCGCTGCTTCGTGCGCTGGATCCCTGCCTTGAGCAGGGCGATGCGGTCGAGCGCTTCGCGGCCGCGCAGGAGGGACAGGCCGCGCTCGGATTCGGGCGTGCCGGGCAGCGTGGGATTGGTGGCTTCGCCGACGCCGAGGGCGCTGAGCGAATCCTGGATCTCGCCGATGGCGGTGAGGGCTTCGCCGTAGCGCGAATCGGCGGCGTCCTGGGCGGCCTTGAGCTGGCCGTTGTTCGTCGTCAGCTGCTGCACCTTCTGGTAGAAGACGACGCTGGTCGCGAGGAGCACGAGGGCGAGAAGGGTGACCGCGATGGCGATGGGCTTGCGCATGTTTTCGTCTCCTTCGGTTCGGGCCAGGTCAGGCTGGGGAGTCGCCTGGCTCGCGGGTCGGGCCCTGGATCGGCCCATTTCCCGAGGTCGCGGCGCACCGCGGCGACGGGAACGTCTCCCGCTGACGAGAGGTTGATACACCACGGCGAGGGACAGCGTGCAAGGGAATGTGCCGGGAACGTCATGAACCGGAAAACCCTCATGCGATCCCGAGGACGCGATTCCAAAGCGAAGGCCGCCGGGACGCAGGTCCCGGCGGCCTTCGCGCGTGGATCTCGGTTCAGCGGCCCTGTTTCTTCTCGATTCGCGCCCACGCGTCGCGGAGCGTGACGGCACGGTTGAAGACGGGCGCCTCGGGCCGGGACTCGCGCACGTCGGGCACGAAGTAGCCGACGCGCTCGAACTGCAGCGGCTGGCCCGGTGTCGCGCTCGCGAGCGCGGGCTCGACCTTGCACGATTTCAGGACTTCGAGCGAGGACGGGTTGAGCCCGGACACGAAATCGGCGCCCTCGGGGAGGTCTTCCGGGTCTTCGTGGAGGAAGAGCGTGTCGTAGAGGCGGACTTCGGCGTCGATGGCGTGCGCGGCCGACACCCAGTGGATCGTCGCCTTCACCTTGCGGCCATCGGGCGCGTTGCCGCTGCGCGTCTCCATGTCGCAGGTGGCGCGCACCTCGACGATCGCGCCCGTCGCCGGATCCTTCACGACGCCCGTGCAGCGCACGAGGTAGGCGCCGCGCAGCCGCACTTCCATCCCGGGGCTCAGCCGGAAGAACTTGGGCGGCGGGACCTCCTGGAAGTCCTCCGCTTCGATCCACAGTTCGCGACCGAACGGCACCTGCCGCGTGCCCGCGGCCGGATCCTCGGGGTTGTTGCCGAGTTCGATCATGTCGACGCGGTCGGTCGGCCAGTTCTCGAGCACCACCTTGACCGGGCGCAGCACGGCCAGCCGCCGCAGCGCGATCCGATTCAGGTCCTCGCGCACGCACGCTTCGAGCAGGCCGAGCTCGGCGCGGTTCTCGCGGCGGCCGACGCCGATCCGCTCGGCGAAGTCGCGCAGTGCGGCCGCGGTGTAGCCGCGGCGGCGCATGCCGCTGATCGTGGGCATGCGCGGATCGTCCCAGCCGCTCACGTGGCCGTCGGTGACGAGTCGCAGCAGCTTGCGCTTGCTCACGACCGTGTGCGTGACGTTGCGGCGAGCGAACTCGTACTGGTGCGGCAGCGGGCGCGGCAGCCCGGCCGCGTCGAGCAGCCAGTCGTAGAGCGGCCGGTGCGGAACGAACTCGAGCGTGCAGATGCTGTGCGTGATGCCCTCGATGTAGTCGGAATAGCCGTGAGCGAAATCGTACATGGGGTAGACGCACCAGCGGTCGCCGGTGTTGTGGTGCGTGGCGTGCCGGATCCGGTACAGGATCGGGTCGCGCAGCCATACGTTGGGCGACGACATGTCGATCTTCGCCCGCAGCGTGTGGCTGCCGTCGGGGAACTCGCCGGCGGTCATGCGCGCGAAGAGGTCGAGGTTCTCCTCGACGCCGCGGCCGCGCCAGCGGCTCTCCTCGCCGCGCTCGCCGGGGGCGCCGCGCATGCGATCGACTTCTTCCGGCGTGTGGTCGCAGACGAACGCCTTGCCCATGCGGATCAGCCGGAGCGCGAGCGCGTGCAGCGCTTCGAAATAGTCGGACGCCCGGAAGGCCTCGAGTTCGGTGCCGGCCGCCTGCGCGGTCATCACGGCGGGGAGGTGGAAGTCGTCGCCCTGCGCGCGCGCGGTCGCGCCACGCGGCTTGAGGCCGAGGCAGTGATCCGCCCAGCCCGCGATCAACCACTTCACGTCCTCGACGATCGACTCCTCGTACTCGACGTCCTCCTTGGTCGGGTTCGTGTCGTCCATGCGCAGGTTGCACTGGCCGTCGAACTGGCGCGCGATGCCGAAGTTGAGGCAGATGGAGGTCGCGTGCCCGACGTGGAGATAGCCGTTGGGTTCCGGCGGGAAGCGCGTGACGACCTTGCGGACGGTGCCGGCGGCGAGGTCGGCCTTGACGATCTCGCGGATGAAGTCCTCGCGATCGTTGCTGGCTTCGGCGGCGGGGGTGTCGTGCTCGGACATGGGGTCTTTCGGGGCGCGCGGTGGCGCGGAGGAAGCGAGCGGACGGCGGGGTTCGAACCGTCGAGATAACCCCATCCGGCGCGGGTCGTCCAGTCGACCCCCAACGCGCCGCGACCGCCCGGGGAGCGGGCGGTCGCGGGGATCGATCGCGGGCGCGAGGACGCCGGCGAGGGATCAGCGATAGATGGACTTCAGCGCTCCCCACGTGCTGCCGTGGGTCGAGGTCACGCAGTTGGGTGTGAGCGTGAGCGTCACGGACGTCATGCTCCACCACGCGCCGAGCGTCCGCGTGGGCGAGCAGTCCGCGGCGAGCATGTCCGGGTAGCCGGCCGGCATCGTGCCGCCCAGGTCCGTCGTGCCGACGCGCGAGCCGTTGGCGATCGAGAACGCCATGCACGCGGCCGGGTAGGCGTCGAAATGGGCCGTCGCCTGGACGTTCGTCACCGCCGCGACGGGAACGCCCGCCACGTAGGTGATGGTCTCGAACTCGACGTACGAATCGAACGCGCCCGGATAGTCCGGATCGCCGTTCGCCCACGGGCCGGAACCGCTGAGCCAGAGCTTGCCGCCCACGAACGGGCAGCGCCACGTCCGGTTGCCGTTGCCGTTGCCGTCGACGGTGTCGAGCAGGAGCGTCGCGGGCGCGGTGGTCACGCCGCAGGTGTACTTCCACTCGGTGCCGAGCGCCGAGCCGTTCCAGGAACCGCAGTTCTGTGTCGTGCCGGCCAGCAGCGCGCCGCCGCCGGCGTCCCAGCCTTCGGTGTAGCGCCCGGTATTCAGCACGCCACCGAGGTCGGAGGACTGGTACGTGCCGGGAAGCGGGGCCCCGGCGAGTGCCGCGGACGCCAGCAGGCTGCCGAGCACGATGAGGGCGAGCGAAGCAAGGATCTTCATGGGTGATCTCCTCGTCGGATCGTGGGGAGTCGCGACGACGTCCTCGTCGCGCGGTCCGATTCGGAGTCTGCCCCGCGGCGTCGCGCGGGGCGATGATCCGGGTCAACGGCGAACTTGATCTCCGTCAAGTCGCGTCGGCACGTTCGCCCGCGAGCAGGCGCAGCCGGGACTCGTCGCGAATGCGAATCGTGTCGCGCGTGAGCGCGACCAGGCCGCGGCGCGCGAAGCCGTGCAGCGTGCGCGAGAGCGTCTCGGGTGTCGTGCCGACCATGCGCGCGAGATGCTTCCGCGAGAGGTCGAGCGCGCGGATCACGCCGCGCTCGCGGGCCGCCGGCCCAGTGGCCAGTCCGAGCACGGTGCGCGCCACGCGCTGGGACACGGGCCGGTGCACGAGGTCCATCATCAGTTCCTCGGAGTGCCGCAGTTCGCGGGCGAGTTTGGCGAGCATCTCGAGCGCGAACTCGGGGTCGTCGTGGAGCCGCTGGCGCACGTCGCTGGCGGGCACGATGCACAGCTGCGAGTCCTCGATCGCTTCCGCGCTGGCGTTGTACGGCTCGCCCGCGAGCACGGGCCGGTAGCCGAGGATCTCGCCGGGACCGAGCAGCCGCAGCACCTGCTCCTCGCCGCCCGGGAGCGTCGTGAAGACGCGCAGGCGTCCGGAACGGATCACGTAGAGGTGTTCGGCGGGCGCCCCGGCGTAGAACACCACCTGTCCGCGGCGGAACGGGTGGGAGACGCGATGGCGCACGAGCGAACGGGCCGGATCGTCGTGGTGGCGACAGAGCAGGCCGGTGGCGCGCGCAGCACACCGCAGGCAGGAAGGGCGTGGGGCTCGGGGGACCATCGCCGGAATTCTGGCCGATCCGACGCCCGACCGGCAAGTCCACCTCTCCCGGGGGAGACGTGCGGCCGGACCGCCCTGGGCCTAAGGTGCGGTCACGTTCTTCATCGCCGCGCGGTCCTCGGGGACATCCCATGCGTCGCTTCCGTTCGTCGTTCGCCACCCTGCACTTCGCGCTCCTCGCCCTCCTCGCCCTCCTCGCGTCCGCCGGGTGTTCCTCCAGCCCGCTGCACGGCGTCCACGGCAGCCCCGTGATCGGGCACCTCGTGGACAGCGTGCGCGTACGCGAGGTCGCGCCGGGGCAGCCCGATGCCGATTTCGCCTTTCGCGCGTCGCCCGGGCACGTCCTGTTCGTCTTCTTCGGCTATGCGCACTGCCCGGACATCTGCCCGACGACGCTCTCGGACCTGCGCCGCGCGCTCAAGCGCCTGGGGCCCGATTCCGCGCGCGTCGAAGTGGCGTTCGTGACCGTCGACCCGGGGCGCGACAGCGCGGCGATCCTCGTGCCGTTCCTCGCCAACTTCGTTCCCGGGACGCGGGCGCTGCAACCGCGCTCGCAGCCGGAACTCGCCGCGGCCGAACGGGCCTTCGGCGCCACGTCCTCGGTCGTGTTGCGGGGCGACGGCAACATCGAGGTGAGCCATACGGGCTCGAGCTACGTCGTCGACCCCGGCGGCCGCGTGCTCGTGGAGTGGGCGTACGGAATCGCGCCGGCGGACATGGCGGCGGACCTCCGCACCCTGCTGAGGGTCGTCCCGGCGGCCAACGCCGAGACTCGCTGACGCCACGTCGTGCACGAAGGGTTGCCGCGGATCGGGCGGCCGGAACGGCGAAGGGCCGGGTGCGTGACGCACCCGGCCCTTCGTGTTCCGGTCGCGATCAGTTCGGCGGGGTGAACACGAACGGCGCCTGGAACGTCGTGACGCCGCCGTCGACCGCCGGGAACTTCCAATCGCGGATCTGCGCCAGCGCGCACGAGCTCAGCTTTTCGGAGCCGACGGTGTTCTGCACCACGCGCGCGTCGACGACATCGCCGGCTCCCGACACGCTGATCGCGACGATCAGCTTGCCGCGCAGCGTGGCGTCGTGCTTGAGCTCGTTGCCGTAGCAGTACTGGATGCCGGCGGAGTAGCGCCGGATGACGGCGAGCAGCGACGCATTGCTGCGGTACACGCCGGGACCGGCGCCACCGCCACCGCCTTCGCCACCACCACCGCTGCCGCGCCCGTAGCGGCCACCGACGCCGCCTCCCGAGCCGCCGCCGTAGCCGCCGCCGCTGCCGGTGCCGGGACCCGTGCCGGTGCCGATGCCACCGCCCGTGCCGCCACCGTAGCCGCCGCCGGATCCGCCCACCGAGCCGCCGCCGCCCCAGCCGCCGCCCGCACCGCCGCGCACGGCCTGGTCGCCGAGCGGGACGAGCGAGCCGACGACGACCGAGCCGGCGAGGTCCGCCGAGGCACCACCGGCACCGGCGCCGCCGTCGCGACCGCCGGGGACGCCGCCCACGTCCGCCGACGCCGCACGCACGACGCGCACTCGGCCGCCGCTCGGGCTCGCGCCCGCGCTGGCCGTCATCGTCGCGGTGCCCAGCGACGCGGTGAGTCCGTCGAGCGCCGAGTTCAGCGAGCGCGTCGAGCCCGCGATCGCACCGCCGACGTCGGCGACCGCACGCGCGCGACCGGCCGCGCCGGCGCCGACCGCGAGTCCGCCCGGCGCCGCCGAGATGCGGCCGCCCGCGCGCAACGGACCCGGTTCGAGGTTGCGGTTCGCGTCCGTGATCGGCGTGCCGCCGCCGCCCGGACCGCCGACGCCGCCACCGCCTTCCTTCCCGGGCGCGCCGAAGGTGCCGGCGCCCTTCACCGCCGTCACGACCGGCAGGTGGGGCAGCGGCTTCGACGTGACGGGCTTCGGCGGCTCGAGCAGCAGCTTCGCGAAGCGCGGCGGCAGCTGCTCGACCTTCGTGATCGGCTTCTCGCGCACGGGCACGAGCAGTACGCCGACCACGAGGACGGCACCGATCGCCGCCGACGTGACGAGACAGCGCCGGAAGAGTTCGTCCTCCGGATCCCAGAAGGGCCGGCGGTACGCCGAGATCGCCCAGGTCGTCATGCCGAGGCCTCCCGGGACTTCTTGAGGACGGCGAGCGAGATGTCCTCGAAGCCGCTCTGGTTGACGGTGTACATCACGCGCTGCAGCACGCGGAACTCGACCGTCGCGTCCCCCTGCACCGTCACGATGTGATGCGACGGGGCCTCGCCCTTGCGGCGGGAGAGATCGTCGGCCTGCGCGCGCGCTTCCTGCAGGCGGGCGGCGAGCGGCTCGATCAGCATCCCGTCGCCGTTCATCACCTCCGACACCGTCGCGACGCGATCGCTGCCGACGAGGATGGCGTCGTGATCCACGACGACCACCACCGACGACTGCATGGCCGCTTCCGCGGTCGACTTGGGCAGCGCCAGGCCCGGCGGCGGAGCCGTGGTGTCGCCGCCCGCGACGAAGCTCTTCAGCACGAAGAAGAGCAGCGTCGTGAGGATGTCCGTCATGGACACCATGCTGATGCCGCCGCTGGTCTTCAGCCGGTCGGCGAAGCGCTTCTTCCTGCCGCGCGTCCGCATGTCACGCTCCCCGCAGCGCCGCGGCTTCCAGCGCCGTCTGCGTGAGCCCGGTGGCGCGCGCGAGGTCCATCAGCGCCACGAGCTCCTGGTAATGGACCGAAGGTCCGGACACGATCCGCACGTCCTGCAGCTCGGGATGCGCCGCGACGACGTCCGCGAGCACGCGCGTGAGCTGCGCCGCGGCGTCGGCCGTGGGGCCGTCACCGCCGGTCGTGCGCGCGACGCTGCCGAGGACGACGCCGTCACCTTCGATCACGTACGCCCCGTCGTGAATCACGAGCGCGAGGTCGTAGTCGTGGTGCTCGGATGCCGCACCGCTCGCCGCGACGGGCGAGGGCGACATCTCGATCACCCGGATCTCGACGAAGACGGCCGACATGAGCAGCATCGGGATCAGGACGATGAACACGTTCATGAGCGGCCGCAGCTCGAGCGCGTCGACCGCTTCCTCCCGGGCGATGGTTCCGCCGCGACGCCGGCGCATGGCTCAGCGCGCTCCGCCGGCCGCCACGCGCGGCGCCATCGCCGGCGCGCCGTCGGCCGCGAGCCGCTGGCCGTGCGCCGCGGGAACCGCCACGGCGTGCTGGCCGCGCGAGACGAGGATCGCGTTGGCGAGACGGATGCCGACTTCGTCGACCTGCTCCGAAACGCTCTCGACCATGCCCACGAGCCAGCCATGCAGCAGCAGTGCCGGGACGGCGATCAGGAGGCCGAGCGCCGTCGCGTTGAGGCCCGTCGAGATGCCGGCCGCGAGGAACGCCGAGCGCTGCGCGGGGTCGGCCGCGCCGACGCCGGCGAACGCGGTGATGAGCCCCGAGATGGTGCCGAGGAGGCCGAGCAGCGTCGCGACGTTCGCGAGCAGGCTCAGCTGCCCGAGCCGGCGCGTGAGGGCGGGGAGCGCCAGCGTCGCCGCGTCGTCGGCCGCCGCCTGCATCATGGCGTGGTCGCCGTCGGCGTGCTGCAGCACCGCCTGCGCCA
The DNA here is from genome assembly GCA_044223005.1 of Candidatus Eiseniibacteriota bacterium. Lineage (GTDB taxonomy): Bacteria > Eisenbacteria > RBG-16-71-46 > RBG-16-71-46 > RBG-16-71-46 > CAIXRL01. The sequence continues at coordinate 8,558 of JBGAML010000005.1, forward strand.
CCTGCGCCACGGGCGCGTTCGACACCCGGGCCAGCTGGCGCGCCGTCGTGAGATCGCCGCGACGTGCCGCCTGCACGAGGTCGTCGGTGAACTTGCGGCCGTTCAGGCTCGCGGCCTTCTGGATCACCACGAACCGCTCCGCGGCGATCGCCAGGATCACCACGCCGGTGGCGAGGATGAAATAGACGGGGACGCCGCCTTCCTTGAAGAAGTTCGCGACCATCGAGAGCTCGTTCATCGCTGGGTCTCCTTGTCGTTCCGGGTGGTGTTGGGATGTGTGACGATCCATGTGGGCAGGCCCTGCGGGCCCGCCGGCCCGTCGCGCCGGTAGCGGCGGTGCTGGAACTCGAGGTAGCGCCGCTGGTCGCGTGCGGTGATGAAGAGCACCTGGGGGACGGGGATCTCGCCCTCGATGTGGATGTCCTCGAGGCGACGGGATCCCGGGGTCGTCGGAGCCGCCGGGGTGGCCGCGGGTTTCGCCGCAGGCTTCGCGGCGGCCGGGCGGCGCGAAGCCGCGGCGCGCGCGTCGGCGGTGGCCACCAGCACGAGCAGCAGCGCGAGGGCGAGCGGGCGCTTCATCGTTCGCCTCCCGCGTCGGCCGCGGCCGGGGCGCCGGCGTCCGCGAAGGCACGTGCGAGACCGTCCGGATCGTCGTTCGAACGCTCGCGGAAGCGCCGGAACCAGGCCGCGCCCTCCGCGTCGTGGAAAAGATAGAACTTCTCGAGGATCGCGAGGTTGTAGTAGGGGCCCGGCCGCTGCGGATCACGGTCGATGGCCTCGAGGAAGGCCTTGCGGGCGCCTTCGAGATCGCCCGCGCGCAGCCGCGTGACGCCCCAGTTGTTCCAGTTGGCGGCACGCGAGCGGTCCGCGTGCAGCGCGGCCTCGGCGACCGCGTCGGCGGAATCGGGGTGCTCGCCGCGCAGGCGCACGCAGGCGAGCGCGGAGCCCACGCGGTCGAGGTCGGCGCCCGACACGCCGGACAGCGCCGCCGCGGCCCGGTCGGTGCGGCCGAGCGCGTCCCAGTGCAGCGCGACGCCCGCGAGCAGCACGTCGCGCTCGTCGCGCGACAGTCCGGACTCGGGCGCCAGCAGTGGTTCGAGCCGCTGGATCGCCTCCTGGTGCCGGCCGCGGACGAAGTCGATGCGCGAGAGGTCGGCCTGTGCTCGCGGGTCGCGGGGCTCCTCGGCGACGAGCTGCACCAGCGACGATTCGGCGTCGGCCAACTGCCCGGCACCGATCTGGTGCTCGGCGGCCTTGAGTGCTTCGCGACGCAGCTTCGCCGGGTCCGGCGTCTCGACGGCCTCCGCCGCCGCCGGCGTCGCGGTCTTCGGTGCCGCAGTGCGGACCTTCGCATGCTTGCGCTTGCCGGTGTTCGCGGCCACGGCCTTGCCCGGCTTCGGCGCGTGCGAGCGGCCCGCACGTTCCGCGACGGGCGTCGCCGGCGACGCCGGTGCATGGGCGAGGTGCGCCCAGCGCATCACGGCGCAGCCCTGGCTCGCGAGCGCGAGCGTCGCGAGGGCCGCCACCATCATCCGGCGCGCGATACGGGTGCTCATCGGTTCTCGTCCTCCGTGTTGACGGCGCTCGTCCGCGCCTGGCCCGCCGCGCTGGGCGAGCCCGGGGCGATGCGTCCCATGACCGGGAAGTCGGCCTCGGGGTAGAAGAGGAAGCGGTTCGCGAGTCCGTGCCACAGGCCGCCTCGGGCGCGGTCGAGCCACGCGTCGGCCGGCGTGTCCGCGGGCAGGCGGCGCAGGAGGTCCTCCCAGACGCCTTCGCCACGGTCGTGGAACGGCCGGCTCTGTTCGATGAGCGCGTCGGCATACGCGCGCAGGTCGTCGCCCTTCAGGTCCGCGGGACGTTCGCTCTGCTGGAGCGCTTCGCCGAACGCGACCAGCGCTTCGCCGACGCGATACGCGGACGCGTGCGCCCATTCGGGCACGCCGACGTCCGTGCAGCGGCGGTAGCGCACGAGCAGCGAATCGAGCAGGCGCTGGCGGACGGCGATCGACTTGCGCAGCGGCTGCGTCAGCTTCGCGTTCGCGTACGCGGGCTGGAGCTCCTCGGCCTGCAGGAACCGCACGTGCGCGAGCAGCGGCCGCGAAACGGCCGCGCGGTGTGCGCCGGCGAGGCGCAGGTACTCGGCGAGGCGCGAGCGCGGCTCGGGACGCGGGCGCCCCTTCACCGGCGCCGGGTCGAGCAGCGACGACACCGGATGCGCGGCGTCGCAGCGCGCGAGCTCGCGCTCGGCCATCGCGGCGAGCAGTTCCATCGCGGTCTCGGGGTCCTCGGGGTGACGGCGGACCCACGCGACCCGCATCGAGTCGGCGCGCGCGGAATCCGCCGAGGCCGCGAACAGGTCGGCGCCCTTGAGCCATGCCGCGGAAGCGCTCTCGTCGTCGGGATGCTTCTGGGCGAACTCCGCGTACGCGAACGCGGCGCCGCGCGCGTCGCCGTCCTTCTCGAGCGAGCGGGCGAGCAGCAGGCGCGCTTCGCGCGCCACGCGCGCGTCGGGGTGCGACTGCACGAGGTCGCGCGCGACGCGCGCGGCCTGCGCGGGCTGGCCGGCGGCATCGCGGGCGAGCGCGGCACGATAGAGCGCGACCGGCGCCAGCGCGTCGGCCGGCCAGCGCCGCGCCACGGCCTCGAAGCCCTCCGCGTGCTTCGCGTGGGCGCTCGAATCCGCGGCGACGTCGGCCTCGACGGCACGGTAGGCGCAGACGGGCATCGCCTGCTCGGCGCGCTTCGCGAGCGAGTCCGCACCGGCGTGGCGGGCCAGTTCGAGCGCGGTCGCGAACGCGGCGCCGGCGTCGGCGTAGCGCCCGCCGCGCATGAGCACTTCGGCGCGCTCGCTCGCGGCGAGCGGCGCGCGCGCGTCGGTCGGGTGGTCGTGCGCGATCGTCTCGAGGTCCGCGAGCGCCCGATCGGTCCAGCCGTGGGCGAGGGCGAGCTGGCTCTGGCGCCAGATCACGTCGGCTTCACGCGCGTGCGCGGGGAAGTCGTGGCGCAGCCGGTCGCCGGAGTCGATCACGCCGCGGGCGAGCGTGGAGTCGCCGATCCCGGTCGCGCCGTGCGCCGTGGTGGGACGGCTGCTCTCGTACCAGGCGTCGCTGACGGCGACGCGCTCCCACGCGGCGAGCGGCGCGAGCGGGGCGTTCGTGCGGCTCGCGACGTCGTCGCTGCGGCGCAGCGCCTCGCGCCAGTCGTGCACGGACGCGGCGGCCTCGGCCGCGCGCAGCCGGATCGTGTCTGCTTCCGCGTCGCCGGGCCAGTGCGCGAGGAGCGTGTCGTCGAGTGCGATCGCCGCGCGCGCGTCGGCCGGGTCGCCGTGCTCGCGCGCCGCGACGTGACGGCGGCCGGCCTCGTAGCGCCACGCGTCGTGCGCGAAACGTTCACCGGCGTCGCGCAGCGAATCGGACGCCTGCGAGCGCGCCCACGCCGAGCCCGGCGCGAAACGCGGCGCCATCGCGAGCCGGGCCGCCGATTCCTCGGCGCCGCGGTTGCCGTGGCGGTAGGTCTCGACCATGCGCGTCGCGGCGGTCAGCGCTTCGGCACGGTCGGGGAAGCGCTCGAGGAAGAGCTGGTCCACCGCCGTCGCGCGCGGGATCTCGCCGTACTGGCGGAAGTGCTCGCCCAGCGCCAGCAGCGTCTTCGCCTCGTACGGCTTCGCGCCGACGCGGGCGAAGTGCGCCTGGTAGGCGGAGGCGCCGCCGGCGCCGGCCATGGAATACACGAGGTACGCGGAGGCCTCGCCCTCGATGTCGACCTGGATCGCCGGGCGCGAGGAGCTGCCGTAGAGATCGAGCACGTCGCCGAAGGCGGCGGCCGCGTCGTCGAAGCGGTCCTCGTTGTAGTGCGCCCAGCCGGTCTTGTAGAGCGCGATCACCTTGAGCGTCGGGTCCGCGCCGGCCGCCGCGTGCGCGTAGCGTTCGATCGCGTCGCGGAACCGGCGGTCGTCGAAGCGCATGTCGCCCATGCGCAGCCACGCTTCCTGCGCGTAGGCCGACTGCGGGTGGCGGCACACGAGCTCGTCGAACATGTCGTAGGCGTCCGGCTCGCCCGCGTCGGCGAGGATCATGCCGGCGTCGAAACGCACCGCGTCGAGATGCGGGAAGTCCGCGTCCTCGGCGAGCATCTGGCGGTAGAGCGCCAGCGACCCGCTGGCGTCCATGACCGGGACCGTGCGCGGCCCGTGCTCGTCCGCGCCCGGCTGCGTGAACGCCGCCATCTTCGCGCGGAAGTCCTGGCGCGCGTCGACGAGCAGTAGGTCGGCGAGCCGGAAGCGCATCTCGCCGCGCGCGAACGACCGCGGCCAGCGCTGCAGGAACTCCCGCAGCGAGCCCTCGGCGCGGCCGCGCCACGCGACGCTCGTGCTGTCGGAGAGCGCATCGCCCTCGTCCGTCTTCGGCGCGCCACCCGCGAGCACCGTCGGGGCCGCGGAGGCGGAATCCGTCGGCGCGAGCTGCACCGCACGCGCGTAGGCCGAGGCGGCGAGGCCGTAGTCGACCACTTCGCGGCTCGAATCGAGCGCGGCGACCGCGCGTTCCACCGCCGTGCGCGCCACGCGTGTCCGCGTCGCCCACGCCACACCGCGGAGCGAATCCGCCTCGCGGACCTGCCCGGAGGCGAGAGCCTCGAGCCGGCGCAGCGTTTCGCTGCTCCACGCACCCGCGAGCGAGGAGTCGAGCGACGCCCCGAGCGCGCGCGACCAGGCGAGCGCGCTTCGGGCGAGCGAATCCTGCCGGCCGATGCCCGTGACCACGTGGGGGCGCCACGCGCGGGCGTACGATTCCGCGATGCGCGCGGGCACGTCGGCGCCGAGCGTGGCCGCGGCGGTGTCGGTCGAGTCCATCAGCGCGACTTCGGCGGCGAGCACGGAGTCGGGCCCGGCGTAGCCCTCGGGCGCCCACGTCGCCAACACGTGATCGGGACCGTCGAGGTAGAGCTGCTTCAGGCCGCGCGGCCACGGGCGGAGCGCGGCGATCTCCGCGCGGACGCGCGCGACGCGCGATTCGACGCGCGCCACCGCGGCATCACGCACCGCCTGCAATTGGGCTTCCAGCGCGCGGACCCGCGCGCGCAGCGAATCGAGCCGCGCCGTGGCGCTCCGGCTGGCGACTTCCGCGGCGTGCGCCCCGTCGAGCCCGAGCCCGAGGTAGCGGCGCTGGTCGGCGAGCCGCGCGGTTTCGGCGTCGCGGGAGGCCTCGGTCCGTTCGAGTTCCTCGGCCGCCTGCTCGCTGGCACGCAGCGCGCGCTCGACCTCGGCCCACTCGGCGGGCGGAGGCGCGGGCACGCCCGCCGGCGGCGCCCGGCGCGTCGCGAGCGCGGGCTCGGCCGCACCGTCCGGCGTCGCATCGCCGCGAAGGTCCGCCGCCCGCGAAGCGAAGGACGCACCGCGATCGCGCACGTCGGTGGCGTCCAGGGCGAGCGCGGAGACGTCGCCCGCCCACGCGTTCCAGAGCGTGGCGTAGTCGTCGTGTTCGAGCCGCGACTCGAGGCTGTCGCGGAGCGCACGCCATTCCGCGTCGGCGCGCTCGTAGCGGTCGCGCGCGTCCTCCCATCGGGCCGCGTCGAGATCCGCGCCCGCGAGCGCGAGCAGTGCGTCGCGCCGCAGGTCCGGATCGGCGTCCCCGACGAGCGCGGCGAGCCGCGACCGCGCGGCCGCCGAATCGCCCCGGGCGAGCGCTGCCTGGGCCCACGCGAGCTGCGCGCGGCCGGCGACCCGGCTCCCGGCCGGAACGCGCTCGAGCCACGGCCTCGGATCGTCGCCGTTCGTCTCGGCGCGGGCGGCGAGCGTGCGCGCGGCGAGGCCGGCCAGCTCGCGACCCGCGCGCGTGGTCGTGTCGGCGCCGGCGAGCGCCGCCAGCGCTTCGTCGTCGCGTTCGCCGGCGCCCGCGAGCGCGAGCGCCCGGAACCAGAGCGCGAGCGGCGTCGAGGACTGCTCGCCCGGGAGCGCGTCGAGGATCGCACGCGCACCGGCGGGATCGCCCGCGCGCAGGCGAGCACCCGCGTCGAGGACGCCGTGCCCGGCCGGTGTGGAACCCACAGCGGCACCGGCGAGCGAGCGTTCGCCCGCGATCCACGCGTCGAAGGCGTTCGCGCCGTCGCCGGTGGCACGTGCGGTGGCGAGCCGTTCGAACCGTGCGAGGTCGCCCTGCGCGAGGTAGGCCTCGGCGAGCAGGAACGCCGCGCGGTCTGACCCCGTGAAGCTCGCGCCGTGGTCGAGGCCCAGCGGTTCGAGCGCCTCGATCACGCCGCGAGGCGAACCGGTGCGCTGGGCCATGGCGGCACGCGCGAGCGCCAGCGCGGGCACGTCCTCGCGGCCCGGGGCGGGAACCGCCGGGGCGGCGGACGCGACGCCGGCCGCCAGGAACAGCGCGCCGAGCAGTGCGAGCAGGCCGATGCGGTGCCGGGAGGTCACGGGGTCGCGCCGTCTCCGTTGGCCGCGTGCGGGCCGTCGTCGTGCAGCCACGTGGTGGCCTGCAGGCCCGCGGCCGGATCGGCGGGCGCGGCGGCCGAGAGATCGAGCTGCAGGAACGTGAGCCGGTCGCGCGTCGGATCGAGCGTCAGCCAGCCCGCGCTCCCGGGATTCCAGGAGCCGCCGGCCAGCGCGACACCGAGCACCTGCTCGCGCGGTTCGACGAGCCCGAGCCAGCACTGCAGGGCGCCGCCCTCGCGCAGCGACTGACGCTGCGCCTCGCTCAGGGACACGGCGCGCCGCGTGCCGTCCTCGAACGCCAGCACCAGCGATTCGGCGTCGGCCGCCGCCGGGCAGCCGCGCACGACCACGGCCAGCGCGGTGCGCTGGCGGCCCGCGAAGTCGGCCTGCAGCCGCGCGAGCCTCTCGCGCTGGTCGGCGAGCGAGCGCTCCATGCGATCGAGCTCCTCCTCGACGTGGCCGAGTTCCGTCACGCTCGCGAACAGCTCGTGGCCCCGCCGCGCCGTCTCCGCCTGCGTGAGCGAATCGCGGGACGCTTCGACGGCGGCGAGCATGTCGCGGTAGGCGAGGAAGCGCGATTCGATCGCGACCGCACCGTCGGCGTGGCCGTCCGGCTGGGCGTGCAGCAGGTCGTAGCGCGAGCGGATGAAGCCCACGTTGTCGCGCAGGAAGCGCATGGTCGGGAGCTTCGCCACCTTCGGGTGGACGCGCTCGACCTTCACGGGTACGGGATCGAACGGCCCCGCGGCGGCCGGAAGGGCCAGGGCGGAACCGAGCAGCACGGGCAGCAGGAATCGCACGGGAGCGCGCATGGCCGTCAGCCTCGCCAGGTCCGGCGGACGTGGCCGCCGGCCGCATCGACGAGCACGAACAGCGACGCCGCGTGCGGCGCCGTGTACACGATCGTCCAGGTCGTTTCGTCCGGGTCGCCTTCGCTGAAGACGGCGCGGGTGAGGAGCATCGTGCTCACGCGCCCGCCGTAGGCCTTGCGGTACGCCTTGCCCGGGCCTTCGTCGGCCGCCTGCAGGGCGCGCGCGCTGTCGATCCACGACGAGTCCACCGCCGGCGACTCGAACTTCAGCTCGAGGTTCTCGGCCACGACGATCCGGCCGTCGCGCACGGAGTACGCTCGGTTGCGGCGGAGCGAAGCGGAGTGGAAGAGGTAGCCCCAGCGCACCGCGCTGCCGCCGTCGTCGACGTTCTCGTCGTTTTCGACGACGACCAGTTCGGCGTCACCCGCCCACGCCGCGGCGGCGGCGCGGGCGAGCGCTTCGCCTTCGCGCGCGGCGAAGGGCGCGTGCGAACCGCCACGGGCGGGCGACGCGAGCAGGGCGAGAAGCCCCCCGATGCCCAGCAGGCACGGGAGGATCCGGCGCGTGTTCGTGGAGACGAGAGGCATCGCGCGCTCCTAGTAGAGGTATTCGGTACCGATGGAGAACTGGAAGTTGTCGTTCTGGAGCCGGCCACTGTCGAAGCCGGAGTGGAACCGGTAGTCGCGCACCTCCCAGCGCACCGCGGTCCGGCGCGAGAGGAAGAGCGTCGTACCGGCGCCGAAGTTCAGGCTCGGCTCGCTGCGGCCGAGCATCAGCGACGACCCCACGCCGCCGCTCACGAAGGGCACCATCTGGCGCCCGGGGAGCAGCTCGTAGGTGAGGTTCATCTGGTAGAAGAGCATCGGGAAGTCCTCGGCCTCGAGCGACAGGCCGAAGAGCGACTCGACGATCTCCGCCGGCCGGTGCACGTGGGTCCAGGACACGCCGACACCGGCGCGCACGCGGTCGAAGACGTAGTAGTCGATGCCGCCCCCGAGAACGACGGAGTTCGACTTGCGATCGAACGAGTAGCCGCCGCCCTGCGCGCCGAGCACGAACGTGCCCGTGCGCTTGAACATCTTCGGGTTGGGCTTGTAGACGAGCGATCCGAGGTCGTCCATCTCCTTGCAGAGCGACGCGTGCACCCACGCGGTCTGCGCGTCGGAGAGGCGGACGCCGTACCACTCGCCGGTCTTCGTGATGACGGTGAGCTCGCGCCCGGGCGGCAGCACGCCGGCGATCGCGTATTCGGGACCGGGTCCGGTGCGCAGGACGTTCTCGGGCTTGCCGACCAGCTTCACGCTGCGCGAGCGGATCTCGAGCCGCGCGTTCGGCTGCGGTTTCGGTTCCGCCGTCGCGGCGACCGCGGGCGCCGCGGTCGAATCCGCCGCGGCCACCGCCTGGGTCGTGTCGGCGAACGCCACGGCGGCGGAGTCCACGGGCGACTGCGCGCGCGCGGGCGCGGCCGCAAAGCCGAGCACGCACGCGGCGGCCAGCACGCGGGAACGAACCGGGTCCCAGGACCCGGAGGACGACGAGCGACCGGTCAGCGCCATGCGAGCCTCCGTGCGAGCTGGAGCCGGACGCTCCAGTCGTGGAACGATTCGCGGCGGTATTCCGTCGCGGAGCCGTTCCGGTGAGCGGTGTCGAGCGGGTACTGCCGCCGGGTGACGTCCATCCCGGCACTCCAACGGGAACCGAAGCCGCGCTCGAGGCCGGCACCGGCTTCGAGCACCGTGGTGGTGACGGGGGCGAGGTCGACGGTGACGGGCGTGCCACCGGTGGCGATCTCGAGGTGGTCGGGCCGCCACGTCATGCGCATGCGCCCGGCGGCGCCCACGGCGTGCACGTCGACGCCACGCAGCGTCGTGACGCGGACGCGCGCGACCGCCGAGACGCTCGTCATGCCGACCGGCAACTCGCGCGCACCGTCGAGCAGGTCGAGGCGCTGCGTGTCGGATTCGCGCCACACGCGCACACCGAAGGTGGCCGGACCGAAGCCGGCGTCGGCCTCGCCGCCCCAGGCGAGCGTCGGGCGCACGGCCCACTGGTAGTCGGCGAGCCGAGCGTCCGGCACCCGCGGGCCGCCCAGGACGCCGAGCGAGAGCCACGGCGACGGGGCCCCCGCGAACGACGGCGCGACCGCGGTCACGAGGACCGCGATCGCCGTACCGGCCAGCGTCGGGAAGCCGCGGCTCATGGCGCGAGCCTCAGCGGCATGCCGACGGGGAGGATCTCCATCGGCGAAGACGGGAACGGCGTGACGACCAGCGAATCGGTGCCGTCGTCGCGGCGCAGCTTGTCGCCCGAGCCCAGGTAGACCAGCAGGTAGAGACCGCCGCCGCCCGCACCGGTCGAGTCGAGCGTCGCCGGCACCGCGCCGTCGAACTGCAGGTCGAACTGCTGGATCAGGTGGTTCCAGCCGGTCACCGCGCGCGTCGCACGGCCCCGCGTCACGGAGTTGGCGAGGATGGTGTCGATGTTGGTCGCCATGTTCATCCGCGGCGCGTGCGGATCGAGCTGCACCGAGCCCGGCACGACGGTCGGGCTCTGGCGCAACTCCGCGACGAGAAAGCCCGTCACGATGGCGCGGTAGGTCACGACGGCGTGCAGCGAGATCGGCTGCATCGCGCCGGCCACGAGCGCCTGGTTCGGGACGAGATTCGTGTTCGTGAGGTCCACGCGGGTCCAGCGGTCCTCGAGCTCGGGCGCGTCGAAGCACCCCGCCGCCGAGACGGCGAGCAGGAGCGCCACCGGCAGCAGCCGGAGCCCGGATCGGAACGCGCGCGCCATGGTCGGGCCGGCGTCCTAGCGGACGACGGCCATCCTCCGCGTGAAGTGCTCGGCGCCGACCTGGAGCTGGGTGAAGTAGAGGCCCGAGCGCACGGCGCGGCCGGCGTCGTCCGTCCCGTCCCAGCTCACGTCGTTCATGCCCGGCGCGAACGGACCGGCGAGCGTCCGCACGCGGCGGCCCGATGCGTCGAAGACGCCGAGGGCGACGTGCGATTCGCCGGCGGGCAGCGCGAAGGTGATGTGCGTCGCCGACGTGACGGGATTCGGCCAGTTGCCGAGCAGCGCCGCGGCCGCCGGAAGCCTGACCGCGCCCGAGGCCGAGGCGTCGTAGGTGGTGCTGGCCACGTCCGTCGCGCCGTTGCCGTAGCGCGAGGTGGCGGTGAGCTGCAGCCGGAGCGAGCCGGCGGTACGCTCGGCGCCCTGCAGCGCCGTCGCCTGCGGGCCGGCCGCGAGGGTGCCGAGGCTGCGGCGTGCGAGTACGCGGCCGCTCGCGGCGTCCGACACGACGAGCACGACGTCCGCGGCGTCGGTGAGGGTGAAGCGCGCTTCCGGCGTGTTGCCCGCGCTCACGCCGAGACCGTCGACGGCGACGCCGAGGTCCCAGCGCTTGATGCCGCTGCCCGTGGCCCACTGCTCGACCGAGAGCGCGCTCGCCTGGCCGACCCGGGTCACGGAACCGTCGCGGTGGTCGCGCACGGTGAAGAAGGGGATCGTGAAGCCGCGGGGCTGCGCGAGCCCCTGGCGCAGCTCGGCGACCGGCGCGAGCGCCGGGCTCAACTTGCGCACGACGCCGCCGCGCGGCGCGGCTGCGTAGAGGTTGCCCCAGCGGTCGGTGTCGAGCGAGGTCACCATGTCGGCCCCCGCGGGCGCGTCGCCGACCCACGCGAAGGCGCCGCCGTCGAAGCGCAGGTGCGCCAGGCGCTGGTTGTGCGCGTCGGCGACGTAGACGTCGTTCGTGTGCGCGCCGTCGTGGCGGCCGGCGGCGATCGCCATCGGGCCCGCGAAGGCACCCGCGGCCGAGCCGAGGCGGCCGATGGCCGCGAGCTCGCGCGGTGCGCCACCCTGCAGCGCGTAGGCGACGATCCGGTTCGCACCGGTGTCCGCGACGTAGAGGCGATCGTCGGCGGGCGAGAGCGGCGTGCCGCCGTCGGACCACGCGACGCCGTACGGCGCGTGCAGTCCCGTCACCTGGCCCACGGGCTGGAGCGTCACTTCGCCGAACTCGGTCGTCGCCTGCAGGATCACGACGCGGTCGTTGCCGGTGTCCGCGACGTACACGCGGTCCTGGTCGTCGACCGCGAGCCCGTGCGGCTGTGCGAGGGCCCCGACGGAGCCACCGGCGCCGTTCCACGCACGCAGCGTCTGGCCGGCTTCGCCAACCACGAGGCGGTTCCACTTCGGGTCCGAGACGACCTCGAAGTGGCGCGCCTCCACGTACGGGAAGCGGTCGTAGACGTCCACGTGCGAGATCGTCACCGTCGCCCACGGGTCACCGAACACGTCGCGCCCGAGCTGCGTCCGTGCCACGTCGCGCGTCAAGGCGTCGATCCCGAGATCGGGCGCGATCGGCGTGCGCGAGAACGTCGCGGCACCGGCGGCCGTCGTCGCCACCAGGGTCAGGCCCATCGCCAGCAGAAGATCGCGTCTCACGGATGTGCTCCTCTCTTCGGCTCCGCGCGAATCAGCGGAAACGCAGGTCGAATCCGGACTCGAGGATGTTCGCGGAGTAGTTGTTGCTGTTGAAGTAGCGCTCGTAGCGCATCCATGCCGCCATGCGCCCCAGCAGCGGGTGCGCCGACGCGAGGCCGTCGAGATCGAGGTGCAGCGAGGTGCCGAACAGGTGTGACGAGAGCGGCCCGAGGCGGTAGTCCCCGGTCAGGTAACCGCCGATGCCGCTGGTGCTGGGGTACTCCGTGCGCCAGAAGTCGGCCTGGGTCTGCGTGTACCAGCGGTACTCCCAGCGCACCGACGTGGCGCGCGTCACGTACTGCTCGAGCCGCGTGTCGACCGCGTGCGAGGTGACGCCCCAGTCGTCGCCATAGAAGCGGTAGTCGAGCTTGAGGCTGCCGCGTTCGGGCAGCGCCTGGCTGACGCGCAGGAACAGGTCCCGGCGCTGCCGGTGGTCCGGCGTGCGCTCGGGCACGTGCGTGCCGCCCGCGTACACGTTGCGGTAGGGGTTGTGCTGCAGGCCGCTGACGAAGTTGATCTCCGCGCCCACGCGCACCACGGTGACCGCCGAGACGATCTGCGTCGCGACCGCGTTCCAGTGCAGCGTGGTCTTGGTCGCGTCGCCCTGCTGCGTGTCGCTGTCGCGCAACGGCTTGATGTCGTCCCAGGCGTAGCTCGAGCCCAACTGCAGGTTGGTCTGGTCGCCGTTGAGGCTTCGGCTCACGTTGCCGCCGACCATCTGGGCGAGGTAGTCGCTTTCGCTCGACACGTAGTAGTCGAGCGTCGCGGGGCCACCGGAGTACTCGGCCTCGACTTCGTTGCGGACCTTGACGTAGTCCTCGAAGGCGTTGCCGCTGATGGGCCGGCTCGCGGTGGTGATGGCGTCCACGGCCTCGGCGCTGCCCGCGGGGGCGCTGATCGCCGGGATCGTGACCTTCTCGTTGTTCCAGTGCACGTTCACCGCGCGCTGCGCGGTGAGGGGGAGCACGTAGTCGGAGACATAGGAGCGCACGCGCACGTGGTCCGAGTCCGTGAACAGCCGGAACAGCGTGTTCACGCTCTGCTCGTCCACGCCGGCGGCACGCGCGGTCCCGGGAAGGACCAGCGCGCAGGCCGCCAGCCACGCGACGCTTCCGAGCCTCCGGCTCACTTGCACGCGCAGCCTCCTCCGGCACCGCCGGTGCCGCCGGTCGAGCCCTCGCGGGCCTCGAACTCCTTCATCTTGCGGGCGTCCTCGCGCGCCTGCGCGTCGAGCGTCACGATGCGGTCGGCGAGCCGCTCCCGCTGGTAGGCGGGCACGGTCGCGCAGCCGCTCGCACCGCTCGCGAGCACGAGCAGGACGAACCCGATCCCGGCCAGACGTCGCGCCTTCATCGGTCGGTTCCTTCCGCGGCGGCCGTCGGGCGCGCCGAGAGAAGTTCACGCGTCCGCGCCGACAGCTCGCGGAACCCGGCTTCGTCGCTGCGCGCGGTGCTCCACACGACGTTGCCGTCGCGATCGAGCACCAGCGTGCAGGGGATCGCCTGGAGGTCGAGCGTGCGCGCGAGCCCGGCCGGTCCGTCGCAGGCGACGGGCAGCTTGAGGCCGTAGCGGTCCACGAACGCCGCGGCGTTGCGCGGGTCCTGGTCGATCGACACCGCGAGCACCTCGCCGCCCTTCGCGGCGATCTCGGCGCTCAGCGCGTCGAGACGCGGCATCTCGCGCCGGCAGGGCCCGCACCAGCTCGCCCAGAAGTGCACCACGCGGACCGCGGGATGCGCGGCCGCGACGGTGCGGCCGTCGATCGGGCGGAACGACCAGGCGCGCAACACCTGTTCGGCGCGCTCGGCGTCGACGCCCGTACCGGAGAGGCGGGCGGGCGCCGCGAAGGCGCTGCCCGCGAGGAGCAGGGCGAAACCGGCGCCGGCGAGCGCCATGCGCACCGTCACGCGACGGCGGGAACGGCGGGCCGGGAGACCGGCGAGGCTGCCGCGAACGCGGGTATTCCGGCGCGCGCTCACTTGTACTGCGCTCCCAGGAGGACCCACAGGTTGAACAGGCGGCGCTCCGCGGCCGTCAGCGAATCCGGACCGGTGGGATGCGGGGCCTGGCCGTTGCGCGAGCCGAGTGCGAGGACGTAGTCCACGAGCTTCGACTTGCGCGGGAACGCCGGGTCGACCTCCTGCTGGGCGAGCTTGCGTGATTCGCCCGACAGGTTGACGTAGGCGCGCGGGAAGATGCGGTTCATCATCGCCGTGTCGGGCACGGCGGTGAGGTCGAGGTTGCCGGCCGCCGGCGTCGCGCCGTTCGGCTGGTGGCAGGAGACGCACTTGGCCGCGACGATCGGGCCGATCGTGTTCTCGTAGTTGATGACGGTGAAGCTGCCCTTGGGAATGTTCAGGTCGTAGGGCGGATGCGCGGCCGCCATCGGGTTCGGGTTGGTCGGGAACGGACCACCCGGCACGCGCGGCTCATGGCAGCCGACGCAGCGGCTGAACTCCTCGCCCGGCCGCACGTAGAGGTGCGTGCGCTTCACCACGAAGCCACGGCCGTCGCGGTCCAGCGTCGCGAAGCTCACCGGCGTGTTGGCGGGCACCTTGATGCGGAACGAGCCATCGGGGTAGACGGGCGCCATGCCGATCAGCGCGCGCTTCTCGAACTCGTTCGCCGACATCTGGTTGTTCTCGCCGACGATCGTGGGCCGCGCGGCGATCACCGCGATGCTGTCGATCGGGTCGACACCGCGCATGGGTACTTCCTGGCCATCGTCGTTCGAGCGGTTGAAGACGTCCTGCGCGAGGAAGACGCCGTAGTTGACCGTCGTGTCGACCGTGGACGCGATCACCGGCGGCTTGGGGTGCGGCGCCAGCAGCTGGGCGTCGAACGCGTTCATCGTCGGGTCGGTGTAGAGGAACGTCAGGTTCTTGATCGAGAACGTCGCCGGATCGGCGACCGTGCCCGCGCCGACCTGGTTCAGCGTGAAGATGTAGAGCCCGTAGTTGGCGTCCTCGGGCGTCGCGGCCGGCAGCGAGTACGACACGACGAAGCGGTTGCCGCCGATGCTGCGCGGGTACTTGAACACGCCCTCGGGCCAGGGCTCGCCGCTGGTGTTCACGAGCGGCGTGAGGTCGTCGTAGTGGAGGGACTCCGCGCCGAGGAGCGGATCCGCGGGCCCCTGCTCGGGCTTGAGCACCTCGATCGGGCCGGCGTCGCCGTTCACCATGGTCGAGCCCACCGCCACGAGGCGGCCGTCGGGCGACACGGTGGGATGGAAGAAGTTGACGTCGTGCGGGCCGTAGAAGTGGAACGCGCCCGTGCCGTCGGGGTTGGTCGCGAACAGCGGGAAGCGGTTCATGGTCCCGAAGTGCTCCCAGCGCGTGTAGACGATGCGGCCGTCGGGCAGCAGTTCGGGATCGAAGTCGTCGCTCTGGTTGTAGCTGATCCGCTCCATCTGCGAACCGTCCATGTTCGCGGTGTAGAGGTGCTCGGCCGGCGAGTGGTTGTACTCGTCCATCTCGCCGTCCCGGTTGCTCGTGAAGGCGATGCGGCCGTCCGGCAGGTAGAGCGGGTCGTAGTCGTCGCCGCCGCCACTCGTGATCTGGTGGAGGCCGCTGCCGTCGGCGTTGATCTCGTAGATGTTCCGGTGGGCGCCGCCGGGCGGGCGCATCGAGAACATGATCTTGGTGCCGTCGAACGACACGGCCGGGTCCGAAACGCTGGCACCGGTGAAGTTCGTGATCGGCGTCACGATGCCGTCCGGCGAGATCGGCGAGAGCTTGTACAGGTTTCCGTCGTCCCAGTTGCGGTTCAGCGTCTCGGTCGCGTGCGTCTTCACGAAGACGATCGCGTCGGTGGTGTTTTCCTGCTGGATGAGGTCGTCGGGCGCGCTGCTCTTGCAGCCGCCCAGGATCAGCGAGGCGAGGAGGCCGGTGGTGGCGAGGACCGCCACGCGGGGCCGCGAAGGAATGCGAGATCGGCGATTCATTTGGGTGCGGTGACCTCCGGGCCCGGTCCGCCTCACGGCTGGACCGAGCGGTAGAACGCGAGCCCGATCGTTCCCTGCGGGTACTCGTAAGCGACCACTCCGTTGCGGTCGCGCTGACGCCCGAACACGGTCGCGCGGCGGTATTCGCCGCGGATCGCGAGGTCGTTGCGGATGAAGAACTCGAGGCCGCCCCCTGCGGTGAGGGCGTTCTTGGTGACCGGCTTGGCGTTGACCGACTGGCTCGGGTACACGATCAGCATCCCGTAACCCGCGCTGGCGTACGGCTGGAAGCGGCCGGGCAGCGGCCGGCGCACCAGCGCCTGGAACGAGTGCAGCACGGCGTGCGCGGCGGAACCGGGGTTGTGCCCGAGCGAGCCTTCGTAGCCGAGCCAGGGGGTGGGGGCGTAGGCAGCGCGCAGCAGGTAGATGCGCCCGGACCCGAACGTGCCCCACGCGGGACTCACGGCGAACCGGGCCGCGTAGGGGCGCACGCCCGGTGCGACGGCGTAGGGATGCGCGGCGAGCTCGGGGTTGAGCGGCTCGAGCGGCGCCGCGTCCCCGGCGCGCACCGTGCGTGCGAAGGCGGCGACGCACGCGATCGCGAGGATCGCTCCCGTGACGGCGTGGCGCCCGTTCACTTCACCACTCCCGCGTCGACCCAGCCGCGCATCGTGCGCCAGTCGGGGTCGGCCGTGGAACCGAACGGCTTGAACGGGTGCGGCGTACCGCCTGCGTCGAGGGCCAGTGGCGCGCGCAGGATCGCGCTGCTGTCGGGCACGTAGGCCGACACCTGGCGCGTCACCTGGTGGAAGTCGTAGAGCGTGTCCTTCGCCGACGGCGGCGACAGCGCGAGGGTGCCGCGGATCCCGCCGCCGTGGCAGTCGCCTTCGGCGTCACAGCCCTGTCGCGACAGCACGGGCTCCACGCTGTCCGCGAACTGCGCGTAACTCAGCGTGATCGTGCGGCCGCCCGAGGGGGGCGCCGGCGGTGCGGTCGGCTTCGCGCAGCCAGGGCTCGCCGCCGCCGCCGTCGCGAGGACGAGGACGGCCAGCAGCACGCGCCTGGGATGTGCGGTCGGGATGGACAACGTCGCACGCTCCTGCGGATCGAATCGGTGGAATGCAGTCCCGGCTGATCCGGGAGTCGCCGCCCCTCACGCAACAGCCGGGCCACGGTCACAAGCGTGATCGGCACATGGGGATGTGTGTTGTGACCCGTTTCTGTACACGGCAGGGAGATTTCGAAATGCACGTCGCGTCGTGCGAAACCCCCGCGTTGTCAGTACTCCGACACGTGGAAGAGGCCGCCGGCCTGCGGTTCCATGTGAAAACGGGCACGAAGGGAGCGCGGCACCCACACGGTGTCGACGCCGTTCGTTCCGGGATTCACGAGGATCGCGGAGATCTCCGGGTGCTGGCGCGCGACGCGGCGAGCGTCCCGCGGGCCGAGCACGAACAGGGGCGTGTCCCACGCGTCGCACTCGAACGCGCTCCGCGAGACGACGGTGACCGCGATGAGGCCGTCGACCGGCCAGCCCGTTCGCGGGTCGAGGATGTGCCCCCACGTACGGCCGTCCTGTGCGACGAACTGCTCGTACTTGCCCGAGGTGGAGATGGCCTCGCCGGGCTCGAGTTCGACGCGCGCGAAGTAGGGCATGCGATCGCGCGGGTCCCGCATGCCGATGCGCCAGCGCGGCGCGTCGGCGGGATGCCCCAGTGCGGCCATGTTGCCGGTGAGGTCCACGAGCGCGTCGGTGATTCCGGCCGCACGCAGGCTCTCGGCGGCGACGGCGACGGCGTAGCCCTTCGCGATTCCACCCAGGTCCACGTGCACCCCCGGTGTCGCGAAGCGCAGCGCCCGCGTCGTCGAGTCGAACGCGACGCGTTGTGCCCCCACGAGCGCCCGCGCCGCGTCGACCTCGGCGGCGGCCGGAACGCGCTTCGGGCCGCCGAGAAAGCCCCAGAGCCGCACCAGCGGTTCGACCGTGACGTCGAAGGCGCCCTCGCTCTCGCGGAAGAGGCGCAGCGAACGCGCGAGCACGCAGGCGACTTCCGGTTCGACGGTCACCGTGCCGGCTCCCGCCTCGCGGTTGATGCGGGCGACCTCGCTCGTCGCCGTCCAGTTGCTCATGAGCGAATCCACCCGGTGCAGCACGCCGAGTGCATTTGCAGCCGCGGCCGCTGCGGCGGCGGAATCGGACGTCACGATCACGACGTGCGCGTAAGTGCCCATGACGCGAGCGGGCCACGTGACGGGGCGACGGGGCTCGTCGCCGCCGAGCGCGGCGGCCGGCAGGAGCACGCAGGCGCCGAGCAGCAGCGTCGCGAACACGGCGTGGCGGCGCGGACTCATGCGGCCTCCGCGTGCGGGACGACCGGCGCGAGGTCCCCGCCGAACAGGGTGTCGCGTCGCGGCGGCGCGATGAGCACGGCCGCGAAGACCACCGTGTCCGCCAGCTCGCCGACCAGGAGCAGCACGCATCCCAGGACGACGCCGTTCGCGGCAGGCGCCGCGCGGAGCACGAGGGCGGCGGTGCCCGCCATGAGCGCCAGCTTGAGCGGCGCCTGAACGAGCAGCGCGCGCGCGCGGCCCACGCGCACGAGCAGGCCCTGGCCGATCGCCCGCGCGGTGACCAGGAACGGCAGCGGGAGCAGCCACGGCAGTGCCGGCGTCACGATGGCCGCGAGCGGCGACGAGAGCCGCTGGCCGGCAAAGAGCCCGGCGCGCGCGGCCGGCAGGGCGATGGGCAGCGCGAGGACGAGCGTCGCGACACTGGCCCACGCCGCGGCGGCGAGCGCCACGCGCCGCAGATCGGCTGGCGTGCGCGGCAGGACGAGCACCACGTCGAGCATCGCCCACGCGGGCGCGCAGGCGATCAATGCAGCCGGCAGCACGACGCCGAAGCCCGCGAGCGCGAGGCTGCCGCCCGCGGCCCGGGCGATGACGGCGTGCACGAGTGGGCGCGCCAGCGTCCAGCCGAGCGCGGAGGCGACGAGCGGGAGCGCGAGCGCGACGGCGCGGCGCGCGCCCCAGTCCGCGTGTCCGTCGCGGGCGTCGTCCGCCCGGCGCCCGGTGCGGGTGAGCGCGAAGGCGACGAGCGCTTCGATCGCGAGCGCCGCCACGAGTACGCGCGCCGCCAGCTCGGCGTCGGGGGACCGCCACGGCAGCGCCGCGAGCGCGGCGATCGCGGCGAGGCGGGTCGCGGTCACCAGGAAGGGGAGCGCCGTGCGGCGCGCGCGCACGGCCATGCCGAACGCGACACCGCGCAGCGCCACGAGGAGCGGCAGGGCCGCGAGCGTCCGGAGCGCCGAGCACGCGTGCGCGACGAGTTGCGGATCGCGGGGGAGCAGTGCGGCGAGAGCACCTCGTGCCGCCGGAGCCGAGGCGAGGGCGAAGAGCCCGAGCGACGCCGTACCGCCGAGGAGCAGCGCGGCCCCGGGCAGCGCCGTGCGGGTGGACGCGGGTGGCGCGATCGCGCCGACCTGCTGCATCACCGCACACCAGCTCGCGAGCGCGAAGGCCAGCGCGTACGCCGACCAGAACGCGCCGAGCGCCGACGGCGGGTCGGCGCTCCGCAGCAGGAGTCCGTTGACCGCCGGGCCGAGCAGCGTCAGGAGCAGCGCGTTCGCGACGAGCGGCCCGTGGAAGCGGGCGATCGCCGCGAGGCGAAGCGGCGGTGCCCCGGAGGATGGGGCGAAGGCGGGGCCGATGCGCATCGGCCCGGTTATCGGCCGGAGCGCTGGCCGGGCACATCTCCAATCCTGTCATGCATTTCGCACGGTTACCTCAGGCACTGCTTACGTCGCCTCCTTTAGATAAGGGCCCGGGAGGGCAGCGCGGCCGGTGGCGGTCGTCGGCTCATCCGGCGCGCAGGTCGGCCGGCGGCTGGGTCACGCGGGCCATTGCCCTTACGTTCCCGGTGGTCGTTCCCCGTGCCCGCGGGGCAGCGATACCGCTTCCATCCTCCGGAGAACCCACATGCGTTTCCCGATCACGCTGCTCGCCGTGCTCCTCGCCGCGGTCCCCGCGGTGGCGGCGCCGGCTCCCGCCGTCTCGGATTTCGTCGTGCGGCTCGGCCGCGACACCGTCAGCGCGGAGCACGTCGAGCGCTCGGCGGACCGCATCGACGTCCGGCAGGTCGGACGGGCGCCGCGCGTGCTTCAGCGCCACTACGTCTACGAGTACGCGCGCGGCGACCTGGCCCGCCTGACGATCACGGTGCAGGCTCCGGGCGCCGAGACGCCGGTCCAGACCGTCGACGTGCGCGTCGACGGCGATTCGATCCGAATCGAGACCGTGACCGGCACGGCCGCGGCGGTGCGCGCGGCGATCGCGGCGCCGCGCGGGACGCTGCCGGTGCCGTCCTCCAGCGCGTGGACGACGTACGAGGGCCAGCTCATGAAGCTCGCGCGCAGCGGCGCCGACAGCCTGCGCGCCACGATCTGGCTCGTGGGCGCGCCGACGGTGGACTGGGTCGCCTTCCGCCGGCTCGGTGGCGATTCGGTCGAGGTCGCGAACGGTCACGCCGACGTGTTCCACGTCCGCATGGATCGTCAGGGCCGCGTGCTCGCGGTGCGGCCGATCTCGGGCACCGGAAAGGTGAGCGTCGAGCGGGTCGCGCACGTCGACGTGGACGCGCTGGTGGCGCAGTTCGGCGCCGAGGAGCGAGCGGCCGGCAACATGGGCATGCTGTCGCCGCGCGACTCCGTCGTCACCACCGTGGCCGGTGCGGCCCTCCGCGTCGACTACTGCCGCCCGGCGAAGCGCGGCCGCCAGGTGTTCGGCAGCGTCGTGCCGTGGGGACAGGTGTGGCGGACCGGGGCGAACGCCGCGACGGTCTTCCGCACCGATCACGCGCTGGCGTTCGGCGACGTCGTGGTGCCGGCGGGCGCCTACACGCTCTGGACCGTGCCTGCGCCGCAAGGTTGGACGCTCCTGGTCAACTCGCAGACGGGGCAGTGGGGCACGGAGCACGATCCGGCACGGGACCTCTTCCGGATCCCGCTGGTGGTCGACGACCACGCCCCGGAGCAGGAGCACTTCGGCATCCGCGTGGAACCCGCCGAAGGGGGCGGGGCGATCGTCTTGGAGTGGGACACCACGCGCGCCCTCGCGGCCTTCAAAGTCCGCGACTGACTCCCGGCGCGAGCGCGCACGGCGGTCCGCCGAGCGCGCTCGCGCGCCACACCGCCGCGCTCGTCCGCGAGCCGGCCGCGGCGTCTGGATTCGTCCCGCCGCGTCGGCGATGCTGGGGACGATCACCTCCGCGCACTTCCCGAACTCCGCGAGGAACTTCATTCCATGAAGCGACCGTCATGCCTCACCGCGCTGCTCTGCGCCCTCTCGCTCGTCGCACCGGCTCTCGCGCAGGCGGGCACCGACGCCGCCCACTACCTCGACCAGTTCGTCGATCGCTCCGCCGATCCGCGCAACGACTTCTTCCGCTACTCGGTCGGCAAGTGGCTGGCGGCGAACCCGATTCCCGCAGCCGAGCGCTCGTGGGGCATCGCCCACGTGGTCCAGGAGGAGACCTACTCCCGCCTGGTCGCGATCAGCCGCGAAGCGGCGGACTCCGGCGCGCCGAAGGGCAGCAACGCACAGAAGATCGGCGACTTCTGGGTTGCCGCCATGGATTCCGACGGCGCCGCCGCGGCGGGCATGAAGCCGCTCGCGCCCGAGTTCGCGCGGATCGCCGCCATTCGCGACGTGCCCGGCGTGCTCGCATCGGTGGCACACCTGCAGTACATCGGCTCGCGTGCGATGTTCGGCACCTACGTCTCGCAGGACGAGATGAACAGCGACCGCAACGTCCTGCATCTCTGGCAGGGCGGACTCGGTCTCCCGAACCGCGACTACTACTTCGACACCGACGCACGCTCGGTCATGCTGCGGCGCGAGTACGTCAAGCACGTGACCCGCATGTTCGTGCTGCTCGGGGACGCGCCGGCCACTGCCGCCGCGCACGCCGGCACCGTCATGGCCATCGAGACCGGGCTCGCGCGGGCCTCGCGCAAGCTCGCCGACCTGCGCGATCCGCACGCGAACTACAACCCGATGTCGCTCGCGGACCTCGGGAAGCTCACGCCCTCGATCCGCTGGCGCGAGTTCCTCGAGCAGGGACACATCCAGGGCATCGACACGGTGATCGTCGGGCAGCCGGAGTTCTTCAAGGCGGTCCAGGCCTCGCTCGCGAAGCACGGCGTGCCCGGCTGGCGCACCTATCTGCGCTGGCACCTCGCGAACTCGTTCGCCGAAGAGGCGGGAGGGAAGTTCGACGCCGAGGACTTCCATTTCTACGGCACGATCCTCAACGGCACGCCCCAGCAGCGCCCGCGCTGGAAGCGCACGCTGGACGCCGAGGAACGCTACCTCGGTGACGCGCTCGGGCAGCTGTACGTCGAACGCTACTTCACGCCGGCGACCAAGGCGCGCTACGAGAAGCTCACCGGCGACATCTTCGACGCCTTCCGCGCCCGCATCCGTGCGCTGCCGTGGATGAGCGATTCGACCAAGCTCCGCGCCCTCCACAAGCTCGACTCCGTCACGCGCAAGGTCGGTTACCCGGAGAAGTGGCGCGACTACTCCACCTTCGAGGTCGATCGCACGTCGCTTCTCGGCAACGCGCTCCGCGGCAACGTGTGGCAGAGCGAGTACGACATCGCCAAGCTCCACAAGCCCGTCGACCGGAGCGAGTGGGACATGACGCCGCAGACGTACAACGCCTACTACAACCCGTCGAACAACGAGATCGTGCTTCCCGCCGCCATCTTCATCCTGCCGGGGATCGACGACGCGGACGTGGACGACGCCATCGTGTACTCGTACGCGGGCGGGACCACGATCGGGCACGAGATCACGCACGGCTTCGACGACGAAGGCCGGCTCTTCGACGAGAAGGGCAACCTGCGGGACTGGTGGTCCGCGGCCGACGCGCAGGAGTTCACGCAGCGCGCCGAGAAGATCGTGAAGCAGTTCGACGCGTATCCGGTCGTCGGCGACCTGCACTGCAACGGCAAGGCGACGGCCGGGGAGAACATCGCCGATCTCGGGGGCATGCTGCTCGGCTGGGACGCGTTCACGAAGACCGAGGAGTACCGCAAGGGAGAATCGATCGGTGGCTTCACGCCGGCCCAGCGGTACTTCATCGGCTGGTCGCTCGGCTGGATGAACCAGCTGCGGCCGGAGAACCTCGCCGTGCGCGTCAAGACGGACGTCCACGCACCGAGCTTCCTGCGCGTCACCGGACCGTGCTCGAACATGCCGGCGTTCTACGAGGCGTACGGCGTCAAGCCCGGAGACCGCATGTACCGCTCCGATGCCGACCGCGTGCAGATCTGGTAGGAAGGCCTCGCCAACGCTCGGCGCGCATCGTAACCTGCGCCGGCCCGGCCCATGGAGGGCCCGCCTGACGGCGGGCCCTCCGTCATGGGCCGAACATTCCCACCCCACCGGGAGATCCCGCATGTCGCGCTCGTGGTCCTGCCTGTTGTTCGCCGTCTTCGCGCTCGCCACCACCGCGTCCCAGGCTCGCGCCGACGGCCGGACGTTCGTGGACATCTATCCCGCGCACGTCGAGGAGAAGGGGGAGCGCGAACTCGAGGTCTGGACCACGGCCCTCACGGGCCAGGCCGACACGACGCTCGTGGCGTGGGAGAACCGGGTCGGGTTCGAATACGCGCTCACGGACCGGCTCACCGGGAAGATGCTGCTCAATTGGGAACAGTCCGGCGGGGCCGAGACCGCCGCACGTTTCGTCGGACCGTCGTTCGTGCTCCACGGTGCCTTCGCGGAGGAGGGCAAGCTCCCGTTCGATCCGGCGTTCGAGCTCGAGGCCCGCGAGAATGGTGACGAGTTCGAGTTCGAGCCGTCGCTGCTGCTCTGGCACGAGCACCAGGGCTGGATCCTCGGCGCGGACGTGGAGGGCACCCTCGCGTGGCTCCATCACGTGCCCGCCGGTGGCGAGACGACGGAGAAGGGGCTCGCGGCCATGCTCGGCGCCGCGCGCGAGTTCGGCGAGCACGTCGCGTTCGGCTTCGAGGGTTCGTGGCAGCACGCGTTCGAGAGCGAAGGCGATTCGCCCTCGGCGCTGTTCTTCGGGCCCACGCTCGACCTGCGTGGCGAGAAGGCGAACCTGACGATCGGCTGGCACCCGCAGGTGTGGGGCACGCCCGAGACGGGCGCGGGGATCAACCTTGCGGCGTTCCCGCGGTCGGAGTTCCGCGTGATCCTCGGGTTGGAACTCTGATCGGCGCGCGCGGCCGGCTCTCGACGGGGCCGGTCGCGCGTTTCAGCGTGATCGCCGCGGCGGCCAGGGCACGAACGGACTCGTCCGGCGCACGTACGCCGCCCAGCCGGGACGCGTCGCCATGTGGCGCTCGAGCAGCGTGACGCCCGACACGCGCAGCAGCAGCGCCGTGAGCAGGGCGGGGCCCGCCAGCGCCCACGCTCCGCCGGGCGTCGCGAGCGCGATCAGCCCGAGGCCCCAGGCCATGCAGGTCTCGCCGAAGTAGTTCGGGTGCCGCGTCCACGCCCACAGGCCGCGGTCCATCACGCGGCCGCGATTCGCGGGATTCGACCGGAAGCGGACCAACTGGGCGTCGCCGATCGCCTCGAACGCGAAGCCGGCCAGCCACAGCGCCACGCCCGCCGCGTCCCAGGCGCCGAGCGCGAACGGCGGGAGCGGGCGGAGCGCGGCATGGATCGGCAGGGCGATGAACCACGCGAGGACCGCCTGCAGCGCGAAAACAGTGACGAGGCTCGTCCACGGAAACCTCCTGGGGCTGCGGGCGCGCATCGCGGCGTAGCGTGGATCCTCGCCGCGGCCCCGGTTGCGCCACGCGAGATGAATCGCGAGCCGCACACCCCAGGCCGTGACGAGGCCGCAGACGAGCCACGCGCGCGGCGTGGCCGCCTGCATCACGCCCCGCTCGACCCAGGCGATCACCACGAAGGCCGGCCCCCAGAGCGGGTCGATCACGCTCGCGTCCTTGCGGAGGACGCTCACGACCCAGCCCACGAAGAAGAGCGCGCCCGCCGCGAGCAGCCCGGTTCGTGCGGCTTCGGTGACGTTCATCGGCCGCTCTCCGGAGCCAGGCGTACGTGCGTGACGCCCCATTCGCGCCCGCGATCCCAAGCGAACAGTTCCATGCACGCGAGGTAGAACATGCGCCAGCGCCGGAACGCGCGGGCCGCGTCGCTGCCGTGCACGCGCGCGAGTACGGGCAGGATCGCGGCACGATTCGCGTCGTGGCGGGCGAGCCACGCACGCAGCGTGCGCGCGTAGTGGGTGCCCTCGACGATCCATTGCCCGGTGACGCGGAGCGGCCCGGCGGTGTCGCGGAAGAGGCCAGCGCCCGGCATGATGCCGCCGGTGAAGAAGTGGCGGGCCATCCAGTCGCGCTCGCCCTCGTCCTCGAACGGCCACGCGTATTCGCGATGACAGAAGACGTGCACGAAGGCGGTGCCTCCCGGCCGGAGCCAGCCGGCGATGCGCCCGAACATCGCCTCCCAGTTGCGCAGGTGCTCGAACATCTCCACCGAGACGACGCGATCGAAGTCCCCGGGCGGCGTGAAGGTGCTCACGTCGGCGGTGTGCACGGCGAGGTTCCGCAGACCGATTCGTGCCGCGGCGCGCTCGATGTACTCGCGCTGCGCGTGCGAGTTCGACACGGCGACGATCTCCGCCCGCGGGTGGCGTTCCGCCATCCACAGCGACCACGAGCCCCAGCCGCAGCCCAGTTCGAGGATGCGCTGGCCGTCGGCGAGCCCCGCGCGTCGCGAGCACCGCTCGAGCATCGCGTCTTCGGATTCCGCGAGGGTGGTGCCGCCATGGTCCCACCAGCCGCACGAGTACTTGAGCCGTGGCCCGAGCACCTGCACGAAATACTCCGGCGGCAGCTCGTAGTGCTGGCGATTCGCGTCGGCCGTGGCGATGGCCAGCGGACCCCGGCGCCAGGCGTCGAGCCGCGCCGCGTGGCGCGCGCCGATCGCCTCGGGTCCGCCCGCGCGCTCGGAGGCGAGCTTGCCGGCCAGCAGCCGCCGCATCCCGATCCGCAGCAGGGGATCCGGCAGGACGCCGCGTTCCGCGAGGTCGATGGCGAGGTTCATGCGGGCTCCGTTGCCGCGAGCGGGCCGGTTTCGGCCCGTGGACCGGCGAGGTGGAGGTGGACGAGGCCGATCGTGCGCTCGAGGAACCCGGCCTCGCACGAACCGAAGTACCAGTGCCACGTGCGCCGGAACGTCTCGTCGAATCCCATTCGCTCCAGTTCCGGCGTCCGCGCGTGGAAGCGCTCGCGCCAGAGGGCGAGCGTGCGCGCGTAGTGCGGCGTCCAGTCGTCGAGGCCCGCGATCCGGAGCGGCGACCGGCTCGTCGCCGCTCGCACCATCGCGACGACGGAGGGCAGCTCGCCGCCCGGGAAGACGTGCTTGCGGATGAAGTCGTGCGAGCGCCGGTAGGCGGCCTCGTCCTGGTCGCGAATCACGATCGCCTGCACGAGTCCGAGCCCGTCGGCGGCGAGCAGCCGTCCGAGCACGTCGAAGTAGTCTCCGAGGAACTCGCCGCCCACCGCCTCGATCATCTCGATCGACACGAGCCGGTCGAACCGGCGCCCGAGCCGGCGCGGCAGGTCGCGGTAGTCCTCGCGCAGCACGGTCACGCGCCCGGCCAGCCCCGCCGCCGCGACGCGCGCCAGCGCTTCGCGGTGCTGCTCGGCCGAGATCGTGGTCGTGGTGACGTGCACGCCCCAGCGGGAGGCCGCGTGCACCGCGAAGCCGCCCCAGCCGCTGCCGATCTCGACGACGCGCATCCCCGGGCGCAGGCCGAGCCGCCGGCAGACGACGTCGAGCTTGTGGACCGCGGCTTCCTCCAGCGACGCGCCGGGCGCGGGAAAGATCGCGCTCGAGTACATCAGGGTCGGGTCGAGGAAGAGGCGGAAGAAGTCGTTCCCGAGGTCGTAGTGGGCGGCGATGTTCGCGCGCGCGCCGTGGCGGGTGTTGCGGTGCAACGCCCGCGCGATCGCCCCAATGGGCCGCAGGAGCACCGCCGGCCCGCGATCGAGGGACGCGAGCACGTCGCGGTGCCGCGCGAGGATGCGGACCACGGTGGTGAGATCGTTGGTGTCCCACTCGCCTCGCACGTACGACTCCGCGGCGCCGAGGCTGCCGCCGAGCGCGGCCTCGGCCCAGAAGCGCGGGTCGTGAACGCGCACCGTCGCTTCGAGGCCGCCGCCCGGACCACACACCGTCGGCCCCTCGTCCTCGCTCACGACGATGCGGTCCGCGGGGAGCGTGGCGAGGCGCGCGAGCAGCGCGCGGCGGCACGCGCGTTCGAACGGTGCGGCCGTGCGCGCGGCACGCGCGGTCATCGGGAGGCCGGCCGTCATGCGGTCCTCCGCCGCGGGCCGTGCACCGCCCGGCCGGGATGCGGATGCAGGGGCACACCCTTGCGCCAGAGACGGAACGCCTGCGTGTAGATGCCGGCGAGCACCGCCCACGGCATCAGCGGGAAGCGGCGCAGGACCGCGGCGAGGTTGCGGCCATCGAGCGGGCGGCGCTCGAGCGCCAGCGTCGCGACGAAGAACCGCCCCGGCGCACCGTGGTTCTCGATCACGACCTGGAGTGCGTTCCCGGGAGCCCCCACGTGGAACCGGTACTCGACCTCCATGTCCATGAAGGGCGAGACGTGGAACGCCTTGGGGATCGTGATCCGCCACGGCCCCGGCCCGCGGCCGCGCAGGTCGAGCACGTACGCGTGCTTCTCCCGCCACGGCGTGTTGTGCACCTCCACGAGGACGGCATCGAGCCGTTCGCCCGTGCGGTCGAAGCAGTAGTGGAAGCTGGCCGGATTCATGCCCACGCCGAGCACCCGCAGGTGCGTGAGCAGCCGGATCGGCCCGTCGGGCCGGAAGCCAGCCTGCTCGTGCACCGTGCGACGCACCGTCTCGTCGAGCGGCTCTCGGGGATCGCCGAGATGGTCGGCGCGCCGGAACCACGCGAACGCCGGGCGGTGCGCCGACCAGAGTCGGTGGCCACGGAAGACCTCGTCGAGTTCGGAGAGATCGAGGTAGCAGAAGAAGAGCGGCACCCGGAAGCGGTGCTCGACCGGGGCGACGCGATGGTGGACGAGTTCGCCCACGTAGAGCGCGCTGGCGAGGCCGCCGCTCACGCAGGGACCCCGGCGCGCGAGCACGCGGGCGCGACGCGCGCACCGCTTTCGTGCGCGTCCTCGTGGAAGCCGTTGCGCCACGCGGCGGCGCAGTAGTGGATGCGATCGCGACCGCTCACCTCGGCATGCCGCGCCTGCGCCGCGATCGCATCGGTCGTGAACACCGGATGCTCGAAGGTCCGGGTGGCGAGGACGCGGGCGGGATCGATGCGCTCCGTTCCGTTGAGCGTCAGCAGGATCGGCGTCGACGTCGCATGACCCTGCAGTCGCGAGAGGTCGTAGGTCACACGCACCGCGTGCGCGTCGCCGGCCGGGACGTGATAGTTCCAGCTCGCCCACGCGCGCCGGCGACGCGGCAGCACGTTCGTGTCGGTGTGCACGACGGCGACGTTGACCTGCGTGCGGAAGGCGCCGAGCACCTCGCGCTCGAGCGGAGTCGGATCCGCGACGAGCCGCAGTGCGCGAGGTACGCTCGTCGCGAGGACGACCTCGTCGAAGCGCTCGACGCCGTCGTCCACCCGCACGTCGACGCCACCCGCCACGCGCCGGACCTGCCGCACCGGCGTCCGCAGCCGGAGCCGCGAACGGAAAGACGCGCACAGCGCGTCGACGTAGGCCGCGGAGCCGCCGATCACGGTTCGCCAGGTCCACTGCCGGTGCGGCGGCTCCAGCAGGCCGTGGTTGCGGAAGAAGCGTACGAAGAACCCGGCGGGCAGCCGCATCGCGTCGCGTTCGCTCGCGGACCAGATCGCGGCCGCCATCGGGACGAGATAGTGCCGGCGAAAGCTCTCGCCGAAGCCGCCGCGCTCGACCAGGTCGCCGAGCGTCGCGCCCGCGCCGGCGGCCTCCGCGAGCGTGAGCGCGTCGCGGTTGAAGCGGGCGATATCCGCGAGCATGCGCAGGAACGCCGGGCGCACGAGGTTCCGCCGCCACGCGAAGATCGCGCTCCAGTCGGTGCCGCAGTACTCGACGCCGGCCGCCGGGTCGGACACGCTGAAGCCCATCGACGTGGGACGGGTCGCGACCCCGAGCTCGCTCAGCAGCCGCGTGAAGCGGGGATAGGTCGTTTCGTTGTAGACCATGAACCCGATGTCGACCGGCCATGCGCGGCCGTCGAGTTCGACACGGATCGTGTCGGCATGTCCGCCGGCGTGCTCCCCGGCCTCGAAGAGCGTGAGGTCGTGCTCGCGATGCAGCGCGTGGGCCGCCGCGAGGCCCGCCGCCCCGGTACCGATGATGGCGATCTTCATGGCGCTCCATGCAGGGAAGGGGACGCCGCGGACCGACGCCGCGACCCGGTGGTGCTCGGCGCGGTTGGATGAGGCCGCCCGTTTCGAGATGCGCATTTTGAGTCGATTGTGTATAGTTTTTGAAATCGTCGGCCGTCGGGGCGTACGGGGTGTTTCCGCCAAACCCTTCGCGCGACGTCGGCATCCGACGCGGCGAAGAAGGACGGGCGCGCGTTGCGGCCGTCGCATCGTTGGGGAGGAGCCGTGCCGAGGCCACCGCGCACGAAGACGAACGATCCTGCCGACGACACGGGGACGCCCGGGCTCATGTCCATCGGGGCGCTGTCCCGCGCCTCGGGGATCCCGATCCAGACCATCCGGACCTGGGAACGCCGCTACGCGTCGCCGGCGTCCGTCCGCAAGCCGTCCGGGCACCGCCTCTATCCGGCAGCGGCGGTCTCGCACCTGCGCAAGGTGTCCGAGCTGCTGCGGCGCGGGCACCGCCCGGGCGAGGTGTTGACGCTCCCGGGCGCGAAGCTCGACGCGCTGCTCGCCCTGCCGACCGCCGTGCCGCCGGCGCCGGAAGTTCCGCGCCGCGCCGTGCTCGTCACGCCCGGCCCGGGACAGAAGGCGTCCGTCGCGGCACTGCTCGACGCCGTGCTCGCGCTCGACCGCGATGCGCTGCTCGCGATGCTGCGCGCCAACTGGTCGCGGATGGGCCCGCTCGGGTTCCTCGAGGACTGCGCGGGCCCGCTCATGGTCGCGGTGGGGCAGGCGTGGTGCGAAGGGCGCGCAGAGGTGCGGCACGAGCACTTCGCGACGGCGTGCCTGGGTGGCCTCCTGCGCGAAGTGCGCGAACCGTTCGACGAGCGCGCCCGCGGTCCGCGTGTCGTCGCCGGGACACTCCCCGGCGACCTGCACGAGGGCGGCCTGCTCATGGCGAGCGTCGTCCTCGCGATGGAGGATCGCCGCGTGCTCTATCTCGGGTCGAACGTCCCCGTCAGCGAGATCGCGTCCACCGCGCGCGAGCAGGACGCAGAGGCCGTGGCCATCAGCGTCTCGCAGGCGATGCGCGGAACGCGGGCGAGCAAGCTCGTCACCGAACTGCGACGGGCGCTGCCGAAGCGTGTCCAGCTGTGGGTGGGAGGTGCCGGTGCGCCGGCGACGCAGGACGGCTTCGAGCGCTTCTCCGACCTGGCCTCGTTCGA
Source organism: Candidatus Eiseniibacteriota bacterium (assembly GCA_044223005.1). Lineage (GTDB taxonomy): Bacteria > Eisenbacteria > RBG-16-71-46 > RBG-16-71-46 > RBG-16-71-46 > CAIXRL01. Next base: position 38,831 of record JBGAML010000005.1, read on the forward strand.
TGCGCGGATCCGTGGTGGGCGCTGATCGCCGCCGGCCGCTCGCGCCGCTGCTGCTCGCGTTCGCGCTGCTCGGCGTGGGGCCGCTCCCGACGCATGCCGCGGCTCCGGTGCCCGTGATCGCCGTCGGCGCCCCCATGCCGCCCCTGCGGGGCGATCTGTTGGACGGCCGCCCGTCGGTCCTTCCGGATTCCGTGCGCGGCGTGAACCTCGTCCTGTTTCTGGGATTCACGTACGCCTCGCGGCACGACGTGGAGCGCTGGGTATCGCGCCTCCAGCACGACTTCCCGGGCGAGCCGAGGTTTCGCTGGTACGAGGTGCCGGTCATCGGGGGAGCGGGCCGCATCGCGCGCCCGTTCATCGAAGGCGGCATGCGCCGGGGGATCCCGAAGCCGCTGCACGCACAGGTGCTCATGGTGTACGGCGGCGGGAACTGGAAGCAGCGCGTGGGCTTCGCCGAACGCGACGTGGGCTACGTGCTGGTCGTCGACGGCGCCGGACGGGTCACGTGGACGGGTCGCGGGCCCTTTTCCGAGGCCGGCTACCACGTCCTGGCTGAGCACCTGCGGCGGTTCTGACCGCACTCGCCGCCGGGCCCGGGTATCGATTGGCCTGCCTTCGCCTTGGCGCCGGCCGTTCATCCAGCAACGTGTTCCACCACGAATCGGGCCGAACGAATTCCGGTCCTGGGACGTTGTTTTCGTATGGACGCGGGCACGGGACTCCGCGACTATAGGGGCACGGGCGAGTCCTGCTCTCGAGGGTGATTGCACCGCGGAAGCACGACTCGTCGCGAATCGCTGGGCGCCCCCCGCGCATCGATTCTGGACTTCGATGACGGAACATCTTGCTCTTCCCCTCGGAGGTGGGCCCCATGCCGCAGCGCCGCCACGTCATCGCCTCGTTGGGCGCATGCCTCGCGATCGCGATCCTCGCAGGATCGGCTTTCGCACAGACCGCGCTCGACCCCGTGACGCTGACCTCGGTCTCCACCGGACACGGCAAGGCTCGCCTGACCGTCACCGCGGGCCCTTCGGGCGCGCCGAACGGTTTCAAGGTGCGGTGGATGACCACCGAGCAGTTCGCCGCGCTCGGCGGCGCCTGGCCCGGCATGGTGTCTCCCGGCGAAGGCTGGGTGAACTACACGGGCACGGGCACGCTCGACACGTGGGGCGCCACGGACGTTTCGTTCCAACTCGCGCCGAACCAGTCGATCGACATCGAGATCGGTGACACGTTCGACGAGACGGGCGTTTCGGGCACGTCGTACCAGGAGCTCCAGGATGCGTCGACCTACGTGGTGACGGCGACCGCCCTGGGCGGCGGCGCGGTCACCAACAGCCCGCTTTCGGGCCATCAGGATTGCGGCACGTCGCAGCAGGGTCACGACTGCGTCTACACGCAGGGCTACTGGAAGAACCACACGTCGGCGTGGCCGGTCGGCAGCCTGACGCTCGGCACCACGACCTACAGCGCGGCACAGCTGCTCTCGATCCTCAACACGTCGGTCAAGGGCAATGGCCTGCTGTCGCTCGCGCACCAGTTGATCGCGACCAAGCTCAACATCGCGTACGGCGCGAACGCGTCGAGCATCGCCAGCACGGTCAACGCGGCCGACGCACTGATCGCGGGCCGCATCGTGCCGCCGGTCGGTTCCGGCTCGCTGTCCACGAGCTCGACCTCGGCGCTGACGCAGGCGCTCGACGATTTCAACAACGACAACGATCACCACAACCACTGTGGCACCGTGCCCGTCCAGCCGTCGACGTGGGGCCAGCTCAAGGTGATCTACCGCTGATCGCCGGTTCGCCTTGCGGCCGCCCGCCAATCGCGGGCGGCCGTTTCGTTTGGCGGCGCGGCCGGCCGGGTGGAGGATGAGGGGCACGGCCCCGGCGGCCCGGTACCCGGGCCGGGATCGCGGCGGGCGCGGAGCGGAGGAACGGATGCAGGCCGAGACGATCCCCGCGGGCGATTCGCCTGCGACGGTGGTCCATGCGGATGGCGAGGTCGTCCTCTACCGGCTGGACGACGTCGGGTACGAGATCGACCTCGATCGCGTGTTCGCGTTGCTGGGCGACCGCGCCCCCGAGCGCGCCCGCCCGGTGCGCGGCGAGGCCCAGGCGATCCAGATTCCCAATCCGCCCGTGACCGTCGCGCTGGGCCGGGCCCGGATCGAGGTGGTCGGCGCTCCGGTCGAGGCCGAGTTCTCCGCCCGCATCTTCGACTTCGGAGTGGCGTCGCTGCGCGCGCGGATCGCGGCCCCGGCCGGGCTGGCGTGGAAGGAGTTCGCGACATGGGCGAACGCCTGCGCCGCCTCGCCGGCCTGGCGGGAGGCCTTCGCGCGCGAGCGCGAGGACCTCAAGAGCCGGATCGCGCCCGCGATCCTGCGGGCCGGGGACGCGCCCGTGAGCGAGGACTACACCGTCTTCCGGGTCCATGGCCTCCGCGACGGGGAGGGGCGCGCCCTGCGCGCATCGGCGCTGCGCGACGAGGATCTCGCGTTGCTGCTGGCGGGCGAATCGCGGCCGCTCTCGGCGACCGCCCGGCGCGATCTCCTCGCCCAGCGCTTCAGCTACTTCGAGGACGACCTCGCCGTGCTGACGTGGAACGCGGCGCTCGTCGTCGAGCCGGTTCGCGAGGATCACGACGTGCAGTACGTCCTCGAGTTCGCGAACGCCCAGCTGCTCGAACTGCGCTACTACGATGCGCTGCTGGACCGCGAACTGCCGCGCATCTACGACCGCATCGAAGAGGCCCGGCACGGGTTCCACCTGCTCGGCCGGCGCTTCAGCCGGCTGCTCGGCGTGCTGCAGACCCGCGTCGCCGAAGCCACCGAGCTCGTGGAGCGGACGGAGAACGCCATCAAGATGACCGACGACGTCTTCCTCGCACGGATCTACGCGGCGGCGCTCGAGATCTTCCGCGGCCGGACGTGGCGGCTCGGGATCGACGGCAAGCTCGCGATCGTGCGCGACTCGTACTCGATGCTCAACGCGGAGTCGCAGGCGCGGCGGTCCGAAGTGCTCGAAGTGGTGATCGTCCTGCTGATCCTCTTCGAGATCGTCCTGGCGTTCGTGCGGCACTGACGGCCCCGGCGCGGCGCAGGGACGGTCCCCCAACCGTCCCGCGCGCGCATCCGGTGCTTCAGCGGTACTGCTGCTTCAGGCTGCCCCAGGTCGTGGTGCGCGTCGGTGTCGCGGCGTCGACCACGATCGTCCCCGTCATGTTGGACAGCGAGCCGTGGAACAGGCAGTGGAAGGGATACGTGCCGGCGTCCGGGAAGTCGATCGTGACGACCTTGTGGTTGATGTCGATCGGCGCGTCGAAGATCAGGCCCGAGTCGGGGTCCTCGTTCGTTCCGCTGCTGGCGGTGTGGATGCCCGACACCCACTGGAACTGCACGCTCTGGCCCTGCAGGATGTGCACTTCGTCCACCTGCGTGCCGGCGTTGTTGTCCGCGTCGAAGCGGAAGTCGGTCACCTTGTAGACCGCACCGACGACCGCGGTGGCACGGGACGACGCGGGGCCGTGCGCCGGCATCGCGCGATAGTGGGCCTCGGACAGCACGAGGCGCTCCTCGTCGCTCGGCGCGGAGGTCGAAGTGCAGACCATCGCCGAGCGCGGGGGACCCGCCCAGCCGGCGCCGAGCGCGGCGGCCGCAGCCAGTGCGACCAGGAAGAACGACCCAAGGGCGACGACCTGGCGGCGATTCGGAAGCGGTGGAGCCTGGAACATGGTCCCCTCCTCGTGGTGGAACGACGGTGATCACCCACTACGAGGAAGTCCCGTGAATGTGAACCAGGAGCCGCCGGAAAGCGGCGGGGATGCGTGTGTAAACTCATATCATCTGGAGGTGGTCGGCGGAGCCAACCGCCCGGGGTGTCAGCGCAGGGCCGGAATCGAGTCGTCGAGGGGACCCGCCTCCTCCGCCAGCATCCGCGCCACGACCCACCGGCCGAGGTAGAGCTCGAATGCCCCTACCCGCGAAGCGTCGCCTCCGAGGATCGCGTCCCGCAGTCGCAGCACCTCCGGATCGGCGAGGGCCGCCGCGAGCGTCGCATCCTCGGAATCACCGTGCTGGCGCGAGGCTCGGACCACCTCGCGCTCGCGACGGAGCAGCGCCAGCGTCGCGCGCAGAAGTCCCGGGCCGTACAGCGGGGCGCCGTGCCCGGGCACGATCGTGGCCGCACCGAGCGCGTCGATCCATTCCAGCGTTCGCATCCAGCCGGCCGGGTAGCAGAAGAGCCCGAACGTCACCGGGTTCACGAGCAGGTCGCCGGTGACCACGATCCGTTGCTGCGGCAGCCACAGGAAGGCGTCGCCGGGCGTGATGGCACGGTCGACGTGGAGCACGTGGATTTCGCGCTCGCCCATGTGGATCACGAGGGAATCGGTGAACGTCACCGTCGCCAGGACGTGCCGGGCCTCGCGCTTCTGGGCGAGGAACGCCCGGTCCCGCGCCGCATGGTTCCGGAGTGACTCGATGCGCGCCGGGGCCGAGCCCGAATCGCGCGCCGCCGCGAGCGCCGCTTCCACGGCGGCGACGTGATCGGGCAGGTCGTGATCGAGCCCCGGTTGATTGAACTCGATCGCGGGACCCGCCATGAGGCGCCGGGTCGCCTCTTGGCTGACGATCTCCAGCCCGGGAAACGCCCGGACGTATTCCTGCGCGCCGTACCAGTGATCCCAGTGCCAGTGCGAATACACGAGCCAGCGCACGGGTTGCGGCGTGATCCGCCGCAACTGGGCGATCACCTCGCGGGCGACCACGGGCGTGCCGTTCGCGTCGAACACGAGTACGCCGGCATTCGAGACGATCGCCACGGCGTTGCCGTCGAACCCCACGTCGCCGTACGGCTCGGTGCGGAACAGGTGGATGCCGGGTGCGATCTCGGAATGCACCGGGATGGGAAGAGGCGACGCGTGCGCGACGGGAGAGAAGAGCACACCGGCCACGAGCAGGATGAGCTTCGGTCTTGCGGACATGTCTCCTCCACGAACCCGATCGGGCGGCCCGCCTCGCAGGCCGGAGACCGGGAGTGTGGCGGATCGCGGCCGCACGGGCGCGGGCGCGGCGACGGGCGCGGTGTCGCCGTTCCGGGCGCGGGGGATCCGTGGCCCCGTGCCGCGCGTCCGGCAGGGTATGATGGCCGGCGCGAGCACCTTTCCCCGGCTCGCCGGAAGTGCGCCTGCAACTCGTTGCGGGCGTGGCGCGTCCGAGGACGGTCCGCCGGGGCGCTAACGAACGAACCCGGGATCCTGTCTTGGATCAGGAAATGGATGACGCCGGAGCCGTCCGGGACGCCGATCTGGTCGCCGCGGTTCGCTGCGGGGATCGCGCGGCGGCGGACGCCCTCGTACGCCGTCATTTCCGTGCGGCATGGGCCGTGGCTCTCGCGCTGCTCGGCAACGCGGCGGACGCCGAGGACGTCTGCCAGGACGCGTTCGTCCGGGCGCTGGAGCGCATCGACGATTGCCGGCAGCCGGACCGCTTCGTCTACTGGCTGCTGCAGATCGTGCGGAATCGCGCGCACAATGCCCGCGACTACCGCCGGGTGCGCAGCGGCCCCTCGGTCGAGGACGTGTCCGTCGCGGCGCCCGGCGACGCCGCGCGCGGCACGGAGCGGCGCGAACTCGGGGACCGGCTGCTCGCCGCACTGGCGAGGCTGACGCCGGAGCAGCGGGAAGTGCTGGTGTTGAAGGATCTCGAGGACTGGGACCATCGCGCGATCGCCCGCGCGCTGGGGATTTCGGAAGGGATGTCCCGGCAGCACCTCTTCGCGGCGCGCCGGGCGCTGCGCGGATGGCTGGGCCCTGCGGCACTGGAGGATCACCTGCATGACCGATGAGACGCGTGTGAACCTCTCCGCGCTGCGCGCGGACGATGCCGCGCTCGAACGCACGGCCGCGAACGTGGCCGCGCGCATCGCGCCCACGCTGCGGCGGCGGCGCGAGCGCGTACCGCTGCTCTGGCTCGGCGTCGCCGAATGGCGCCGGCCCGTGCTCGCGGCGGCGGCGCTCGTGGTGATCGCATCGGCGCTCGTGATCCTGCGGCCGGAGCCGCGTACGGCCGCCTTCGCCTCTGCGTCGGTCGCCCGCGCGGCGTCGACGACGCTTGCCGAGGCCGCGGGAGTTCCCGCGCCGGTGGCGAGCTACCTCGAAGTCGGCACGGCGCCGTCCGGCGACGCCCTGCTCGGACTGCAGGAGGCGCCATGAACGACGGACTCGAATACCTCGGCCGCGCGCGCATGCAGGGGGTGACGCTGCTGGTGCTCGCGTTCCTCGTCGGTGTGCTCGCGGGCGTGGCCGGCGACCAGTTGTTGGGACGGCCGCACCGGCCGCCCGTCGACGGTGGCCCGGGACCGGGCCCGCGCTCCGGCCCGCCCGGCATGCGCGAGGGCCCGCGGCTGCCGCGCGTTCTCGAGGAGATGGACCTGAGCGAGTCGCAGCGCGGAGCGATCGACTCGATTCTCGCATCGGGCCGCCCGCGCAACGACGCGATCATGCGCGACGTGCTGCCGCGGCTGCAGGCCGTCTCCGATTCGCTGCGCCAGGCGATCCGCGCGGTACTCACGCCGGCGCAGGCCGCGCAGTTCGATCGCTACGTGCAGGAGCATCCCGCCCGCGGCTTCGGCGGCCCGACCGACCGGCTCGGTCCCGGCGGTCCCGAGGGCGGCCCACCGGATCGCGGGCCGCGCGGCTTCCGGCCGCCCCTCCCGCCGCCGGACGGCGGCCCGCCCGGGCGGCGTGGCCCGCCACCGCCTCCGGGCGAGGAGCGCTGAAGGCCGTCGCGCCTGCGCCGACGAGGGAGGATCACCTCCTTCGCCGGCGTCTTCGTTCCGGCGGGATTTGCCGGTCGCGAGGAAGGAGTGGTCGGTCGGGCGCCGCGCATGCGCACGTCCACGCGGGCCTCGCGCGCGCAAAACCCCGCGCATGCAAGGCTTCGCGACGCGAGATGGCGCCCGTGCGGGTGGCACCGCTCTTGCGATTCCGCAGTGGTTCTCATTCCCACAGGAGACGCGCATGCTGACCATCGTGCCGGCCGGAGGCCGGGCCGAACGTTTCGACGGCATCTACAAGGAGCTGTTGCCGATCGGCAAGAGCGAGTTCCTGCTGAGCGACGCGATCCGGCGCGGCCACGAGCTGGGCTCGGAACGCGCGCTGGTGATCTCCAACGCCGAGAAGCTGCCCACGCACGCGCGCTTCCTCGCGCGGCACGCCGCCGGCTACGACGTGAACCTCGTCGTCCGTGCCGAGGCCGACGACCATCTCTGGGCGGCGCTTCGCCGCCAGATCCCCGTCAGCGACGCCTGCCTGCTCGTGCTTCCCGACACCACGTGGAGCACGCGTGCTGCGATCCCCGCGGGCGTCGACCTGGCGTTCGGAACCTTCGACACCGACGAACCGCATCGCTTCAGCCTCGTCCATGACGGCCGCATCCTGACCAAGCCGCAGGGCCTTTCGGGGACGTGGAGCGCCTGGGGCTGCGTCTACTGGAGCGCGGAAGTCGCGCGCTTCTGGGAGCGCGAGCAGCGCCGCAGCGGCGAGTACGCGGAGTACGACCGGGCGTTCGAGGCCGCGATGCGCGAGTTCACGTGGGGCACGTTCCCGATCGAGGACTACTGCGATCTCGGGCACTGGGACGCGTACGTGGACTACCTGAGGGCCGCATGAACATCCGGTACTGCCTTCCGACCTTCAACCAGCCGCTGCTCCTGCGGCGCTCGGTCGAAGCCGCGCTCGCGAGCGACGTGCCGCTCGCCGGCGTGACGGTCGTGGACCTGAGCCCGCGCCACTACGCGGCCGACATGCTCGAGGACCTCGAGAACGTGAACGTGATCACGATGCCCGAGAACATCGGGCTCGGGGCGACGTGGAACCTCTTCTACGCGCTCTATCCGGACTGGATCGTGATCGGGAACGACGACGTGATCGTGCAACCCGACACGCTGCGGATCATGGCCGAGACCGCGGCGGCCTCGAAGGAGGCGCTCTTCTTCGGCTTCAAGGACAAGTTCTCGTTCTTCCTGCTCAAGAAGGACGCCTACCTGCAGGCCGGACCGTTCGACCCGGCGTTCTGGCCCATCTACTGGGAAGACGTCTGCATGGGCTACCGGCTGCAACTGCTCGGCTACACACCCGTCGAGGTCGCCGCGGCCCGGTTCGAGCACGAACACAGCCGGTCGATGAAGTCGCTCGACACGGCCGCCACGGACCTGTTCTGGAAGCGCTTCAAGCGCAACCAGGCCTACTACGAGGACAAGTGGGGCGGCACGCGCGGCGAGGAGAAGTACCGGCTCCCGTTCGACGGCCAGCCGCGCCGCGTGCCACCGTTCATCGAGGCCTGAGACGCGAACGCGGGCACCGTTGGCCGGCGCCCGCGTTCGTCGCGTTCCGTCTCCCGAACCTCAGGCCGCCGCCTTCGCCTCCTGCGGCGTCATCCGCTCCAGCAGCGCGCCGGCCACGCCCGCGATCGGGCCGTACCAGTTGCCCGGCGAGAGCTGCGCGCAGATCGTGACGCCCTCGTACCACGAGCGCCAGCGCCAGTTCGGGTTCGGCGGCGTCATCACGCACGTCGGCACGCCCATCGCCGCGGCCAGATTGGCCACCGCGGAGTCGGTCGTGACGACCATGTCCAGCTGCGCGAGCTCGCGCGCCGTGTCGAGGAAGTCCCGCGCGCCCGCGAGCGGCGTCTCGAGGCCGTACCGTTCGGCTTCGGCCTCGCGCGTGCCGCGATGGAGCGACACCCAGTCGATCTCCTCGATCGAGAGCAGCGGCGCGAAGTCGTCGAGCGAACCCGAGCAGGTCGCGTCGTGTGCGTGTGCCGGATCGCCGGCCCAGTTGATCCCGATGCGCGCCCGGCCTTCCGGCGAACCGGGCGCGTCGACGGAGATCCACGGCCGGGTCGGGACGTCGGCGAGGTGCTTGATCCCGAGCAGGAGCGGCAGGCTCATGACCGGCGCCCAGAGGTCGCAACGTGTGCCCCCGGGATCGGCGACGACCTCCAGGCGTTCGTCGATCGACGCGACGAGCCGGACAAGCGGCTCCGGCACCTGCACGACGACCTTCGCGAACCGGTCGGCGAGCGCGGGGAAAAAGCGGCTCATGAGGATCACGTCGCCGAGATGATCCTCGGCGAGCACGCGCAGCGACGCCTCCGGGCGTGCGTCGCCCTTCCACGGCTTGCCGGCCGCGGCGGCGGCGTTCCGGCCGCGCTTGCGCCGGGCCTCCAGCAGGGGGAGCCCGACGGCGAGATCGTCGGCCTCGAGCAGCAGGTGCCCGAGATGGTAGAGCGCGAGCGGATCGGGCGCGGCCTCCTCGAACGCGCGGCGCGCTTCGGCCGGCCGGCCCATCGCCTGGTGCGCGAGACCCATGTGCACGCGCGCGAGGCTGTCGTCGGGGGCTTCGGCGAGCGCCCGCCGGCAGGCCTCGATCGCGAGTTCGTGATCACCGGCACGATTGCAGACGATGGCGAAGTTGACGTAGGCCTCGGGGTAGGGCGTCCGCAGCTGGATCGCCTTGCGGAAGGACGCCAGCGCCTCGGCGTACTCCTGCCGCGCGACATGCACCAGGCCGAGCAGGTTGTGCGCGATCGCCTCGTTCGGTGCCTCGGCGAGCAGCGAGCGGATCTCGCACTCGGCCGCCGTGAGGTCGTTGCGGGAAAGCAGCTGGGTCGCGCGTTCGACACGCTCCTGCATGTCGGTCCACCTTCCTGGCGGAACGGGCCGCCCGAGAACGGAATCACCACGTTCGAGGGGATGGCCATGCGCACGCCCGGAGGCGCGGGAGCGGAGACCACGTCCCGCGGGCCGCGCAGCCACGCCGGGCAGGTTTCCGTACGCCCGCGTTTTCGGCGTGCTGCGCCCGGATCTGCAGGGAGTTTCGCCTTTCGGCCGAGGTCGCCGGGTCGCCGGCTTGCACCGCCACTGGAGGTGAGCGTCGTAACGCGCTGGTGGAACGGCCGATCGCGGCTCGCCCGCCGGCCGGCACCCGGGCCGCTGGCGACCGGCGGGGCGCGCGAGCCGGGAGGCGGCCCGGAAGACGACGCTTGTTCGCACAAACATTTCCGGGACGCCGGCTGTCTTGGCCTGCACGACGCCCCGGTTCCGCGCGCCGCGGGGCCGATCGCCATGCTCGCACCCGGTTGGGAGGGATCCATGCACTGCCCGCATGTCCTCGTCGCCGCCCTGCTCGCGGTCTCGCTCACGGCTTCCACCGCCGCCGCACAGGCTCCGCCGCCACCACCACCGCCACTCACGCCACTGCCGCCGCCCCCGCAGCCGGCGCAGAACCCGACCACGACGGCGAAGGTCAACCTCGGCAAGACGCTCTTCTGGGACGAGCAGCTGTCGTCGACGCACACGGTCGCCTGCGGTTCGTGTCACATGGCGTCCGCCGGTGGTGCCGACAGGCGCACACAGTTCGCGTCCGCGCACACCACGAACCCGGGGCTCGACGGTGTCGACTTCACCGCCGACGATGTGACGTCCTCGCCGGGCGTCGTCCTCAACGGGCCCGACGGCGCGTTCCAGTGGTCGTCGGTGTTCGGGCTGCAGCCGCAGGTGACGCCGCGCACGTCCATGTCGATGGTCAACTCCGGCTATCCGCCCGAGCTCTTCTGGGACGGCCGGGCACGCGGCTCGCTCGTGGATCCGGTGACGGGGGACACGACCATGACGGCGGGCGCGGCGCTCGAGATCCAGGTGCTCGGGCCGCCGGCGTCGACGGTCGAGATGGGGCACGTGGGCCGCTCGTGGAGCGACGTGGTCGACCGCGTCACGCAGTCGACGCCGCTCGCGCTCACGACGGCGATCCCGGCGCCGCTCGCCGCCTGGATCGCGGGCCGCAGCTATCCGCAGCTCTTCGCGGAGGCCTTCGGCAGCGCGCAGGTCACGGCGTCACGTATCGCGATGGCCGTCGCGAGCTACGAACGTTCGCTGTTCTCGACGCAGGCCCCGATCGACTCGGTCATCGCGGGCACCACGACGCTGCGTCCCGACGAGGCGGCCGGACTGCAGCTCTTCCGGACGCTGCCCTGTGCGGGCTGCCACGGCGGCTCGCTCTTCTCGGACAACGTCTACCACTACGACGGCGTGCGACCGGCCGCGGAGGACTCCGGCCGCGCGATCGTCACGCACGATCTCGCCAACCTCGGCGAGTTCCGCACTCCGAGCCTGCGCAACGTGGCGCTGCGGCCGGCGTTCATGCACGACGGCCGCTTCACGACGCTGGCCCAGGTGGTCGATTTCTACGATCGCGGCGGCGACTTCAACGCGCCGAACAAGTCGCCGGCCGTGCACCCGCTCGGGCTCACGCCCACGCAGAAGGCCCAGCTCGTCGCGTTCATGGGCCGGCCGCTCACCGATCCGCGCGTCGCCGCGGAGCAGGCGCCGTTCGACCGGCCCGGCCTCTATGCCGAAAGTGCGTGGGTCCCGGAGATCCTGGCCGGTAGTATCGCCGGCGGTTCCGGCGCGACGCCGCAGCCCGTCGCGCTCGAGCCCGCGCTCACGGGGAATCCTTCCTTCACGGTCGGCGTGGCCGGCGCCCTCGGTGGCGCTGCTGCAGTGCTGGTCGTCGACGCGAACGAGCCCCCGGCGTCGGGCGGAATTCCCGCGAGCGGCTCCTTCGCGCGCGTGACGACGACGCTGCAGGGTTCGGGCGCCGCGGGCGGCTGGGGTTCGGTGACGCTCGCGATCCCCGACGGCGCCGCGCTGCGCGGCACGACGCTCCATGCGCGCTGGTACGTGAGCGATCCCGCGGCGGCCGGCGGTGTGGCGTCGTCGCCCGCGATCCGCATCCGCGTGTTCGGGCCCTACGGCAGCGGCGCCGTCACGAGCGCTCCGTCCGTGGCCACCGGGGACGGCCGCGTGATGCACCTGTACGCGAACACGCCGAACCCGTTCCCGTCGTCCACGACGCTGCATTTCGATCTCTATCGCACCGAGGACGTGCGCGTCGCCGTCTACGATCTCGGCGGCCGCCGCGTCCGCACGCTCATGGATCGGGCCGCGGCCCCGTCGGGCCGGTACACGCTCGGCTGGGACGGGCGCGACGACGGTGGGCGGGACGTCGCGGGCGGCGTCTACTTCTGCCGGCTCGAGACCGCGCACGACGCGCAGACGACGCGCATGGTCCGCGTACGCTGACCTCCGGCGGGGTAAAGCGTGCGGCCGCCCCGTGAGGGCGGCCGCACGCCGCTTCAGCCCTTTGCGGCGCTCGTCCTGCGACGGGCGCGACGCCACGCGCCGGGCGAGACTCCGGTCGAGCGCTTGAACGCGCGCGAGAAGGCGGCTTCGCTCTCGTAGCCCACGTCGAGCGCGATCTCGATCAGCGTCGCGTCGGTGTCGCGCAGCCGGCCGGCCGCGAGCTGCATGCGCCACGCGGCAAGGTACTGCATGGGCCCCTGGCCCAACAGGTGCGCGAAGCGTTCGTGCAGCACCGAGCGCGAGAGCCCGGCCTGCTCGCCGAGCGCCTCGGAGGTCCAGTCCTCGGCGGGGCGTTCGTGCAGGAGGGCGAGGGCGCGCCCCACGGCGGGATCGCGCAGCCCCGCGAGCCAACCGGTCTGCTCGGGGGGCAGCGCGTCGACGTAGCGCCGCAGCGCGTGCACGAACATCATCTCGCTCATGCGCTCGAGCATCGCCTCGCCACCGGGCCGGCGCCGGTTCGATTCCTCGACGACCTGGTGGAGGAAGCCGCCGATCCACGCGTCGCGTCCGGTCGCGGCGCCGTTCAGCGTGAGCATGCGCGGCAGCGCCGCGAGCAGCGGGTTGAACGGCCGCGCGTCGCAGCCGAGGAAGCCGCAGACGATCACCGCCTCGTCCTCGCCACCACCGTCGAGGCGCGCGCTGGACACGCCGGGCGTGCCGATCTGCATCGCGAACGGCAGCTGTGGCGGCCGCGGCGAAAAGTAGGTCGCCATGTCCTCGGGTTCGGCGCGCATGCCCGGCGCGCTCGAGACCACGTGGGGATCGCCCTGCGGGAAGAGCACCACGTCGCCCGCGTCGAGCCGCACCGGCGATTCGCCGGTGATCGCGACCCAGCACGAACCCTGAGCGACGCCGTGGAACTCCATCAGGTGCTCGGCTCCCGGCATCATCCGGGGAATGACGTCGCACGCAGGCGGCGCCTCGGCCACCCACGGACTCGTGCCCTCGATGTAGTAGTAGAGCGCCGCGCGCAGGCGCACCGCGCGCAACAGGTCGGACAGCGTGTCGCCGCTCATCGCTCCCCCCAACGGAGTGTCCGCGGGGGAGATCCCCGCGCCGCTTGCCGGACGTCCGGTCAAATCTTCCCGACGCCCGGCAAGCCGTCAACCCCTCGCTTCCGGGCATCCTCCGCCGCGTGGGAATGGTCCCACGCTCCATCCATCCGGAGGATTCCATGACGACGCTTCCTTCCACCGGCCAGCCGGGCCCGCCTGCGCTGCCGGACTTCGCTGCCATCAAGACGCGCCAGCAGGCGACCTGGTCCTCAGGCGATTTCGGGCAGATCGGCTCGCGCCTGCAGATCGTGGGCGAATCGCTGTGCGAAGCGGTGAACCTGCGCTCGGGCGAACGCGTGCTCGACGTCGCCGCCGGCAACGGCAACGCGGCGCTCGCCGCGGCACGCCGTTTCGCCGACGTGGTCGCCGCCGACTACGTGCCGGGCCTGCTCGACCAGGCGCGTCGGCGAGCGTGGGCCGACGGGCTGCCGCTCGTCACGCGCGTCGCGGACGCCGAGGCGTTGCCGTTTCCCGACGCATCGTTCGACGTCACACTGTCCACGTTCGGGGTGATGTTCGCCCCACAGCCCGAGCGCGCGGCCTCCGAGCTCCTGCGCGTCACCAAGCCCGGGGGACGCATCGGGCTCGCCAACTGGACGCCCGAGGGCTTCATCGGCGAACTGTTCCGCCTCGTCGGCCGCTACGTGCCGCCGCCGCCGGGGCTGGCGCCGCCCTCGGCGTGGGGGAGCGAGACGCGCCTCGTGGAGCTGTTCGGTCCGCACGCCCGCAGCCTCCGGGCGAAGCGGCGCGACTACGCGTTCCGGTTCCTGGGTGCGGGGCACTGGATCGACATCTTCCGCCGCTACTACGGCCCGGTGCACCTGGCGTTCGCGGTGCTCGACGAGCCGCGCCGCCAGGAACTCGCGTACGAACTGACGGAACTCCTGCAGCGCCACAATCGCGACGAGCACGGCACGCTGGTGGTGCCGGGTGAGTACCTCGAGGTCGTGATCGAGCGCGCCTGATCGCCGTCCCCGGCCGCGGGCCTCGCCGGCCCGCGGCCGCCGGCGTGACACGGCGCCCTGCTCGTGGTGGAGTGACGGCTCCCGGTCGTGTCCCTGCGGAGGCTGGCATGCACGTTCTCGACAGCATCGGCCGCACGTCCCTCGTCGAGCTGCGGCGCGTCGTGCCCCCGGGCTCCGCACGCGTGCTGGCCAAGCTCGAGTGGGAGAACCCCACGGGCAGCATGAAGGATCGCATGGCGCTCGCCGTGATCGACCGCGCCGCGGCCGCCGGCCGGCTCGCTCCGGGGGGCACGGTCGTCGAGTACACGGGCGGGAGCACGGGCGCCTCGCTCGCGCTGGTGTGCGCGGTGCGCGGGTATCGGCTGCGCATCGTCACTTCCGATGCCTTCAGCCGCGAGAAGCGCGACCAGATGGCCGCGCTCGGCGCGGTGCTGACGCTCGTGGTGAGCGAGGGCGGGCTCACGACGCGGCAACTGATCCTCGACATGATCGCGAAGGCCCGCGAACTCGCCACGGCGCCCGGCACCTGGTGGGTCGACCAGCTCCACAACCCCGACGCCATCGCGGGCTACCACCCGCTCGGCGAGGAGGTCGTGGCGGCGACGGGAGGGAGCCTCGACGCGTTCGTGCACTCCGTCGGCACGGCCGCCTCGCTCCGGGGCGTGGCCGAGGTGCTCGCCTCGCGTTCCCCGGACGCCCGCATCGTCGCGGTGGAGCCCGCGGAATCGGCGGTCCTCGGAGGCGGGCCAGCCGGTCCACACAAGATCGAGGGCATCGGCATCGGATACACGCCTCCGCTCTGGGAGCCCTCGCTCGTGCACGCGATCGAAGCCGTGCCGACGGCCGACGCCAAGGCGATGACGAGGCGGCTGGCGCGCGAGGAGGGGCTCTTCGCGGGGACGTCTTCGGGCGCCAACGTGATCGCGGCCCTCCGGGTCGCCGCCCGGCTCGGCCCCGGCGCCACCGTCGTCACGCTGCTCTGCGACTCGGGCCTCAAGTACGTGAACACCGACGTCTACCGCACCGCTTGAACGGAGAGACCGCATGCCCCACGCACGCTCGCTCGTACGCCTGTTCCGCCGCGCCGTTCCCGGCGTGCTGCTCCTCCTTCTCCTGCTCGCGCCGCGGGCGGCACACGCCGGTTCGCGAGCCGAGGCACCGATCGCGCGCCGTCCGTTCGTGGTCGACGTGAACGGCCGCTGGATCGGCCACGGCGTCGCCTACGGACCGCACCGCGACGGCCAGTCCCCGGACGGCGCGCAGCCATCGCCCGCGGAACTCGAAGCCGACCTGCGCCAGATCGCGGCGCACTGGCCGCTGCTGCGCATGTACGGTTCGCGGGGCGCCACAGAAGAGGTGCTCCGGATCGTCCGCCGGACGGGACTCGATCTGCACGTCGTCGTCGGCGCGTGGCTCGCGCCGGAGGAGCGTCGCGATTCGACGGGAGCGATCGTGCAGCGCTTCCCGGCCGCGGTGGCCGCGAACCGCGCGGAGCTCGAGACCGCGATCCGGCTCGCGAACCGTCATCCCGGGATCGTGTCCGCGATCGCGGTGGGCAACGAGACGCAGGTGTCGTGGTCCGATCATCGCGTGCCCACGGCGCTCCTGCTCGCGGAGCTGCGCGAGGCGCGCAGGCGGACGCGCGTGCCGGTCACCACCGCCGACGACTTCAACTTCTGGAACAAGCCCGAGAGCGTCCCGGTCGCGGCCGTGGTCGACTTCATCTTCCTGCACGCGCATCCGCTCTGGAACGGATGCCAGCTCGAGAACGCGATCGACTGGACCGACCGCACCGTCGGCTCGATCCGCGACGCCCATCCCGGCGTGCCGATCGTGCTGGGGGAGACCGGATGGGCGACGTCGGTCGGCCACGAGGGCGACCAGGGCAAGCTGATCCACGGTCGCGTGGGCGAGGAGGAGCAGTCGGCGTTCCTCGATTCGATCACGGCGTGGGTGGCGCGCACGCACACGCCCACGCTGGTGTTCGAGGCCTACGACGAGAACTGGAAGGGTGGACCCCACACCGAGGACGTCGAGAAGCACTGGGGCTTCTTCCACGCCGACCGCACGCCCAAGCGGGCGATGCAGCCGCGGCGCTGAGCGGCGACCGTTACTTCGGCGGGCCGAGCCGCGACTCGTACGACGCGGCGAGCGCGGGCCGGCCCCACGCTCGGTAGAACTCGGCCATGCGCTTCAGGATCGCCCGGGTCACCACGTGTTCGGCGCCGAGTGCCTTCTCGTCGGCGGCGAGCGCGATGCGGAAGAGCGGCTCGGCTTCGGCATAGCGCTTCTGGTGGAACAACGCGGTGGCGATCCCGAACCGCACATAGGCCACGTCCGGGTGGTCCGGCCCCAGTTGCGGGAGCAGCCGCCGCAACGCCTCCCGGTCGCAGCGCTCCGCCTCGACGAAGTCCTTCCGCATGCCCGCGACCGCGCCCATGTTCGCGTACGTGCGGCCGACGGGCTCCGAATCGTCCCCGAGCGCCCGGCGGCGGATCTCGAGCGCCTGTGCGAGGAGCTCCGAGGTGCGGTCGAGACGCCCCATGCGGAAGTAGACGCCGCCCAGGTTCTCGATCGAGGTGGCGGTCATCGGGTGATCGGGGCCGTACACGGCTTTCGACACGTCGATGACTTCGCGAAGCGTCGACTCGGCCGCGGCGAGGCGACCGGCCTGGCTCAGGGCCACGGCGTAGTCGGCGAGCGCGTTCTCGAGCATCCCGGAGGCGCTCGGGCGCACGCGGCGCGCGACGCGCACGCGCTCGGCGTCCTGGGCCAGCATCGTGGTCGTGTCGTTCTCGGCGAGCGCCACGGCGGCCAGCGCCGAGCGCGCCACGCTCTCCACCTCGTCGAGATCCACGTTGCCCGTCGGGTGGCCCCGCTGGCGATCCACGATCGCCAGCATCTGGTTCGACACGGTCTTCGCCTCGGCGTTCTTCGCCTGGCTGGCCAGCGCGATCGCGAGGTTCGCGAGCGCGGTGGCCGTCTCGGGCGAGTCCTCGCCATTCGAAACGCGGTAGCGCGCGACGGCGTCCCGGGCGAGGCTTTCGGCCTCGGGATACCGGGCCTGCATGTAGGCCGACACCGACAGGGCCGACAGCGCCTGCGCGATGTCGGCACCCGCCGATCCCGGTAGTCCCGTCCGCAGCGCGATCGTGTGTCGCAGGATCGAATCGGCCACAGCGAACTCGCCGAGGCCGGCGAGCGTGTTGCCGATCGTCTGCAGCACGGCGGCCTCGATCGCGGGCTCGTTCGCGAATGCCGCGTGCGCCTGCCGCTGCGCCCCGTGCAGGGCGTCCAGCAGCGTCACCGAGCGACCGCCGTGCCGCCACGGGTCGGCGCCGCCCAGCGCGTCGATGAGGAAGCGGTTGATCGCCTCGGCCTTCTTCGCCTCGGCGGTGGCCCGATCGCGCTCGATCCGCACGCGCCGCGACTGCACGACGAACGACACGAGCAGGCCGACCAGCAGCAGCGCGATAGTGCCGAGCGCGACGAAGCGCCCCTTGTGCCGCGACACCAGCTTGCGGACCTGGTAGCTCGCGGAGGGCGGGTGGGCGAGGATCGGCCGGTTCGCGAGGAGCCGCTCGACGTCCTCGGCGAGCGCGTCCGCGCTCGCATAGCGGCGGTCCGGCTCCTTCTCGAGCGCTTTGCCGACGATCGTCTCCAGGTCGGGATCGAGTGGCACGCCGGGAGCGCTGGCGCGCAGGCTGCGCGGCGCCGCCTCACAGATCGTCTGCAGGGCCTTGAGCAGCGGCACGCCCGCCGTGTCGTAAGGCAGGCGGCAGGTGAGCATTTCGAACAACACGACGCCCAGCGCGTAGACGTCGCTGCGCAGGTCGATGTCGCGCGAGTCGCCGCGCGTCTGCTCCGGGCTCATGTACGGCAGCGTGCCCCGGATCGCGCCCGCGTCGGTGGAGAGCGAGGCCGCGAGGTCGCCGTCGGTCACTCGCGCGAGCCCGAAGTCCAGCACCTTGACCGCGCCCTCGGGCGTCACCACGAGGTTCGACGGCTTGAGGTCGCGATGAATCACGCCGCGCTGGTGCGCGTAGTGGACGGCGCGGGCGATCGTCACGAACAGCCGCAGGCGTTCGCGCACCTGCTCGCGCACCGGGCGCTCGGCGCCGAGCTTCTCGCGCACCCACGTGCTCAGCGTCCGCCCCGGCACCAGTTCCATGGTGAAGAAGTCGAGCCCGTCTTCGGTGCGGCCCGCTTCGTAGATCGCCGCGATCGTGGGATGCGCGAGCCGGGCGAGCGTCTCGGTCTCCCGCCGGAAGAGCCGCAACGACACCTCGTCCACGAGCCGCCCGCCGCGGATCACCTTGAGCGCCACGCGGCGCTTCGGGTTCTGCTGCTCGGCCTCGTAGACGATGCCCATTCCGCCTTCGCCGAGCTTGCCCAGGATCCGGAAGCCCGCGATCTGTTCCCGGGTGGGGTTCGCGCCCGGTGCGGCCGTCGGCACGTCGCGGACGTCGAGCGTGGGATCGTCGGGCGAGGGCGGAACCGGCGGTGCGTCGTCGGCCATGATCGGACTCCCGGGGAGGAGTGGCGCGCGCGCCACCGGTCGCGGGGCGCGAGTCATCGGGAGCGGCACGCTACCGTTCGCGTGAAGGATTCCCAAGCACAATCGCCCGCCGCCACCGGCCGGGGCTTCGGCACCGACGGAGCAGCGCACGCGCCCGGTCATGAGGTAACGTGCTCGCCGCCATGTCCGACACGCCCGAGCAGGATCCTCCGCGCCGCCGGCGCCCGCGCTATGCGGGCACGCATCCGCGCCGGTTCGAGGAGAAGTACAAGGAGCTCGCGCCCGAGCAGTATCCGGGCATCGTCGAGCACGTCCGCGCCAAGGGCCGAACGCCTGCCGGGCAGCACGTGCCGATCCTCGTCGCGGAGATCCTCGACGTCCTCGCGCCGCGCCCGGGGGAGCGGGCCGTGGACGCGACCCTGGGCTGGGGCGGTCATGCCGAACGGCTGCTCGAACGGCTACGGCCGGGCGGTGCGCTGCTCGGCCTCGACGCCGATCCGGTGCAGCTGCCGCGCGCCGAGGCCCGGCTGCGCGCGCTCGGCTTCGGCGTCGAGGAGTTCGGTGTGCTCCGCACCAACTTCGCGGGGCTCGCGGCGGCGATCGCGACGCGGGGCTGGAGCGACGGCGTGGACGTCGTCCTCGCGGACCTGGGACTTTCGTCCATGCAGATCGACGATCCCGCGCGTGGGTTCACGTTCGCCGACGACGGGCCGCTCGACATGCGCATGAATCCCGCCCGCGGCCTGCCGGCCGCCGACTGGCTCGCGCGCGTGAGCGAGCCCGAGCTCGCGCGCGTGCTCGCGGAGAACGCCGACGAGCCGCTCGCCGAACGCATCGCGACGGAGCTCGCGCGGAGGGCCGCGGCACTCCGCACGACCCGCGCTTTGGCGGACGCCGTGCGGGACGCGGTCACCGGGCACGCCCGCCCCGAGGACGCCGACGATCACGTGCGGCGGACGTTCCAGGCCGTCCGCATCGCGATCAACGACGAGTTCGGGGCGCTCGAGGCCTTCCTGAGGGCACTGCCGGGCAGCGTGCGTCCCGGTGGCCGTGTGGCGATCCTCTCGTTCCACTCCGGCGAGGACCGGCGCGTGAAGCACGCGTTCGCGGACGGGCGCCGCGACGGCACATGGAGCGAGGTCGCGGCCGACGTGGTGCGCGCGGGCCCACAGGAGCGGCGGGACAATCCGCGGTCGCGCCCGGCCAAGCTGCGCTGGGCCCGACGCGCGGGCTGAAGCGGCTCAGCAGCGCAGCGCGCGCCGGATCACGAGGCGCAAGCCCGACCAGGTGTCGTCGATCGCACACACCTTGTTGTCCACGAGGCCGGTCGGCAGCGCGATCGCGCGCACGACGTTCTCCGTGACGTCGGTCTCGACGCCGGAGCTCTTCTTCGGCCACGCGACCCAGAAGCCCGCGGCGGGCGCCATGCGCCGGCGAACGGCCGCGAGGCGCCGCTCGAGGTCGGCGCGTCGGGTCACGAACAGCACCACGACGTCCAGCGGGAGCCGGCCGCGCAGGTCGGAACTGCGTTCGACGTCGTCCGGCAACTCGCCGAGCGTGCGCTCGAAGCCTCCCGGCGCGTCGAGCACGGCGAGGCGCACGCCGGCGACGATGCCGAGCTTGCGGGGGAGTGGAGTTCCGGAGTAGCCGGCCATGACGTGACCTCGGGCGGCGGAACGGCGGCGCATGTCGATCGAGCACTCGCGTCGATCGATGCGAACTCGCGCGACGCGATCTCCACGAAGGTAGCATGGAGCCGGCGGGCCGAGCGACGCACGTCTGGAGCACTGGCTCCGAACGCGACCGCACGCGCTCGCCCGGCCACGAGTTCGTGCGCCGGCTCGCGCTCGTGTCCCGAGCCCCAGCGCCGGGCGATCGCCGAACCCGGGGTCCCGCACCTCGGCGCAGGGGGCCCGGCCGCGTCCCGACGCGAGCCACCCCGCGGCCGACGGAGTTCGCCGGCCCGCCCGAACGCTGTTTGCGAGGCGTACACCTCCTCGGTCAGCGGGACCCGCCCCGGAAAAGTTCCTTGTGATCCGGACGCTCGGAGTGGATTTCACTTTCAAGGCCTCGTCTCGCCCCGCGCTCGCTTCGGATCGGTCCATCGCCTTCCACCTCGGGAGATGTGTCATGCGCCGCCCATCCCGTTTCGCACCCTGGATCGCCTGGATCCCCGGGCTCGTCCTCACCTGCCTCGCCTGTGCCGACGTGGGCGCTGCGGAGGGCGTCGCACGCCGGAACACCCCCACTCGTGCTCCGGCCGGCGCCGCGTCGCTGACGCTGTCGCCGGGCTGGACGCTCACCGACTACGAACTCCTGCCGCCTCCCGCGACCGACGCCGCCCCGGTGCGCCCCCGGCGCACGACGCCGTTCGGCCGCACGCTGGATTCGCTGGTCGCGGACCGCGAGCTACGCCTGGCCGTGATTCGCGACCGGCTCGCGTCGACGCCGCCCGGTGACGCGCGCGAAGCCCTGCACCGCGAAGGCGCCGAGATCAAGGATGCGTTCGACCTCGCGCTGCTCGACGCGCAGCGAGGCGAGGCGTTGGCGCGCGGTCGCATCGACGCCGTACGGGAGATCGACCGGATGCGTGCCGCGCTCGCCGGGCTGCGCGCCGCCCGGCACGCCGGTGAGAGGCGCACGATCACCGGGAGCGCGCGATGAGCGGGTCACGCGGCCTCCTTGCCGGCGTCCTGGCATTGCTGTTCGCGATCTCCTCCGTGGCGCCGCGAGCGGGCGCCACCGTGTCCTCGGGCCCTGCCGTCCTCCTCGATTCACTCTCGGCCCTGGTCGAGGGGCGTGGGGGAGTGCTGCGCCTCTCGCTGCATGGCGGCGTCGGCTCCTTGCGTGGGATCGAGGTCCTGCGCGACGGCGTTCCCTGCGCGGTCCGCGGGGCGAGCGAGGCGTCGCTCGGCAGCACCGTCCCGCTGGATTTCGAAGTCCCCGGCGGTTCACCGGTGAGCGAGGTCATCGTTCGCGGCACGCTCGAGGGCCGTCCCTTCGCGCAGCGCTTCGACCTCCACGCGACCGGCATCGCGCGAGCCCTGGCGCAGGCCTCGGACCCGCGGCGCGACCTCCAGCTGCAGGCGCCTCGCCCGGCCTCCGCGACCGCTGCGACCGCCTCCACGATCCGCGTGCATGGTTCGCTCGGTGTGCTCCGGCCCGATGGCCGCGTCGTGCCCGCCGAAGGCGCTTACCTGCGGGTATTCGAGGCGTCGCCGCCCCGGGCGAGGGTGTTGCTCGCGGGCTACGGCTACACGGACTCCACGGGCGCATTCGACTTCACCGTGGCGTGGACCGAGCCGTACGTCCCGCAGCTCGCGGTCGCGGCCTTCGCGCACGCGAGCGATTCGATGGTCGTCCTCGCTCCGGATGGCGGGGAGATCGCCTTCCTCACGCCGTACCGGGCCGTTCCGGGCAGCGACCTGAGCCTCTCGTCGCTCACCATCCTCGAACGCTCGGGCCCGGCGTTCTACCTGCTCACGCTTCTCGAGGAGATCCGCCGCTGGAGCACCCGGCTCGGCTTCCGGCCGCCGGCCGTCAAGACCTACCTGGGCATGCCCTCGACGTACGAGCAGAACGGTTTCGGCATCGCCGTCGCGGACGATGATCGGTGGAGCGAGTGGGTGATCGCGCACGAATACGCCCACCACTGGTCCGCGACGTTCAACCCCGGCGCCAGCGTGGACACGTATGCGAACGGGGTCTGCGATGGTGCGGGGGGCAACGAGGACGGCCACTGCATCTGGTGCGCCGAAACCGCACGCGTCGCCTGGCTCGAGGGTTTCGCCGACTACTTCGCCGACCGCTTCACGGAGCAGAAGACGGGCTATGCCGCGCTGCCGCTGACCGGGGATCTCCCGACGGGCGGACTCGAGGCCATCCAGGAGTGCGTCGAGCCGGGGGGAGCGAGTTCGCCCGGAAGCAAGATCGAGGGCCGGGTCGGTGCCGTGCTCTACGATCTCGCCGACTCGGCGCCCGACGTGACGCCGGTCGTCCCGGTCGGAGGCGATCGCATCGCCTACGGAGACGCCGCGATCCTCCAGTTCGTCAACACGACCAACCCGTCGACGATCTGGACCTTCATGCACGCCGAGGTCGCGGCGCACCCCGCCGACGCGCACGACCTCTGGTTGACGGCGATCAACGACAGCCTCGACTTCGACGAGGCTCCACCCGCCGTCCCGGGCACGCTCACTTGCACGGACCACACTGCAGCTCCGAGCACGGACGCCACGCTCAACATGACGTGGACGCGCCCCGACGACGACGGCTCCGGCGTGGTGGCGTACGCGTACGCGGTCGGCCTCGGCGCGCCGCCCGCGGTGCCGACGACCGCCAATCTCGGGGACGTGACGTCGTGGGCGAGCCAGCCGCTGAGCCCGGGCAACTGGTACTTCGGCATTCGCGCCGTGGACGGCACCGGCCACTGGGGCCCGACGGCGACCGCCGGTCCCTTCGGGATCGGGCCTCTGGGGGCCCCGGACCTTCAACCGTATACGCCGGACGGGTGGGCCGGCTCCTTCGTTCCGCGCGCGACCGCGGACGCCGGAGAGTCGAACGTGATCGCGCCCACGGCACCCTTGCCGGCCGCACCGGCTGCGATCTACGTCAACTTCGCGTGGGCCAACTTTGCCGCGGCGAGCTCGCCCGCGCCGCGGGTCAACCTCATCGTCAACGACCCCGGCGACTACAACGGGTCACTCTTCTACTCGGGCGCGGCACTGCCTGCCCTCACGTACAGCGACGTGATCAACGTGCCGTTGACCGGCCTCGCCGGCCAACGCGGCACGATGGGCATCTACGTCGACGGGATCGGCGCGATCGCCGAGAGCAACGAGACGGACAACACCTATGCTCGCCAGTGGGTCATCCAGCCCCTCAACCTGACGGGCGCCGGGCTGGTGCGGCGCTCGCGCCCGATGCTCGCCCTCGCGTCGCGTCCCGACCTACCTGCAGGGGCGCCGCCCTATCCGAACGTCGCGGGCTTCACCTTCACGCCCTCGACGCGATTCAACGCGGTCACACTGCGATCGAAGCGGGGGGCCGACTACGACCTCCGGCTCTATCCGCCGAGCACGAGTGCGGACTCCGGGCTCGGCATTCCCGTCGCCGCATCCGAGCGCGTCGGCGACCTCGACGCGATCTTCGTGGACCGAGACCAGCCGGGAAACAACCATCCCTGGGACGTCGGCGTCCTGCGCTATGTCAACGCGGCGGTGGACGATTCGCTCTATGTCGAGCACGTTCCTTCGCAGACCATCGCGTGGAACGCGCCGACGGCGGTGGCGTTCGGGCAGGACGAATCGCTGCGCCTGATCGAGGTCCCGGTGCCTGCGGGCGACCTCGATGTGGCGTACCAGGTCCAGGTGGGTGGCGCCACGCCGGCGACGACGCCGGTTCGCATCGCTCGCGTCGAGGATTTCCGCGGCCCGATCTTACCGCTCGCGAGCCTGCCGAATCAGGCGGCGAGCGGAGCAGACGGGCTGGCGCGCATCGTGGAGCATCGATCCACCAATGCGGTGTTCACCGAGTGCCTCGCGGTCTACCGAGAGGCGTGGTTCGGGACCGGACCGCTCACCGTCACGGTGACGGTGCGGCCCGCGACCGCGGCGGTGGCCGCGCAGGCCCCGCCCGGATGGTACTCGCCGCTGGTGCCGCGCCCCGCAGCGGACGGCAGCGACCTGTCGGTACCGTCGCCCGCGATCCTGCAGGGGGACGCCGCGGGAACATGGCTCAACTTCGCCGTCGCGAACGCCAGCGAGTTCTCGCCGTTGGCGCCGCCTCGGATCGAGACGGCGGCCGCCGCGGCGACGGCCGCGGCCTTCGACGTCGTCGTCCATCTCGACGGCGTGCGGCTCACGAGCGCCGCCTCCAACCCGCTCGCGACGGGTCCATACCAGTTCTTCCACCCGGCCGTCCCGTACGCCGTGCGCGGCGGACGCCACACGCTGACGTTCGCGGCGGATTCCGCGCACGTCCTCACGGGCTCGAACGCCACGAACGACATCTATGGCCAGTCCTGGGTCTGGACGCCGGCGACGCTGGCGCCGGGCTCGGTCACCACGCGCACGGCGCCGCCCGATCCCGCGGGCGGCTTCGCGGAACTCCGGGCCGAGCCGTACGGATTCGCCGACTGCGACGGACTGCGACTGCCGGCACCGGTATTCGCCGGGCAGAACGGACGCTGGCAGGCGTTCGCCGCGGTTCCGGGCGCCGCGAGCGCACTGCGCCTCGATGCGTTCGAGGCCTCGACCGGCGCCACGTCGGGCTTCGACACGACGCGCGCGACCTGCCTGAAGCCGGTGGGTGAGACCGGGTACCTGCTCGGCGACTTCATCACGGCGACGCCGCGGGCGTTCGACGTGGGCATCCAGAACGCTGGCGGAGGCGAGAACTTCACCGCCGAGACCGCCGCGTCCACGTTCCTCGCGACCCATCCCGCGGGCAGCTACGGGCCGTTCGCGATTGCCGCCGGGCACGCCATCGCCGTGCACGACGTCCAGCT
This sequence comes from Candidatus Eiseniibacteriota bacterium, assembly GCA_044223005.1. Classification (GTDB taxonomy): domain Bacteria; phylum Eisenbacteria; class RBG-16-71-46; order RBG-16-71-46; family RBG-16-71-46; genus CAIXRL01. The sequence goes on from JBGAML010000005.1 coordinate 64,081, forward strand.
TCCGGCGGGCGTCACGCGCGTCACCCTCGTGCCCGGCACCGGCGCGGTCGACTGGGGGCTCGCGATCCACCCGGCCGATTCGACGTTCCAGTCACCCGCATCGATCGCGGAGAACATGACGTCCTGGCTCGCTCCGGCGGGACAGCCCGAGGTCGCGTCCGCCGTGGTTCCGGCCGCCGGGCGCTACGCGCTGGTCGTATGGAAGCACGGCGCGAGCGACCTCGCGACGCCGGGCAGCTACTCGCTCGCGTTCGCGGCCACCGCGCTGCCGGCACCGCCGCCGGAGTTGCCCGCGGCCAGCGGACTCCGACGCGTGTCACCGAACCCCACGGCCGACCGGCTCACGATCGAGTTCGACGTCGCGCGATCCGGGGGGGCCGTGCTGGAGGTGTACGACGTCCACGGAGCGCGCGTCGCGAGCCTCGTGCGCGGAGCGCTCGCCGTCGGCCACCACGTGCGCACCTGGAACGGCCGCACGGCGGAAGGCGCGGTGGCGAAGTCGGGCGTCTACTTCGTCCGGCTCGTGACACCCGAGGGAACGAGCGCTCGCCGGATCGTGCGCCTCTGATTCGCCGGAAGGGCCCGCGTGCAACTCGCGGGCCCTTCGCGTCGCGGCCGCGCGCGGAGCGGCGTATCCTGCGACCAGCAGGTGTCTCCGGAGTTCGCACCACACGGGAGGTTGTCATGGTCGCCGGCCGCGTCGTCCGCTCGATCCTCGTCCTCATCGCGCTGGCGCTCCCTGCCCGCGCCCACGCCATGCTCGTCGTCATCGCTCCGCATCCGGACGACGGCGAGGCGTCGTGCGGGGGGCTGATCGCCAACACGGTCGCGGCGGGGGAGAGCGTCGTGGTGCTGACGATGACCGGTGGCGAACTCGCCGTGTACCAGAAGTCGCACGCCGAGGCGCGCGCGATCCGCGAAGAGGAGCAGCGCAAGGCGGCGGGCGTGCTCGGCGCGCGCGCGGAGTTCTTCGGCGGCATGGACGGATCGCTCGTCGTGGACGCGGCCAACACCGCACACCTCGCGCAGATGCTGGCCCGACTGCGGCCGCGCGTCGTCGTGGCGCCGTGGCCCATGGACGTCCACGCCGATCACCAGGCGGCGGGTCTGCTGGCCTGGCGCGTGTTCCAGGATCCGTCCCTGCACTTCGATCTCTTCTTCTACGAGACGAGCAACAGCCCGCACACGGTGACGTTCGGCTTCGTGCCGACGGATTACGTCGACATCACCCGCGTGCTCGAGAAGAAGCGGGACGCAACATACGAGCACCGCACGCAGGGGCCCGCGGACTGGTTCGGGATGTACGTCGAGATGGCGACGTTCCGGGGCTACGAGGCCGACGTGAAGTACGCCGAAGCGTACCTGCACGCGCGCAACTCCTCGGGCATGGGCGGGCGCGCCGCGGCGACCGCGAAGACGCTCACCGGCAGGCCCTGAGTTCGGCCGCGCGAACAGCCTCAAGCGCGAGTGGCGCGGCCTCGCGGCCGCGCCACTCGCGTGAAGCAGATCGGATCGGTCCGCCTAGCGGTACAGGGCCTTCAGCTGACCCCAGGTGCTGTTCTGCGTCGGCGTCGCGGCGAGCGGGCCGACGACGACCGCGCCGTAGGGCGCCACGTCCGTCACCCACACGTTCGGGCCGGTCATCTGGAATCCGTACTGCACGTGACGGCCCGGGTCGTTGATCGTGTTGAGGGTGATCGCGAAGTTCCCCGAGGCCGGCAGGACGACGAACTGGTCGACCGACGACGAGTAGTCCGGTGCGAAGTCACGGATGAACGCGCGCGCCACGTGCGAGACGGCGAGGTTGTTCGAGATCACCGTGCCCGTGAACGTGAGCGACTGGCCGGGGTACACGCCGTTCGTCTCGACGTACATGTTCGCTTCCATGATCTTGTTGCCCTGGGCGCCGGGACCGCCGCCACCGATGTACCAGTAGGGATTCGGGTCGCCGATCGTGTTCGGGCTCAGGCGCAGGTCGTTGCCCGTGAACGAGGCGCACAGGTCCGCCGTGCCCCACACGCTGCCGAACTGGTAGGCGCCGCCGTCGCCCGGCAGGTTGAACACGTTCATGTAGCCGACGTACGGGTCGCTGCCCGCCACCGTCACCGTCGCCGCGAACGCCGACGCGGCGAGGATCGCCGACGCCACCAGCGCACCGGCCACCACGCGCTTCAGCTGGTTGCCAATCGTCATGGATGCTTCCTCCTCATGGAGCCTGCGTGTCGGGGCTGGAGCCCCGCTCGGCCACGCGCCTCGATGACTAGGGAGAGGAGCGTTGCCCGGGTGCGAAACCTGTCTCCGGAATCCGTGAGTTCATGCGGACGCCGGAATTTCGTGAGACATGGCGGAAACTGCATCGATCGGCGCGAGCGATCCGTGCCCCAGGACGTTCGGGAACACGAGATCACCCGACGACAGCGAGAAGTCTAGGCTATGTTCGTGCGGCGAACAAAGTCCTATTTTCAGCTGTTTCGGTACGCGCCGCCCGGGCGACGGAGTGCCGATGGGTGGCTCGAACGATTCCTCATGTGACGGCTGCAACGCGCAGGTGCACAACACACTGCGGCCGTCGGAGCCGCCCCACTGGAACGCCGACGAACGTTGCGAGTTGCCGGAACGCGATTCCTGCCGGTGGTTCGGCTTGGACGCCGTGAGTCGCTTGCGTAGGTTTCGCGCCGGGGGCACTCCCCGCGGAGGGCACGTGCACGACGAGCCGAACGATCAAGGACCGACCGAGCTCCACGAGATGGACCCGACGGGCCGATTCACGGACCGGGCCTCGGACTACGTGCTTCACCGGCCCGACTACCCGGCCGCCGCGATCGATCACGTGCTCGCCGGGCTCGGAGACCCGGTGCGACTCGTCGTCGCCGACGTGGGCGCCGGAACGGGAATCTCGGCGCGCCAGGTCGCGGCGCGCGGTGCGCGCGTGCTCGCCGTCGAACCCAACGCCGCGATGCGCGCGGCGGCGACCCCCGGCCCGCGGATCGAGTGGCGCGAGGGGACGGCGGAGGCGACGGGCCTCGACCCGAAGAGCGTGCACCTCGTGCTCTGCGCACAGGCCTTCCACTGGTTCCGGCAGCGAGAGGCGCTCGCGGAGTTCCACCGCATCCTGCGTCCGGGTGGCCGGCTCGCCCTGGTGTGGAACGCGCGGGATCACGGAGATCCGCTGACGCGCGGCTACATCGAGGCCATCCACGCCGTGGGCGGCGAGCACCCCGCCGAACGCCGCGAGTTCGACCCGACCGTGGTGACCGCCGAGGGCCTGTTCACGCCTCCGGCACTGGCCACGGCGCCGCACGCACAGGAGCTCGACCTCGAAGGCCTGATCGGCCGCGCGACGAGCGCCTCCTACGTGCCGAAGGAAGGCGCCGCGTTCACCGAGCTGCGATCGCGCCTCGTCGCGCTCCACGCCGCGCACGCGGATGCGGGCGGACGCGTGCGCATGCGCTACGTGACGCGCGTCCACCTCGCCACGCGTCTCGACTGACGCGCCGCGCGCGCGATCAGCGCCGCCGCACGCCGCCCCGCACCCGCGCACCGCAAGGCAGGGTGGCGTCGCCGGACGGCAACGGGACCGGACGCGCCGCGCGCACGTATTCGAGGTCCGTCGCGTCCGCGGTGCTCCCGGGGAGCGCGCGCAGCCGCGAGAACCCGAGCGCCTCGAGCACGCCGATCGAACGCGCGTTGCGCGCGTCGACGCGTGCGAGGATGCAGCGCGTGCCGAACGTGGCGCCGAGATGCTCGATCACCGCGCGCACGGCTTCGCGCGCGTAGCCGTGCCCCCACGCGTCGCGGAACAGCACGTACGCCACGTGCGCCGTGGCGTCCTCGTGCACCGTGGCCTGGACCCAGCCGACCGGGCGGTCACCCGCCGCGCGCCACACGGCCCAGTTGCACCAGCGCTCGCCGCCGGTTTCCGGCCCCGCCGCCCAGCGCGCGATGCGGGCCGCGAGGGCGGGCAGGTCGGTCGGCGGGCGCTCGTCGAGGAAGTGATAGAGGTCGGGGTCCGAGAGTCCCCGGTACCAATCGGGCGCGTGCGCCGGGCGGAGCGGCTCCAGCCGCAGCCGCTGCGTCGTGAGGATCGCCATCGTCGTTCGTCTCCGCCGGCAGGCTGCACGCCCCGGCGGCTCGGGGCGTGCGGACGTTGGCGGACTCGTCTCAGGCCGGCACCACGTTCCAGTTGGTCCGGAAGAGGTTCTCCGGATCGTACTGGCGCTTCACCCGTGCGAGACGGTCGTAGTTGACGCCGTAGGCGGAGTGCACGCGAGCACCTTCTTCCTCGGTGAGGAAGTTCACGTACACACCCGCGCTCGCGAACGGCGCCGAGGCGGCGAAGAACTCGCGGGCCCACTTCACGCCCGGGGCGTCCTCCGCCGGCGTCTCCCAGCGGCCGTGAACGTTCATCACGTAGCGTGCGTCCCGGTGCGGATAGGCGGTCGCATCCACCGCCGGACGCGCCGTCGCTCCGCCGACCGCGCCGAAGAAGATCTCGCACGCACCGGAGGGCACGCGGGCCACGCTGTCGATCACGGCGTCGAGGAGCCCGTCCTCGAGCTTCGCGAGGTTGTGCGACTTCCAGTAGTTGCGCGCGCCGTGCGTGAGCAGGGGGTCGAACGTCTGCTGCCACGCGACGTACGGCTGCACGCCGATGAACTCGCCCGCGGCCGCGCCGAAGTGCCGCAGCGGCTCGACGAGGCGGCGCCCCTGCTCGGGATCTCCGAAGTAGGCGAACGCGAGCACGACGATCCCCGTGCCGTGCACGGCGGGGGGCAGGAACGGCAGCGGTGGCGCCTGCCGCAGAACGGACCACACGTTGAGCTCCTCCGGCGCCGATGTCATGAACTCCCGGTATCGCTGCAGGACGCCCTTCGCCTCGGCGAGCGGGTACGCGATCAGCCCGCTCAGCACCTCGGGACCGACCCGGTGCAGCTGGAACTCGAATCGCGTGACCACGCCGAAATTGCCGCCGCCGCCGCGCAGGGCCCAGAAGAGGTCGGCGTGCTGCTCGGCGCTCGCCTCGAGCACGTCGCCCGACGCCGTGACGACCTCGGCCGCGACCAGGTTGTCCACCGTCATTCCGTACTTGCGACTCAGCCAGCCGAAACCACCGCCCAGCGTCAGTCCGCCGACCCCAGTGGTCGAGTTGATCCCGAGCGGAGTCGCCAGTCCGTGCGCCTGCGTCGCGGCGTCGACGTCGGAGAGCAGCGCCCCGCCCTCGACGCGGGCGCGCCGCTTCGCCGCGTCGACCGTCACCGCGCGCATGTGCGAGAGGTCCACGACCAGGCCGCCGTCGCACGAACCGCTGCCGGCGATGTTGTGCCCGCCACCGCGCACGGCGAGGACGAGCCCCATCACGCGCGCGAACCGCACGGCCTGCACCACGTCGCTCGTGGCGGCGCAGCGCACGATCAGCGCCGGGCGCTTGTCGATCATGGCGTTCCACAGCCCGCGGGCGTCGTCGTAGCCGGCGTCGCCGGGCTGCACGACGTCGCCGGTGAGCCCGCGGGCGAACTCGGCGACGGTATTCGAATCGAGAGTCTTCATGGTGTCTCCCTGGAGGATGGAAGGGACATGGCGCGGCCCATCGGGAGATGCGTCAGCGTCGCCGCATCACGATCTGGAGGTAGTCGGCGGGAACGGCGAGCCCGGGACCGCCGCCGCGATCCCATTTCGAGAGCAGTTCCACGAGCGCGGCGCGAAGCGCCTGCCGCCGATGGCGGCTGGAGGACGCGAAGGCCGCTCGCAGCTGGCCGCACTCGCGCCGGCGGTGGGCGATCCAGTGCTCCGCGGACCGGTGGCGATGGACCGCCGTGCGGCGCTCGATCCGCATCGAGCGCGCGTGCTCGCCGAAGAGTCCCACCAGGCCGTCACGCGTTCCCCACGCGCCGGGATCCGCAAGTCCCGGAAGTCGCGGGTGGACGCCGTCGAGCAGTCGCTGGAGTTCGCCGGTGAAGCCGTCCGGAGTCCATGCCGCGAGACCGATGCGGCCTCCCGGTCGCACGACCCGCACCAGTTCGGCGGCCGCGCGCGAGGGCTGCGCCGCGAGCGCGACCCCGAAGGTCGAGAGTGCCACGTCGAAGCTCGCCGCGGTGAACGGGAGGGAATCGGGCTCCGCGAGGCGCGTGAGCACGAACAGGCCCTCGGACTCCGCGCGGCGCCCGGTGTGCTCGAGGGCTTCGAGCCCCGCGGCGGCCGCCGTCACGTCGGCGAAACGCCGGGCGGCGGCGAGCGCCGCGTCGCCCGCCGCCGTCGCCACGTCGAGCACGTGATCGCTGGACCGGACGTCGGCGGCCTCGCACAGCGCCTCCGCCGCGAGGGGCAGCGAGAGCCCGCCCCGAGCGGGCCGGCGAGGGGCCCACGTCGCGGTCTCGCGAACACGAAGCGGGTGAACGTCGAAACGAGTGCTGCGGGTCTGCGTGCGCATCAGGCTCTCCGGCGTCCGGGTGTGGGCCCATCCCACGTGCGCCACCTTGCCCGAACGGCCACGCTGCGCGCCTTGCTTCGCGTCGCGAAGATGTTGCCGATCGTCCGGACGGTTCGCGTCCACGAGTGCGAACGCGAGCCCACCTGCGATAGGCGCAGGTTTCGCTTCGGCGAATCGCCGCGCGTTGCTAGCCTGCCCGCGCCCGCCCCGAGCGGGCCGACCGGCGTGGCCGCCGCGGCCGCAGGCCTGCACGCGTCACGCGAGACCGACTCGATGCACGACCTTGTTGGGAGGTACGGCATGAAGAGAGTCCTCGCCGGACTCGCGCTCGCGTTCGCGCTGCTGCTCGGCGGCTTCGCGATCTTCGTCGCGACGAGGCAGCACCTCACGTTCGACGCACCGTTGCCCGCGATCACCGCGTCGGCCGATTCCGCCGTGGTCGCGCGCGGACGTTACGTCGTGCGCAATCTCGCGAGCTGCGCGGGGTGCCACGCCGACCCCGAACTCGCGAAGCAGGCGCCCCCCGGCGCCGAGGTGCCGCTGTCGGGCGGGTTCACGTTTGCGATCCCGCCGGGAAAGTTCCGGCCGCGCAACATCACGCCGGACTCGGCGACGGGTATCGGCCGCATCACGGATGGCGAGATCGCACGCGCGCTGCGTTACGGCGTCGGTCACGACGGCCGCGCGCTGCTGCCGTTCATGGAGATGCAGGGGCTCTCCGACGAGGATCTCACCGCCGTCGTCTCGTACCTGCGCTCGCAGCCGCCGGTCCGTCACGAGGTGCCGTGGCACGAGTACAACCTCCTCGGCCGCATCGTGCGCGCGACCGTGCTCGCGAAACCGGTCGGGCCCCGGGCGACGCCGCTGCACACGAATCCGCGTGGGCCGACCATCGAGAACGGCCGCTACCTGGTCGAATGCGTCGCCAACTGCTGGGCATGCCACACGCAGCGGGACTACAACACCGGCGCGCTCGTCGGGGCGCATCTTGCCGGCGCCTCGGTGCCCGACGACCACGATCCCCACCGCACGTGGGGAGCGCCCAACCTGACGCGTGCCCCACGCACCGGCCGCATGGCGAAGTACACCGAGGATGCCTTCGTCGCACGCATGAAGGGCGGCCGCCTGCTGCCGGGCTCGCCGATGCCGTGGGAGGGGTTCCGCGACCTGAACGAGGACGACCTGCGCGCCATCTACCGCTACCTGAAGACCGTCCCCGCGGTGGAGCACGATCCCGGGCCGCCGTTCGTCGACAAGTCGTAGCGGCGACGAGCGGGGTGCAGGCCGGCGGCGAGCGCGCGCGGGCGGCTCGCCGTCCCGCTCAGGATGGGTCGACCATGGACATGTTCCTGGCTCCGTATCGCGGGCCGGCGATACGGCCCGGGGCCAGGGCCTCGTCGAGCTGCGCCCGCTCGGCCGTATCGAGCGTCAGCGATGTCGACGCCACGTTCTCCTCGAGATAGCTGCGACGCTTGGTGCCGGGGATCGGCACCACGTCGGGGCCCTGCTGCAGCAGCCACGCGAGCGCCACCTGCCCGGGCATGACGCCCCGGCGCGCCGCCAGTTCGCGCACGATGGACGCCGCGCGCACGTTGGCGTCGAAGTTCGAACCCTGGTAGCGCGGATCGTTGTGGCGAAAATCGTCGGCGGGGTACTCCTCGGCGCGCTTCACCGTGCCGGTGAGGAAGCCGCGCCCGAGGGGCGCGAACGGCACCAGGCCGATACCCAGTTCCCGCAGCACGGGCAGGATGCGGGCTTCGAGCCCGCGCTCCCAGAGCGAGTACTCGCTCTGCAGCGCGGCGATGGGATGCACGGCATGCGCGCGACGGATCGTGCCGGCACCGGCCTCCGAGAGCCCGAGGTGCCGAACCTTGCCGGCCCGCACGAGCGCCGCCATGGCATCGACCACGTCCTCGATCGGGACGGCCGGGTCGACGCGGTGCTGGTAGAGGAGGTCGATGCGATCCGTGCGCAGGCGTCGCAGCGAGCCTTCGACCGCCTCGCGCACGTGCTCGGGCCGGCTGTCGAGTCCGTTGATCGCCCCCTTCTCGTCCCAGCGGAAGCCGAACTTGGTCGCGATCACGACGCGATCCCGGCGGCCGTCGAGCGCGCGTCCGAGCAGGTCCTCGTTCGCGAGCGGTCCGTACACCTCGGCCGTGTCGAAGAACGTGACCCCGAGTTCGATGGCGCGATGGATCGTCGCGAGCGATTCGCGCTCGTCGCGATCGGCCGCCGTGCCGTAGGCCTGGCTCATTCCCATGCAGCCGAGACCCAGCGCCGACACTTCCAGTCCGGTGCTGCCCAGCCTGCGTCGCTGCATTCGTGTCCGTCCTTCCCGGAGGAGTTCCACGTCGGCGGTCCTCTGGAATCGTGGACCAAGCCGTTTCCGCGGGCAATCCCGAATCGTCCGGCGAGAAACGCGCCCGTGCCACGGCCCTCGCGTCCCCGGCCGCCGCGGCCGACAACGGGAGGGGAGGCAGCGCATGATTCGCATCGCCATCGCCGTCGCGCTCGCAGCCGCCTACGCGGCGATCTGCCGGACATGGGGCGGCCTGCACTCGGGTGGGGCGTTCGCGGGGTGGTTCTTCACGCCCGCGTTCACGACCCTGGGCGCGGGGCTGCTCGCGATGCTCGCTTCGCACCGTACCGCATCCCCGTGGCGCGCGGGCGGTGGCAGGGGCCCGGCGCCGCGGCGCGTGCGTCTCTCGTGGCGTGCGGTCTTCGGAACACCGGCGGCCGTCCCGGCGCTCTTCCTCGCCGGCAACATCCTCGCGATCGTCCGCCTGCACGCGGGCCGCCCGGCCCTGGCACTGGCCGCGATCGCGCTCGCACTCGGCGCACTCGCGTGGCTCGCGCTTCGCCGGACGCGCGAGTATCGCCTCCTGCGCGCGGGGGACATCGCCACGGCGACCGTGCACCATCGCGAAACGTCCGACGATGCGACGGAGCGGGTCTTCTACCGGTTCACGTCGGCGGGCGGCACGCACGTCAGCTCGCACGCGCGCTTCGCCGGCGAACGTCTCGATCCCGGCGACGACCTCACCGTCTATTACGAACCCGGGGAGCCTGCGAACCACGTCGCCGCCTGCGCGACCTGGTTCGAAGCGGCCTGAGCGGGCGCGTCACGCACGGCCGAGGGCCGGTGGGCGAACGCCGGCCGGCCCTCGTTCCATCGATGCGCGCGGCACTCGCGCCTCACATCGTCGCGGCCTTCTGCACGTCCTCGGGGAAGTCGGACATCTCCGGAATGCGCCGCACTTCGATGATGTCACCTTCGAGCATGGGCGCACGGCGCGCCCATTCGACCGCCTCCTGCTGCGACTTCGCCTGGATCAGCCAGAAGCCGCCCACCATTTCCCTCGCCTCCGCGAACGGCCCGTCGACCGCCCGCGGCCCGTTCTTCTCGAAACGCACGCGCGTCGCTTTCGCGGGCGGCTCGAGCCCGTCGAGCCCCATGAGAACGCCCGCCTGCTGCAGCGACTGGTTGAAGCGCGTCCTCTTCTCGATCAGGGACGCCAGGCCACGCTGCGGACCGCGCGGCCCGCGGGCGTCACGAGCTTCACCCAGTACAGCCCGGGCGCGACGACTTCGCCACGGTCGCCCCGGCCATTCCACTCGACGCGATGCCAGCCGGCGCGCTGGACGCCGGACACGAGCGTCGCGATCCGCGCCCCGGCGACGTCGAACACGCCGAGCCGCACGTCGCCGTCTGCCGGCAGCGCGAACTCGAGAGTCGTCCCGGTGCGCGCGGGATTGGGCGCAGGGGAGCGGAGCATCACGCCATCCGCCGACCCGAGTGGCCGCGCGTCCAGCAGCGGATAGGCGGGCGGCAGCAGGCTCGCGAGATGGGTCTCCGTGCAGTTGCTCGCGGGGCTCAGCTCGGCGTTGTCCGTCAGCGCGAGCAGTTGGACCGGCGACATCGACGAGTAGCCGAGCACGACGGCCATCTCGAGGCCGCCCCCGACACCGTGCTGGAACGACTGCGCTCCCGTCGCGCCGGTCATCGTGGCCGACACCGTGACGAGGCCGCCAACCGGCACGGCGAGCAGGTCGAGGGACTGTGGCACGCCTCCGGTCGCGAGGAGACCGGTCTCGGTGACCTGATGGCCGTCGAAGCAGTTCCAGCGCTCGGAGTAGTTGCCGTGCAACTGGGCCGAGGGCCCGCCGTTGGCGAGAAACGCCACGTCGAGGCCGGCGACGCTCGTGACACCATCGTTGATCAGGTTCGCGCACGTGAACCCGATGGAGTGATGCAGTGCCGCGCGCACGCAGAGCGACAGGTCGACCGGCGTTCCGGCCGGCAGCGTGGACGAGACGACGGAGTAGGTCTCCGAGAAGGCGGAGTTCCCCGACGCGTAGCTGTTCGCGATGCAGGGGAGCGACCCGGCGCCCGAGGCGTTCAGCGCCAGCGCGAGCCCGCCCGTCGAGACGCTGAGCCACGACTGCCCGGTTCCGGTCGAACAGCCCCCGACGGTTGAGACGGTTCCCGTGGTGCTTTCGGGGCCGGGAATCAGGACGTTGTTCGAGACACCACCGTTGGCCTGTGAGTTGGCGTTCCCGCTCCAGCTCAACGCTCGAACCGGTGCCGGAGTGAAGGACGCGAGTGCGGCCGCGAGCGCAACTGCGGACGCGATCGGATGGAGGGATCGTGAGCGCATGGGACTCTCCGAAGGGGTGTTGGCCAAAGTCCGGCTCGAATCCTAGCCCGGGCGGAAGCGCCAGCGCCACGGTGGTTTCGTCGCCGTGAGCGCACGGGCGAGTTGTGGCAATGCGTCCTCCCACAGCGCGTTACGCCACGTCGTTCGCTTATCACCCGAAGCTTGTGATTCCTGGGCCGTGATCCGGTTCCAACGATTGCCGAGCCGCCTTACGTCGCTTCATCGGGCCAACCATCCTGACCGCACGGGAGAATCCATGTCCACAGCCCGCCGCATCGCCCTGCCGTTGCTCGCCCTGGCCCTCGCGGCGGCGCCCGCCGACGCCTCGCTCCGGGCCTATTGGAACTTCGATGGCTGTACCCTGACGGATGGTGTGGCGACCCGGAACCTCAGCATGCACGGCAGCCCCGCCTGCGTCACGGGCGTCCTCGGAAATGCGTGGTCGCTCGACGGCATCTCCCAATACCTCGATCGCGCCAACGAAACGTACTTCGCGCCCGGCTCGGCCGCGTTCTCCGTCGCCGCCTGGGCGAAGCGCTCGAACCCCGCCGACACGACGGGCGCGATCGTCTCGTGGTACCGCTGCGGGGCCAACCCAAGCTGCGGCACCATCGACTCGGGACTGTGGGCGCTGTGGGACCTGTCGGGCCACGCCGCATGGGACCTGCGGGACGACGCGGTGACCGCGCTCACGCTCCGGGATTCGACCGTGAACATCGGCGACGGCCAGTGGCACCTGTTGGTGGGCACGCTGAATGCCTCGCACACCCTGTCGGCTCTCTATGTGGACGGGACGCTTCGAAAGAGCAAGGCGATCGCGATGACGTCGATCAGTGGCTCGCCGCCGCTCGAGATCGGCCGCTGGTTCCGGACCGGGTGGGGCACGCCCGACTCCTACTATGCCGGCGCCATCGACGAGGTCCGCATCTACGACGAGGAGCTGACCCCCGCGGCCGTCGCCGCGCTCTACGCGGCGCGCGCCGGCGTCGCCCCGGGCACCTCTGGCGCGTCGCTCACGCTCGACCGCATCGCGCCCAACCCGGTCCGCGCGTCCAGCGTCCGCGTCGAGTTCTCGCTCGTCGCGGACGCCCCCGCGCAGGTGGAGCTGCTGGACCTGCTGGGCCGTCGCGTGGCGACGGAGCGCGTCGCGAATCCGACGGCGGGCCGCCACACCGTGACCTTCGACGGCCACGGTGCGTTCCCGCCGGGCGTCTACCTCGTGCGCGTGAGCCAGGGCGCGGCGACGACGAGCCGGCGCGTCACGCTGCTCCGCTGAGTTCGCCGCGACGGGCGAGCCGGTGCCGCGCCGCTAGGGTGCGGGCACCGGTTCGCCGAGGAGCTTGGCGCGGATCAGCGCGACCGGGATCATCCCTTCGGCCAGCACGGCGTCGTTGAACGCACGCTCGCTGTAAGCCGCTCCCTGGCGGCGGCGCCATTCCTCTCGCAGCGCCATCAGCTGCTCCTTGCCACAGAAGTAGGCGATCAGCTGCGCCGGCCAGTGGATCGAGCGCATGACGTCCTCGTCGACCACGGCCTTGCCCGGAGCGGTGTTGCGCTTCCAGTCCGCGCCCTGCTGGAGCGTCCAGTCGCCCCGCTCGATGTTCGCGTCGTAGATCACGCGGCGGATGCGGAAACGCCACGAATCGAGCGTGCGGTAGGAAGTGATCGGCGAATCGCCGAGTCCGCCGGCGCGCCAGAACGCCTCCTCCGCGTACATTGCCCAGCCTTCGACGAGATCGTTGTCCTGCAGCAGCCAGCGCAGCGGGTTCGGGTTCAGCCGGTTGATCGACAGCTGCAGGTGGTGCCCCGGGACGCCTTCGTGCACGGCGTAGGGCCCCATCCACGACGTGCGGAAGCCCTGCGTGGCGGCGATGCGCTGCGCTCTCTGCTCGAGCGTCCACGTGCTGTCCATGTGCTCGACGTTCCACCAGCCCACGTTGGAGCTGCCGATCGGCGGCGGCGGGTTCATGCTGCCCCCGTCGCCGGTGAGCGGGATCATCGCCTGCGGCGTCGGCCGCGCGTGGATCGGCCCCATGGACTTCGGCAGGGTGACGAGAGGGAAGGTGTCGAGGAATGCGCGCTCCGTCGCCGCCACGTCGTCGTAGAGCGCGAGGAGCTTGCGCTGGTCGAGCGCGGCCGCGAGCGCCCGCTGCGCCTCGGTCGGTGCCGGGGCCGCCGGAATCGGTGCGTCCGGGCTCACGCGCGCCTTGATCACCGCCTGAGCGGATTCGGTCGCCGCGAGCTCGGAGTACGCGAGCGCGAGCAGCTGATCGCCGTCCCACGGCAGCAGCAGCGCGCGGCGCAGGCGTTCCTCGTAGGCCGCGCGCCCGATCACCCGGTACTCCGGCAATCCCGTGCGCGCCTGCAGATCGGCGATGTAGCCGGTGAGCGAGGCGATCGCGGCGTCGCGCGCGGCGCTCGCGGGCTGCTGGCGCAGCGAGGCCAGGATGCCGTCGGCGACGCCCTTCGCGGTCGCCACGTCCCGTACGGTCGGCTCGGTCGCCACGTGGCGCATCTCCGCCACCATCGCCGGGATCCGCGTCGCGAGGCGCGGCGGCAGGTCGGTGCGGGCAGGGCCGTAGGTGTAGAGATTGATGAACGTGTTCGCGAGAGGTTCGAGCCAGGCCGCCGGACGGTGCACCCAGAGCCGCTCCGAACCGAGTTGCAGCTTGGCGTCCTCGAGGCTCACCACCATCCAGCGCCAATCGACCTGGCGGTCCACGTCCCACGATCGCCACGGCATCGCCCGCAGCCGGGCGAGGTCGCGATCCACGCGGGCGAGCCGGGCCGCCACGGTGTCGGGTGCGAACGACGGCACTCGACACGCGTCGTCGAAGAGTCCGTCCTGCGCCGCGATGCTGGGATCCATCGCGAATCGCAGCGCGACGACGTCGCGCGCGACGGTCACGAACTCCGGTGTGCCCGGAAGCTGGAGCATGGCGAGCGTGACGGGCCGGGAGGGAGCCGAATCGGCAACACGAACCAGAGCGAGCACGGCGGCCAGCGCGAGCGCGGCGCGGAGCGATACCCAGCGTCGATTCATGCGTTGCACTCTAGCGCCCGCGTCAAGGGTGCGGCGACGCGAACCGACGGGCGGCGTCGGCCGGCGCACGAATGGGGAAGCGCGCCGGCACCGATTCCCCGCTGACGCGGCGAACCGCGTCCGCTATATTGCCGCCCCTCTCCATCCCGGCCGGCTCCGCCCGGCCTCGAGTTCCCCACCCCTCAGGAGGCATCCCCACATGCGCCTGCACCGCTTCGCCGTGGCGTTCGCCACGCTCGCCGTCACCGCCACGCTCGCCCACGCGGGCGACCCCGCCTGGTCGGTCAAGCTCGGCGAGATCCAGTTCCAGAAGGTGTCCTCACTCGGCTCGCTGATCGTCAGCCACTCCAAGGGACTCACCGCGCTCGATCCCGCGACCGGCAAGGTGATCTGGGAGCGGCCCGACCTCGTGAAGTTCAAGGAGTGCAACTTCGACGAGATCGAGAACACGCCCTACGCGCTGCTCGACGGCAAGCAGTTCGAGGTGATCGACCTCGAGACCGGCAAGCCCAAGTGGGACTCCTCGAAGCTCCCGTTCCGGAACTCGCAGGGCCAGTTCCAAGTGGCGCACAAGCGCCTGCTCGTCGTGTTCGGGACGGTGAAGGCCGGCCAGAAGCCCACGCTCGTCGCGGTCGACACCGAGACCGGGCAGATCAAGTGGCAGCAGGACAAGTTGTTCGACAAGTACCTGCTGCTCCACGAAGTGAAGGGGAGCGGCAAGGTCTTCAAGCGCATGTCGGTCGCGGCCAACCAGCCGCCGGCGTTCCCGGACGAGAACAGCATGGTGCTGTGGGTCACCGAGGACGGCCCCGTCTGCATCGACCTCGAGACCGGGGCGAAGAAGTGGACGTGCGCCGGCCTCAAGGGCAAGACGCCGGCCGCGCTCGCGTACGGGTTCTGCCCGATGTTCGCGAAGGACGGCGTGATCTACATCCCGTACGAGAAGAGCCTGCAGGCGATCGACGCCGCGACCGGGGCGCTCCTCTGGGCGAAGGAGAAGGACTTCCGCGGCCGCCCGGTGCAGATTGCGATGGCCTCCGCGGGCGTCGTCGTGCGTGGCGCTCCGTTCGTGAAGGAAGACGGCAAGCCGGCCGGCAAGCCGTTCATCGATTGCCTGAACCCGAAGACGGGCGAGTCCGTGTGGCCGAAGCCCTTCAAGGATCTCGAGGACGCCACCTCGTTCGACATGAAGGGTGACCACCTCTACATCTGCGCCGACGGCGAGATGCACCAGGTCGCGCTCACCAACGGCACGGACCAGATCCTCGCGCGCTTCAAGTTCAAGGAGCACGAGGTGCCGAGCGATCTCGAACTGCTCGAGGACGGCAGCATGCTGCTCACTTCGAGCCAGACGATCCTGCGCCTCGATGCGAGCGGCAAGGAAACCGCGCGGGCGTACTTCGAGGCACCGAGCACGAGCGGCTGGGCCAAGCTCGGGGCAGGCCTGCTCACCGCCGCGGTGAACGCGGCCGCGGCGGGGTCGGCGTACGATCGTGCGCAGCGCACGGGAATGGACCAGACCTACTACCTCTCGTCGAACCCGCTCCTCGGGAAGCGCTTCCGCGCCTCGACCCAGTCCGCCACGTCGCTTTACGTGCTCACGATGGTGCCCGGCAGCGACGGTCACAAGGTCTCGGGCATCGCGCGCGTCGAGCGGCTGACCGGCAAGGTGCTCTCGACCGCCGCGCTCAACGAGAAGACGCCCGTGTACGAAGTCGACGAGGTGGAGAACATGCTCTACTTCATCGAGAACGACGACATCGTCGAGGCGTACCGGATGTAGGCTCGGTGGCGACCGCGACGAACGGCCCCGCCACGAACGATTCGTGGCGGGGCCGTCGCGCTCCGTGGCCGTGAGTGAGGACGCGGGGCAGTGCGGCGGCACGAATCGCCACGTGAGCGCTTGCCGACGGGCTGAGGGGACATCCACGCACTCACGTGGGCGCAGCGAGAGCATGCGTTCCGAGCATGGAGCACAGAACAGGGTGCACGAGCAGACGGGGGAGAAGGCCATGCGAATACTCTGGCCGGTGCGCGAATGCTGCCCGGCTTCACGGTGAGGAACCGTTTCGTCCGGCGGACCTGCCGTACCGAACGCCACTAAGGCCCGCGCATCGCCTTCGATCTCATCGCGTCGATCGCCTCCACGTCGACCGAGAGCACCTCGTCGTGGGTGGCCGTGTGACGCGTGAAGAAGAACTGGCGGCCGTCGGGCGACAGCATGGCGCCGTACTCGTCGTCGGGAGTGTTGAAGCCGGGCCCGAGGTGGACCGGCGCACCCCAGCCGCCGCGGCCGTCGGCGAAACTCACGTAGAGATCGACGCCGCCCACGCTGCCGGCACGTGCCGAATGGAACACGAGCCAGCGGCCGTCCGGAGCGATGCACGGGTCCCCATCGTAGGTCTGCTGGTTGATCGGCGGCCCGAGCGGCTCGATTCGCCAGTTGCCATCGGCGCCGGGTGTCGCACGGCAGATCTTCGGCATGCCCTCGAGCTGCAGACCGAAGTACCACGTCCCGTCGTTCGAGCGGCTGCCGCGATACGCGTCGCCTTCACTCGTGATCGGCCCCGGCACCGGCACCGGAGCTCCCCAGCCGGTCCGCGTGCGAGTCACCGCATACAAGCGGCGGTATTCGCCGGCGCGTTGGGCCGTGAAGTAGAGCGATCTCCCGTCCGGCGCGTAGTGCGCTTCCAGGGTGGTGACGAATCCGTCCATGCACGCCGGCGGAGAGAACGCGCTCCACGTGCCGGCTTCGCAGGTGGCGTGCACGATACGGCTGCCGCCGTAGGTCGCACCGCCGATGCTCGCGAAGCACTCCTTCCCGTCCGGAGAGAAGGCGACGGCAAAGCACCACGGGTTGATCGCCGCCAGTACCGCCGGCGCGAACCGGACCGGCGCGAGCCCCGGCCGGGGCTGGCCGAACCACGCGCCTCGAACGGGTATTCGTGGCCGGCCGATCGGCGGGTCGAACGGCTTCGTGTCGCGCGCATGCGCCGCGATCGTCGCATCGAGTCCCGCGAGGATGTCCGGGCGCACGGAGTTCACCAGTTCGTCCTGCACCGCGAGGGCGATGACGGCCTCGGCGGCCTCGGCCGGCAGCCTGCCCTCCTGCAGGAGCGGATCGAGCGCCGACCGCGCGGTACCCACCGCCGTGTCCGGTACGGCGCCAGCCATCTGGCCCCGCATCGCCTTGAGGGTGAAGTCCACCTGCTCGTACTCGAGCGCCTCGAGCCTGCGGGCGAGTCGCTCGCGATACGTGCCGTGCAGGTCCGCACCCGGCGCGAGGCGTGCTTCGAGGTAGGGCTCCGTGAAGAGGCCGGCGAGCGAGCGCGCCGACGCCGCGTCCAGCGTCGCCCGTACACAGGCCAGGGCGCGAGCCGCCGCGCTGGTGTCGCGTTCGATCACGGCGCACTGGAAGAGCGTCGTGCAACGTTTCCGGGTGGTGGCGGCGTCGGCCGCCCTCCCCGCGCGAGCATCGGACTCGAGATCGGTGCGCACTTGCCCCACGAGAGCGAGGAGTGCGTCGTGCCGGCGAAGCAGTTCGCTCGGGCGGCAGGCGACGGGGTAGGAGCGTGGGGCGGGCGCGGACGCAGTCGCGCGCGCGGTCGGCGAGCCGGCGAGCGACAAGGCGACCGAGAAGACGATCCATGACGGGCGGCGCATGGTGATCCTCGCAGGACAAGTCCCGGTCGGGGCGTGGGCGAAACTGCGCCTCGCCACGCGAACCGGCGACGACTGCCGTACCAACGCGGAGCTACGGGAACGACTGCGCCCGTTCGGCGCACGAAGGACAGCGCCACTCCGGAGTCTGCGCCGGCTTCCGGGGGTGCGGGCCGCTGACCGGTTCGTACCGGTTTACATGTGCCTTGACAGGCATATGCGCCTATGCGAATGTACGAGCATGGAATCGACGTTCACGATCGTCGCCGAGCCCAACCGCCGTGCCATCCTCGACCTGCTCGCATCCTCCGAGCGCACGGTGGGAGAGCTCGAGCGGCGGCTGCAGCTCTCGCAGACCGCCGTGTCCAAGCACCTCCGCGTCCTGCGTGAGGCGGGCCTCGTCGAAGCGCGCGTGGACGCCCAGCGCCGCATCTACCGCCTGCGACACGAGCCGCTCCGCGAACTGGACGCGTGGCTCGCGCCGTACCGGAAGTTATGGTCCGCTCACGTGGACGCGCTCGAGCGGCACCTCGATCGCGTGGAGTCATCGCCACACCGTACTCGCGTCCCCGCGACGCGTCCCCGAAGGAAGACCCGATGAGCGCTCACGATTCGTACGTCCCGGGCCCCGCCACCGGCGCTCGCATCCACAAGGACGGCGACGACTGGACGCTCGTGCTGGTGCGCGAGCTTCGTCACGCGCCCGAGAAGGTCTGGGTGGCGCTGACCGAACCCGAGCACCTGCGCGAGTGGGCGCCCTTCGACGCCGATCGCAGCCTCGGAGCCGTCGGCCCCGTCTCGCTCGCGACGGCCGGAACGCCCCAGGTCGCCGAGTGTGCCGTCACGCACGCCGAACCTCCGCGCCTGCTCGAGTTCACCTGGGGCGGAAACCGGCTGCGCTGGGAGCTCGTGCGCCTCGACTCCGGGACGCGCCTCACGCTCTGGCACCACATCGATCGCCGCTACATCGCCTGGGGCGCCGCCGGCTGGCACATCTGCCTCGACGTGCTCGACCGCTGGCTGGCCGGCGATCCGCTCGGCCGCATGGCCGGGCCCGGGGTAGCGCAGTTCGACGGATGGCAGCGGCTCGTCGGGGAATACGGCCGCCAGTTCGAAGCCGAGGCCTGAGCACGGTCTGGCCGCTCGTCGTCCATTCACCCTCGGAGGTCCCATCGCCATGAACGTCTTCCTCTGGGTCCTGCAGGGCCTGCTGGCGTTCCACACGCTGGCAGGTGCGCTGTGGAAGTTCTCGCATTCGCCGGAGCAGACGATGCCGTCGCTCGCGCCCATTCCGCCGGCGGCATGGCTCGTCATGAGCATCGTCGAGATCCTCTGCGCACTCGCACTCGTGCTCCCCGCGGTCCAGAAGCGGCTCGCGGGCATGATCCCGATCGCCGCGCTCGTCATCGCGGCCGAGATGCTGCTCTACTCCGGGCTGCACCTGTCGTCCGGACATCGCGACATCGGTCCGGTCGTGTACTGGCTCGTGGTCGCCGCGTTCTGCGGCTTCGTCGCCGTGGCCCGGCGCCGCGTCCGGACCTGACGCGGCACGACGGAGAGGGGGCGTCGCATGATCAAGAAGAGCGCTGTTCCGAAGGGATCGACACCCGCGAAGATGATCGACGCCCGGATCGCCGAGTTGGGCGACTGGCGGGGAGAAGTGCTGGCGAAGCTGCGGCAGCTGATCCACGAAGCCGACCCGGGCGTGGTCGAGGAGTGGAAGTGGAACGTGCCCGTCTGGTCGCACGACGGGATCCTGTGCACGGGCGAGACCTACAAGCGCGCGGTGAAACTCACGTTCGCCCGTGGCGCCTCGCTGGAGGACCCGAAGCGGCTCTTCACGTCGAGCCTCGAGGGCAAGGTCCGCCGCGCGATGGACGTGACCGAGGGCGCGAAGATCGACGCGCCGGCGTTCAAGAAGCTGGTCCGCGCGGCGGTGGCGGCGAATCTCGCCGCGAGGGGCTGAGGCCGCCGCTCGTGCGAAGGGGCGATCGGCACGGCGCGTAACCTTTTCGGTACATTGACCGTACTCGATGTGCGCGCCGCCCCGGGGCCCCGGGGCCGGCGGTCACTCGCGTACGGAGGCTTCGGACGATGAAGCGACGGGTACTGTGGATCGGCGTCGGGCTCGCCGTGGTGAGCCTCGGAGCGCTCGGGATGGTCGTGCGCGGGCGCGGCGAGAAGCCGCTCGTGGTCCAGACCACGCCGGCGAGCCGGCAGGAGATCGTGCAGAAGGTCGACGCCACTGGCCGCATCGAGCCCCGCACGCAGATCAAGATCAGCGCCGACGTGAGCGCCAAGATCAAGCACATCGCCGTGCGCGAGGGCCAGTGGGTCGAAAAGGGCGCGCTCCTCGTCGAACTGGACCGCGTGCGCTACCTGGCGGCCGTCGAGAACGCCGAGGCGAACGTGCGCGCGGCGCAGGCGAACGCCACGCTCGTGCTGCAGAATCGCGAGCAGGCGCGCAAGGAGTACGAGCGCACGAGGGAACTGATGGCGCGCCAGCTCACCTCGCCGTCGGATCACGACGCCAAGCAGACGGCGTGGCAGGTCGAGGACGCGCGCTACAAGACCGCGATCGAGCAGGTCGCGCAGGCCCGCGCCACGCTCAAGCAGGCGCAGGACGATCTCTCCAAGACGACGATCTACGCGCCCATGTCGGGCACCGTGAGCGCCCTCAACAAGGAAGAGGGCGAGATCGCGCTCGGCTCGCAGTTCCAGGCCGACGTGATCCTGATCGTGGCCGACCTCTCCGCGATGGAGGCCCAGGTCGGGGTCGACGAGAACGACATCGGCTCGATCCGGGTCGGGCAGCCGGCCGAGATCCAGGCCGACGCCCTGCTCGGGCAGCCGCTCCACGGGCGCGTGAGCGAGATCGGGAGCAGCGCCACCGCCAGCGGCACGGGAACCACGGACCAGAAGACCGAGTTCGAGGTGAAGATCGGCATCACGGACTCGCTCCGGACCCTGCGCCCGGGCATGACCACCACGGCCGACATCGTCACGCAGACGCGCGAGCGCGCCCTGAGCGTTCCGCTCCAGAGCGTGGCGCTGCGCACGGTCGACCAGCTGCTCCGCAAGGGGGAGAAGCGCGCCGACGCCGAAAAGCGCTTCAAGGCAGACAAGGACGGCTTCGTCGAGGTGGTCTTCTGTGTCGAGAACGGCCACGCGGTCGCGCACCAGGTGAAGACCGGCATCCAGAGCAACGACCGCATCGAGATCCTCGACGGGCTGAAGGAGGGCGACGTGGTCGTCTCCGGCAGCTACCGGGCGATCTCCAAGGACCTCGCCAACGGCGCCGCGGTGAAGATCGACAACAGCAAGCCCGCCGACGGACACGCGCCGGTCGCCGACCGGGCGAGCTGACCGGCGGTCGCCGTGGGATCGCTCGCCATGCTGCGCGAATCCCTCGCGATCGCGCTCACCGCGTTGCTCGCCAATCGCGTGCGAGGCGCGCTCACGACGCTGGGCATCATCATCGGCATCGTGGCGGTCGTGACGACGATGACGGCGTTCAACGGCCTGCAGAACCGGTTCCGCGAGAGCTTCTCGGCCGTGGGCAGCGACGTGATCTACGTCTCGCGCATGCCGTGGGTCGTCATGAACGACTTCTTCCTCTACCGGAACCGCCCGCGCATCACGCTGCACGAGGCCCAGGCGCTGGAATCGCGACTGCGCGGACGCGCCCTCGTGAACCCGTCGGTCGCCGGGTCCGCGAGCCTCAAGGTCGGCTCGCAGACGATCGAGGACGTGCAGGTGATCGGCACCACCGAGCGCCAGACGTTCTTCTCGAGCGTGCAACCGCAGTCGGGCCGGTTCCTCATGCCCTTCGATGTCCGCTACAAGAAGAACGTGTGCGTGATCGGGACCGACATCCGCGACGGGCTCTTCCGGGGCGTCGACCCGGTCAACCGCACGCTGCGGATCGGCCGCCACGACTACCGGGTGATCGGCGTGATGGAGAAGCAGGGGGGCGCGTTCCTCGACGGCCCCAACTTCGACCGGCAGGTCTACGTCCCGCTCACGACCTGGCTGCGCAACTTCGGCGGCAACGGCGACCGCGTGGACGTGATGCTCGCCGTCAAGGCACCCACGCCCGGAGCGCTGGCCGACCTCGAGTACGAAGTCCAGGGCGCGATGCGCCGGGTCCGCGGCCTGCGGCCGGCCGACGGCGACGACTTCTCGATCAACAAGCTCGACACGCTGGTCGGCACGTTCAACAACGTCATGGGCGTCGTGCTGCTCGTGGGACTGATCGTCACGAGCTTCTCGCTGTTCGTGGGTGCCGTCGGCGTCATGAACATCATGCTCGTCTCCGTCACGGAGCGGACGCGCGAGATCGGCATCCGCAAGGCGATCGGTGCCACGCGGCGCAGCCTGCTCGTGCAGTTCCTGTTCGAGGCGGCCGCGATCTGCCTTGCCGGCGGCGCGGTCGGCATCGGGATCTCGGCCATCGTGGCCGCGGTGCTCAACGCGACCGTGATGCCGGCGAACCTCTCGCTGCCGATCGTCGCGATCGCCGTACTCGTCTCCGTCCTCGTCGGGGTCACCGCCGGCGTGGCCCCCGCGTGGCGCGGCGCCCGGCTCGATCCGGTCGAAGCACTCCGGTACGAGTAGGAGGGCGCCCGTGAATCCCCGCGAACTCCTGTCCATGGCGCTCCGCTCGATCGTCGCCAACAAGCTCCGCAGCGCGCTCACGCTGGTGGGCATCGTCGTCGGCGTGGCGTCGATCATCGCCGTCATGACCGCGATCTCGCTCATCCAGGCGACCATGGAGCGGGAGATGAGCGTCCTCGGGACGCAGGTGTTCCAGGTGCAGAAGTGGCCGGCGGGCGGCTTCTCGAGCCCCGAGCAGCGGCGCCGTGCCCAGAGCTGGCCGCCGCTCACGCTCGCGCAGGCGAACGCGATCCGAGAACAGGTCCCGGTCGTGGACCTCGTGGGCTCCGAGATCTGGGACTTCGGCTTCGCCGCCGAGTATCGCGGCGAGCACACGAACCCGAACCTCTCGATCTGCGGCGGCACGCCCGAGTACGCGCCCAACAACACCCACTTCGTCGGCCTCGGCCGCAACCTCTCGCCGATGGACGTGCGCAGCGCCGCCCGCGTCGTCGTGATCGGGCACGCGATTTCCCAGAAGCTCTTTCCCTTCGTCGATCCGATCGGCCGCGAACTGATCGTGGACCACCGCCGCTACGAGGTGATCGGCGTGTTCGACGAGAAGAAGTCGGCCTTCGGCGGCAACTTCGACAACTACGTCCTCATGCCGGTCACCACGTTCCTCGGCGTCTACGGTCCCACGGGCCGCGACGGGCGACCGCGTTCGGTGAACATCACCGTGCGCGCCCACAGCCCCGAACTGATGCCGCAGGCGATCGACCAGACGCGCCTCGTGCTGCGCCGCATGCGCGGCGTGAAGCCCGCCGAGGAGGACAACTTCGACTTCTACAGCAGCCAGAGCCTGATCACCCAGTTCAACAAGATGAGCCTCGGCGTGAAGATCGCCGCGTTCCTCGTGGGCATCGTGGCGCTGGTCGTGGCCGGTATCGGCATCATGAACATCATGCTCGTCGCGGTGACCGAACGGACACGCGAGATCGGCCTGCGCAAGGCGCTCGGGGCGCGCGCCTCGAGTATCCGCACGCAGTTCCTGCTGGAGGCGGTCGTCCTCTGCAACCTCGGCGGCATCGCCGGCGTGGCCCTGGGCTTCGCGCTCGGTAACCTCGTCGCCGTGTTCGCCAAGTTCCCGCCGCGCGTCCCGCTCGAGTGGGGTCTGATCGGCCTGCTGTTCTGCTCGGCCGTCGGCGTCACGTTCGGGCTCCTGCCCGCGATGCGCGCCGCGCGGCTCGACCCGGTCGAGGCGCTCCGCTACGAGTAGCGGCGGGCGCCGCGTGCCCCGAAGGGACGTTCTGCCCTCGCTCTCGTCCCGAAGCGCGCGAGGCCCCCGGGCGCGAGACCTGCGCCCGGGGGCCTGCGACCTTGGTCGTGCGTTCGGGTCAGCGAAGCACGACGACGCGTGCGGTCCGCACGGCCGCACCCTGCTCGAGCCGCACCATGTAGAGCCCCGGCGCCAGCGTCGCGCCCGCGCCCAGGTCCACGGAGTGACGCCCGGCGCCGAGCACGCCGACTTCGCGCTCGGACACCTTGCGGCCCGCCACGTCGAGCAGCGCGAGCCGAGCGGGCGACGCCGCCGGCAGCGCGAATGCCACGCGCAGCGAGCTACCGCGCGCCGGGTTCTCCGGAGCCTGGAGCGCGAACGCCACGTTCGTCTCCGGCCCGACGCCGAGCACCTGCCCGGCCTGCGTGAGCGCGAAGACGCTCAGGTTCCCGTTGACGTCGGCCGCCCGCAGGATGAAGTAGTTGCCCGAGATCGCGGCCGGGTCGTCGTACGTGGTCGTCGTCACGGTCGCCACCAGGTTCGCCGGCGACGGCAGGAAGCCGGGCGTCGTGCCGCGATAGAGCTTGTACCCGGCGAGATCGTTCTCGGCGTTCGGGCTCCACGTGAGGTGCGCGGCGCCGGCCGAGTAGGTGCCCGTGAAGGCGGCCGGGGCGAGCGGTGGGATGTTGTCCACCGATTGGCCACTCGCGGGGTCGCTCGCGATCCAGATCGTGGGGGCCGTCGTGCTGGTGGTCACCACGAACGTGTCCGCCGCGGCATTCGTCACCGTCGGGACCGCCACGAAGTACTGCGCCTGCTGCAGCGCCGGCACCGACGTGACGAGCTCCCAGGTCCCCGGCGGGAACGCCGACGTGCTCGATGCGCCGTCGCGCACGGCACCCGTGGTCAGGATGCGGCCCTGCTCCTCGCGCACGACGAGGCCGGACGGCACGGACGCCCGCAGCGCTTCGAGCGACGCGCCGCTCCCGCGCACGGACGCGGCACGAGCCGGGTTCGAGGTGATCGCGATGTGCCGCCACACGCCGTACGTGGTGGCGGGAGTCGCCGCGTTCGCGACGTCCAGCGGCGAGGCCGCGAACGTGATCCGCAGCCACCCACCCTGGTCGCCGGGGAGGTCGTTCACGCTGGCGATGCCGGCGCCGAGCACGAAGAGCGTGTCGTCGGTGAACGCGCCGCCCTTCAGGCCATAGTCGACCATCTGGATGCCGTAGTGTGGGTTCCGGTGGATGCGCGCCAGGTCGATCGCATAGGACGTCGTCGTCAACGCGCCGAGCGCGGCGACGCGGCGCAGCCCCGTGAGCGGGTCCGCGGGCACTGACGCGAGGTCCATGCCGTTGGCGGTCGTGCCGACCCGGATGTCGTACGTCACCGGCGTGACCCCGAACGGATAGTGAACGGAACCGTTGCCCGTCCACGTGATCCGGAGCTTCGTCCCGCTCACGGATGCGTTGTAGGCGTACACCCGGTTCATGGTCGTGGGCGGGTTCTGGATGCCGTAGCCGCCGCGGTACAGCCGGGTCGTTGTCGTACTGACGGACTGCGTTCCCGCGAGGACCAGGTCGAGGTGGCCATCCTGGTCGTAGTCGCCGATCGCCACCTTGCCATCGCGCAGCGCGGCGAGACCTACGGCGAGATCCACGCGGTCGTTCGAGATGACGCGACAGACGGAACCGGCGCCCGCGAGCCCGCCCAGCACGTAGTCCACACGGCCGTCGTTGTCGAGGTCCGCGCTCGCGGCGCACGGCGTCACCGTGTCGAACGGAGGCGCGGGAGAGACGCCGGTACTCGGGAACGAGCCGTTGCCGAGGTTGCGGAAGAACGCGTTCGAACCCAGCCACAGGTCGAGCAGCCCGTCACCGTCCTGGTCGCTGACCGCGAGCTGGTGGGTCGAGCCGGCGCTCACCGTCGTGACCAGCGCGAACGTCCCGTTGCCGTTGCTGTGGTAGACCTTGCCGCCGACGAGGGCATCCAGCAGGCCGTCCCGGTCATAGTCGTAGCAGGCCACCGGGGCGCCCGCGATCGAGGGCTGATCGAGCCCGGTGAGCCCCGCGTTCATGTTGGTGAAGCTGCCGTCCCCGTTGTTGTGGTAGATCGCGGCGACGAACGAGCCGGATCCCGGGTAGCCATTGACGAGCAGGTCCGTCCAACCATCCTGGTCGAAGTCGCCACAGGCGATCGCGACGCTCGAGAAGCCGGGGAGCACGGCGCCGGAGTTCGTGAACGTGCCGTTGCCGTTGTTGCGGTAGACCTGGAACAGGCCGCTGCCCGCGATCACGATGTCGAGATCGCCGTCGTTGTCCACGTCCGCCCACTGCGCGTCGCCACCCGTGACGGGCGGCAGGCCCGCGGCGAGATCGGTGAAGACGCCCGCGGTGTTGCGGTAGACCCGGGAGATCGATCCGGACGCCGACGTGCCCGTCAGCAGCAGGTCGAGATCGCCGTCGTTGTCGAAGTCACCCCACGCGAGCGACGGGCTGGAGAGCGCCGGCAGGCCCGCGCCCGTGTCGAGGAAGATCGACCCGAAGCACTGCACCCGCAGGTTCCCGGCGTCGGCGACGTACACGTCGCCATACGCATCGACGTCCAGGCCACTCGGGCGGTAGAGCTGCCCCGGGGCGCTGCCGCTCGGACCCCACGTGCACAGGAAGGCGCCCGTGGACGTGAATTTCTGGATCCGGTCGTTGAAGAGATCCGAGACGTAGACGTTGCCCGTCGCGTCGACGGCGACGTGATCCGGACGGTCGAAGCCGCCGTTCTGCGAGCCGTTCGAACCCCACTGGAACTGGTAGGCGCCCGCCGTCGTGAAGGCCTGGATCCGGTCGTTGCCCGTGTCGGAGACGTAGATGAGGCCGTTGGCGCGGGACACGGCGACCTTCTTCGGATAGAAGAACTTGCCGTTGAGGACGCCGGGGCCGCCCCATTGCCCCAGGTAGCCGCCGAGGCTTGTGAACTTCTGGATTCGGTGGTTGTTCGTGTCGCCCACGTACACGTTGCCGGACGCATCGCAGCCGATGCCCTGCGGCGTGTCGAACTGACCGTTGCCCGTGCCCAGGGAACCCCAGCGCGTGAGCACCGAACCGGCACTCGAGACCTTGGTCACGCGGTTGGGGCCGATTTCGAGCACGTAGACGTTCCCGGAATCGTCGACCGCGATCGAGGAGATGTTGTCGAAGTTGTACGGCGCACCCGACCACGCGCCGACGAACTCGCCCGTGCGCTTGAAGAAGCTGACCCGGTTCTTGGTCGCGTCCCCGACGTAGACGCGGTCACCCGAGATCGCCAGGTCGAGGGGCGCGGCGAAGCTCGAGCTGCCGTCGGAGGTCCAGCCGAAGCTGTAGGGTGGAGGAGTCTCGGCGCTCGCGACGCGCGAAGTGATTCCGGAGAGTCCGAGAGCGAGCAACGCGAAAAGCACGAACCGGGATGGGCGGCTCATAGGGGGGACCCGATCTCCTGGAGGCCTGCCCGCACGAGCGGGCGCGTGAGGGACGACGAGGATCGCGATGCTCTCGGCGATCCGGAATGCCGGGCACGAAGCCACGAGCGTGCGCACCTATACCGCGAAGAGGATGCGCGCCAGAAGAGCGAATTCGCGTTCCGACACACAAACCGCTGGCTCGTCCGCGCGACGCAACGCACCAGTGCACATTGTTTCGCTCGCGCGAACACGCACGAGCGTGCGGCGGGCACGAGGCGCGTCGCCGGAATGCGAAGCCGCTCGCGTCGGGCCTCGACGCCGAGCGACTCAGGCCGCGCGGCGCTCCGAGCGCGGGGCGCAGGTCGCGAGCATCCGCTCGAGCGCGGCGACCGTGACGGGCTTGGCGAGGAAGTCGTCCATCCCCGCATCGAGGCACGAGGCACGATCCGACTCGGTCGCGTTCGCAGTCAGCCCGATGATGAGCGGCCGGTCCTCGGCCGCGTGTTGGGCGCAGATCCGTTGCGTCGCCTCGAGTCCGTCCATTTCGGGCATCTGCATGTCCATGAGGACGACGTCGTAGTCGCTCCGCCGCACCGCCTCGACGGCCTCGAGCCCGTTGCACGCCACGTCGGCGGTGTAGCCGAACCGTCCGAGGATCGCGCGTGCGACCTTCTGGTTGATGACGTTGTCTTCAGCGATGAGGATCCGCAGCGGGTGCCGCTCCGCCATCGCATGATCCAGCGGCGCGGGCGCGGTCGCCGTCTTCTCGCGTGGACGCGAGGGATCCAGCGCGTTCCGGACCCGCTCGAACAGAGTCGCCGGGTGGACCGGGCGGGCGAGCACGTCCGCGACGCCGTCGCCCGGGGCGGGCGGCGCCGTACGCTGGCCGAGGACCACGACCTCCGGACCGGAACGCGAGGCCAGCTCGCGCGCCAGCGCGAAGGCGTCGCGCCCGTCGAGCTGCTGCTCGGCCACGACGAGGTCCGGCCGCGGGCCCGACTCCACCTGCCGCAGCGCCGCATCCGCGTCGACGGCTTCGAGGCACGTCGCGCCCCAGCGACGGAGATCGGCCACCGCGGCCGCGCGCCGCACGCCGTGACCATCGACCACCAGCAGCCGCCGCCCGCCGAGCGGTGCTCCCGCCGGGATCGACGCCACCGCGGGCGCCACCTCGAGCGCGATCGCGAACGAGAAGGTCGCGCCCCTTCCGGGCACGCTGGTCACCGCGATGTGCCCGCCCATGCGTTCGATGAGACGCTGGCTGATCACCAGCCCGAGACCGGTGCCGCCGTGCAGGCGCGTCGTCGAGGCGTCCACCTGGCTGAACGCGAGGAAGAGCCGGTCGAGCCGGTCCTCGGGAATCCCCGGGCCCGAATCCCGGACGTCGAACCGGACTTCGAACCGGTCGTCGTCCTGCAGCTGCCCGTGCACCTCGAGCGCCACCTGGCCCCGTTCGGTGAACTTGACCGCGTTCGAGAGCAGGTTGAGCAGCACCTGGCGCAATCGCGCCGAGTCGCCCACGAACCGCTGCGGGCGGTCGAAGGTCCGCACCTGCACCAGCGGAAGGTTCTTCTCGGCCGCCTTGTGCGCCACCAGGTCGAGCGCCCCGTCGATGCACTCGAAGAGGTCGAACTCCGCCACTTCGAGTTCGACCTTCCCGGCTTCGATCTTGGAGAAGTCGAGAATCTCGTTGATCACGCTGAGCAGGTGGTCACCGCTCGCGCGCACGATCGCGAGCTGTTCGCGCTGCTCGGGCTCCATCGGCGCGTCCTGGAGCAGGCTCGTGAGGCCGATGATCGCGTTGAGCGGCGTGCGGATCTCGTGGCTCATGTTCGCGAGGAACTGCGATTTCGCCTCGGCCGCACGCTCGGCGTGCGCTCGAGCGGCGACGGCTTCGGCGTGCGCGCGGCGCAACTCGCCGAGCGCACGGTCGAGCTCGGCCGTGCGCTGCTGGACCTTCTCCTCGAGCGCGATGGCGGTGTGGAAGAGGCCGAACGCGCCTCCCTGGGCATTCATGTCGCGCTCCACCCGTCGCACGAGCGCGACGTTCACGCGGCGAAGGCGTTCGACCTCCGCGGCCAGTTGCTCGCGCGACGGCTCCGGGCTGTCGGCGGACGGCCTTCCGCCGGCGTCGACATTCATGCGGCACGCTCTCCGGGGGCGCCGATCGCGACGCCCGTGAAGGTCTGGTTCACGTGGATGCTTCCGTACTGCTCGCCGTACGTGTGGAACCCCATCACCGAGTAGCGGGCGAAGAGGTTTGCCAGCGGCACGTGCAGTTCGTGGCGCTCTGCCTCCAGCTTGCGCAGGATGCAGTCGCACCCGATCACCAGTTGCGGCGGTCCCACGTGCTCGGAGACGCGCTTGAGCGAACGCTCGAGGCTGCCCACGAGATCGGACGCGGTCGCGAGATGGAGGATCAACCCCTCGTCGATGGCACAGTAGAAGGTCAGGCTGCCGTCGGCGTTGCGCTGCTGGATGCTTCGCACGTAATGCTGGCCGGCGAGGCGGACGACGACCGGGTGTTCGGCGAACACCTCCGGCGTCAGATCGGCCACCTCCACGCCGATGGCGCGGGCGTAGACGCGGTCCGCCGGCTCGCCGTCCAGCTCCAGGACGAGCCGCTCTTCGGAGTTCGCCGACGTCACCACGAAGAAGTGGTCCGTGGCCTCGAGGTGCTGGGAACGGAAGACGTGGAACGGCAGGTCCGTCTGGATCAACGCGAGGACCGCGGTATTCGGGACGAAGCGGCCGTCTGCCAGCACCGCCGTGGACGCGAAGCGCTGATCGTCGCCCGCCGATCCGCCGAACAGCGGGATGCCGGGGAGGGCCGCGTGGAGGGCGCTCGTGACGATTTCCTCCCGCCGCGACAGTCCGTCGATCAGCAGCATGCCGAACATGCGGCCCGCGATCCGGCCGGGCTGTGACTCGTGCCGCACGACCAGGTCTTCCACGAGGCGCGTGGCTTCTCCGATCGTGAACGAGCGAAGGTCGCAGGCGCAGGCGGTCGAGACACGGAAATGCTCGCGCGGCAGCGACACACCGACGAGAACTTCGTCGACCAGGCCATGGGAGTCGATGCCGCCCGCCGTGGTGCAGCCGATCACGGTCGTTTCACCGCAACGCTCGTGGATCGCGGTGGCGAACGCCGCGCGATCGAGCGACGCCGGCACGAAGAGGATCACCGCGGCGGCGGTGGAGGGCGCGAGCTCGCTCGCGACCTGCTGAACGATCTCGTCGATCGAGCACCCCGGGACGGGGATGCTGGCTCGACGCACGACGACCTGCGGCCCGGCGGACATGACCTGCCTCCCGGAGACGATCGACGACCGCGCGCCGGGATTCCGGCGCACCTCACCTCTGGGAGTTTCGGATCGACGCGGGGCCCCTTGAGGCCGGGCGGCCGCTTCGCCGGCGGAAGCAGGCACGCAGCGACGGGCATTTGCGGCGCTCGCACCCGGTGGAACGGGCACGAACGCGACGCGGCGCCGGCGGGAATCCGCCGGCGCCGCGATCCTGCGTCCCGGAGCGGCGTCGCGCCGCGCCGCGTCACCAGCCCAGGAGCCACCCGAACACGAGCGGCGCGACGATCGTCGCGTCGGACTCGATGATGAACTTGGGCGTCTTGATGCCCAGCTTGCCCCACGTGATCTTCTCGTTCGGCACCGCGCCCGAATAGCTGCCGTAGCTCGTGGTGGAGTCGCTGATCTGGCAGAAGTAGCCCCAGAGCGGCACGTTGGTGCGCTGCAGGTCCTGGTGCAGCATCGGCACGACGCAGATCGGGAAGTCGCCCGCGATGCCGCCGCCGATCTGGAAGAAGCCGATCGAGCCGATCCCGTCGCGCTTGCGCGGGTGGAGCGGCTTCGCCGTCTTGGTGTACCAGTCCGCCAGCTCCATCATGTACTCGATGCCCGTGCGCACCGTGTGCACGTTCTTCACGTCACCCGAGATCACGTGGCCGGCGTACATGTTGCCGAGCGTCGCGTCCTCCCAGCCGGGCACGATCATCGGCAGGTTCTTCTCGCACGCGGCCAGCATCCACGAGTTCTTCGGGTCGATCTGGTAGCTCTTCTCGAGCTTGCCGCCACGCAGGATGCGGAACATGAACTCGTGCGGGAACAGCCGCTCGCCCTTCTTGTCCGCCTTCACCCACTCCTCGAGCACGACCGCCTCGATGCGGCGCATGGCTTCCATCTCGGGAATGCAGGTGTCGGTGACGCGGTTCATGTGCCGGTCGAGCAGCGCCTGCTCGTCGGCGGGGGTGAGGTCGCGGTAGTGTGGCACGCGCTCGTAGTAGTCGTGCGCGACGAGGTTGAAGATGTCCTCTTCCAGGTTGGCGCCGGTGCAGACGATCGCGTGCACCTTGTCCTGGCGGATCATCTCGGCGAGCGACCGGCCGAGCTCGGCCGTCGACATCGCACCGGCGAGCGTGACCACCATCTTGCCGCCCTCGTCGAGGTGCCGCGCGTACGCCCGGGTGGCGTCCATCAGCGCGGCGGCGTTGAAGTGGCGGTAGTGCTCCTCCATGAACGCCGAAACGGGGCCGCTGCCGGGCTTGCGGGACTTGGTGCGAGTCGCCATCGGACGTCTTCTCCTCGAGTGGGTGCGATGCCTCACGGGCCGTCAGGCGCCGAGGTGCTTGCCGGTGATCAGGTGGTTCTGGACGTAGTCGCGTACCGCGTCCTCGAGTGGCGTGATCGCCACGTCGCAGCCGGCCGCGCGCAGTTTGGCCATCTCGGCCTGGGTGAAATACTGGTACTTGCCCTTCAGCTGTTCGGGCATGTCGACGTACTCGATGTTCGGCTCGCGGCCCATCGCGGCGAAGATCGCGCCGATCAGCCGGTTCCACGACGAGGCTTCACCGGTGCCGACGTTGAAGATGCCGTTCGCGCGTGCGTGTGCACCGAGCCAGAGCGTCATGTCGACCGCGTCCTTCACGTAGACGAAGTCGCGCATCTGGCCGCCGTCGGCGTACTCGGGCCGGTCGCTCTTGAAGAGCCGCACCTTGCCGTTCGCGGCGATCTGCTCGTAGCCCTTGCAGACCATCGAACGCATGTCGCCCTTGTCCCACTCGTTGGGCCCGTAGACGTTGAAGTACTTGACCGCCGCGATGCGGTCCATCGTGCCGTTCCCCAGCGCCCAGAGGTCGAACTCCTGCTTGGACCGCCCGTAGAGGTTGAGCGGCTCGAGCGAGGGCGTGGTCGCGTGGTCGTCGGAGTAACCGTGCGACCCGTCGCCGTACGTCGCAGCGCTGCTCGCGTGCACGAAGCGCGCGCCGGCCTCCAGCGCGAGACGGCAGAGATCCTGCGAGTAGGCGATGTTGTTCGCGCGCAGGAAGTCCCAATTGGTCTCGGTGGTGCTGCTGCAGGCCCCGAGGTGGTAGACGGCCTCGATCTCACCGCGCCATTCACCGGCGCCCCAGCGCGAGCGGAACTCCTCGTGCGGCAGGTAGGCGCGGTAGTGGAGGGGAGCGAGGTTCGCGTTCCCGGCATCCGTCGCGGGCGTGTCGACACAGAGAATGTCGCGAACGCCGCGGGTGTTGAGGCGCCAGGCGAGTGCGCTGCCGATGAACCCGGCGGCGCCGGTGACCACGATCACATGCTGCTCCGGAAACGTGCGCGGGCCGGGGAGGTCGCGGAGCGGGCGCACGCCGTGCCGCGGGGCGCCCTACGGTCGCCGCGTCGAGCGCGGCGGGCCGCCATCGGTGCGTCGGGTGGCTGGCAGGCCCCTCGCGGATTCCGAGGAGCCGACGGCGGAGCAAGGTAGCAGAGTCGGCCGGCTGCGCAAGCCGGCGCCCGGTCAGTGCTTCCGCACGTAGTCCACGGTCATCAGCCGCTTCTCGCGCGTTCCGTCGGACGAGACCGCGAACATCTCCACCGTGCGGTGATCGTCGTCGGCGATCGTCGTCACCATGCGCATCGTCACCGCCCGGCCGCTCGCGGGGTCGTTCATGCTCGCATCCCACCGGATCACCCGGCCGGTCGAATCCGGCGTGCCGACGCACGACACGAATCCCGTGCCCATGTTGTCGATCAGCGTCGCCACGTACTTCCCGCTCACGTTGTCGAACCCGTACAGGGCCATGCCGTCGTAGGGCTGGTCGCCCATGCGGCTCGCGACGACCTCCTGGACGTAGCGGCCGCCCATCAGCGCCGTGACCATCGCAGTGCCCGGGATCTCCTGAGCCGGCCGGGAGGGATCCAGCTGCAGCTTCACGGTGCGGATCCATTCGCCGGCCATGCGCGCGAGCATCGCCTGCTGGGGACCCGGTGTCGTCGCGCGCGTGATCCGGTCCATGGCCGCCGCCACGGGGGAGGGCGCGGGCGGGGCGTCGGCGGCGAGGGCCGTTGCGACGAGCGTCGCGACTGCGGTCAGCGTGATCGCGATGGACATCTTCATGGTCGGTCTCCTCGCTGGGGTGGCGGTCGAAGCGGCTTGCGGACCCGCGTCCGCGGCGCGCTCGCGCCGGGGGCCGTCGAGCCCCGGACGGTCCAGACTCTCCCATTGACAACATTTCTTGTCAATGGCATTCTGGACCCATGCACGCCATCGCCGACCTCGAAGTGATCGATGATCCCGCCGCCGCCGTGGTGGCGCTGGACCCGACCCGCGCACGCATCCTGTCGGAGCTCGCGCGGCCGGGTTCGGCCGCCTCGCTGGCGCCGCGGGTGGGACTCACGCGGCAGAAGGTGAACTACCACCTGCGCGCGCTCGAAGCGCACGGGCTCGTGCGCCCGTTCGACGAGCGCCGCTGGGGCGGCATCATCGAGCGTCGCGTCATCGCCTCGGCCGCTTCGTACGTCGTCTCGCCCGCGGCCATGGGGGAGGCGGCCAACGATCCCGAGCGCGCGTCCGACCGC
The DNA here is from genome assembly GCA_044223005.1 of Candidatus Eiseniibacteriota bacterium. Classification (GTDB taxonomy): domain Bacteria; phylum Eisenbacteria; class RBG-16-71-46; order RBG-16-71-46; family RBG-16-71-46; genus CAIXRL01. Next base: position 98,040 of record JBGAML010000005.1, read on the forward strand.
CTGTCGGCGCGCTACCTGATCGCGCTCGCCGCGCGGATCGTGCGCGAGGTGAGCGAGATGCTCCGCGCTTCGCGCGAGTTGGGCAAGGGACTTGCCTCGCTCGGCGTCGACACGGAGATCCGCTTCCGTTCGCCGGCCGAGCGGGCGGCGTTCACCGCCGAACTCACCGAGGCCGTCGCCGGGCTCGTCGCGCGCTATCACGACGCGGCGGCGCCCGGCGGAAGGCTGCATCGCCTGATCGTCGTCGCTCACCCCTCACCCCGGAAACCCCGGAGCCAGGAGAACTGATGCCTACCCAGAAAGATCCTTCCGGACGGCGATTCGTCACCGTCGAAACCGAAGTCCCCGGAACGCCGGAGGAAGTCTGGCAGGCGATCGCCACCGGGCCCGGCGTCTCGGCGTGGTTCGTTCCCGCACAGATCGAGGGCCGCGAGAAGGGCGCGATCGTGATGGACTTCGGCCCCGGCATGGAGTCGAAGTCCGAGATCCAGGAATGGAAGCCGCTCGAGCGCTTCACCGCGCTCAACCGCGAGGGCATGGGCCCCGGCTCGCCGCAGATGGCGACCGAGTGGAGCATCGAGGCGAGAGCGGGCGGCACCTGTCGCGTGCGCGTCGTGCACAGCTGGTTCGCCGACACGGACGACTGGGACAAGCAGTTCGAGAGCGTCGAGAAGGGCTGGCCGGCGTTCTTCCGGATCCTGCAGCGCTACATGGCGCAGTTCCGCGGCCAGTCGTGCGCACGCATCCCGCTCATGGCCTTCTCCGCGGTGCCGAAGGACAAGGCGTGGGCGGACCTCTCGCAAGGCCTCGGCCTCGCCGGCGCGAAGGTCGGGCAGGCGGTGAAGTCGTCGAGCGACGCGCCCTCGTTCGCGGGCTCGCTCGAGTACGACGCGCAGAAGGCGAATCCCGAACTCACGCTCGCGATCCGCGAGCCGGCCGCCGGGACCGCGCATGTCTCGCTGATGGGGATGGGCGACAAGTCCTACGTCTACGTCTGCCTCTACTTCTACGGCGCGAGCGCCGCCGCAGTGGTCGAACGCGAAGCACCGGCCTGGCAGGCGTGGATCGCGCGACTCTTCCCGGCGGGCGCGTAGACGCGCCCCGCGAGGGCACCACACGCGGAACGACGTAGACCGGCGAGGCACGCCTGGGCGTGCCTCGCCGAACCATTCTCAGTGAAGCGCGAGCACCTTCCGCGAAGACGAAGTCGATCGTCGCGAGACGCGGGAGCGGGCCACCGGACGAACACCACGCGACTGCTCGCCGAGTGGCCGCCCTGCGTGAGCCGCATGAGATGGATGCCGGCCGCCAGCTCGTCGTACACCTGCTGGATGAAGGTGTCCGAGCCCGTGCGCGGAGCGTCCGGCCCGGGAGATTCGCCGGGCGGCTCGTCCTCTGGCGGATCCGAATGCGTCATGGGCCGAAGCTGGCCTACGGGCCGGGGAGTCACAATCCTCCCGCGGGAGAGTCGCCCGCCCCGGAATGGAAGCTCGGAGCGTCCCCGGCGGCGCCGTCGGGAGGCATGCGTCACCGCGCCCGACGTTCAAGCATGCGTCAGTGTGTGAGTTCTGCGCGCCGTGGCGTTCGGTGGGGCCTGCTTGCGCCTACACTCGCTCGAAAGGTGCGACGGCGTCGCGACGATGCCGCGCCCACGTGGGCCCCCCCGATCGTCCGCACCGAAACGCAACCTCCGCCGCGCGGGGCCACCCGAATGGCTGGCCGCTTCCGCGCGGTCCACGGCACGCGAATCGCTCGCGGAGGAAGCCCATGAAGTGTCTTGCACTCCTGCTCGGCGCAGCACTGGTCGCGCAGGTATCCGTTGCACAGGCGGGATCACCGCATTCGCTCGGGATGAACGTCGGCCTCGCCATGCCGACCGGCGACGTGTCGGACGTGGTCGGGGCGGGATACGTTGTCGGTGGCACGTACGAATACCGAGCCCACCCGGCCTGGAGTGTCGGCGCGACCGTCGACTACTTCGCGCTCGGGGAGAAGAGCACCTCGAGCACAATCCTGGGCTCGACGCGAACGGTGAAAGTGAAAGCCCCGGGCGGACAGGCGATCGTCTTCGGGCGTTACTACTTTCCCATGCAGGGCACGCCGGTGGCGCCCTACGTCTCGTTCGCGATCGAGAAGACCCGCATCGGCTTCAAGTCGACCGTGACCTACCGCGGCTCGTCGGTCTCCAGCGAAGACAAGCAGGACAAGCCGGGGTTCGGCATCGGCCTCGGCGCGACGCGCAAGCTGGACGATCGCATCACGGGCGGCGTGGATTTCGCATTCCACCAGATCCAGACCGACAACGAAGCCACCCACCTGCTGACGTTGACGATCGGCGTCACGTTCGGACTCGGGAACTAGCCGAGCAGGAGTGCGGTCAACGCGGCGCGAGGATTCGTCCCCGCGCCGCGAGCCGCGTCGCGCGCCCGGCCCAGAGGTCGAAACGGGCGATCTGGTCTTCCGTCTCGGGATCGAACGCCACCTCCATGCCGTTGGCAGTCACGGACTCGCTGTTGAGCAGCTGTCCGCGGCCCCAGTCGAGCGTCAGGACGCGCGTGCCGCGCGGGCCCGCCAGGCGCAGCCACGAGCGCGCACCGCCCGGCGGCGCGTAGGCCGTACCGAGCACCTCGGTGGCCGTCACGCCACCCAGCGAATCCGCCTGCTGGCGCCAGAAGCGCCAGAACGAGGGATGCGCATCCCCCGGCAGGCTCGGGTGGAAGCGCGGCTCGAGCGCGGTCGAGTCCGCGGCCAGCAGCAGTCGCGCGACTTCCGCGGCCTTGCCGTCCAGGCGCCGCTCCTCGACGCGCTGCGCCGAGTCGCTGCCGGCGAGCACCGACATCGCGTCCTGCGAATGTGCCGCGAGCCAGACCGAGCCGTCGCGGACGCGCGCTTCGATCGGCTCGCCTCCCGGCAACGTCCACGCGCCGTTCCAGCGCGCCGCACGCTTCGCGGTGAGCGCGAGGCGAGCCGGCGGCATCGCGGGCGCCGGCCCGAAGAGGAACCGGATCACCGCCTGCTGGACGGGATCGCGATAGCCGCGCCCGGCGTTCCGGTCGTTGCCGAGGAAGACGATCGTCGCGTGCTCGTCGACGAACCGGCTCATCATGGTGTTGAACCCACCATAGTCGCCGCCGTGCAGGATCACCGTGGTCCCGCGCGCGCTCCGGTAGACCTGCCAGCCGCCTCCGTAGTGGGAGGTGGGGCTCGACACCGGGCCGGGCGCGAACTGCTTCGCCTGGGCGGCCGCGTCGAGCACGCGCTGCGCGCGGATCGCCTGCTCCCATTTCCACATGTCGCCGCACGTCGAGACCACCGAACCCGCACCCATCGACTTGGGCGTGAACCGTACCGGGAATGCGGGCGGATCGGGTTCGCTCCCCGAGTAGCACGGCGTGCGTTTCCCGACCGTCCAGCGCGCGGCATCGTCTTCGAATCCCGTCGAGTCCATACCGGCCGGGGCGAATATCTCGCGGCGCACGTAGTCCTCGAACGAGCGCCCGGACGCGCGCTCGACGATGACCGCGAGCAGGTTGTATCCCGGGCTCGAGTAGGCGTACTTCGTCCCGGGCGGCGACATCAGTGGAATGCCGAAGTGCTCGGCAACCATGGAATCGACCGAGATCGTGTCGTCGAACGAACCCTTCGGCAGGTACGGTATGCCCGCCGTGTGGTGGAGCAACTGGTCGATCGTGATGCCCGCCTTGTCGGGCGGCACGTGCGGAAACCACCGGCCGAGGGTATCGGCGGTCGAGAGCCTGCCCCGCGATTCCAACTGGTAGATCGCCGTCGCGGTGAACTGCTTGGCGAGCGAACCGAGGTGGTAGGGCGTCGACGTCGTCGCCGGAACGTGGTGTTCGCGATCCGCCCAACCGTACCCCTTGTGCAGGATCACCTCGCCGTCCTTCTCGACCAGCAGCGTGCCCTGGAGCCCGGACTGCGCCGCGCGCGTCATGAAGGTATCGATGCGTGCGGCGACCGGACCGCGCATGATCGCGTGCGGGTCGTGCGGGAGGGCGGCAGCCAGGAGGACGGCGAACACGGCGAGCATGCGGGGGCTCCGGGTGCGGGTCGGAGAGGAACGATCGTGAGCGAACGCTATCGCCAGCCGCCGCTCGCGCAAGCCGGCCGCGCCGGGCGCGGGACATCGGCACCCGGACGCGCCCTGTTCGGCGCGAACGCGACGCCCGAGGCGAACCGAGAGGAGGCGCGCGTTTGCGCGCGTCCCTTCGCGCCCGTACGTTGCGAACGTGCATCACGACTCCGTCGCGTACTACGCCACCGTGACCGTGATCGGCGCGGTGGTGGGATTCATCTCCGGGCTGCTCGGCAAGGGCGGCAGCGCGGTCACCACGCCGGCCCTGCGCGTCTTCCTCGACGTGCCGCGCTTCTTCGCGCTGGCTTCGCCACTGCCGGCCGCATTGCCCACGACGCTCTCGGCCTCGCTCGCGTATCGGGGCCGCGGACTGATCGACTGGAACGCGTTCACGATCACCTGCGCCCTCGGATTCCCTGCGACACTCGCCGGCTCGTTCGTCAGCCCGTACGTCGGCGGGCATCTCCTGATGCTTCTGACCGCGTTGTTCGTGGCCGGTCTGGGCGTCAGCATGCTCTTTCATCGCCCCGACGCGGGGGAGGTGCTCGATCGCGGCGCCACGCCGACGCGCCGCCGGCGGCTCGTCGTGATCGGGCTCGGCGTCGGGTTCCTCGCGGGACTGCTCGCCAACACCGGCGGCGTGCTCTACGCGCCGCTCTTCATCCAGTGGATCGGGATGGAGACCAAACGCGCGCTCGCCACCTCGCTCGTCGTGGCGGCGGCACTGGCCGTGCCCGCGACGGTCGCGCACGCGGCGCTCGGGCACATCGACTGGGCTCTCGTCGGTGCACTCGCCGTGGGCGGCATCCCGAGTTCCTACTTCGGCGCCCGCGTCGCCGTGCGGATGAAGAGCGTCACGCTCCTGCGTGTCTACGGCGTGGCGCTCACGCTCTTCGGCCTCTACGACATCCTCTACACGGAACGCGAAGCGCTCGCCCGGCTCTTCGGCCGCGGCTGATCACCGTGGCCCCGAGGCACGTTGCGTTCAGACGATCCAGTTGAAGAGGTAGCCCACCAGTACGATCCCCGCCGCGACCACGCCGATGAACACCGCGATCAGCCGCGGCCGGAGCACCTTGCGCAGTATGATCATCTCCGGCAGCGAGAGCGCGACGACCGACATCATGAAGGCGAGCACCGTGCCCAGCGCCGCGCCCTTTTCGATCAGGGCGTGCACCACCGGAATGATGCCCGCGGCGTTGGAGTACATGGGCACGCCGATCAGTACCGCGAGTGGCACCGACCACCAGGCGCCCTTGCCCATGATCGACGCCATGAACTGTTCGGGCACCCAGCCATGGATGCCGGCGCCCACGACGATGCCCGCGAGCAGGTACGGCCACACCTTGCCGACGATGTCGCGCACGGCGTCCCAACCCGCGAGAAGGCGCTCGTGCCACGTGCGCGGGCCGAGCGTCGCGTTGCCCGGGCCGCCGCGCTGCGCGTAGACCCAGGGCTCGACGTGGCGCTCGAGCTTCAGCCGACCGATCACCCAGCCGGCGACGATCGCGACCAGCAGCCCGGTCACGAGGTAGATCGCGGCGACCCGCCAGCCGAAGAGCCCCAACAGCAGCGCGAGTGCGACCTCGTTGACCATCGGCGCCGAGATCAGGAACGAGAACGTGACCCCGAGCGGAATGCCCGCAGTCAGGAACCCGATGAAGAGCGGCACCGCCGAACAGGAGCAGAACGGCGTCACCGTGCCGAGCGCCGCGGCCAGCACGTTGCCCACCGACTCGGCCTTGCCCGCCAGAACGGCGCGCGTGCGCTCCGGTGTGAAGAACGAGCGCACGATTCCGACCACAAAGACGACGAGGGTGAGCAGCAGCAGGACCTTCGGCGCTTCGTACGCGAGGAACTCGACCGCCGAGCCGAGATGTGACGTGGGCGAGAGGCGCAGCACGGAGACCGTCAACGCATGCGCCAGCGGCTGCAGCACCGCATAGAGGCCGATCCACGCGGCGAGGGAAAGCGCGAGCAACCACCGCAGCCGCACCGGATCGATGCGCCGGATGGCAACCGCGGGCACGACGATCAGTTGCAGGGGGTTGCCGCCGAGACCCTTCTGGGGAGAGAGACTCATGACTTCGCCGCCTCCACGGCGCGCGGTGGGCCCGTCGCGGGGAAGAACCGGCGCCGCAGCGCCAGTGCCACGTGGACCAGGCCGATCAGGGCCGGGACTTCGACCAGGGGCCCGATCACCGCTGCGAACGCGGCACCGTGCCCGATGCCGAACGTGGCGACCGCGACGGCGATCGCCAGTTCGAAGTTGTTCGACGCCGCGGTGAACGAGAGCGTCGCCGACTGCGGGTAGTTCGCGCCCACGGCACGGCTGAGGAAGAACGAGACCGCGAACATCACGCCGAAGTAGACGAGCAGCGGAATCGCGATCCGCACCACGTCGAACGGCAACTGCACGATCGTCTCGCCCTTGAGCGAGAACATGACGACGATCGTGAAGAGCAGCGCGACCAGCGTGATGGGGCTCACGGCGGGGACGAAGCGGCGCTCGTACCACTCGCGGCCGCGGAGCGCGATCAGCGCCACCCTCGAGATCACCCCGGCCAGGAACGGAATGCCGAGGTAGACGAACACGCTGCGCGCGATCTCGCCCATGGTGATGTGGACGACCACGCCCTGCAGCCCGAAGACCCGCGGCGCCACGGTGAGGAAGACCCAGGCGTACAGCGGGAAGAAGAGCACCTGGAAGACGGAGTTGAACGCCACCAGCCCGGCGCAGTACTCCGGGTCGCCACTCGCGAGATCGTTCCAGACGATCACCATCGCGATGCAGCGAGCGAGCCCGATCAGGACGAGCCCGACCATGTACTCGGGCCGGTCGCGCAGGAAGAGCACCGCCAGCGCGAACATGAGCACGGGGCCGATGATCCAGTTCTGGACCAGCGAGAGCAGCAGGACGCGGCCGTTGCGGAACACGCGCCCCATCTCTTCGTACCGCACCTTGGCCAGGGGCGGGTACATCATCAGGATCAGGCCGATCGCGATCGGCACCGACGTGGTGCCGACGTTGAAGCGATTGAGGAACGGGACGACCTGCGGAAAGAAGAAGCCGCCGCCCACGCCGACCGCCATCGCGAGGAAGATCCAGAGCGTCAGGTAGCGGTCGAGGAACGACAGCCGGCCGGCCACCCCCGCGGCGTAACGACTCACGGCCGGGACTCCGGGCGAGCAGCGCCGGTGAGCGCCTCGGTCACGAGGTCACAGACCAGCGCCTCGATCCGGTCACGCACCGCACGGAAGCCGTCGTCGTCGAGGTGCTTGGGATCGGTGAGCTCCCAGTCGAGCCGATGGCGGGCCGGGAGCGAGGGGCAGGCGTCGCCGCAGCCCATCGTCACGATCCAGTCCCATTGAAGCGGCGGCAGGTCGTCGAGTCCCTTGGAGGACTGCGCGGCGAGGTTGATCCCGCGCTCCATCATATGGTGGATGGCGCGCGGGTTGATCCGGCCCGACGGACGCGAGCCGGCGCTGTGCGCCTCGACGCGGCCCTGGCCGAAGTGGCGCGCGAAACCTTCCGCCATCTGTGAGCGGTTCGAGTTTTCGATGCAGACGAAGAGCAAGCTGGGGCGGGCGTCAGGCACGGGAGCGCTCCCGGCGGGCCGGCGCCCGACGCGCGCCGCGGGCCGGCTTCGGCAACTTGGAAGCGGGAAGAGCGCAGAGTTCGACGAGCGGGATGGCCTTGATCTCGCGCAGGCGCCTGCGGTCCGCGAGCACCACCGGATCGCGATCGAGATCGCCCTTCAGCAGCGCGAGGATCGAGCCCGCGTGCGCATTGTGCGACGTGGGCGAGAGCGCGTACTCGATCCACTTGCCGTCGCGCTGGTCCTCGACGAGGCCCGCGTGCTTGAGGATCGCGAGGTGCTTGGACACGGTGGAGGGCGCCAGCCCGAGCACCGACTGCACCTGGCAGACGCAGAGCCCGCCACCCTCGAGCAGCTTGAGGATCCGGGTACGGGTCGGGTCACTCACCGCCTTCATGGCCTGTTCGAAGTCACGCACGCACCGCCCCCCATATGATCACTTCGCCATATGGCGAACTGTAGAAGCGAGCGGGATCGGCGTCAAGCCGGGAACACGACACGCCCGTCGCGGATCTCCGCGACGGGCGCGTTCTCGTCCTCGTGGCGCTTCAGCGATACACGCCCTTCAGCCGGCCCCACGTGCGCGTCGGGATCGCGGTCGCGGCGGGGATTTCGCAGAAGGCGATCGTGTCGAAGCCCACGTTGGGATCGGGGCTCGGGCCGAAGCGCAGTTCGACCCGCGTGATGCCGTAGCCGCTCACCGACATCGTGAAGTTGCCCGGCATGCCGGCCTGGCTCAGGCACGCGTCACCGCTCGTGCTGTCGATTCCCGCGCCGCCCGCGAGCGTGGCGACACTCACGACGGCGTGACTCGCGTCGTAGGCGGTGAGGGTCGCGCCGTGCACGGCGCCGCCGTAGGGGTAGTAGTCGCCGAAGTCGAAGAGCTTGATCCCGAAGCAGCCCACCATGACGCCGGGCGCGAACGTGAAATCGTAGTCGAGCACGCAGTTCGCGGGGTGCCCCATGCCGTGGATGCCATCGAGGCAGCCATTGTTGCCGCCGGCGGTGTCGTAACTGCTGAAGGGCACCACGTTTCCTTCTTCGATCACGCGCGTCGAGCCGGCGGGGCAGCCGGCCCCGTACGCCCACGGAACGCTCGCGATGTTGAGCACCGGGTCCACGGTGCCGAGTCCTTCGACGAGCGAACCGGGGGCGAAGCCTTCGAACGTGACGCCGTGAAAGGTGGCCGAGCACGACGCGGGCGTGCACGGCGCCGCGATCGCCGCGGCGGGAATGCCCGCGGCCAGCGCGAGCAGGACGAGACACAGCCGGAACGCAGTCGAACGCATGGGGAGCCTCCGGATGGGAAGAGGTGCGTGACGGTGATCCATTGTCCCCGGCCACGAGCGGGCCCGGCAATCGAAAAGCGGGCGGGGGTGTCCCACCGGAGTGGTAGTTCGGTGGCGGCGCTCCCCCCGACCATCGACGGGCGTTTCGCGGTTGTTGCCCACCGAATCGCCCGCTAGTTTTGCGGCGCACGGCAACGCCCTCGACCGCCGGGGAGTCCCATCGCCCTCTGCGGATGTCGGCATCGCATGGCTCGATCGTCCGCGCTTCCAGTACTTCGATCCCGCCGCGCACCACCCACGCTCGGAGGCCCTTCATGCCGCCTCGGCCGGCCACCCGCAGGATCCCGAGGGTTTCGCCGCGATCCTGGATCACGACCCTCGGTGCCGATCCGGCCGCCGCATGTCCCCGGGGCCCTGGCGGACGGCATCTCTCGGAGAGGACCTCATGAAGCATCGCACTTTCGGCCGCCTGGGTTGGGACGTCAGCGAAATCGGCTATGGCATGTGGGGCATGGGCGGATGGACAGGCTCCGACGACGTCGAATCGATGGCGTCACTGGAGCGGGCCGTCGATCGAGGCTGCAACTTCTTCGACACGGCGTATGCCTATGGGCTCGGACACAGCGAGCGCCTGCTCGGGCAGCTGCTGCGCGCACGCCCGGCCGAGCGGCTCTACGTCGCGACCAAGCTGCCGCCCAAGAACATGAAGTGGCCCGCCGGTCCCGGCGCGACGCTCGCCGATTCGTACCCGGCGGATCACATCCGCGAGTACGCGGAGAAGAGCCTCGCGAACATCGGTGTCGGCACGCTCGACCTGCTCCAGTTCCACAGCTGGAACGACGACTGGACTCCGGAAACCGAATGGCAGGAGGCGATCGCCGCGCTCAAGGCCGAGAGGCTCGTGCGCGCGGTGGGCATCAGCATCAACCGCTGGGAGCCCGAGAACGCCATCCGCGCTCTGCGCACGGGGCTCATCGACGTCGTGCAGGTGGTCTACAACGTCTTCGACCAGGCACCTGAGGACGAGCTGTTCCCGGTCTGCCGCGAGCTCGGGATCGCGGTGATTGCGCGCGTACCGTTCGACGAGGGCTCGCTCACCGGCAACCTGACTCGCGAGACGACGTGGCCCGAGGGCGACTTCCGCAACATCTACTTCGCCGGCGACAAGCTGGCGGAGAGCGTCGAGCGCGCGGACCGCCTGCGACCCGAGATCCCGGCCGGCATGACGATGCCCGAGCTCGCGCTGCGCTTCATCCTCGCGAATCCGGACGTCTCCACGATCATTCCCGGCATGCGCAAGCTCGCGAACGTCGACGCGAACATCGCCACGAGCGATGGGCGGCCGCTCGATGCGGCGTTGGTCCAGCGCCTGCGCGGGCATCGCTGGGATCGCACGGCGGGCTGACGAACGTCGAGGGCCGTCGCGCGGCGACGGCCCTCGTTCGTGCGGACGGACGCGTGCCGGGCGCACGCATCAGTGCTTGTCGCTGGCCTGCAGGAACGCGCGCACGGCGGCGAGGTACTCGTCCGGGTTGTCGTGCATCGTGAGGTGGCCGCTGTTCGCGATGCGCGTGAACGTCGCTCCCGGGATCAGCGACGCGAAGTACGCCGCGGTCGTCGGCGAGGCCTCGTCGAACTCGCCGGCCGTGACGAGCGTCGGCACCGCGATCTCGTGGAGCCGTGGCGTGGCGTCGTAACCTTTCAGCGTGCCGGTGATGGTGAACTCGCTCGGGCCTTCCATGTAGCCGTAGACGGGCATCGCGAGGCCGGCGAACGAGCTCTCGGCATCGGCGCTCATCGGCTGCCGGCGCACGACGAACCGCCCGTAGAACTCGTTCATGGCCGCCTGGTACTCGGGTGAACCGTACGTGCCGGCCCTCTCGTTGCGCGTGATCTTCTGCTGCGTCGAATCGGGCAGCAGGTGCTTGAGGCTGTCGGCGTCGTGTTCCCACATCGGGATGCTCAGCGCCGGGCTCGAGAGCACGAGCGCGTGCACGCCCGCGGGCTTCGTGAGCATGTAGTCCACGGCGAGGATCGTGCCCCACGAATGGCCGAGAAGATCGACCTCCTTCAGGCCCAGCTGCTCGCGCACCGCGGCCAGTTCGGCGACGAACCGCTCGCGCGTCCACAGCGTGGAATCCTTCGGCTGGTCGGACCGCCCGCACCCGAGCTGGTCGTAGAAGATCACCGGCCGGTCGGCCCCTAGCGCCGCGAGCGGCTTCAGGTAGTAGGAGGGCACGCCGGGTCCGCCGTGCAGCAGGAGCAGCGGCGTGCCCGGGCCGCTGCCGACGATCTGGTACCAGACGCGCCCGCCGGGAACGTTCACGTAGCCGGTGCGGCGAGCCAGGCCGCCGGCGGGTTCGGGCTTCGGCGTGCACGCGAGTGCGAGCGTGAGGACCAGGAGCGACGCGAGGGCCAGGAATCGGGAACGGATCGCCGACATGGAGCACCTCCGGGGAGCGGGGAACGGGAAGGACGGCGCGCACTCTAGCGCATCGCCCTGCGCGTTCGAGCGCCCGATCCCGGCCCCCGGCTGCGAGCCCTGTTTCACTCGCGTCCCGAGAGCCGTTACCTTGGCCCCGGGAGGGAACACGTGAAGATCCAGAGCGTCGAGTTCGTCCTGAGCGCCGGACACGAGTCCGAGTGCCCGCCGGGGGCCATGCCGGAGATCGCCGTTTCCGGGCGGTCCAACGTCGGCAAGTCCTCGCTCCTCAACTCACTCTTCAAGCGGCGGGACCTGGTCAAGGTCTCCTCGACGGCGGGGAAGACGCAGCGCCTCAACTTCTTCCTCGTCAACCAGCGCTTCCACCTGGTGGACCTTCCCGGCTACGGCTACGCCAAGGCGCCCGCCACCGCACGCACGGCGTGGAGCAAGATGATGCAGGGCTACCTGCGGAATCGGCGCCAGCTGGTGGCCCTGATCCAGCTCGTCGACATCCGCCACGATCCCTCGCGTGACGATCGCGAGATGGTCCAGTGGCTGCGCGAGGAGGACATGCCCTTCTGCCTCGTCGCGACCAAGGCCGACAAGATCGGGACGACCAAGCAGGCCGACGCGCTGCGCGCCTTCGCCCGCACGCTCGAACTCCCGGCCGATCACCCGATGTTCGCGCACTCGAGCGAGACCGGTGCCGGCCGCGAAATGCTGCTCTCCTGGGTCGGCGCCGTCATCGACGCGGCACGCGGATGACCTCGGAGGCGCCGCCCGCCTGGCGCGCGCGCCTGCGCGCGAGCCGCGCGCTGCAGGTCGTCGTGCTGCTCGCGCTCTGGGGCGCCGGAGAACTGCTCCAGCGCGCGCTGCACCTGCCGTTCCCGGGCTCGATCGCGGGCTTCGGCCTGCTGCTCGCGCTGCTCGGCCTGCGTGTGCTCGAACCGGCGGACGTCGAGAAGGGCGCCGCGGTGTTCCTCGCCGAGATGCTGCTCTTCTTCGTCCCGGCCGTGGTCGCGGTGGTGGATCACCCGGAATGGCTCGGGAATCTCGGCCTGCGGCTGCTCGTCGCGATCCTCGCCGGCACCGCGATCGTGATGCTCGTGACCGGCGCGGTGGTCGAGGCCTGCTGCCGGCTCCTGCCCCCGGAGCGTTCGTCGCGATGAACGTCCCGGTGCTGGTGCGCGACACGTTTCTCTGGTCCGTCATCACGCTGGCCTGCTACGTGGCGGCCAAGGCGCTGCACCGGCGCGTCCCGTCGGTGCTCGCGTCGCCCGTCGTCGTCGTGCCGCTGCTGCTCGCGCTCGCACTCGCCGGCACGCACACGCCGTACGCGCGCTACGCCGCGGGCACGCGCTGGCTGGTGACGCTGCTCGCGCCCTCGATCGTCGCGTTCGCCGTACCCTTCCACGCCCAGCGCGCGCTGATCCGGCGTACCTGGCCCGCGCTCGCCGCGGGCGTGCTCGCGGGCAGTGCGGTGGCGATCGCCACATCGGTATGGCTCTCCAACGCGCTCGGCCTCGGCGCCGAACTGCGCGCGAGCCTCGTTCCGCGCTCGATCAGCACGCCCTTCGCGATGATCGTGTCGCGGGAGGTGGGCGGCACCCCCAACGTCACCGCCGCGATCGTCGTCTTCACGGGCGTCGTGGGGGCGATGATCGGCGAGGCGCTGCTGGCACTGCCGGCGTTGCGCCACCGGCTCGCGCGTGGCGCCCTGATGGGCATGGGCGCGCATGGCGTGGGCAGCGCGCGCGCGCACCAGATCGCGCCCGACCTGGGCGCCATCGCCGCGCTCGTGATGGTGCTGGCCGGCGTGCTCAACGTCCTGCTCGCGCCGCTCCTCGCGGCGTGGGGCGTCGGGCGCTGACGCCGAAGCGCCGGCGCCCGAAGCCGCATGCCGCCTACCGCAGGAGCACGACCTTCTGCGCCGCGCCGGCGGGGGTGCCCGCCAGGCGGTACCAGTAGATGCCCGGCTCGAGCGCGCGTCCGCTCGCGTCACGGCCGTCCCAGCGCACGGTGTTCTGGCCGGCCCGCGCGATGCCCCGGAACTCGTTCACGCGATGCCCCGCAGCGTCGAACACGCCCAGCTCGTACGGCGCGGACGACGGCATCATGAAGCGGAGCTGCGTGACGCCCTTGAACGGGTTCGGCGCGCCCGGCAGGGTCAGCGCCACCGTCCGGGTCTGCGGCGTCCCGTCGACGCCCGTGAACGAGGCGGACTGCCAGTAGATGTCATCGAGCCCGAACTCGCAGCTCGCGCCGTTGGTCTCGAGGATGACGAAGGGGTAGGCGAGCATGCGCAGGTCCATGAGCGTGCCGCGCAGGTCGTTCACCGGAATCGACGCCTGCCCCCATTCGCCGTTGCGCACGAGTCCGTACGTGGTCGTGTTGGCGGGGAAGGTGACGTAGTTCTGGTTCGTCCAGACGTCGGTGATGCCGATCTTGAACGTCACGTTCGCCGGGATCTTGATGCGGAACTTGAGCGTACCGCCGCCCATGTCGAACAGGTTGGTGGGCTGCACCGACATGATTCCCGCACCGAACCAGCCCTTGGCGTTGGTCTTCCACGACAGGACGTTGCTGCCTTCGTAGGGCGCGATCGTGCCCGGCAGCAGCGTGCTCTCCCACACGTAGATGTTGGCGTCGATCGTCGGCGTGGCGTGACTCGTGGTCGGCGTGTTGTCGGTGTAGAGCCCGAAGCGGCCTTCCTTCGGCGTCGGCGGCCCCTGTGCCACTTCGCCCTGGCCGTTCCACTGGTAGACCCGCACGTAGTCGACGTACATCGTCGCCGGCAGCGGCATCGTGACCGGCAGGCCCCCGGCGAGATTGCCCAGCACGCCGCAGTCGGTGTACGCGCCGCTCACCGCGAGATTCAGGAGGAAGTAGAAGGGCTTCGTGAACTCGTCCTTGGCGTCGGCGCCGAAGACGAACGGCGACGCGTACAGGTCGTGCTCGACGCCGCTGTCCTCGACGGTGAAGCGCATGGACGTCGAGTCCCAGTAGCAGCGATAGATGAGGAAGCGGTTCGCGAGGCCGGGGGAGTAGTTGTAGTAGGGACGGTCGTACACGTCGGTCGGGTCATCGGCGATCATGGCCGTACCGGAGGGGCCGCCCCAGATCGCGTTGGCGCCCACCATCTGGTTCACGGTCGAGTTGTCGAGCCCGTTGCCGCCGTTGTGCGAGTCGTGGGCGTTGCGGAAGACCTGCTTCGCGCCCATCTCCATGAAGTCGACCTCGCCGCAGGACGGCCAGTCGAGCGTCTGCGTGCCCATCATCCAGAACGCCGGCCAGCCGCCGTTCGCGAGGTTGGGCACCTGGATGCGCGTCTCGATCATCCCGTAGCGCACGCTCAGGAACGAACGGCTGCTGAGCTTGCCCGAGGTGTAGTTGAGCGGACCGCCCCACGCGTCCACGATCCCGGGACCCGACTCGTTCTTGGCGATGATCCGGACCGCCTTGTTGCCCGGCTCTCCCGGCACGTCGGCGATGTCGACGTTCTCGGCCTTGTAGAACTCGAGTTCGCCGTTGCCCCAGCCCCAGTTGCCGTTGCCCGTCACCTTGAGCCAGTGATCGAGGTTGTCGAAGTTGTCCTCAAAAAGGAGTGGGCCGACCTGTGCGTGGGCCGTGCCGGCGACGAGCAGCGCGGCCGCGAGGAAGGCGAGGAGAGACCTGCGCATGGGGGATCCCTTCGGTTCGCGACTCGCGGACATGCCGGGCGTCGCATGAGCATCAAGAAGAGATGATGCCGGGGGTGCGGCGTTACTTTCACCGCCCTGATCTTAGGACTTTGTTCGCCATCCGCACAATGTTAGTTTCGCCCTGCGGAGGCTGGACACCCCGGCCGACGTGACTTCTCCTCGCGAGCCCTCCGCGCCGAACGAGACGGCAAATGCCGCCCACGGGACGCGGTCCCCACTCGCGACCTACATGCCGTGGCGTGCCCCACGCTGGTTCGAGCCCTCGCCGCGGCGAAAGGCAGGCCCGCAATGAAGGCCTTGATTCCGATGTTCCGCGTGGCGCTCGCCGTCGTGGCGATCGCGCTCTTCGCGCAGGCGGCTGGCGCGCAGAACCTGCTGCTCAACTCCGACTTCGAGACCGGCGTGCTCACGCCCTGGGCCGGTGTCGGCGGCCTCGGCCCGAACGCGACCATCTCGGTCCTCGCGGGCGACAACGGCCCCTCGGGCCCCGGCACGCACTACGCGTACCTCAACAACCACGCCGAGGCCAACGGCCTGACGATGGCGCAGACCACGCCGCTCGGCAGCGCGACGCCGGGTACCGTGTACTACTCGTACGACTTGAGCCTCGGCTCCGCGCAGAACGGCGGCGTCTTCTTCGTCGAGATCTTCGCGCAGAACGCGGCCGGCGCCGTCATCGGCAACGCCGGCCTGCAGGGCAACTATTCGCCCGGCACGTGGACGCACTACGCCGGCTCGTTCACCGCGCCGGCCAACACCGACCACCTGACGATCCAGTTCGAAGCGCCGACCGGCGCCGTGTCCGGCAGCGTCTCCGCGATGAAAGTCGACAACGTGCAGCTGTACCAGCACGTCGTGACCCCGACGCTGCAGTCGACGTGGGGCCAGCTGAAGACCCTGTACCGCTAGCACGACGCGGCCGGCCCTCGCGGCCGGTCCGGATGTTCGCGGCGGCCATTCTCTCCGAGGGTGGCCGCCGCTGCTTTCTCGCGTCGTGTCGCCTGCGCGCGACCCGCCCCAGCGCCGCGAAAGCTCCCCCCGCGCGAGCTGGATGTTGCTAGGATGCCGCGGCGGTACGCCGCTGACGCTCCGGCACGAAACCCTCTCGCACTTTCGCGCTGTCCGCCCGTGGAGTCCCCATGTCCGACGAGCCGCACACGCCCGGTGACGCCCCCGACGAAACTCGCACCATGCACACGGTGGCCGGCGCTCCGGCCGCGGCCGACCTGGCGGGGATGCCCACCGAGATGGACGGCTACCGGCTGCTCGGCGTCCTCGGGCAGGGCGGCATGGGCGTGGTGTACCTCGCCGAGCAGAAGGAGCCGCGCCGGCGCGTCGCGATCAAGGTGATCCGCGGCAGCGCGCACGCCGACGCGCTGCACGTGCGGCTCTTCCGGCGCGAGGCCGAGACGCTGGGCCGGCTGCGCCACCCGAACATCGGCGCGATCTACGGCGCGGGTCGGCTGCCCGACGGCCGGCCGTACTTCGCCATGGAGCTGGTCGAAGGCCCGACGCTGGACGGCTACCTCGCCACGCGCCCTTCGCCGGCGAACCGGGCCGAACTGCTGCACCGGCTCGCGATCGCCGCGCGCATCGCCGAAGCCGTGCACTATGCGCACCAGCGCGGCGTGATCCACCGCGACTTGAAGCCTTCGAACATCGTCATCCCGAAGCCGGCCGACGGCGACACGCCGCACGCGAGCGGCGCCGGCGTCCCGGACCTCAAGGTGCTCGATTTCGGCCTGGCCCGGCTCACCGACGACGACTCGCAGGCGAGCCTCGTGAGCGACGTGGGGACGATCCGCGGCACGCTGGCCTACATGAGCCCCGAGCAGGTGCGCGGCGAGACGCAGGCGCTCGACGTGCGCTCGGACGTCTACACGCTCGGCGTGATCCTGTACGAGATGCTCGCCGGCACGCGGCCGTACGACGTGAGCCGCACGGCGCTCCCCGAGGCCATGCGCGTGATCGGCGAGCAGGAGCCCCGGCCGCTGCGCGACCTGCCGAGCGGCGTGGCCCGGGTCGACACCGACCTGCAGAGCATCGTGCTCAAGGCGCTCGCCAAGGAACCCGAGCGGCGCTACTCCAGCGCCGCGGCCCTCGCCGAGGACCTCGAGCGCTACCGCAACTCCCAGCCCGTGCTCGCGCGCACGCCCAGCACGGCGTACCAGATCCGCAAGCTGGTCGCGCGCCACAAGCCACTCGTCGGGGCTCTCGCCGTCGCGCTGGCGGCGATCGTGGTCGCCGCGGTCGTGAGCACCGCCATGTTCCTGCGCGCGCGGACCGAGGCCGCCAAGGCACGGCAGGTCGCCGCGTTCCTGTCGGACATGCTCGAGGGCGCCGGCCCGTCGGTGGCGAAGGGACGCGACAGCGCGCTCCTGCGCGAGATCCTCGACCGCACGGCCGCCCGGGTTCGCAGCGAGCTCGCCGGGCAGCCCGACGTCGCCGCCGGCATCGAGCAGGTGCTGGCGCGCACGTACCTGCGGATCGGGGACCTCACCGCCGCCGACGAGCATGCGCGCTCCGCGTACGAGACGAGTCGCCGCCTTCATCGCGGGGCGCACGAGGACGTGGCCACCGCGCTGTCGACGCTCGCCGAAGTCCGCTCGCTCCGAGGCCAGATGGTGAGCGCCGACTCGATCGGCCGCGAAGCCCTCACCATGTGGCGCGCCCTGCACCCCGAACCGCACCCGGGCACGGCGCAGGCGCTGATGACGCTCGGCAGCATCCATCTGGACGAAGCGCAGGTCGAAGCCGCCGAGCCGCTCATGCGCGAGGGACTCGCGATGAGCCAGAAGCTGTTTCCCAACGGCGACGGCTCCGTTGCGATCGGGCTCACCTCGCTCGGGAACCTGATGCACTTCAGCGGGCGGCTGGACGCGGCGGACTCGCTCCAGCGACTCGCGCTCGCCATGCACCGCCGGCTCGTCGGAGACCTCACTCCTGAGGTCGAGGTGGACCTCGTCAACCTCTCGCGGATCGAGCTGGACCGCGGGAACTTCGCCGTCGCGGAGTCGCTCGTGCGAGTGGGACTCGAGACCGGGGGGCGGATTCACACGAGCGACTACCCCGAGCGCACGACCGAGTTGCTGGGGCTGGTGAACGTCTACCTGCGCACGGGCGCCACGGTGCGCGCGGAGTCGCTCGCGAGGGAAGCGGTCGCGGTCGCTCGGCGCGTGCGAGGCGGCGGATCGGTGGCGGTCGGCGATGCGCTCACCGGACTCGGCGTGTGCCTCGGCAACCAGGGACGCTCGGAAGAGGCGCTCGCGACGCACCGTGCGGCGCTCGCCGCCTTCCGCAGCGCCCCCGATGCCGGGCCGGCGCGCGTGGCCGGATCGCTCGACAATCTCGCCAATGCGCTGGCCGCGCTCCGGCGATTCGACGCGGCGGACTCGGCCTACCGCGAGGCCATTCCGCTCAAGGTCTCTGCGTTCGGCGAGAACAACCCGTCCACGCTCCTCACCAAGAACAACTACGGACGCATGAAGTTCTCGCTGGGTGACCTCGCCGGCGCGGAAGCGCTGTTCCGCGAAGTCCTGGACGGCCGGCGCAAGGTGCTGGGGGAGGAGAGCGACCAGGTCGCCGTCAGCCTGAACGACCTCGGCCGCGCCGCACTGGCCTGCGGGAGGTTCGCCGAGGCCGAGTCGCTCTGCGGCCGCGCCCTCACGATTCTCACGGCGCGTCTCGGCCCCGACGCGATGAACACCAACTTCGCGCGCAGCAATCTCGGGCGCATCTACCGCGAGCAGGGCCGATACGCCAAGGCCGCAACGGAGCTGCGCAAGGCGCGCAACTATCTCGATCCCGTGTTCGGCGTCGGGAACCCCCAGACGGCATGGCTGCTGTGCGAGGTCGCGGGCGCGGTGGGCGCGAGCGGACGCTCGCGCGAATCCGATTCGCTGTTCCGCCGGGTGGCGCGCCTGCCTCCGGGACAGATGCCCCCGGCCGATGTCGCGCGATTCCACCTGGAGTACGGCGTGTATCTCGCGAAGATCGGCGACGACGCGGAGGCCGAGAAGCATCTCCTGCTCGCCGAGTCCGCGCTGCGCACGCCCCGCGAGTTCGAGGTGCGCCGTCGCGTGCGCGCGCTGGAGGCGCTGGTCGAAGTCGAGCGCGCCCGAGCGTCACGGGACGCGTCGCCGGCGCGCGCGGCCGCACTGCGTCACTGGATTGCGGTCCGTGACGCGGAAGTGCCGGAGCTGAACGCCGCGATGTCCGAGGGGCGGGCGCCGCGACTGGCCCGCACCGATTGACCGCGCGAGCCATCTCGCGCACCCTCGGCCGCGGAGGTCGCATGGCCAGTACGCCCAACGTCGTCCACGTCATCCAGCTCGCCGTCGCGCCGGTGTTCCTGCTCTCGGGCATCGGCGTCGTGCTCACGGTGCTCACGGGCCGTCTCGCGCGCATCATCGACCGCGCGCGGCTGCTCGAGGACCGGCTGCACGAGCACTCCGACGCGCGCCGCGCCGAGATGGAAGTCGAGATGCGCCGGCTCTCGCACCGAGCCCGCATGATCAACATGGCGCTCACGTGCGGCACGAGCAGCGCGCTGCTGGTCTGCCTGGTGATCGCGCTGCTGTTCGTGGGCAGCGCGTTCCATCTCGACACCGAGGGCGTGGTCGCGGTCATGTTCGTCGCGGCGATGGTGGGCCTGATCGCGGCGCTCTCGATCTTCCTGCGCGAGATCTACCTCGGCACCGCCCAACTCCGGATCGGACCGCCGCGCTGAACGGGCCCGATCGCGTTCCTGCTCTCGGGGGAAATGGCGGTCGCCCACGGGCGGTTCCACGCGCCGCACGACACGTGGCCAATCCAGAACCGCGGCAAGTCGGCCGTCCTGTTCTGCATGGCCCTGCCCAAGCGGTCACCGTGCGGGCGCGGGAGTGCGCCGCGGCGGCGGCGAGTACGCCATTCGGACCGCATCCCCGGCGCCTCGATCGGGGCTAGCCTGAGTGGTGGAGAAGGTCTTGCCTCGTCGCCGAACGAGGGCCCCCGACCTCCGCGCTTCACTCGCCTGATCCCTGGCCTGCGCGCGATTCCTCGACGACGTGTGCGTTCCGTCCTCGGCGATGCCGATCGGCATCCCTTTCTTCGAGGTGAGCTCATGCGACTCATGCGCCTGATGCTGCGGGCCGCGTTCGCGGCCGCTCTCTTGACCACCGCCGCCGACGCCCAGCTCCTGCCGGATTCCGCGGCGCGATCGATCGCGTCGAGTTGCAAGGGACGCACGGTCCGCGTGAGCGCGGGATCGCGGACACTCGTCTATCGCGATCCCGCGTTCACGCCTGCCGGAATCATGCCCGTGGACATCGCGCCCACCACCGGACGTGGCGCGCCCGGTTACCACGCGCCCGAACTGTTGCCGTGGAACGAGGTCGACCGAATCGAGGTGCGCGAGAGCCATGCGCGGTCGGGCTCTCTCGGAGGCCTGATCGCCGGAGGCCTTCTGGGCCTGGGGCTCGGGATGGCCATTTCGGGAGATTCGTTCCTCGGCAACGGCTTCTCGGGCGGGGACATGGTGCTTTCGATCGGGCTGGGCGCCATGACCGGGGCCTTCGTCGGAGCCCTGGGCGGCGGGATGGTCCCGAGGTGGCGCATCGTCTATCGCCGCGACGGCGGGCGCCCGTGAATCGCGGCGGGCGAGAACAAGATGCGGGAGGCGCGCTCCTGAGCCCTCCACTCACGTGGACGTGCGCCGTCCTTCTGGGACTTGCGTTGCTCGCACTCCCGGCCCGCGCTGCCGCGGTCGACATGCCCGGCGAGCCAGCACCGGCTCCGGGTGGCTACCCGGCAGCGCCATCGCTTCTCGCCGACGGCCGGGGTGGTGTCCTCCTGGTCTGGGAGGCCGACATCGGGACGGCCCGCTGCAAGGCGAGAAACGTCCGGATCCAGCATGTGCTGGTGCGGGGGCAGGTGGACCCGGCATGGCCGCCCGGAGGGCTCGAGCTCGGCGTTGTTCCGTTCGCCATCCGCAGCCACGTGGCCATCAGCGACGGCGCGGGCGGCGCCATCGTGGCATGGGACGACTGTCGCAAGGGCAAGGACCTCGATGTCTGCGCCCAACACGTGCTGGCCGACGGCAGGTGCGATCCCGCCTGGCCCGCGGGTGGCCGCGTGCTCTGCGCGGCGGTGCGCGATCAGCACCACGTCGCCATCGCACCCGATGGCGCGGGCGGTGCGATCGCCGTCTGGGCGGACGGGCGACGGCGGCGACACGGCGAGCAGCGCGACCTCTACGCCCAGCACGTGACGATCCGCGGCGAGCTGGATTCGCTCTATCCCGCGGACGGCCGACGGGTATGCACGGCCCCCGGGAACCGTTCTCCCGAGGATCTCGTCGCCGACGGACGCGGCGGCGCGATCGTCGTCTGGATCGACTGGCGCCGAAAGGACTCCGACCTCTACGCCCGACATCTCGCGAGCGGCGAGCCCGATTCGACGTGGCTCGCGCCGGAGGTGCCGGTATGCACTGCCGAAGGCGATCAATGGGCGTGCCGGTGCGCTCCGGATGGCGCAGGTGGAGCCCTCGTGGCGTGGGAGGACTACCGGCTGGGCAAGCCCATGGACTATGGCCAGGTTTTCGCGCAGCACGTGACCGCCGAAGGAGCGCCGGATTCCCGCTGGCCCGCGGACGGACGGAACCCGTACGCGGGTCGGACGGCGCTGTTCAGCCCGACACTGGCGGAGGACGGATCAGGCGGCGCGTTCGTGGCATGCGAGGACTACGAAGGTGGCGAACGGGTCTCGGTCCAGCACGTGCTTACGAGCGGACCGGACCCAGCGTGGCCCGCGGAAGGGCTCTCGCTTCGGACCAGCGCGGGGTGGGAGCACACGCCCGTGATCGTGGCCGACGGTTCCGGAGGCGCGATCGCGGCGTGGATGGATGACCGCAACGATCGGGATCACGACGCGAGCCTGGATATCTTCGCGCAGCACGCGACGCGCGACGCGCAGGCCGATCCCTCGTGGCCGGCCCATGGCGTGGCGGTGTGCGCCGTGCCCGGCCTGCAGGGCCAGACGGTGATCGCTTCGGACGGAGCGGGCGGGGCTTTCGTCGGCTGGCTCGACGATCGGCCCGGTGCGCACGGTGTCTACGTCCAGCACGTGCTGGCCGCGGGGCGGTGGGATCCCGCGTGGCCCGAGAACGGGCTCGAGGTCTGCGGACCCACGGGATCCTGATCCCGGAGCCTCGGGCGCGGGAAAGCGTCCGGAGCCATCGGCCCCGAAATCGCACGGGGGATCGGCCGCATCCAACGGCCCGGTGACCGGCGTCGCCAGCGCCCGGATCGCGGGGCGCGGCGGGCGCCATTCCGCGCACCATGTCGGGCCGCCACACTCCACACTCGAGAGGGACCCATGACGTCGCACGCTCCTCGTACGACCCGCGGCCGCGGCAGGCTCTTCGACAGCATCGTCGACACCATCGGCGACACGCCGTGCATTCGCGTGAACGCCCTGGCGCCGAAGCACGTGCGGCTCTACGTGAAGGCCGAGTTCTTCAACCCGGCCGCGTCGGTGAAGGACCGCCTCGCGATCAGCATCATCGAGGAAGCCGAACGCCGCGGGGACCTGAAGCCCGGCCAGACGGTGGTGGAGGCCACGAGCGGGAACACCGGCATCGGCCTCGCGATGGTGTGCGCCGCGAAGGGCTATCCGCTCGTCGTGACGATGGCCGACAGCTTCTCGATCGAGCGCCGCAAGCTGATGCGCTTCCTCGGCGCCAAGGTCGTGCTCACGCCGCGCGCCGCGAAGGGCATCGGCATGTACCAGAAGGCCAAGGAACTCGCCGAGGCGAACGGCTGGTTCCTCGCGCGGCAGTTCGAGACCGCGGACAACGCCAAGGTGCACGAGAACACCACCGCCCGCGAGATCCTCGCCGACTTCGCGGGTGAGCGGCTCGACTACTTCGTCAGCGGATACGGCACCGGCGGCACGTTCGTCGGCGTCTCGCGCGTCCTTCGCAAGGAGCGGCCCGAGACGAAGATCGTGCTCGCGGAGCCCGCGAACGCGCAGCTGCTGGGCTCGGGGATCGCACAGGGGAGAGCAGCAGACCACTCGCCGGCCGTGAGCCACTCGGCCTGGGAGCCGCACCCGATCCAAGGCTGGACACCGGACTTCGTGCCGTACGTGCTGCAGGAAGGCGTCGAGAACAAGTTCTACGACCAACTGGTTCCCGTGCCCGGTCCCGTCGGCATCGAGTGGAGCCGCAAGCTCGCGCGGCAGGAGGGCATCTTCACCGGCATCTCGGGTGGCGCTTCGTTCGCGGTCGCGCTGCAGGTCGCGGAGAAGGCCGCGCCCGGATCGGTGCTGCTCTGCATGCTGCCGGATACGGGCGAGCGCTACCTCTCGTCGCCGCTCTTCGAAGGCATCCCCGAGGAGATGACGGAGGAAGAGCTCGCGCTGTCCCGCTCGACGCCGTCGAGCCAGATGCCGGCCTGAAGCGGGCCGAGCCGACGCCGGGGGCGGCCCGCTGGGCCGATCCTCGCGCGAGCCGCTATCATGCGGTTCGCGCCTTCGGGGCTGCGCGGCACCAGCCGCGCGGCTCCGAAGGCCTCACGAGCGAGGTTCGTCATGACGCAAGCCCCACCGCGGTGTCGCCATCGGCTTCGCTGAACTCGGTGTTTCGCCCGAACTGATCGCCGCGCTGTCGCGGCAGGGCATCACGAAACCGACGGCGATCCAGGCGCTGGCGCTGCCGGTGCTGCGCGGCGGCGGCGATGCGTACCTGAACTCCGAGACCGGCACGGGCAAGACGCTGGCGTACCTGCTGCCCATTTTGGGAGCGCTCGAGCTCGAGCCCCCGGCCACGCAGGCGATCGTCGCCGCGCCCACGCACGAGCTCGCGCTCCAGATCCATCGGCAGTGCTGCGACCTCGCGCAGAACGCCGGCATGCCCGTGCGAGCGCTGCTCCTGATCGGCGGGACGCCGCTCGATCGGCAGGTCGAGAAGCTCAAGGCCCGGCCGCACGTGGTGGTCGGCACGCCCGGGCGGCTGCAGGAGCTGATCCAGATGGGCAAGCTCAAGACGCCCGCGATCCGCACGCTGGTGCTCGACGAGGCCGACCGCCTGCTCGCCGACGAGGGCGTCGCGCAGGTCCAAAAGATCGTGCGCGCCTTGCCGCCCAATCGGCAGATCGTGTGCGTGTCGGCAACCGAGCAGGCCGAGAGTTCGCAGGCGCTCGCGGCGATCACGCCCGAACTGCCGATGCTGCGCCCCGGCGCTGCCGCGACCGTGAACGCCGACATCACGCACCTCTACCTGTTCTGCCAGGAGCGCGACAAGCCCCGCGTGCTGCGGCAGCTCCTGCGCGCGACCGACCCCGAGCGCGCGCTCGTGTTCACGCACCAGAACACCACCGCCGAGAACGTCGCCGCGCAACTCGAGCACCACGGCATCACGGCCGCGGCGCTGCACGGCGCGAACGACAAGTTCGCGCGCAAGCAGGCAATGGACGACTTCCGGAGCGGTGCCGCGCAGGTGCTGATCGCCTCCGACGTCGCGGCCCGCGGGCTCGACCTGCCCGGCGTCACGCACATCGTGAACCTCGACATGCCATCGGAGAGCAAGGCCTACCTGCACCGCGCCGGCCGCACCGGCCGTGCGGGCGTTCCCGGCGTGTGCATCACGCTCGTCACCGAGCGCGACGCGCGCCTCGTTCGCCGCTACGAGCGCGAGCTGGGGATCGGCCTCCAGTGCGTGATGTTGCGCGCCGGCCAACTCCACGCCGCACACGACGCGAAGCAGCACGGGTGAGGGGCGGAAAGGGCCAACCCGGGAGTTGACGTGCTGAACAGGGCGCACGAATTGCCCACGAGCAACGACGTTTAGTAGTACGTGTTGGGGCGGCCACATTCTTGGCGGGCGTACGCGAGCTTTGAAGGTACTACTTTCGTACCCGCTCCCAGCCGCACCGATTGCGCCTAGGATGACGCTCGTACACGGTCATGCCTCGTCGTCGACCGGGGCCCCCCGACCTCCGCTGATCTGCACCTCAGGTTGCGCTTCATGAGCGACTTCAGGACGACGTGCGCGACCCACCATTCGCGACACTGTTCGACCCCCCTCGCACAGAGGTGAGCTCATGCGACGCATGTCACTGACGCTGCGGATCGCTTTCGCGGCCGCCGTCACGGTTACCGCCGCGCACGCGCAGACCGCCACACCGGTCTTTGGCGGCTTGCAGGCGTTCCAACATTCCGCGCGGGTTGTGTTGGGCGCCGGAAAACTCGTCGGTGTCCACGGTGACTCCGTGTCCCAAGTGGTCGTCAGCAGCAAGGGGGCATGGTTGATCGGCAGCCGCGCTTGTGTCGCGTCGTTCTGCGCTCCCCTGGGCAGTACGTGCGCGTTCGGGACGTCGGCGGTGCTCGCGAGGTCTTACCAGAGCACGACGTTCGACGCCCTTGCGATCGGCGATCCCGGTGCGAACAACGGAGCGGGTGCCGTATACGTCTATTTCGGCGCACCACTGCCCGACAGCACGCCAGCACTCGTGCTGCATGGGGAGAACCCCGGGGACCTGTTCGGCGCATCGCTCGCGAATGTCGGCGACATGAATGGGGACGGGTTCCATGAACTCCTCGTCGGAGCACCCGGGCGACAGTCGGGAACCGGCGCGGCGTTCGTGTACCTTGGCGGCACCGCGCCGCCGATCAGTTCCAGTTCACGCACGACCGGTTCTGGTGCCGGTGAACTCTTCGGCGCTTCAGTTGTGGCCGTGGGCGATCTCGATGCGGACGGAAAGGCCGATTTCGCGGTAGGTGCTCCCGGCTCTGCGGAGGGCCGCGGAAAGGTGGTCGTGGTTCTCGCGACGGGGCAGCAGTTGCAGGTCCTGCAAGACCCGGTCGCGAATGCTACCTACGGCGAGCGTGCGCGCTTCGGCGCCACCCTCGCATCGGGCGGCGATTGGACTGGTGATGGCCACGCCGACCTGCTCGTGGGCGCACCTGGCGCGGGCAAGGGCAGGGGGGCGGCCTACTTGTTCGCGGGCGCTCCGAGCTCGTTCGCAGCTTCGCCGATCGCGATCACAGGCACCGAGGTCGGCGATCGATTCGGCTCTTCGCTGGTCCTGGGCAACCTTCGCGATCCGAGCTTGATCGAGGCCGCGATCGGCAGCCCGGGGGCCGATGAAGGACATGGTGTCGTGGAGGTATTCCACGGAGGCGCCGGCGCCGACCTGCTTCCCGACCTGCGTCTCGAGGGTCTCGCACCTGACGATCAGTTCGGCGCAAGCATCGGGATCGCCTCGATCTACCCCCGCGCGATTGCCCAACAGCTCCTTCTTGGTGCGCCCATGGCCGATGGCGCTGCGCCCTCGGCAGGCGCCGCGTGGTTCATCGCTCTGCCGCCTGCCACGGCGGTGGAGAACAGTACGGTGGCGATCGAATCCGATGGCCTGCCATTGCTGCAAGGTCAGTTCACGACGACGGAGCCCACACTCGTACTGCGACTCGTCGGAGCGAAGGGTCTCGACGTTCACGCGGCCGACATCGCACTGGATGGCGCGGCTGTGCCACAGGCCACGCTGATTCCACGAGCAGATGGTGCCCTCACGGCGCATCTCGCCGGACTCGTTGAAGGCCCGCACGTGCTCACCGCTCGTCTCGTCGACCAGGGAGGAGCGCTAGCCGGTTCGGCCCAAATACAATTCATGGCCGCCAAGAGATTGCGAGTCGAGGGCGTACGCGTCACGCCGAATCCGACAAGGGGCTCGGCGCGACTCGAGTTCGTGTTGACACGTCCGGCTCGGTACGAGCTCGCTCTTTACGACATCGCAGGGCGTCGCACCAGCTCCGTCGAACGCGCCGTGAGTGTCCCCGGTGTCAACTCGATCCGGTTCGGTGATGCTCGCCCCGGGGGCTCCACGCCGCCGGGCATCTACTTCTACGTGCTGTCGGCCCAGTACCTCGGCCAGCGGACCGAGGCGCGTGGCCGCGTGGTGGTCCTGCCATGAGCGGGCCGCGAGGTGATTCCATGACGAAGCGCATGCAGGTGCTCGCAACGATCGTGGTGGGGCTCGCACTGGCGATGGTGTCGGTCTGCGCCGCGGCCGGCGCCTCGGCGCCGGACCGCGCCCCGGTGGGCAAGCCGACCAGCGCATCGGTGCCGTGGACTGCTGAGCAAGCCACACGCCTTCATGCTTTCACGATTCGGGCACTCCGCCGCGACACGACTCTGACTCCCGCCATGCGCGATGAATTCCGCTCGCTCGCGTCCCAGGCTTCCGCCGCGCCCGGCGTCGGGATCCAGGGCCTGCGAGACCGTCTGATCGGACAGAGCGTCATGCATCCGCTGGCGATCTACCGCGACGCGCTCGTCGCATTCGACGCTGGTTCCGTGAACGGTGCCAACGCACGTCGCGCGTGTGAGGCCCGGCTCGCCGCGATCGGACATCTATCGCCGGCGGCCGTGCGCGCCGGCGACCGCGTGGTCGCTTCGGCTGCGTCACGCGACTCGATTTCCGCCGGCAGCAGCTCCCAGGCTCTCTCACGAACGATCCTGCAGGGCTTGATCGGCAACCTCGAAGCGGCTCAGGCCCGTTTCGACGCCCTCCTGAGCCGCCCATGACGCGCCGACACGAATTTCCGGCTGCTCACACTATCGCTCCTTTTGCAAGTTCTCCGGGAGGTTTCCCCGTGAGCCGCACACCACAGGCCACACTCACGCGCCTCGGATGGCTCCTGACCGCCGTGAGCCTCGTTCTCATTCCGGTGCTCGTACCCGGCACCGTTCAAGCCTCGTCGCGGACATGGCTGTTCACAAACACCACAAGTGGATGGACGGGCTCGACTGGCACCACGGTCACCAGCGACGGGGGCAGCAACCTGCACGTGGTCTTCGCCACAGGTGGCGGCCTATACAGCCAGAACTTCGCAGGCTCGCCCTTCTACGGATACCACGACGACTACATCCGGTTCGGGTACCGCTTCACCGATGGAGCCATCTCGACGCTTCAGTTCGACTTCCAGACCACGACTCGTCCAGATTGGACGTCGCCTGACTACATGATGACCGGGCTGCTCCACGACGGCCAATGGCATTGGGCGACGTTCAACGTCGGCTCCATCTCCGGCTGGGCCGGGAACTTCGTCTCGCAGCTTCGCTTCATCGCTCGCGGCAGCGGTGGAGGTGGCGCCAGTGGCGTCATGGACATCGACTTCATGGCGATGCGCCTGGATGACAAGACAACCAACACCGTTGTCCTCGGGGCGGCGTCCCCAGCCGGATGGACAAATGGTGACATCAGCATCCCTGTCTGGGGGTATGACCCACCCCCGAACGGCTTCAGCGGTACCACGCCCCCGGACCGGTATGGCTCGGGCATCGATCATTTCAATTGGTGGCTGGATGGAGGCGGAGGCAGCAGCGGGACCATTCCGAACACGACTGCGCTGGGAATGGACGCGGAGTATAACAACGATGGAGTCGACACTCCGATCCTAACTTTGACGAAGGGTGCCATTCCGCCTGGGACCCACTCCGTTTACGTCAACGCCGCGGACCGGTGCCAGCACGGTCCAGGGCCGGTCGGAGGTGTGATTGTTCACTACGACCCCAACGCGCCCAATCAGCCTGTCGTGTACGGCACCTCCGCCTGGACGAACGACGTCAGCTTCTACGTCTACTGGAACGACCCGGGAGACGACCTGTCCGGCGTGGTTGGCTACGACTGGATGCTCGACGGTGCCTACCAGGGGCCTGCCCCCGGGAACTGGGCTGGGTTCGACGCTTCCTACAGCGGCGACCACTGGGTGCAAGTGCGTGCCTGGGATGCGGCGGGCAACGCGAGCGCATGGAGCGCACAGTTTTGGATGCACTACGACGCGGTGCCACCGAGCAGTTCCCCAGTGACCGTTTTCCCGGCAGGGTATTCGACCACCCGGACATTTAGCTTCAACTGGGGGACTGGCAGCGACGCGCATTCCGGAGTCTGTGGCTGGTACTATGCCATTGATGAGGGACCGGCCACCTTCATCGGTACGCCATCCCTCTCGGGCAGCTTTGACGTCGCCGAAGGCAGCCACACCTTCTGGGTCTGCGCCGTCGACTGCGCCGGGAATCTCGGCAACTGGCAAGACGTGCCGTTCCACTACTATCCCAACTATATCCAGCCGGTGACGGGCTTGTCTCCGGCGACCAGCCAGGTCGCACTGCCGCAGACGTTCTCCTGGGCGGCCACGACGACTCGGGGGAGGCCATACGTGGTCCAGGTTGCCGCCGACTCCGACTTCACGACCGGCGTCACCCAGTTCGCGAGCGACGTGAACTACCGCTTCATCCCCGCGGCATCGGCACCTGTCAACGGCCAGACCTACTACTGGCGAGTCGCCTGCGAGGCATCGGCTCCGCTCAACTGGAGCGCGTCGACCCCCATCGTGCCATACGTGCCACCGCCGCCGCCTGCGAACATGGTGATCGGACAGGAATTCCCCTCTGGGCAGGCCGGCGAAGGCGTGAACACGTCGCTGGGTGCTGTGACGCGCAGCCTTCCGATTCTCACCATGCGCGGTCCCGGCGGGGACTTGCCACTCACGGCGTGGTACTCATCGCAGGCGCAGCGCAACAGCCTGCTGGGTTCACGATGGAATTGGACCCTCGGCTCCCTCGTGACTCCGTTGGAGACGAGTGCCTCCGTGACGCTCGAGGACAATCAGGACCTTTCGTTCACTCGGAGCGACAGCGCATTTGCGGCGGGACTCGGTGTGTACGACTCCCTCTCGGGCGATGGAGTCAACGGTTACACTTTCCTGCGCACTTCTCGTGAACGCCTTACGTTCGACGGGACCGGGTTGCTTCAGGCGATCGCAGATCGCAGCGGCAACGCCGTCACCCTTCACTACGTGGGCGGCGTCTTGCAGTGGTTCTCCGATCCCGGCGGTCGCCGCTATGACGTGACGGTGACGAACAGTCGAGTCACTCTTATTCGTGACGTCATCGGCCGCACGTGGCAGTTCGCGTACGACGCCGCGGGCTACCTCTCCACGTTCACCGACGCGAACGGCGGGCAGACGCACTACTCCTACGATGGTCAAGGTCGGCTCACGCAGGTCACGGACCCGCTGGGGCACCGGGTGTTGCGCTGCACCTACGACGGTCCGGGGCGCGTTAGCACCCAGACCGATGCCCTGGACGGCGTGACAACCTTCGGGTATGACGACTCGACCCACCGTACGACGATCATGAACCCGGCGGGCGGAGTACTCGTACACCTTCATGATGCGAACTATCGCTTGATAGCCGATGTGAACGAGCGCGGCGACACCACCTCCTACGCCTACGATGCCAACCACAATCGCATTCTCGTCCGTGATGCACTGGGGCACACGACTCGCTACGAGTACGACCCCCGGGGCAATACCTCCCGGACGATCGACGCGCTCGGCGACTCGACTCGCACCCTTTTCGACCCGACCAACAGCCCGACGATGCGCGTCGATGCCCTGGGGCACGCGACGACGTACGTCAATGACGTCCTGGGTCGGCCGACCGAGATCGACGAGCCACTGGGGAAGGTGACGCGCAATACCTACACGACGACGGGCCAGATCGCGCAGCGGACCGACGCCAACAACCATGTCGAGTCCTACACGTACGACGCGGCCGGAAACATGCTGACGTCGACCAACGGCGCTGGAAACGTGGTGACCTTCGGCTACGACGACGCGGGACGACAGACGACGGTGACCGACGGTCTGGGACACCGCATCACCTACACCTACGACGCAGCCGACAGCGTGACTTCCGAAACGAACCTGTTGGCACAGACAACCTCGTACGAGTTTGACCTCGACGGCCGCCACATCGCGACCGTGGACCCGCGGCTCAACCGGACCGAGTACACATTCGACGCCAGGGATCGGCTCGCGCAGGTCAAGGATGCGCTCGGCGACGTAACCGTCCATGGCTACGACGCCCTCGATCGCCGAATCCGCACGGTGGATCCGCGAGGCGGAGTGAGCGCTTGGGCCTACGATCCCGTCGGGAACCTGCTGCGCGAGCAGGATGCCCTCGGGAATGTCACGACGCACACGTATGACGCCGCCCACAACCGCCTTACGACCACGGATGCGCGGTCCAAGACGACGTCATTCACCTACGATCCCCTGGGCCGCCTGACGAGTACCACGAACCCCCTCGGATCCGTGACCCGCAGCACGCACGACGCCCTTGGACGGGTGATCAGCACGACCAACGCTCGCGGCTACAGCACGATCTTCGCCTACGACGACCTTGGCCACCTGTCAACCGTGCAGGCGGCAACGGGCCAGGTCCTTCAATACGGGTACGATCCCGAAGGCAACCTGCTCACCGTGACCAACGCCAGGGGCCACGTGAGCCAGATGTCCTACGACGGAGCGGACCGGCTCGTGTCGGTGCGCGATCCTATTGGGAACACTCAGTCCTATGCCTTTGACGCCGCCGGCCACCGTAGCCGGAGGACCGATGCACGTGGCCGCGTTACCCAGTACAGCTATGACGCCGCCGGCCGGCTCAAGCAGGTGGTATACAGCGACAGCACCAAGGTGATCCAGGGCTACGACGACGCCGGCAACGTCACCTCAGTCGTGGACTCGTGGGGCACCACAATGCTCTCGTACGATGAGCTCAACCGGCTCTCCACGACCGTGGACCACTACCTGAAGACCGTGTCGTTCGGATACGACTCAGCGGGCAACCTCGCGGAGGTGATCTACCCGAACGGAGAAAGTTGCACCTACACCTACGATGCGGCCAATCACATGTCGAGTGTGACGGACTGGAAGGGCCGCACGATCGGATACAGCTACGACGCCGACGACAACCTCGCCGGGATCACACACCCCAACGGCGTCACGACCGTATTGACCTACGACGACGCCAACCAGCTCATTGCGACGTTGGTCCGCACGCCCGGCATGGACACGCTCGTCGCCCTTGCATACACGCTCGACGCCAACGGCAATCGGACGCGTACTGTGCGCGTGGATCGCAGGCCGGATCCCATGAGATCGGGCGGCGGCGACATCTTCGCCACCAGCGCATCGCTCTCGAGCACCGGGTTCGCGGCGGGGGTGGACAGTATCGTGGTCACCTCCGGCGACGACTGGCCGGAAGCGGTGGCGGGGCCATCCCTGGCGCGCCGCCTCGGTGTGCCCACGCTGGTCGTGCCGGGCGACAATCTCTGGGCGTCCACCGCCACCCAGGCCGAGCTCAACCGCTTGCACGGGCTACGCCCTGCACTGAGAGCGGTCGTGATGGGAGACGTGGGGGGCGTCTCCGACGTGGTCGAGGCGCAGCTCCAGCAATCCGGGATCGCGGTGCGCCGCGTGCGGGGTGCGAATCGGCTCGGAACCGCTGCGAAGGCCGCGGGGACCTCATCGATCGTCGTGCTGGCTGGAGAGCGGGACTACAGGCGAGCTGGTGCTGCGGCCCTGATAGCCGGGAGGCTCAAGGCACCGCTGCTGCTCGCCGATCGCGACACCGTCCCTGAGGTCACCGCATCGGCGTGGACCGCCTCTGGGGCCACGCGGGCGGTCCTCGTGGGAGACGAGTCGACGCTCGGCCCGGGCGTCGTCACCTGGCTCACGGCACACGGCTGTACTGATTTGAAACGACACGCTTCGGACGATCCGGCAAGCCTCAGCGTGAGTGCGCTCGAGGACTCCGTGGAGGGACTGGATCGTTTCGCCAAGCTCCAGCTCGTCGACGCGGATGCGTGGCAGGATGCAATCTCCACAGCAGCGAACACAGTGCCGTGGACGACCGCGACACTGTTGGCGGACCCTGATTCATTGGCCGACAACGCCGATCTGGTGCGCTGGATTGGCCGGCACAGAGGCTGGCTGCAACAGGTGAGCATCCTCGGACCCTCGACGGGCGTTAGCGCCGTCGCCGAGGCCGAGTTGCGCACCCTGCTGCGCACGACTGTCACTGAGTACATCTACAATGCGCTCGACGAGTTGACCGCGGAGACAATCCCAGGTGTCGAGTCGACCAGCTACACCTACGACGCCCTGGGCAACCGTGCCTCGATCACGCAGCGCGGCGTAACGACCACGTACAACTACGATGGTGCAGATCGGCTCAGCGCCGCCGGCAGCGTGACCTACACGTACGACGCCAACGGCAATCGCCTCACCCGCAGTTCGGGGACCGCATTCACCAGCTACACGTACGACAACGAGAACCGACTCATCCAGGTGGTCGGTCCCGAAGGTACGAGCAAGTACCGCTACGATGGGCTCGGCCGCCGCATTCGCAGCGAGGAGCCCGGCCGGATCGTGCGCTACGTGGTCGACCCGACGAGTAAGCCCTATCGCACGCTCCGCGAGATGGACGATCGCAGTGCCACCCTGACCAGCTACGTCTTCGGACTTGGGCTGGCGGCCGACCTAAACCGGTCCGGCACGGCGCGCTACTACCACTTCGACGGTCTGGGTTCGACAGCCGCTCTGACCGACAGCACGGGCACGGACGCCGGGCATCTGGCGTACACCGCGTTTGGTGACACGGCGATGGACGTCGGCGCGACGACCACGCGGCTTGGGTGGGTGGGGCGCTACGGCGTCGAAGGCACGGCATCCGGTCTCGTCTTCATGCGCGATCGCTTCTACGACAGCGAGACGGGGATGTTCGTGAGCCAAGACCCACAGTCCTCCTGGGGCAACGACTATCTTGCCGGTGCCATGTATCTCTACGCTGACGGCAACCCGACCGACATGACAGACCCCTCCGGAGACTTCACCCTGAACTGGAAGAAGGTGTCATCGTTCGCCGCCCAGGTCGTCAACGCGCTGAAGCCGGACATTGTCACTCGGGCCGTCGAGACGGTCGGAACCAAGCTCCTGTTGCGTCCCGTCTCATTCGTCGCCAAGGGCAAGGACGTTAGTTTCATGGCCTCTAGGGTATCCGGAGTCAAGGCGGGAGTCGTGAAAGCTGGCATCAAGAGCGTGGCGCAGCTTGCCGCGGCAGGCGTTGATGCAAGCTCCGGCTACCGACAAGCTCGGCGCGAGGGCGCCGAGAGCGGAGAGGCTGCATTGCGCGGTACGGGCGCTGCCATGATCGGGGCAATTCCCGGGCTTTCTATTGCGGGAGATCTTGGGGTGCCGCTTGACTCATGGAACCGACGCGTATCTCACTTTGCGTACACCAATGTGCTCAAGCCGACAGTAGGTGACACTTGGGGTGGGTGGCTCTACGCCATCGGCAAGCCCTACTTCGATCGACAGGCTCGAAAGGGGCGCTAGAGTGAGTAGCTCTTCCCGCTCCGCGTTCTAGAGCAGCACGGGGCCCTGTCCGAAGCGTGGCCGCCTGGCGGCGTGGGACCACACAGCAGCGGTTTCGTAGGCGCGGGACACGCAAACACGAGACTTAGACGCGAAGCTCACGAAGTGACATCGCTGCAGCTGATACGCACGCGCCCCAGCGGGTTGGACCTGCTGGGGCGTTGTGGTTTGACGGAGGCTCAAGGAGCACGCTGGAGCAGTTGAGTGGAGTTCCCAGGATTCAGTGGACACCCTGGCGCCGCCTTGTGTGGGCAGCTTCGAACTGCTCGGGGCTGACGCCTCCGAGATGCCCGTGACGGCGTGACTGATTGTAGAACGCCGCGCTGTAGTCGGCCACCTCGGCCGCAGCCACTTCCCAGTTGCTGTAGATCTGCTTCTTGATCCGCTCCTTCTTCAGGCTACCAAAGAATGACTCCGTAACCGCGTTGTCCCAGCAGTTGCCCTTGCGACTCATGCTCGGCTCAAGGTGGTTGGAGGGGCAGAAGCGCCGCCAGGCATCACTGCCGAATTGCGTGCCCTGGTCCGAGTGTATGAGCGTGCCACGGGGACGCCTGCGACGCACCAGCGGAGCTTCGCCCGTGGCCAGTAGATGACAGGAACAGACGTTGAACTGGCACCAAAGCCATCCGCCTCGGCGGTCATCCGTGACGCCCTGACTCGGACCATGAGGACCGGCGTCCGCATGAGGTAGATTCCCGCGATGCCACTGTCCTCCGGCACCCGCCTGGGTCCCTACGAAGTCCTCGCCCCGCTCGGCGCGGGAGGCATGGGCGAGGTGTACCGCGCCCACGACACGCGATTGGGTCGCGACGTGGCGATCAAGGTGCTGCCGCAGCACCTCTCGGCGAGCCCCGAGGCGCGCGCCCGGTTCGAACGCGAGGCGAAGTCGGTCTCGCGGCTGAACCACCCTCACATCTGCACGCTCTTCGACGTGGGCCAGCACGACGGCCTCGACTACCTCGTGATGGAGCTGATCGAGGGGGAGACACTGGCGTCGCGCCTCGAGCGCGGGCCCCTTCCCATCACGACGCTGCTCGCGCACGCCGTCCAGGCCGCGGGCGCACTGGCGGACGCACACCGCGCGGGCCTCGTCCATCGCGACCTCAAGCCCGCGAACCTGATGCTGGCCGAATCGGGCGTGAAGCTGCTCGACTTCGGCCTCGCCGCGCCGGTGGTCCCACGCCGTCCGGCGAGCGACTCGAGCCAGCTCGCCACCGTGGCCCAACCGCTCACCACCGCGGGCACGATCGTCGGGACCTTCCAGTACATGGCGCCCGAGCAGTTGGAAGGCAGGGAAGCGGACGAGCGCAGCGATCTCTGGGCGATGGGCTGCGTGCTCTACGAGATGGCGACCGGCCGGCGGCCGTTCGCCGGGCACGACGCGATCGCGCTGCTCGGCTCGATGCTGGGAGAGGCCCCCGAGCCCGTGCAACACCTCAACCCCGCGATGCCGCGCGCGCTGGGCGAGATCGTGGCGCGCTGCCTCGAGAAGGATCCCGCGAAGCGTTTCGCGAACGCGGAGGAGCTGCGGGACGCCCTGGTGGCCCTGCAGGCCTGGGCTCGCGACGAGGGCCTGCCGGCTCTGGCGCGCATCTGCGAGCGCATCCTGATGATGGAGGAGGGCGCGGATTCGTGGAACGCGTTCGTCCTGGCGCGCGAGATCGAGAAGTTCGCGCCCGGCGATCCCATGCTCGAGCGGTTGCGCCCCGAGTTCGCGCTGCCGGTCTCCATCCTCTCGGACCCGCCCGGGGCGCGCGTCTCCGCGCGCTTCTACGGCGACCCCGACGGCGAGCGCATCGAGTTCGGCCACACACCGATGGAGAACGTGCTCTATCCGCGCGGCGTGACGCGGCTCGAGCTCGAGCTCGACGGCTGCCGCGCCGCCCACGACGTCGTGCTCAACTTGTCGCAGGGAGTCACAAACGCGACCGACGCCGGTTCACCGACATGGCACTACGCGCTGCGCCGGCCGGGCGAGGTTCCCGACGAGATGGAGGCCGTGCCGGCCGGCGGATTCCCCATGTACATGCCGGGGCTCGATCACCTGGACACCGAGCCGACGGGCGAGTTCCTCCTGGACCGTCACCCGGTCACGAATCGCGAGTACAAGCGCTTCGTCGACGAAGGCGGCTACAAGCGTCCCGAGTTCTGGCGCGAGCCGTTCGTCGATGGCGACCGTTCACTCACGTGGGCAGAAGCCATGGCCCGGTGCACCGACGCCGTCGGACAGCCCGGCCCCGCAACGTGGGAGATGGGGGACTTTCCCGCCGGCGGGGAAGACCATCCGGTCGCCGGCGTGTGCTGGTACGAGGCCGCGGCGTACGCCGAGTGGGCCGGCAAGACATTGCCGACGATCTTCCACTGGAACCGCGTGGCGATGACGTTCTCGAGCGCGCTGATCGCGCCGCTGGCGAACTTCGCCGGGCGCGGCACCGTCGCCGTCGGCAGCACGCGAAGCGAGAACCGCTTCGGCGTGCACGATCTTGCCGGAAACGTGCGCGAGTGGGTGCGGAACGCCGTCGGCAGCTCCGGCCAACGATTCATCCTGGGCGGCGGCTGGAACGATCCCGGATACGCGTTCGTGGATGCGTACGGACAGCCGGCGTTCGACCGTTCGCCGACCAATGGTTTCCGCTGCATGCGGGCGAGCGCACCGGACCCGAACCACGAGCGGCTCGTGCGGGCGATCGATTTCGTCACCCGGGACTTTCGGGCGGAGCCGCCGGTGTCCGACGACGTCTTTGCGTTCTTCCTGCGGCAGTTCCAGTACGACCGCACTCCGCTCGACGCGAAGATCGTCGCCGACCAGCCGTTCGCGGCCGGCCGCTGGCAGACGATCGACCTGGCGGCGGCTTACGGCGGCGAGCGCATGCAGGCGCACTTGTTCCTGCCTTCGCGCGGCCGGCCCCCGCACCAGACGGTGGTGCTGTTCCCCGGCTCGCTGGCGCTGCATACGCGCGTCTTCAACCTCGCCGAAATCCAACGCGTCGACTGGGTCGTCAAGAGCGGCCGAGCACTGCTGCTCCCGATCTACAAGTCGACGTACGAACGCGGTGACGAACTGAGCTCGGACTACCCGGATCCCAGCGCCTTCTACCGGGACCATGTGATCATGTGGGCGCGCGACCTCGGCCGGGCGCTCGACTACGCCGAGACGCGTCCCGAACTCGACGCCAACCGCGTCGGCTACTTCGGCACGAGCTGGGGTGGCATGCTGGGAGCGATCCTCCCAGCGGTCGAAAGGCGTATCCGGGCGAACGTGCTGTACGTCGCCGGCCTGACCTTGCAGCGCTCGCTGCCCGAGGTCGACCCGGTGCACTACCTGCCGCGCGTCCAGCAACCCACGCTGATGCTCAATGGGGAACTGGACTTCTTCTTCCCGGTCGAGACCTCGCAGCTGCCGATGTTCGAAATGCTCGGCACGCCCGAGGCGCACAAGCGCCGCATCACGTACCCGCGTGGCCACACCGTGCCCAAGGTGGAGCTGATCAAGGAAACACTTGCGTGGTTCGAGCGGTACTTGGGGCCGGTGGAGTAGGCGCAGCGCAACTTGACGAATCATCAAGTCGCGCACTAGAGTGTCTCGTGTCATGCACGAGCCGCTGGCACCGGAAGCCGCGAAACGGCTGATTCGCGAGATTCTCGAGTCTGGACACTTCGCCTACTCGCGACATGCCAAGGAGGAGTTGCTCGCCGACGACCTCACCACGGTCGACTGCGAGAACGTGCTGCGCGGCGGAGTTGTCCGAGCGGGAGAACTGGAGCACGGCACGTGGAGGTACCGGGTCGACACAGCTCGGATCACGGTCGTGATCGCATTCCGATCGGAGCGCGAACTGGTGATCGTTACAGCATGGAGGGGCGGTCGCTGAGGGCCGCTGACAAGCAGGGTACGGAGGGAGCGATGAAGTGTCTCGAGTGCGGCACCCCGATGAAGTCGCGCAAGGAGAACTACCGCTACGACGAGTGTGGCTTGAAGCACGTCACCCTGATCGGCGTCGAGGTGACCCGCTGTCCGAAGTGCGGGAACTTCGAGATCTCGATCCCGCACATCGAAGCGCTCCACCGACTTCTCGCCAAGGTTCTCATCGAGAAGTCCACGCGCTTCACCGGTGAAGAGATCCGCTTCCTGCGCAAGAGCCTCGGCTGGTCGGGCACCGACTTCGCAAAGCACATGGGAGTCGCCGAGGAGACCGTCTCGCGATGGGAGAACGACGCAGCTGCGATCGGTCCGCAAGCAGATCGCCTACTGCGCTTCCTGGTGGCGCAAGGACGGCTAACGACCAACTATCCGGTCGAACGCCTCGCTCGGATCGACCTGAGGAAGGCTACGGCGACACGCGTGAAGCTAGCGGCCCGCAAGGAACAGTGGACGGTTCAAGCGGCATAGCCGACTCGGGCGTGAGAGGGCTTCGCCATGCTGATCGTCCCCTGTACCGCCAAGCTCGAGACGACGGGCGAGGGTCGACAGCTCGTGAGCCGGCAGCACGATGGGCAGTCGCGTATCACTCAAGCCTGGTAGCTGGCACGATCCTCACGAACCCTCGGCCCGGTGCCTTGCTTAAGGTGCTGGGATGCACGAGAGTGGCCCGCCCGTGGCCCTGTAGCTCAGACGGATAGAGCAGCGGTTTCCTAATCGGGCCGGGCCGAATTCCAACGATTTTCAACCGAGCAGCCAACGGACGTCGCGGCAACACAATGCGAAGCGCCCCAAGGAGAAGGACTCCTTGGGGCGCTGTGCGTCCATAGACTACATTGGACGCTCGCGGACGTGAGTGGACGCGGAGGCCGTAGCCACGAGGAGCGTCAAAGCAGCGGTCTCTCACACCGCAGCGCGGGGTTGATTCCACCAAGACACGCGGGATCGTGAAGGGAGCTGCGGTCGCCAGCACCGCATGATAGTCCCATTGTGTGGGCGAAACTCGAAAGTCGGCTCGGCGTTGGCTACGGTCTCGGAGTGGGAGGAGCAGAACCGCTGCGTCGCCGGGGATGGTAAGTGGCGCATTGGAGGGCGAGGTGAGCACTGAAAGAGCGCCTGAAGGGGCACGGCTGAGCGCTTCTGGCCGCGTCACAGTTGCGATTGTTGGCACAATTCTGCTTGGAGCGCTTGGGAGCGGCTTGTGGGAGCAACTCCTGCGGCCTGTCGGGAGCGCGTTGTACCGCGGAACGCTGAAGCTCGGTTTACTGGGGCTTCAGGAGCACGTGGACATGATTTACGCCGACATCGCGATGCATGGAACGCTGGCAGTCGACCACGAGAATTTCAGAACGCTGCAAGTCATGTTTATGACGCTCATCCTCTCCATGATCGGATCGCTCTGGGTGATGCATCGCATTGTGAAGAGGCAACAGCGTGGCGGCAGTGTCGGGTTGACCAGGTGGGAGCGGCTCGCTCGCAGACTCAGTACCGGCGCACTCGTCAGTTGGATCGTAGGGGCCGAGTGCGTTGCGCTACTTGTTGTGGCTGTGCTCTGGGTTGTTCGCGAAGACGAGAGTATGTTCGTGGCGCACGCCGAACGTCAGGCGACACAATGCATCACGATCTTGGCGCCGCACGAAT
Source organism: Candidatus Eiseniibacteriota bacterium (assembly GCA_044223005.1). Lineage (GTDB taxonomy): Bacteria > Eisenbacteria > RBG-16-71-46 > RBG-16-71-46 > RBG-16-71-46 > CAIXRL01. Next base: position 137,970 of record JBGAML010000005.1, read on the forward strand.
CGGCTTCGCATGTACTTGAGTGGCGCGCGAAGCTTGCGAGCGTCGGTTCGCGTAGTGATTACATTGCATTGATGCAATCGCTGACGAGCGCTGCGGATAGTGCGCACGTTAAGCTGCCGCACTTTCGACTTTGGTGACGATGCGTCAGGGAAAGGCCTCGCAATCGAAACGTTGGACGGCGCTGAAGGTGAGGGCGTCTGCTAGGGAGGAGAGAATCGTCCGCGCCGACGGGACTCCTCAGAGGTGAGAGTACGAGAGGCGCGTCACGCGCATCGGAGACGTTCCCAGTGCGGACGGTGCGCCTGCAGGTCTCTGTGGGATGTAGCCAAGCGGCAAACGTAGTCATGGTGAGTCGCCGTTGGGCGCATCACGGTGAGGGACTGCCGTCGGGTGGAGAGGTAGCTCATTCGACGTAGCTGGCTGAGTCAGGGGGCCGAAATGAGCGTGCGACGTGGCTTGGCGCGACTGTACATTTCGCTTTGGATCGGGGCGGCTGCGCTGAGCGCGGTATTCGTGGGCAATGAGGTCTTGCAGACACTTCGTGTGGTGCGCATCGCTCGCGAATGGACTCCCCGGCGTGCCGAAGCCACCTTGCCAACCGGGATGATGTGGGATCAGGACACCACTCAGGTGATCTACCTGGGTCCCGGTGGGTCGCGTATTAGCTTCCCCACTGGCGTCAGCGACTCAATGGTGAGAGAGGCAGTGCTACGCAGTTTTCCGGACTCGACACGAGAGCATGCCGCTGCGGTTGAGGCGGCGGTCTTAGACGTGAGGCGGGCGCATGTGGGCTTGCACATTGCGAGCGTCGTCGCTTTGTGGATCGTCGGAGCGGCACTACTTCCCGGGGCTGTCTTCTTAGCTGCGCGATGGATTTGGAAGGGATTCGAGTGAAGAGCGCAGTACGCGAGGGTGCCGCATCAATATAGCGATAGGCACATCCGGCCGCCTCAGAAACGGAGGCATTTGATGGCCACCAGGGCGAGACCGCTGATGCCTCGCTTGCGACGGATCAAGATGGCTGGCTGGACGTCTCGAATCTCCGCCGGGGCCTACGGCAAGGGAGTGTCAGCATGCCTTGAGAATGCGCGCGGCCTCCTTGAAGAATCGTCGCTTCTGTTCGATGCAGGTCACCATGCCCGAGCTACGGCCTTAGCGATTCTCGCAGTGGAGGAGGGCGACAAAGTACGGCGGCTACTCATGCTCTGCCTGGCTGATGGCAACCTGGCACGGGAGTGGGAGGATTTTCGAAACCACGGCCCGAAGCTCTCCGCCGCTTTCTCGCTGTTTACGCATGGGAAGTTCAGTCACCTCAGGACGTCATGGGCCCAGCTGAGGCCCAAAGCGGGCGCGCCCGAGTGGTTCCGCGACTTGCCTCACTACGCCGGCCGGGTCAAAGAGCGAATGCTCTACGTGGACCTGCTCAAGGACGGGTCGTGGTCTTCACCATCTCGCGCGCTGCCCCCGCTCGTGTGCGAGGGCATCATACTCTTCTGTCAGATGGCTGTCGGAGTGACGACGACATTCGCCTTGGGAATCGATCTCGTACTGCATGGGCAGCTTGAACCAGGCGAACTCCAGCTTCCTGTGATGGAACCGGCTAGCATGACGCCTCAGGCGCGACGGTGGTTCAAGTGGCGCAGTGGAGCAGCAGGACAGCGCTGGGGATCGCGCGAGTTGGCGCGTCAAATGGAATGGGCAGAGCGGTTGGCGAAGATGAGCCCAAAGACGCGTCGAAGGCCAATGGGGGCCAATGCGGGGTGAGCTCCTGCGAACCCTCGGGCTCTCCCTTGGCAATACTACTCAAAACTGAAACGCCCCCGGATCTCGGAGCAGACGCGGACGAATCCAGAGCGTGACGCGCGCCGATTCCGCTTCGTCCTCCGGGCGGAGAGCGATGGGGGCCGCAACCTGTGAAATGGCTTGACTTTCGGCCAATTTCGTGGTATACATAGAGTCACAGGGGAAGCACGTCCGGTGTTCTACTCCGGACTAGACGCTGGCGGCACAGGGCGTCCGTAGGTCAATCCAGATGGCCCTGACGGGGCCACCGAGAGCGCAGTCCAGGCTCGTACCGCGGGACTCTTCCTTCGCGGATTTCCCCTTCGTCCAAGGGACCACCGTATCGAGCGGGGCTTTGATGCTGCCCGGCGCTTTCGCGACCGCCCGGATGGGCCGTGCGAACGCCGGGGCATCCGTGCTGCCCGGCCGGTGGCCCGCAGTTGTTCACCTGACGCGGCCAGGGGGCCGCACCATCAAGGGGCTGTGGGATGAGTCGCAAGAACAGGTTGTCGCGGGACGAGAAGTTCGTGCACTGGCAGGAAGAGCAGATGGAGAAGGATTTGCGGGACAAGGGGTACCTAACAGACGAACCGGCCTTCGACGAGGACGACGTGGCCGTCGCCCCGGACGAGGTCAACACGTTCGATAGCTGGGAGGAAGGCCGAGAGATTCCCGAAGAGCACGCGCGCATCCGCTCGGATGCGTGGCGGTGGGCGCGGTGCGGCACGGTGCGTGACGTGGCGCACTTCTTCCGGGTGCACGAGAAAACTGTCGAGACCTGGCGGCGAAAGCTCGGCATGCCGTACGTCCGGGTCAACGGGGTGATTCGCTACGAGCTCGCGCAGGTCCAGGTGTGGGTCGCGTTGCACCGGCGGCAGGAGAGGGTGACGAAGTCAGCGGCGTAGCAGTCGGGGACTTGGGCAGGGCGATCGGCGGCGGCGGCGCGAAAGCGTCGTCGCCGCCTCGCCACTTGGGGAGGTATGAGGATGGGACTCTCGATTCTGGCGCCGGGCCGCAGGACTCAGCTCGCGGACTTGTTCCTGCAGGAGAGGCTGGAGGCTCTGGAACGCGCGACGACGCCCCGTGCGGCGCCGATCACGGCGACCGAGGTACTTCGTGACGAGGCGGCGACGAAACTCCGTCAGGGCGCGAACCTGACGCGCGACGAGGTCGCGGCGCACCTCGACGTGAGCACCAAGAAGGTCCAACGCATGGACGCAGCGGGGACGCTGCGGCGTTGTCCCAACATGGGCACGGTCGTACGCTACGCGGCACGCGACGTCCTGCGGCTCGCTTCGGTCAAGTGAAAGGAGACCGAAATGCCGAAGCTGCCCAGGGGGATGTTTCGCAGGAAGGGTCGTCCGGGCTGGTACATCCGGCTCTTCGCCAGCGGTCGCGAGCGGTGGGTGTCGCTCGGGACCGACTTTGCCCAGGCGTGCGACAAGGCCCGTGCCTACGCGGCAGGGCTGACCGTGGCTCCCGGTCGTGCGGGAACGGTCGCCGAAGTTGCGGAGCAGTGGCTGTCGTCGTACGTGCAGACGCAGCGGAACGTGAAGGGCCAGACGCTGGCGGCGCAGCGCGTGCGCGCGTACGTAGAACCGTTCTTCGGTCACATGATCGTGGAGCGGGTGACGCGCGAGGACGTGCGGTCGTTCCGGCTCTGGTTGCAATCGCGGACTTCGCTGAGCCTGACCAGCGTGGCGCACGTGCTTTCGGACGTGCGGTGCCTGTTCAACTGGTGCGAAGAGGCGGGGCTGGTGGAGCGGAGTCCGTTTCCGCGCCGGGTCATGCCCCGGCTGCAGGAGCAGCTGCCGGACCGGTTGACCGACGAAGAGGCGGCGCGCATCGCCGCCGTGCAGGAGCCCTACGGGTTCGTGTGCCGTCTGGCACTCGGCACCGGGCTGCGGTGGGGCGAGTTGACTCGCGCTCAGGCGTCGGACGTGAAGCGCATTCGCGTTCCGGGTTCGAGCGAGGACCAGTGGTGCTTGGAAGTGTCGCAGACCAAGAGCAAGCGTGTGCGTCGTGTCCCGCTCGCACCGGAGCTCGCAGCAGAGGTCCGGCAGCGCGTGGGACGGCTGGTCGCGTTCGCAACCGGTTCGCCCGGTTCGTTCGCGTTGCGTGTGGCAAGGCTGGCAGGCGTGGAGGGCTTTCACGTTCACCAGACGCGGCACACGTTCGCGTGTCAGTGGCTGGAACGGGGCGGCTCGCTGGCCGCTCTGCAACAGGTCCTCGGCCACGCGGACATCAGCACGACGCAGCGCTACGCGAAGCTCGGAGATGAGGCGCTGATGCGGGAAGCGGCGAGGCTGGGTCAGATTGGAGGGCGTCGTGGGGCATGATCAGTTCGTGAAGGACGCAGGTACGTTTATCCCGCCCCTCGACTTGGTGGAATTGGTGGTCAAGGAGCAGGCATCCATCGCGAAAAGCGACTTCTTCAACAACCCGGAGCATCAGCCGCTGAAAGACGCTTGGCAGGGCGGAATCCTCGCCACGGGATACGAAGAACTAGCTAAGCGGGCGGTCAAAGTGCGCCTGTCGTCGCACGAGCAGTTCCCGGACTTCCAGATCAGTGACGAGGGCACCGTGCATGACTTCGAAGCGGTGATGGCGCTCAACAAGCCGCTCGGGAAGACCTACAAGGGCGACATGAGCACTGGTGCCCCAGTTCTCGGCAGACCTGACACTCTGCCTCCTCTGAACTTAGATCCAGTACGAGAGGTCGTGGAGAAGAAGGTCAAGAAGAACTACGCGGGGAAAGTGAACCTGTGCGTGTACATGAACTTCTCGGGCTCGGATGCGGAGTTCGAGGAGGTCAAGCGAGTAGTCCTGGCCGCGGCCCAGGACAAATTCGAGTCGATCTGGCTGATCGCACGGGGCAACTTCAAGGGCGAGGCGGACGTCGGAGGATTGTTCATTTGCTGCGTGAAGGAATCTCCCGACCTTCCGAAGACGGGCAACTGGTACAAGCTGAGCCGAGTGATTGGCGTGAAGCCCGAGGCAAGTTCATAGCGGTCGCTCGGGAAGGCGCACTGCTCGAAAGGCTTCGTGGCGACGTCACACGTCAGACGCCCCGTCAGGCTGAGAGGATTCGCATGGCTGAGGACTTCAGCAGTGGTTCCAGTGCGCATTTCCCGGTCCTGGTTATCGACCGGGATGGCTGGATATACGGTGCGTTCGACGCAACGTCGCTCGATGGGAACTTCGAGGAACCCGAGATCGGGCAAGCGAAGTACCTGTGCTGGGACCGTGACTCGAGGCCAGTCAGCATGCGTTTCGTCGGGCGAACCCAGGTTGTTGCGACGAGCGGTAGGCCAGAGCCCGAAGCACTCTCGCGTCGACTCATGTTGCATGCTATGGACATGGGGATCCGCGTTGACGGCACAACACAGGACCCGTTCGAACTGTGGGAGAGAATCGCGGAAGCCCGCGAAAGGAAATGGGAGGGAGGTCCGATCGCCCGAGCTGCACGCTTCCTTCGCGGGCTTATGCAGCCGAGGCGAAAGCTCTCACCGTAGCCAAGACCGTAGCCAAGCCGAACCGAGGCACCTGAACCAGTGCCAGAGGTGCCTTGCGTAAGTAGCTGGGATGCACGAGAGTGGCCCGCCCGTGGCCCTGTAGCTCAGACGGATAGAGCAGCGGTTTCCTAAACCGCGTGCCGCTGGTTCGACTCCAGCCAGGGCCACCACGATTTGCCCGCATGCGGTGCGGCCGCGAACCCGCCGCATCGGCGCGGCGAGCCCGCGGCCGCGGAGCCCGATGATCCGGCCCGAGCGTTCAGCGTGCGTCCGGGTGCTGGAGCAGCTCCACGATCAGCTCGTTCAGCTGTCCGAGCGTCTCGGCCATGCCGCCTTCCATGCCCTCGACGTCACCCTCCATGGCCGCGTCGAGCGCTTCCTTGGACGGGTAGAGGTCGTGCATGACGACGCGCGTCCGCTCGCCCAGTGCCTCGAACGTCACGGTGGTGATGGTCGCGCCCTCTTCGCCTTCTTCGTTGGTCCAGACGAGGCGGGAGGGAGGCGTCACCTCGAGGTACTTGCCGAAGAACTCCATCGTCTTCGAATCGCCGAGATCCCACACGACAAGGTAGCGGCCGCCGACACGGCAATCAGTGTCGAAGGAGAGGAGGGGCACCGGGCTCGCCTTGGGCGCCCACCAGCGCTTGAGCAGGTCCGAGCGCGTGAACGCCTCGAACACGAGCCGCGCGGGCCCGTCGATCATGCGGGTGACGACGAGCTCGCGATCCGACGTGCGTTCGACGGTCGCGCGATTCCTACCCGGCGTGGCCTCAGGCCCGCGGTTTGCGTCCATGGCGCTTCTCCTTGTGTTTGAGTTCCGCGACCACTCGTTCCAGTTCGTCGAATCGCGCGTCCCACATCCGGCGATAGCCCTCGAGCCATTCGGCCTCGCGCTCGAGGCGATGGGGCCCCAGCCGGCAGTTGCGGACTCGGCCGACCTTCTCGGTCGTGACGAGCCCGGCGTCCTCGAGCACGCGGACGTGCTTCCGCATGCCGGTCAGCGTCAGCCGGAAGCGAACGGCGAGGTCGCTGATCGAGGCGTCCGAGCGGCCGAGATGCTCCAGAACGCCGCGCCGCGTGGCGTCGGCGAGTGCCGCGAATGCTCCGTCGAGGTGCATCGATGAATACTGAACCATGTGGTTCAGTATATGGACCGGCGTTGCCGCAAGGCAAGGGGAATCGGGGCGGCCCCGCACCGGCCGCCGGGGGCCCCGCCGGGGGCGCTCGCGAGGATGAAATCGTGTTCCCTTCGCTCACCGCTCTCCTTATCCTCATTGTTCGCCGCCGTCGTCCATCCCGGCAGCGCGCGCCCGACGTGCGCCCGCTGCGCCGCTCCCCGGAGGCCCCATGCGCACGTCTCGCTCCGTTTCGCTGCTCGGCTTGTGGCTCACGGCTTCACTGCACGCGGCCTCCGCCGACGCCCAGGTGGTTCAGCAGGGTGGAGCGTTCGTGCCGCTTGCCGTGACGGGTTCCGGCATCGGCAGCGCGGTCGCGCTCTCGGCCGATGGCAACTCGCTCGTGATCGGGGCCCCGACCTATTCGGCGAGCAATGGTCGCGTCTACGCCTACGGACGACGCGGCGGAGCATGGGCGTACCAGGATCTCTTCCTCGGCTCGGGCGCGGTCGGTGCGGCCGCGCAGGGTTCGGCCGTGGCGCTCTCGGCCGACGGCGCCACGGTCGCGGTCGGCGGACCGACGGACAGCAGCTCTGCGGGCGCGGTCTGGATCCTCACCCGCTCGGGCGGCAAGTTCGCCCAGCAGGGGCCCAAGCTGCGAGGCAGCGGCGGCAGCGGTGCCAGCCGGCAGGGCTTCAGCGTCGCGCTCTCCGCCGACGGCAACACGCTCGCGATCGGCGCACCGTACGACGCCGGGAACGTCGGCGCGGTCTGGGTGTTCGTCCGCAGCGGCAACAGCTGGACGCAGCAGGGATCCCGGCTCACCGCGACGGGCGAGGTGGGAGCGGGCGACCTCGGCTACTCGGTCGCACTCTCGGCCGACGGCAACACGCTGCTGGCCGGGGCGCCGACCGATGCCGCCGGCACGGGAGCGGCGTTCGTCTTCACGCGCAGCGGCAGCACCTGGACGCAGCAGGGCGCGAAGTTGGTCGGCACGGGACTCACCGCGGCGCCGCAGCGCGGCATCTCCGTGGCGCTCTCGGGCGATGGCCAGACCGCAGCCCTCGGCGCGAACTTCGACAACAGCGGCATCGGCGCCACGCTCGTCTTCACTCGCAGTGGCAACGCGTGGAGCCAGCAGGGCTCGCGACTCGTGGGAGCGGACGCGGTGGGTGGCAACGTCTGGCAGGGCATCTCGACCGCGCTTTCGGCCGACGGCAACACCTTGATCGTGGGTGGCCAGAACGACGACTCCTTCACGGGCGCCGCATGGGTCTTCACCCGCGTCGCGGGCACGTGGAGCCAGCTCGGCAGCAAGCTCGTCGGTTCGGGGAGTCCGATCGCGTCGCAGAATGGCATCTCCGTCGCGATCTCGTCGGACGGCCGCACGCTGGCCGAGGGCGCGTCATTCGCGAGCGCGACCGGCGCCGCATTCGTGTTCGTGCGCCCCGCACCCGCCATCGTGTCGGTCTCGGACGTGCCGCTCGACCAGGGCGGGCACGTGAGCATTCGCTGGACGGCCAGCGTGCTCGATGCGACGCCTTCGGACTCGGTCGACGCGTACGGCATCTGGCGCCAGCTGCCCGCGACGCTCGCCGCGCAGCGCCAGGCGACGGGATCCCGAGTTCGCTCGACGGTGCAGGGCGCGCAGACCTACTTCTGGGAGTATCTCGGCAGCCAGCCCGCGCATGGCTTCGCGGCCTACAGCTACACGGCGCCGACGGCGTTCGATTCCACCGCGGCGGGCAACCCGCGCACGCTCTTCATGGTCGAGACGCAGCTGGACGCGCTCGGGCTCTACTTCCCGTCGGCGCCGGATTCGGGCTACTCGGTCGACAACTTGCCGCCCGCCACGCCCGCGCCCGCCACGGGCGCCTACGCCGCGGGCGCCACGCAGCTCCTCTGGAGTCCGAACGGCGAATCCGATCTCGCGGGCTATCGCGTCTATCGCGGCGGTTCGCCGGCGTTCACGATCGGGCCGGCGACGCTCGTCGCGCAGGTCGGGACGGCCACGACCAGCTACCACGACGCACCGGGCACGGTCGCGATCTACAAGCTGACGGCGCTCGATGCGCACGGCAACGAATCGGCCGCGGCGACGATCGTCCCCGCGGGCACGGCCGGCGTCGAGCCCCGCGTGCCCGCAGCGCTGGCGCTCGCGGCGCCGACACCAAACCCGGCCTCGCGAGGCGCGCGCATCGAGTTCGCGCTCCCGCACGCGGGACGGATCACGCTCGCCATCTACGACACGGACGGACGGCGCGTGCGCACGCTCGCCGACGGCGAGCGCGCCGCGGGCCCCGGCGTCGCCGAGTGGGACCTGCGCGACGACGCGGGCCGTCGCGTGGCGCCGGCGGTCTACTTCGTGCGGCTCGCGGCCGAGGGCCGCGTGTCGACGCGCCGGCTGGTGACACTGGAGTAACCGAGAAGGCCGCGCTGCTGCACACCTGGCCGCCGCAAGAGGACGAGTCGATGAGCGACGCTGCGAAGGCGCCGGAGACGCAGGGCATCACGGTGGAGTTGCTGGGCACGGTCGACCTGGGTCCCGAGATCGAAGGGATGGCGGGCCGCGAACTGCGGATGCGCAAGGTCACGATGGCGCCGGGCGCAGTGTTCGGCCCGCTGCACGATCACAGGGACCGACCCGGCATCGTCTTCATCCTGCAGGGCACGATCACCGATATCCGCGGCGGGGTCGTGACCGAGTATGGTCCGGGCCTGGGCTGGCCGGAGGACCACCAGACGCTCCACTGGCTCGAGAACCGCGGCACGATGCCGGCAGTCGAGATCTCGGTCGACATCGTCCGCAAACGCTGACGCGCCGGGCGCCGGCGTGACTAGGGCGCCTCATCCCGCCGCAGCCGCCCCGACACGCGCTCGCCCTCGCGCTCGATCAGCTCGTCGGTGACGCGGGCGTAGCGCATCGTGGTCGCGAGGTCGCGGTGCCCGAGCACCTGCTGCAGCACGGCGAGGTTGCCGCCCGCGGCGAGCCAGCGCATCGCGAACGTGTGCCGGCAGCGGTGGACGTGGAAGTCGGCGATGCCGGTGTGGTGCCGGATCATGCGCGAGAACGATCCGGGACTGCCGGCGGCGTAGGGGACCAGCCGGTGGCCCATGCGCTCGATCTCGGCGCGCAACTCGGGCGCGAGCGGCACGCGTCGCAGCCGCCCGGACTTGGTGTGCGCCACCTCGAGCAAGCTGCCGCGGACGTCGACGCGCGTGGCGCGACAGGCTTCCGCCCAGCGCAGCCCGGTGCCGATCAGCAGCCGCAGCACGAACCCGGGCAGGCCGGGCAGGGAAGTCAGGCGAGCCACCTCCAGTTCGCCCAGGCCCCGCGGCGCGATCTCCGGGATCCGCGGCATCACGCGCGGCGGAAACGGCGAGCGCTCGAGCAGGCCCTCGCTCACGGCCCAGCGCAGAAGGCAGCGCAGGTCGCTCAGCACGTGCGTCGCGGTGTGCGGGCTCAGCTGCCACTCGTGCTCGAGCGCGAGGCGGAGTTCGCGGATCCCGTCGCCGCTGATCGTGCCGATCGGCACGTCGCCGAAGTGGACGAGCGTGTAACGGATCAGCCGTGTGCACGCGAGCCGCTGCCCCTTGGCGTTGCGCGTGGTCGCAACGTAACTCGCGAGCCAGCGCCGGGCGGCGTCGACGAGCGACATCGCGCCGGGCGGCGGGGCGCCGGGCGGGATCGGCGCGGGCGCAGGCTCGAGCGGCCGCCGGACCGGAAGTCGGCGGTGACGGTGACGCATGCGGACACCTCCGGAAACGTCGTGGGCGGGGCGCGTGGAGTTCGGGGCTGTCGCGGCGCACGGAGTGCGGGACGAGTTCTCCGCACCTGCAATCGCCGCGCCGGACGCCGACCGGCGCCCGCCGATCCACCCTGCACCCCGGGCGAGCCGCGTGCGATCATGCGGCGCCGCGATCGCCGAGGCGTCGGGCGCGTTCCCACCCCCATCCTCAGGAGCGACATCACCATGGCCGACGACGAGAAGCTGGTCCTCAGGATCCGCACGCTGACCGCGGACGAGCGCGGCGTGACCGAGAAGCGCATGTTCGGCGGGACGGCGTTCCTGCTGGACGGCAAGATGTTCGTGGGCACCGCGCGCGGCGAACTGCTCGTGCGCGTGGGACCCGAGGCGCACGAGGCCGCGCTCGCCGAACCGGGCGTGCGCGTCATGGACTTCACGGGCAAGCCGATGAAGGGCTACGTGTTCGTCTCGCCCAAGGTGCTCGGCACGGCCGCGGCGCTCCGCAAATGGATCCGCCGCGCGCTCACGTTCGTCGCCACGGTCGAGAAGACGCCCCGCAAGCGGGCGGCGAAGAAGCGGCCGGCGCGCCGGCCCGCTTGACCGCACCGGCGCTTCACTCCGGCGGGAGAATCGGGACGGCGAAGCCCGCCGGAACCGGGAGAGAGGACCACTCCGAGATGGCGGCCCCCGTCGCCGAGGAGTAGCGTCGCCGTCGCGGAGAAGCACACGTCTTCTCCCCGCCACGACATTCGCGCCGCGACACCCGGGTGAACTCGCCCCGCGGGCGCGCCATCGGGTGGCGGCGATCGAGCCGCCATGCGGAGTCCCGGGCGCAGGCGACATGCCGGCGGTCCACCGTCGGGTGCGGCCGCCGTGCGTGGAGTCAACGGCCATGCGCGTCCCCTTCACTCGCGCCGGCGTCGCGTTGCTCCTGGTGCTCACGTGCGCGCCCCCCGCTCACGCCGTGTTCGACCTCGGGTTCGGCACACCGGCACCGAGCCTCTCACCCGCGGCGCTCTACCCGACCGATTCACTGTCCGCCACCGTCACCGCGTACAACAGCGGACCCTCGGCGATCACCACCAGCTTCCGGATCGGGCTCTACCTGGAGCGCGGCACCACCGCCACGTTGATCGGCGAGCGTGTCGTCACCGCGAGCACGCTCGCCCCGTTCGCGAGCCACACGTCGCGGACGGTCACCGTGACGGGCATGATCCCGTACGGTGCGATCGCCGGCACCGCCGACGTCGGCGTCGTGCTCGACAACCACGACGTACTCGCCGAGATCGACGAGACGAACAATCTCTGGCTCTCGACCGTGATCATCCTGACGGGCGCCGACCTGCGCATCACCACGCCGCCGACGGTGCTCTCCAGTTCGACGACGAGCACGGGGCAGCAGGTGCAGCTGTCGAGTTTCACCATCACCAACGTCGGCAGCGCGAGCACGGCCGCGACGATCACCGGCTTCTGCTTCACGGCCTGCATCGGGAGCCCGTGCATGATGCCGCTGCCGACGCAGTGGGACGGCATTCCCGCGCTGGCCCGGGGCGCGAGCTACGTGCATCCGGCGGTGTCGGTCGCGATTCCGCGCGACGAGGACATGCTGGGGCTCTGGCGGATGTGGCTCAATCTCGATCCCATGAACGACGTCGCGGAATACGTCGAGAACAACAACCGCTGGGCGGCCGACTTCACCATGGTCCCGACGCTGCTCGACAACCAGGACGGCACCATCACCGACATGAACACGCACCTGATGTGGATGCAGGACGCCAACCACGCGGGTGCGGCGATGACCTGGGCGCAGGCGGTCGTGTGGGCCGCGAACCTCGTCTACGCGGGCTACGACGACTGGCGGCTGCCCTCGGGGCGCAATCCCGGCGGCAGCGTGTGCGACTCGCGCATCTCCGGCTACGACTGCCCGAACACGGAGTTCGCCGCGCTCTACTTCGGCTGGGGAATCCACTGGAACGCGATGGGACCGTTCACGCACGTCCAGTACCGCAACTACTGGACCGCCACGGCGTGGCCGACGGATCCCTCGCACGCGATGGTGCAGGACTTCGACGACGGCGGCCAGAACGACCTCGCGGCAGCGTCGACCGCATGGGCGTGGGCCGTACGCCGGACGGGCACGGTCGACGTGGGTCGCGAGCCGCCCACCTGCTCGCGAATCGTGGGCGTGTTCCCGAACCCGGCGCGGTCGCGGGCCACGATCCGCTTCGAACTGGCCGGCGCGGAAGCGGGCGAGTTGGGCGTCTACGACCTCGCCGGCCGCTGCGTCCAGCGCGTGCCGCTCGCCGGACTCTCGCCGGGCCCGCACGAGGTGACGTGGACGACCGCCGGACGCTCGCCGGGCCTCTACTGGTGCCGGCTCGGCGTGGCGACGGCGACGACCCGGATCCTCGTCCTGCGCTGACGTGCGATGGCCGCACGATCGGGGCGCCGCAGGCCACGCATCGCGTGATAGCCTGCGGCGCCCTCGCCGTCCCGGCCAGAGGTTCCGGGAGCGGCAGGAACCGCCCTCGTGATCCTCGCCGTCGGAGTCCCGCATGACCACGCACACGCTCACACCGACGCTCGCCACGCTGCACGGGCACTTCTCGCGCGAACTGCCGCCGGTGCTCCGGATCGCGGCGGGCGATCGGGTGCGCTTCCAGACGCTCGCGGTCAGCTGGGGCACGTACGACACGCCGGATCCGTTCGCGAAGACGCCCGAGTTCCCGGGGCGCGACCGCGACCGCGATCCGGGTCACGCGCTGGTCGGCCCGGTGTGGATCGACGGGGCGAAGCCGGGCATGACGCTCGATGTGCGCATCCTCACCGTGCGCACGGGACGCTGGGGCTTCGTCGTGGGCGGCGGCGGCCGGACGCGCGAGTGGGACCAGCGCGTCGGCATCGCCGAGGAGCCGGGCGTCGCGATGCACTTCGCGCTCGATCCGGACGCGAACACCGCGCGCGATGCGACCGGGCTCGTGCTGCCGCTGCGGCCGTTCCCGGGCGTGCTCGGTATGCCGCCCGACCTGCCGGGGAGGCACCCGACGACTCCGCCGCGGCCGTGCGGCGGCAACATCGACTGCCGCGAACTGGTCGCGGGCAGCCGGCTCTTCCTCCCGGTCAGCGTCGAGGGCGCGCTGTTTTCCACGGGGGATGGCCACGCCCTGCAGGGGGATGGCGAAGTCGCGGGCCCGGCGCTCGAGTGCCCGATGGAGTGCATCGAGCTCGAGTTCCACCTTCACGAAACCCCGCAACTCGCTTGGCCACGGGCGGAAACGCCGGCGGGCTGGATCACGATGGGGTTCGCGGACGACCTCGAGGAGGCGACCCGGATCGCGCTCTCGGAGATGCTCGACTTCCTCGCCGCTGAACTGGGGACGAGCCGCTCGGCGGCGATGGCCTACGCCTCGATGCTCGTGAGCCTGCGCGTGACGCAGATCGTCAACGGCGTCCGCGGCGTGCACGCGCTGATCACGCACGCGTCGCTCGCCGCGCTCGAGCGACGCGGAACCCCGCCGCCGTCGCGGGGGTAGTGCGGCGCATGCGTCCGGTGCCGCCCCGCATGCTGCGCGCGCTCGTGGCCGCGAGCGCGCTGTTCGCCGTGCTCGCGGGCTCCCGCGACGCGGGTGCGGTGGACCTGCGGCCCGTGCGGGTGCGCGCCGACAGCGCCGCAGCCGCGAGCCGCGACTCGCTGCGCCGCGTGCCGGTGCCAGGGTGGACGTTCACCTGGTTCGACTCGGTCACGTTCGAGGCCTCGAGCGAGACGGGCTACGAACCCAAGCCGCTCGGGCCCGAGATGATGCCCGAAGACTGGGAGCCCGCGAGCCGCGCGCTCGAGCGCTTCGTGTTCGGCCACCCGGAGGTCTTCCGGCTCGATCGGCGCGCGGACGCGTTCGCGATCGAGCGCACGTACCGCGCCGCGGGCGGCGACCTGCTCTTCCAGGCGCACCACGTGCACCAGCAACTGCACGTGGACGAACCGCCGCTGGTGGGGGCGATCGACGACGGCGACACGCTCATCTACCTGCGCGGCGCGCTGATCCCCGGCCTGCGCGTGGCCCGCGTGCCGGGCGACGGCTTCGCGGCGGCCGATGTCGCCGAGGCGGCACACCCGGGGTGCGTCCGCGGCGCGTTCCGCCTGCTTGGCCAGTACGCGACGCGGCGGGACGGCGGCGATCACGCGGTCTGGCGCGTCGACGTCTACCTCGGCGGCTTCGAGGGCGTCTACGTGGACGTCGATGCGCGCACGCTCGCGATCGTGAGCGAGCAGCCGCACGTGACCGAGGAACGCTGAGCCGCGAGGGCACGCACGGGGATGCTATGCTGCGCGCGCTCCCCCCGAGACGTCCGAACCCGGCCCCACCCGCAGGTGGCGATTCCGCGGCCGGTGACCCGCCCCACACTTCCTTCGGAGGCAGCCCCATGTCGCACCCGATTCGCCGTTCCCTGCGCACCGCCGTGACCGCGCTCGTCGTCCTCGCGAGTCTCTCCGGCTGCGCCGCGATGAACGCCAAGACCAAGGGCGCGCTGATCGGCGCGACCGCCGGCGCGGGCGCCGGCGCCGTGATCGGCAACCAGACGGGCTCGACCACGCGCGGCGCGATCATCGGCGCCGTGGTCGGTGGCGCCGCGGGCGCCATCATCGGCCACCAGATGGACCAGCAGGCCAAGGAACTCGAGCAGAACATCCCCGGCGCGCGCGTCCAGCGCGTGGGCGAGGGGATCGCGGTGATGTTCGATTCGGGCCTGCTGTTCGACGTCAACTCCGACGTCATCAAGGGCGATGCGAAGTCGAACCTCGATGCGCTCGCCGCGAGCCTCGCCAAGTACCCGAACTCCGACCTGATGATCGTCGGCCACACGGACTCGACGGGCACCGACGCGTACAACCTCAAGCTCTCCAAGCGCCGCGCGGCGGCCGCGAGCGACTACCTGCGCCTGCACGGCGTGAACCGCGGCATCAAGGCGCTGGGACGCGGCGAGACCGAGCCGATCGCGGACAACGCCACGGACGACGGCCGGCAGCAGAACCGCCGCGTCGAGGTCGCGATCTACGCGAGCGACAAGATGCGCGCGCTGGCCGAGAAGGAAGCCGCGGCCAACTAGGTTCTGTCCGAAAATGCCGCGGGGCGGCGGCGCGAGCCGCCGCCTCGTTCATTTGGCCGGCGCGCCCTGCGCCAGCGTCCACGCGGTTCGGAACGCCGTGCGCGCGGTCGCCTCGAAAAGCTCCGGGTTCAGCGTCTCGGGCGTGTCACTCGGCAGGTGCAGGTGCGTGTAGCTGAAGTGCGAGGCGAAGTAGGTCGTGGGGATGCCCGCCAGGTGAAACGACTCCGCGTCGGCGCCGCCACCCGGGCCCGAGGCCTGGATCAGCCGGCGGGATTCGCGGGCGTCCGCCGCCTGAACGATCTGCCAGAGCGCACCGTACGTACGGCCCCCGTGTGCCTCGATCGAATCGCCCACGGCGACGCAGTCGAGGTTCACGTAGGCGACGAGGCTCGCGCGCGGCACGGGCGGGTGTGCGACGAAATACTTCGAGCCGTGCAGCCCGGCTTCCTCCGAGGTGAAGAAGGCGAAGATCACCGTGCGCTTCGGCGCCGCCCCGGCACGCGTGAAGGCGCGCGCGACCTCGAGCAGCGCGGCCGACCCGGACGCGTTGTCGTTGGCGCCGCGGAACATGAGCTTGCCCTGCGTGCCGACGTGGTCCAGGTGCGCGCCGATCACGACGCACTCGCCGCGCAGGGCCGGGTCACTGCCGGGGATCCGGCCAATCACGTTGAGCGAGCCGTGGTGGCCGTCGTAGGTAGCGCGTACGTCCATGCCGACGCGCGAGGCGAGCGCGCGCGAGGCGGGCGCGTGCGTCGAGTCGATCACCGCCTGCAGCGCCGGCAGCGTGGCCCCGCTACCGGCGAGCAGCGCCTCGGCGACCGGGACATCGACTTGCATCGCGGGGAACGTCGTGTCCTCGGGCCCCGGACCTTCGAGCATGCTGCCGATCGGGCGCTGCGGATGCGGCTGCCGCGGCGAGGGCACCATGAGCAGTCCGATGGCGCCATGCGCGGCGGCGTCGCGAATGCGCGGACGCGTGAGCGTGCGATCGCCCCAGCCGCTCGTGTCGGCGCGGAACGGCGGCGCATCCTTGATCACGAGCACCACCTTGCCGCGCGCGTCGATCCCGGCGTAGTCGTCGTAGCCGCGCTCGGGCGCGCTGATCCCGTAGCCCGCGAAGACGACCGGCGCTTCGAGCGTGGCCGAACCGGTGAGCCCGCGGCACGTGTAATCGGGACCCAGCCGCAGTGCGCGGCGCAGCCCGTCCGAACCGGTCATCGACAGCACGCAGCGTGCGATCGGGTTGTACTCGACCTCGACGTGCTGGAAGTACCCGTCCTCGCCGGCGGGCGCGAGCCCCGCGGCCGCGAGCTGGCGCGCCATCTCCTGCGCCGCGGCGACGTACCCGGGCGAGCCAGCGAGCCGGCCGCCCCGCGCCGGATCCGCGAGCCAGCGGTCCGTGCGCATCAGCGCCTCGCGCGTGATCGACGCGGCGCCGCGTGCTTCGGGTTCGTCGTTCGCGACCGTGGCGGCGCGTGCGCCGAGCAGCGGGAGGGACGTGAGGAACAAGGCGGCGGTGACGGCGACCAGTCGGCGCATGCGGACCTCGTGGGAGAACGTGTGGGCGACATCGCAGCATAGGCCCGCCAGACCCGGCGCGCACGTGCGGCGATGCAACCTTCTCGCGCGTGCGTCCGTCCTAGGGATGGCCGATACGTCCCATGCTCCCGGAGGAACCGATGCATCGTCTCGCACTCGCCGCCACGCTCTCGCTGGTCACGCTGGCCCTCGCCGCAGCCGCGTCGCATGCGGCGCCCGCCGCCGATCGGGTGCGGATCCGGATCGACCGCTCCGAAGCCGACGCTGTGCTCGCGATCCTCGATCGCCGCGTGGCGGGGCAGGCAATCCGCGACGCCGACTGGGAACGGCTCTTCGCGACGCCCGGGTTCCGGCGGCTCGAGACACGCGAAGCCGCCATCGCGAAGATGTTCGCGCGCCCGAACGGCGGGCTCGATCGCGCGGCGTTCCGCGCGTTCGTCACCTCCGACTCGCTGCTGACGCGCCGCACGGCGCTGCGTCGCACGCTCGCCGACTGGTGCCGCGCCGACCTGCACGCGAGCGGCACGCGCGTACTCGCGTGGCTGCCGCTGGGCGCCCGCATCCACGCGACGGTCTACCCGGTGATCAAACCGCGCGACAACAGTTTCGTCTTCGACACGGCGCGCGACCCGGCGATCTTCCTCTTCCTGGACCCGGCACTGCCGCGCGCGCATTTCGAGAACACGGTGGCGCACGAGTGCCATCACATCGGCTTCGCCTCCGTCGCGGCGCTCCGCGATTCGGCGGAGGCCGGGCGGAGCGACGACGCGCAGGCGGCGCTCGGCTGGGCGAGCGCCTTCGGCGAGGGCTTCGCGATGCTCGCCGCCGCCGGCGGCCCGGAGGTCCACCCCAAGGCCGACTGCCCGGCGGCCGAACGGGCGCGCTGGGACGCCGACGTCGCGAGCTTCGACACGGACCTCGCGCGCGTGCAGGCGTTCCTGCTCGACGTCGCCGAGGGCCGGCTGCGCGACGAGGCGGTCCGCGACTCGATCGGCGGCAGCTTCTTCGGTGAGCAGGGCCCCTGGTACACCGTGGGCTGGGTCATGGCGAGCCGCATCGCGGCGGACGAGGGCCGCGCACGCGTGATCGAGTGCATGCTCGACCCCGCGCTGTTCCTCGCCACGTTCGACCGCGTCGCGGAGGCTCGCGAACGCGCGGGGAAGGAGCGCCTCGCGCGCTGGTCGCCCGAGCTGGTCGCGGCGCTGCGCCGGGCGCGCTGACGGCGGCCGCGGGGACCACCGGCCGCGGCGGGGGGCACCGCTTCGCGAGTGGCGTATCACGGCGCCGGCCGCGCACACCTCTCGGCCGAACGGGGAACCTCGTGCCCCGCGCCGCGCACCCACCCCTCGGAGTTTCCCATGCCGTCCATCCGGCTGGCCCTCGGCACGTGCCTGCTCGTGCTGCTCGCCTCGATCGCCTCCGCCTCCGCGTCGCTCGCCGCGTCCTCCACCGACGCCGTGCCGGGGGAGATCATCGTCAAGTACCGCGCCGGGCTCCCGGCGGCGCGCCGCGCGCGGGTGATGGCGAGCGTGCCCGCGGCGCGGTCGCTGCGCGCGCTCGAGCTGATCGGGGGCGAGCAGGTGAGCGTGCCGGTCGGGTCCGAGGACGCCGCCATCGCCCGGCTGCAGGCCGATCCGGACGTCGTGTACGCCGAACCGAACTGGCGCATCCATCTCGAGGCGATTCCCGACGACCCGCTCTTCTCGCAGCTCTGGAATCTCCGCAACACCGGCCAGGGCGGCGCGTTCGCGGGCGACGACATCCACGCGTGGCAGGCGTGGGACCTCACGACCGGCGATCCGGAACTGAAGATCGGTGTGCTCGACACGGGCATCGACTACACGCATCCCGACCTCGCCGGCAACATGTGGACGAACCCGGGCGAGATCCCGGGAAACGGCCTCGACGACGACGAGAACGGCTATCCGGACGACGTGCACGGCTTCGATTTCGTCAACGGCGACGGCGACCCGATGGACGACCATTTCCACGGCACGCACGTCGCCGGCACGATCGGCGCGGTGGGCAACGACGGCGCCGGCATCGTGGGCGTGAACTGGCACTGCCGCATGGTGGCGATCAAGTTCCTCGACAACACCGGGAACGGCTCCGAGGGCGGCGCGATCGCGGCGCTGCAGTACGCGCTCACGGTGGGCGTGCGCGTGACGAACAACTCGTGGGGCAACATGCCCGGCGGCCAGGGCCTGCTGGACGCGATCGATGCGTGCGGCCAGGCGGGACAGCTGTTCGTGAACGCGGCGGGGAACAACGGCTGGAACCTCGACTTCGTCCCGGTCTACCCGACGTGCTACCCGACGCCCTACATGATCACCGTGGCGGCGACCGACGGCCGCGACCTGCGCCCGAGCTGGTCCAACTACGGCGCGACGGTGGTGAACCTGGGCGCACCCGGGATGACGGTCTACTCGTGCAAGCCCGGTGGGCTCTACCAGAACCTGAACGGTACCTCGATGGCGGCGCCGCACGTGACGGGAGCCGTCGCGCTCGCGATGGCGTACTTCCCGCACGCGACCAATCTCCAGATCAAGTCGCTCGTGCTGGGCAGCGTGGACTCGGTCGCCTCGATGGCGATCACCACCACGACCGGTGGCCGGCTCAACGCCTACCGCATGCTCCTCGACGGTGACGCGATCGCCCCCGCGCGGATCGAGCCGCTGGAGGCGAGCGCCGTGGATTCCACGACGGTGCACGTCACGTGGACCGCGACCGGGGACGACACCACCGCCGGCACGGCGACGGCGTACGACCTGCGCATCGCCACGTTTCCGCTGGATTCGCTCACGTTCGCGAGCGCGACGCCGGTCGTGGTGAGCACGCCGCAGGCCTCCGGCATGTTCGAAGCTACCACGGTGGCCGAACTCCTCCCGGGCACCACCTACCATCTCGCCATCCGCGCGATCGACGACTTCGGGAACGCGAGCGGGCTCTCCAACGTCGCCGACGTGACGACACCCTCCGGTGACGTGCTCGGCGTCATGAACGGCCTGCCGGCGCGGCTCGCGCTGCGAGTCCTGTCGGCGAACCCGGGCGCGGGCGAGGCGCGGTTCGAACTGCGTCTGCCGCAGCCGGGCCCGCTCGACGTGGGCGTCTACGACGTCTCTGGACGGCGAGTGGCGACCCTGGCGAGCGGTGCCGCGAGCGCCGGCGTGCGCACGCTGCTGTGGGACGGGCGCGGCCGCGACGGCGCGCCCCTCGCCGCGGGCGTCTATCTCGTGCGCGCGCGGACCGCGGCGGGCGAGGTGGGCGCGCGCCTCGCGCGAGTCCGCTGAGCGCCGCTCAGCGCGCGAGCGGCCCGCTCGCGCCCACGAGCACGAAGGGCGCCCACGTCGACGGATCGCGCGTCGCGGGGTCGCGGAGCAGCGCGCGCTGCGCGTCGGCGAGGGCGTGGTCGCGCGCGGCGCCGCCGCGCAACAGCCGCTCGTAGAAGCGCGACATGAGCGTGGCGGTCGGGGCGTCGGGGACGCTCCAGAGGCTCACCACCACGCTCGTCGCCCCCGCGGCGAGGAAGGCCCGCGGCAGGCCGAGCACGCCCTCGCCACGCTCGAGCCGGCCGAGGCCGCTCTCGCACGCCGAGAGCGTGACGAGCCCCGCCGACAGGTGCAGGGCGGCGACGTCGGCCGCCGAGAGCAGCCGCGGTTCGCCCTCCTCGGCCGCGAACCAGAGCCCCGAACGCGCGGGGTCGATGGCGTCGGCGGTGCCGTGCGTGGCGAGATGGACGATGCCGCCGCTCGCGAACGACATCTGCGCGAGTACGGCCGATCGCGTCGCGTGCGCGCCCTCGAGCGAGGCGAACGGACGGGGCGGCGCGAGCGCGCTCAGCGCCACGAGTTCGCGCGCGGTGGCGGGCAGGGGCGCGAGCCGCGAGCCGGCACCGAAATCCGGGTTGGCGACGGCGAGGATGCCGGCCGAGGGCGGGACCGGCGCGCGCGGCAGCGCTGCGAGCGCGCTCACCGACGGCGCGTAGGCGAGATCGAAGCGCTCGATCGCCCAGCGGGGTCCGCCCGGGCGGGCCGGGAGCTCCAGCGCGCCGAAGGGCAGCAGCGCCAGCGCGCCGTCGGGCACGATCACCAGCCGCCGCGGCGCGGGCGACGCGGCGAGC
The DNA here is from genome assembly GCA_044223005.1 of Candidatus Eiseniibacteriota bacterium. Lineage (GTDB taxonomy): Bacteria > Eisenbacteria > RBG-16-71-46 > RBG-16-71-46 > RBG-16-71-46 > CAIXRL01. The sequence continues at coordinate 158,896 of JBGAML010000005.1, forward strand.
GCTGGCCCCAGCAGCAGCGCCGCGAGCGCGCGCGAGCTCTCGCGCACGCGCGGCTCGTCCGCGCCGCCGGGCGTCGCGAGCGCGCGCCGAAGCGCCTCGACACGCAGCCGCAGCACGCGTGCCGGGGGCAGCGTGAAGCGTGTGGCGCCGCCGCGGCGCACGAGCCAGCCGGTGCTGCTCGAATCGCCGGTGCTGAAGACCAGCAGCGCGGCGTCCGCCCCGGGCACGAGCATGCGCGCGCGCTCGAGCGAGACCGGGGACTCGGGCGCCTCCGACCGGCCGGCGGCGCGCATCAGGTCGAGCAGCGAGCGGCCGCGCGCGCGCTCGGCCCAGAGGAACGCCTCGTCGCCGTGCCCGTGGCCGGGCTCGCGGGAGTCCAGCGTCCCGAGCAGGTGAACGAGCGCCTCGTACGCGAAGAGCCGGTTGGCGAAGAAGCCGATCGCACCGCCCGCGTCGTGCTGTTCGCCGCGCAGCGAGTCGATCGTGGCGACGGCGGCGCGGTACGCGTCGAGCGCCGCAGGCACGTCGCCGCGGCGCTCGGCGACGTCCCCGAGGCCCAGCTGCGAGTGCCACGCGTGCTCGGGAAGCCCCGCGGCGCGCGCGTGGTCGTAGGCGCTGCGGAAACCGGATTCGGCGGCGGCGTAGCGCCCGGCGTGATCGTCGAGGATCGCGAGGTTGTTGCGCGAGCCGATCGATTCCGCGGAACCCGAATCTCCCAGGGCTTCGGCGGCGCGTGCGAACCACGCGCGCGCCCCGGCCGCGTCGCCGCGGTCCCACGCGAGTTCGCCCAGCGAAGTCGCGGCGTGCAGCACGAGCACCGAATCGCCGAGTTCGACCGCACCGGCCAGGGCGGCCTCGCCATCGCGAACCGCACCGCTCGCGTCGCCCTCCAGGCGGCGTGCGATCCCGAGGTCGATCCGCGCCCGCGCGCGCAGGGCGGGTGCCCCGAGCGCTGCGCCGAGCGAATCCGCTTCCCGCAGCGCCTCGCGCGCCGAGCGCGTCTCGCGCAGCGCGAGCCGCGCGTCGCCCAGAGACACGAGCACCTCGGCGAGCGCGCGCACGTCGCCGGCGCCGCGCGCGAGCGTCGCGGCCTCGTCGAGCTGCCGCGCCGCGTCGGTGAACCGCCCGGTGCGCGCGAGGGCCTTGCCCTGCGCGTGGCGCGCCCCGGCCACCGTGCGCACGAGCCGGGCGGGAGCGGCGATCGCGACGGCGCGTTCGGCGAGCGCGTTCGCCGCGGCCGCATCGCCTTCGTCCGCCCGGACGTCGGCGAGGTGCACGGCGACGTCGGCCACGCGCGCGCTGTCGCCCGCGGCCGTCGCGAGCTCGAGTGCCTGCGCGAGCCACGTGCGCGCGGAGTCGGCGCGGCCCGTCCGGCGCGCGGCTTCGCTCATGTAGGAGAGCGTCGCGGCGAGCGGCCCGCGCTCGCCGAGCGTCGTGCGGACCCGGCGCGCCTCCGCGAACCACGCGAGCGCTTCCGGGTAGCGCCCGCGCTCGAGCGCGACCGAACCGAGCGTGTTGAGCGCGCGCGCGGCCAGCGACGAATCGCCGATCGCGCGCCGGGCGGCGAGCGCGCGGCGGTAGAGCGAATCGGCGGCGGGGTAGTCGCCCGTGTTGAAGCGGCCCGTGCCGAGCGTGCCCCAGAGCCACGCCTCGCGTCGCCGTTCTCCGAGCGAGGCGAAGAGCTGGAGCGCCTCGCGCAACGCGGACTCGGATTCCGCGACCCGGCCCGTGGCCTGCAGCGCCACGCCCAGCGACTCCGCCACGGCGGCGCGCACGCGCGCGTCGCGCTGGCGCGCGTTCCAGCGCCGCGCGAGCGTGAGAGCGTCCGCGCCGACGTGCGAGCCGAGCGCCACAGGCTCGGCGTCCGCGACGCGGCGGGCGAGCGCGGCGAGCCGCTCGGCGGAGTCGGCCTTCGCCGCGCGCGCGCGCAGCTGCGCCACCAGCAGGTCGTTCCAGGTGCGCTCGTAGGCCGCGCCCGCACCACGGACGGCGGGCACGAGCGTTTCCGGCGCGACGTCGAAGCGGCGCCAGCCCTGCGCGCGGGCCGCCGGCGCCAGCGAGAACAGGAGGGCGGCCACCGTCATCGCCCTCCCGAGACGAGCGGCGAACGGTCGCCGCGGACGCCGGATCACTCGAGCCACACGAGCCGCTGGCGGAACTCCCGGCCCTGCGCCCGGAAGCGCGCGAAGTAGACGCCGGCGTGCAGATGCGCCCCGGCGTCGGAGTCCCCGCGCCAGGCGATCTCGTGCCAGCCCGCGGCCCGGACACCGTCGGCGAGCGTGCGCACGCGCCGCCCGAGCAGGTCGTAGAGTTCGAGCGAGACGCGCGTCCGCACCGGCAGGCCGAAGCGGAAGAGCGCCCGTCCCGACGCCGGGTTGGGATGCGCCGGTGCGAACGACAGCACCGCCGGCAGCCCGTCGGCCTCGCTCGCGGCCACGATCGAGAACGCGTCGCTCGTCGCGAGGACGCCCTCGACGACCAGCGAATCCGGATCGATCACCTCTTCGATCAACGCCACGGCGATGCGGGCGTCGGGCACGTAGCCGGCCGGCACGCTCCAGGTGTACGAGCCCGTGTTGGGCCTCGACTCCTCGAGCACCGTCCACTCCATGCCGCCGTCGAACGAGGCGAGGATGGCGACCTCCTTCGCCTTCACGTCCTTGGGCGTGCTCCAGCGCACCACGTACGGCTGGCCGGGCCGCACGACCTCGTGCGCGTGCGGCGCCGTGACGGTGCCGCGGCGCACCCGCACCACGTCGACGGCGCGGAACGCGACGTCGCCCGCACGCCCGGTGACCGTGACGGGCACCGAGTCGCCTTCGCTCACGACCCACTGGACCGCGATCCGGTCGAAGCGCACGCGCAGCGTCCACGTGCTGTCGCACTCGTGCTCGTGCGCGAGACGCAGCACGTGATACGAGGTATCGCAGGGCACCGTGCCCTGGAGCCGGATCGACGCGACGTCGATGTCGCGCGCCGAGGAGGGCGCCGGCAGCGAGATCGTGCCGTGGATCCAGCGGCCCTCCGACCGGAGCTGGATCGTGTTCGGCTGCAGTTCCAGCGTACCCACCACGGAGACGAGCAGGTCCGGGACGCCGACCAGCACCGCCTCACCCGTGCCCGGGCTCGTCGCGAGGAAGTAGCGGCCGCGCAGCGGATCGACCGCGAGCGATCCCGCGCCGCGACCGAGGTCGAACGTCTCGCGCGCCACGAGGCCCACGGGGGCCGGCGACGCGAGCGAGGCATTCGTGACGTGCCCGGTGATCTGGTACTTCACGACCTGGCCCGACTCGTTGATCGCGTAGAGGGACCCGCCGTCGGGCGTGATCACGATCGCCGTGCCGCCGGTGCCGGTATTCACGGTCGACGTGACCTGGTGGAAGCGCGAGCTGACGGGGTTGTTGTCGATCGCGATCAGCCGCCCGTCCGCGAGGAGTGCCACGAGCAGGCCGCCGTCGGGCGTGATCACGATCGCCGTGCCGCTCGAGCCGGTGTTGACGGTCGAGGTCACGGCGCGGCTGCGCAGGTCGACGACGAGCAGCGTTCCGCCCGACGTGAGCACGTAGCCTTCGCCGCCGTCGGGGCTGATCACGATCGCCGTCCCGGTCGAGCCGGTGTTCACGGTCGAGGTGACCTGGTGGTACGTCGTGTTGCCCGGCTGGGCGTCGACCACCTGCAGCGTCGCGCCGGTGAGCACGTAGAGCTCCTGACGCTTCGCCGAGTACGCGATCTGGCGCGGCGTGCCGCCGAGCGGGACCGTGGCGACCACGCGATGGTTCACGTAGCCCGAGTCCGACGCGAACACCCAGAGATCGTGACTGCCGGCGTTGGCCACGTAGAGCCGCCGGCCGTCGGGCGTGAGCGCCAGTGCCACGGGTTCGTGGCCGGTCGCGAAGCTCCCGTCCGCGAGCAGCGCGCCGGAGGTGAGCACCGCGACGCTCACCTGGTCGAGCCTCGGATTGGCGAAATAGAAGTGCAGCCCGTCCGGTGCCACGACCGCCGCGGAGACGTCGGGACGCAGCAGCAGCCGCGTCAGCTCGCTGGTGGGATCGGGATCGGTCTCGTGCACCTGGAACGCGAGCGCATTGCTCGTCGTCGCGCCGACCTGGTCGGTGACGGTGACGGGCCCCACGGGCGCCCCCTCGGGCACGAGCACGCTGATCGTGGTCGCGGTGGCGCTGGTGACGGGCGCGACGACCCCGCCGACGCGCACCGTGTGCAGTCCTGCCGTGACCGGGAAGCCGGTGCCCGCGAGCGTCAGCACCGTGCCCACGGGACCCGCGGGCGGATAGACGCTCGCGAGCGACAGCGTGGGAGCGGGTTCGACGGTGAAGCCGGCCTGCGCCGGCGACAGGAGCGATTGGCCATCGCTGTCCAGGGCCCCGCCGTTCACGGACCACGTGTACGACTGGCCGTATGCGAGCGGCGACTGCGGCTGGAAGATCGCCACCGTGCGGCCCTCGGCGAGCGAGAACGCGCCGGGGAGTGAACCGGAACCGCCGCTCGTCAGCTGCAGCGCGCCGACGAGCGAGAGCGAATCCATGGGCTGGTTGAAGCGCGCGAAGAGCGGCGAGCCCGCGAGGATGCCCGTCGCGCCGTCGGCCGGTCCGAGTTCGGTGATCTGCGGCGAGATGAGGGCGTTCGAACCCGAGGCGTCCGCGCCCAGCACGGCCGCGGCCTGTGCGAGGCCCGGGGCGGAGATCGTGAGCTGCGTCGCTCCAGCCGACGCGGGGAGCGTCCAGCCGGTCGCGGCGAGTCCGTCGGGGCCCGAGCGCAGCACGAGCGTCGTCGCACCGCCGTCCAGCGTGCCGGGCAGCGCGCCGCTGGTCGCGAGCCGCACCGCGACGCCGGCTTCGGGATTGCCGTCGCCGTCTTCGACGCGCACGACCACCGGCAGCGGCAACAGCGTCCCCGGCGGGCCCGACTGGCCCGCACCGGAGACGACGGTGAAGCGCGTCGCGTCGTCGAGCGCGAACAACACGGCGCCCGTGCTGCCGGGCACGACCGACCAGAGCCGGCGGCCGTCGGCCGAGTTCGCGAGCGCGAGCGAGGGGACGAGCGCGTTCGCGCGCACGGCCTCGGGGGCGTTCCCCGCGACTTCGAGCCGCGCGAGTTCGCTGCCGTCCGGAGCACCGACCACGACGCCCGCGGCGTCCGGTGCGCGGCACACGGTGGACCACGCCGCGGTCGTGCCGGTGCCGGGGGCAGCGAAGGCGAGCTCGAGTCCGACCGCGCTCGTGGACGCGTCGAGGTTCCACACCGCGACGGCGTGATCGCCCGGATAGGTCGCGACGGCCCGCCGCGCATCCGCGGTGATCGTGATGGCCGACGGCGGGCCGGCGTGCGCGGGCGTGGTGCCCGCGAGCGTGCGCGTCGTCAGGTCGAAGATCGCCGCGCCACCGCCGCGAGCGGCGACGAGGAAGCGTCCGTCGGGCGAGACGGCGAGCGGCCCCGCCGTGCCGCCGAGCGGCAGCGTCGAGGCGACCGCGCGCGTGACCGGGTCCACGAGCAGCACGCTGCTGCTCGCCGCGTCGGCGACGCACATCCAGCGCCCGAGCGGATCCGCCGCGAGGCCCGCGGGATCGACGCCCGCGAGCGAGCTCGTCGCGAGCTGGCCGAAGCCGGGGCCGGCCGCGAGCGAGACGACGAGCAGCGACGCTCTCGCGGGCTGCACGGCCCAGAGTTCGGATTCGTCGGCGCGGAACGCGAGCCCCGAGAGAGCGCCCGCGACTCCGAGGTCGGCGGACGCCACGGGGGTGGTGAACGCCGCACCCGCGCGCGCATCGAAGAGGTCCACGCGCGCGGTGCACGGGCCGCTCGTCGCGTGCCCGACGCCGAGCCACGTGCCGAGCGGGGACTCCGAGGCCAGCGCCGACGCGGCATTCGCGCACGCGCCGCCGGAGAGGCCGGCCGCGAGCGTGGTCGCCACGGGCGCGAAGCGCGTCACGGGGTCGAGCCGCGTGAAGGCGAGGTCGTTCGTCCGCCGCGCGTCGGCGCCGACGGCCGCGGCCGAGAGCACCTGCTGCGCGCCGGTCGGCACCGCAACGCCCGCGGCGGTGCCGTCGGGGGCGAGGACGGCGGCCGTCGACGGCGAGCCGCCGAAGTCCGCGCTCGCACCGGCGGCGAACACCGCACCCGACGCCTGGAACGCGACGCGCGCGCCGGCCACGGCAGCCGGCGGGACGATGCGCACGAGCGCGGCGCTGCTGCCCGCGCCGTAGAGCGAGACGCTGCGGCCCGTCCCGTTGGCGACCGCCACGAGATCGCCCGCGGCGCTGGTCGCGACCGCGACGGGGCCGCTGCCCGTCGAGACCTCGGCGAGGCGCTGGTGGAACGTGGCGGCCGAGGCCGGGTCGAGCCCGACGACCTGCAGGCGGTCGAACGTGGAGTTGACCGCGAGTGCCGCGAGGCCCTGCGGCGTCGTGGCGACATCGCGCACCATGCCGCCGAGGTCGACGGTGCTCGTCGGGTGCGCGCTGGGACCGAGGTCCACGAACACGAGCTTGCCCGGCGAGGCGAGCCCGCCGGCGAACACGGCCTCGCGGCCGGTGATCGCGACCGCGGCGCCGCGCTCGGCTGCCGCCGCGGCGAAGTCGAACGCGACGGTGTCGCTGGTCGCGAACTGGCGGATGCCGTGGTTGGACGTCGTGTACAGGATGCGATCGCCCTGCGGCACGAGCGCGAGCCCGCCCGTGGGCACGGAGGAGGAGTCGCGCAGTTCGCGCAGCACCTGGAAGCGCGACAGGCTGCGCGCGTCGGTGTCGATCACGTAGTGCACGCCGACGTTGGCGTCACCCACCACGAGCCGCGTCGCGGCCGCCGAGAGCACGACGCCGTCGGGGCGGCCACCCGCGGCGACCGGGATGCGCGCGACGATGCGGCCGAAGGTCGCGACCACGGCGGGGTCGGCGCCGACCGCGACCACGTCGCCACTGTCGGGACGCGAGGCGTAGAGCAGGTCGCGCGCGGGCGCGACCACGACCGAGCGCGCCGCACCGATCGCGAACGTGCGCACCGTGGGCGTGACGCCGGAACGGTCGATGACCACGAGCCCGGCGTCGCCGACGGCGTAGACCTGGCGGCCGTCGGCGGCGACGGAGACGTCGACCGGCGCGAAGCCGAGCGCGATCGGCGAACCGAGCGGCGAGGGCGCCGACTGCCCGCTCGCGGGCAGCAGCGTGAGGCCGAAGGGATTGCTGGCCTGGCTCGCCGACGTCACGGTGACCGGGCCGGTGACGGCGCCCGCAGGCACCGCGACCACGATCGCCGACGGCGTCACGGACGACGGCGTCACGACGGCGTCGCCGCACGAGCCGCAGACGCTGAAGGTCACCTGCGTCGCGCCGGGGGTGGCGTCGAAGCCGTCGCCGGTGATCGTCACGAACGCGCCGGGCGGCACCTGCCGCGGCTGCACGTCGGCGATCGCGACCGGCGGCGCGGCCATGGTCTGGAAGTGCACCACGACGTCGGCCGCCATCGGCAGGCCGCTGCGATCGGTGATCCCGGTCGTCAGCGTGAGCGTGTAGGCCGTGCCGAACGCCAGCGCCGGGTCGGCCGTGAACGAGAAGGCGCGGTCGTCGTCGAGCGAATACGCGAAGCCGGGGACCTGCGCGTTCGTGTCGTCGCGGCGCAGCACGAACGTGGAACCGGTGAACGTCGAGCGGTCGAGCCGCTGGTCGAACCGCACGAGGACCGGCGCGTCGATGCGCACGCCGCTCGAACCGTCGGCGGGCGTCAGGGCGACGACCGAGGGCGGGAGCGTGTCCACGTTGGTGACCACGTTGACGCTGTCGAGCAGTTGCCCGGCGGCGAGGTCGATCGTGCCGATCACGTTGGGGTCGTCGCGATCGGAATCGCCGGGGCTCCACCACTCGGCGTCGAAGTTGGTCGTCGCGATGTTGGCGACGCGCTGGCTGATGTCCTCGGGCAGCAGCGGGAAGCCGCCCACTTCGCCGTCGAGCGGCGTGACGCGCACGCCGTACGTGCCGGGCGCGAGGCCCCGCAGCGCGAAGCGGCCCTGCTCGTCGGTGTAGTCGGACGCCACCGAATCCGCCGGCAGGCCCGAAGCGAGCCGCACGGCCGTGACGAGGGCGCCGCCCAGCAGCTCGTGCGTACCGCCGCGGGTCACGCGGCCGCGCAGGGTGCCCCAGCCGGTGCCGAAGGCCGCCGCGGGGTACGCGGCGCCGATCGCGGCCTGGTCGTCCTCGGTCAGCGAGCGGCCGTCGGTCCCCGCCTGCAGCACGTAGAACATGCTCGCGTCGAGCACGCCCGAGTGGCTGAGGCCGAGCAGGTGGCCGATCTCGTGCGTCGCGACGCTCTCGAGATCGAACGCACCGGGGCCGGCGTTCCACGTCGACGTGCCGTATCGGAACGCGGGGTTGAAGAGGATGTCGGCGTCGAGGATCTGTCCCGGCAGGTGCATCTGGTCGTCGAACGCGCCGCGCCGCGCGAACGAGAGCGTGGGCGTCACCGCGACCACGTTGTCGGGGAACTGGAAGTCGGGATCGGTGAAGGTGACGAGGTTGATGCCGTCCGTGGACGACGCGTTCGCCTGTGCGACCGGAGCGCCCTCGGTGACCGGCACGTTCGCACGCGCGACGTTCTTCCAGTTCTGGAACGCGGCGCGGACCGCGGCCGCCGTGCTGCCGTCGCCGATGCGCGGGTCGCCGGCAGAGGAGAGGTGCCACACGATCGGGAGGGCGGACGCAGGCCACGTTTCGACGTGCCGCAGCGTCGCGGTCGGATCGACGCAGCCGTCGCCGTCGGTGTCCTGTCCGATCGAGCTCTCGTCGGAGCAGGCGTCGACGCGGTCGGCGACGCCATCGAAGTCGTGGTCGGCCGAGAGCTGCACGATCCGGATGTCGTCGAGGTAGGGATAGCGCGTCGGAACCGCGTGGCCGGGGCCACCGAAGTGTCCCGAGGGGAAGCCTTCGATGTTGTGGCGGAGGCGGAAGAGTACGCGCACCGAGTCCACGCCCACGGGCGTGGGAGGCATGTACCGGAACGAGCGCCCGTTCCAGTACGGCTGCTCGATGTCCGTACCGCCGTAGACGAACGGCCCGAACGTCTGCTCGCCCGTCACCGCACCCGCGGCCGACTTGGTCTGCACCACGCCGCGCAGTTCGACGTCAGGCACGTAGCCCGTGAGCTTGCCCGAGAAGATCACGTAGATCGCGCTGTCGGCGCGGGCCACCGGCACCCACGGCGAGACGATCGCGGCGTCCGTTCCGGCGGGGAGCGAATCGCGGCCGACGAAGAACGACCAGGCGCACGAGGTGTTGCCGAAGTCGTAGTTCGCCACGGGTGCGATGACGTTGCCGGGCAGCGGGAAGTCGGGGCCGGAATAGCTGCCCGAGTTCTCGAAGGCGCCGTCGTGGACGCCGAGCGTCCAGGGCCCCGTCGATCCGTCCTCGAAGTCCGTCATGGGCACGAGTGGCGTGCCGTTGCCGTCGGTGACGACGAGGTTGTCGAGCACGCACGGACCGGGCGCCAGCGGCAGCATGCCGGTGTTCTTCACGCGAACGCGAACGCGGGTCACGCCCGGCAGGGCGACGCTCGGCGTCGCGACGATGTGGCCGCACGTCGGACCGATTTCGACGCCGAATCCACCGGTCCCGTAAAGGACGCTGACGAGCCGGGTGTCACCCGTGGCGGTGAGGTGCAGTGGCTGCCACGATCCGTCGGCCATCTCGCCCTCGACGCGCAGGTAGTCGCCGGAATCCGACGTCCGCGCGAGCCAGGCGAGATCCAGCGCCACCCGTATCCCGCCCGGGCCCGTGGTGGAGACGGGCGGCGAGAGCAGCCACTGGTTGATGCCGTCCGGGTACACTTCCTCCGGTGAGAGCGTGGCCGCACCGAAGTCGAACGCACGCGAGCCCATCGCGACCTCGATGGCCACGCCGGCGACGGTGTTCATCGTCGCGCCCGCGACGAAGTGCTGGATCGGCCCCGTGGTCCCCATGTCGAACCCGCCGCCATAGAAACCCACGTTGTCCGAGCGCATGGTGAAGAAGAGCCCGCCGGCTCCGTCCTCGGTCACGAGTTCGAATCGCTCGATGCCACGCCGGAGGGCTTCGGGCGAACCGGGAGGCACGTCGAACCGCGGATCGAGGTTCGCCGAGCCCGCGACCCGCCGGAGGGAATCGCCTTCGGAGGCGAGCACGACATACGAAGCGAATTCACCGAACGTCGCGGGTACGGTTGCCCGGACGAGCCAGGAGGCCGCGCTGCGATCGACGCCGAGCACCTGCGGGAAGCGCGGGTCGGAGGCGAGGTCGTAACGAACCGCGATCGTGCCGAGCGTGAGATCGATGCGACGCACGCGGCGTGAACCGGATTCGGTCAGGAGCAGTTCGGATCCGCCGGCGTCGACGGCGATCGACGTGGGCGCCACGGTCGAACTGGTGGCCGGGACGCCGTCCGGCCCGATGGCGTCCGTCCCGTTGCCGGCGATCGTCACGACGCGGCCGTCGGCGCGCAGCATGCGGATCCGGCCCGGCTCGGCGAAATAGACCCGCCCGGAGGCATCGCACGCGATCGCGCGGATTCCGGTGAACGCCTGCAGGGTGCCGAGCGTGTCGCTGCTCGAACCGCCCGGATTCCCCGCGACGTACTGGAGTGGCCCGCCGGCATCCGGCAGGCCCAGGAGTTCCCCGCTGGTCCGATCGAAGACGAGCACGCGACCGTGCGCGGCGTCCCACGTCATGCCCGCCGGGTCGAGAGTCGGCGGGAGGTCGGTCCCGAAGCGGACCCAGTTCCCGCTCACCAGTCGTACGGCGAAGGCTTCCGCCCCCGAGGGCGCGAGCGTATCGAGGACCGCGACGCAGTTCCCCGCGCCATCGCGACCGAGCGCCTGGATCGGGCCCACGAACCGCCCGAGCGCCGCCACGGGGTCGCTGCCGATCGGCGTGCGCACGAGCGTCGGCGATTGGAACTGCGGGTCGAGCCAGAAGGCCTGGTTGACGAGGTACCGGCCGCTGATGCTCCAGTACGTCTTCGTGGTGAGGTCGAGGCCCTGCCAGCCGCTCGTGCGACAGACGCCCGTGTGGTCGTCGAAGCCGTACGACTGGATCAGGAACGAATCCGAGAGCGAGAAGCCCGCCTCGAGCGGCACGATCGTGCGGCCGCGCGTGAGCGACGAGAAGGTGGGCAGCGTCGAGACGTCGACCGGCACGACCGCGGGACGCGGCGCGCGAGGCGGAGCGGCGAGCGATGCGCGCGTGTCCTGCGCCTGCACGGTGCCGACGGCCAGGGCGAGTAGCAGCGCGGCGAACACGGGGCGGAACGCGCGGAGCGTCGTCATGGCGGCGGCCCTCCCTTTCCGTCCGCGCCCGCGGACGTCGCGAGCGCTCGGCGGATGGCCGCCTTGAAGTCGTCGAGCGCCACCGGCGTCTCGGGCGCCGCGGCGCGGGCGAGACGGAGCGTGCCCGCTTCGCGCAGGGTGAGGCCGGCGAGGTCGCGGCGCACCACGTCGCGGCCGTTCGCGCCGCGCTCGATGTCGTACTTGCCCTGCGCGAGGCCGTTCACCTGCGCGCGGCCGCGCGCGTCACGCCAGAGGAACAGCACCGACCGCTGCCCGACCCGGAACACCGGGCTGCCTTCCACCTCGAGATGCATGCCGTCGACGTCGCCACCCAGCTGCGTGAGCGTGATCGTGGCGGGCCCGGCACCCTTGAGTGTCTCGGCGACGCGGACGGTCACGTCGGTGACGATGCGCGTGCGCGCGTCGTTCCAGTGCGAGCGCGTGCCGGCGACTTCGCCGATCACGATGTCGCTCGAACCGCGCGCGAGCGTCGGGGTATCCTGGCCGACGACCTGCGTCGCACGAGCGGGGACGGCGAACGAGACGAGCAGGACGAGGAGCGCGGAAAGCGCGCGCGGGCACTGCGGCGGGTGGGCGAGCATGGGGAGGGTCCCGGGGTGCGCGACGGACGGACCCGGACGCGACCGACGCGACCGGAGTTGTGCACGGGGGAACACCCACCACGCGGCTGGGGCACGGGGGGGGCGCCTCTTCACAATGTAGAGGGGGCGCCGGCGGTCAAGGAAGTGAAAACACGCATTTTGGCAGCGGAAACCCGGCGGCCTGGGCCACGGATTGCTCCGCGGCCCGAAAGTCCATAGCCTGCCGCCCGCGATGGCCGACGGACGGATCCTGCACTACGAGATCGTCCGGCCGCTGGGGCACGGCGGCATGGGCGAGGTGTTCGAGGCGCTCGACACGCGCCTCGGCCGCCGCGTGGCGATCAAGTTCATCTCGGAGCGGATCTCCGGCAACACCGACTCCGTGCGCCGGTTCGAGCGCGAGGCCCGTGCCGCGGCGCAGCTCTCGCACCCGCACATCGCGACCGTGCACGCGCTCGAGCATGACGGCGAGCGGCTGTTCATCGTCGCGGAACTGCTGACGGGTGGCACGCTGCGGAGCCGCATGCCGGCTGGCGGGATGGACGTGCCGATGGCGCTCGCACTCACCCGCGACATGGCGTCGGCGCTCGCGCACGCGCACGCGCGCGGCATCGTCCATCGCGACGTCAAGCCGGAGAACATGCTCTTCGCCGGCGACGGCGCACTCAAGCTCACGGACTTCGGCCTCGCCAAGCTCGCGACGTCCTCGCAGCTCACCATGGTCGACACGACGGTGGGCACGGTCAGCTACCTCGCACCGGAATCGATCGGCGGCGCGGGCGACGCGCGTGCGGACGTGTTCGCGCTCGGCGTGGTGCTGTTCGAACTGCTGACGGGCCAGCTGCCGTTCCGCGCCGAGAACCCGATGGCGATGATGTACCAGATCGCCAACGCCGAGCCGGTATCGCCGAGCACGCTGCGAGCCGGTCTCGCGCCCGAGGTCTGCGCGCTCGCGCTCGCGCTGCTCGCCAAGACACCCGCGACGCGTCCCGACGCCACCGAGGCGGCGCGCCGGCTGGCGGAACTCTGCGGCACGCCGCCGGACGGATCGCCTGGGAGCGCGCCGGACGCGCTGCTGCGGACGCAGGAAATGCCGGTGCCGGGCGACACGATCGCGATCCCGTCGCCGCCGCGGCACCGGCGTTCGTCCACGCCCGCACTCGCCATCGCCGGCGGCGTGGCCGCGGCCGCGCTGGCGTTCGTCCTCTGGCGCGCGATGCATCCCGCGCCGGACGCGTCCGGAGGCGGCGTCCCCGAGTCACGCCGGATCGAAGCCCGCGCGCTCGCCGACGACGCGGCGCGGTTCCTCACCCTGGGCGAGCTCGATTCGGCGCAGGCTCGTGCCGAGGCCGCGCTGCGGCTCGATCCGCGCAGCGCGAGCGGCCGGATCAACCTCGCGCAGGTGCTGCGCGGCCGCGGCGAGGCGACGCGCGCGGCGGCGCTGCTTTCGGCGGTCACCCGCGACGCGCAGGCGAGCGCGGGCCTGCGCGCGTCGGCGTGGGAGGCGCTCGGCGACATGGCGCTCGCCGACCGCACGTGGCCGGAGGCGGTCCGCGACCTCGAGCAGAGCTTCGCGATCGACTCCAGCGAGCGCGGCTACAGCCAGCTCGGTTACGCCCTCGTCCGGGCCGCGCGGCCGGCGGATGCGCTGGTGCTGCTTCGGCGAGGGCTGGCGCGCTACCCCGGCAGCGCACCGCTGCACAAGAATGCCGCGTACGCGCTGTTGCGCAGCGACAGCCTCGCGGCCGCGCGGGCCGAGGTGGAGCGTGCCGTGGCGCTGGATCCCGCGTTCACGCCGGCGTACGGCGTGCGGGCCCGCATCGCGGCCCGCACGGGCGACGCCCCGCGAGCGCAGCGGGACCTCGCCGCGTTCCTCGCCGGCCATCCGGACCCGGCGGACAGCGCCGAGGTCGCGGGCGACGTGGCCGGGGCGGCATCGCGGCGTTGAACACGCGATCGGGCCTTCCCGCCGCGACGCGCGTTGACTAGAGTGCCCGCGAGGCCGCGGGGCCGGATCGTGCGCGGAGCGCGCACCGGACCTCCGCGCGAGGAGGCGTCATGAAGCGGATCACGCTCGCAATGCCCGGCCTGCTGTTCGCGCTCGCGTCCTACGGCGCGTCCGGCGCGACGGCGGGATCGCCGCTGGCCATCGTCGCCTCCGTGAGGGGACCGGTCGACGTGACCGCCGCGACGGGAGGGAGCGCGTCGCGTGCCGGTTTCGGGCGCGCGCTCGGCCGCGGAGATCGCCTGAACGTCGGCGCGCACGGCCACGTCACGATCGTCTTCAACGACGGCAACGTGATCGAACTCGGTGAGAAGAGCACGCTCACGATCGGCGGCCGCGCGGCCACGGCGCCGCGCGCGGCGGGCGCCGCGCCCCTCGGCGGCGAGATCGTCGCGAGCGTCAACCGCTTCGTCGCGGGCGGCTCGCGCGAGAGCGGGCTCGTCGGCCTGACGCCCCTGCGGGCGGGAGGCGAACCGGCCGCGCTGCTCGTGACACCGCGGCGTTCGAACCTGCTCGACGACCGGCCCGCGCTGGCGTGGCGCCGCGTCGACGAAGCGGTGCGCTACCACGTGACGGTGAGCACCGAGTCGGGCGAGCTCTGGTCGCGCGACGTGAGCGACACCGCGATGACCTACCCGGCCGACGCGCCGCCGCTGCCCCGCGGCCGCGATGCCGAATGGGAAGTGCGCGCGCTCTCGGATCGCGACGAGATCCGCCGCGAGTCGGCGGTGGTGCACGTGGTCCCCGTGGATGTGGCGATGGCCGCGCGCGACGCGGTGGCCCGCATTCGCGAGGTGACGGGCGACGCGAACCCGGCGGCCCGGTTCCTCGCGGGCTCGTACGATTTCGGGCAGGGGCTCTACGAGGATTCGCGCGCCGAGTTCGAGCGGCTCGCCGAACTGGCGCCCGATTCGCCGGGCCCGCACGAGGCGCTGGGCAACGTGTACCGCGCGCAGGGACTGATGGAGCGGGCGGCGGAGGAGTACCGCAAGGCCCTGGAGCTCGGGCGCGAGCCGTAGGACTCGATTCGATACTCGGCTAGTACCAGCAAACCCGGACAAGCCGTTATCACAATGGGAGTCTCGCGCCGGTCCCCGCGCGCCACCTCTCGCACTCGCGCCGCGACCCGGTTGCGATGGCGCATTTCCGCATTCGCGCGGGCGTCGTGGAACTACGATGCGCGGGCACGGTGGGGACTCGCCCGCCCGCCTGCGACCGCACCGCACCATGCCCCGACCGTGCGCGACCCCTCGGCCTGCTTCGTCCCCCTGCAGGCTGGCCCGATGGACCGTCGCCCGAAAGGAGCGTTGCGATGCAACGTCCCGCCGCAAGTCCCGCACGCCACGGCCGCCTCGCCCTCGTCGTCCGGCCACTCCTGGCGCTACTCGCCCTGACCGGACCGCCCCAGGCCGCTCACGCGCTACTCCCGAACGAGGTGGCCACGCACACGAAGCTGCTGCGCCAGCAGTGCGTCCGGCCCAAGGACTTCTGCGTCATCAAGTCCGGGGGCACCTATCACGCCTATTCGATCAAGGTGGACACGACGGTCCCCGATGCGCTCACCGAACACATGTTCCTGCACCAGAAGTCCACGGGAAATCTCCAGGCGTGGTCGATCCAGCCGGACGACAGTCTCTGGATTCCCCCGAGGACCGGTTGGGACAAGGATCGCATCTGGGCCCCTCACATCGTGCAGCGCAACGGCGTCTACCACATGTTCTATACCGGTGTGCGCGATTCGACTCCCCAGATGCAGCGTGTCGGGGTCCGGACCGCGACCGTGCTCAATACGGCCTATCCATCACCCTGGAACCCCAACGGCACCGACCCGACGCTTCCCATCTATTCGTGTCCCGGCACCGCGTTCGACTGCGGCAAGGGCGAACTGCGCGATCCGTTCGTGATGGCAAATCCGAATGCCAGCAACTGGATGATGCTCTACGTCGCCAAGCGGACGAACGACACGATGGGAATCGGCGTCGCCTTGTCCGCGCCCGATTCGCACCCGGACCCGTTGACCGAACCGTTCACCTACGACCACGAGCTCGTCGCAGCCTCGGCCCAGTACGGCCCGAATGCTGCCAAGATCGAATCGCCCCACTTCTTCCAGCACGGAAGCACCCGCTACGTCGCGTACACCGGCAAATGCGACTCGCCGACGTGCACGTCCCTCGACCTCGATGGAGACGAAGTGCGGGTCATGACGACCACCGATCCGACGCTGAATCCCGCCTCCTGGGTGTATCGGGGGGCGCTCAGCACGGTGACCGGGAAGAACCTGTCGCTGCTGTTCGCGCCCGAGTACGTCCGGGACCCGGACACGGGCGAGGAGTTCTTCGCCGCCGTGAGGCCGTCCGAGCAGAACACGACCGCGTGCCGGCCGAATGCCTCGACCGACAGCTCGACCGTCGACTTCTACCGGATCGTGTGGGACGTCGACCCGGTCAACAACCCGTGGAAGTTCCGGCTCGTGGACCCGAACCCCCCGGGCGCCTGGAGCAACGTCTCGACGTTCGGACCGTCGGCGCGCGATCAGGCCGCAACGGCCCTCGACGCCGGTGGTCATCGCCTCTATGCGTTCGGCGGGCAGGATGCGACCTCGCTGCGAAACGATGTTTGGGCCTATTCGCTGGGCAACGCCCCCACGTGGGGGAACTGGACGCCGAGTTCGGGGGCGATGCCGGTGGCCCGCCGCCACGCGAGCGTGATCTACGACCCGGTCGGGAACCGCCTGGTGGTGTTCGGTGGGTTTTCGAGCAGTTCGATCCTCAGCACCCTGACCGACACGTGGACGTTCGGCTCGCTGTCGTCGGCATTCCCGACCTGGGCGCAGGTCACGGCGAGCGGAGCACCGTCCGGGCTGCAATCCGGAACCGAGGCCGTCTACGACCCCGTGCGGGCGCGCATGATCGTCGTCGATGGCATCGGGCGCGCCTGGGCGCTGAGCCTGCCATCCGGCGGCACGCCAGCGTGGTCCGTCCTGAACGGCAGTGGCGGCCTGGGCAATGCCGGTGGTTACTATTTCAACCTCGCCTACGATTCGAAGCGGGACCGCCTGCTCGCGTTCGGCGGCTGGCTCCCGAGCAACGCGCCCTACAGTTTCAATGCGGTCTATGGGATGCCGCTGTCCGGGGCCGGGGCGAACAGCTGGAGCCTGGTCACGACCACGGGAGCGGCGCCGAGCGGCCGTGCCCTGGCCGCGGCGTTCTACGATCCGGGGCGTGACCGTCTCGTCGTGCAGGGTGGCCAGAACCCCGCCACGGGGAACGGATCGACCACGGGCGATTCGTGGCAGCTCGCCCTCGGGACCCTCGCGAACACCGGCACGTGGACGCAGCTGTCGTCGGCATCCACGGGGCCGGCCGCACGGTCCGGCCACACCGCGATCTACGACGCGGTGGAGGATCGCGCGGTCCTGTTCGGCGGCCTGCTCACGAACGGAACGCGAGTCGGCGATGCCTGGTCACAGGACTTCGGGGAAGGCGCTCCGTACCGCGTGACGGACTTCTCCTGGACCGTGCACTGCACGTCGCTGTCGTTCAGTTGGACCAGTCCGCGAGACGGCAAGTCGAATGCGTCGGACGAACCGGGCGATTCGCTCGTCGCCCCCGTCTTCGGTCCGGCGACGAGCTATTCGATCGTCCGATCCGCGAACCCGATCACGCAGGCCAACTGGGGCTCGGCCAGCGTGGTGACGACCGGTCCACTCCCGGCTCCCGGCACGCTCGTCGAGGTCGACGGGGTGGGAGGGTGCACGACGCGCTACTACTACGCTGTCGCCACGGTGGACGAAGCGGGACACTGGTCGTGCATCAGCAACACGACCGCCCGCACCTCCTGCCCGGGACCGGTCAACTGCGAGGAGGCGTTCGCGCGTCCGGCGACGGAAGTGGGGCTGGTCCCGACCACGTCGCTCAAGGTGCTCGGTTCCGGCGCCTCGGGAGTGGTGACCATCCAGTATTCGCTCGGCGCGGAGACGACCGGTCGGGACTTCAGCCTCGACCTCTTCGACGTCGCCGGGCGGCGCCTTCGCACGCTGGCTTCGGGGCCGTCGGCGCCAGGACTTCGGGCGGTGACGCTCGGACTCCCGGAGACCGGCCGTGGCGCCGGGACCGGCGTGCTCTTCGTGCGGTTCCGCGTCGGAGAGACGTCGATCACGAGGTCCATCGTCGCGCGCTGGTGACCGATCGCGTCGCGATCATTGGAATTCCGGAATGAGCGCGCGGGCCCGCACCGCAGTGGTGCGGGCCCCCCGCGCGTTCCTACATCTTGTGGCCAGCCGGCATCTCGCACGCGCCGGTGCAGACCTTCGGCCACGCTTCGTCCGCCTTCTTCGCGACGTCGTCCGGCATGCCGTCGAATGCCTTCTTGGCCTCCGCGGTGGAGAAGAGGAACGTGCGCCCGCCGTGGACGCTGAAGTACCTCGGACTCGACTTGACCTTGTGGCCCATCGCGGCGGCGGTGGCGCAGTAGCCGTCGTAGGCGACGGTGTACTTCGCCGGCTCGGCGTCGAACATCTTCTTCGCGTCGGCGTTGGCGAAGAGGTAGCGGTGGCCGTCCACGGTGCTGGAGAAGTGCGCGTCACCCTTCACGGCCTTGCCCATGGCGACGTAGGCGACCGGGCAGTAGCCCTGCAGGGCGAGCGGAGCGGGTTTCGCGTGATCGGCCGCGAACGAAGCGGCGGGAGCGACGAGGGCGAGGGCGACGAACAACGAAGCGACGAGCCTGCGCACGGAACCTCCGGCGAAGAGTGGGAGCGGAGCGGCTGCGCGTCCGGGACCCGTTCGGACCCGCGACGAGCGCTCACGATCGTGAGTGCACGCGAGCGGCCCGGCGTTACAGCCGCACGCCGCGGCGTTTCAGCGGACGCGCGCGACGCGGGTGCTCGCGCGCCCGTTCGGCGTGACGAGCTCCACCACGTAGAGCCCCGCGCCGACCGCGCGCCCATGCGCGTCGCGACCGTCCCAGGCGATCGCCGTCGCTCCGCGCGACAGCGGACCCGTCGCGAGTTCGCGAACGACGCGCCCCTGCAGGTCGAGCACCCGCGCCCGTGCCGTGACGGTCGTCCCGGAGGAGGACGGACCGGGAACCGAGAGCTCGAGCCGGACTTCGTCGCGGAACGGGTTCGGGAACGCGCGCACCGCGAGCGGGATCCGGGGCACGCTCACGGGGAAGGGCCCGAAGCTCTGCAGGCCCCCGGCCGGGTCCGTCAGGTCGAACCGGTACCAGTAGGTGCGACCCGGATCGGCCTGCGCGTCGACGACGAAGCAGTCGCCCGTGCAGAGTGTCGGCTGCGAGGCGAGCGCGGCGAAGGGCCCGGCCGCGGCGGTCGACCGCGCGACCTGGAACCACGCCCCCGCGTATGAACCCTGCAGCGTCACGCGCAGGTCGCCGCCGATCACCCGCACGTCGACGCCGGGCGACTGGGCGAGGCCCGGCCGCGGCCCGATGGCCAGGGCCAGGGCGAACACCATGCACCACGCGAGTCCGTGAGCCTTCATGACGACCTCCGAACGAGAGCGGAATCAGTTCCGGTGCGGCGATTCCCGCCGGAACGCGGCGAGCAACTCGGCCGGCACCGGTGCGCCCGCGGGGGACGGCTGCGCGCGCAGCGCGAGCAGCGTGAGGCGAAACTGCTCGACGTAGGTGCGACAGCCCGGGCACATCAGGAGATGCACGGCCATGGCCAGCCGGGGGAAGCCCCGGAGCCGGCGTTCGAGATACTCGCCCGCGGCGCGCGTGACCTGCTCGCAGTTCATCATGGCCTCGCGTTTCTCCGTCGTGCCGGGGCCTCGTCACCGACGACACCGTCCTGCAGGTAACGATCGAGGGCCTGCCGCACCCTCGAACGGCCGCGGTGGAGCAGCACCCTCTGGTGAGTGTCCTCGATCCCGAGAATGTTGCACGCTTCTTCCGAGCCCAGGCCTTCGAGGTCGCGCAGCAGGACGACGGCCCGCTGGGCGTTCGGCAGGTCCTCGACCGCCTCGCGCACGAGGTCGAGCACCTCGCGCCCGAGCATCGCCGACTCGGGATCGTCGAGCCCCCAGCGCGTGGGGGGCACCAGCCAGTGCCCGCTCGAGCTCATGCCCGGCTCGCGGGCGGCCACGCGTTCGTCGTCCCAGTCGTCCACGATGGCGAACGAGCTGGCGCGGTGGCGGTGCTCGCGGACGGCGAGGCGCCGAGCCTGATGCACGAGGATGCCGAAGATCCAGGTCCGCAGTGCCGAGCGCCCCTCGAAACCGTGCAATCCGCGAATCACGCCGAGCCAGGTCTCCTGCACGGCCTCCGCAACGACGGCGTCGTCGCGCGTGAACGAACGGGCGAGGCGGGCGAGGGGCCCACCCAACGCCTCGACGAGTTCGCGAAACGCGCGTTCGTCCCCCGCACGCAGCCGCTGCAGCAGCGCGGGTTCGTCCATTCGGCCTCCGGAAGCATTCGTTCGCGAACGGTCAAAACGAGGAGGGCCCGCGTCCGGGCCGCACCCCGCGCGTGTAACATGCCGGCGCTTCACCGCACCTACGAACGAGCCCCACCGCTTGGGACATCCCCTTCCATCCGGGAGATCCGCCTTGGAGACCTACTACGCCCCGAAGGACCTGGACCGCTTCGCCGAAATGGGGCGGAACAAGCCCGACCTTTGGGCCAAGTTCAACGAGTACTACTCGGCGGTGTTCGCCGAGGGCGCACTCAGCGAGCGCGAAAAGAGCCTGATCGCCCTGGCGGTCTCGCACGCGGTCCAGTGCCCGTACTGCATCGACGCCTACTCGCAGGCCTGCCTCAAGCAGGGCGCCGACCTCGACCAGATGACCGAGGCCGTGCACGTCGCCAACGCGATCCGCGGCGGCGCCTCGCTCGTGCACGGCGTGCAGATGCGGACGATCGCCGAGAAGCTGGGGATGTGATGGGGGAGCGGCTGCCGGTCCTCACCTCCTTGCAGTCCCGCGGCAGCGCGCTCGCGCACCCGGAACACCAGCTCGGCCTGCTCGACGGCGCCGGCATGCCCGCGTTCGACGCGGTGCTCGAACGTCACGGGCTGGCGCCGCTCGACGTGGGGCGGATCGAGGTGCTGCAGGTCAACGTCGGCAAGCTCTGCAACCAGGCTTGCGCGCACTGCCACGTGGACGCGGGCCCCGATCGTCGCGAGGTGATGTCGCACGAGACCGCGGAGCATGTGATCGAGGTGCTCCGCCGCCACCCCATCCCGACGCTCGACGTCACGGGTGGGGCACCGGAGCTGAACCCGAACTTCCGCTGGCTCGTGGGGCAGGCGCGCGCGCTCGGTCGCCACGTCATGGATCGCTGCAACCTCACGGTGCTGCTCACCGCACCGCAGGCCGATCTCATCAACTTCCTCGCCGCGCACCGGGTGGAGATCGTGGCGTCACTGCCGTCCTTCCGCAGCGCCGGCACCGATGCGCAGCGCGGGGAGGGCGTGTTCGAGAAGAGCCTGGAGGCGCTGCGCCGGCTGAACGCGGTGGGCTACGGCCGTGGCGAAGGCCTGGTGCTGAACCTCGTGCACAACCCCGTGGGCGCGTTTCTGCCCGGCAACCAGGCCTCGATCGAGCGGGACTACCGGCGCGAACTCGAAAGCCGCCACGGCATCGTGTTCGACCACCTCTACACGATCACGAACATGCCCATCAGCCGGTTCCTGGAGTACCTCGAACGGTCTGGAAACCTCAAACGTTACGCCGATCTCCTCGTGCGTTCCTTCAACCCCGCCGCGGTCTCCGGCCTGATGTGCCGCACGATGCTCTCCGTGGGCTGGGACGGCCGGCTCTTCGACTGCGACTTCAACCAGATGCTCGAGTTGGGCGTGTCGGACGGTGGGGCGGGCACGCTCGCGGAACTGCTCGCCACGGGGGTGCTGCGCCGGCGCGTGCGCACGGCGCGGCACTGCTTCGGCTGCACTGCTGGCGCGGGCTCCTCCTGCGGCGGCGCGCTCGAGCGCTGACGCCCGGGCGCGGCACACCACCGCGCGCACCGACGATCCTTCGCGAACCGCGCCCCGGGCGGGCCCGCGGCCGAACGCCGTCGGACCACGCGGCCTCTCGCGCCATCCGCCGTGCATCCTTCGCCGAGTCGGCGCATCCTTCCGAAGACCGATCGCTCCGTCCCGCCACCGACCGACGTTCCACCCGCCCGAAGGAGACCCCGTATGCCCGGATTCGCCGACCGCCTGCGCGCACGCGCGCACGAGCTGGGCGCCGGGCTGCCGCGGCCGTTCTGGGTGCTCTGGACGGGCATGCTCGTCAATCGTGCGGGCAGCTTCGTGGTCACGTACCTGGCGATCTACGTGGTGCAGGTGCTGCACGCGTCGATCGCGACGGCGGGCCTCGTCGTGTCCGCCTACGGCGCGGGGGCCGCGGTCGCGAGCCCGCTCGGCGGCTACTTCGCCGACCACCTCGGCCGGCGGAAGACGATCCTCGGCGCGCTGACCCTCGGCGGGCTCGGCATGATCACGCTCGGATTCCTGCCGCGCATCGAGTGGATGGCGCCCGCGTGCTTCGTGGTCGGCGCGGTGGGCGAGGCCTACCGGCCGGCGATGCAGGCGGCAGTCGCGGACCTGGTCCCGCCCGCGGACCGGCTGCGGGCGTTCGGGCTCGTCTACTGGGTCATCAACCTCGGCTTCTCGATCGGCCTCATGGTGGGCGGCCTGCTCTCGAGCGTCTCGTTCACGCTGCTGTTCGTGGGCGACGGGCTCACCAGCCTGGCGTTCGCGCTGCTGGTGTGGCGGGCCGTGCCCGAAACGCGGCCACAGCTCGCGACGGACGCGGGCCCGCGCCCGGGACTCGTGCACGGCTTCTTCGCGCCCTATCGCGATGCGCCGTTCGCGGCGTTCGTCGGACTCTCGGCGCTCACGCTGGTCGTGTTCATGCAGCACGTGACGAGCCTGCCGCTCGACATGACGGCGCACGGGCTCTCGCGCGCCGCGGTCGGACCGGTGATCGCGATCAACGGCATCCTGATCGTGTTCACGCAGCCCTTCCTCGCCGCGCGGCTCACGCGCCTGCCGCGCTCGGCGGTGCTCGCGGCGGGCGTGACGCTGATCGGACTCGGCTTCGGCACCTACGCGTTCGCGCACTCGGCACCGCTCTACGCGCTGGGTGTCGTGATCTGGACCGTGGGCGAGATGGGCGTGCTGCCGCTCGGCATCGCGGTCGTCGCCGACGTGGCGCGGCCCGAGATGCGCGGCCGCTACCAGGGCGCGTACGGCATCAGCTTCGGGGTCGCGTACTTCCTCGCGCCGCTCGTGGGCACCGCGGTGATGCAGCGCTGGGGGGCGCCGGTGCTGTGGCTCGGCGCGCTCGGCGTGGCGCTGCTCGTCGCGTGCGGCCACCTGCTGCTCGCCCCGGCGCTGCAGCGACTGCGTGCCGAGCGGGCGGCCGAGAGCGCGCCGGCGGTGACGGCCGCCGCGAGCTGAGTTCAGCCGCCGGCGACGGCGCCGACGATCATGAACGGTTCGCGGCCGTCGGCCACCGCGTCGGGGAGCGGCTCGTCGACCGCCGTGTGCGACCAGTCCTCGCGGCACGCGAAGAAGCGGACGAACGGCCGGCGCGCGAGCGTGCCGTGGTCGCGCACGGTGCCGCGCAGGACGGGATAGCGGACTTCGAGCGCCTCGAGCACGGCGCGCACCGTGACCGGCGCCGGGACCTCGAGCGTCACTTCGGGACCCGTGCCCGCCAGGTTGCGCAGATGGTAGGGAAGTTCCACCCGGATCATGGCAGCGTCTGCACCTCGACCGAGAGCACCGCGGGGAGGTCGTGCACGATCGCCTTCCAGTGGTCCCCCGAATCGGCGGAGGCGTAGACCTGGCCGCCCGTCGTGCCGAAGTAGATGCCGCAGTCCTCGAGCGAGTCCACGGCCATCGCCTCGCGCAGCACGTTCACGTAGCAGTTCTCCTGCGGCAGGCCGTTCGTCAGCGCTTCCCACTCGTTTCCGCCCGTGCGGCTGCGGTAGACGCGCAGCTTGCCGTCGAGCGGGAAGTGCTCGGAGTCGCTCTTGATCGGGACCACGTACACCGTGTCGGGCTCGTGCGCGTGCACGTCGATCGGGAACCCGAAGTCGGTCGGCAGGTTCCCGCTCACCTCGCGCCACGTTTCGCCGGCGTCGTCGGTACGCATGACGTCCCAGTGCTTCTGCATGAACAGCGTGCGCGGCCGCGAGGGGTGCATGGCGATCCGATGCACGCAGTGGCCGACCTCGGCCTCGGGCTCGGGCATGAAGTTGGAGACGAGCCCCTTGTTGATCGGCTTCCACGTCGCGCCCGCGTCGTCGCTGCGGAACGCGCCCGCCGCCGAGATCGCGATGAAGATGCGCCCCGGGTTCGCGCGGTCGAGCACGATCGTGTGCAGGCCCATGCCGCCCGCACCGGGCATCCAGTTCGGGCCCGAGCCGTGGCCACGCAGGCCGGAGAGCTCGGTCCACGTGGCGCCGCCGTCGGTGCTCCGGAAGAGCGCCGCGTCCTCGACGCCCGCGTAGACGGTGTTCGCGTCGGTGGGCGAAGGCTCGAAGTGCCACACGCGCTTGAACTCCCACGGGTGCGGCGTGCCGTCGTACCACTGGTGCGTGCCGGTGACGCCGTCGTACGTGAACTGGTCGCCCACGGGCGTCCACGTGCGGCCGCCGTCGTCCGAGCGCTGCACCTTCTGGCCGAACCAGCCGCTCGTCTGCGAGGCCCACATGCGGTCGGGCGCGGCCGGCGAGCCCTTCACGTGGTAGATCTCCCAGCCGGCGAAATGCGGTCCGTCGACCTGCCAGCGCTCGCGCTTGCCGTCCGACGTGAGGATGAAGGCACCCTTGCGCGTCCCGACCAGCACGCGTACGCGACTCATGACTCGCTCCTTTCGCCCAGGCCCCAACCCGGCGCGCCATCGCACACCGGCGCGAGAGCGGCCAGCGTAGCCGAGCCGCGCGGTGTGCGCACCGGCGATCGCGACGAGCGGGGGAGCGGGCCGCGACCAGCGCGGGAACTCCTTGCCGCTGCCGCGCGACGCGTGTTACACGGGGACGCGTTCGCAGGACGCGCACCTTCACCCGGTGGTCCGACATGAACGCCGACGCACCCGTTCGCCGACCTTGGGTCTGGATTCCCACGCTCTACCTCGCCGAGGGCCTGCCCTACGTCGTGGTGATGAGCGTGTCGGTCATCCTCTACAAGAAGGTGCTCGCGATCTCCAATACCGAGATCGCATTCTGGACGAGCGGCCTCTACCTGCCGTGGGTGATCAAGCCGCTCTGGTCGCCGTTCGTGGACCTGCTCGGCACGCGCCGCCGCTGGATCTGGATCGCGCAGTGGCTGATCGGCCTCGGCTTCGCCGGCATCGCGTTCGCGCTGCCGGGCGAGCATGCCTTCCGCGCGACCCTGGCGTTCTTCTGGCTGCTGGCGTTCGCCTCGGCCACGCACGACATCGCCGCCGACGGCTTCTACATGCTCGGCACCGACGAGCGCGAGCAGGCGCTGTTCGTCGGCGTGCGCAGCCTCTTCTACCGCATCGCGACGATCGCGGGGCAGGGGCTGCTCGTCTGGCTCGCCGGCACGCTCGTCGACCGCGGCCACGAACCGCACCGCGCATGGACGGCGATCTTCGCCGGGCTCGCGGCGGCGTTCGGTCTGTTCGGCACGTGGCACCGGTTCGTGCTGCCGCGCCCCGAGACGGACCGGCCGGGCGACGCGCGGCGCGCGGCGGAGTTCGTGCGCGAGTTCCTGCGCACGTTCGGGTCGTTCTTCCGCAAGCCGGGCATCGGGCGCACGCTGCTCTTCCTGCTGCTCTTCCGTCTCGGCGAGGCGCAGCTGGTCAAGATGGTCTCGCCGTTCCTGCTCGACCCGCGCGAGCAGGGGGGGCTCGGGCTCAGCACGGCGCAGGTCGGCTCCTACTACGGCACGTTCGGGATCATCGCGCTCACGATCGGCGGCATCGTCGGCGGCTGGGTCGCTTCGCGCCACGGGCTCAAGGCGTGGATCTGGCCCATGCTGTTCGCGATCCACCTGCCGGACGCGGCGTTCATCTACCTCGCGTACGCCCAGCCCGTGAACACGGCGGTGATCCAAGCGTGCATCATGGTGGAGCAGTTCGGCTACGGCTTCGGGTTCACCGCCTACCTGCTCTACATGCTCCAGGTCTCGCGCGGCGAGCACCAGACGGCGCACTACGCGATCTGCACGGGCTTCATGGCCATGGGCATGATGTTCCCGGGCATGTGGAGCGGCTGGCTGCAGGACCACATCGGCTACCGGCACTTCTTCGTCTGGGTGCTCGTGGCGACGATCCCGAGCTTCCTCGTCGTGTGGGGCCTGCCGGTCGAAGCGGGGCTCGGGCGCCGCAAGGCGTCGTCGTAGAGGCGGTCGCTCCCGGGCGAAACGCGCGATTACCGCGTGACGCCGGGCCGAGCGGGGTGGTACGGTGCCTCATTCCCCGCGCGCATCGTGCGCGAGCCCGGGGGGCCACCCGCGAACCACGGCGGAACCGCTTGCAGAACTTCTCCTTCGCCGCACCCACGGACGCCGGCACGCTCGCGCTGCCGTCGATCATCCAGGGCGGCATGGGTGTCGGTGTCTCGAATTGGAAGCTGGCCAACGCCGTCGCGAGCCTGCGTCAGCTCGGCGTCGTCTCCGGCACCGTGATCGACTCCGTGCTCGTGCGACGGCTGCAGGACGGCGATCCCGGCGGCGCGGTGCGTCGTGCCATGGAACACTTCCCGATGCCGAACGTGAGCGCCGAGGCACTCCGGCGCTACTTCCGGCCCGAGGGACGTGAGCCGGGCGAACCCTACGCGATGCTGCCGATGTGCCAGCAGGTGATGAGCCAGGCGCGCGAGCAGCTCGCGATGCTGGCCTCGTTCGTCGAGGTGCACCTCGCGAAGGAAGGGCACGACGGACTCGTCGGCGTCAACCTCCTCACCAAGGTCCAGATCCCGAACCTCGCGCTCCTCTACGGGGCCATGCTCGCGGGCGTCGACTTCGTGCTGATGGGCGCGGGCATTCCGCGCGAGATTCCCGGCGTGCTCGACGCGTTCGCGGTGCACCGCCCCGCCGAGCTGAAGCTCGACCTCGCCGGTGCCGAGCCGGGCCGCGTCGAACTGCTGCGGCTCGATCCTGCGACGCATTGGGCGCCCCCGCCGGGCGAGCTCAAGCGGCCGCGGTTCCTGCCGATCGTCGCCAGCCACTCGCTCGCGACCGTGCTCGCGCGCAAGGCGAGCGGGCGCGTCGATGGCTTCGTGATCGAAGGTCCGACCGCCGGCGGCCACAACGCGCCGCCGCGCGGCGTCACGCCGTCCGATGCGACGCCCGAGTACGGCCCGCGCGACGAAGTCGACCTGCGCAAGATCGCCGACCTCGGCCTGCCGTTCTGGCTGGCGGGAGGGACCGGCCACCCGGACCGCCTGCGCGAAGCGCGCGCGGCGGGCGCCACCGGGATCCAGGTCGGAACGCTGTTCGCCTACTGCGACGAATCCGGCATCGCGCCCGAGCTGAAGCGCGAAGTGCTTTCGCACGCCGCGCGGGGCGACGTGAGCGTGCGCACCGACTGGCGCGCGTCGCCGACCGGTTATCCGTTCAAGGTGGTCAGCTGGGGCGGCAACGGCGAAGCGGACGCCAAGCGGGAGCGCATCTGCGATCTCGGTTACCTGCGCGAGGCGTACGCGATGCCCGGCGGCCGCATCGGCTACCGCTGCGCGAGCGAGCCCGGCGACGCGTTCGTCGCCAAGGGCGGCGATCCGGCCGAACTCGCGGGGCGGAAGTGCCTCTGCAACGCCCTGCTCGCGACGATCGGGCACGCCCAGCCGCGGCCCGACGGTACGGTGGAGCCGCCGCTGCTCACGAGCGGCGACGACCTCGAGAAGATCGCCACGTTCCTGCAGGGGCGGACGAGCTATTCGGCCGCCGACGTCGTGTCGTACCTGCTCGGCGACGACGCCGCGCGGGCCTGACGCGCTACGCCCTGCTCCCGGGAGGGTGACCATGGCCGCGACGCCGCAGAACTACGCCAACCACGCCCGCTTCGAGCCGCTGTTCCACTTCGTCTGCTTCCCGCTGCTGCTCGCGTACTTCATCCACGCGACGCGGCGGTTCCTGCAGGTGCCGGACCTCGACCATTTCTTCCCGATGATCCTCGGGCTCGGCCTGCTGCTGCTGGCGTGGTACACGCGGGTCTTCGCGCTGACGGTCCAGGACCGCGTGATCCGGCTGGAATTGGCTCTGCGCGTGCAGCGCCTGGCGCCGGAACTCGCATCGCGCTTCGGGACGCTGACGCGCTCGCAGTTCACGGCGCTCCGCTTCGCCGGCGACGCCGAGTTCGCGGGCCTGCTGCGCGAGGCGCTGGATGGCAAGCTGCCGGACGGCCGGTCGATCAAGCGGCGCGTGCAGGACTGGCAGGCGGATCACCTGCGCGCCTGAGCGCGGGGCGATGCGGCGCGCGGCGCGAGCGGCCGCGCGCGCGTCACTCGTGACTTTCCTCCGCGGCGGCTTCGAGCGCCTCGGGAGGGACCTGCGCCGCGATCAGCTCGCGGGCGGCCTGCTCGTTCTCGCGTGCGACCACGACGCGCACCGCGTGCACGAGGTCGCCGTACTGGATCGGCCCGCCACCCCAGCCCCAGACGCGCTCGCCGGCCGCGTTCTCGACGCCGCAGGGGATGCCTTCCGCCTCGAGCAGCGAGGTCACGACGGGAAGCAGGGTCGCGTCGCGCGTGGCGAGCACGGGGACCACGTCTTCCATGGGATCCGGCGGCACGGGCGCGAGCACCGTTCCGCAGGCGGGACACGAGCTCGGCATGCCGTCGGCTTCGGCGCCACAGCGGGGACACTTCATGGTGACCTCCGTTCGCGCGCGGCCCGTTCGCCGCGCGGGCCCATCGTCGCACCGACCGGCACCGCCCGCCAGCGGCCGCGGCCCCGGGTGCGGCTCAACCGGCCGCGCCGGCGTGCCGACACCTTCCGGGTCCCCTTTCCACTCGGAGGCCGCATGCCGAACCTGAACGGAAACCTGGTCGCGATCGGCGCCGGCGGGGTCGTGCTGCTGGTGCTGGCGGTCGGCCCGCTGTTCCGGCTGCTCATCGCCGCGACGATGGGCGGCGTGATCGGCGCCCGCGCGATCGCGCGACAGCCCGACGAGATCCACCTCGAACCGGCGCCCGCCGAGCCGTGGAGCACCAATCCCCACTGGGCCACCGACGTCGCGGCGCTCGAGGCGCGCGGCTGCGGGACGGCGGGGATCTACACCGTCCGCGAACTCCCCGGTGTCGTGGTGCGATTGATGGCGCAGTTCTCGGACGGCGTCGCCGTGGCGCTCTACGAACATCCCGCGCGCGGGCCGTGGTTCGATCTCACGAGCCGCTTCGCCGACGACACGAGCTACACGATCACGTCGACGCCGCCGACCGGACTGGACCCGCAGCCGGGCCACGTGGTCGTCCACGCCGCGGGTACGACCGCCGAAGCGGCGTACGCGCGGCTGCTCGCCCAGCGGCCGCGGACGCCGCTGCGCGCCACCCCCGTGGCCGAGGTGGCGCAGGAGTTCGTGCGCGCATACGCCGAGAGCATCGCGTGGCGCAAGGCCCACGGCGTGAGCCGCCGCGAGGTCGTGAAGCTCGCCGTCCGCCGGCCGGGGACGGAAGACCGCGCGGCCTGAGTCCCGGCGTTCGACGCCCCGGAGTGCCCCGCGCACTCCGGGGCGTCTGCATTCGCGCTCGCGCCCCGGTCCACCGCGCTCGTCGGGCGAACGTCGCGCTCGCGTTGACGCGCCGGGGTCCCTGCGTTCCACTCGGCGCCCGGCGCGCGACCGCGCCTGCCCGCGACCACCCGTCGAATCCGCGAGGACTCCCCGATGAACCGCGTGATGACTTCGCTGCTCCTGTCCGTCCTGCTCGCCTCGCCGGTGCTCGCGGCGACCCGGCCCGCCGCCGGCAAGCCCGCCCGGACGTCGGCTCCCGGTGCGAAGGCTCGCCTCGAATCGGGCACGTTCTCCGCGCTGACGTTCCGCTCGATCGGCCCGGCGGTCACCTCGGGCCGCGTCGTGGACCTCGCGGTGGCGCCGGGCGACAAGAGCACGTGGTACGTGGCCACGGCCTACGGCGGCGTGTTCAAGACCACGAATGCCGGCACGACGTGGTCGCCCATCTTCGACACGCAGGGCACCGCGTCGATCGGCTGCGTGGTCGTGGACCCCACGCGTCCGCTCACGGTGTGGGTGGGCAGCGGCGAGAACAACAGCCAGCGCAGCGTGGGCTGGGGCGACGGCGTCTACCGCAGCGACGACGGCGGCAAGTCGTGGAAGAACGTCGGCCTCAAGGCGTCCGAGCACATCGGGCAGGTCGCGATCGATCCGCACGACCACAACACGGTGCTCGTCGCCGCGCAGGGACCGCTCTGGGCACCGGGCGGCGACCGTGGCGTCTACCGCACCACCGACGGCGGGGCGACGTGGACGCCGGTGCTGCAGGTGAACGAGTGGACCGGCGCGAACGAGGTACGCTTCGACCCGAACGACCCCGACGTCGCGTACGCGACGACCTACCAGCGCCACCGCAAGGTGTGGACGCTGGTCGACGGCGGCCCGGGTTCGGGCATCTGGAAGAGCACCGATCGCGGCGTGACGTGGACGCGGCTCACGAACGGGCTGCCCAAGGACGACATGGGCCGCATCGGCCTCGCCACCTCGCCGAGCGAGCCGCATGTGGTCTACGCCACGGTCGAGGCGGCCAACGGCGGCAGCGGCTTCTACCGCAGCACCGACGGCGGCGCGAACTGGGAGAAGCAGAACGACATCACGAGCTCCAGCCCGCAGTACTACCAGGAACTCTTCGCCGACCCGCGCACGCCGGGCCGGGTCTATTCGATCGACACGTTCCTGCAGGTGACCGACGATGGCGGCAAGACGTGGCGGCGCGCGGGGGAGAAGTCGAAGCACGTCGACAACCACGTCGTCTGGATCGATCCCGACGACACGCGCCACCTGCTGGTCGGCTGTGACGGCGGGCTCTACGAGTCGTTCGATCGTGCCGCGACCTGGGACTTCTTCGGCAACCTCCCGATCACGCAGTTCTACAAGCTCGAGGTCGACAACAGCCTGCCGTTCTACTACGTCTACGGCGGCACGCAGGACAACAACACGCTGGGCGGCCCGTCGCGCACGATCACCACGCACGGCATCCTCAACTCGGACTGGTTCGTGACGACCGGTGGCGACGGCTTCCAGCCCCGCGTCGACCCCAAGGACCCGAACATCGTCTACTCCGAGTCGCAGCACGCGGGCATCGTGCGGTTCGACCGGCGGACGGGCGAGACGGTGGACATCCAGCCGCAGCCCGAGCCCGGCGAGCCGGGTTCGCGCTGGAACTGGGACGCACCGTTCATCGTCTCGCCGCACTCGCACACGCGGCTCTACCTCGCGTCGCAGCGGCTCTGGCGCAGCGACGATCGCGGCGACTCGTGGACCGCGGTGAGCCCGGACCTCACGCGCCAGGTCGATCGCAACCGGCTCGAGGTCATGGGGCGCGTCTGGAGCGTCGACGCCGTGGCCAAGAACGCGTCGACGTCGTTCTACGGCAACATCGTCGCGCTGAGCGAATCGCCGCTGCGCGAGGGGCTGCTGTACGTGGGCACGGACGACGGCCTGGTGCAGGCGAGTGAGGACGGTGGCAAGTCCTGGCGGCGGATCGAGAGCTTCCCGGGCGTGGGCGAGTTCGCCTACGTCTCGCGCGTCGTCGCGTCTCGTCATGCCGCGCCCACGGTCTACGCCACGTTCGACCGGCACAAGATGGGCGACTTCAAGCCCTACGTGCTCAAGAGCACCGACGGTGGCCGCGCGTGGACCAGCATCGCGGGGAACCTGCCGGCCAACGCGACCGTCTACGCGCTGGCCGAGGATCCGGTGAACCCGGACCTGCTCTACTGCGGCACGGAGTTCGGCGCGTTCTTCACGCCCGACGGCGGCCACCAGTGGATCGCCCTCAAGGGCGGCGTCCCCATGCAGTGCATTCGCGACCTGGCCGTGCAGGAGCGCGACGACGCGCTCGTGCTCGCCACGTTCGGCCGCGGCTTCTACGTGCTCGACGAGCTCGCGCCGCTGCGCCGCATGGCGAGCGAGGCGAAGCTCGCCGAGGAGGCGGTGCTGCTGCCCGTGCACCGCGCGGCGATGTACGTGCCGGCGAACCCGCTCGGCGGCGGCGGCAAGTCGCAGCAGGGCGAGCGGCTCTACACCGGCGAGAACCCGCCGTTCGGCGCCACGTTCACGTACTGGCTCCGCGACGGCTGGAAGTCGCGCCAGGACGCGCGCCGCAAGCGCGAGGGCGAGATCGAGAAGGAAGGCGGCGACACCTTCTACCCGAGCTGGGATTCGCTGCGCGCCGAGGCGCGGGAAGAGGCGCCGGCGATCGTCTTCACGGTGACGGACGCCGCGGGCCACGTCGTGCGGCGGATCGAGGGCCCCGCGTCGCAGGGCTTCCACCGCGTGAACTGGGACCTGCGCTGGGCATCGCTCGCGCCCGCCGAGCTCACGCCGCGCCGGCGGAGCGAGTTCGACGACTCGGCCGACGCGCCGCTCGCCGCGCCGGGGATGTACACGGTCGCGATGGCGAAGCGCGTCGGGGGCGTGACGACCCCGCTCGGCCAGCCGCAGACGTTCGAGTGCGCGCCCGTGCTCGAGTCCTCGCTGCCGGCCGCCGACCGGCAGGCGCTGCAGGCGTTCGGGCTCCGCACCGCCGGGCTGCAGCGGCGCGTGCTCGGCGCCGATCGGGCCGTGGCCGAGATGCAGCAGCGTGTGACGCTGCTGGCGAAGGCCGTCGCGTCCACGCGAGTGCCGTCGGACGAGCTGCGTGCGAACGTCGTGAAGCTCGGCAACGACCTCAAGGACCTCGGCGTGACGTTCCGCGGCGACCCGGTCGTGCGCGAGCACAACGAGGTGGCGCCGCCCTCGCTGGTCGAGCGGCTGAACCAGGTGACCGGCGGCAGCTGGAACGCGACCTCCGCGCCGACGAAGACCCACCAGCGCCAGGTCGAGATCGTCGCCGCCGAGTTCGAGAAGGCGCTCGTCCGCCTGAAGGAACTGCGCGCGAAGCTGGTCGAACTCGAGGGCGCCGCCGAGACGATGGGGACGCCCTGGACGCCGGGCCGGCTGCCGGAGTGGAATCCGGAGTAGGCCATCGACGCACCGCGCGCGGGGCCCGGTTCGCCGGGCCCCGCGCGTGTTTGACGCGGCCACGCACCGATGCCAGTTTGGCGGCGGCCGCCCTCCGCGCCGCGACCTTTCCCACGAGCCCAGGGAGTCCGCCATGCCTCGCAAGCCGACGCACGCCGACGCCGAGCTGCTCCTCCGCCTCTACGAGATCCGCCGCGACCCGGAGCTGCGCCGCGCCCGCAAGTGGTTCCTCACCGAGTTCCGGCCGCGGCCCTGGGACGAGATCGCGGCGACGTACCTGACGCACTCGGACGAGGACCGCTGGTTCCGCATGACCTTCTCGTACTGGGAGATGGTCGGAACGCTCGTGAACCGCGGCGTGCTGCACGACGAGCTCTTCTTCGAGCACACGGGCGAGGACGTCGTGACGTGGGAGAAGTGCAAGCCATGGATCGAAGGCGCGCGCGCGAAGATCCGGCCCACGTACCTGCACAACTTCGAGAAACTGGTTACCGACCACCTGAAGTTCCGCGCGAAGATCAACGCCGCCGCGGTGAAGCGCGCGGCGAAGCCCGCGCGCCGCACGAAGGCGAAGCGCTGATGTCGTCCACCTTCGGCCGCCTGTTCCAGGTCACGACGTTCGGGGAATCGCACGGTGCCGGCGTCGGCGTGCTCGTGGACGGCATGCCGCCCGGCTTCGCGGTCGACCTCGCCGCGATCCAGCGCGAGCTGGATCGCAGGCGTCCCGGGCAGAGCGCGATCACGACGCAGCGGCAGGAGGCCGACCGCGTCGAGCTCGTCTCCGGCGTGCACGAGGGCGTCTCGCTCGGGACGCCGATCCTCATGCTGGTGCGCAACGCCGACCAGCGCTCGAAGGACTACGACGCGCTCAAGGACGTCTTCCGCCCGGGCCACGCCGACTACGCGTACGCACAGAAGTACGGCGTGCGCGACCACCGCGGCGGCGGCCGCTCGTCGGGCCGCGAGACCGTCGGCCGCGTGGCCGCGGGGGCGCTGGCGAAGTCGGCGCTCGCGACCGTCGGCGTGACGATCGTCGGCGGCACGGTGCGCGTCGCCGACGTCGAGGCGGCGACGCGCGACTGGAACGTGACGGAGACGAACGCGATCCGCTGCCCGGATGCCGAGGCGGCGGCGCGGATGATCGCGGTGATCGAGCGGGCGCGCGACGCGAAGGACTCGGTGGGCGGCGTGGTCGAACTGGTCGCGCGCGGCGTCCCGGCGGGCTGGGGCGATCCCACGATGAGCAAGCTCGACGCGATGCTCGGCGCGGCGATGCTGTCGATCCCGGCGACCAAGGGCGTCGAGATCGGCGGCGGCTTCGCGATGACGGCACTGCACGGCTCGCAGACGAACGACGTCTTCGACGGCGAACGTTACGCGAGCAACTGGTCGGGCGGCATCTCGGGCGGGATCTCGAACGGCAACGACCTCGTGGTGCGCGTGGCCGTCCGCCCGGCGACGAGCATCGGCAAGCCGCAGGTGATGGCGAAGGCGGGGGGCGGCACCGAGACGGTCGCGATCGAGGGCCGCCACGATCCCTGCATCTGCCCGCGCGTCGTCCCCGTCGCCGAGGCGATGCTCGCGATCACGCTCATGGACGCGTGGCTGCGGCAGCGCGCACTGCGCGGCCGGGACCGCTGAACCCGCGCACACCCCGGTGCCTCCATTGACCCTCGCGCGCGGCCGATGCTAGGCTTTTCCCTCACGTTCCTGCCCACGGAGGTCTCGTGCACGTCCGCCGGTTCGAGTGGTGCGATCGCGGGTACGGCTTCGCCTGGCGAAGCCGGGAGACCGCGTTGGCCCTCTGACGTCCACGAGCCTTCCGCGATCTCCCAGCCCATGCCGAAGCGGCGTGGGCTGAAGTGTTCGGAGCGACATCGCCGATGCTGGTCCTGCTGAAGCCCGGTACGCCCGAGTCCACGGCCAACGACGTCATGACGCGACTGCGCATGGCGGGTCTCGCCGTGCACCGGACCGAGCACGAAGGGCGCGCGCGCATCGCCGCGATCGGCGACCTGAGCGCCGTCTCGGCCGCCGACGTCGCGACGTGGCCGGGTGTCGAGGCGACGCAGAAGCTCGCGCGGCCGTTCAAGCTCGCGAGCCGCGCGTTCCATCCGCACGACACGGTGATCAGCGTCGGGCGCGCCGCGGTGGGCGGCAAGCAGATCGTGGTGATGGCCGGCCCGTGCTCGGTCGAGGGCGAAGCGCAGGCGTTCACGATCGCCGAAGCGGTGGCGAAGGCGGGCGCGACCGTGATGCGCGGCGGCGCGTACAAGCCGCGCACGTCGCCCTACGCGTTCCAGGGCCTGGGCGAGGAGGGCCTCAAGATCCTCCGCCGCGCCGCGGACGCGCACGGGCTCGCGGTGGTGAGCGAGGTCATGGACTCACAGCAGGTGCCGCTCCTCGCGCGCTACGCCGACATCCTGCAGATCGGTGCGCGCAACATGCAGAACTACGCGCTGCTCCGCGAGGTGGGGCAGGTGCGCAAGCCGGTGATGATCAAGCGCGGCCTCTCGAGCACGATCGAGGAGTGGCTGCTGTCGGCCGAGCACGTGATGGCGCAGGGCAACCAGCAGGTGATGCTCTGCGAGCGCGGCATCCGCACGTTCGAGACCTACACGCGCAACACGCTCGACCTGAACGCCGTCCCGGTGGTGAAGGAACTCTCGCACCTGCCGGTGATCGTCGACCCGAGCCACGGCGTCGGGATCCGCGACAAGGTCGCGCCGATGGCGCGCGCCGCGGTCGCCGCCGGCGCCGACGGCCTGATCATCGAGGTGCACCACGACCCCGACCACGCGCTCTCCGACGGCGCGCAGTCGCTGTTCCCGCACCAGTTCGACGAGCTGGTGCGCCAGATCCGCACGATCGCGGAGGTGGTCGGGAGGGGCATCTGACGCACGCTCGCGCCGGCACGGCCGCACTCGCGCTGGCGGTGCTGCTCGCGTCGGGCTGCGGCGGCGCGTCGAAATCCTCCGGCCCCGCGGGCCCCGGGGCGCCGCTCCTCGGCCTGGTCGCGAACCCGGTCGACGCGGCGGTCGCGCGCGGCGACTCGAACCTCGCGGCGATCACGCTCGCCAAGTCGACGGGCGTGAACATGATCCAGGAGGGCGACAACTGGCACGACCTCGAGCCCACACCCGGCGCGATCGACATGGCGCGCCTGGCGCTGCGCGCGCAGGTGAACACCGCGCTCGGACTCGCGCCCGCCCACACGTTCCGGATCGTCGACACGAACCAGCGCGCCACTCCGGCCGACCTGGCCGCCACGGCGTGGGACGACCCGGCGATGTTCGCGCGCGTCGACGCCGCGGTGGATTCGATCCTCGCGTCCATGGCGACCGAGTCGCCAGTGATGTTCTCGCTCGGCAACGAGGTCGACGCCTACTTCGGCACGCACTCCACGGAGCTGCCCGCGTACGTGCGGTTGCTGCGGCGCGAGATCGCGCGCATTCACACGGCACGTCCCGGCGTGCCGGTGGGCTGCTGCACGCAATCGCCCCCCGGCAATCCCACTGCGTGGGTGGGGGACACGCTCAACACGTACACCGACGTGCGCGTCTACACCTACTACCCGATGGTGAACCCTTCGGACTTCCAGTTCCGTCCGCCGACCACGCTCGAGGGCGACCTGGACGGCATCCTGGCCGCCGGGCCATCACCCGTCTACCTGCAGGAAGTCGGCTACGCTTCGTCGCCGGTCTGCGGCAGTTCGCTCTCGGCGCAGGCCGAGTTCGTGAGCCGGTTCCGGCACTGGCACGCCAGGCAGTCCCGCGCCAAGTTGCTGGGAGCCAGCTACTTCCTGTTCACGGACTGGACGGGGGCCACGCTCGACGGGCTGACGACGTATTATGGCTTCACGAGCCCCGGGTTCCGGGGCTTCCTCGGGACGCTGGGCCTGCGGGATTCCAGCGGACTCGCGAAGCCGGCGTGGGAGGCATGGCGGAATCCCTGACGGGAACCGCTGTCCCGCGAACATCGAACCCATCCCCCGAGAAGACACGGCCGCAGGCGCCCCACGCGCGTCCGGTCCGGGAGATCCGTTCATGTCGCGCATCGTTCGCTGGAGCTTCCTCTTGTTCGCACTGTGGGCCACGACGGCATGGGCGTCGACACCGACGCTCGCGTTCCGCGGTGGAATGGCGATGGAAGGGGCGCAGGGGAACCTGCAGGACGGCTGGACGGCAGGCGCGTCGGTCGAGTGGCCGCAGGGCTGGGGAGTCCTCGGCATCGACGGCGACTGGGCCGAAGATGGCCGGGCCGCGGAATCCGGCACCGATTACAACTTCCGCGTCGTCCACCTCGGGCCCGCCATCCGCCGGTCTTTCGGCACCGGAGCAGTGCGTCCGGCGCTCGAAGCCGGAGCGGGCCTGGCGTACGTCCACGGCGAGGTTCGCGACCACACCGGCCTGCTCGACGAGACCACTCGCGTCGCCGCAGCCGGATGGCTCGGAGGCGGCGTGGCGTTGCGCCTCGATCCGCATTGGGACGCGCGGCTCGAAGGGCGCTACCAGTTCTACGTCATCGACATGCCGGACGTGGTCTCCGGCGGCGGGAACCTCGGCGACCACTATGGCGTGACGCTCGGATTCGCGTTCCACCACTGATCGTGTTCGCCCGCGGGGACACCCGCGGAACCGTGCACACCGTGCGGTGTAACCTGCGCGGGCGGCCATCGTGGCCGCCCGCGCTCGTCGCTCCGGAGGCGTCCGCCATGTTCCGCGTCCTCGCCGCGTCGTTCGTCCTCGTGATCGTCGCCGTCGCTCCGCTCACCGCGCGTGCCGCGGCGCCCCCGGCCGGGTCGATCGTGCGCGTGAGCACCACCGATCGCGCGCACCCGCTGCGCGGCGCGCTCGTCTCGATGCGCGGCGACTCGATCCGGCTCGACACGCGCCACGGGCACCGCGTCGCGATCGCGCGATCGGCGGTGACCGCGCTGGAGGTGCGCGGCGGCGTGCGGCCCAGCACGCGCAAGGCCACCCTGCTCGGCATCGGCCTCGGCCTCGCGGGCGGCGCGGCGATCGGCGCCGCGGCCGGCAACATCCCGCTGGGCGAGGGCGAGGAGGAGGGCCGTGCCCCGAACCCGCAGCAGCAGACGTCCGCGAGCTATCGCGCGATCGTGGGCGGCGCGGTCGGCGGGCTCGTCGGCGGCGTGGTCGGCTCGCTCACCGGGCTCGGCCAGACCGAGGACGAGTGGAAGCCCGTGCCGCTCCACGCCACGAACGCCGGACCGCGCGGCACGCTGCCGTCCGAGACGTTTGCGGTGCGAGTGCCGCTCGTACACGTGGCGTTCCGCCGCTAGCGGGCGCCCCGCTTGACGGCCCGGGGCACCTGCGGTTTACTCCGCGGCCCCGAAGGGCGATTAGCTCAGTTGGTAGAGCACTTGCTCGACAAGCAAGGGGTCACTGGTTCAAGTCCAGTATCGCCCACCATGTTCCGGCGCCCCGTTCGTGTGGCGCCGTCCGGCCCCGGAGGTCTCGCCTCCGGGGTTCCGCGTTTCCGGCCCCGGGGCCAATAGGGCCCCTCCGGCGCGTGTGATACCGTTCCTTCGGCCATCGCGGTTCGCCACCGTAGGGCGGGCCGACACGATTCCCTCCGCCAGGACCCCAATCCCATGAACGCCACCCCGAGCACCGGCCCGGACCTCTCGCAGTACCCGGGCGGGGAAGCGCTGTACCGCCTCCGCCATTCCGCCGCCCACGTCCTCGCCACCGCCGTCACGCAACTGTTCCCCGAGGTGAAGGTCGCCGGCGGCCCGCCCGTCGAGGGCGGCTTCTACTACGACTTCGCCAAGCCGACGCCGTTCACGCCCGAGGACCTCGAGCGGATCGAGGCGCGCATGCGCGAGGTGGTCGCCGCCGACCAGAAGTTCGAGTACGCCGAGCGCACGCGCGCCGAAGCGGCCGAGATCTGGAAGGACGAAAAATACAAGCTCCACTTCCTCTCGCAGATCCCCGAGGGCGCGAAGGTCACGACCTACCGGAACGGCGAGTTCCTCGACCTCTGCCGCGGACCGCACGTGGAGAGCACGGGGAAGCTGAAGGCGTTCAAGCTCACGCACGTCGCCGGCGCCTACTGGCTGGGCTCCGAGAAGAACGAGATGCTCCAGCGCATCTACGGCACCGCGTTCGCGACGCAGGCGGAGCTCGACGAGCACCTGAAGCGCATCGAGGAGGCGCTCAAGCGCGACCATCGCCGTCTCGGCCGCGAGCTCGACCTCTATTCGATCCACGAGGAAGTGGGCGCGGGGCTCGTGCACTGGCACCCGCGGCTCGGGATGGTGCGTCACGTGCTCGAGGGCTTCTGGAAGGAGCAGCACCTGCAGGCGGGCTATTCGCTCGTCTACACGCCGCACATCGCGAGCGAGAAGCTCTACACGATCAGCGGGCACCTCGAGAACTACGCGGACATCATGTACTCGCCGATGCAGATCGACGAGCAGGCGTACCGCGCCAAGCCGATGAACTGCCCGAACCACATCATGATCTACAAGAGCCGCCCGCACTCGTACCGCGAGCTGCCGTTGCGATTCGCGGAACTGGGCACGGTGTACCGCTACGAGCGCAGCGGCGTGCTGCACGGCATGGAGCGCGTGCGCGGCTTCACGCAGGACGACTCGCACATCTTCTGCACGCCGGACCAGCTGCTGTCCGAGGTGCAGGGCGTGCTCGACCTGCATCACCGGATCGTGACCACGTTCGGCTACGAGTACCAGTGCTACCTGGCCACGCGACCGCTCGACAAGTACCTCGGCACCGACGAGCAGTGGGAGTTCGCGACGAACGCGCTGCGCGGCGCGCTCGAGGCCCGCGGCATCCCGTACGAGGTCGACGAGGGCGGCGGGGCGTTCTACGCGCCCAAGATCGACATCAAGCTGCGCGACGCGATCGGCCGCGAATGGCAGTGCGGCACGGTGCAGGTCGACCTGAACCTGCCCAAGCGCTTCGGCGTCATGTACACGGGCCCGGACGGGCAGGAGCACGAGGTGATCATGCTGCACCGCGCGCTCTACGGTTCGCTCGAGCGCTTCGTGGGCATCTTCATCGAACACACGGGCGGCGAGTTCCCGGTGTGGGTCGCGCCGACGCAGGCGATGGTGATTCCGGTGCACCCGAAGGCGCACGAGTACGCGCAGCAGACGGCCGAGCTGCTCAAGGCGGGCGGCGTGCGCGTCGAAGTCGACGTGCGCGACGAGAAGCTGGGCGCCAAGATCCGCGACGCCGAGCTGCAGAAGGTGCCCTACATGGTCGTCGTGGGCCCGCGCGACGCCGAAGCGGGGACGTGCGCACCGCGGCGCAAGGGCCAGGGTGACCTCGGCACGATGCCGCGCGAGCAGTTCCTCGCGCGCGTGCAGCAGGAGATCCGCGACAAGGTCCGCTGAGCGCGATCGGAATCAGGCGAGCGCCGCGGCCCTCCGGCTCGCGGCGCTCGCGCGTTTCACCGCCGGGGCGCGTTCGGCTTCTTCGCGTCGATCGGGAAGCGGTAGGAGAGCCGGATCTTCCAGAGCGCGACGTCGTCGCTGCCGCGGCGGAGCGATTCGTAGCGTGTCTCGAGCCCGAGCGGGGCCTCCGGAGCCGGCTCGAACTCCCAGCGCACGGATGCCGTCCAGTAAGGCGACCACCCGTTGCGCAGCGCAGCCGGGTAGCCGTCGAGCCTGCCGTCCTCGGTCTGCAGCCGGAGCACGTCCTCGAGGCCGCTGCTTTCCCACGCGATGCCGCCGCCACCGGTCGCCCAGAAATTCCACGGCAGGCGCACCCCGAGCTCGGTGCGCGAGCCGATCGTCCACGCGCTCGCCTGGTACTGCGTCGACAGCGTGTCGAGCACGGGAGAGCCGCCGACGTCCGTTCCGGTGACGAAGTAGAGCGGGATGTTCGCCGTCGCCTGCAGCGTCTGGTAGTCGAGCGCCGTCCGCACCGCGAACCCACGCTTCGAACGCGCCTCGAGCCCGAGCGCGAGCCCCTGCCCGGATTCGTAGCTGCGCTTGAGCCACTTCGGTCCGGCCATCCAGCCGCCACCGAGTTCGCCCCACGGCCGCAGCCATGCGGGCCAGTGCGACTGCAGCGTGTCGGCGGGCACGGCGCGCACCGGAGCGGCGGGCGGGGGCGGCCCCTGCGCGCGGGCGGTGCCGGCCACGACGAGCGAAAGGAACAGCAACGCGGCGACGATCGGTCGAGGGCGCGGCATGGCGCGAGAGGCCTCCGGGTCGGACACGGAAAACGGGGCGCGCCCCGGACTCTGGGCCCGGGGCGCGCGATCGTCAACGCCGGAGCGGCTCCGGGTGTCGCTCGCCACGAGGTGGCGCCGA
This sequence comes from Candidatus Eiseniibacteriota bacterium, assembly GCA_044223005.1. GTDB lineage: Bacteria > Eisenbacteria > RBG-16-71-46 > RBG-16-71-46 > RBG-16-71-46 > CAIXRL01. The sequence goes on from JBGAML010000005.1 coordinate 200,243, forward strand.
TCCGTGTCGAGACATGCTCGCGCGTCGCGGTCGAGGACGCAGGTGTGGGATCGCACCGTTCACGCGGAAAGGGTGGTCGTGCGGTCCATGTGGCTCGCGCCGACCGGACGGGCCCGGGTGGGAGCGGAGCGCCCGGTACGGCCCCGGAACGAGTCGGCCATTCCGGCAACGGACTTGTGCCCGCGCCGGGGATTCCGTAAGATGCTCCCCATTCGTAAGCAGAAGCCCCGCGCTTCTCACCCCCGCGGACCCATGTGGTCTCGCAAAGGGTTCGGGCCGCTCGACATTCATGCGGCCGGATTCAGGGAGTTTCCGGTATTCCCTCGGGACGCCGGGCGGGGTTTCGTGCGAGACCCTGCCCGGCGTCCGTGTTTGTTGCGGCGCGGGCCGGTTCTCGCGAACCACCGCCGATGGAGGGAGACGCCATTACCATCCCCGCCAAGCAGCAGGAAGCGCGCGTCAACGAGCGCATTCGTGTCCCGCAGGTCCGCGTGATCGGCGACGACGGTTCGCAGGTCGGCATCCTGACGACGCGCGAAGCGCTCGCGCTGGCCCAGTCCAAGGGCCTGGATCTCGTGGAAGTGGCCGCCACGTCGCGCCCGCCCGTGTGCCGCATCATGGACTACGGGAAGTTCAAGTACGAACAGAACCTCCGCGCGCGCAAGGCCCGCAAGAACCAGCACCAGATGCAGCTGAAGGAAGTCAAGATGCGTCCGAAGATCGAGGACCATGACTACAACTTCAAGCTGAAGCACGCGCGCACGTTCCTCGACGAGCGGGACAAGGTGAAGTTCACGGTCACGTTCCGTGGCCGCGAGATGGCGCACCAGGATCTCGGCTACAAGATCATCGAAGCGATCATGACCGACCTCGCGGACGTCGCGGTCGTCGAGACGCCGCCTCGCACCGAGGGGCGCACGCTCAGCATGGTGATGGCGCCGAAGGCGAAGGCGCCGGAGCCCAAGAAGCCGTCGAACGAGTCCAGGAGCGCCGACGCCCCGCCGTCGAGCTGAACCATCGCAAGGAGAATCGAGATGCCCAAGCAGAAGACCAACCGTGCCGCGCGCAAGCGGTTCAAGATCTCGGGGACCGGCAAGGCCAAGCGCCGCCAGTCGCACCTGCGTCACGGCATGATCGCGGATTCGCGCGGTCCCAAGCGCAAGAAGGGTTCGTCCGTCGTGGTGGCCGGCGCCGACCAGGCGCGCGTGCTGCGCATGCTCGGCCAGCGCTGATCACACCCCCAACCACGACCTACACGCCCGTCCCCGTGACGCCGCCCTGAGGCGCGCGCGGGGCAGGAGGAATCGAAGATGCCTCGCTCCAAAACCGTCGTCCCGGGACGTGCCCGGCGCAAGAAGATCCTCAAGGCCGCCAAGGGCAACTTCAGCGGCCGGCGGAAGCTCTACAAGTCCGCACTGCAGACCGTCCAGCGCGCCGGCCAGTTCGCCTATGAACACCGCCGGCTCAAGAAGCGCGATTTCCGCAGCCTGTGGATCACGCGCATCAACGCGGCGGCCCGCCTGAACGGCCTCACCTACAGCACCCTCATCGCGGGCCTCAAGAAGGCCAACGTCGAGGTGAACCGCAAGCTGCTCGCCGACCTCGCCGTGCACGACGCGGGCGCCTTCACCAAGCTCGCGGAGGTGGCGAAGGCCGCGACGGCGTGAGCGGACGATGTCCGCGCTGAAAGCGATCCTGGACCAGCGGCTCGACCCCTCGTGGCGTCGAGCCGCGCCGTCTGCGCTCGTTCCCGACTGGGACGCGCGCGCGGCGGCATTGCGCGAGGTGAGCGCGGAGGTGGCGGACGCCGTCACGGTGTTCGTCGAGGCGCTCGCCGCCGCGGCGGACGACGCCGGCCTGGCCGCGGTGCGCAACGCGGCGCTCTCGCGCGAGAGCGGTGCGTTCACCGAGGCGCTGGCGATCGTGCCGCAGCTGCCGGTGGAGGAGAAGCGCGTCGTCGGCAAGGCCCTCAACCTCGGCAAGAAGCTCGTCGAGGACGCCGAGAAGGCCCGCCGCGAGGCGCTCGCCACCGCGCGCGAATCCGCGAGCGGCATCGACGTGACCCTGCCCGGGCGCCGGCCGTTCGTCGGCCGTCCGCACGTGCTCGCCCAGGTGCGCGACGACCTGCTCGACCTCTTCCACGGGCTCGGGTTCTCGGTCTACACGAGCCCCGAGGTGGAGCTCGACGAGTACAACTTCGGCAAGCTCAACTTCGCGCCCGACCATCCGGCGCGCGACGCGCACGACACGTACTTCGTGAACCCCGACGTCGTGCTGCGCACGCACACGTCGCCGGGCTGGGTGCGTGCGATGGAGGAGCGCAAGCCGCCGCTGCGGCTCGTGTTCCCGGGGCGCGTCTACCGCGCCGAGGCCGTCGACGCGAGCCACATGGACCAGTTCCACCAGATCGACGGGCTGTTCGTGGACCGCGACGTGAGCATGGCCGACCTCAAGGCCACGCTGAACACGTTCGCGCGCGCGATCTACCGCGCCGACCTGCCCACGCGCATCATCCCGATCTATTTCCCGTTCGTGGAGCCGGGCGTGCAGATGGACGTGCAGTGCGTCACCTGCTCCGGCACCGGCCGCGTGAAGGACGGCGCCGGCGAGAAGCGCTGCCCGGTGTGCAAGGGCACGAAGTGGGTCGAGGTGCTCGGGGCCGGCATGGTGCACCCGAACGTGTTCCGCGCCGTGGGCATCGATCCGGAGGAGTACACCGGCTTCGCCTTCGGCATGGGCCTCGAACGGATCGCGATGGGCCGCTACGGCATCCCCGAGATCCGGCTCTTCCTCGAGAACGACCTGAGGTTCCTGCACCAGTTCTGACCCGCGAAACCCAAGGACCGCGATGAAGCTCCCGATTTCCTGGCTGCGGTTGTGGATCGACGTCGACGCGACGCCCGAGCGGATCGCGGAGGCGCTCACCACGCGCGGCTTCTACGTCGAAGGCATCGAGACGCACGGGCGCGAGTACCCCGGCATCGTGGTCGGGCGCGTGCTCGAAGCCGCCAAGCACCCGAACGCCGACAAGCTCAAGCTCTGCAAGGTGGACTCGGGCGCGGGCGAGCTGCAGATCGTCTGTGGCGCGCCGAACGTGATCCGCGACATGGTCGTGCCGCTCGCGACGCTCGGCACCGTGATGCCGAACGGCATGACGATCCAGCGCGCGAAGATCCGCGGGATCGAGAGCGAGGGCATGCTGTGCTCGGCCCGAGAACTCGGGCTCTCCGAGGACCACAGCGGCATCCTCGACCTCGCCGCGATGTTCCCGCACCAGGACCTCACGATGGGCGAGCCCATCGACACCTACCTGCCGCCGCCCGACGCGGTGCTCGAGGTGGAGGTGCCGTTCAACCGTCCCGACGGCATGGGCATCGTCGGCCTCGCGCGCGAGGTGCGCGCGGCGCTCGGCGGGCGCTGGACGTCGTGGGCGCAGGGGCTGGTCGCCGCGCGCCCCGCGGCCCCGGCCGCGACGGGAACGTTCGATCTCGAGGTCGAGAACCCCGACGAGTGCTCGAGCTACTTCGCGCAGGTGGTGGAAAACGTGACGATCGGGCCGTCACCCGAGTGGCTCGTGCGGCGCCTCGCCGCGATGGGCCAGCGTTCGATCAACAACGTCGTCGACCTCACGAACCTGGTGCTGTTCGAGTTCGGCCAGCCGCTGCACGCGTTCGATCTCGCGCGGCTGACGGGCCAGGCGATCCGCGTGCGCCGCGCGCGTGCGGGGGAGAAGCTCGTCACGCTCGACGGCAAGGAACGCGAGCTCACCTCCGAGATGCTCGTGATCGCCGACGCCCAGGTGCCGGTCGCCGTGGCCGGCGTGATGGGTGGCGCCGACAGCGAGGTGAAGGACTTCACGAGCGCGCTGCTGCTCGAGTGCGCGCACTTCCGTCCGCAGCTCGTGCGCCGCACCGCGCGTGCGCTGGGACTGTCGACCGAGGCGAGCAAGCGCTACGAGCGCACGGTGGATCCGGGCATCGGCCCGGCGGCCGCGGCGCGCTTCCTGTCGCTGCTGCTCGAGCTCTGCCCGGGCGCCCGCCTCGGCGCGTGGCGCGACCGCCGCGTGCCGCTCGCCCCGCGCGCGCTCGAACTGCGCGCGTCGCGCTGCCGCCGGCTGATCGGCCTGCCGTTCGAGCCGGCGCGCTGCGCGGAACTGCTCGCCGGGCTCGAGTTCGGCGTCACCGGCACCGAGCCGCTCGCCGTGACCGTGCCGTCGTGGCGCTCGGACGTCTCGCTCGAGGACGACCTCGTCGAGGAGGTCGCGCGCGCGAACGGCTACGACCGCATTCCCGAGGCGCCGCTCGAGACGCACGGCGCGTTCGCCACCCGCACCGTGCGCGAGCGCATCGTGCGCCGCGCCCGCGAGTCGATGCTCGCGCTCGGCGTGACCGAGGCGTGGTGCGGCTCGCTCGTCTCCGAGGCCGAGGCGCTGGCCTGCGCGCCGTTGCTGGGCGATCCGCCGGCGCTGGTGCGGCTCGCCAACCCGATGAGCCGCGAGAGCGAGGTGCTGCGGCCGAACCTCGTGCCCGGGCTGCTGCGCGCCGTGGCGCACAACCTGAAGCAGGGGGCCGCCTCGGTCCGCCTCTTCGAGGTGGGCGCGGGGCTGCTCGATCGCGGGGACGCGCTGCCGGAAGAACGGCTCATGCTCGTGGCCGCGCTGACCGGCCCGCGCTGGCGGCACGCGCACGACGCCTCGCCGTCGGCACCGGCGCACGCCTACGACGTCCGCGGCGAGCTCGATTTTCTCGACCTCAAGGGCCTCGCGGAGGCCTGGTTCGGCGAGATGCGCATTGACTCGACCCAGTGGCGCGCCTATGCTGCCGCTGGTTGGAAACCCGGTGCCAGTGCGGAAGTTGCGTCCGGTCCTTCATGCATTGCATGGGCCGGAACGCTGGGCCAGGCGCTGTTGCGCCAGTGGGAGATCGAGCAGCCGGTCCACCTGTTCGTGGCCCTGCTCGAGCCGATCGCCGGCCTCACCGCCGCGTCCGTCCGCGCGAAGCTGCCGGGGCGGTTCCCGCCCGTGCGCCGCGACCTCGCGTTCTTCGTGCCGCGAGCCGTGACGCACGCGCGGGTGGAAGCGTCGCTCACCGGGGCCGCCGGCGAGACGCTTCGTTCGATCGAACTTTTCGACGTGTACGAAGGACCCGGCACTCCCGAGGGGATGAAGTCCCTCGCGTGGGCGCTCCAGTTCCAGCACGAGGAGCGTACGTTGACGGAGGCCGAGGTCCAGGAACTCCAGGCTCGCATGGTGGCGGCCGTCGCCAGGGACTGCGACGGTCGGCTGAGGGAACGATGATGATGGACACCGCCGTCGTGACGACCGATCTCGACCGCCTCGCGGAACGAGTCGAAAAGGCCGCTGCCCTCGTGCAGGACCTGCGCGCGAAGCTGGCGCAGGCCGAGGCACGGCATCAGGAACTCGAGTCGCAGAAGGCGACGCTCGCCGCGGAGAAGGGCGAGCTGGAGCGCCGGCTCGAGGCGACGTCGTCGCAGCTGCAGGGCAACGATCCGGTGGCCCTCGTGGCCGAAGTCGCCGCGCTCAAGAAGGAGCAGCGCGACTTCATGACCGAGCGCCGGGACGTGGCCAGCCGTATCGAATCGATCCTGAAGAAGCTCGACAAGATCGATTCGTGACACGCCGCCGCGGGTGTCTCCCGAAGTCCGCGTTCGCGGGCCTCGTGGGCCGGCGCGGCGGATTCGACCGAGAACCATGAGACACGCAGGGTAAAGCGGCGGGAGAGAGCGACCCATGGATGCCTCCTCGACGGACACCACCTCGAATCCCCGCGGGGGCGAGGGCAAGAGCGTCGTCAACGTGCAGATCCTCGGACAGCATCTGGCCATCCGTGGCGAGGCCGACCAGGATTACATCCTCGGGGTCGCCGGCTACGTGGACCGCAAGATGCGGGAGATCACCGAGAAGCTGCCGGTGGCGTCGCTTTCGAAGGTGGCCATCCTGGCCTCGCTCAACATCGCCGATGAGCTGTTCAAGGAGCGCGCGTCGCGCGAACGCGACGGTGCGGATCTCACGGATCGTACGGCACGGCTGCACGCGGTCCTCGACCGCCTCGACCAGCTGCTGACCGACACGCCCCTTTGATCCGCGGCCGTCCGCCGCGTGCACGAGCCCTCCTCGCGCGGTTCTCCCTGCCCTGCTCGTGATGTACCGGAGTTCTTGAACCAACACTCCACACACGGGTGTGGTGATGCCGGCGACGCCCGCCTCCGGCCGCGAGGCTGCGAGGATGGCCGACCCGGCTGAAGCCGCGCCCACCTGGCTCGCCAGGTCCCAAGAACGATGGTCACACGGCAGCGGCGGGGCTCTTTCTCCCTGCCTCCGTCCCGGACATCTCCGGGACGCGGGGGAGTCCTATGAATACGGCCATGATGGCGGGCGGCATCGGGATCGGTGTCGTCGTCGCGTTCGCGCTGGGCTGGTTCATCCGCTCGCAGCTCGGGCGTGCCCGGCTGCGTTCGGCCGAACAGCGTGCCCAGGCGGTGCTCGAGGAGGCGGCGAAGGAAGCCGACTCCAAGCGCCGTGATGCCGTGCTGCAGGGCCGCGAGGAGGCGCTGCGGCTCAAGCAGGACGTCGAGCGCGAGACGGCGGCCGCCCGCGCGGTGCAGCTCGAATCCGAGCGTGCGTTCCAGCAGAAGGAAGCCGCGTTCAACCGTCGCGTCGAGCTGATCGACAAGAAGGAACGCGACCTCAAGAAGCTCGAGACCGACATCGGCGTCCGCGAACAGGCGGCGGCCGGCCGGCAGGCGGAGCTCGACAAGCTCGTGCAGGAGCAGACGGCGAAGCTCTCGCGCATCGCGAACCTCTCGCCCGAGGAGGCGCGCCAGCAGCTGATCGCGTCGATCGAGACCGAAGCGCGCGCCGAGGCCCAGCGCCGCGCGGCCGAGATCCGCGAGACGGCGACCCGCAACGCCGAGCGCGAGGCGCGCAAGACGATCGCGCTCGCGATCCAGCGCTACGCGGGCGACCACGTCAGCGAGACCAGCGTGTCGGTGGTGCACCTGCCCAGCGACGACATGAAGGGCCGCATCATCGGCCGCGAAGGCCGCAACATCCGCTCGTTCGAGATCATCACGGGCGTCGACGTGATCATCGACGACACGCCGGAAGCGGTGATCCTTTCGGGTTTCGATCCCGTGCGGCGCGAGATCGCGCGCCTCGCGCTCGAACGCCTGGTCGCCGACGGCCGCATCCACCCGGCGCGGATCGAGGAAGTGGTCGCGAAGGTGAAGGAAGAGGTCGAGGGCAAGATCCAGGAACTCGGCGAGATGGCCTGCCTGGAGGTGGGCATCCACGGCGTGCACGCGGAGCTGCAGCGCTACCTCGGCCGGCTGCACTACCGCACGAGCTACGGCCAGAACATCCTCCGGCACTCGATCGAGACCGCGCACCTCGCCGGCATGATGGCCGCCGAGATCGGCATGGACCAGCAGATGGCCAAGCGCGGCGGGCTCATGCACGACATCGGCAAGGCGATCGACCACGACCAGGAAGGCACGCACCCGGCGCTCGGCATGGAGCTGGCCGCGCGCTACGGCGAGCCGCAACCGGTGCTGGACGCGATCGGCTTCCATCACGACGACTACGCCGGCGGCAGCCTGTGGCCGGTGCTGATCGCCGCGGCCGACGCCATCTCCGGCGCCCGGCCGGGCGCGCGACGCGAGAGCCTCGAGATCTACATCAAGCGGCTCGAGGCGCTCGAGAAGATCGCCAACGCGTTCCCCGGCGTCGAGAAGTCGTACGCGATCCAGGCGGGACGCGAAGTGCGCATCATGGTCGAGCACCACAAGGTCGACGACGCCCGTGCGCAGGGCCTCGCCAACGACATCGCGCGCCGCATCGAGAAGGAGCTGCAGTACCCGGGCCAGATCCGCGTCACCGTGATCCGCGAGACGCGCGCGGTGGACTACGCGAAGTGACCCCGGTCGCGTTCCCGACGTCGCACGAATCCCCCCAGCCGCGCGCCTCGCGCGCCGGGAGTCCCCGTTCATGACCAACGTCCTCTTCGTCGCCGACGTCGTCGGCTCGCCCGGTCGCGAAGCGCTGAAGCACGTGCTGCCCGAGCTGCGCCGGCGGCACGACGTGCACCTCGTCATCTGCAACTGCGAGAACTCCGCCGCGGGCATGGGCGTGACGCGCGACGTGGCGCGCGACCTGTTCGCCGCCGGGTGCGACGTGCTCACGGGTGGCAACCACCTCTGGGACAAGAAGGAAGGCCACGAGTACATCGCCGAGGAGCCGCGGCTCGTGCGCCCGGCCAACCTGCCTCCGGGCACGCCGGGTGAGGGCTGGCGCGTGTTCCGCGCGACCAACGGCGTCACGGTCGGCGTCGTGGACCTGCTCGGGCGCGTGTTCATGCGCGAGGCCGACTGCCCGTTCCGCACCGCCGACGCGGCGCTCGCGGCGCTGAAGGACAAGGCGCAGGTCGTGTTCGTCGAGATCCACGCCGAGGCGACGGCCGAGAAGGTGGCGCTGGGCTGGCACCTCGACGGCCGCGCGAGCGCGGTGGTGGGCACGCACACGCACGTGCAGACGGCCGACGAGCGCGTGCTGCCCAAGGGCACGGCGTTCCTCTGCGACGCGGGGATGACCGGCGGCTTCGACTCGGTGATCGGCATGGATCGCGGCGCGGCGCTGCGGCGCTTCCTCACGTCGATGCCCGAACGGCTGGTGCCGGCGGACGGCGACCTGCGGGTCAACGCGGTGCTGCTCACGTTCGACGAATCGACGGGCCGCGCGACGGCGATCCGCCGGCTGCAGGTGCCGTACACCCGCGAGGGCGGTGCCGCCGAGGGCGCGCGCCTGCTGACGGGCGCGGAGCCGGCGGAGTCGGTGCACGTCGAGGCCAAGCTGCGCGCGCACGCGCTGCTCACGAGCGGCGTGACGCCGCGCCTCGCGCTGGTGTCGGTGGGTGACGACCCGGCGTCGCAGGTCTACCTCAAGAAGAAGTTCGAAGCGTGCGCGGCCGCGGGCATCACGGTCGATCGCGTGACGTTTCCCGCGGGCAGCACGACGGAGCAGGTGATCGCGAAGGTGCGCGCGCTGGGAGCCGACCCGGCGACGCACGGCATCCTGGTGCAGTTGCCGCTCGCGCCGCCGGCCGACGGCCAGGCCGCGCTCGAGGCGATCCCGCCGTTCAAGGACGTCGACGGCTTCCATCCCGAGAACGCGGGCCGGCTCGCGCTCGGGCTCCCGGGCTTCCTGCCCGCGACGCCGTACGGCGTGCTGCGGCTGCTGCAGTACTACGAGATCCCGCTGCGCGGGAAGCACGCCGTGGTGCTCGGGCGCAGCCACATCGTCGGCCGCCCGATGGCCACGATGCTGTCCAACAAGGGCAGCGACATGACCGTGACGATCGGCCACAGCGCCAGCGGCCCGCGCCTGCGCGAGCTCGCGCGCGAAGCCGACCTGATCGTCGCCGGCGTGGGGAAGAAGCACATGGTGACCGCCGACTGGGTGAAGCCGGGCGCGGTCGTCGTCGACGTGGGCATCCATCGCGTGCCCGCGCCGGACGGCAAGGGCAAGAGCCGCATCACCGGCGACGTCGACTTCGACGCCGTGCGCCCGATCGCGGGTGCGATCACGCCGGTGCCGGGAGGCGTGGGCCCGATGACCGTGGCGATGGTCGTACTCAACACCGTGATCGCGGCCGAGCGCCAGAGCGGCGCGGGCCTGCCCGCCTGAGCCCGGGAGAGCTTGCCCCCATGGCGCTGAGCCCACAGACCGACGAACGGATCCTGACCGTCGGCGAGCTCACGCGCTCCATCAAGGAGACGCTCAACGAGGCGTACCCGGCGATCTGGGTGAAGGGCGAGCTGTCGGGCATGAAGCGGCCCGACAGCGGCCACCTCTACTTCAACCTGAAGGAAGGCACCGCCGCGGTGATCGCCTGCGCCATGTGGCGCGGCAGCGCGACGCGGCTCACCTTCGATCCGCGCGACGGCAACGAGGTCGAGGCGTTCGGCGAGATCGACGTCTATCCGCCGCGCGGAAACTACCAGTTCATCGTCAAGCAGATGCGCCCCGCCGGACTGGGCGCGCTGCTGCTGCAGCTCGAGGAACTCAAGCGCCGGCTCGCCGCCGAAGGCCTGTTCGAACCGGCGCGCAAGCGCCCGCTGCCGCGCTACCCCGCGCGCATCGGCGTCGTGACGTCGCCGGTCGGCGCCGCGGTGCGCGACGTGATCAAGGTGCTGCGCGGCCGGTGGCCCGGCATCGGCATCGTGCTCGCGCCGGTCAAGGTGCAGGGCATGGGCGCCGCGGCGGAGATCGCCGCGGCGATCGAGCGCTTCAACCGCTGGGGCGGCGTGGATGTACTCATCGTCGGGCGCGGCGGTGGTTCACTCGAAGACCTCTGGGCGTTCAACGAGGAGCCGGTCGTGCGCGCGATCGCCGGCTCGCGGATCCCGGTCATCTCCGCGGTGGGGCACGAGGTCGACACGACCCTCGCCGATCTCGCCGCCGACGTGCGCGCGGCGACGCCGAGCAACGCGGCCGAACTCGCCGTGCGCGACGCGTCGGAGATCCGCCACCGCGCCGACGCACTCGCCGAGCGGCTGCGCCGCGCCGTGGACGACGCCGTCGCCGAACGCCGCCGGGCGCTCGCCGAACTGCAGGGCAAGTACGGCTTCCGCCGCGTGCGCGACGTGTTCGCGACGTTCCAGCAGCGCGTGGACGAGGCGCGCATGCGCATCGACGCGCGCGTGCGCGACCGCGTCCGTTCGCTGCGCGAGCGGCTCGACGCGCTGGCTCGCGCCTACGGCCTGCGCGAGTTCCCGCGGCTGCCCGCGCGCAAGCGCGAGGAGCTGCAGTCGCTTTCGCGCCGGCTCACGCCCGCCGCCGTGGCGGCCGCGCTCGCCGAGCGCCGGCGCCTCGCGGCGCTGGACGACCGCCTGCGCGCGCTCTCGCCCCGGGCCGTCCTCGAGCGCGGATTCGCGCTCGTGCGGACACCCGACGGCGCGCTCGTCCGGGGCGCCGCCGCGCTCGCCACCGGAGACCGCCTGACCATCGAATTCGCCCGCGGCGAAGCCGACGCCGTGGTGCAAGATGTCCGCAAGGGAGGACGCCATGCCCGCGAAGAAGACGCCCGCTGACGCCGCACCGATCGACTTCGAGGCCTCGATGAAGCGCCTCGAGGCCATCGTCGACGAACTCGAGAGCGGCGAGCTCTCGCTCGAGGACTCGATCGCCCGCTACGAAGAGGGCGTCAAGCTCTCGCGCGGCCTGACGGCCAAGCTCGACGAGGCCGAGAAGCGCATCGAGCGCCTGGTCGAGTCCGACGACGACGCGACGCCGCGCACGCAGCCGATGGAACTCGAGCTCCGCCCCGAGGACGCCTCGGGCGAGCTGCCGTTCTGATCGCCATGCCCACTCGCTCTCCGCAGGCCGTCCTCGCCGCCGGCAGTCGCGAACTCTCCAGCCGGCTCGAGTCGTTCGAGCGTGCGCTCGCGCGCGCGCTGCGCCAGCGCGCCGGCGGGCCCGGCCGCCTCGGCCAGGCGCTGCGCTACGCGGCGCTCTCGCCCGGCAAGCGGCTGCGCCCGCTGCTCGTGCTGACGACCTGCGAGGGCGTGGGCGGCGATTGGCGCCGCGCGCTGCCCGCCGCGGTCGCGGTCGAGTGCGTGCACGCGTTCTCGCTCGTGCACGACGACCTGCCGGCGATGGACGACGACGACTACCGTCGCGGCCGGCTCACGACGCACAAGAAGTTCGGCGAGGCCCTGGGCGTGCTGGCGGGCGACGCGCTGCTCGCGTTCGCGTTCGAGGAGCTGACTCGCCTCGCGGGCGAGGGCGTGCCCGACGGGCGCGTGGTCGAAGCCGTGCGCCGCCTGGCCCGTGCCGCGGGCGCGGAGCAATTGGTCGGTGGCCAGGCGCTCGACGTCGCCGCCGAGGGCCGCAAGCCGACGTCGGCGGGCGTGCGCAACATCCACGTCCGCAAGACGGGTGCGCTGATGGGCGCGTCGCTCGCGCTGGGCGCGCTGGCGGGCGACGCCGACACGCGCACGGCGGACCGGCTCGAGGAAGCGGGAGCGATGCTGGGCTTCGCGTTCCAGATCCACGACGACCTGCTCAACGCAGGCTCCTCGCTCAAGGCGCTCGGCAAGCGTGCCGGCACCGATGTCGCGCGCGGCAAGGCCACGTACCCGGCGGCGGTGGGCGAGAAGCGCGCTCGCGCCGAGGCCGCGCGGCTGATGCACGCCGTCGAGACCGCGATCGCGCGCTGCTGCGACCGGCCGCGCCTGCTGCTCCAGCTGATCGAAGCGACCGCGCGCCGCGAGCGCTGAAGGCGCCGAGAGCGCGCTGCATCCTGCACGGCGCCGGGGCTTCCCGCGCGCCATGCTGCACGCCGCACGCCGGCGCGTGACCGCACGCCGACGGCCGCATCGCGTGGCGGGCCCTCGGCGCCTCGCGTGCAGGCGTCCCCGCGACGGGGTTTTGCGCCGGTGCGCCCCGCCCGTGACGCGGCCCCGCCCGAGCACGGCACGCCCCTTGATCCTGCCCGGTGTCCGCAAATCCGAGGGGGGATCCGATGAGACGATGGTTCGCGCTGGGCGCGCTGCTGCTCGCCCTGCCGGCGGTGACGCACGCGCAGACGTTCGACGCGCGCCGCATGGGCATGGGCGGGGTCATCCTGGGCGGCCGCCAGGGCGGTGAGGGTGCGAACGTCGCCTACCGCGCGCTGCCGCGGCCCGCGTCGAGCCGGCACTCGCTGTCGCTGCCGATCGGCCTGGTGCCGCTGCTGCAGGATCCGCCGTCGTTCGATCCCGACGACCCGGACTTCAACGCCTACCGGCTCGCGAACCTGGTCGAGAACCCGCCGTGGAACCTGCCGCTCGTCGAACCGGCGACGCCATCGTGCGACGTCGCGCTGGACGTCTCGCGCAACGCGCTCTCGGTGGATCTCGGCGACCTCGGCCGCGTGTTCCCGGACGGCACCGTGCACGCGTTCGCGATCACGAACGGGCCGTCGCTCGGCTTCTCGGTGCGCCGCGCGTTCGTGGCGCTGGCGCCGCTCGTCGAGGTCGAGAACGAACTCGAGGTGAACGAAGCCCTGCGCGGCGTGCTGCGCGAGGGCGCCGCCCTGGGGCCGAACCAGCGTTACGCCGCGAACGACCGTGGCGTCGCGCAGGCGGCGGCCGCCCTGCACGTGGGCCTCGCGCTGCCGCTCGCGCGCACGGGCGATCCGGCGCGGCCGACGAGCGCGCTCTACGCGGGCGTGCGGGCCAAGATCCTGCGCGGGCTCGCATACGGCCGCGCCGACGACGTCGCGGCCTACGAGACGGGCGACACGTTGTTCGGCTCGAGCGCGCTCGACCTGCGCTACGCCGGGCACCACTGGGTCGCGGGCCCCGACGGCGGTGGCATGGGCTTCGGCGCCGACGCGGGCGCGGTGTGGACCGTGGGCCGGCTCGAGGTGGGCGTGGGCGTCGACGACGTCGGCACGCGGCTCGCGTGGACCGTGAAGGAGACGCGCGCGCGCCGCGATTCCGTGACCGGCGACTTCGTCGACGAAACGGTCGCCGAGGACCTCTCCCTGACCAGCACCGTGCCGGTGACCGAGGTCGCCAACGTCGCGTACCACGGCTCGCGGTGGATGGTCGCGGCCGACGTGCGCCGCGGCCTCTACGCGACGACGGCGCACGCGGGCCTCGAGCGCTGGGTCGGGCCGTTCGCCCTGCGCGGCGGCGCGAGTCTCGACGCCAACCGGCGCACGCAGCTCTCGGGCGGCCTGGGCATCCGGCTCGGCCCGATCGGGATCGACACGGCTATCGCGACGCACAACCGCAACCTCGTGAACGAGCGGGCCGTCGAGCTCGGACTCGGGATCGGGCTCCTCCATTGAAAGGGATCGCCGTGCGCACCCGACCGTTCCTCGCCCTTGCCGCGCTCGCGGCCCTCGTCCTCGCCGGCTGCGGCGATCGCCGGCTGCTCGTCGGCGTCGACGCGCTGAGCTTCACCTCCGCCGAGCAGCGCGCGATCGCGTTCGGCCCCGTGCCCGCGCTCCCCGTGCCCGTGACGACGGGGGAGCTCTGCGTGCTCGACGACCTCGACGTCAGCCTCTTCGGCGGCGCGAGCGACGTGGTCGACGTGCAGGCGGTCACGATCGCGGTCTCGGCCGACGTCACCGATTCGACCGGCAGCGGGCTCGACACGCTGCGGCTCTACCTGTCCGACGCCCAGACGTCGCCGCAGTCGACGACGCCGGTGCTGGAGATCCCGGTCACGCTCACGCCGGGGGACACGATCCCGATCCGCGCGGTCGTGAACGGCGACGCGCGCGTCCAGTCGCTCTTCGCGCAGGACAAGATCCGGCTCTCGCTCACGACGGCCCTGCGCGGCCCGGCCACCGGCCAGGCGCTCAACGGCCGGGTCGTGCTGACCCAGCTCCGGGCGGACGTGGTCGCCCGGCATCACACGCTGTAGGGCGCTCCGGCGCCCTCCCTGCGGCGAGTCCCCCCGCCGCGGGTTCCACGGCGGGCGGTCCTCCCCGGGCCGTCCGCCGGTCCGTTGACAAGCCGCGGACCTGCCGCCAACATCGCGCGGCTTCGCGTCGCAGGGCGTCCCCCCGGGACGTGCTCGTCCGAAACGCGTGCAAGGAGGCGGCTACGTCCCCGTTCTGGATCGCGCTGTTCGTCGGGTTCATCGTGCAGGGCTACAAAGGGTTCACGGCGTTCGTCACGACCGGCCGCTGGAACCTGCGCCGCTTCGTCGAGACGGGCGGCATGCCGAGTTCGCACTCGGCCTCGGTCGCGGCGCTCAGCACCGCGGTCGGCCTGCAGGAGGGATTCAACTCCGCGCTCTTCGCCGTGACGCTCTACTTCAGCCTGATCGTCATGTACGATGCTGCCGGGTTGCGGCGGGCCGCGGGCCGCCAGGCCGCCGTGCTGAACCGGCTGATCGATCGGCATTTCCAGCATCCGGAGGGCGACACCCAGCGCCTGATGGAGCTGCTCGGTCACACCCCGCTCGAAGTGCTCGTGGGCGGGCTTCTCGGCGTCCTCAGCGCGCTGGCCTGGAACCGGATCCATCCTCTATGAGCCTGCTCGAACGCATCCATTCGCCCGCCGACCTGAAAGCCCTCTCGCGACCGGAGATCGACGCCCTCGCCGCCGAGATGCGGCACGTCATCGTCCAGACCGTCGCGCGCAACGCGGGCCACCTGGCGCCCAACCTCGGCGTCGTGGAGCTGACGCTGGCGCTCCACAAGGTGTTCGACTCGCCGGTCGACAAGATCATCTGGGACGTCGGCCACCAGTCGTATCCGCACAAGCTGCTCACGGGCCGCGTCGACCAGTTCCACACGCTTCGCCAGCTGCACGGCATCGCGGGCTACCCGCGCCGGTGCGAGAGCGAGCACGACATCTTCGGCACGAGCCACGGCAGCACGTCGATCTCGGCGGCGCTGGGCTTCGCCGCGGCGCGCGACCTGCGCGGCGAGAAGCACCACGTGATCGCCGTGATCGGCGACGGTGCGCTCACGGGCGGCATGGCCTACGAGGGCCTCAACAACGCGGGCGAGCTCGGCAAGCCGTTCATCGTGATCCTCAACGACAACGAGATGAGCATCTCGCCCAACATCGGCTCGATGCACCGCTACCTCACCAAGCTCACGACCAGCCGCATCTACCGCCGCTTCGAGCACGACGTGTGGGAGCTGCTCGGCAAGCTGCCCAAGGGCGTGAAGGCGCAGGAGGGGGCGAGCCGGCTGAAGGAAGGCCTGCAGAACCTGATCCTGCCGGGCATCTTGTTCGAGGAGCTGGGCCTGAAGTACTTCGGGCCGATCGACGGGCACGACTACGACGTGCTGGTCGAGACGCTGCAGGACCTCAAGCGTTTCGAGGAACCGGTGCTGCTGCACGTGGTGACGCGCAAGGGCAAGGGCTACCTGCCGGCCGAGGGCAACGCGACCGCGTTCCACGGAGTCGGCGTGTTCGATCCCGAGTCGGGCGTCGCGGGCAAGGGCGCGCGGAAGACCTACTCGCACGTGTTCGGCGAGACGGCCGTGCTGATCGGCGAGCGCCTGCCGCACGCCGTCGCGGTGACCGCGGCGATGACGGACAACACGGGCCTGACGGCGTTCGCGAAGCAGTTCCCCGAGCGCTTCTTCGACGTCGGCATGGCCGAGGAGCACGCGGTCACGTTCTCGGCCGGGCTCGCGGCCGAGGGCCTGCTGCCACTCACGGCGATCTACTCGACGTTCCTCCAGCGCGGCTTCGACCAGCTGATCCACGACGCGGCGCTGCAGGACCTGCGCATGGTGCTCTGCCTCGATCGCGCGGGACTCGTGGGCGACGACGGCGCGCCGCAGCACGGCTGCTTCGACATCGGCTACCTGCGCATGATCCCGGGCGTGGTGGTGATGCAGCCGCGCAACGGCGCCGAGCTGCGCGACATGCTCTGGACGGCCGCGCACTGGAAGGGCACGCGCCCGATCGCGGTGCGCTACCCGCGTTCGGCCGTTCCGGACGAGGCATTGCCGACGGGAGAGCCGCGCCTGCTCGAGATCGGCGTGTCGGAGCAGCTGCGGGCCGGCGGCGACGTGGCGATCTTCGCGCTCGGCACCATGGTGGACCCGGCGCTGGCGGCGGCCGAGATGCTCGCGGCCGATGGCTTCTCGGCGACCGTCGTCAACGCGCGCTTCGCCGCGCCAGTCGACGAGCGCGCGCTGGCGGGACTGGCGCGCAGCATCGGCCGCATCATCACGATCGAGGAGAACGTGCCCATGGGCGGCTTCGGCAGCGCGGTCAGCGAATCGCTCGACCGGCTGGGGCTCGGCCACGTGCCGGTGCACCGGATCGCCCTGCCGACGGAGTTCGTCGCGCACGGCAAGCGCGACGAGCTGCTCGCCGAGGTGGGGCTCGACGCCAAGGGCATCGCTGCGAACGCGCTCGCCTGGCTGCGCGAACACCAGCGGCAGTTCTCGTGAGTCCGCGTCCGCGCCGCGTCGCGATCCTCGGCCACACGGGCCGCGAAGCCGTGCTGCGCACCGCGCGCCGGCTGCGCACTTCGCTCGCGAGGCGCGGCTGCGAGGTACGCGTCGAGCACGCGCTCGGGGACGCGATCCGCGTCGCCGGCGAACCGGCCGATGCGCTCGGACGCTGGTGCCAGTTGATGATCTCGCTGGGCGGCGACGGCACCGTGCTCACGGCGGGGCGCGCGCTCGCCGGGCACCGCGGCGTACTGCTACCGGTCAACCTCGGCGGCCTCGGCTTCCTCACGAGCGCCGAAGAGAGCGAGCTCGACCGCGCACTCGACGCCGTGTTCCACAATCGCTGGCCGATCGCGCGCCGCTTCGGCGTCGAGGCGCGCGTCGCGCACGGGCCCCGCGGCCGCCTGCGCGCCGCCGGGTTCGCGATGAACGACGCGGTGCTGCGCAGCGCGATCAGCTTCGGCGCGATCCACCTGCGCGTGACCGCGCTCGGCCACGACCTCGGCCACCTCGTCGCCGACGGCCTGATCACCGCGAGCGCCTCGGGCTCGACGGCGTACTCGCTCTCGGCCGGTGGTCCGCTGGTGGCGCCCGACGTGGAAGCACTGGTGGTCACGCCCGCCGCGCCGCACACGATCGGCAGCCGCTCGCTCGTGCTCTCGCCGGACGCGCGCGTGAAGGTGCAGGTGCTGGGCCCCGGCCCGGCGCTGCTGGTGATGGACGGCCAGGCGCCGCTGCAACTCGAGCGCGGCGACGTGATCGAGTTGCGCCGCTCCGAGCGCGCCGTCAGGATCGCCGAGAATCCCGCCCGCCCGTTCCTGCGCGCGCTGCAGGCCAAGCTGGGCTGGCAGGGGAGCCGCAAGCGCAGCTTGTAGAGGTCCCGAGTCCCCCGGGAAAGTGCAGGACGAGATGTTCCGCGATTGGATCGTCGGATGTGGCGGGGATTCCCGCGGGTTCCGCGTCCTCTTCATCGCGTTCATGATCGGGACGATCTGGCTGCCTTACGTGCAGGCCGATCTCACGCGCGGCATGCTGATGGGACTCGCGCTCGCCATGGTCCTGCTCGCCTTCGTCATGCGGGCGCTGCTCATCGTGCTCGTCGGCGCCATGGAGATCGCCTACGCGTCGTGGCTGCACGACAGCGTTCACCCGTTCCCACTCGGGGTCGCGGGCGCGTGCTTCTTCTCGCTGGTCTGGATCGTCATGTACTTCTACTTCGATCCGGCCACCTGGAAATCGCTGCGCGAGCGGGTTGGTCTGGGCGGGGGTTTACATGTCCAGTGACTCCAGGCGTGAGCAGACGCGCACCGATGCTGTGAGCGCGGCCGGGGACGCACACCGGAGGTGGACCTGGTATCGCCCACACCCGGATCATGTGCTCCAATCGCTCTTCGCCGTGTACTGGACGGTCTGGTGGTGGTGCGGCCTGCTCCCCGAACCGTACGCACGAGGCGCGATGCTGGCCGTCGCCATCGCGTTCCTGGTGGACGGGCTGGTTCGGCGCCTGCGCTTGCAGATCCTCATTGCCGTCGCTTTCGCCGCCTATGCTCGCTGGGGCCTGATTCTCCTGGCGCGACTCGGTCAGAATCTCGGCGACCCGCGCGTTCCTCACGTACTGGCGATTGCCATCCCGGCCTACCTGCTCGTCATGGCCCAGTACCTCCCGTGGGCCTCGTGGTGGAACCGATGGAAGCTCCGGGGAGGACGTGCATGAGCTCGAACTGGTCTTGGTGGCGGAGCGAGGGCAATACGTCCAACGCGTGGCTCCTTGCTCTGCTCTGGACGATCTGGTGGTGGCGCGGAATGCTGACCCACCCGACGCTCCAGACACTCTTCGTCTTCGTCCTCGCGGTCCGGATCACCCTCCGCGGGATCGACACGCGGCAGGCCGCGCTGGTGATCGTCGGTACGATCTTCATGGGCGTCGGCTGGTTGCCGCCGCTGCGCGTACCCGATAGCTTCGACCGGGAGGCGGCGAGGATGACCGCGATCTGGGTCGGCGTGATGCTCGCACTGCTGCCGTGGGGGAAGTGGTTGCGCGGCCTGCGCGCGCGCGGCGCGGCCTAGCCCCGTCAGCGAGCGGACCGGAAACAGGAGCTCGACGCCATCAGCGAACTCGACCCCGCGACACCCATCGCCTCCGGCCTCGAGCCGATCCACGGCCCGATCGTGCGGCCGTTCGAACCCTGGGAAGCCGTGTGCTGGAGCCTCGTCGTGCCGGGGCTCGGGCACGTGCTGCAGGGCGAGCGCGCGCGGGGCGTCACGGCGCTGGCGATCGTCGCCGGGCTCGCGCTCATGGTGGCGGTGATGTTCTTGACGCCCGGCCTGCCGGTGCTGCCGGGCTGGATCGCCCTCGGTCTCGCGGTCGTCTCGGAACTGGTCGTGGCGTGGGACGCGTTCCGGTGCGCGGCGCGCCGCGAGTCGGCTTCGGCGCGGATCGAGAGGCGGACGAACCGGGATCCGTGGAAGGCGCTCCTGCTCTCGAACCTGCTGGCCGGGGTGGGGCAGTGCTACACGCGCCACTGGCTGCTCGGGCTGTTCCTGCTGGTGCTGGCCGGCCTCTCGCAGATCCGGGACACGACGCCGTTCAAGATCGCCGCCTCGCTCGTCGGCATCGTCGCCTGTCTCGATGTCGCGCTGAGGTTCCGCGGCGCTCGCACTCTCGATCGCCGCCGGGCGCTGGTGTACGTGGTCGCGCTCGTCGCCGCCGGCGTGCTCCCGGCGCTCGCCACCTTCGCCGTCCGGGCGACCTTCGTGCAGGCCTACCGCCAGCCGGGCCCGGGCATGTCGCCGACGCTGCGGGAGGGCGAGAGGTTCTTCGTCGACCGCACCTCGCGTGGACACGCCGCGGTCGGCGACGTCGTCGTCTTCCGCGTGCCGGGGCAGCGGGGATCGGAGTTCGCCAAGCGCGTGTTCGCGCGTGCGGGCGACGTCGTCGAGTTCCGTGCGGACGGCGCCTGGCGGAACGGGCACCGGGAGGTCGCACCGCCCGTGGTGCAGCCGGCCTCGCTGCAGGCCGTGGCGAGCGAGGGCGCGCCGCTCACCGTTCCGGCCGGAATGGTGTTCGTGACGGGCGACAACTGGCTCAACAGCCTCGACAGCCGCACGTTCGGTCCGATTCCCGAGCGCGAGATCCGCGGGCGCGCCTACAAGGTGTATTCGCCTCCGGGCCGCGAGCACGCGCTCGACCGGCCGTTCCCTGCGCGCTGAGGCCCCTCTGGCACACCGCCGACGCAGCGGCTATCGTGCCGCCACCTTGTCCGCGTCCCCGGGGGGAGATCCGCCGCCATGCTCGAACGCCTGACCGTTCGTGACCTCGCGCTCGTGGAGCGTGCCGAGATCGAGCTCGGCCGCGGCCTGCACGTGGTGACGGGCGAGACGGGCGCGGGCAAGTCGCTCGTCGTGGATTCGCTCGGGCTGCTGGTCGGCGCGCGCGCCGATGCGGATGCGGTTCGCGAAGGCGCGAAGTCGGCGAGCGTGCAGGGCGAGTTCCGCCTGGGGCCCGACGCGGCCCGGCGCGCCAACGGCCTGCTGGAGGAGTGGGGCATCGCGTTCGACGGCGAGACGCTGATCGTCCGCCGCGAGGTCTCGAGCGAGGGCCGCAGCCGCGCGCAGGTCAACGACACCACGGTGACGCTGGCGTCGCTCAAGCGCCTCGGCGAAACGCTGCTCGACCTGCACGGCCAGCACGAGCACCAGAGCCTGCTGCGCGAGGGCGCGGCGCTGGCGACGCTCGACCGGCTCGCGGGGCTCGATGCCGAGCGCACCGCGTACGGCGAGGCCCTCGCGGCGTTCCGCGAGGCCGAGGGCGAGCTGGCGCGGCTCACGGCCTCGCTCGCGACGTTCGCGGAGCGGCGCGACTACCTCGCCGCGGCGGCGGCCGAACTGGACGAGGCCCGCCTGGCCGAGGGCGAAGAGGAGACGCTGCAGATCGAAGCCGCGCGCCTCGCGCACGCGGACCGGCTGCGCGAGCTGGCCTCGACGGCGCTCGAGCGGCTCTCCGAGGGCGAGGCGGCGGCGACCGCGGCGCTGGCGGCGGCGCAGCACGCGTTGCAGCAGGCGGCGGCACTGGATGCGAGCCTGGAAGAGACGCTGGCGCCGGTGCAGGAAGCGGCGATCGCGGCCGAGGACGCGAGCCGCGCACTGGCGCACTACCTGGACGGGCTCGAGGCGGACCCGGAGGCGCTCGAGCGAGTCGAGGCGCGGCGCGAGCTGTACGCACGGCTCGTGCGCAAGTACCGGCGCGCGGTGCCGGAGCTGCTGCGCTGGCGCGACGAGCTCGCGGCGGAGCTGGCCGAAGGCGCCGACGCCGACGGCGCGCTGGAGCGCGCGCGCGAGCGCGTCGCCGCGACCGAGCGCGCGTGCATCGCGCGCGGCAAGGCCCTCACCAAGGCCCGGCAGGCGGCGGCGCGGCAATGGTCCGCGGCGCTCACGAAGGAGCTCGCGCCGCTCGGCTTCCCGCACGGGGGCGTGGCGTTCGACGTGCTGCCGTTCGCCGACGGCCGGCCGGGCGCGACGGGCCTGGACGAAGTGCTGCTGCAGTTCCGGCCAAATCCGGGAGAACCGGGCCGTCCGCTGCAAAGAATCGCCTCGGGAGGGGAGCTGTCCCGCGTCATGCTCGCCCTCAAGTGCGCCCTGCAAGCCCGTGACCGCGTTGACCTTCTGGTCTTCGACGAAGTAGATTCAGGGATCGGCGGTGCCGTTGCACAGGCCGTCGGGGAGCGTCTCCGGCGCCTGGCCGAGCACCGCCAGGTCATTTGCGTCACCCACCTGCCCATGATCGCCGCACTGGGAAGCCGTCACTTCGCCGTCTCGAAGTCGACGACGAATGGCCGTACCCGCGCGAGGATCGTGGAGCTGGAACCAGCGGACCGGGTGGAGGAACTGGCCCGGATGCTGGCGGGTGAGCGGGTGACCGACACGACCCGGCGCCAGGCACGTGAACTCCTGGCGAGCCCCGCGCCAAAGGCCTGAGCCCATCCCATGCTCGTCCCGACCCGCTCCGAGTTCCACGCGCTCGCCAAGACCGGCAAGCTGGTGCCGGTCTATCGCGAGGTCTTCGCGGATCACGAGACTCCCGTCTCGGCGTTCCGCAAGATCCACGACGGCCCCTACGGCTTCCTGCTCGAGAGCGTGGAGGGCGGCGAGAAGTGGGGCCGTTTCTCGATCCTCGGCAGCCGGCCCTCGCTCGTCTTCCAGGCGCGCGGCGGCCAGTGCGAGGTCGTGCGCGAGGGCGTCGCCACGAAGCTCGCGGGCCATCCGACCGAGGAGCTCGCGAAGCTCCTTCGCGAGCATCAGGCGGTGGCGCTCCCGGGCCTGCCGCGCTTCTGCGGCGGCGCCGTCGGCTACCTGGGCTACGACACGGTGCGCTGGTTCGAGCGCGTGCCCGAGAAGGCGGCCGACGAACTGCACCTGCCCGACGCGGTGTTCCTGTTCGGCGACGTGGTGAGCGTGTTCGACAACCTGACGCACACCATGAAGGTGGTGACGCACGCCCGCGGCGGCGACGACCCGGATCGCGCGTACGACGCGGCGGTCGCGCGGCTGAACGCCGAGGTCGAGCGCCTGCGCAAGCCGCAGGCGTGGATCGAGCCGCCGGCGTGGGGCGAGGCGAGCGAACCGAAGTCGTCGGTCAGCAAGGAGCGCTACATGGCCGCCGTCGAGACGGCCAAGGAGCACATCCGCGCCGGCGACATCTTCCAGGTCGTGCTCGCGCACCGCATGAGCGCCGACGTCTCGCAGCCGCCCTTCGAGGGCTATCGCGCGCTGCGCGTCACGAATCCCTCGCCGTACATGTACTACCTGCAGCTCGGCGACTTCGCGATCGTGGGCAGCTCGCCCGAGGTGCTGGTGCGCCGCACCGACACCACGATCGAGGTGCGCCCCATCGCGGGCACGCGCCCGCGCGGCCGCACGCTCGACGAGGACCAGCAGCTCGAAGCCGAGCTGCGCGCCGACGAGAAGGAACGCGCCGAGCACGTGATGCTCGTGGACCTGGGCCGCAACGACATCGGCCGCGTCACCGAGTTCGGCACGGTCGAGACCAACGAGTACATGGTCACCGAGCGCTACTCGCAGGTGATGCACCTCGTCTCCAACGTGCGCGGCCGCGTCCGCGGCGAGATGACGCCGCTCGACGTGGTGCGCGCGACGTTCCCGGCGGGTACGGTCTCGGGCGCGCCCAAGGTGCGCGCGATGGAGATCATCGAGGACCTGGAGCCGGTGCGGCGCGCGATCTACGCAGGCGCCGTGGGCCACTTCGACTACCACGGCAACCTCGACCTCGCGATCGCCATCCGAACGCTCGTCTACGCGCATGGCAAGGCGTACTGGGGCGTGGGCGCGGGGATCGTCGCGGACTCCGACCCGGAGCGCGAGTGGGAAGAGACCATGAACAAGGGCCGGGCGCTGTGGCTCGCGGTGCAGCGGGCGGAGCGGGGGGCGCGATGATCCTCGTGATCGACAACTACGACTCGTTCACCTACAACCTCGTCCAGTACGTGGGCACGCTGGGCGCCGAGGTCGTGGTGCACCGCAACGACGCCGTCACGCCGGAGCAGATCCGCGCCGCTGCGCCCGAGGGCCTGATCGTGTCCCCGGGGCCGGGCGAGCCGAAGGACGCCGGCGTCTCCGAGGACGCGATCCGCGCGCTCTCGGGCGAGCTGCCGATCCTGGGCGTCTGCCTCGGCCACCAGGCGATCGGCGAGGTGTTCGGTGGCAAGGTCATGCGCGCGCCGCGCCTGATGCACGGCAAGACGAGCCCCATCCTGCACAAGGGCCGGGGCCTCTTCGCGGGGCTGGACAACCCGTTCGAGGCGACGCGGTACCATTCGCTGGTCGTCGACCGCGACACGCTGCCCGAGGTGCTCGAAGCCGTCGCGTGGACGCCCGAGGGCGAACTGATGGGCGTCAAGCACCGCACCCACGAGACGTGGGGCGTCCAGTTCCATCCCGAATCCGTGCTCACGCCGCAGGGCATGAAGCTCGTCGAGAACTTCCTGACCCTGTGCCGCCAGCAGAGGAGAGCCCCCCGTTGATCCAGACCGCCATCGCCCGCGTCGTCTCCGGCCATTCGCTCTCGCGCGAGCAGGCCCGCGCCACCATGGACCAGATCCTGGCCGGCGAGGCGACGCCGTCGCAGATCGCCGGGCTCGCCGTGGCGCTGCGCATGAAGGGGGAGACGGCCGACGAGATCACCGGGATGACCCGCGCGATGCGCGCGCTCGTGCCGCCACTGCACACCAAGCGCTCGCCGCTCGTGGACACCTGCGGCACGGGCGGTGACAACGCCGGCACGTTCAACATCTCGACGACGGCGGCGATCGTGGTGGCCTCGTGCGACGTGGCGGTGGCCAAGCACGGCAACCGCGCGGTCTCGAGCCGCACGGGCAGCGCCGACGTGCTGGAGTCGCTGGGCGTCGGCATCGACCTGACGCCGGTCGACGCGGCGCGCTCGCTCGACGCGATCGGGATCACGTTCCTCTTCGCGCCCAACTACCACGGCGCGCTGCGGCACGCGGTGGGTCCGCGCCGCGAGCTCGGGATCCGCACGGTCTTCAACGTGCTGGGGCCCCTCACGAATCCCGCGGGCGCCTCGCGCCAGCTGCTCGGCGTCTACGCCGACAGCCTGGTGCGTACGATCGCCGACGTGCTGCTCGAACTGGGCAGCGAGCGTGCGATGGTGGTGCACGGGCAGGACGGCATGGACGAGCTGACGGTGTTCGCGCGCAACCACGTGGCCGAACTGCGCGACGGCAAGGTGACCGAGTACGAGGTGGATCCGGCGCAGTACGGCCTGGCCCACACCGACCGCCACGGGGTGGCGGGCGGCAACGCCTCCGAGAACGCCGCGCGCGTGCGCGCCGTGCTCGACGGCGAGAAGGGCCCGGCGCGGGATATCGTGGTGCTCAACGCCGCGGCGACGCTCGTCGTCGCGGGCGTGGTGCCGGACCTCGGCGCCGGCGTCGAGCGGGCCCGTGCCGCGCTCGATCGCGGGGACGCCCGCCGCAAGCTCGCCGACCTCGCCGCGTTCCGCGGCTAGGCTCCGCAGGAGGCAACGTGTACTGCACGCGCTGTGGCACCTGGGCCCCGGAGGCGGGCACCGCGTGCCCGCGCTGCGGCGAGCCGCTGGCCGCGCCGGCCGCCGCACGCCCCGAAACGGCGCCGCGCGCCGCCGCCGTCCCGGCGGGACCGCGCTACGGCGGCTTCTGGCGCCGGCTGTGGGCGTGGCTGGTCGACGGGCTCGTGCTGTTCTTCCCGGACACGATCCTGCGCCTGACGCTCGACCTGCCGACGCCGCTGCGCACGCGCCCGTCGATCGACGGCGACACGCACCGCGTGATCGTGGGCTTCGCGATCACGACGGCGCTCTGGTGGCTCTACTGCTCCATCCTCGAGAGCTCGCCGATGCAGGGCACGCTGGGCCAGCAGCTGCTGGGCCTCAAGGTCACCGACCTCGCCGGCCGCCGCGTGTCGTACCTGCGTGCGACGGGGCGCTACTTCGGGCAGTTCCTCTCGAGCCTGATCTGCGGCGTCGGTTACCTGTTCAACCTGTGGACGCCGCGACGGCAGACGCTCCACGACATGGTCTCGGGCTGCGTGCTCGTGCGCCCCGAGCCGGAGCCGGCGCCGGTTGCGCTGGCCAAGGAGACGGTGTGAGCACTTCGGGCGTGGATTTCCTGGCGCGCATCGCCGCGGACCGCCGCAAGCGGGTCGAGGCCATGCGCACGGCGGTGCCGGCGCACGTGCTGCGCGAGCGCATCGGCCGCATCGAGCCGGCGGGCCGGCTGGAGCGCGCGCTGCGGCGTGGGGGAGACGCGGGCGCGATCAAGATGCTCTGCGAGGTGAAACGCGCCTCGCCCTCGCGAGGGATGCTCAACGAGCGCGTCGACCCGGTCGCGACCGCGCGGCTCTACGAAGCCGGTGGCGCGGCGGCGGTATCGCTGGTCACCGAGCCGGACCATTTCCGCGGCGATCCCGAGTGGATGAACGCCGTGCGGCCGCAGGTGAAGCTGCCACTGCTGCTCAAGGACTTCGTCATCGACTCGTACCAGATCCTCGACGCGGCGGCGCGCGGCGCCGACGCGGTGCTGCTGCTCGCGGCGCTGCTCTCGGAGACCGAGATTCAGCGCTACGTCACCGAGGCGCGGCTGCTGGGGCTGGACGCGCTGGTCGAGGTGCACGACGAGGCCGAGCTGGCGCACGCGCTGCGCGCGGGCGCGACGATCGTCGGCATCAACAACCGCAGCCTGCACACGTTCGAGGTCGACCTGCAGACGTCGATCCGGCTGCTGCCGGGCCTGCCGGATTACGTCACCGCCGTGGCCGAGAGCGGACTCTCGCGCCCCGAGGACCTCGCACGGCTGCGCGCCACGCGCTGCGACGCCGTGCTGATGGGCGAGGTGTTCATGACGAGCGCCGATCCCGCGGCCACGCTGGCGAGCCTCGCCGCGGCCGCGCGCGGCGCATGACGGACACGCGCGCGGGCCGCCGGCGGACGCTGGTCAAGGTGTGCGGCCTGACGCGCGCCGGCGACGCCGCGGGTGCGATCGCGGCGGGCGCCGACTGGCTGGGATTCATCGTCAACGCGGGCGGCCCCCGGCAGGTGGGCGCCGACGGCATGGCGGCGATCATGGCCGCGCTGCCGGGCGCCACCGGCGTCGCGGTGCTGGCGGCGGTGGGGCCGGAAGAGGCGCTCGCGATCGGTCGGCGCGCGGGCGCGACGCGGCTGCAGCTGCACCGCTGTGATCCGGCCGCGTGGCCGGCGGATTTCCCGTTGCCGTGCGCGTTCGTGGCGGGCGTCGACGCCGACGGCCACGTGCACGCGCCGGTCGCACCAGAGCCGCACCTCGTGCATCTCGACACGGCGCACCCCACGCTGGACGGCGGCACCGGCCGCACCTTCCCGTGGGACCGTGCGCGCGAGATCGTGGGCGGACGGCCGTTCCTGCTCGCGGGTGGGCTCGGCCCCGACAACGTGGCCGCGGCCATCGCCGCGGCGGCGCCGATGGGAGTGGACGCATCGTCCCGGCTCGAATCCGTGCCGGGGATCAAGGACATGGAGCTCGTGCGGCGCTTCGTCGCCGCGGTACGGGAGTGCGATGAACGCCAAGCCTGACATGCCCGACGCCGGCGGCCACTTCGGCCCCTACGGCGGCCAGTACGCGCCCGAGACGCTGATCCACGCGCTGGAGGAACTGGAGCGCGAGTACCGGCGCGCCCAGTCCGACCCGGCGTTCCAGCGCGAACTGGACGACGTGCTGCGCGACTTCGCCGGCCGCCCGACGCCGCTGGTCGAGGCGAAGCGGCTTTCGGAAGCGGCGGGCTGCCGCGTGTTCCTGAAGCGCGAGGACCTGCTGCACACGGGCGCGCACAAGATCAACAACACGATCGGCCAGTGCCTGCTCACGAAGCGCATGGGCAAGCCGCGCGTGATCGCCGAGACGGGCGCCGGCCAGCACGGCGTCGCCACCGCGGCGGCCGCGGCCCGCTTCGGACTCGAGTGCACGGTCTACATGGGCTGCGAGGACGCGCGCCGCCAGAAGCTCAACGTGGAACGCATGCGGCTGCTGGGCGCCGAGGTGCGCGAGGTGGACGCGGGCTCGAAGACGCTGAAGGACGCGATCAACGAGGCGATGCGCGACTGGGTGACACGCGTGCGTGACACGCACTACATCCTGGGCTCGGTGCTGGGCCCGCACCCGTTCCCGGTGATGGTGCGCGACTTCCATCGCGTGATCGGCATCGAGGCGCGCCGCCAGTTCGACGAGCTCGCGGGCGGCCAGCCGGACGTGCTGGTCGCGTGTGTGGGCGGCGGCAGCAACGCGATCGGCCTCTTCCACGCGTTCCTGGGCGACGCGAAGGTGCGCAAGGTGGGCGTGGAGGCGGGCGGCCACGGCCTCGCGAGCGGCAAGCACGCGGCGCGCGTCCCCGAGCACAGCGTCGGCGTGCTGCACGGCACGCGCACGCTGATCCTGCAGGACGAGCTGGGCATGGTGCGCGAGACGCACTCGGTCTCCGCGGGCCTCGACTACCCGGCGCTGGGACCGGAGCACGCGTGGCTGCTGGATCAGGGGCTTGCGGAGTACTCGCACGCGACGGACGAGGAAGCGCTCGCGGCGTTCGAGAAGCTCTCGCGGCTGGAAGGCATCCTGCCGGCGCTCGAGTCGTCGCATGCGCTCGCGTGGGTGCTGCGGGAAGGGGCGAAGCTCGGTCGCGACGCGCGGGTGGTCGTGAACCTCTCGGGACGCGGCGACAAGGACGTGGCGGAAGTGCTGAGGGTGACGGGGCGGGGGTAGGGGCGAGGGGCACCGCTCCGTCAGGCCGCGAGCATGTACGCGCGACCTGAGACGCACGATCACTCCGCCCTTGACAGCATTCCGCGCGCATCGAGTTCGCTCTCGCGACTGCCTGCGCCGCATCGCTTGAGCGCGCCACGATCGGCGTGTGTCGCGCCCGGCGCGTCCCATCGCCACAACTTTGTCGCGACGCGCATCATTTCGCGGCGTGCGCGCGCCTGTGGCGGCCGCTTTCGCGTGTGCTACACAGTGCGTGCGCTCGACACGCACCCGCCCCCGACGCGGATGTGCTCATGCGGACCGTTCGCTCTTTGTTCTCGCTCACGCCCCAGGTCCTGGTTTCGGAGACGCGCTCGTTGCTGGCGGCGCGCGCCGTCAATCTCGCGGAGTTGCTCGAACACCTCGCCGAGATCGACGCGCGGAAGCTCTACGTCGAGGCGGCGTACGGCTCGACGACGGCGTTCCTCGTCGGCGAACTGGGGATGGATCCGGATTCGGCGAACAAGAAGATCCAGGCGGCGCGTGCCGTTCGCCGAGTTCCGGCACTCCTGCCGGCGATTGCGGACGGGCGGCTGCACCTGAGCGCGGCGCTCATGCTGCTACCGTCGATCGATGTCGAGAATGCCGAAGAGCTGATCGCTGCCGCCTCCAATCGCTCGTGTGGTGCGATCCGAGTGATGCTCGCCGAGCGGGTACGGACGCGCGAGCCACAGGCGGGCGCAGACCTGCTTTCGCAAGTCGTTGCGAATACTGAAAGCGAACCGGATTCAAATCCGGTCATTTCCAGAAACGGTCAAGTGGCCGCGACGGTCCAGCAGACCGCTGCCCAGCCCGCGCCAGTCGCTCCGGCCCGCCGCACGATCACGTTCACCGTTCCCGCCGAGCTGGCTGAAGCCTACCGTGCCGCCCTCGCGCTCGCGCCCTACGACGTCGCGCGTGACGCCGTTCGCGCGTTCGAGCAGATGGTGGCGGCGTGGCGCGAGAAGCTCGAGAAGCGGAAGTTCGGGAGCGAGACGCCCCGTGCCGCCAGCAAGGCGTCGACGGACTCCCGCTGCATCCCGAAACACGTGCGCCGCGAGGTCTGGCGGCGCGACGGCGGCCAGTGCACGTACGTGAGCGACACCGGCCGCCGCTGCGAATGCCGCAAGCAGCTGCAGTTCGATCACATCATCTCGCGCGCGCTCGGTGGCGAGTCGACGCCCCCGAACCTGCGGCTCCGCTGTCACGCGCACAATCAGCTCGAGGCCGAGCGCGCGTTCGGCAAGCGCTTCATGGAGGGCAAGCGCGAGGCCGCCCGCGCCGAGCGCGAACGGGAGAGAGCCGCTCGCGAGGCCCGCCGCGCGGCCCGCGAGCTCGAGCGCGCCGATCGGGAGCGAGCTGAGAGCCAAGCTCCCGCCGTGCGACGCGCCGAACGCCAACGCGTCGCCGAGTCCGAGGCAGCGAGCAGGGAAGCCGCCAAGGAGCTGATTCCCTGGCTGCGCGGGCTCGGCCTGCGGCAGCACGAGGCCCGGGACGTCGCGCTTCGGACGCCCATCCTCCCGAATGCACCGCTCGAAGCCCGCGTCAAAGCCGCGCTGCGCCTTCTCGGCCCGCGGGGCATGCGCACGACTTCATGCGCCGCTCCGAACCCCGCGTGACCACGAGCGCGGCCCATGCGAAAGGCGCGACGGCCTCTTCGGCCGTCGCGCCTGCGCTGATCGCGATCCGAAGAACTCAGCCCTTGCTCGGCAGGTACTCCGCCACCCGATGCGCGACCTTGCTCGGCGTCAGCGAGTGCAGCCAGATGCGGCCGGGGCCGGTCAGCGTCGCGAGGAACAGGCCTTCGCCGCCCATGAGGATGTTCGTGAAGCCCTTGATCATCTCGATGTCGAAGCTCACCGAGGCGTCGAACATGGCCACGTGGCCGGGCTCGACGCGCATCTTCTCGCCGGGCTTCAGGTGATATTCGATCGCGTCGCCGTCGAGTTCGGCGAAGGCGGCACCGGGGCCGGTCAGCTTCTGGAGCACGAAGCCTTCGCCGGCGAAGAGGCCGGCGCCGAGGCGGCGGTTGAAGAAGATGTCCAACGTGACGGTCTTCTCGGCGCAGAGGAACGCGTGCTTGTGGAGCACGATCGACTGCTGGCCGGCGAGCTCGAACGCGAGCACCTTGCCGGGGAAGTCGGCCGAGAAGGCGACGTGTCCGGCCTCGCCCTGGGCGGTGTAGTCGACGAGGAAGAGCGTGGCGCCGCTGACGGCGCGCTTCAGCAGTCCGCCGATGCCGCCGGTCGAGCGCGTGTTCATCTGCACCGACTGGCTCATCCATGACATGCCGCCGGCGTCGGAGACGATCGTCTGGCCGGCGGCGAGGTCCACGAGCAGCGTCTGCTGGATGCTGCCGTCGATGCGATAGTCGATGCCGGCGGCGGTCCTGCCACTCGTTTCGGCGGGAGCGGGAATGTCGGGGATGGCCATGCGGGCCTCGTCGGGAAAGGGTGGAGGTGGGGCTCGCGCGCGACCGTAGCCGAGCGCTCGCGCGCGGGCCAGCCGGGGCGGCTGTACGCCCACGGTCCGCCCGTGCTATAAACGGTCCCCGCCGTGCGCCCGTAGCTCAATTGGATAGAGCGTTAGCCTCCGGAGCTAAAGGTTACAGGTTCGATTCCTGTCGGGCGCACCATCCCTTCCTCCGCGGGCCGTCCCCGGAAACCTCGTGAGGTCGCGGCCCTTGTCCACACCGGATCGCTTCGAACCGCATGCGTCGCGCGCGATGGCGTCGATGTTCGACGACGTCTCGGGGCGCTACGACCTGCTCAACCGGCTGATGACGCTGGGGCAGGACGGGGCCTGGCGCGAAGCCATGTGGCGCGGCGTGCCGGAATCGGCCCGCGTGGTGCTCGACTTGTGCACGGGCAGCGGCGTGTCGCTGCCGGGGCTACGCCGGCCGGGCCGCACGGTGCTCGGCGTGGACGTGAGCTTCGCCATGCTCGAAGTGGCGCGCGACCAGTTCGGCGGCCCGGGCTGGGCGCCGCGCGTGGCGTGCGCGGACGCGTTCCGGCTGCCGCTGCGCGACGGCGGCGTGGACGCCGTGACGGTGGCGTTCGGCGTGCGCAACCTGCGCCCACGCACCACCGCGCTGGCCGAGATCGCGCGCGTGCTCTCGGCGGGCGGCGTGCTCTCGGTGCTCGAGGCCGCGGCGCCCGCGCCGGGTCCGCTCGCGGGCGGGCACGCGTTCTGGCTGCGCCACATGGTGCCGCTGCTCGGGCGGCTCTCGCCGGATCCGAGCGCCTACCGCTACCTGCGCGACTCGATCTTCGAGTTCGGCGCCGGGCCGGAGTTCGAGCGCGACCTGGACGCGGCCGGATTCGACGTGATCGAGCGCCGCAGCTTCCTGCTCGGGGCGACCCGGCTCTGGGTTGCCCGGAGGCGAGGGAGCGCTGGTCAATCTCGCGCCATCGCACGCGACGCCGTGCAGGATGCACGGAGCACTGGGGCAGCTTCCGCTCCCGGCGACCCCGGCCTGCGCGAGCTCGCGGCCGGAACGGGGGCATGGCGCCACGTCCAGCTCCTCGTCTCGGCGGCCCTCACGGCCGCCCTGGCGTGGACGTGGAACGTCTACGCCAAGCTCAATGCCGACTTGCCCTTGTCGCCGCCGCAACGGACGATGGGCTGGTGGCTCGTGGTGGGCGGGACGATCGTTTTCGGGCTGCGGACGCTCTGGTTTCTCGCCACTCTCCGGCTCGTCCGGCGGCGGCGCTGAGACGGTCGGGGCATCTGGCACAGGCATTGCCAGTTCTGGGTGGGATTTGCCCCACAAACCACCTGGAAGAAGACCCCCATGCATTCCCGTGAACGCCTGCTCGCCTCGCTGATGGAACTCTCCGGCCGGAACGCGGCGCGCTCGCGTCCCGAACTGGTCGCCAACCTGCTGCGTGGGGCGATCGCGCTCGCGGAGGCGGACGGGGTGGTGCTCGGCATCACGAACGGCCGCAACTTCGAACGCTGGGCGCTGCGCGCCGGCGAGGACCTGCCGCTGCCGGTCGAAGCGCCGGGAACGCCGGGGCCGTTCGAACGCTCGATGATGCGTGCCACGGCACCGCGCGCGCTGGCCGATCTCGCCGAGTCCGATCGCGCCGCCACCGAGATCGACTGCCCCGAGCTCGACGCGGGGCCGGCGATCTTCGTGCCGCTGCGCATGCGCGAGCAGGAACTGGGGTACCTCGCGGCGCTGCGGCGCACGGGAGGGACGCGCTTCGCGCACCGGGAGGCGCGCCACCTGGCGCTGCTCTCGGCCTACGCGGGCGCGATGCTCGACAACATGCGCGTGTCGGAGAACCTCGAGAAGCTCGCGGTCACCGACGACCTGACGCAGGTCTACAACTACCGCTACCTCAAGACCGCGCTGCGGCGCGAAGTGAAGCGCGCCTCGCGCTTCCGCCAGCCGCTCTCGCTGCTCATGGTGGACGTCGACAACCTGAAGGGCTACAACGACCGCAACGGCCACCTGCGCGGCAGCTTCCTGCTCAAGGAGATCGCGGGGCTGTTCGCGGAACAGGTGCGTTCGTTCGACCTCGTGGCCAAGTACGGCGGCGACGAGTTCACGGTCATCCTGCCGCAGACGGTGCGCCACGGCGCCGCGGCGGTGGCGGAGCGGCTCCGCGCCACGGTCGCCGCGCACAACTTCCCGCTCGCGCCCGCGGGCGGCATCACCGTCAGCGTCGGCATCGCGTGCTTCCCCGAGGACGGCGACAGCGTCACGTCGCTGATCGCGGCCTCGGACCGCGCGCTCTACGCCGCCAAGCGCAACGGCCGCAACCGAGTCGAAGGCATCGAACCGCTGGCGGCATGACATTCTCCGCGCCCCGGGCGGGTCGTTGACCGGCCCGCGGGGGCGAGGTAGCGTGCCGCGTCCACATCTGAGAGTCCGCCCGGGTCTCCCGGGCCACACCGGAGGCCGTGTGTCGGAGAAGATCGGAATCGCCGTCGTCGGGACCGGAGACTGGGGCGCGAACCTGGTCCGGAACTTCGCGAACCTCGCCGGAGCGCGCCTCGTCGCCGTGTGCGACGCGGACGCCGCCCGTCTCGCGAAGACCGCCGCGCAATACCCGGCCTCCAAGGCGTACGCGGATGCGGCGCAGGTGGCCGCGGATCCGGAGGTCCAGGGCGTCGTCGTCTCGGCGTCCGCGGTCGGCCACTACCCGCTCGCCAAGATGATGCTCGAGGCGGGGAAGGACGTGTACGTCGAGAAGCCGCTGACGCTCGAGGTCGCGCACGCCGAGGAACTCGTCCGGCTCGCCAAGACGGGCAACCGCATCCTCATGGTCGGGCACCTGCTGCTCTACCACCCGGGCGTCCAGTACATGAAGCGCATGGTCCAGGACGGCTCGATCGGCGACCTGCTCTACATCTACTGCCAGCGCGTCAACCTCGGGAAGGTCCGCAAGGACGAGAATGCGCTCTGGAGCTTCGCGCCGCACGACCTGTCGGTCGTGCTGCACCTGATCGGCATGGAACCCACGGACGTCGTCGCCCGCGGCTCGGACTTCCTGCAGAAGGGCGTCGAGGACGTGGTGTTCGTCGACCTCAAGTTCCCGGGCGGCAAGCTCGCGCACGTGCACGTGTCGTGGCTCGACCCGCACAAGCTCCGCAAGTTCACGGTCGTCGGCACGCAGAAGATGGTCGTGTTCGACGACATGGAAGCCAGCGAGAAGATCAAGATCTACGACAAGGGCGTCGACCGCGCCGGCGAGGTCGTGTCGTACGGCGACTCGCTCACGGTGCGCAACGGCGACATCCTGATCCCCAAGATCTCGCTGCAGGAACCGCTCAAGCTGGAGTGCACGCACTTCGTGGACTGCGTCCGCGAGCGCAAGCGCCCGCTCACCGACGGCCTCGACGGCCTGCGCGTGGTCAAGGTGCTCGACGCCGCGCAGAAGTCACTGAAGGCGGGCGGCGCGCCGGTCGCGATCCAGCCGCTGCCGCAGGAGGTCGTGTGAGCAACGTCATCCATCCGAGTGCCCAGGTCGGCGCCGGCACCACGCTGGGCGAGTTCTGCGTGATCGGCCCGAACGTGAAGATCGGGACCGGCTGCAAGCTCGGCAACCACGTCGTGATCCACGCCGACACGGTCGTGGGCAACGACGTCCGCATCGACGACCACGCCTCGCTCGGCAAGTGGCCCATGAAGGCCGCGAACTCGGCGACCACCAAGGAGCAGGACCTGCCGCCGCTCACCGTCGGCGACGTCTGCATCGTCGGGACGGGCGTCGTGCTCTACCGCGGCGCGGCGATCGACGGCAAGGTGCTGATGGCGGACCTGTGCACGGTGCGCGAGAACGTCACCGTCGGCCGCGGGACCATCGTCGGCCGCGGCGTGACGATCGAGAACTTCTGCAGCGTCGGGCGTTACTGCAAGCTCGAGTCCGAGAGCTACCTGTGCGCCTACTGCACGCTCGAGGATCGCGTCTTCATCGCGCCCGGCGTCGTGACGAGCAACGACAACTTCGTCGGCCGCACGCAGGAGCGCTTCAAGCACTTCAAGGGCGTCACCGTGAAGAAGGGCGGCCGCATCGGCGCCGGCAGCGTCACGCTGCCGGGCGTCGTGATCGGGGAGGACGCGCTCGTCGCGGCCGGCTCCACGGTCACGAAGAACGTCGAGCCGCGCGTGATCGTGATGGGCAAGCCGGCGCGCGTCGTGCGTCCGGTGCCCGTCGAACAACTGCTGGAGAACCAGGGCTGGGTGGACGCGTAGTCCCCCGGACCCTTCACCCTTTCGGAGGGGAGTCCCGATGTCGACGAACACGACCATGAAGGTGCCGCTCCTCGACCTTCGTGCGCAGTACGACACGATCCGCACCGAGATCGACGGCGCCGTGAAGAGCGTCATGGAGAGCTGTCACTTCATCGGCGGCCCCGAGGTCGCGGCGCTGGAGCAGGAGGTGGCCCGCTACTCGCAGACCGCCCACGCGGTGGCCTGCGCCTCCGGCACGGACGCGATCCTGCTGGCGCTCTGGACGCTCGGGATCGGGCCCGGGGACGAGGTCATCTGCCCGTCGTACACGTTCTTCGCCACCGCCGGCACGATCGCGAACAACGGCGCCTCGCCGGTGTTCGTGGACGTCGATCCGCGCACGTACAACCTCGACACGCACCTGCTCGAGAAGGCGATCACGCCGCGCACCAAGGCGGTCGTCGCCGTGTCGCTGTTCGGCCAGTGCTGCGACCTCCCGGCGATCAAGGCGATCTGCGACAAGCACCAGATCTACCTGATCGAGGACGCCGCGCAGTCGATCGGCTCGGAGTGGGAAGGCAAGCGCTCGGGCTCGATGTGCGACTTCGGCACGTTCTCGTTCTTCCCGTCCAAGAACCTCGGCGGCGCGGGCGACGGCGGCATGATCGTGACGCAGAACGCCGAGCTCGCCGAGAAGGCGCGGCTGCTCTGCAACCACGGCGCCAAGCCCAAGTACTACCACTCGCTCGTCGGCACGAACTCGCGCCTCGACGCGCTGCAGGCCGCGCTTCTGCGCGTGAAGCTGCGCCACCTGGACCGCTGGAGCGAGAAGCGTGCGCAGAACGCCGCGCTCTACAACCAGCTGTTCGAGGGCTCGAAGGTCGGCCGTCCGTACCACGACACCCGCACGCGCCACATCTACAACCAGTACGTGATCCGCGTGCCGAACCGCGACGGACTCAAGAAGCACCTCGGCGAGAAGAACATCGGCTGCGAGGTCTACTACCCGGTGCCGCTGCACCTGCAGAAGTGCTTCGCGCACCTGGGCTACAAGGCCGGCGACATGCCCGTCTCGGAGGCCGCGGCCAACGAGACGCTCGCGCTGCCGATCTATCCCGAGTTGTCGGAGGAGCAGATCCGCTACGTGGCCCAGACCGTTCGCGACTTCGTCGAGAACGCCTGAGCCATCACGGGCCGTGCGGCCCGTGAGACGAAACCGAAGCGCGCCGCCGAACCCCGCCCTGTAGGCGGCGCGCTTCCGAAGGTCTCCAAGAGACCCTGCCGTGGGTCCCCTTCCCGCGGCAGCGATACGGTTCCATGACCGAATCGAATCGTGACGCCCTGCGGAGCCTGCTCCGCCGGGTGGACGAAGTGCGGGGGCTGTCGGATCGCTCGGCCGGATCGGCCGTGGTCGCGATCGACGACCCCGATGCGCTCGTCCGCACGCTGGGGGAACTGGTCGAGGAGCTCGAGCGCAGCCATCGCCGGCTGATCGAGACCAACGTCCAGCTCGTGTCCCTGCGCGAGGTCGCCGGCCGGCTCACCACCACGGTGGACGCCGCCGAAACCACGCGCACGGTGACGCGCTACCTCCGGCACGCGTTCGGGTTCGACCAGGTCGGCCTGCTGCTCGTGGACCGCACCCGCGGCACGCTCGTCGGCTCGTGGGCCGGCCCCGACGGCACCACGTCGGCGCTCGAGGTGCCGCTCGCCGGCGAGCGCGGTGCGCTCGCGCGGGCGGTGTGGCTGCAGCGGACGCTCCTGCACCACGACTCGCGCCGCCATCCGCCCGCGGTACTGGCGCCCGGGCACCCGCTGCACGAGACGTTCGAACAGGTCGGCTCGCTCACCTGCGTGCCGCTGCAGCGCAGCCGCAGTGGCGCCGAGGGCAACCCCTGCGAGCGCTGCCCGGTCCCCGCCTCGATCGCGCCCGCGCCGCCTCCCGGCCAGAGTGCGGGGGAGTGGCTCGCGCAGCGCGAGGAGGCCCAGCGCCACTGCCTCGGCTGCGACCGGCTGCCCTCGCTCGGCGTGATCGCCGCCGGACGGCGCGACGGATTGCCGCCGCTCACCGCCGGAGACGTCACGCTCGTCGAGTCGATCGCGCTCTCGGTCGCGCCCATGGTCGAGAACGCCCGGTTGTTCCAGGCGCTGCGACAGAGCCAGCAGTTCCAGCAGCACGTGCTCGACGGCATGAGCAGCTCGCTCGTCGCCGTGGACCTCGACGGCCGCATGCTCGGCTTCAACCGCGCCGCCGAGGAGCTGCTCGGCTGGAAGGAAGCGGAAGTGCTCGGGCGCGGTATCGGCGAGTGCTTCGGCGCCGAGATCGAACGGCTCGTCGCCGAACTCCTCGGCCACGGGGACGACTCCGAGATGCAGGAGACGTCCATGCGCGCGCGCGACGGCGACTTCGTGCCGGTGCGGCTCTCGGCCTCGCTGCTACGCGACGACGCCGAGCGCGTCTACGGCGCCATCGCGACGTTCGTCGACCTGCGGCCGCTGCGCCGCGCCGAGGAGCAGGCGCGCCAGCTCGACCGGCTCGCGGCGCTCGGCCGGTTCACGTCCAGCGTCGCGCACGAGATCCGCAACCCGCTCACCGGGATCGGCATGGGCGTCCAGTCGCTCGCTCGCGCCGTCGGCTCCGACGACCGGCAGCGCCAGAACGTCGAGTTCATCCTCGGCGAGATCAAGCGGCTCGACCGCATCGTGCAGGAGCTCTTCGACGTCACGCACCCGCGGCGGCTCGATCTCGCGCCGCGCCCGGTCGCCGAGACGATCGCGCGCGCCCAGCGCTCGGTCGAGGGCGTCCTCGCCACGCGGCAGGTCACGCTGACCGTGCGCGAGGCCGCGTCGCTGCCGCGCGTGCCGCACGACGCCGACCAGATGCAGCAGGTGTTGATCAACCTGTTCAAGAACGCGGCCGAGGCGTCACCCGCCGGAGCCACGATCGCCGTCGAGGTGCAGCGCGTCCCCGGCGCGCGGCGCAACGGCCGTCCCACCGGCGTCGCGATCACGGTGACCGATTCGGGTCACGGGATCGACGAAGCCACCCAGCGCACGTTGTTCGAACCGTTCTTCACCACCAAGCCGGGAGGCACCGGCCTGGGTCTCTACATCACGCACGACATCGTCAAGCGGCACGGGGGCAACCTCACCGTGTCCAGTGAGCCCGGGCACGGCGCCACGTTCCGCGTGGAACTGCCGCTCGACACCGAAGGAGAAGCGTCATGAGCAAGGCCAACGTGCTGGTCGTCGACGACCAGGACTCCATCCGCCACTTCGTGAGCCAGGCGCTCGAGGACGACGGTTACACCGTCGCCACGGCGGGCTCGGTGCGCGAGGCGCGGGCGGCGATCGAGCAGTCCATGCCCGACATGGCGTTCCTCGACCTGAAGCTCCCCGACGGCACCGGGCTCGAGCTGCTGCGCGAGATCAAGCGCATCCAGCCCGAGGTGTCGGTCATCCTGATGACCGCGTTCGGCGAGCTCGAGACCGCCGTCGAAGCCATGAGCGCCGGCGCGTTCTGGTTCGTGAAGAAGCCGTTCCAGGCCGAGGAACTCCTGGCGCTGGCCACGCGCGCGCACGAGTCGCAGAAGATCTGGCTCGAGCTGCGCCGGCTGCGCAACCAGGCGTTCGCGGACGAGGACTACCTGCACTCGGCGAGCCCGGCCATGCAGGAGGCCTACGCCATCGCCGAGCAGGTCGCGCGCGGCGACACGACCAGCGTGCTGATCGAGGGCGAGAGCGGCACCGGCAAGGAGTACTTCGCCAACCTGATCCACCGCATGAGCGCGCGGCACTCGCAGCCGTTCGTCGAGATCAACTGCGCCGCGATCCCGAGCGAGCTGCTCGAGAGCGAACTGTTCGGCCACGAGAAGGGCGCGTTCACGGACGCCCGCGCGCAGAAGCTGGGCCTGATGGAGCTGGCCAACGGCGGCACGCTGTTCCTCGACGAGATCGGGGAGATGTCGCCCATGCTGCAGGTGAAGCTGCTCCGCGTGCTGGAGCGCCGCACTTTCAAGCGCGTCGGCGGCACCAAGGACATCGCGGTCAACCTGCGCATCATCTCGGCGACCAACCAGGACCTCGAGAAGATGGTGCGGGAGGGAGGCTTCCGCGAGGACCTCTACTACCGCCTCAAGGTCGTGCCCCTGTTCGTGCCGCCGCTGCGCGACCGGCACGAGGACGTCGTGCCGCTGGCGCGGCTCTTCATGGAGCGCTTCGCGAAGCAGTTCAAGAAGCCCTTCAAGGAGATCGCACCCTCGGCGCAGCGGATGCTGCTGGACTATCCGTGGCCGGGAAACATCCGTGAGCTGAAGAACCTGTTCGAGCGCACGATCCTGCTCGAGAACGCCGAGGTGCTGGAGGCCCGGCACCTCAAGATGGCCGCGCGGGCACGCGGCAACGCCGACGCCTCGCTGGGGCAGCGCGTCGAAGAGGCGCTCAACTCTCCGATCCCGGCGGGCGGCCTGGCGTTCGAGCAGCTGATCGAGGACCTGGAGCGCGCCTTGATCCTCCGTGCCTCGTATGCTACGAACTGGAACCAGAGCCGTACCGCGGAACTGCTGAACCTGAAGCGCGACAAGCTGCGTTACCGCATGAAGCTCTTCGGGATCCACGGCAAGGACAACGACGAGAGCACCCAGACGGATGCCGCCTGACGCACGAGCCCCCTGGCTGTCGCGCGCGGTCCTCCTGGCCGCCGTGGCGGTCGGGGGGCTCGTGTCGGGATCGTGTGGGTACACCGCGAGTCCCGCACTGCTGCCGTCGCACCTCAAAACCGTCGCCGTGCCGGTGTTCGAGAACGGCACGACGGAATACACGCTGGAGCAGGACATCACGAACGCCGTGATCCAGCGCTTCGTCCGCGACAACCACCTCCGCGTCGTGGACGAGAAGTCGGCCAACTGCGTCGTCCGCGGCAAGGTCACGCAGTACAAGAACGCCGTCTTCGGCTTCACGAACTCCGCCCAGGCGCAGGAGTACCGCGTCACGATCGCGGTGCAGGTCACCTTCAAGGACCTCGTGAAGAACCGCGAGATGTGGAGCGACGAGATCGTCCGCACGGCGAACTACTTCGTCACCGACGTCCCCGGCCAGGCCGCCAAGACCGAACTCGATGGACGCAAAGAAGCCGTCGACAAGATCGCAGACGAAGTCCTCAGCCGCTCGGTCGAAGGCTGGTAGCGCGACCGCGGCGAGCACGCCCGCGCGCTCGCGCGCGTCGGGCGGGGCCCGTCCGCGCCCGCCGGCCGACCCGCTCGCGCTGCTGGAGCGCGCCGACGCGGGCGAGTTCCCGCCGTCGCTGCACGTCGAGGGCCCCGAGGAAGCGCTGAAGGCCGAGTTCCTCGCCGGCTTCCGCCGCGCCTGGGCCGCCGCGGTCCCCGAGGCGCCGACGCCGCGCGTGCTGCGGCTGGGCGAGGACGACGTGGACACCGTGCTGTCCGCGCACCACGGCATCTCGATGTTCGCCGCGCGCGAGCTGACGATCGTGCACGCGCTCGAATCCCTGGTGCGCAGCGAGCGCAAGGTGAGCGACCTCGCCGCCGGCGTCGCGCGCCCCGCGGGCGAGTCGGTGCTCGTGCTGGTCGAGGCCGCCGCCGACGCGCCGCGCAAGTCGCTCGACGCGATCCGCGCCGCGTGCGCCGCGCGCGTCGAGCTGCACCCCGTCGACGCGAAGACGCTGCTCGTGTGGGGCCGCCGGCGACTGAAGGCCGAGGGCCTGGACGAAGCACCCGGCACGCTCGAGGCGCTGCTGCGCTCGTGCGAAGGGGAGAGCGTCGCGTTCCTGAGCGAGCTGGGCAAGCTGGTGAGCTGCTGCGCGCGCGCCGGCAAGGTCACGCCGAAGGACGTCGCCGCGCTCGAACGCCCGGTGGTGGGCGCGAGCCTCGAGGAGTACCTGCTCGCCGTGGCCAGCGGCGAACCCGGACTCGCCGCGCAGCGGCTCGGCCGCCTGCTCGCGGCCGGCGAGAGCGAGGGCTCGGTGATGTGGGCGCTCGGCAACATGGTCGGCGGCGCGATCGGCGGCTGGTCGATGCGCCCCGAACTGGCGCGAGTGCTCGGCCGGCGCCGCGGCCCCGCCGATCTCGCCCGCGCGCTCGACGCCGTCTACCGCGCCGAGGCCGCCTGGAAGGGCGGCCGCACGGACGCCCTGCTCGCCCTCGAGCAGGCGACCCGCGAGGTCGCCGCACGCTGAGCAGCCTCCGCGCGGCGCGGGCCATTCGCCCGCGGCCTGCCGTGACGGGAGGGAAGCCCTCCGCTATCTTCCACGCTCCACCTTCATCCATCGGATCGGTCCATGAGCAAGCGATACCCGTTCTCCGAAGTCGAGCCGCGCTGGCAGCGTTACTGGGTCGAGCGGAAGACCTTCGCCGCCCCCGACGTGTCGCCGAAGCCGAAGTTCTACTGCCTCGACATGTACCCGTACCCCTCGGGCGCCGGCCTGCACGTGGGCCACATCGAGGGCTACACGGCGACGGACATCCTCAGCCGCTACAAGCGCATGAATGGCTTCAACGTCCTGCACTGCACCGGCTGGGACGCGTTCGGGCTGCCGGCCGAGCAGTACGCGGTCAAGACGGGCATCCACCCGGCGATCACGACGCGGCAGAACATCGACAACTTCCGCCGGCAGATGCAGCGCGCGGGCCTGAGCTACGACTGGGATCGCGAGGTCGACACCACCGATCCGGACTACTACAAGTGGACGCAGTGGATCTTCCTCAAGCTCTACGAGCGCGGCCTGGCGTACGTCGCCGAGATCCCGGTCAACTGGTGCCCCGAGTTGGGCACGGTGCTCGCCAACGAGGAAGTCGTCGACGGCAAGAGCGAGGTCGGCGGCTTCGAGGTGATTCGCCAGCCGATGCGGCAGTGGGTGCTGAAGATCACCGAGTACGCCGACCGCCTGCTCGCCGACCTGAAGGACGTCGACTGGCCGAACGGCACGCTGATCATGCAGAAGGAGTGGATCGGCCGCTCCACCGGCGCCGAGGTCGACTTCGCGCTGGACGGAGTGCACGGCAACCTGCGCATCTTCACGACGCGCCCCGACACGCTCTTCGGCGCCACCTACATGGTGCTCGCGCCCGAGCACCCGCTGGTGAGCGTGCTGACGAGCCCGGCGCAGAAGGCCGCGGTCGACGCCTACGTCCAGGCGACGTCGCACAAGAGCGACCTGCAGCGGCAGCAGGACAAGCAGAAGACGGGAGTCTTCACCGGCGGCCACGCCGTCAATCCCGTCAACGGCAAGAAGCTGCCGATCTGGATCGCCGACTACGTGATGATGGGCTACGGCACCGGCGCGATCATGGCGGTCCCCGGCCACGACGAGCGCGACTGGGAGTTCGCGAAGACCTTCGGCCTGCCGATCGTCGAGGTCGTGAAGGGCGGCGACGTGCAGCAGGCCGCATTCACCGAGA
The DNA here is from genome assembly GCA_044223005.1 of Candidatus Eiseniibacteriota bacterium. Lineage (GTDB taxonomy): Bacteria > Eisenbacteria > RBG-16-71-46 > RBG-16-71-46 > RBG-16-71-46 > CAIXRL01. The sequence goes on from JBGAML010000005.1 coordinate 242,598, forward strand.
CGGACGACGGCACGATCGTGAACTCCACGTCGCCCGACGGCGCGTTCTCGATCGACGGCCTGAAGCCCGTCGACGCGATCCCGAAGATCACGCAGTGGCTCGCCGCGAGAGGCGTCGGCCAGGAGGCCGTCAACTACAAGCTGCGCGACTGGCCGTTCTCACGGCAGCGCTACTGGGGCGAGCCGTTCCCGATCGTCTGGACCGATGGCGAACACCACCCGGTGCCCGAGAGCCAGCTGCCCATCCGCCTGCCCGAGCTCGAGAACTACAAGCCGAGCGGCACGGGGGAGAGCCCACTCGCGAACGCCACCGAGTGGCTCAAGGCCACCGATCCCGCCACCGGCAAGCCCGCACGCCGCGAGACCAACACGATGCCCCAGTGGGCCGGCTCGTGCTGGTACTACCTGCGCTTCCTCGACCCGAAGAACCCCGACCGCCTGGTCGACCCCAAGAAGGAGAAGTACTGGATGCCCGTCGACCTCTACGTCGGCGGCTCCGAACACGCGGTGCTGCACCTGCTCTACGCGCGCTTCTGGCACAAGGTGCTCTACGACATCGGCGTCGTGAGCACACCCGAACCGTTCATGAAGCTGGTCCACCAGGGCATCATCCTGGGCGAGGACAATCGCAAGATGTCCAAGCGCTGGGGCAACGTGGTCGACCCGAACGACATGATCGACCAGTACGGCGCCGACGCGCTGCGCATCTACGAGATGTTCATGGGCCCGCTGGAGGCCATGAAGCCCTGGAGCAGCAAGAGCGTGGAAGGCATCACGCGCTTCCTCGACCGTGTCTGGCGGTTGTTCGTGAACGAGGACGGCAGCCTCACGCTCACGAACGAGCAGCCCAACGAGGCCATGCTGCGCACGCTGCACCAGACGATCCGCAAGGTCGGCGAGGACGTCGAAGCCCTCAAGTTCAACACCGCGATCGCGCAGATGATGGTCTTCGCGAACGAAATGAACCCGCAGCCCGGCCGTCCCAAGGCGATCCTCGAACCGTTCCTCAAGGTAATCGCGCCATTCGCGCCGCACCTCGCCGAAGAGCTCTGGGCACGAATGGGCCACAAGGACACGATCGCCTACGAACCCTGGCCCGCGTACGACCCGAAGCTCTGCGAGGAGTCGCAGGTCACACTCGCCGTCCAGGTGAACGGCAAGCTGCGCGCGACGCTCGACTTCGCCAAGGGCGCCGACCAGGACACCGTGCTCACCGCCGCCAAGGCCGACGAACGCGTCGCCAAGTACCTCGACGGCGCGACCATCCGCAAGGTGATCCACGTGAAGGACAAGCTGCTGAACCTCGTGGTCGGCTGAGCCGACGGGGAGGAGCTCGAACGTGCGCCGCCTCGTTGCGCTCACCGCCGCGGCAACGATCTGCCTGGCCTCGAGCAGCTGCCTGCCCGGGGAGCCCCGTGGCCGAGTCCACAATGGCCTCTCCATGAGCCAGGGCCCCGTCGGAACGTGGATCGGCGCTTCGGACAGCCTCCAGGTCGTCGTGACCGCCGCACCCGACAGCACCGTCGCCGTGCGCGGCTGGCTCCTGGGGTACGTGCGCTGCCGCAACGGGGTGCTTCAGTCGATGCCGGTGACGTTCTCCGACCAGGTCCGGTTGCAACCGCTGATCGTTCCGTCGGCCGGCGACTACACGGTGAGGGACACTCCAGACTCGCTGCACGTCGAGACGAAGTGGATTCTCGTCGGGTCAGACGAACGGACGTTCGGGCGCTTCACCGTGGTGATGCACGTGAGCGATCACGCCAGCGGCGCCTGCAACGACGACACGACGACGATCTCCGGCAGCGTGCAGCGCCTCACGCGAATCAAGTAGCGCAGGCCGCGAAGACCAGCGCCGCGACGCCCGAGCCGAGGCGACGCGATGTGCGAGGTGGCAGGGGCAACGTCCCGGACCGCAGGGCATCCCAAACCCCGAGGATATTATGTGAGCCTCCGGCCTACGGCCGGAGGTTTACATAATATCTATTATGCGACTTCATTGAAACTGCCACCACCGCCGCATCCCGCCTTGCCGCGCCGTGCTTTCGCCTCCCTCGGCCGCGGCCCCTCTCGCCGCGAGCCCCTCTCGAGCCGCCTCGCGATCGCGCCACGCCGCCGAGCGCACGAGGTGCTAACCTGCGCGCGCACGCCGCCGGTGATCCATCCCGCCGAATCCCCCGGACGCGCGAATCGCTCCCGACCTCGTCCCCGAGCTCTCCGAGGAGATTCGCCATGATCCGCCGTATCGCCGTCATCGCCGCGCTGGGCAGCTCGCTCGCGCTCGCCACTGCCGCCCGGGCCGCCGAGCCGTACCTCGGCGCCTGGGACGTCACCCTGAGCCGCCCGGCCGTAGACACGACCTGGCCGTGCTGGTTCCAGCTCGATCGCCTGCCGGGCGTCGGCCTCGTCATGACCTTCCAGGGCATGGCCAACGCGCCCGTGGCCGTGCGTGGCGTCCAGGCGCTGGACGACGGGCTGCGCTTCGAGGTCCCGAACTTCGGCACGTTCGTCGGCAAGCGCTCCGGCGACGGTTACGCCGGCACCATGGCACCGAGCATGGTCGACACGTCGGAGCACCTCGTCGTCGACTGGCGCGCCGTGCGTGCGCCGGGTCTCGACGCGCCCACAAAGGTCGCCTGGGGCGAACCGATCGCGCTCTTCGACGGCAAGTCGCTCGCGGGCTGGATCGGGCGCCGCGGCGGCAGCGGTGGCTGGGCAGCCAGCGGTGGCCTGCTGGTCAACGGCGATCTCGCCGGCGACCTCATGACGACGCAGCGCTTCTCGAACTTCAAGCTCCACCTGCAGTACCGGCTGCAACCCGGCGAGGACAGCGGACTTCACCTGCGTGGCCGTTATGAGATCCAACTCACCGATCGCCCGGATCCGGCCGGTCCGCTGGGCGCCACGGGAGCCGTCTACGGGTTCTTCCCGCCCGCCCGCGATGCCGCGAAGCCCGCCGGCCAGTGGAACACGCTCGACGTCGAACTGGTCGGCCGCACGCTCACGGCGCGACTCAACGACGTGCTCATCCAGGACCACGTCGTCGTGCCGGGCATCACCGGCGACGCGCTGGATGCGAACGAGTCCGAACCCGGGCCGATCGTCCTGCAGGGCTACCTCGGCCGCATCGACTTCCGGGACATCGTCCTCACGCCGGCCCGCTGATCCGGGCTCGCACAGGCGATACTGCACACTTGTGCAGTATCGCCCGCTTGCGGTACAAGGGCACTCATGCGCCCCGAGTACCGCGAAGAACCCTGCCGCTCGGCCCTCAATCCCGTCCGCGGGATGCCGTTCGACTGGTCGCTCAACCCGTACATGGGCTGCGCCCACCGCTGCACGTTCTGCTACGTGCGCGCGTTCGAGCGCCGCGCCGACCGTCCGTGGGACGACCGCTACGGGCGCTCGATCCGCGTGAAGACGAACATCGCCGAGGTGCTGCGCCGCGAGCTCGCGCGCCGCACGTGGACGCGCGCCGAGGTGCAGGTCGGCGCCGCCACCGATCCCTACCAGCCGATCGAGGCGCGCTACCGGCTGACGCGCGCGTGCCTCGAGATGCTCGCCGAGGCGCGCAATCCCTTCGGCATCATCACGCGCGGACCGCTGGTCGTGCGTGACCTCGACGTGCTCGCCGCGGCGTCCGCGCGCACGGACGTGCGCGTGTACCTGTCCGTGCCGACGCTGGACGAGCGGCTCTGGCGCGCGACCGAGCCCGGCACCGCGCCGCCGCGCGCGCGCCTGCGTGCCGTCGCGCGCCTCGCCGAAGCGGGCATCCGCGTCTCGGTGCTGGTCGCGCCGTTGATCCCGGGGCTCAGCGATTCCGATGCGTCGCTCGCGCAGGTCGTGCGCGAGGCGCGTGCCGCCGGCGCGGAGCGGCTCTCGGCGATCGTGCTCCACATGCAGCCCGGGACGCGCGAGCATTTCATGCAGACGTTGGGCGAAGAATGGCCCGAGGAACGCACGCGGCTCGAGGCGCTCTATGGCGCGCGCGGCTACCTGCCGGGCCGCACGCAGCAGCAGGTGACCGATCGCTTCGCGGCGATCCGCGCCCGCGTGCCACGCCGCGAGGGCCTCCCTCCCGCGATCCGGCCGGCTCCCCTCCCGGCGGCCGATCCCGAACCGCCCGCGTTCGCGCAGCAGCTCGGGCTGGCGCTCTGACGCGCGCTGCGGCATCGTCGCCGCATGCGCTCCGTCGATCCCGCCACGCTCGAAATCGTCACCGACGTCGAGGACCATTCGTCCGCGCAGGCGGCAGCGCTTCTCGCCGCGGCGGCAGCCGCGTTTCCGGCCTGGCGCGACGCCGGCATCCCGGCGCGCGCCGCCGTGCTCCGACGCGCGGGCGCGCTGCTCCGCGAGCGGCGTGACGCGCTCGCCACGCTCGCCGTGCGCGAGATGGGCAAGCCGATCGCGCAGGCCGAGGCCGAGGTCGAGAAGTGCGCGGCCGCGTGCGAGTGGTTCGCCGAACACGCCGCGGCCGCGCTCGCGCCCGAGACGATCGCGAGTGACGCCACGCGCAGCGGCGTGCGCAACCTGCCGTTCGGCGTGGTGCTCGCGGTGATGCCGTGGAACTTCCCGTTCTGGCAGGTCGTCCGCGCCGCCACACCCGCGCTCGCGGCCGGCAACACGGTCGCGCTCAAGCACGCGTCCAACGTGCCCGGCGTCGCGCTCGCGATCGAAGCGCTGTTCCGCGACGCCGGCGCGCCTCCCGGCGTGTTCACCACGCTGCTCGTCGGCGCGCGCGACGTGCCGGCGCTGATCGCGCACCCGGCGATCGCGGCGGTGACGCTGACCGGCAGCGAAGCCGCGGGCCGCGAGGTGGCCGCGTGCGCGGGCCGCGCGCTCAAGCCCTGCGTGCTGGAGCTCGGCGGCTCGGATCCGTTCGTCGTGCTCGCCGACGCCGATCTCGATGCGGTCGTGCCACTCGCCGTCACGGCGCGCGTGCAGAACAACGGCCAGAGCTGCATCGCGGCCAAGCGCTTCATCGTGGTCGAGCCGCTCGCCGACGCGTTCGCCGAACGCTTCGCGCGCGCCATGGACGCGCTCGTCGTGGGCGACCCATTGGACCGCGCGACGCAGGTGGGCCCGCTCGCGAAGCCGGAGTTCGTCGACGACCTCGAGGACCAGGTGCGCCGCAGCATCGCCGCCGGTGCACGCCTGCTCGTCGGCGGCCGCCGGCCCCCGGGGCTCCGCGGTGCGTTCTACGCGCCGACCGTGCTCGCGGAGGTGCGCCCGGGCTGCCCGGCGTTCGACGAGGAGACGTTCGGCCCCGTGGCGCCGGTGATCCGTGCGCGCGATGACGCCGAGGCGCTCACGCTCGCCAACCATTCGCGCTTCGGGCTCGGCGCCAGCGTGTGGACGCGCGATGCGGCGCGCGGCGAAGCGTTCGCCGCGCGGATCGAAGCCGGAGCGGTGTTCGTCAACGGCATCGTGAAGTCGGATCCGCGGCTGCCGTTCGGCGGCATCAAGGCGTCGGGCTGGGGCCGCGAGCTGGGCGTCGCCGGCCTGCGCGCGTTCACGAACCTGCAGACCCACTGGGCGCGCGAAGCCTGATCGCGCGCGGCGCTCACGCGCTCCAGTGGGCCGCTTCCCAGTCCGGCCCCGGAACCAGCAGGCGCAGCACCTGCCCGGGCGGCAGGCTCTCCAGCCGCTCGCCCGCGCGCTCGACGTGCAGCAGCAGCTCCAGCGCCTGGCCCGGCGATGCGCCCAACGCGGCCACCGGCAGCTCCGCTTCGAGCACGTCGTCGATCGCGACCGTGCCCACGGCCGCGCCGTCGTCGGCGAGCAGCGCACCGGTGCCCGGCACCAGATGCTCGACGCGAAAACGCTTCGGCGCCGGCGCGACCAGCTCGATCACGAGCGAGGCGTCCGCGCCCGGCAGTTCGTCGCCCGCGAAGTCGAGCCGCAGGTAGAGCGCGCGCTCGTCGAAGCCGTAGTGCAACCCCGAAGCGATCGGCGCCGTCACGCGGTGCATCGACCCGCCTCCCGTGCCGAGCTTCCATGAGCCTGCGCCGTGCCACTCGTAGTAGCGGCTCATGCGCCCGTCGATCACCGGGTGCACGAACGCCGTCGGCTCGTGGTGCTCGGAACCCGCGCGCGGCGGCGCCGCGACCGGCAGCGAAACCCAGGACGGCGAAGGGATTCCCGCACGCTCGTGTGCCGCCTGAAGGTGCGCCCGGAAGAGGCTGTCGAAAAGCGCCTTGTCGGCCGTGTAGTGGTCCTCGCCGAACCACCAGAACCAGTCCGAGCCCTCGGCCGCCGCGAGCGCCGACCAGGCCGCCGGATGGCTCGCGCGCGTCCTCCCCTGCGCCACCAGCGCCGCGCGCGTGCGCGCGAGCAGGTCCCACGCGCGATTCTTCTCGGCGTGGCCGGCCCAGATGTGGAAGTCGGCGTCGATCCACGAGCCCGAGTGCAGCTGCGGCAGCGTCGCGCGCACCGGGCCTTCGGCGAGCACCTCGGCGGGCGTGCGCGTGCGCACGTCGGGCGCCGCCTCGAGCGCGGCGTAGAGCTGCTCGAGGAATGGCCGGCCGTCCTCGGCGTAGTGCTCCCAGCAGTTCTCGCCGTCCAGGATCACGCACGCGACCGGCCGGCCTTCGCGCCCCGCGGCGCGGTGAGCCTCGGCGATGCGGCGCAGCTGGCGCATGAAGTCGGCGACCGCGTCGGCGGGCGACCACGTGCTGTAGACGAAGCCGATCCGGTCCGAGAGCTCGTGGTCGCGAAAGAAGAGCGCGATCTCGCCCGCCGGCGTCGCGAAGCGCCACGGCTGGTAGAGGTCTTCACGCTTCAGGCCCGCGATCGACCGCCAGAGCACCATCTCGTCGGTGGCGATCCAGCGCACACCCGCGCCGGCCAGGATCTCGGCGGCCTCGGGGCTCACGCTGCCCTCGGACGGCCACATGCCCACGGGGCGGCGGCCGAACGTCTTCGCCGCCGCGTCGAGACCGTGCTCGACGTGCCAGCGGGCGTCCTCGGGCGCCGCGAACGGCTCGGAGGGCACCGGCAGGTCGGGCCGCGCGCGGCGGCCGGTCTTCACGTCGACGAGCAGCGGCAGGATCGGGTGGAACGCGGGCGAGCACGCGATCTCGACCTGGCCGCGTTCGGCCAGCGCCGCGTACGCCGGCACCACTTCGCGCAGCAGCGCCGCGTGCAGCGCGAGCAGCGCGTCACGCTCGGCTTCGCCCGCGCGCCCGGCTTCGGCCGCCGCGGCGGCGGCGAGCGCTTCGGGCCGGTCGAGCAGCAGCGGATCGAGCCACGCCAGCAGGAAGTACGCGACCAGCCGCAGCAGGTCGGCGTCGCCGGCCACTGCCGGCGCGCGCAGCTTCGTGCACAGCGACTGGTACGCGGGCCAGCGCTCGCGCGCCCAGCGCGGCGCCATGCGGGCGCGCGCCTGGAGCTCGGCGCGCTCGGACGCCGACAGGCCGGCGACGGGCCTCGCGAGCAGGTCGAACAGCGCGTCGGACCGCCCGGCGATCGCGCCCTCCAGCTGGTCGAGCAGCGAAGGCACGAAGTTGAAGGTCGCCTTGACGCGCGAATGGCGCTCCAGATGGAGCGCCATGTCGAGGTAGTCCTTCGTCGCGTGCAGCCGCACCCACGGCAGGAGCGCGCGGCCGTCGCGCGGGTGGCGGTAGTCCGGCTGGTGATGATGCCAGACGAAAACGAGATCGACGCCCGGGGTGTCGGGACTCATCGCGCGTCCATGCGCCCGGGGCGCGTCAGTGACCGGTCGCGCCGAGTTCGGCGATCTGCACGCGCGCCGGATTGGCGTAGCTCGTCTCGCCGAAATCGTCGACGAGCTTCTGCAGCTTCGCCGCCGCGCCCGCACGGTCGCCCGTCGCGAGCAGGCAGCGCGCCTCCGCGGCGAGCATCTCGGCGCTCGTCTCGCGATCGAACACGCCGACGAGCGCGTCGTACGTCTTGGCCGCCTCGGCGTACTGCTTGTCGCTGTCGAGCGAGTACGCGAGGCTGCGGCGCACGCTCTGCGCGAACACGCCGCTGCTCTTCTTGGCGAGGTACGCCTTGTACTCGGTGACCGCGCCCTTGAAGTCGCCGCGCCAGTAGGCCGCGTCACCGGAGATGCGGTGCGCGTCGATGCCGCTCGGCGTCGAACCCCACTGCTTGGTCACTTCCCCGGCCGTCGAGCGGGCGCGATCGTAATCGCCCTGCCAGAACAGCATGTCGGCCTCGGCCAGCTTCTTGGACGCGAGGTTCTCCTGGGCCGCGCTCTGCCGGATCGTGTAGAAGGCGACGCCCGCGACGACGACGATGGCACCGATCACGCCCAGCGCGATGCGCCCGTAGCGTTCCCAGAGCCCCGTGACCTTGTCCAAAGCCTCCGCGCCCGGGTCGTCCAGCGCGTGCGTCTTCCGCGTCTCCAGCGACAAGCGAAACCTCCAGGACAGCGACCGAATCGTCGGGGTGATCCGCGGGGCCAACCCACGGTAAGCGACGGAAAACAGTACCGGGCAAGCGTCTCGGGCGTCAAGCCGGCCCGCTCAGGTCACCGCGCAGCGGGCGCAGGCCACGTGGCCGCGGGCGCGCACCAGCATCTCCGCCAGCGCCCCGCAGGTCGGGCACGCCGGCAGCGCCGGGCGGCCCCTCGCCACGTCCACGAGCGAGCGCAGCTTGACCCGGACGGCGCCCGCCTTGAGCTCTTGCTCGAGGTCGGCGACCGGCCACGACCATTCCTCGAGGCCCCAGAGCCGCACCTCGGTGCGCATCTCCCAGCGGTGACGGATCTCGGCGGCCCGGCGTTCCCACTCCAGCTTGAGCGAGGTCGCGTCGCCGTGCTCGAGCTCGTGCTCGTCGTGCCCGATCCGGCGGCGGAGGCGGTCCTCCTCCTCCTCGATGCGCGCCGAGAAGAACGCCCCGAGGCGCTCCAGTTCGTCGTCGCGGAGCCGGCCGACGGACGTCTCCCACTCGGCCTCGCGCTCGTCGGCGAGCGCCTCGAGCGTCTGGCGCGCGCTCTCGAGCCAGCGCTCGCGCAGCTCGGGCTCGAGCTCCTCGCCCATCTGGTAGAGCCCCTCGCGCGGGCGCACCTCCGGCACCTGTGGGGCCTGCGCGCGTTCGAGCACCTCACCCCCGCTGCCGACCAGCACGACCCACTGCTCCTGCCACGGCAGCCCGCCCCAGCGCGTGATCACGGCGTGGAACGCGACGCGCCGCTCGTAGCGCACGGGCCCGAGCCGCGGCGGGCTCCACGTGAGGCCGCGCACTTTGCACACGCCCGCGAGTCCGTCCGCCGGCGCGCCGGGCACCTGCGCGAGCGCGGTGCGGCGCGTGAACGCCGGCTCGGCGAGCGCAGCCTCGAGGATGCGGCGGCCCGCCGAGCTGCCGGGCGCGGTGAACCATGCGCCACGCGGCACGGTCGGGCGCGCGGGATCGAACACCAGCCGCACGCGCTGGCGGCGCCAGCGCTTCTGCAGCGCGGCCGACAGCAGCACTTCCCAGTCGCCGCGCGGGGCATCCTCGACCGAGCAGCCCACCATGCCCAGCCAGCGCCCGACGAACGCCCGCCACTCCGGCTGCTCCGCGGCGGTCTCGCCGCGCGGGATCGCGGGTGTCTCGGCGGCGCGCTTGCGCGTGGCGGTCTTCGGCGTCACTGGCCCGAGCCCTCGTCCTCGTGGTCCGCCGGTCCGCGGAAGAGCCAGCTCTGGTTGTCGCGCTGCTGCTGGTAGAGCTTGCGCGCGGTGACCAGGTGCTGCGCGAGCTCGCCGAAGCGCTTCTTGCGAACGCGCGGCGAGCGCGACTCGGTCCAGCGCCGGAACACCTCGTCCTCGAACGAGCCGTGCGTGTTCCACGCGCCGAGGATCTCCTCCATCTCGCCGACGACCAGCTCGAACATGCGGATCTTGCGCTCGAGGATCTCGAGCACGTAGGCCTCGATCGTCCCGCGCGCGACCAGGTTGGTGACGCGCACCGGGTGCTCCTGGCCGAGCCGGTGCACGCGGCCGATGCGCTGCTCGAGCCGCATCGGGTTCCACGGCAGGTCGTAGTTGATCACGTTGCGCGCGTACTGCAGGTTGCGCCCCTCGCCGCCGGCTTCGGTACTGACCAGGACCTGGTCGCGCAAGCGGAACGCCTCGAGCGAGTCCTCCTTCTCGCGCCAGCCCATCTCGCCGTGGAAGACCTGGTGCGACAGCCCCGCGTCGTTGAGCGCGTTCACGATCGCGTCCTGCGTCGCGCGGAACTGCGTGAACACGATCGCCTTCTCGCCCTGGAGCGCGGTGATCGAGCGCAGCAGCGTCTTGATCTTGCTCGGGTCGGCGCTGAGCGCCGCCGCGCGGTCGGCGAACGCGCGCACGCGCTTCGGGTCGAGCCCGTCCGGGTGTGACGCCAGCCGCAGCAGCGTGCCGGCGGCGGCGGCCCACGACGAGCCCATCTCCTTCTGCAGCACCATCAGCGTGAAGTAGTGCGGCTTGCCGGGCTGCCCGGCGTCGCCGTGCACGGCGTCCGCGACGAACTCGCTCACCTGCTTGTAGAGGTTGCGCTCGGCGACGTTCTGCGGCACCCACAGCGTGTCGACCTTGCGCGGCGCGAACGTCAGCTGCGTGTCGCCCCGCCGCGTGCGGATCATGACGCTGCGCAGCAGGCGCCGCAGCCGGGGCGTGTTGCGCGGCGTGCGCTTGTCGTGGCCGGAGAGGAAGTCGCGCCGGAACTGCGAGAACGTCCCGACCGTTCCCGGGCGCACGAGCGTGACGAGGTTGTAGAGCTCGCGCAGGTCGTTCTGCACCGGTGTCGCGGTGAGCAGCAGCAGGTAGCGGGGATTGAGGTCGTTGATGAACTTCCAGCCCAGCGTGAGGTGGTTGCGCAGGCGGTGCGCCTCGTCGACCACCACCATGTCGTAGTTCGCGCCGCGCACGCGCCGGCGATGGCGTTCGTGGCGCGCGGTCTCGAGCGACGAGATCACGAGCGGATGCCGCCCCCACTGCCCCGCCGGTCCGCGCGAGACCACGAAGTCGAGCTCGAACTTCTCCCACAGCTCGGCGCGCCACTGTTCGCACAGCGACGCCGGCACGAGCACGAGCACGGTCCGCACCGCCCCGCGCAGCAGGTACTCCTTGAGCACGATGCCCGCCTCGACCGTCTTGCCGAGGCCGACCTCGTCCGCGAGGATCCCGCGCCCGCCGAAGTCGCGCAGCACGCGCAGGCAGGCATCCACCTGGTGCGGGAACCGTTCGACGCCGCGCAGCGAGTCGAGCGACAGCAGCCGGTCGGCGCTCGCCCAGCCCGCCCATTCCTCGGCCTGCGCGCGCGCGTCGAAGTGCGCCTGCGACTCCGAGCCGTTCGCGAGCCAGCGCTCGAGCAGCCGGTCGCCCTGCGGATGCCACGCGCGCCGCGGCCCCGACGCGCGCGGGACCAGCGGCAGCGGTTCGTCGTCGCGCCCGTCCCCCGCCACCACCGTCTCGCGCGACCGCGAGCCGTCGACGATCTCCCAGTCGCGCGCGGCCGAGAGCCGGCGCAGCTGGCCGTCGAACACGACCTCGAGCACCTCGCGGCCGCGGTCGGTGTGCACCTCGACGATCAGTCCCTCGCCGAAGAGCGGGTGGTGGAGCCGCTGCCCCACCTGGTAACGGGCGTCGTTCACGTCCACAAGTCGAACTCCTGGCCCTTCTCCGGCACGTGGACGGTCGCCCCCGTGCGTTCGCGCAGCTTCTCCGCCAGCGTGTCCGCGGGCCCGGGTTCGCCGTGCACGAGGAAGATCGTGGGCGGCACCGGCTTCATGGACGTCACCCAGCGGATCAGCTCGTCCTGGTCGGCGTGCGCGCTGAAGCCGTCGAGCCCGGCGATCTCGGCGCGCACGCGCACCGGCTCGCCCAGCACGTTCACCGTCTCGGCGCCGTCGCGCAGCCGGCGGCCGAGCGTGCCGTCGCCCTGGTAGCCGACGAACAGCACCGTGTTGCGCGCATCGCCCAGCGCGTGCTGCAGGTGGTGCACCACGCGCCCGCCTTCGCACATGCCCGAGGCCGAGACGATGATGCAGGTGCCGTCGCTCTCGTCGAGCGCCCGGGACTCGTCGGGCGAGCCCACGTAGCGCAGGCGCGAGAAGCCGAACGGCTCCCCGTTGCCGCTGGTGAACTGGGCGTAGGTCTGCTCGTCGAAGCACTCGGGGTGCTTCGCGAACACCGCCGTCGCGCTCCGGGCCATGGGGCTGTCGACGAAGATCGGCAGCTCGGGGATGCGCCCGGCGAGCGTCAGTTCGTGCAGCGTCGCCACGAGTTCCTGCGTGCGGCCGACCGCGAACGCCGGCACCAGCAGCCGGCCGCGGCGCTCGACCGTGCGCTTCACCGCGTCGATCAGCCCATCGATCGTGGCCTTCTCGTCGGCGTGCACGCGATCGCCGTACGTGCTCTCCATCACCAGCACATCGGGCGCCACCGGCGTCTCGGGGTCGCGCAGGATCGGCCGCTTCCAGCGCCCGAGATCACCGCCCATGCACACGCGCAGCGTCCGGCCCTCGGCCTCGAACTCGAGCGTCGTGATCGCCGAGCCGAGGATGTGCCCCGCGTCGTAGTAGGTGGCGCGCACGCCGGGAAGCGGCGAGAACGGCTCGTGGTAACCGTGCGTCTCGAAGCGCGCGAGCGTGCCCTCGACGTCCTCGAGCGTGTAGAGCGGCCGCCGCGGCGGGCGCCCGGCCTGCCCTCGGCGGTTCACGTGCTCGACGTCCTTCTGCATCAGGAACGCGCTGTCGGGCAGCATCACGCGCGACAGGTCGGCGGTCGCGGGCGTCATGTGGATCGGCCCGCGGTAACCCTGCGCCGTCAGCGTCGGCAGGTTGCCCGTGTGGTCGAGGTGCGCATGCGACACCACGACGCTGTCCACTTCGCCCGGCGCGAAGAGGAACGAACGGTTGATGCGGTCCGCTTCGTCGCGGTGGCCCTGGTAGAGGCCGCAGTCGAACAGCAGCCGCTTGTTGCCGAAGCGGAGCAGGTGGCGCGAACCGGTGACGGTGCGCGCCGCGCCGTGGAACGCGATCGAGAGCGGAGTCTTCATGTCAGTACGCCGCGTAGAACATGACGCCCACGCTGGCGCGGACGTCGTGGTTGGTCTTCTGGTCGAGGAAGATGCTCGAGTACTTGGCCGACCCGGTGATGGCCCAGCTCCGGTACACGAACCACTCGGCGCCGCCGGACACGCTCAGGTAGAAACCGTCGCCGTTGAGCGGGTACTGCGTGTCGCCGTTCTCGAGCCGGGCGTTGAGCTGCGCGAGCCCGGCGCCCGCGTTGACGTAGCGCGGCACGCGCGTGCGGGTGCCGAAGTACTGGTAGAGATCCACGCCCGCCAGCGTCAGCCGCAGCTGGTTGCGGGCCACGTTGTCCGAGTCGGGCGAGAACGCGGTCTGGCCGAGGTTCCGCCCGCGCGCCTTGAGCCGCTGGGCCTCGAACGACAGCCCCAGCGCCCGCTCGTAGCGCATGCGGTAGCGCAGCTGCACGTCGAGGTTCCCGCCGAGGCCGAACTCGTCCCCGAGCGATCCCGACTTGGCGAGTCCGCCGTATCCACCGCTCATGCCGATGCCCACCTGGCCGGCGCGCGGAAGCAGGACGCTCCACGCGTGCGACGGTGCGGCCCCGGACACGACGAGCAGCAGGACGATCACTGCCGGACGGACGAACTTCATCGACTCCTCCGATTTCCCGATCGGGTGGATCGCGGACCCCTTCAGGCCCGCGGGTGGAACTGGCGATGCACCTCGCGCAGGTAGCTGCGGTCGAGATGCGTGTAGATGGCGGTGGTGGTGACCGAGGCGTGGCCCAGCAGCTCCTGCACGACGCGCAGGTCGGCGCCGCCCTCGAGCAGGTGGGTCGCGAACGAGTGCCGCAGGGCATGCGGATGCACACGCGCCGTGAGCCCGGCCTTGCGGGCCAGCGCGCGCAGGATCTTCCACCAGCCCATGCGCGAGAGCGGTCCCCCGCGCGCGTTGCAGAAGACGCGGTCGTGGCGCGCGCGGGACGCGAGCTGCGGCCGCCCGCGGTCGAGCCACTCGCGCAGCGCGCGCTCCGCCTGGCGGCCGAACGGGACGAGCCGCTGCTTGTCGCCCTTGCCGACCACGGTGAGCACTCGGCCCGAGAAACTGACGGCGTCGCGCTCGAGCCCGATCAGCTCGCTGACGCGCAGGCCGCACGCGTAGGCGACCTCGAGCATCGCGCGATCGCGCAGCGCGAGCGCGCCCTCGCCCTCCGGCTGCGCGAGCAGCGCCTCGACGTCGGCGAGCGAGAGCGCGTGCGGCAGCTTGCGGTCGCGCCGCGGCGCCGGGATGCGCGCGAACGGGTCGGCGCCCGGCGTCGCCGCGCGCGCGAGGTAGCCGTGCAGGCCACGCAGCGACGAGCGCCGGCGCGACACGGTCGAGCCCGCCAGCCCGCGGCGCGCGAGCTGCGCGAAGTACGCGTCCACGAACGTCGGCGTCGCCTCGCGCCAGTCGGCCAGGCCGTGCTTCACCGCGAACGCGAGGTAGTCGTCGGCGTCGCGCCGGTAGGCGTCGAGCGTGTGCGCGCTCAGGCGCCGGCCGGTACGCAGCTCGTCGAGCCACGCCTCCGCCGGCAGGCGCAGGCCCGCCGGCACCGGCGTCTCCGCCGGGGCGGTCGCCACCGCGGTGGCGCGCGGCCGGGTGCGCGTCGCGCTCACGCGGCTCCCTCCCGCTCCGCGAGGTGCGCGAGCACGCGCTCGGCGAGCGCCTTCGGCACGCGCGCGCGCTCGGCGATCTCCTCGGCCGAGGCGCCGCGCAGGGCCGCGACCGAGCCGAACGCCTTGAGCAGCGCCGCGCGCCGCGTCGGTCCCACGCCGGGCACCGTGTCGAGCGCGCTGCCGATGCGCGCTCGGGAGCGCAGCGCGCGGTGGTACTCGAGCCCGAACCGGTGCGCCTCGTCGCGCAGCCGCTGCAGCGCGCGCAGGGCAGGCGAACGGCGCGCGAGGCGCAGGTCCGGCAGCCCCTCGCGCACGACGAGTTCCTCGCGCTTGGCGAGACCGATCATCGCGACCGCGCGCGTGGCGACACGCGACATCGCGTCGCGCGCGGCGCCCAGCTGGCCGGCGCCGCCGTCGATCACCACGAGGTCCGGCCGCGGCAGCTCACCCGACTCGACGCGCGTCCAGTAGCGCTCCACCGCTTCGCCGATCATCGCGAAGTCGTCCGGGCCCGGGCGGCGGATGCGCATGCGCCGGTAGAGCGACTTGCGCGCGCGCCCGTCCTCGGAGGCGACGACCGCGGCGACCGCCTGGTCGGGACCGAAGTTGGAGATGTCGAAGCACACCATGCGGTGCGGCGGCGCGTCGAGCCCGAGTTCCTTCTGCAGCCCGAGCACCGCGGCCGAGAAGCGCGCCCGCCGGCCGCTCGCGCGCGCGGCGAGGTGTTCGAGCGCCGCGGCGGCGTTCTTCTCCGCGACCTCGACCAGCCGCCGCGAACGGCCGCGCACCGGCGCGAGCAGTTCGACCGCGTGGCCCGCGCGGCGCGAGAGCGCCTCGGCGAGCGCGGGCGCGTTGGCCGGCGCCTCGCTCACCAGCACGCGGCGCGGCAGGTCGGTGCGCGCCAGCGCGTGCTGCGTCACCCACAGCTCGACGATGGCGCCGTCGTCCGTGCCCGCGGCGCGCGCGAGGATGCGCGACTCCTTGCCGATCACGCGGCCGCCGCGCACGAGCAGCGTCGCGAGCGCCGCGCGCTCACCGTGCCGCGCGACGCCGAGCACGTCGGTGTCGCGCGGATCGTTGGTCACCATCTTCTGCGGCACCTGCGCGCGCTCGAGCAGCCGGATCTGGTCGCGGCGCTGGGCGGCGATCTCGTAGCGGCGCCCGGCCGCGGCCTCGTCCATCTCGCGCCGCAGCTGCGCCAGCAGTTCGTCGTTGCGCCCGGCGAGCAGGAGCATCAGGCCGTCGGCCATCGCCCGGTACGCCTTCGGCTCGACGCGCGCGCGGCTGTAGCAGGGTCCCGCGCAGCGCTTGATGTGGAAGTAGAGACAGGGACGGTCCTGCCGGCGGTAGTCGTCGAAGTTGCGGCACGTGCGCAGCGGGAAGACGCGCCGCAGGTCGCGCAGGGTGCGCCGCAGGTTCTTCACGTCCGTGAACGGACCCAGGTAGCGTGCGCCGTCGTCGCGCACGCGCCGCGTCACCGACAGCCGCGGAAACTCGTCCTGCATCGAGAGCTTCACGAACGGGAAGCTTTTGTCGTCCTTGAGCAGGACGTTGTAGTTCGGACGATGCTGCCGGATCAGCGTCGATTCGAGGAGCAGGGCCTCCGCCTCGGTGTCCGTGAGGATCACGTCCACGTCCGCGGCCCGTTCCATCATCTCGTCCATACGCGGGCGCTGCGGGTCGTGCCCGAGGTAGCTGCGCACCCGGGACGCCAGGCTCAGGGCCTTGCCGACATACAGCACTTCGCCCCGGGCGTCCTTGAACAGGTAAACCCCCGGCGAGGCCGGCAGATCGGCGATTTTTTCGCTCAGCGCGCTCACGGAGCCCTCCGGAAGCACGAGTGGGGGTACTCGAGGGGACTACACTACATGGGGAACGCCGGTCCGAACAATGCCCGTTTGCCGGCCGCGGGGCCCAGCCGACCACGCCGCACGGACCGCGCCCACCGCGCTTGACAGCCCCCCGTCGAGACCCGTAAGTTTCCACGGCTTTTGACGTTCACGGATACCGTTCAGGAGGATTCCATGCCGCATCACAAGTCCGCGGCCAAGCGCGTGGTGACGAACGAGAAGAGTCGCCAGCGCAACATCGCCGCGACCAGCCGGATGAAGTCGGCCATCAAGGCCGTGCGTTCGGCCAGCACGCGCAGCGCCGGCGAAGCCGCGCTCCGCAACACCGTGGCGGTGCTCGACCGCACCGCCGCCAAGGGCATCATCAAGCGCGAGACCGCCAGCCGGCAGAAGTCCCGCCTGGCCAAGCACGTCGCCAAGCTGCCCGCCTGACGAGGTTCCCCGTGCCGTACCCCTCGCCGGCCGCTCGCTTCCTCGCGGTCACGAAGGGTGCCCTGCTTCTCGCCGCCGTCTGCGCTCCCGCGCAGGCGGCGTTCGCGTTCGAGGTGGTACCCCGGCCCGCACCCGTCCATCGCCCGCACAAGGCCGCGTGGCTGTGCGCCGCCGCGGGTGCCGGGCTCGTCGCCGCCTCGTTCTCGCTGAGCGATCGCGCGGACCGGCGCTACGACGCCTACCTGCACGAGGCCGACCCCGCGCGGATCGACGCGCGCTGGCGGGAGACCGTGAACGCCGACCGGCTGGCGAGCGGCTCGCTGCTGGGCGGCGAGGCGCTGCTCGTCGGGGCCGTGTGGCTCGGCTTCCTCCGCCCCTCGCCCGCTTCGCGCGTGGCGCTGGTCGCCACGGGAGACCGGTGCGCGGTCTCGCTGCGCTTCTGATCCTGGCGGCGCTCGCCGCCGGCTGCAGCAATCGCGAGCGCGCGAACCCGCTCGACCCGTCCAATCCCGCGACCGGCGGCCGGCCGTCGGGCTTCGACGCGGTCGCCGGCTACTCGATCGTCACGCTCCGCTGGCAGCCACAGCCCGGGCTGGCCGTGGACGGTTACCGGCTCGAACGCTTCGCGCCCGGGGATTCGCTGTGGCGGCCGCTCGGCGACGTACGCCCGGTCACGAGCACGGGCACCACCGACCCCGGCACGACGAACGGGAAGACGTACCGCTACCGTCTCGGCTACGTGGTGAACGGCGCCACGAACGGCGACTGGGCCGAGGACGTGGCGACGCCCGGGCTGCTGCGCCCGTGGGTCGCCGACGCCGGTGCGGACGCGCTCGTGCGCCTCTCGCCGGACGGCCGCGACATCGCGTATTCGATCACCGATGTCGGCGGCATCCAGGCACTTGCCGTCGACCGCGGCACCGGCTCGGTCTGGACGAGCGCGCCCTTCGACGGAATGGTCACGCGCCGTTTTCCCGGCGAGACCTCACCCACCGTGATGACCGGCCTGCACCAGCCGTTCACGATCGCCGTCAGCCCCTATGACCACTCGGCGTGGATCTGCGAACTCGACGGTTCGATCGCCCACCGCAATCCGTCGGGGACCGTCACCTCGCCGGGCTCGATCGGCCTGCTCGCCTCGCCCACGGGCGCCGCGGTCGGCGCCGCCGACTTCTCGCTCTGGGCGTGCGAGAACGCGGGCCATCGCGTGCGGCACTGGGCGGTCGACGGCACGCTGCTCTCGACCACCTACGTCGGCTCGCCGTCGCGAGTCGCCGTGGACTCCTCGACGCGGATCGCGTGGGTGACCTCGCTCTCGCTCGGCCGCGTGTGGCGCATCGCCCCCGACGGCACGCTGCTCGACTCGACGGGCGTGGCCGCGGGCCCGATCGGGATCGCGCTCGACCGCGCCCACGGCCGCGCCTGGGTGGCCGACGCCGCGGGCGACCGGCTGATCGCGCTCGATCCCGACACCGCGGCGGAGCTCTTCCGCGTCACCGGCCTGCGCGAACCGCGCGACGTGGACGTGGACCCGCTCACCGGCGACGCGTGGGTCGTCGCGCGCACGGACGGCGAGATCGTGCGCGTGTCGAAGGACGGCGTCGTGATCGCGCGGGTGGGCGGATTCCGCGACCCGGTGGAAGTGCGCATCGACCCCGGGACGCAGTAGGCCCGCCGCTCACCACCGCGTCGCGAGCCCGAACCGCACCGCGCGCGGCGGGTTCGAGAGCCGCGGATCGTGCACGTCGATCCAGTACGGCGATCCCAGCGACGGCACCACCCACCAGCCGCCACCGCCCCGGCCCGTCAGCGTCCGGTGCGCGCCGTAGTCGTCGTAGGTGGTGTTCACGTAGGGGTTCGGGTAGCCGTCGACGGTGGCGAGCGATTCGCCGCGGTGGTCGAACAGGTTGCGGATCGAGCACGAGAGCTCCCAGCCCCGCGCCCGCTTCGGCGCCCAGCGCACGTCGACGTCGGTCGCCTCGAACGTGTCCAGCCGGCGGCTGTCGATCGCGCCCGCGTCGGTCTGGGGCGCGCGCAGCGGCTTGGGTGTCCACGGAAGCGCACTCGAGGCCTGCGTCGTCCACGCGAACGCCCAGCCACCCCGCGCGCGCCATGCCGCGTGCGCGCGCAGCGTGTGGCGCTGGTCCCACGAGAGCGGCGTGTCGGCGCGCAGCGTCGAGCGCGACTCGCGCAGGACGCCGTAGGGATCCCCCGCGGAGCGCGATTCGTTGCCCCACGCCTGCATCCAGGTCCAGCTGAGCGAGACGCGGCGGCCGTCGCCATCGTCTCGCACGAACTCGGCCTCGCCTCCCACCGCCTGCCCCTCGTCCTCGCCGACGTACCGCAGGTTGGCCGGGCCGGAGCCCGCGCGCACCAGCCGCGCGCCCGGCTGCCCGTAGACGTCGCGCACGAACACCGCGAGCTGGATCGCGGACGTGGCCGAGAGCAGGTGCTTGAGCGCGGCGTCGACACCGATCGCCGTCGCGGGTTCGAGCGCCGGGTTGCCGAGCGGCTCGCGGTTCGAGGCGACGGTGCGGCTGTCGTAGAGCAGGTCGCGCGGCGGTGCCTGGTGCACGCGCGCGTACGCGAGCGTGAAGACGTCCCGCACCGAGACCGGGTACGCCACCGCGAACCGCGGCGACCACGTCGCGAGCACGCGGCCGTCCGCGGGCAGCGACTGGCGATCCGCCTGCGGGCCCGCGGTCCAGAGATCGAGCCGCAGCCCGACATCGAGGATCATGCCCGCGTGCTCCCAGCGATCCTGCACGTACGCGAAGCCACCGGGTGCGAAGGCGCGGAAAGCGCGCACCGTGTCGATCGGCACCATCAGCGGATCGCCGTTCTGCGACCAGCCGGTGGCGAACCAGTCGGTCGAGCGCACCGCGACCGCCTCGTACGTCGTGCCGAGCCCCGCCTGCAGCAGTCCGTTCGTGCGCGTCGCGCGGACGCCGTCGGCGCGCAGCGTCCACGTGTCGGTGTCCGCCTGGCGGACGTAGGGATCGTCGCCCCAGAAGACGTGCAAGAGATCGACGTCTTCGGGGTTCAGGTAGCGCGGGCGCGTGATCCGCCCCTCGACGCCGCGCGTGCCCCCGGTCGCGGTCACCGTGCGGTCACGCAGCCAGCCGAGCGTGACGAGCGTCCGCAGCGGCGCGAACGGCAGCTCCCCCGTCGCGATGGCGGCGAGCCGGCGGTCGTCGGTGATCGCGAGGTGGTCCGCCGCGCGGTAGCGCGCGTAGCCCGGCAGCGGCACGTCGCTGTAGACCGGCGGCAGCTTGGGATTGGCCGGGACGAACACGTAGCCGTCGACCGACCACTGCGGGTCGAACGGCTCGCGCACCGAACGCCCCGCGAGCAGCTGCAGCGAAGTGCGCCGCGGGTTCGCGACCGGCGCCAGCCGGAGCGAGAGCGCCGCGTCGTTCCGCGCCCGCCAGCCGAGCGGCACGCCCAGCACGGTGCTCCCGCTGCGCGAGCGCAGCCGCGGCATCCACGTGTCGTCGAACGTCCCCTCGCCCGCTGCGATCACGCCCCAGCCCGTCGCCGGCAGCGGCGCCGAGATCCGCGCGCTCGCACGATCGAACCGGTGCTCGCGCTCGCCGGAGCCCTGCCACGACCACTCGCCCGAAGGCCGCGCACCCGGATCCGACGGCCGCAGCGTCAGCACCCCCGCGAGCGTCGCCGCGTCCCGGGCGTCGGGCGCGCCGCTCGCCAGCTCGGCCGCGCGCAGCGCCGCGAGCGGCACGCTCGTCGCCGAGCCCCGGAGCGGCTCCAGCAGCGAGACGCCGTCCAGCACCATCGCCGTCTCGCCGGCACGTCCGCCGCGGACGTGCAGCTCGCCCCCCTGCGCGACCACGCCGGGCTGCAGCGCCACGACGCCCGCGAGCCCGTCCGCCGGCAGCGAATGCAGCACGTCCTCGCGCACGGCGTGGACCACCTGGGCCGACCGCAGGTCGTGCAGCGGCGAACGCACTTCCACCGCGGGGAACTGCCGCACGATCTTTGCCGGCGCGGCGGCGCTGTCGGGGACGGTGCGCGGCGCCGCCGCGGCGGGCCGGGTGGCGAGCAGCACGAATGCGAACGCGTGGAGGATGGCGGCCGGCAGCACGGAACTCCTCGGGATCCCGGTCGGGACGGCCCGGTACGACGACGCCGAGCGCGGCGCGCCCGGTGCCCGGACAGCATCGGGCCGCATCGGCGAGGACGCAAGCCCCCGGGCCGCGCGCCCCCCCGCCCGTGGCGGCCGGTCAGAAGTTGTAGGAGATGGAGAAGTAGTGCTGCGGGATCGCCGAGTCGAAGTGGACGAAGTCCTGCGTCGTCCAGCTCCAGTTCCAGCGCAGCGCCGGGTAGAAGCCGCCGCCGAGGTAGAGGGCCCAGCCGAGCACACCGCGCTCCTCCCTCTCGCCGGGACTCCAGGCTCGGGCCCCGTCGGCGTAGAGGGCGCCGTTGACGGTGGGCAGCATCCAGGGCGCGGGCACGGCGAGCAGCAGGCCGCGGACGACCGGGAAGCGGGCCTCGACGTTGGCGCTCACCATTCTCGGCCCCGCGAGTTCGCGCCAGTTGCTCACGTGCAGCCGCGACGGGCCGCCGAGGTAGACGTTCTGCGCGTCGGGGCCGAAGCTGCCCTGTGCGTTGGCGCGCATGGCGAGCACGATGCCGCGCAGGGGCTGGCGGTAGTGCCGGACCTCGGCGAGCACCGTGCCGAAGTCGGCGCGGCCCGAGGTCATGTCGCGGGTGAAGCCGGTGGTCAGGTTCGCGCGCAGGCCGCCCACGGGGCCGGACCATGTCCAGCGCGAGTTGTCGTGCACGAGGCTCAGGTAGTTCGAGACCAGGTCGACCGTCGGGGCGTCGCCGTTGCGCAGCAGGTGGTGCGACGCGTGCCGGATCTCGAGCGACGCGTCGATGCGGTCGAAGCGGTCGAGCGGGTAGCTCGCGAGGCCGACCGCTCCCACCCGCACTTCGCGCCGCAGCAGCTCGAAGTCCGGATCGTAGAGGCTCGTCAGCCGGAACAGGCCGAGGCCGTAGTTGAGCCGCCGGCCCTGGTTGAAGTACGTGACGCCTCCCTCCCAGCCGTTCCAGAAGTCGCCGAAGCTCTCGGAGTCGTTGGCGAGCGTCACCACCCACGTCTCGTTGCCGAGCAGGTCGCTGAACGCGAGCTGGCCGAAGCTCATGCCGTTGTTGAACGACGGGCTCACGCCGATCGCGTTCTGCAGCAGGTCGAGACCGATCCGCCGCTGGTAGTCCTGCGGCGGCATCGAGTCCACCACCGTGGGCAGCACCGCGTGCGCCACGAGTTCGCCCTCGGGTTCGGCAGCCAGCGTGTCGGGGCGGAAGCGGATGCACCACGTGCGGAACGTCACCGCGTCCTGGCCGGTGAAGAGCAGGCCGCCACCGTCGCGCGTCCAGTCGGGATCGGTCGCGGGCCCGAGCAGGCGCGTGACGCGGCGGGCCTCGCGCGGGCCGTCCACCGGGCGCACCCACAGGTCGCTCGTCCCGCCGCGCGTCGAACGGAACGCGAGCCAGCGGCCGTCGGGCGACCACGCGGGCTGGCGATCGTCGCCGGACGGCGGCCAGCTGACGCGCTCGCTCGCGCCACCGGCGAGCGGCAGCCGGAAGAGCGCGTAGCGCCCGCCCATCTCGCCGCGGTCCGACGCGAACGCGACCCAGCGGCCGTCGGGCGAGACCGCGGGATCGACGTCGTCGTAGTCGTCGTGCGTCAGCCGCTCGAGCGTCTCCTCGCCGCGGCGGCTCCACGTGATCCGCCAGAGGTCCGCCTGGCCGTCGTAGTCCTGCGCGGCGAAGACCACCGCGGAGTCCCCGGGGACGATGCTCGGATCGTGCAGTGCGACGAGTTCGGGAAACTCCGCGCGACGCAGCACCCGCCCGGTGCGGCCATCGAGCAGGTAGAGCGCGTCGCGACCGCCGTGCTGCGCGGTGACGGCGATCGCTCCGCTCGCGGAGACCGCGGGACGGTTCTGGAACAGGTGGAACGATTCGAACGACGGCGTGCCGCCGCTGCGCAGCAGGCGCCGCTCGCGCCGGCGGCCGTCGCGGCCCGGCTCGCTGGTCATGAGATCGACCGCGCCGTCGTTCACTTCGAACCACGCCAGGCGCACCGTCGTGTCGGAGTCCGCGGGCGCCGCGGGCAGCGCGCGGGGGCCGAGGTTGAAGCGGCTCTCCTGGCGGAACGGCTTCGCGCACTCCGAGGGCCGCACCGCCGTCGTGAGCGCCGGGTAGTAGTGCCGGCGCATCGCTTCGAACCACTCCTGGTCCACGTCGGCGAGCGGGCGGCCGTACGTGATCCGGAACACGGTCTCGAAATCCTCCGCGCGCCAGGCGTTCTCGAGCACGCCGATGATCCGCGACTCGCCACCGTGCTTCGAGAGCCAGATCAGGAACGACTGGCCCTCCTTGTACATCTCGACCGAGCCCGTGATCGGTTCGCTCTTCGTCATCGGATAGGCCATGTTCGAGACGAACATGTCGCGCAGCAGGCCCTCGCCGTCCTCGTCCCAGGGATTGCCGAAGTACTCCGCGAGGCCTTCGGTGAACCAGAGTGGCGGGAACCAGCCCGGCGTGCGGTGGTGCGCGTGCAGCACCTGGCCGATCTTCTCGAGCATGTAGGCGTGCGCCATCTCGTGCCGGGTCACCCAGCGCAGCCGCGCCCACGAGCCGGTGTGCGGGATCAGCACGCGGCCCTTCACGAGCTCCGTCAGGCCGCCGATCGACTCGGTCAGGAGTTCGGGCGTGGCGTTCGTCTGCTGGAACAGGTGGTGCGCCGAGTAGAGCAGCAGCGGGATCTTGTGCCGGGGGTGGACGGCGAACCGGCGGTCGTACTCGACGCTCACGCTCTCGGCGAACGCCGTGAGCGCCCGTGCGAGGCTCTCTTCCTGCGCGTAGTAGTGGACGCGCAGGTGCGGCGTCTCGAGCACGGACCACTCGAGCGACTCGTAGTGGACCTTGTTCTTGCCGAACACCTGCGCCGCGGACGGAAGCGGCGCGAGCACCAGCAGGACGAGCACGACGGAAAGGAAGCGCCAGGCGCGCATCGCGGATCGGACCTCGAGGATGTCGCTGCGTCGCTCCGCGGAATCCGTCAGCGGAGCATGTCGTCCATCACGTACAGGCCCGGTCCTGCCCCCGACACGAAGCGCGCCGCCGCCACCGCGCCATGCGCGAAGGCGGCCCGGTCGTGCGCCACGTGCCGGAGTTCCAGCGTCTCCCCCTCACCCGCGAGCAGCACGGTGTGGTCGCCGACCCACGTGCCCCCGCGCACGGCGTGCACGCCGATCTCGGCGGCCGTCCGTGCCCCGACGGCGCCCTCGCGGCCGTGGCGCAGGGCGTCCCGGCCGAGTCCGCGCGCACCGAGTGCGTCGTCGGCCAGCGTCAGCGCCGTACCCGAGGGGCTGTCCTTCTTCATCCGGTGATGCCGTTCGACGATCTCCACGTCCCAGCTCGCCGGCACGGCCGCGAGCGCCGCCGCCAGCGCGCGGCGCAGCGCCGCGACGCCGAGGCTGAAGTTGCTCGCGCGCAGGACGGCCACCTTCGCCGCCGCGCCGCGCACCGCCTGCTCCTGCTCGGCCGAGAGCCCGGTCGAACCCGACACGAGGGGTACGCCGCGCTCGGCGCAGAGTGACGCCCCCACGACGGCCCCCGCGGGACTCGAGAACTCCACGGCGACCACGCCGGGGCGGATGACCTCGGCGGGATCGGCGGTCCATACCCCGCCACCGCCCGCGAGGTTCGCCGCGACGTCGACCGACGCGGCGATCTCCACGTCGGGCGCGGCCGCGGCGGCCGCGGCGATCGCACGCCCCATCCGTCCCGCGGCGCCGAGCAGTGCGATCCGGATCACGCGCGCGCCGCCGAACCGGCCAGCGCCACGCCGGCCGCCCGCGCCGCCTCGAGGATCAGCTTTTCGCTCGCCGGCTCGACCGGCACGAGCGGCAGGCGCAGCTCGTTGGCGATCAGGCCCATCTCGGCGAGCAGGTACTTGATCGGGCCCGGGTTCGACTCGACGAAGATCGCCTTGAAGAGGCCCTGCAGCTTGCGGTGCACCGCCTGCGCTTCCGGGAGGCGGCCCGCACGCGCGGCGTCCGAGAGCGCGCGCATCTCGCGCGGCACGGCCTGCCCGGCGACCGAGATGATCCCTTCGCCACCGACCGCGATCACCGGCAGCGTGAGGCCGTCGTCGCCCGAGAGCAGCGTGAGCTTCGTCTTCGTCTTGACCGCCGCGATCTGCTCGAGGTTGCCGGAGGCTTCCTTCACCGCCTTCACGTTCGGCAGGTCCTGCACCATCGCGAGCACGTCCGGCGTCGTGTTGGTGCCCGTGCGGCCGGGAACGTTGTAGAGGATCAGCGGCAGCGAGGTGCTCTTCGCGACGGCCGTGAAGTGCGCCGCCTGTCCCTTCGGCGTCGGCTTGTTGTAGTAGGGCGTGACGACCATCGCGCCGTCGACGCCGACCTCTTCGGCCATCTTCGTGAGCACGATCGATTCCGCGGTGTTGTTCGTCCCCGTCCCGGCGACGATCCAGCAACGGCCCTTCGCGCGCTCCTTCACGAACGCGAGCAGCGCTCGCCGCTCCTCGTGCGAGGCAGTCGCGGCCTCACCGGTCGATCCGCTCACGACCAGTCCCTGCACGCCGCCCTCGATCATCCACTCGACGAGCCGCGCGGTCGCGTCGTAGTCGATCGAACCGCCCTTGAACGGCGTCACCATCGCGACCGACAGTCCCTCGAACATGGAATCCCTCCCGACGCTCCGCGTCAGTCCCGCCACGTTCCCCGGAACACGGCTTCCGCCGGCCCCGTGAGCGTGGCCACGCGCCCTCCGGCGCGCTCCTCGAACGCCACCACCAGGTCGTCGCCTCCCGCCGTGCGCACCGTGACCGGTGCCGGCACGCCGGCCGACACCGCCCAGAGCGCGGTCGCGATCGCGCCGCTGCCGCAGGCGAGCGTCTCGCCCTCGACCCCGCGCTCCCACGTCCGCATCGCGACGCGGCCGTCGGCCGTGCGCGCGACGAAATCGACGTTGGCTCCCGCGGCGCCGAAGCGTTCGTGCCGGCGCAGCGGCGGAGCCCACTCGCCCAAGGGTACCGCGTCGACCCGCTCGACCGGCACCACGAAATGCGGCACCCCGGCCACGACGTACGCGCCGGAGAAGCTCCGCCCCGCCGCGGCCGCCTCGCGCGGCTCGGGGGCGCCCACGGCACCGAACTCGAGGGTGATGCGCCCGTCCGGCAGCGCTCGCGCCGCCTTCTCGCCCGCCGCGGTCGCGAACCGCACGACGCCGCCGGTGCCGAGCCCGAGGTCCAGTGCGAACCGCGCGAGGCAGCGCGCGCCGTTGCCGCAGAAGTCCGCCGGGCCCCCGTCCGCGTTGTGGTAGCGCATCCCGAAGTCGAGCGTCGCGTGCCGCTCGAGCAGCAGCACGCCGTCGGCGCCGATCCCGCGGCGGCGGTCGCACAGCCGCGCGAAGAGCGCGCCGGGGTCCGCGGGCAGGAACGGCTCGCGGTGGTCGATCACCACGAAGTCGTTCGCGGCCCCGTGCATCTTGGTGAACGCGAGCGTCACGGCGTGCCGCTCCCGGGACGCCGCAGCACGAACACCACGCCCGAGATGTCGGCGCCCGGCTCGATCGTCACGCGGACCTCTTCGCTCGCGGGCTCGGTGTCGCGCTTCCACGCGCGGTCGCCGTCGATGTCGCGATAGGCACGCACGCGATACTCGCCCGGCTCCCACTGGAAGTCGAAGCTCAGGTTCTCGGGCACCGCCCAGACGACGCGCTTGGCCGTGTCCGCGACCGAGGTCACGATGAGCCGGGCCGGCCCGGTGCGGTCGCTCACGCTGTCGACCAGGCTGCCGGCGAACCGGCCCGGGGCGCGCGGGTTCACCATGCGCAGCCGGATGCCCTCCGCCACCGGGTGTTCGGCCGTGAGCACGATCGTCGTGTCGAGCGGCACGAGCAGGTCCGCGGCGGGCTCGAACGAGCGGTTGCCGTTCAGGTCCGCGAAGCCCCAGAGCCGCCACCGCCCGAGCGAGAGCCCGGCGATGCGGAAATCGTCCTTCAGGTTCACGACGCCCAGCGCGTCGAAATCGCGCGCCGTGCTGTCCGGCGCCCGGCCCTCGGCGTAGCACCAGATCGCGGCGAGCGGCGAGCGGAACCCGACCGCCTCGAGGCGGCCGGCGATCGCGCCGGGCGGGAACGTCGCCGAGGTCGTGAACACCACGGCCCGCGACTGCGCGAGCGCGTTGCCGTGGCGGTCGCGCGCCCCGGAGCTCACGTAGAGCGTGTACGCGCGTTCGGACTTGAGCGTGTCCTTGAGCACGAGCGTGACCGTGTTGCCGGCCCAGCGGCGCTGTTCGATCTCGAGCGGCGGCGAGAAGTCGAACGCGTTCCCGGTCGAACGCGGTTCCATGCCCTCGCTGAACGTGATCGTGAGGTGCGGCCGCGGGCCCACGCCGGCCGCGCCGGAATCGGGCGTGATCGAGACGATGCGCGGCGGCTCGAGATCCGGCGGCCCGCCCGTGGGCGGCCCCTTCTTGGCGCAGCCCGCCGCGGCGAGCGCCAGCACCAGCGCGGCGAGCGCGAGCGCGCGCTCAGGCCCGCGGATGTGCCTGGGCATAGGCCTCCTTGAGGCGCGCGGGCGTGACGTGCGTGTAGACCTGCGTGCTCGCGAGCGAACGGTGGCCGAGCAGTTCCTGAATCGCGCGCAGGTCGGCGCCCGCATCGAGCAGGTGGCTCGCGAACGAGTGCCGCAGCGCGTGCGGCGTGATGCCGAGTCCCGCGGCGACGCCGGCGAGCCGGCGCCGCACGGCCCGCTGCACGGTGCGTCCCGAGAGCCGCCCGGCGCGGCCGGCGAAGAGCGGCTCGCCCGGCGCCATGCGCGAGCGGCCCTCGCGCGCCAGGTAGCGCTCCAGCGCCGCCATGGCGCGCTCGCCCACCGGAGCGATGCGCTCGCGGCGGCCCTTGCCCCGCACGCGCAACAGCGCGCCGGCGCGGTCGAGGTCGCCGTGGTCGAGGCCCACGAGCTCCGAGAGCCGCAGGCCGGCCGAGTACGTCATCTCCATGAGCGCCGAGTCGCGCGCCGCCTGCGGATCGTCGGCCGCCGCGAGCCGGTCGAGCGCGGCCGCGAGATCGATCTGCGGCAGCGTGCGCGGCAGGCGCCGGCGGTGGCGCGGGAACGGCAGCGCCTTCGCGGGATCGGCCTCGAGCACGCCGCGGCGGACGCAGAAGCGCCCGAAGCTCCGCCACGCCGCCAGCGCGCGCGCGGCGCTGGTGCTCGCGTGGCCGGTGCGGAAGAGGTCGCGCATCGCGCGCTCGAGCAGCTCGCGCGTCCACGCCGAGGGCGCCACGGGCCGGTCCGCCCCGGCGGCCAGGTCCAGCACGCGCCCGATGTCGCGGCGGTACGCCGCGAGCGTGTGCGGCGAGCCGCGCCGGCTCGCCGCGAACTCGCCCAGGAAGTCCTCGAGCGCCTTACGCACCCGCCGGCTCGAGCGGGCGCCGAGCCTTGCACTTCACGCACTGCAGGCTCGAGCCCGACTTGGCGATCTTCTCCACCATGAACGGCGCACCGCACTCCTCGCACGGCACCGGATGCGGCCGGTCCCAGAGCGCGTAGTCGCACTCGGGGTAGCGCGTGCACGAGAAGAAGGTCTTGCCCTTGCGGCTGCGCTTCTCGGCGATCTCGCCCTTGCCGCACT
Organism: Candidatus Eiseniibacteriota bacterium; assembly: GCA_044223005.1. Classification (GTDB taxonomy): domain Bacteria; phylum Eisenbacteria; class RBG-16-71-46; order RBG-16-71-46; family RBG-16-71-46; genus CAIXRL01. The sequence goes on from JBGAML010000005.1 coordinate 271,185, forward strand.
GCGGGCAGGTCACGCCGAGCGTGAACGGCTTGGTGAACTTGCACTCCGGCCGCCGCGAGCAGTGGATGTAGCGCCCGTACGGGCCGTTGCGCGCGACCAGGCCCGAGCCGCACTCGGGGCACGTGCCCTCGACCGGGACCGGCAGTTCCGACGCGTCCAGCGGCTGCGTGTGCTTGCACTCGGGATAGCCCGGGCAGGCGAGGAACGCGCCGTTGCGCCCGAACTTCTTCACCAGCTTGTGCTGGCCGCACGACGGACAGGTGATCTCGGTCGGCTGCTGCAGGCTCGCCTTGATCTCCTTGGTCTTCGTCTTGGCCTTCTCGAGGTCCAGCGAGAGCGGGCCCCACAGGTCGCGCACGACCGCGTGCCATTCGCGCTTGCCCTCCTCGACTTCGTCGAGTTCCTCCTCCATGCCGGCGGTGAACTCGACGTTGAAGACGTCCGGGAACGTGTCGACGAGCAGCTTGGTCACGAGCATGCCGAGGTCGGTGGGCTTGAGCGAACGCCCGTCGCGCTCCACGTAGTCGCGCTTGGTGATCGTCGAGACGATCGTCGCGTAGGTGCTCGGCCGGCCGATGTTCTCCTCTTCGAGCGCCTTCACGAGCGAGGCGTCGGTGTAGCGCGCCGGCGGCTGCGTGAAGTGCTGCTCGGGACGGAGCGTGCCGTCGTGGTCGCCCACGGGCTCGGACGCGGGCTTCAGCGCCTCGCCCTGCGTGAGCGCCGGCAGGCGGCCCTCCTCGTCCTCGTCGTCGTCGTCGCGTCCGTAGACCTTGAGCCAGCCCGGGAAGCGCAGCACGCTGCCCGAGGCCCGCAGGCCCAGCCGGCCCGACGTGATGTCGACCGAGGTCATGTCGTACTCGGCCGGCGTCGCCTGCGACGCCACCGCACGCTTCCAGATGAGGTCGTAGAGCTTGTACTGCTCGTCGGTGAGGAACGGCCGCAGCGACTCGGGCGTGCGCTCGATCGCGGTCGGGCGGATCGCCTCGTGCGCCTCCTGCGCGCCCTTCTTGCTGCGGTAGAGGTTCGGCTTCTCCGGCACGTAGTCGGCGCCGTACTGCTTGCCGAGCCACTCGCGGATCTCGGCCAGCGCCTCGTTGGAGAGCCGCGGCGCGTCGGTACGCATGTACGTGATCAGGCCGACACTGCCCTGCCCCTTCACCTCGATGCCCTCGTAGAGCTTCTGCGCCACCTGCATGGTGCGCTGGCTCGTGAACCCGTAGCGGTTCGACGCGGCCTGCTGCAGCGTGCTGGTGATGAACGGCGGCGTGGCGCTCTTGCGGCGCGGCTTGGTCTCGATCGCCACGACGCGCGCGTCGGCGCCGCGCAGCTCCTCGGCCAGCGCGCGGGCGCGTTCGCCGGCGTCGGCGCCGCGGAGCTGTTCCTTCTCGAGCTTGTCCTCGCCCACCCGCACGAGCCGCGCCGTGAAGCGCTCGCCCGCGCCGTTCTGGTAGTCGACCTCGACCGTCCAGTACTCCTCAGGCACGAACGCGCGGATCAGGTCCTCGCGCTCGCAGATCAGGCGCAGCGCGACGCTCTGCACGCGGCCGGCCGACAGCCCGTACTTGACCGTGCTCCACACGAACGGGCTCACCTTGTAGCCCACGAGCCGGTCCAGCACGCGCCGGCCCTGCTGCGCGTTGTAGAGATTCAGGTCGAGCTCGCGCGCGTGCTGCAGCGCCTCGGTGACGGCGCGCTGCGTGATCTCGTTGAACGTCAGCCGCATGATCGGCCGCTGGGTGCCCTTGAGCACCGTCGCGAGATGGCAGGCGATCGCCTCGCCCTCGCGGTCGGGATCGGGCGCCAGGTAGATCATCGCGGCGTGGCGCGCGGCCGCGCGAATCTTCGCCACGACCGCCTTCTTGGTCGGGATCAGCTCGTACTCGGGCTCGAAGTCGTTCTCGAGATCCACGCCGAGCTGGCTCTTGGGCAGGTCCATCACGTGCCCGTTGGACGCGAGCACCATGAAGTCGCGGCCCAGGAACTTGTTCAGCGTCTTGCTCTTGGTCGGCGACTCGACGATCACGAGATTCTTGCCCGCAGCCTTGGAGCCGGCGGCTTCGAGGGCGCCCTCGTCGAGCTCCTCGCCGGCCGCGGCAGGCGCGGCGGCGCGGCCACGGCCCTTGCGGGCCACGGCGGGTGCGGTGTCGGTCGCCTTCACGGCCGTGCGGCGCGCGGGCGCGGCCTTCCGGGCCGTCTTCTTCGCCGCCGACTTCTTCGCGCTCCGCGCCGGGGCGGCGCCCCGGTCAGTGCGCGACTTCGACGTCGCCATGAGATCCGTCCCCGGAATGATCGTCACCGTCGTGCTCGAGCACGACGCGGGCCGCCACGTCACGAGCCAGTTCCACGTCCACGGGCCGCACGCTGCTGCCGACGAGCAGGTCGAGCACGCGCTCGAACTGGCCGGCGTCGAGCGCCCCGTGGCGCTGCAGGTCCAGCAGGTAGCCCCACGCCTCGGGGCTCAACGATTCGCGCTCCTCGGCGCTCGGGATGCGCGCGGCCTGGCGGCCGGGCGTCCCGGCCACCCACGCCGGCGGCACGCTCGCCCCCGCCATCGCGCGGATCGCGAGGATCGCCGAGTGCAGTTCCTCGCCGGACCAGCGCCCTTCCTCGATCGCCTCGCCGAGCGTCTCGAGCGCCAGTTCGTCGCCCTCGAGGTAGTCCTCGAGCTTGTCCGCGACGAGCTTGAGCAGTCGCTGCACGCTGTCCTGTTCGGGCCGCTCGCTCATGTGCCGCTCTCCACGCCTTCGTCGATGGGCATGTGGCACTTCTTGTACTTCTTGCCGCTGCCGCACGGGCAGGGATCGTTGCGGCCGACGCGCGGGCCGGTGCGGGCCACGGGCGGCGCCGCCGGCGGCGGCGGTGCGGGCGCGGGTCCGCGGCCACCCGCGGCCGGCGGTGCGGATTCGGGCGCCGGCGCGGCGCCGCCGAAGGCCTCGGCCTCGGCGTGCTGCGCCACCATCTGGCGGGGCGCCTGCGGCTGCTGCTGGATCACTTCCTGCGCGGACTCCGGCTGGAGCTGGACGCGGAAGAAGCGCTGCACGAACTCCTCGCGCACCTCCTCGAGCATCTTCTCGAAGAGGTTGAACGCTTCCTTCTTGTACTCGACCAGCGGATCGCGCTGGCCGTAGGCGCGCAGCCCGATGCCGCCCTTGAGGCCGTCGAGCTCGTGCAGGTGGTCGCGCCAGTGTTCGTCCATCGTGAAGAGGTACAGGTGGCGCTCCAGTTCGCGCGTCACCTCGGGCGTGAAGTCCTGCTCGCGCCGGGCGTAGGCCTCGGTCGCGATCGCGCTGGCCTTCTCGAGCACGTCTTCCTGCCGGTTGCCCTCCAGCACCGCCGGTTCCACCGGCGTCATGAGGAGGTACGAGAGCTCGTCGGCGAGACCGCGCAGGTTCCACTCGTCGCGGTGCGCCTTGTCGCCCGTGTAGCGCGCGACCCGGTCCTCGACCGCGTCGAGGATGTCCTCGCGGACCTTCTCGCTGATGTCGGTCGTGGTCAGCGCCGCGTTGCGCTGGCGGTAGACCTCCTCGCGCTGCTTGTTCATCACGTTGTCGTACTCGAGGAGGTGCTTGCGGATGTCGAAGTTGTGCGCCTCGACGCGCTTCTGCGCGCGCGAGATCGCCGACGTCACCATGCCGTGCTCGATGACCTCGCCTTCCTCGACGCCCATCTTCTCCATGAGGCCGGCGATCCGGTCGGTTCCGAACAGCCGCATTAGGTCGTCCTCGAGCGACAGGTGGAAGCGCGACGAGCCCGGGTCGCCCTGGCGGCCCGAACGGCCGCGCAGCTGCCGGTCGATGCGGCGCGACTCGTGGCGCTCGGTGCCGAGGATGTGCAGGCCGCCCAGGTCGGCCACGCCGGCGCCGAGCTTGATGTCGGTGCCACGGCCGGCCATGTTGGTCGCGATCGTGACCGCGCCCCGCTGGCCCGCCTGCGCGACGATCTCGGCTTCCTGCTGGTGGTACTTGGCGTTCAGCACGTTGTGCTTGATGCCGCGGATCTTGAGCATGCGCGAGAGCAGCTCGCTCACTTCGACCGAGATCGTGCCCACGAGCACGGGCTGCCCGCGCTCCTGCAGGCCGGCGATCTCGTCGATCACGGCCTTGTACTTCTCGCGCTTGGTGCGGAACACGACGTCGTTCTCGTCCTTGCGGCGCACCTTCTGGTGCGTCGGGATGACCGCGACGTCGAGCTTGTAAATCTCCCAGAACTCCGCCGCTTCCGTTTCGGCCGTGCCGGTCATGCCGGCCAGCTTCTCGTACATGCGGAAGAAGTTCTGCAGCGTGATCGTGGCGAGCGTCTGCGTCTCGCCCTCGACGCGCACGCCTTCCTTGGCCTCGATCGCCTGGTGCAGGCCATCCGAGTACCGGCGCCCGACCATGAGGCGGCCCGTGTGCTCGTCGACGATCATCACCTTGCCGTCCTGCACGACGTACTCGACGTCGCGCTCGAACAGCGAATACGCCTTGAGCAGCGCGTTGATCGCGTGGATGCGCTCGTTCTTGGCGCCGTACTCGCGGTAAGCCTTGTCGCGCTCGGTGATCCGCTGCTCGGGCGTGAGGTCGTCGCGCCCCTCGAGCTCGGACAGCTGGCCCGTGAGGTCGGGCACCACGAACTGCTCGGGATCGGTGGGCGACATCACCACGCGCCCCTTCTCGAGCAGGTCGACGTTCCGCGACTTCTCGTCGATCGCGTAGAACAGCTCGTCGTCGATCTCGTGCATGCGCTTGTCGCGCAGGTACTCGAGCTCGACCCGGGTCACGAGCTTCTTGAGGCCCGGCTGGTCCGACATCAGCTTGGTGAAGCGCTTGTTCTTGGGCGCGGCGCGCTGCACCTGCAGCAGCTTCACGCCGGCCTCGTATTCCTTGTCCTTCTCCTTGAGCAGCTCCTCCGCCTCGCTCATCGTGGTCGCGACCCAGCGCTGCTGCTCCTTGACGATGCGCTCGACGTAAGGACGCATCTGCGCGAAGCCGGGGTCCTCGCCCTCGACGGGGCCGGAGATGATGAGCGGCGTGCGCGCCTCGTCGATCAGGACCGAGTCCACTTCGTCGACGATCGCGTAGAAGAACGGGCGCTGGACCCGGTACTCGGGGCGCACCGCCATGTTGTCGCGCAGGTAGTCGAAGCCGAACTCGTTGTTGGTCCCGTACGTGATGTCGCACAGGTACTGCTCACGGCGCGTCGGCGGATCCATCTGGTTCTGGATGCAGCCCACGGTCAGCCCGAGGAACTTGAAGATCTGCCCCATCCACTCGCTGTCGCGGCGCGCGAGGTAATCGTTCACCGTGACCAGGTGCACGCCCCGGGCGGACAGGCCGTTCAGGTACAGGGGCAGCGTGGCGACGAGCGTCTTGCCCTCGCCCGTGGCCATCTCGGCGATCTTGCCCTCGTGGAGCATGATGCCGCCGATCAGCTGGACGTCGTACGGCACGATCTCCCAGGTGATGGGGATCCCGCACACGTCCCAGCTCTTGCCGCACAGGCGCTTGCACGCCTGCTTGACCGCCGCGAAGGCCTCCGGCAGGAGATCGTCCAGCGTCTCCTCGCCCCCGGCCAGCCGCTGGCGGAACTCGGGCGTCTTCGCCTGCAACTGCTCGTCCGACAACGCGTCCCACTCGCCGCAGATCCGGTTGATCTCGTCGACGATGGGCTGGACGCGCTTGAGCTCCCGATCGTGCTTGGAGCCGAAAACCGACTTCAGAAGGGACTCGAACATGGGCGGGAGCATAGTGGGTGAGTTCCGCGAGGGCAAAACCGCGGCATTCGCGGGGCCTTCGCGGGGGGAGGCTGCGGACTCGGATGCAGCGGCCCCGCCGGAGGATGCAGCGGCCGGGGGCCAAGGCGCGCGTGCGTCACGGGCACGTCACGCGCCCACGCGCGGGGCGCGGCGCCGGAATGCGCGCGGCCCGGCGCGAGGCGCCGGGCCGTGGAGGGTCGACGGGCGATTCGAATCAGACTTTCGAGACGTGCGTCGCTTCGGCGCCGCGGGAACTTCGGGTGACCTCGAACTGGACTTGCTCGCCTTCGTGGAGGGTTCGGAAACCCTGCACCTCGATGGCCGAGTGATGCACGAACACTTCTGAGACGTCGCTGTCCTCGGCGGTGATGAAACCGTAGCCCTTCTGGTCGCTGAACCACTTGACGGTGCCACGCGCCATGTGTGGTCCCCTCCGTGTGATGTGAATCGTTCCGGCAGGCCCGGACCCTGATCGAAGGGTGCTCCCGCGGCCACGGGCGGTCAAGACCCGATTCACCCGCGGCAGCCGCGCTCGTGCGACCTGACGACTCGCGGACAGCCCTTCCCCCGCAAGTGACGGGAAATGCGTCGCGGGAATCCCGGCGGCCGTCAGGCGACCGGCGTGGTCCGGCCGCCGCGGCGGCGAGCCGAGAGCCGCTCGTGCAGCGCGCGCGCCTGGGCGTGCAGCGCGTCCACGTCGAGCACCAGTTCGAGCTGCGCGAGGGCCTGCGTCGTGTCGCCCAGCGCTTCGAATGCGCGCGCGAGCTCGACGCGCGCGCCGTGGAACGACGGGTTGAGCTCGAGCGCCTGCGCGAGCGATTCGATCGCGTCGTCCACCGCGCCCATCTGCAGCTCGTGTGTGCCGAGCAGCAGCTGCAGGTCGGCGTAGCCGGGCCGCTCGAGCGCCGCGGCGCGCAGCACCGCGAGCGCGCGCGCGCCGTCGCCGGCCGCGACGTGTTCCTGGTAGAGCCGCAGCTCCGCCTCGAGCCACGCGTCGCTCTGCGCCAGCGCACGCCGCAGCAGCGGCGCGGCCTCCTCGAAATCGGCGTGACCCAGCCGCTCCATGCCCTGCTGGAACGCGCCCGGCTCGGCCAGCGTGCCGTCGGCGGCGAGCACGCGCAGCGTCTCCATCGCTTCGGCGATGCGGCCGTCGCGCGCGTCGAGCAGCGCGCGCTCGACGGCGGCGTTGCGGTAGCGCGGATTGACGGCGAGCGCGCGCTCGAACGCGGCGCGGGCCTCGGCCCGGCGCCCGCGACGCACGAGCACGCTGCCCAGCTGGCAGTGCAGGTCCGCCCAGTCGACGAGCCGCGCGGCGCGCTCGAGCGCGTGCTGCGCCGACTCGAGGTCGCTCGCCGCTTCGGCGGCACGCGCCACGGCGCCCAGCGTCGCGGCGGCCTCGGCGCGCTCGTCGGAACCGAGCGAATCGGCGAGCGCGGGCTCGAGCACGGCGAGCGCGCGGGCGAACTCGCGCTGGCGCGCGAGCTCGAGCGCCTGCTCGCGGGGATCCGGACCGGGAACGGGAGCGTTCATACCCCGGGGTTATCGGCCGTTCGGGGGGCCGACTTGCGGCTCGCCCGTGGGCTCAGGCCGCGGCCTCGCTCCCCCGCACCGCGCCCCAGCGGCGCAGGCGGGCGGCGACGGCGTCCGGCTGGACGGGCTTGGCGAGGAAATCGTCCATGCCGGCTTCGAGGCAGCGGGCATGATCGCCGGGCATCGCGTTGGCGGTGAGCGCCACGATCACCTGGTGGCGCGACGTGCCGCTCTCGGACCGACGGACCTGCCGAGTGGTCTCGAACCCGTCGAGGTCCGGCATCTGGCAGTCCATGAACACGAGGTCGTACGTGCGCCGCGCCATCGCCTCGAGCGCCTGGTTTCCGCCGAGCGCGACGTCGAACGTGCAGCCCAGCCGTCGCAGGATGTGGCCGACGACGCGTGCATTCGTCGGGATGTCGTCCACGACGAGCACGTGCAGGCCGCTGGGCACCGGTCCGCCGGCCGTCTCCGGCGGCTCGGCCGCCGTCACGATCGCGGCGGGGAGCCGGAGCGCGAACGAGAACGTCGAGCCCTTCCCCGGTTCGCTCCGGATCTCGATCTTCCCGCCCATCGCCTCGACGATGCGCTGGCTGATCGCGAGCCCGAGGCCGGTGCCGCCGAAGCGGCGCGTCATCGAACCGTCCGCCTGGCGGAACGCCTCGAACACTCGCGCCTGGGCCTCCTTCGCGATCCCGATGCCGGTGTCCTCCACCTCGAATCGCAGCGCGCGGATTCCGCCCGGCGCATCGTGGCAGTCGACCACGAGGTGCACGTGCCCGCGCTCGGTGAACTTGACCGCGTTGCCGACGAGGTTGACGAGCACCTGCCGCAGGCGGTGGGCGTCGCCCTCGGCGCCGGCCGGCGCGCCGGCGTTCCAGCGCAGCGCCAGGTCCAGTCCCTTCGCGCGTGCCGGCGGGCCCAGCAGCGAGACCACCTCCGCGCAGACGCGCTCCACGTCGACGGGACGCCGCTCGAGGTCCAGCCGGCCCGTTTCCACCTTGGAGAAGTCGAGGATGTCGTCCAGGAGCACGCGCAAAGCGTCGGCCGACTGGCGGATCGTGGCGGCGAACTCCTGCTGCTCGGCGTCGAGGTTCGTGTCCAGCAGCAGCGTCGCCATCCCGCTCACGCCGTTCATGGGCGTGCGGATCTCGTGGCTCATGGTGGCGAGGAACTCGCTCTTGCTGCGGCTGCCCTCGAGCGCGAGGTCGCGATTGCGGATCTGCACGACCGTGAACGCCGCGGCCGCGCTGACCAGCACCACGATCAGCAGCAGGTAGGACAGCGCCAGCACCCGTGCGTGCGCGATGGCCGTGAGCCAGCGCTTCGCGGCGAAGTCCACGCCGAGCACGGCGGCCACGTGTCCCTTCGGGTCGCGGATCGGTGCATAGGCGCTCACCCAGTCGCCCCAGCGATCGTGCGTGATCTCCTCGTCACACCCGGAGACACCATCGAACGCCGAACGCAGCAGTGGCGTGACGTCGGTGTAGATCTCGCCGATCGCCGTGCGGCCTTCCCGTTCGCCCTCGAAGCGGCCGTTGCGGTCGTAGTCGGTCTCGGAGTCCACGATCAGCCGCACCGTTCCGTCGGGATCGCGCATGAACGTGTAGATGTCGTTGACCGTCGGGTTGGCCGCGAGCCAGCGCTTCTCGGCGTCGATCATCCGCAGGTAGCGCGGATCGTCGGGGCGCGTGTTCCGGTCGAGTGCCGCGTGTCCGAAGTACCGCATCTCCGCCGCGTAGGTCGGCGCGTAGCCGTTCATCATGTCCACGAGGTTGCGACGCGCGGACTCGCCCGCGTTCCGGGCGAGCGGCCAGCCCGCCAGCACGAGGCCGGCGACGGCCAGCGCGGCACCGACGCGCCAGCGCCGCATGCGGCCGGCGCGCCACGTCAGCAGCTGCGACACGGCGAAGATCGCGGCCGCGGCGAGCGCGAAGACAACGAAGTCGAATGGAGTCGTCATGCGGGCGGAGTCCGTTCCGGTGGACGAGGCAGGGAATCTCCCGTCCAGTCTCGGCCGCGCACGCGCGGGGTGAACCCACCCGCGGACGAATGCGCCCCCGCCACCGAAATGCCCGCCACCGCGGGGCTTCGGGCCCGGCGGATCAGCCCAGCATGAACTTCATGAGGAAGCCGGCCGAGAGCGTGATGCCCAGGTTGTCGTCGAGCGGGATCGGGAGCATCTCGACGATCGTCGCCACGAGGGCCCCCGCGACCAGGACGCCGAACGGCACGGGCGCCGCCCACGCGACGTAAGCGCTCCACGCGAGGCAGGCGGCGAGGCAGCCCAGCGCCCCTTCGAGCGACTTGTTGAAGAAGCGGTGGCGGCCCCACGCCCGTCCCACGAGCGCGCCGGTCGCGTCGCCCAGCACCGTGAAGCCGAGCGCGGCGGCGGCCACGGGCTGCGGGAAGATCTCGATCGCCAGCAGCGACGCGAGCAGCAGGTAGGTCGAGCCGAGCAGGCTGAACTCCTCGTGTTCGCGGATCAGCTCGCCGAGGAAGTGCTTGAAGAACTGCCGCACGCGATGTTCGTGCAGCCGCAGCAGGTCGATCGCGATCGCGCTGACCGTCAGCGCCACGAACAGCAGCGCGAACTGCGACCGACCCCGGGGCCACGGCAGCACCTCGTGCAGCAGGTCCAGCGGCAGCACGATGAACATCACGTGGATGGCCTTGCGGCGGGCCTCGGCGAGCCACTGCGGCGTGCGCAGCGGCTGCAGCGGATCGGTCGGGACCGGGGGCGTGCTCACGCGCGCAAGGTAGCACGAGCGGCGCCGCATTCGGGCGTGGACGCCGCGCGTGGCCCGATGGCAGAGTCGGCGCATGCTGGCCGCCAGGAATCTCCGCGCCGGGCTCCTGCTCGCGCTCGCCCTCACCGTGCCCGGGTGCGGCGCGCGTGGCCCCGTCCCGCCGGCGGCGTGGGATCCCGACTCCATCCCGAACGCGTACGCGCGACCGCAGGCCGCACTCGCGCTGCCGGGCGCGACGCGCGCGTTCCAGGTCCGCGAGGACGGCAGCCTCTACGACGGCGCATGGTCCGTGGCGCTCCACCTGGCCGCGGACGGCGACACCGCCGGCGCGACGGGCGCGATCGCGTGCGAACGGCGCTGGTGCCCCGTCGTGCGCTGGCACCGCGACGCCGGCGCCGTGCGGTGGGCGTTCGAGGCCGTCGCGTTCGCCGCGCCGGCCCCGGCCGACACGCAGCTGTTCGCGTCGCTCGAAGTCGTCGCCGTGAATCGCGGCTCGGCCGCCGCACGCTGCACGCTCTCGGCCGCGCTCGCGCCGCCGCGGCACGCCGATGGCTGGCTCGCCGTGGACGGCCCACCCTCCGGCGCGCCGCTGCCCGCGTGGGACGCCGCCGTCCGGCTCGACGGCGCGGACGCCGCGAGCGGTCCGCGCGTGGCCTTCACCCTCGCTCCCGGCGCGCGCCGGACGCTGCGCCTGGTGCTCGCCACCTACCCCGACGCCGCGCTCGCGGCGCGGGCGCGCGTGCCGCACGCCGAGCGCGTGGGCGCGACGCGGCGTGGGTGGACCGACGCGACCTCGCGCGGCCTCGTGCTCGAGCTCGGGGACGCCGAGGTCGAAGACGCCGTCCGCGCGGCGCGCGTGGTGCTGCTCACGTGCCGCGAACGCCACGGCGGCGACTGGCTCCCGACGGGCGGTCCGTTCCAGTACCACGACGTCTGGCTGCGTGACGGCGCGCGCGCGGTCGCGGCGCTCGCGGTCGCGGGACACACGCGCGAGGCGCGCGAGCTGGCGTCGGGCTTCGCGCGCTTCCAGTGGCCGCACGGCGTCTTTCTCAGCCAGCGTGGGCAGCTCGACGGCAACGGCCAGGCGCTCTGGGCCTTCGCGCAGGCCGCACTGCGGCCGGCGCCGGACAGCACCGTGGCGCGCTTCGCGGAGATGGCCTACCAGTCCGCGGGCGCGGTGTACCACCAGTACGAGCTCGGCACCACGGCGCCGTGGCCGCTCGCGCGGCTGCTGCCGTTCGCCGAACCGCGCGACGACGAACTCGTGCGCGCGCAGCTCGTGGGCAACGACGCGTGGTCCCTCGCCGGGCTCGAATCCGCGAGCCGGCTCCTGCGCGCCGCGCACCGCGACGAGGACGCCGGTCACGTCGATTCGCTGCGGATGCACTGCCGGGAGGAAGTGACGCTGGCGCTCGCGCCGTTCGGGAGCGGCCCCCTCCCGCCCTCGTGGCAGGGCGCGGGACGGGACTGGGGCAACCTCGCGGCGGGGTGGCCCTGCCGCATGCTGGACGCGGGCGACGCTCGCCTGCTCGCGACCGCGACGCGCGCGTGGGGGCGCAGCGATGCACCCGGGCTCGTGAGCTACGGCGCCGCGGATTCCGTGCACGGCTACCTCGGTGCCGATCTCGGCACGTGGGCGCTGCTCGCCGACCGGCCCGCGGACGCGCACCGCGTGCTCGAGGCGCTGCTGCACTGGCGCGACGGCTGCGGCGGTGGCGCGGAGTTCTTCTCCGCGTCGACGCGCGAGTTCGGCAGCAACTTCCCGCCGCACCCGACCTGCGCCGCGGCGCTCGTGGCGATCGTGCGCAACGCGCTCGTCTACGACGACGGCGACACGCTCCAGCTCACGCTGGGGCCGCGGCCTGCGTGGTGGTCGGGGGCGCACGTGCGCGGCGCGCCGACCCGGTGGGGCACGCTCGACCTGCGCTTCTCGCGCGCCGGCGATCGCGCGCAGTGGCAGTGGACCGCGGTGCCGGTGTGGTGCGCGCTGCGCCTGCCGGCGGGCACCGTGCTCGCCGCGCGCGCCACGGCGCCGTGCATCGGCGCGCCGGGCGACCGTGTCGTCCTCGCCCCTCCCGGCACGACGGCGGCGACGGCGGCACTGGCGCCGGCCGGAGGCGCGCGATGACGCCGGCGCGCACGCCGTCCCGCGCACCGGGCGCGGCGAAGCCCGCTCCCGGGCCACGCCGCATGGCGGGCGTCCTCGCCGTCGCGGGCGTGATCGTGGTCGCGGTCGCGATCGGCACGCTCGTGCGCGGGCGCGGCAGCGCGCCCGCGCCCGCTCCGGCGCCCGCGGCCCCGGTGGCCGATTCGCTCGCCACGATGCCGGCGGACTCGGCGTACGCGACGGCGTTGCGGCTCGTCACCGAGCACCGGAGCACCGAAGCGCTCGCCTACTTCCGCCGCGCCCGGCGCGGCCTGCAGGACGACTTCGCCGCCTTCCACTACAACTACGGCGCCGCGCTGTACAACGGCCTGTTCGTCGCCGACACGGTCGCCGGGCTCACGCGGCCCGCGCAGGGGTCGAGCGACGCCCGCGTGGGCGTGATGCGCGAATCGCTGCAGGAAGTCCTGCGCGCGATCGACCTCGCGCAGACGCCGCGCGAGCGGGCGTTCTACGCGAACCGGCTCGGGCACATGCTGCAGACGTGGGGCTTCGCCTGGGAAGCGTTCACGTGGTACGGGAGCGCCACCAACGCCGACCCCGGCAACCTCACCTACCGGCAGCGAGCCGCCGGCTTCCAGGCCATCATGGCCGATCCGCTCGTGCGGCCGGGCGAGCAGTCTCCAGATCCGGCGTCACTCGACCGCTGATCCGCCCGCGGCGTGCGGCCGCAGTTCGCGGTAGGCCTGGCGAAACCCGAGGATGCGCCGCGCGTAGTCCTGCGACGCCGCGTTGGACGCGAACTCCACGTACAGCGCATCGCCCCCGCGGTCGACGAGCGTGCGCCAGTCCGCGCGGATGGTGCCGGGCCCGGCGTTGTACGCCGCGAGCGCGACCGGCACGCTGCCTGCGAAGCGCTGCAGCAGCCGCGCGAGGTAGCGGGCGCCGAACGCGATCGCCACGGGCGGGTCGAACAGTTCCGAATCCGCGGGCACCGGCCGGTGCAGCAGCTGCGCGGCGTCGATCGCGGCCTTGGGCAGCATCTGCGTGAGCCCGAGCGCATTGCTCTTCGAGCGCGCGCGCGGATCGAAGCGGCTCTCCTGCCGCATGAGCGCCCAGAGCAGCGCGCGTTCGACGCCCAGCGATTCGGCGGCGGCGACCTGCGGCTCGTACGCGGGCGGATACGCCCACGCGATCACCGGCCACGCCGCGCGCTCGTCGCGCGTCAGCAGCGACGCCCGGTCGGCGAGCCGCGTGCCCTCGGCGGGATCGCCGGCGTCGTACGCCGCGGCCGCGAGCGCGATGCCCGTCCATGCGTCGCGGCGCGCCGCGCCCAGGCGCTCGTCCCCGGCGCGCCAGCGCACGGCGAGAGCGCGCGCGTCGGCGGTGCGGTGCGACGCCAGCAGCCGCCGCACGTCGTCCGCGACGACGGACGACTCGGCGGGCGCGGGCCACGCGAGCGAATCGGGCCAGCCGCGCATGCCCAGCGTCTCGCGCGCGGCGGCCCGGTACACGCCGTAGCCCGGCAGGCGCGCGAGCCCGCGGAGCAGCGAATCGCCCGCCGTGCGGTCCGTCGCCCGCAGCGTCACGCCGAGCCAGAAACGCGCGTCCTCGGCGGGCTCGCCGCGCCACCACGCCGCGGCGGAATCGGGATGCCCGAGCACCACCTGCACGAGCCCGGCACGCACGCGCGCCGCGGCCGCGCGCGAATCCCCGAGCTGCGCCGCGCGGGCGAACGCCGCGAGCGCCTCGCGCCAGCGGCCCCGGTCCTCGGCTTCGCGCCCGGCCTCCCACGCCGCGGTCGCGCGCAGGTCGAGCCCGGCGGCGGCCATGCGCTGCACGCGCGCGTAGGCCGCGAACGCCGAATCGGTGCGCCCCGCATCTCGCAGGGCGCGCGCGCGCTCGAGCCCGGCGCGCGCGACGGCGTCGGGGCCGTCGGCGAGCCGAGCGGCGCTGTCCGCCGCGGCGAGCGCCGCGAGCGGCTGGCGGGCGTCGCGGTGCAGCTCCGCGAGCCGCCGGAAGAGCGGGCCGCGCGCGCCGGCGTCGGTGCGCGCGAGCGCGCGGCGCTCGAGCCGGATCGCCCCGGCGCGATCGGCGCGGAACGCCGCGGCGTCGGCCGCCGCGCGCAGGTCGTCGGCGCCGAGCGAATCGCCGCGCGCGCCCGCCAGCGAATCGAGCCGCGCGAGCGCCCGTGCCGCCGGCGCCGCGATCGAACCGTAGACCTGCAGCACCTGCCGCGAGAACGCCGCGGCGCGCGCCGTGTCGCCCGCCGCGAGCGCGAAGGCCGCGCGACGGTCGAGCCACTGCGCCCGCTCGGCGTCGGGCCAGCCGGTGCGGGCCGCCGGCTCCAGCACCGAGTCCGCGGCCGCCGGGCCGCGCGCCGCCGCGACGGCGTCGGCCACGGCGCGCAGCGCCTCCCACTGCCACGGACTCGCGAGCGCGGCCAGCGCGCGCCGGCACGAGTCCGCGCCCGCGCTGTCGCCCGCGGCCGCGCGCCAGTCGGCGAGCACGCGCAGTGCCGTCGGCGCGGTGGCTGGCGACGCGAGCCGCTCGCGCCACTCGGCGAGCCGCGCGAGCGAGTCGGCACTCGTCCACGCCGGCCGCGCCGCGAACGTCCAGCGTACGCCGGCCGAGTCGGGCGCCAGCGTGGCGGCGCGCGCGGAGGCCGCGACGGCGAACGCCAGCACGAGTGCGGCGGCGTGCCGAAGCCGCCTCACTCCCATTCGATCGTCGCGGGCGGCTTGCTCGTCACGTCGTAGACGACGCGGTTCACGCCGCGGACCTCGTTCGCGATCCGGCTCGCGGCGCGGGCCAGCAGCGCGTGCGGCAGGCGCGTCCAGTCGGCGGTCATGCCGTCGACGCTGTTCACCGCCCGCAGCGCCACCACCTTCTCGTACGAGCGTTCGTCGCCCTTCACGCCCACGGTCGCGACCGGGAGCAGCACCGCGAACGCCTGCCACGTGCGGTCGTACCACTTCGCGCGCCGCAGTTCCTCGAGGAAGATCGCGTCCGCGTGCCGCAGCAGGTCCAGGTCCGGCTCGTCGACCGCGCCGAGGATGCGCACCGCGAGCCCCGGACCCGGGAACGGATGGCGATCCACGAGGGGCGCGGGCAGCCCCATCTCGCGCCCCAGCGCGCGCACCTCGTCCTTGAACAGCCAGCGCAGCGGTTCGACGAGCTGGAGCTTCATCCGCTCCGGCAGGCCGCCCACGTTGTGGTGCGTCTTGATCACCTGCGCGCCGAAGCCCGCGGAGGCCGATTCGATCACGTCCGGGTAGAGCGTGCCCTGCGCGAGAAACTCGACCGGACCGATGCGCGCCGCCTCCTCCTCGAACACGGCCACGAACTCGTTGCCGATGATGCGCCGCTTGGTCTCCGGATCCGTGACGCCCGCGAGCTTCGCAAGGAAGCGCTCGCGCGCGTCCACGATGCGCAGGTTCAGGTGCCGCCGCTCGCCCAGCTCGCGCCGCACTTCGTCCGCCTCGTTCATCCGCATGAGGCCGTGGTCCACGAGCACGCAGGTCAGCCGGTTCCCGATCGCGCGGTGGATCAGCGTCGCGGCCACCGTGGAGTCCACGCCACCCGAGAGCCCGCAGAGCACGTGCCCGTCGCCCACGCGCGCACGCACGTCGCGCACGGCTTCGCGCAGGAAGTGCTTCATCGACCAGCCACCCTTCAGGCGCGCCACGTCGAACACGAAGTTGGCGAGCACCTTCGCGCCGTACGGCGAGTGCACGACCTCGGGATGGAACTGGATCAGGTGGAACGGCTTGCTCTCATGGCTCGCGGCCGCGAACGCGCAGCTCGAGGTGTGCGCGACGCGCTTCCAGCCCGGTGCCAGCGCCTGCACTTCGTCGCCGTGGCTCATCCACGCGCGGAAGCGCTTCGGCACGCCCTTGAAGAGCGGCGAGCGGCCGTCCTGCACGAACGTGGCGACGCCGTACTCGGCGCGTGGCGCGCGCGCGACTCGCCCGCCCAGCAGCTGCTGCGTCACCTGGAAGCCGTAGCAGATCCCGAGCAGCGGCTTGCCCAAAGCGTAGATGCCGGGATCGGGCAGCGGCGCCTCCGCGCGCCAGCCGCTCGCGGGCGAGCCCGAGAGGATCAGCGCCGAGGGCTTCGCCGCGCGGATCGCGGCCGCGCTCGTCGTCCCGGGAACGATCTCCGAATAGACGCCGAGCTCGCGCACGCGGCGTGCGATCAGCTGCGTGTACTGCGAACCGAAATCGAGGATCAGGACGCTCGGGCGGGGCATGGATCGCAACCTCTGCGGACGGTTCGCCCGCGGTGGGCGGTCAGGACAGCTCGGGGATCTCGGTGGCGTCGAACAGCTGCCGGAGGTGATCGACGAGCCAGTCGTCGTCGTGGAACGTGGCCATGCGGTGCAGCACGAGGACGAGCACGAAGACGCCGGCCATGAGGGCCGGCACCCAGCCCGTGCCCGCCCGCACCTCTTCGGTGGCGAGCACCGCCGAGAATGCGATCAGGAAGAGCACGGCGAGCGAGAGCCCGATCAGGTCCACGCGCCGCCAGCCGATCGCGAGCTCGACGCGCGTCCCCATTCCGCCCGCGACGAAGCTGCCCCGGGCCTCCGAGGGCAGCGCCTTGCGCGACCCGAGCCAGCGCGAGCACGAGAAGCGCTCCTCGTTCGCGCGCCCCTTCATCGGCTGCTTCGTGGCCCAGAACGCCCAGAAGGGCGCGAGGTCGGCCCGGAGCCGCTCGACGCACGCGCTCGCAGGCAGCGCCGTGGTGAGCACGACGCGCCGGACGTGGAACGGGTTCAGGTGCTGCGCGACGGTCATCGGGGCCTCGAGTCCTGCGCTCAGTGCCGGAACGTCCGGCGGTCGGTGAAGACCATCGCGACCCCGAGGCGGTCGGCCTCGGCGATCACGTCGGCGTCGCGTACGGAGCCGCCGGGCTGCACGATCGCCGTGATGCCGGCGTCGGCGGCGTGCGTGATGCTGTCCGGGAACGGGAAGAAGCCGTCGCTCGCGAGCACGGTTCCGTGCGTGTCGTGGCCGGCGCGACGGGCCTTCATCAGCGCCACGTCCACGGCGTCGACGCGCGAGGTCTGGCCGCTGCCGAGGCCCACCATCTCCTCGCCGCGCGCGAGCACGATCGCGTTGCTGCGGGCGACCGCGCAGACTTCCCACGCGAACACCATCGCGGCCATCTCGTCGGCGGTCGGCGCGCGCCGCGTGACCGTGCGCCACGGCGGCGGATCCCCGCTCGGCTCGCGCTGCAGCAGCGCCCACGGACCCACGAGCCGCACCTCCCACGGATCCCGGCGGCGCAGTTCCTCGGCCGTGAGCCGGACGAGGCGCAGGTTCTTGCGCCCGCGCAGCACGGCGTCGGCGTCGGCGGTCAGCTCGGGATAAGCGACGCACTCCACGAAGTGCGCCGCGAGCTGTTTCGCCGTGCCGGCGTCGAGCGTGCGGTTGAACGCGACGATGCTGCCGAACGCCGAAAGCTCGTCGGCCGCGAGGGCGAGCGAGTAGGCGTCCTCCAGCGACGCGGCACAGGCGGCGCCGCACGGCTGGTTGTGCTTCACGATCACGCACGCGGGCTTCTCGAACCGGCCCACGAGCGTGACGGCCGCCTCGAGGTCGAGCAGGTTGTTGTACGAGAGTTCCTTGCCCTCGCGCCACGCGTCGAGCGCCGTGCGCTCGCCCGCCCGGGCGTAGAGCGCCGCCGCCTGCTGCGGGTTCTCGCCGTAGCGCAACGTTCGCGCCCGCTCGAGCAGCAGCGCGTGGAACGCGGGCGGCTCGTCGGCATCGCCGGAGCGGCGCGCGAGTTCCGCCGCGATGGCCGCGTCGTAACGTGCCGTGCGGGCGAACGTCTCCAGCGCCCAGCGCCGGCGCTCCTCGCGCGACACGCCACGTTCGAGTGCCGCGAGAACCTCGGCGTATTGCGCGTTGTCGTGCAACACGATCACCGACTCGTGATTCTTGGCGGCCGCGCGCAGCAGGGCCACTCCGCCGATGTCGATCTCCTCGATCATCCCGGCGTCGTCGGCCGCGGCACCGCGCGTCTCGAACGGATAGAGCGTCACCGCGACCAGGTCGATGGGCGCGAGCTTCCGCTCGGCGAGCGCGGCCAGGTCCGCGGGCACGTCGCGCCGCGCGAGGATCGGGGCGTGCACGTGCGGATGCAGCGTCTTCACCCGCCCGCCGAGCATCTCGGGGAACCCGGTCCAGTCCTCGACGCGCGTCACCGCGAGGCCCGCCGCCTCGAGGTGCTGCGCCGTGCCCCCGCTCGCGAGCAGCGTGGTGCCGCCCGCGGCGAGCGCCTGCGCGAACGCGGCGGCGCCCTCCTTGTCGGAAAGCGAGAGCAGTGCCGTGCGCGGCCAGCCCGCGCGCGGCGCGCTCACGTGCCGCTCCCGGGAGCGGTGTACGTCGGGTGCTCCACGTCGCCCGTGTTGCGCACGCCGGCGGGCTCGAACAGCAGCACCTGCACTTCCCCCGAGCGGGCGTGCGGCCGGTGCTCCACGCCGCGCGGGATCACGATCAGTTCGCCCGGGCCGAGCGGCACCGTGCGATCACGGAATTCCATGTCGAACGACCCCTTCCAGACGAGGAACATCTCGTCCTCGTCCACGTGCCGATGCCACACGAACGGTCCCTCGAAGCGGACCACCTTCACTTCCTGCCCGTTGAGCCGCGCGATCACCTGCGGCCGCCAGTGTTCCGAAACGCCCGCGAAGGCGCGCTCCAGCGAGACGGGACGATCGCTCACACCGGCCCTCCCGAGAGCCGCCGGATCGCCTCGACGTAGCGCGCCTGCGTCTGTGCCACGACGTCGGCGGGCAGCGCGGGCGCGGGCGGCTCGTGGTTCCAGCCGCTGCGATCGAGCCAGTCGCGCACGACCTGCTTGTCGAACGACTCCAGGCGGCCCGCCTCGTAGGCGGCGCGATCCCAGTAGCGGGACGAATCCGGCGTCAGCGCCTCGTCGATCAGCGCGAGTTCACCGTCGATGCGGCCGAACTCGAACTTGGTGTCCGCGAGCACGAGCCCGCGCTCCCACGCGTGCGCACGCGCCTGCTCGTAGATCGCGAGGCTGCGCGCACGCAGTGCCCGCGCGGTGTCGGCGCCCACGAGCTCGACCATGCGCTCGAACGGGATGTTCTCGTCGTGCCCGTGGTCGTTCTTGGTCGCGGGCGTGAAGATCGCGGGCTCGAGCTTCGAGCCGTCGCGGAGCCCCGGCGGCAGCGGCAGGCCGCAGACGGTGCCGTGCGCGCGGTATTCCTTCCAGCCGCTGCCGGTCAGGTAGCCGCGCACCACGCACTCGATGTCGACGCGTTCGGCGCGGCGCACGAGCTGCGCACGTCCGCGCAGCGGCGCGGCGTGGTCGCGGAACGGCGCCGGGAACGTCTCGGGCTCGTCGCTCACGAGGTGGTGCGGCGACGCCGCCGGCAACGCGCGCATCCAGTAGGCGGAGATGAGCGACAGCACGGCGCCCTTGCCGGGGATCGGCGTCGGCAGGACCGAGTCGTACGCCGAGAGCCGGTCGCTGGCCACGATCACGAGGTGGTCCGGTCCGGCGTCGAAGATCGAGCGCACCTTGCCGCGGCGGACGAGCGTCGCGCCGGGCACTTCGGGTTCACGAACCGCGTTCGCGGGCGCGAGCAGTTCCGGTGCGACGACGATCGGTGCGATGGCGTTCATGCGTTCCCCTCCTGCCGCCTCTCGGGACGGCCGTCCAGGTGGAAGGTCGGGCCGCCCGCGAACGGGACGGCCGGGGTCGCGGCCGGAATCAACGCCGCCGGCGCTCCTCCGAGGCCGGCGTCAGGAAGTGCTCGGAGAGGTACGACGGCAGGTACTCGATGCTCGCGATGCTGGCGGTGTCCTGCCGCGCGTAGGTGCCGTAGGGATCGAGCAGCACGAACTGCATGCCCGCCGAACGCGAGCCGTGCTCGTCGACGCTGCGGATGTCGCCCACGTACAGCGCGCGATTGGGATCCACCTCGAGCTTCTCGAGCGCGAGGTCGAAGATGCGCGGATCGGGCTTCTCGATCCCGACGATCTGCGAGTCGAGCACGAACTCGAGGCCGCGCACCAGATCGTAGCGCTCGAGGTGCTTCTGCGCGCGGCCGTCGGAGTTGCTCACGCATGCGAGCCGCAGTCCCATGCCGGGCAGAGCGTCGAGCACCTCGCGCGCACCCTCCATCGGCCGCGCCCACAGGAACTGGTCCGACTTCTGCCGCGCGTCCATCCGCGCCAGCGCTTCGGCGAGCTGTTCGCGCGGGCAGCCCGCGGCCTGCAGCATGCCGCCCCAGTACGCCTCGACCGGCGCCACGGTACCGAGCGGCGGATGCTTCTCGCCCGGCGCGAGCGCCTGCGGGGCGATCGCCGCGGCGTCGTACAGCCGGCGGCCGTGGATCTCGCCGTGGCGCAGCGCCTCGACGGTCACCTCCACGCCGAGCCCGGCGAGCATCTCGGCGATCCATTCGAAATCGAGCCGGACGAGCGTCCCGCCGGCATCGAAGATCACCGCGTCGAGGGGCAGGCGTTCATCCACGGGCGGCCTCCGTCGAGTCGAAGAGCAGCCGGCGCCCTGCGAGCGACCACGGCCGGGTGACGAACAGGTGCACGGCTTCCGGGTAGAGCGCGTGCTCGGCGTCGTGGACCCGCGCCTCGAGCGTCTCGAGCGTGTCGTCCTCGCGCACGTCCACCGCGCGCTGCGCCACGATCGGGCCACCGTCGAGCGACGCGTCGACGACGTGGACCGTGCAGCCGGTGACGCGCACACCGGCGCGCCAGGCCTGCCCGATCGCGTCGAGTCCCGGGAAGCTCGGCAGCAGCGACGGGTGCAGGTTGAGGATCCGCCCGGCGTAGGCCTCGAGCAGCGGCGCGTGCAGGCGGCGCATGAACCCGGCGAGCAGGACGAGATCGACGCTGCGCGAGCGCAGGGCCTCGACCCACGGGGCCTCGTCCTCGAGCCGCGTGCGGTGGCGGCCCACCGGGGGCGTGAGCGCCTCGATGCCGAGACGGCGGGCGCGCTGGAGCGCGAACGCCCCGGGCTGGTCGGCGAGCAGCAGCACGATCGAGCCGCCCAGCATGCCGCGCGAAGCGGCGGAGGCGAGCGCCTCGAAGTTGGAGCCGTTGCCGGAGGCCAGCACGGCGATGCGCGCAGGACGGGGCGAGAGCACGCCGCAATCTAGCCCGAGGGGCCGCGAGCAGCAAGCGGCGCGGGGCCTTCACGGCTGCGGCCCGCGCGCCGGTTGCGGACGATTCACCGGCTCGGGCCGCGGCGGCTCCCGGCGCCAGTCGATCCGGCGCACGCCCGCCGGAGAGCAGGCGTACCAGATCGCCCCGTCGCGATCCGTGCGATCGAGCGCCGCCCGCACGGCCGCCAGGTGCGCGAGCGCGACCGGGTGCGGATGCCCGTAGGCATTGCGGCGTCCCACGGAGAGCAACGCGCGCCGGGGCGCGACCCGGCGCACGAACGCCGCACCGCTCGAGGAACCCGAGCCGTGGTGCCCCGCCTTGAGCACACCGACCGGCGGCCCGACGTCCAGCGCCTCCTCGACCAGGCTGTCCGCGTCGGCCATGAGCAACGCCCGCCCGCGCGCCTCGCCCGCGACGAGCACGAGTGCGGCGGCGTTGTCGCCGCGGCGTGCGAGCGCCTCGCCCGGCTCGTCCGGCCGGGGCGGCCAGAGCACCACCACCACCGCCGGCGCGCTCCGCAGCGTATCGCCGCGCCCGAGCGGCCGCGCGCCGAAGCGTGCGGCCGGGCCCGGGACGCCCGGCCGCGGCGCGGGGGCGCCGGTTGCGCGCACGCCGACGTCGCGGCGCACCGCGCGTGCGCCGCCGGTGTGGTCGCTGTCGTCGTGCGTGAGCAGCAGCTGGTCGAGCGTGCGCACGCCGGCCCAGCGCAGGAACGGCACCACGGCGGTCTCGCCCGCGTCCCCGCGCGAGGTGCGCGGGCCCGCGTCCACGAGCCACCAGCCGTCCGCGAACCCGAGCGCGAGCGCATCGCCCTGCCCGACGTCGATCGCGACCAGCCACCACGCTCCCGGCGGCGGCGCGAGCGGCCGGGTGGTGGCGGCCGCGAGCACGGCGCACCCGACGAGCAAGCCGCCGGTCGCGCCCGCGAGCGTGCGCGCGGGC
>JBGAML010000034.1:0-6391 GCA_044223005.1 Candidatus Eiseniibacteriota bacterium
CGTCGCCCGGAACGGCACCGCCTTGCCGCCCGCGCCGCCCGCCGCGCTCGCCACCACCGCGCGGCCGCGCACCGGCGGCCCCGCCGGCAGTGTCCCGGCGTCTTCCCACTCCGGCACGATCCGCTCGCGCTCGAGCCCCGCGTCGTGCCCGTCCTCCACCACCAGCTTCACGCGCACCTGCGTCACCGCCCGCAGCTCGCCCGTCGCGGGGTTCCACTGCGCGCCGCTCACCGCCAGCGTCGCCCGCGTCCGCCCGCGCTGCACGCCCTGCGCTCCGAGTTCCACCACCTGCGCCGGCTGCGCCGCCGCGCTCGCGTACACGCCCGCGTCGGGCGCGGTGCGCTCCACCGGCCCCAGCCCCGGCGTCGGCCGCACCGCGGGCTCGACGTGCACGCCGTTCGCCAGCGCGCGCGTCTGCACCGCGGTCACCTCGACCGAGACGATCCGCTGCCCGGGCGCGAGCTCCACCGACTCCGAGTGCCACGGCAGGTCGGGCAGGCCGGCGCGCTTCTCGCGCGCGGCGCCGGCCAGCTGCACCAGCGCCGAGCCGCCCTGGTTCACCACGCGCAGTTTCGCCGCGTCGTAGGTGAACTGGCGCTCGATCGTCGTCGTGGCGCCGGACGCGGACGCGACCGCGCCGAGGACCAGCAGGCAGGCAAGGACGGAAGCTCGACGGAACATGGGGCTCTCCCGGGACGGGCGGTGGACACCACGAGAAGACGGCAAGGGCGGTTCGAGCCACCTGCGGATCGCCCAGGAACCGGGCGGGCAGGCACGGGAATTCGGGTCGTTGTCGGTGCGGGGTGCGTTTCCCGAACCTGAGGGATGGGTACCCGAATACGATACGGAATGCCCGGCCGCGGCTTCAACGACTTCCGGCGGGATTCCCCTCGGTTCCGGCAGCCCGGAGCGCGGTGAACTCGGGCCCGGCGACGGCCCGGAAGGGCACGTCCGGCCCGCCGGCGCGCACGAGCCAGCGCCACGGCAGCGGTGCGACCGGCACCGCCAGCGCCTCCTCGGCGAGCCGCTGCTGGACGGCCTCGGGATCGAGCCCCGGCGGGACCGGCCCGGGGCCGAGCCAGGGGTCGAAATCCCGCGTCCGCCAGCCCGTGCGGAAGCTCCCGACCGCGGGCCCCCGGAGCGGCAGCACGAGCGTCGCCAGTTGCGCCTGGACGCCCGGCAGCGGCGGCCGGGCGACCACGAGCTGGGCCTGGGGCGCCGATGCCGCGAGGGGCACCTCGACCGCTTCGCGGCCACGCAGCGCGCGCAACTCGGCGTAGAAGCCCTGCCGGGCCCACTGTCCCTGCAGTGCCCGGGCGATCTCCGCCCCCGGGCCGTCGGCGTCGTAGGCGAGGTCGACGTGGAACGACGCGCCGAGCCGGCCGCGCTCGAGCCACTCCCGCGACTCGGCGGGGTCGACGCGCGCGTAGTCGAACGCGCCGGCGCCTTCGATCCAGCCGCGCCCGGCGAACCCCGGGCCGCCCAGCGCTTCGGCGAGCTCGGGCAGGTGGAGCGCGTGCGCGAGCGCCTGCCGCGCCGCCACCTGCGTGGTGGGCGGCACGTCGGCGCGCAGCACGAGCACGAGCGCGCGTGCCGGCCGCGCGGCGAGCGTGCGCACGGACCAGCCCGCGGGCAGCGGCGTGGAGAAGAGCGTCGGCGGCAGCGGCCACGCGACGTCGGCCGCGTCGCGGCGGAGCAGCACGCGCAGCCGCGGTGCGCCGACGACGAAACGCACGACGAGCGTGTCGGCGAGTGCGCGCCGCGGGCCCGGCGTGGCCGCGGGCACCAGCACGAGGCCGCGCCCGGCGTCCTCGCGCAGCACGCGATACGGCCCCAGCCCGGCCGCCGTCGACCAGCCGGTCGACGCGCCGTGCCACGGCGTACCGAGGCCCCACGCCGCCAGCCGCGCGGGCAGGTCGGGCTCCGGCTGCGCCATGTGGAAGACGAGCGTGCGCGGATCCGGCGCCTCGAGCCCGAGCGCCGGAAGCGGCTTGCCCGGGCGGATGCGGTCGACCCCGCGCAGGCCGGCGAGCAGCCACGCGGCGCTCGCGTGATCCGTGCGCGCGAGATCCCGCAGCAGCGCCGCGCGGAAGTCGGCCGCGGTCGCCGGCGCGCCGTCGGTGAAGCGCAGGCCCTCGCGCAGCGTCACGCGCCAGAGGCGCCCGCCGGAGTCCGCGCGGGCCGCGCTCGCCGCGAGCGGCACCACCGCGCCCGCGGAGTCGTGACCGAAGAGCCCGAACGAGAGAGCGCGCTCGAGCGCGAGCCGCAGTTCGTCCGGCGGACCGCCGGGATCGAACTCCGGCGCCGTGTGCCCGGCCACCCAGCGCCACGTGGCCGCCACGCGAGGCGCCGGACGGTTGCAGCCCGCGAGCACGGCCATCACCGCGAGCGCCACCACCCCACCACCGATCGCGATCCGTCGCATGCACGGATCGTACACGGCGCGCGCCGATCCGGCATCCCGGCCGCGCGTTGCCGCGGCTGCGCGGAGCGGTTAGCGTGCCTCGCATGGCTCCCGTCACCCGATTCGCCACGCACGACGCGCCCCGCCGCCGTGCGCGCGGAGCCGGGCGATGAGCGAGCGCGCCCCGGCCGCGACGCCCGCGATCGCCGCCGTGCTCGACGGGCTGAACGACGAGCAGCGCGCCGCGGTGACGCACGGCGAGGGACCGCTCCTCGTGGTCGCCGGCGCCGGCACCGGCAAGACGCAGGTGATCACGCGGCGGATCGCGTGGCTGATCGATTCGAAGCGCGCGCGCCCCGAGCAGATCCTCGCGCTCACGTTCACCGACAAGGCTGCCGCCGAGATGGAGGCCCGCGTCGACCTGCTCGTGCCGTACGGGCTCGTCGGCGCGACGCTCGCGACGTTCAACGCCTTCTGCGACCGGCTCGTGCGCGAGCACGCGGTCGAGCTCGGGCTCACGACCCAGCTGCGCGTCGAGAACACGGCCGAGATCCTCGTCTTCCTGCGCGAACGCCTGTTCGAGCTCGGGCTCGACCGGTACATGCCGCTCAGCAACCCGGACACCCACCTCGCCGCGCTCGTGCAGCTGTTCGACCGTGCGCGCAACGAGGACGTCTCCCCCGCGCGTTACGCGGCGTTCGCCGCGGAGCTGCTCGCGGCCGCGGGCGACGACGAGGAGAAGCTCGACCGCGCGCGGGCCGAGGTCGAGAAGGCGCGCGCCTACGCGAAGTACGAGACGCTGCTCACCGAGGCCGGGCGGATCGACTTCGGATCGCAGATCGGGCTCGCGCTGAAGCTCCTCCGCGAGCGGCCCTGGGTGCTGCGGCAGGTGCAGGAGCAGTACCGCTGGATCCTCGTCGACGAGTTCCAGGACACGAACCTCGTGCAGTTCGAGCTCGTGAAGCTGCTCGCCGGCTCGCGCCGCAACCTCACGGTGGTCGGCGACGACGACCAGAGCATCTACCGTTTCCGGGGCGCCCGCGTCGAAAACCTGCTCGACTACCTGCAGGCGTTCCCGGACACGAAGCAGGTGCTGCTCAAGCGCAACTACCGTTCGGGCCAGTCGGTGCTCGACCACGCGCACCGGCTCGTGAAGCACAACGACCCGGCGCGGCTCGAAGCGAGGATGGGCTGGGACAAGCGGCTCCTCGCGCAGCGCACGGACGGCGGCGAGCCGTTCGCGGGGCGCGTCGAGTACCGCCCGTTCCGCGCCGCGAGCGACGAAGCGGAGATCGTCGCGGGCGAGATCGCCGACGCGGTCGCCGCGGGCACCGTGCGCGCCGGCGACTTCGCGATCCTCGCACGCGCGCACGGCGGCCTCGACGGCTTCGCGCTGGCGCTGCAGGCGCGCGGCGTGCGCTTCCGCCGCGTCGGCATGCGCGGCCTCTACACGCGGCCCGAGGTGCTGCTGTGCCTCAACGTACTGCGCTCGCTCGCCGATCCCGACGACGGCGCGCCGGCCTACATGGCGCTCGCGGATCCGCTGTTCGGCGCGGACCCGGTCGATCTCGCGCGCATCAACGCCCGCGCCCGGCGCACGCTGCGCGGCGTGCTGCGCGAGGCACGCGACGCGGTCGCGGGTGGCGACGACGTCGCCGAGCGCACGCGCGACGCCGTGCGGCGCTTCACGGCGCTGCACGCCTCGCTCGCGGCGCTGGCGGCACGGCGGCCGACGTCGGAGGTGCTCTACGCGTTCGTCACCGAGAGCGGCTGGCTCGCGCAGCTCGCCGAGACCGAGAGCGCCGAGAGCCTCGAGAAGGTGCAGAACCTGAACAAGCTGTTCGCCATCACGAGCCGGGTGGGGCCGCTCCTGCGCGTGGACCGCGTCGAGTACTTCATCCCGCACCTGGACCTGCTGATCGAACTGGGCGACGACCCGGCGGCGGCCGAGGTCGAGACCGACGAGGACGCGGTCCACCTGCTCACCGCGCACGGCGCGAAGGGCCTCGAGTTCCCGGTCGTCTACATGGTGCACCTCGTCGAGCAGCGCTTCCCGCCCTACCCGCGCGGCGAGGGCCTCGAGCTGCCGCCGGAGCTGCGCGCGACGGCGGGCGATCGCAGCGAGGAGCACTACCGCGAGGAGCGCCGGCTCTTCTACGTGGGCATGACGCGCGCCCGCGACCGGCTCGTGCTCTGCCACGCGGTGGACTACGGCGGCAAGCGCGCCGCGCGCCCGAGCCGCTTCCTGCAGGAGGCGCTCGACCTGCCGGCCCTGCCCAAAGGCGCGCCGGCGGCGACTGCGCTCGAATCGATCGCGCGCTACGCGCCGGTGCCCGAGCCGCCGGCGCCGCCCATCGTGCCGGTGCCGGACGACCAGCCCCTGGCGCTCTCGCACGCGCAGATCGACGACTACCGGACCTGTCCGCTCAAGTACTTCTACGCCCACCTCGCGCACGTCCCGCTCGCGGGCGATCCGTCGTTCATGTACGGCAACGCCATCCACCACGCGATCAAGGTCTGGCACCAGCACCGCATCAAGGGCCTGCCGATCGAGACGGCCGACGTCGTCTCGGCGTTCGAGAGCGCGTGGTCGAGCGAGGGCTTCCTGACGCCCGAGCACGAGGAGCGCATGCTCGAGCAGGGCCGCGACACGCTGCGCCGCTTCGTCACGCGCGACGTCGCATCGGGCACGCTGCCGGCGGCGATCGAGCAGGAGTTCAAGTTCCGCAGTGGGACCGACCTCGTGCAGGGGCGCTGGGACCGCATCGACGACCGGCCCGAGGGCGTGGTGCTCGTGGACTACAAGAGCGCCGAGATCGACGACCCCGCCAAGGCGGACGAGCGCGCGAAGGAGAGCCTGAAGAACGGCCAGCTCGGCATCTACGCGCTCGCCCACCACGAGATGCGCGGCACGATGCCCGCGCGGGTCGAGCTGCACTTCGTCGGCGAAGGGCTCGTGGGCGCGGCCAGCGTCGAAGACGACCACCTCGTGCGCGCGCGCGAGCGCATCGCCGAAGCCGCCCGCGGCATCCGCGCGGCCGAGTTCCCCCCGAAGCCCGACCAGCGCAACTGCGGCTGGTGCGCCTACCGACTCTTCTGCCGCCACAGCGCGGCCCGGAGACACGCGTGAACGACACCGATCCGATCCTCCTCCGCGACGCCGCGATCGCGTTCGCCCGCGACGCGGGTGCGATCGTGCGCGAAGGCCATGGCCGCGCCCACGCCCCCGAGCGCAAGGGCCGCATCGACCTCGTGACCGAGTACGACAAGCGTTCCGAGGCGCTGCTGCTGCAACGGATCGGCGAGCGCTTCCCCGGCCACGCGATCCTCGCCGAGGAATCGGGCGCCCACGCGGCGGCGGGCGCGCGCGTGCGCTGGGTGCTCGACCCGCTCGACGGCACGACCAACTTCGCGCACAACTACCCGTTCTTCGGCGTGTCGGTCGGCGTCGAGGTGGACGGCGAGGTCGTGGCGGGCGCCGTGTACGACCCGGTGCGCGACGAGATGTTCGCGGCCGCGAAGGGCGCCGGCGCCACGCTCGGCGGGCGGCCGATCCGGATCAGCGACTGCGCGCGGCTCGAGGACGCGCTGCTCGTCACCGGCTTCCCCTACGACGTGCGCGAGCATCCCGAGCGGCACCTGCCGCTCTTCCAGGACTTCCTCGTGCGCGCGCAGGGCGTGCGCCGCGACGGTTCGGCGGCGCTCAATCTCTGCTACCTCGCGATGGGCCGCTTCGACGGCTTCTGGGAGGGCAACCTCTCGCCGTGGGACCTGGCCGCGGGCACGCTGATCGTGCGCGAAGCGGGCGGCGTGATCACCGCGTACGACGGCGGGCCGTTCCGGCTCGAAGGCCGGCAGGTGTGCGCCGCGGGTGCGGCGCTGCACCCGGCGATGCTCGAGGTGCTCGCGCGCCATCCCGGCGCGTGGCTCCCGCGGCGGGACTGACGCTCGCGGAAACGCACGCGGCCCGCGGACGATCCGTCCGCG
>JBGAML010000006.1:0-259826 GCA_044223005.1 Candidatus Eiseniibacteriota bacterium
GCGACGGGGATCAGCCGCTTGGGATAGCGGAGCCAGTAGGTGGTGGCGAAGGTCTGGGTGGAGAAGTTGCGCCCACAGTGGTCACAGCGGAAACGGGCGATGCGGCGGGGGCGGGCCTGGCGGGTGTAGTAGCCGGCGTGGGACCAGCGCCACAAGGCACGCTCGGCCTTGTGGTAGCGACAGCTCGGGTTGGGGCAGAATGGCGGGATGAAGGTCGTCATGCAGGAGGATCACTGCACCTCCCGCGCCAACTGCATTCATCCGAGCACAACCCAACTCGAGCAGCACCGGCGGGCCCGCCCGGCCGAGCGCGCCGCGGCCCCGAACGATGCGAGCCGGCACGGGATTCCCGGGCCGGCTCGCGAATGCGGCGCTTCTATCGGCCGTCGGGCCCGACCGCCGTCATGCCGAGGTCGACGTCGTCGACCGGGTCGAGCTTCAGGAGGTCGGCGTGCAGCGGGCGCCAGCCGTCGGCGAGCGCGGCGTACGCGAGATCCTGTGCGGGCGGCAGCTCCTGCAGGAACACGAACGCGGCGCCGGCGATGAAGCGGCCGAGCACCTCGCGCTTGTACGAGCCGGAGCTCTGCACCGCGCGGCGCGCCTCGAGCACCTGGCGCAGCGTGGTGCCCTCGCCGCAGGTCTCCTTCCAGTGTTTCTCGATCTCGGCGGCACGCGTCGGGTTCGCGGTGCGCAGCACCTCGGACACCAGCGCGTAGTCGCCGAGGTCGCCCTCGGGCGCGTACGAGGTCCAGACGACGCGTGCGGTGGTGGAGCGCTGGGCGTGCTGGTGCGCCAGCGTCGCGCCCTCGCGGGTGGCGATCACCTCGTAGTCCACGTCCACGTTCACCGTGCGCACGCGCGCCACGACCTCGATCGGGATCTCGATCCAGCGCGTGGTCGTGGCGCCGCCGGCATCCTTGTGCGAGACCCGGCGCCAGATGTGGTCGGTGTAGAGCTGGAGCCGCGTGCGCGAGTCCACGTCGCCGATGCTGCCCCACACCACGCGCTGCGCGCCGGCCTTCTTCGCGGCCGCGATCGCGTCCGCACGCGAGCGCCGGCCCAGCGCGCTCGCGCTCATGGCGTTCTCGATTTCCGACATCCCGAGCACGCGCGTGAAGCGGGCGTCCGGCGGGGCGAGCTGCTGCGCGAGGTCGTCGCGCCATTTGGCGGCCACGTCGCGGCCGAGCCCGGTGTTGGCGCGCGAGGCGACGAACGGCGCGATCGCGACCCGCGTCAGCGCCTTCTCGTACGCGCGATCGGCGAGCCGGGCGGCGTCGCGGTAGTCGGCGACGAACCGCTGCGCCTCGTTCAGGCGCACGTAGGCGGACTTGGGACGCTTTGCGGCCATGTCGGCCACGGCGTGCCGGTAGGCCGACGACGCGGCGGCGGTGCGCAGGGCCGTCTCGGCCTTCGCCTGCTCGGGCGCCACGGTGACCGCCGCGAACGGCGACGCGTCGATGCGGAAATGCGCGAGTTGGAGCACCTGCTCGGCGGCCGCGAGGCTGTCCGAGAACGCGAGCGCGTGGATCCGCTGCTCCCAGTCGCGCGCCATGGCGTTGCCGGCGGTGTTGGCGACGGCGCGCGCGCGCGTGTTGCCGGGATCCTTGCGCAGCGATCGGACCGCGAGGTCCCAGGCGCGGCCGTTCTCGCCCGAAGCGAGCTTGGCCTCACCGCGTTCGGCGAGCTTGGACGAACCGGCGCAGCCGGAGAGGAGGAGCAGGGCGAGTACGGCCGGAACGAAGCGACGGGGCATGGGGCCCTCCTTGTCGCCGGGAGTTATCGGCCCCGGCGGCGGGGGGCTTGAACGCGGGCGGGCCGCCGCCCGCGCCGCCGCGAAAGCGTTCTCGCCTGCGGCCGCACGCCGAATGGCATGGGCCGCGCGGGGTTCCGAGGGCGTGCTGCTCCGCGCGGAGCACGGCGAGGGGAGACCGGATTCTCGTCGCATGCAACACTCCGGTTTGGGGGGTCCGACGTGCCTCGAACTCGAACGCTCGATTGCACGGGTCAGGACCGCGAACCCTTGTGCGAGTCGGACGTGGCCACTGCGAGTTGCGTCGACGGTGGCGTAGGGAGACGCTGCCCGGTGCCGTCGCACCGCGCGTGTCGCCCCCTGGACGACAGCGCGCGAGTCCTTCTCGATCCGCCTTGGGGAGTCCGTCCATGGGCGCCGTGCCGCGCGTCACCGTTTGCATCGTCGTCGGTTTCCTCACCGTTCTCGCACCCATGGCGGTCGCCGAGCCCGGATTCGGTCTTCATGCGAACAGCATGTCGCGGTTCGTGCTCATGACGGATTCGCCGAGGAGTTCCGAAGGCTCCACGGAGTGGTTGTCGCCCCGCAGTGTCCTGCGCGGTCTCGTACGGACGAATGGGGCGTTCGCGTTCGCATACTCACCATCCTTTGTGGACACGGTGAGCAGCGTGATGGACCACGCCACCTGGTTCAATCTCGGCTCGCCGATCGCACTCGCGGCGGACCACAACGGCTCCGCGGACCGGCCGTCCTTCGAGCGGGGATTCGATCGAGGAGCGGCGATGGTTCCGCTGCCCACGAACGCCTACGTCCAGCAGGGCAT
This sequence comes from Candidatus Eiseniibacteriota bacterium, assembly GCA_044223005.1. GTDB lineage: Bacteria > Eisenbacteria > RBG-16-71-46 > RBG-16-71-46 > RBG-16-71-46 > CAIXRL01. Next base: position 2,574 of record JBGAML010000006.1, read on the forward strand.
GACGCTCTACTCCTTCCCGAGCTTCGACTCCGCACCGCCCAACGCCCGTGTCAACAGCTACTGCAATACCGGCGTCTTCGGCCGCGCGACTCCTCCAAATGGCGTTTACATCAGCCGTATGCAAATGAATCCCATCGGCATCTACGTCGTCGGTGGTCTCTCTCAATGCCGGATCTGGGCCGATGTGGTCGCCGGCCGGCAGTGGTATCGGCTCCAGCAGGGAGGCAGGACTTGGACGATCCTCGTGGCGGGTCGTGGTTCCCAGGCTCGGGTCACGGTCTGGCACGGTGACGATACGAGTGGTTCTCCGGCCGAGGCCTACTTGAGCAACTCGGATGGGAACTTCCTCGGTGCTCTGTACGTGGACGGAGCGATCGACGATCTCCGAGGGCCCGGGCGCGTCAATGGAAGCCCTGCGCCTGCGGTCGCTGCCGGCATGCACCTCATGGTAGTCGCCCACGATGACATTGTGATCCAGGGCGACATCACCTGCGCCGATTTCGATTCCGGCGACGCCGTTCTCGGGATCATGTCGGGAACCGGACGAGTGCGCATAGGCCGGCTCGCCCCGAACAACTGCCATCTTGACGCGTTCGTCATGGCAACCGGCCCCAACGGCGAGTTCACCGTGGACGATTTCGACTTGGGTGGACCGCGCGGTGTGTTCCATCTGCGCGGCGGCTGCGTGAGCCGGTTCTTTGGTGATTTCGGCACTTCGTCGTCGCCGCTGGACTCCCTGAGGAGCGGCTATTCGCGTGAGTTCGTTCACGACGATCGCCAGCTTCTTCCGCCCCTGTTCCCGACGTTCGTGAACTGGCTCGCGCGCGGCGAGCACGTGCCCGTCGAGTTGTTGACCCCCGAACTGGTCGCGATCAGCACTGATCGCACTCGTGGTGAGCTCGAATGCCGGTACGCGCTCTCGCACGGCGGTCGAGTTCGAATCGAGCTGCTGGATGCGGACGGTCGAATCGTGGCGTCCCTCGTCGATGCCGACCGTCCGGCGGGCGAGGGAATCGTCCGGTGGCATCGTGGCAGGGGGCTCTCCGCAGCACTCTGGCCGGGTGTCTACACGGTCCGCATGCAAGCCCAGGGGCGAACTTCGGTCGCTCGGGTCGTCTTCCGGGACTGAGGCCGCAAGCCGGCGTGACACCCGCGCGAAAGCGTTCTCGTCTGCGGCCGGCCGCGGAACGGCATGCGCCGCTCGGGGTTTCGGAGGCGTGCTGCTCCGCGCGGAGCACGGCGGCTGGCGTGCCGATAACCCGGGGAGCACGCTGTCGGTGGTCCGGGAACCTCCATCCTCCGCTCCGACCCCAGGGGTCGAACCGCATCACCCGGAGGTTCTCATGTCGATCGCCACCTCGAGCCGGCCGTCCGCGCACAGCCTGCGGACGCGCGGCCGTCGCATCCTCGACGATCCCAGCATCAACAAGGACTCCGCCTTCTCGCCCGAGGAGCGCGAGCAGTTCGGCCTGCTGGGACTGCTGCCGCCCAACGTCACGACGATCCAGGAGCAGATCGCGCTCGAGCTCGAGCACCTGCGCTCGAAGAGCGACGAGCTCGAGAAGTTCGTCGGCTTGCGCGCGCTGCACGATCGCAACACCACGCTCTACTACCGCCTGCTGGTGGAACACCTGAGCGAGATGATGCCGATCGTCTACACGCCCACGGTCGGCCGCGCCTGCCAGCACTACAGCCACATCTACCGCCGTCCGCACGGCCTCTGGATCACCAGCGAGGACCTCGACCGCATCCCCGAGCTGCTGCGGAACGCGGCCGAAGGCGACGTGCGCCTGATCGTCGTCACCGACAACGAGCGCATCCTCGGTCTCGGCGACCAGGGCGCGGGCGGCATGGGCATCCCGAACGGCAAGATCGCGCTCTACATCGCGGGCGCGGGCATCCATCCGTCACAGACGCTGCCGATCAGCCTCGACGTGGGCACCGACAACACGGCGCTGCTCGAGGATCCGTCGTACCTCGGCTGCCGCCGCCGCCGCCTGCGCGGCAAGCCGTACGAGGACTTCATCGAAGCGTTCGTGCAGGGCGTACGCGAGGTGTTCCCGCACGCGATCATCCAGTGGGAGGATTTCCGCAAGGGCAACGCGTTCGCGATCCTCGACCGCTATCGCCGCCGCATCGCCAGCTTCAACGACGACATCCAGGGCACCGCGGCGGTCGCGCTGTCGGGCCTGCTCGCGGCGCTGCGGATCACCAACGGCAAGCTCGCCGAGCAGCGGATCGTGTTCGCGGGTGCGGGCGCGGCCGGCGTGGGCATCGGGCGGCTGATCCGCGCGTCGCTGCTCGAGGACGGCGTCGCGGACGCGCAGATCCACCGCGGCCACATCTACTGCGACAGCCGCGGCCTGCTGCACGCCAACTCGCGCATCACGGATTCGCACAAGCTCCCGGTCGCGATGACGGCCGAGGAGATGGCGTCGTGGGGCTTCGAGGGCAACGGCCCGTTCGACCTGCTCGAAGTGGTGGCCAAGGTGAAGCCGACGATCCTGATCGGCACCTCGGCGGTGCCGGGCCTCTTCACCGAGGAGATCGTCCGCGAGATGGCGTCGCACGTCGAGCGCCCGATCATCTTCCCGTTCAGCAATCCGACGTCGATGTGCGAGTGCACGCCGGCCGAGGCCCTGCGCTGGTCGGGCGGACGCGCGATCCTCGCGACGGGCAGCCCGTTCGCACCCGTCGAGTTCGAGGGCCGCGTGCACGAGATCGGGCAGGGCAACAACGTGTTCGTGTTCCCCGGCATCGGGCTCGGCAGCATCCTGTCCGAGGCGCGCGAGATCAGCGACGAGCTGATGCTCACCGCCGCACACACGCTCGCGGCCAACGTGAGCGCGGCGCGGCTCGAACGCGGCGCGGTCTATCCCGACATCAACGAGCTCCGCAGGATGAGCGCGCTGATCGCGGCGGCCGTGATCCGCAAGGCGCGCGACCTCAAGATCGGGCGGCGGATCGAGGACCACGAGGTGGAGGCGCTCGTCGAGGACGCCATGTGGTTCCCCGAGTACGGCCCGATCTCGCCGAGCGACCTCGAGTCGTGAGCGCGCCCTCCGCGGCGACCCCGGCGGCCCCGCGGCCGGGGCCGCCGCTGGACGTGCCGTTCGACGAGCTGCCGCGCGAGTCGATCCTGCGCGCGTTCGGCGTCGAGTACGTGCACGTGCGGCCGCCGGAGGGCGGCGACCTCTACCTGACGCGCTTCGGCTGGCCGCACGTGCGGCAGCTGCTGCCGCAGCACTGGTACACCGACCAGCAGTACGCCGAGCGCGGCGTGAAACTGCCGGGTGGTTCGGGTCACGTGTACCGCGTGCACACGCGCCCCGAAGGCGGGCGGCCCTGCGACCTGGTCGTGAAGTTCTCGCGCATGGCGCAGGAGGTCTCGATCGTCGTCGAGGGCACCATGCCCGACCTGCCGGCGGACAACGACGTCGTCGCGCAGGCCCGCTACAACAGTCCGATGGAGGAGTTCGGGCTGGTGATGGAGATGCGCCGCGGCGAGCGCGGTCCGCGCGACCTGCGCCTGCTCGCGCAGCGGCCGCTCGCGATCTACGCACCGCCGGAGGCGTTCGACCTCTGGCAGCTCGGGCGCAGCGACACGCGCTTCTACACGCACCACCACATGCTCGCGCAGGACCAGAGCGGTGCGCAGTGGGCGATCGAGCTCGACATCCGCCGCGTCTACGTCCTGCTCTACAGCTGGATCAAGGGACTCGACGCCGAGGACTGCCACCACGCCGGGCTGCTCGGCGACCGCGAGTTCGCCGCGATCACGCCGCGCGTGACCGGAGACATGGCGGCGAAGGGCTTCCGCGTGATCGACAACAAGCCCAAGCACTACATCCTGCGCCCGCGCGCCGATGGCCGCGGCCTGCTGCGCGATCGCACGGGGGAGCTCGCGTACGGGCTCGTGGACTTCGAGTTCCTGCAGCGCACGCAGGAGCGCGAACGCGCGCACGCCTCGGCGCAGCGCGGCCGCTTCTGGAGCCTGCGCACGCGGCGCCCGGGCGACGTGGCGCCGTCGGCCGACGCGCGCACCGTGCGCGTGTTCGAGACCGACTGGCTCTTCTCGCCGCTCTCGGACGGCGGCAAGCTCTGGGTGCGCGGCGCCGACCCGGGGCTGTTCGACTACTTCATGCCGGACCGCTGGCGGCGCACGCCGCGCGTCAAGCTCTCCGAGACCAGCCAGACGTTCCGCACGCGCACGCGCGACGGACTGCACGTGATCTACCGGCTTTCGCGCTGCGGCCTGCGGCCGCACGCCGATCCGCTCACCGATCGCGGACGCCGCATTCGCGAGCACGGCTACAACAGCGCGTTCGAGGAGGCCGCGATCGCCGAGCTGCTGCCGCCGCTCGGGATCCCGACCGTGGTGCCGCAGGCGATCTATCGCACCGCGCACGAGACGACGCAGGCGCCGCACCTGCGCGACCCGCGCCGCTTCGCGAGCCACGCCCACCTGCTCACGCCGGAGGACCCGCCCGAGCCGATGCTCTCGCCCCGGCACGACTACTACACGATCTGGGTGGCGTTCCGCGGGCAGCTGCCGCCGCGCGGGCCGTCGGCGGACGCCGACCGCGGCATCATCGACCTGGAGCGCGCGGTGGAAGACCAGCTGCTCTCGGCGGAGGAGTCCGCCGCCGCGCTCGAGTCCGCGCGCCGGCGGCTGGTGCGCCGCGGGCTGCCCGCGCAGGGGCTGGCCGCCGAGGACCTCGTGGTGCGGCTCGATCCGCACGGTGGCGTCGCGCGCACGCCGGGCGGCGAGGTGGCGATGCTGCTCGGGATCGACCTGCTCACGGCGTACGAGTTCGGCCTGCTCGGCGAGGAGGCCTACCGCGAGCTGCTGCTGCGCTCGGACGAGCGGCTGCGCGCGGCCGACCACGAGAAGCTCGACCCGACCGGGCGCCACCTGCTGCTCACGATGGATCCCGACGGGCGCTTCGAGCGCGACGCGGCCGGCTGGGTGCGCACGGTGCTCGCCAGTTTCGCGCTGGTGCGCGGGCTCTACCGGCCCGTGCGTTGAGCGGCCGCGCGCGGCTCGGAGCGAAATGAAACCGCGGCCCGGGGGGGACCTGGGAAGCGCGAGCGAGATGACTCCCCCAGGAGTGCGCCCGTGGGGCGCCCCCGTCGCCGGGCCGCGGCGATCGACTTCGATATGAACTGCAGCGCCGTGACCAGCCGGGCTTCTGAGGATGGAGTCGGACGGGGGAAACCCGGCCGCCACGGCGCATCCTGTCCCACTCGTTGAGCATCTCGCGTGCCGCGTGCGCGATACGCGGCCGACGCGAGCCGCGCGTTGCGAGCGGCGCAGTTACGCGCGCACGTCGCGATCCCGTTCTCGACAGCGCGCGCCCCGGCGCGCCGCGGGCTGTCAGCCCGGCGCTGCCGTGTGACACCGCGTCATGATCTTGCGTGTTGGCACACAGGAATAGCCGCGTGCTCGCGTGCGTTCCGCGCCACCGCGGTCGCGCCGCCCGAGCGGTTCACGATTCGTCGACACGGTGGGGCGTCGTGTCGCGGTCGGGGCGGCGTCACGGGGACGCGCGCCCCGGTCGCGGACGGCGGCGCCGCGCGAAACGCGCCACCGGCGCGGGAATTCGCGCGCGCAGCGCCGTGGCACGCGGCTCGCTCTGTCGTCCGCGCGTCACGAACCGGGCGACATCACGAGGGAGGACGCCATGGAACAGCCCACGACGCACGTCACGTTCGAGCCGGAACCGCAGCGACCGGGCAGGAGCATTCGCGGTGAGACGCCGGACCCGTCGGCGTGGGAGGCGAGGACGCGAGCCTCGCGCGGAGCGCGCTCCGTATCGCGGGACGCCGTTCCCCGAGGTGCACGCGGTGATCCCGACTCGCTTCGTTCGGGCTCGCGTTCCCCGCCCCTGCTCGTGGCGACGTGAGCCCGCTTCTCCCAGTCGAATGTCCGGCACCGGACCGGGGGGTCTCGCGGTGCCGCGTTCGGGGAGGTACGTCATGAACTGCTGGAAGCCGTTGCAGTGGTCGAACGAGTTGGACGCGGACAGCGGCGTCCGCGTGATCCGGCTCTCCGGCATCGTCACCGACTCGCATGCCGCTGATGCGCTCATCGACGAGGTGCGCGCGGACCTGAGGGTCCGCGCGCGCCCGCTGCTGCTGGACCTCTCGCACGTCGACCACCTGACGAGCGCGGGCGTGGGCATGGTCGCGGCGCTCTACACGTCGGCGATCAACGCCGGCACCGCGATCGCGCTCGCGGGCCTGAGCGTGCACGCGCGGACCATGCTCCGAATCGTGCACCTGCTGCCGCTGCTGCGCACCTTCGACCGCGCCGAGGACGCGCTCGACGCGTTCGCGGGCGGCGCCTGGGACGCCGTCGGATGAACGCGCGGCCGCGCATGCGGCTGGCCGCGCACGCGGGGGCGGCGCGCATCGCGGACGACGTCACGGTCCTGCTGCTGCGGCGCGAGCGCTGACGGCCCCGGCGCGGCGCGATCGCTGACGCCCGCGCCGCTCGCGGGCGCGTCGCCCCCTGCCGAATCGCCCGCCGCGCGGGTATGCTGCGCACCGTCCCGCACAGGAGGTGCGCATGCGACGTCGAATGCTGCCGTGGCTCGTCCTGCTGGCGCTGCTCGCGCCGGCGCGCTCGGGCGCCGAGATCCCCGCGTTGACGCGCGAGTTCGTGACCGCCGATTTCACGCGCACGCCCGAAGCGCTCGCGGCGCTCGCGCATCGCCACCACGTCGCGGGCGCCTTCGCGGGCGGGGCGTACTGGGCCGGGCGCGAGCCGGGCTCGGCGAACGCGTTCCGCTCCGGGAATCCGCTCGGCGGCCGCGCCGAGGCGCTGCTGCGCGCGGGCCGCTGGACGGCGGGCGGCGACGCGACGAACGACGGCGCGCTCGACGCCGAGCCGGGCGAGTACGCGCAGCGCGTGTTCGCCGCGGCCGACGTACCCGAGTGGCGCTTCGCCCTCACGGCCGCCGCCGGCTTCGGGCGGGGCCGCCACCGCGGCGAGGACGTGGCGGCGGAGCTGGCGCCGCTCCACTGGAACCTGCACCTCGCGACGATGGACCTGGCGCCGCGCGCGTGGGGCTGGCTGCGCGTGCGCCGGCCTGCGGGCGGCGGCCCGGTGACGTGGACACCGGCCGCGGCGCTCGCGCTGCAGCATTTCGTCGTCCTCGGCTCGCAGCCGGTCGTCGCGTTCTCGCTGCGTTCGGACATGGCCGACGCGCGCTTGCCCGTCACGAGCGGCATGCTGCAGCTGGGATTCGCGAGCGTGCCGAAGCCGCTCGGCGGCGGCCGCGGGACCGGCGGCGATCCCGACATGCCGGGGCCGGCCGGCGGGCCGGCGCCCTCGCTCGTCGACCGGAACTGGTTCGCGACGCTGGGCTGGGCGTTCCCGTTCGACGATCGCTCGAGCGGCCGCTTCGCCGTGCAGGCCGGAATGCGCTTCGTGCGCCCCTGGGGAGGTTCGTGATGCCGATCTCGGATGCGACCCGCGAAGAACGCACGCGCGCCCGCCAGCAGCTCGCGCGCTGGCAGGCCCAGCGCCTGACGCTGGCGCGCCCGGTCGTGCTCGTGCCGGGCTGGCGCGACGAGCAGGCGGAGTGCTGGACGCGCATGGCGGCGTGGTTCGAGGCCGTCCTGACCAACTTCGCGAAGGACGTGCACGTGATCCAGTTCGTCGCCCCGAGCGGCACGGGCGATCCGCCGTGGGAGGACTTCCTCGACTTCGGCAGCGACCTCGCCGACTACGTGCACGCGCACCTGGACGGCGACCCGCGCGGACTCGACGTGGTCGCGCACAGCATGGGCGGGCTCGACACCGTGGCCGCGATCGCGCTCATGCAGGACCAGCCGGGCATCACGAGCGCGCCGCTGCGCGGCGTGCGCAACGTAATCACGTTCGACACGCCGTTCGAGGGCTTCGCGGCGGCGAAGAACGCGCTGCTGCAGAAGTTCGTGAAGGCCGGCCGCGACGACCCGTGGGTGATGCTGCAGCTGGGCGCGATGGCGCCGGACTCCAAGCGCATCGCCGAGGTGGCGGCCGCACGCGGCGAGTTCCTCGCGAACGTCGAAGCGTTCTGGCCACGCGGCGCCGACAACTGGGACGGTGTGCTCGAGGTGCCGCACGCGAGCGCCGAGTACGGCGGCCGCGACGCGTTCCCCGCCGCGGTGCGCGCGCGCTACCGGCCGTACCAGGTCTACCGCGACACGTCGCACTCGGGGCTCGCGAACGGCGTCACCAACGACCTGCGCGCGATCGTCGATACGCTGCGAATCCTGACCGGGACGGGCGCGTGAGGCGGCCGGGCCTGCGCGTGCGCTAGCAGTTTCGGCCGCGGTGGGAGCGGCGAAACCGCCGCTCAGCCCCGCGGCCCGAACGGCCGAAAACCCGGGTGAACCCGGCGCGGTCGCGACGGGTCGACCCGGGGATTCACCGTGCCGAACACGCACCCGTTCGCGCCGCTGCGCGAACCCGCACACCGATTCGAGACGCCCGTCCGGCGGGAGGCGCTCGCGCGCCTCGTCGACGGCCTGGGCGCACGCGAGCCGTTCCTGCTCGTGACCGGCGCGCCGGGGACCGGCAAGACGGTCCTGCTCGCGGCCGCCGTCGCCGGCTGGGGCGAGCGGGCGGTGGTCGCGTTCCCCTCGCTCGCGGCACTGGCAGCGGGCGAACTGGTCGAGGACGTGGTCCGGCGCCTGGGCGGCGATCCCGCGCCGGGCACGGGCCGAGCGGCGATGGTGGCCGAACTCGAGCGCCGGCTCGCCGAGGCGGCCGCGCAGGATCGCGTGACGGTGCTCGCGATCGACGACGCGCAGGAACTCGCGCCGGAGCGGCTCGAGGAACTCCGCTCGCTCGCCGACGCCGCGGCGCGCGTGCGCGCCCCGTTCGAGGTCGTGCTCGCGGGCACCGACGCGCTCGCGGCGACGCTCGCGGCGCCCGAACGCGCGGCGCTCCGCCAGCGTGTCTCCGTCCGCGTGACGCTGGGACCGCTCTCGGCCGCCGAGACGAAGCACTACCTGCATCACCGCGTGAGCGCGAACGGCGGCGACGGTCCCGGCACGTTCGGGCGCCGCGCCTGCCGCGCGATCGCCGCGGCGAGCGAAGGCGTGCCGCGCCAAGTCGACGTGCTCGCGCACGAAGCGATGCGCGCCGCGCAGGCGGCGGGCGAGCCGACCGTGACGCCGGAGCGCGTGCGCGCCGCGGCGCTCGCGCTCTGGGGCGAGCCGGCGGCCGCGCGTCTCGACGCCGCGGAGCGCGATGCCGCGCCCGCGCGCGACCCGGCGCCGGAAGCCGCGCCGACGCGCACCGAGCCGCGCGAGGAGCCGGCCGCGCGCCACGCGCCCGCCGCGCCGGCGAAGGCCGCGCGTCCCGCACCCGAGGCCGCACACCGAACGCCCGCGCCCGCGAAGGCAGCACGCCCGGCGCCGGAGCCCGCGGAGCGTACGCCGGCCGCGCGTGACGCGCGCGCCGCAGCGCCCGCCGCCACGGCGCCCGCGCCCGAAGCGCCTGCGCGTCCCGCGCCGGCTGCGGCCGCCATCGCGACGCCGGAGGTCACGGCGCCCGCGGCGCCGCAGGATCCGCGCGAGTGGGTCGCGCGTTTCGTCGGCGATCGCGGTCCGGTCCAGATCGGCTCGCGCGCGGCGTTCGAGCGCGCGCGCTTCGAGCCCGAGTGGGAGCGCGAGCCCGTGCCGGCCGCCGCTCCGTCCGCGCGTCCGTCAACGAACGTGAACGTCTCGCCAGTCGCGACCGCTCCGGCACCCGCGCCGTCTTCACCGCGCCATCGCCGCCGCCTGCCCGCACTCGCCGGCGCGCTCGTCGCGATCGGGGCCGTCGCCGCGATCGGGCTCGCGCTGCGCGTGCTCGGCCATGCGCACGCGGTGCCGGCACCGGACGTCGCGCGCGCCGTCGCGCCCGCGCCGCCCGTCGCCGCCGCTCCAGCGCCCGTGGTCCACGTGGTGCCGCCCGCCGAAGCGAGCACGCCGCCGGTCACGCGCCCCGTCACGCCGGCGGCATCCGCTGGCGCCGCGACGTCGCCCGCGCGCGACGGCCGCTGGGCGATCGACGTCGGCGGCTACGTGGACCTGGATCGCGCGCTCGCGGAGCGCGACCGCGCCCGCGAGCGCACGGGGATCCAGGCGTGGGTCGTGCCCGCGCCCGAAGGCAGCGCCGGCGTACACCGCATCGTGCTCGGGATCTTCCATTCCTCCGAGCGCGCGAACGCCGCCGCCGAGGCGCTGCTCGGCGCGGGTTCGGTACGCGAAGCCTCAGTCATCCCGCTGCCGCCGAAGCGCGACCGGCGCTGACGCCGCTCAGTCGCGATCGCAGTGGCGGTGCCATGCACCGACCGCCGCGAACGTCGCGCCCGCCGCCGCGATCGCGGCATCGGCCTCGCGCCCGGACAGCGCGAGCCCGTCGGCCCACGCGCGGAACGCATCGATCACCGCACGCGTGCGCGCGCCGTAGGCGAGCAGGAACGCCGCCCCGGTCGCGGGCTCGAGCCCGAGGTTGTGCCGCACCACCGCGCCGATCACGGCGCCGCCCGCGCGCGAGCCGCGCCGCACGTATTCGGTGCCGGCCAGTTGCGGCAGCGAGGTGATCGCGGGCAGCCCCGGCATGACCGGCAGCGCCGCGGCCGCCGCGTCGCCGTAGAGGTGCACGACGTCTCCGCGCAGCCGTGGCAGCGGCGGTTCGGGCTCGGACGGCAGTCCATGCGCGAGTGCGAGCGCGCGCGCCGCGGGCGCCGCGAGCGCCGCATCGACCGCCGCCTCGAAGCCGTGCGCCGCCACGAGGAAGCGGCGGTAGACGTCGCGATACTCGGCGAGCGCACGTTCGCGCCGGGCGCGCTCGGGCGCCGGCGCCGCGGGATCGGGAGCGGGCAGCCGCACGACGACGAGCCGGTTGAACGTCGCGCCCGACTCGACCTGCTCATGGATCGCGCGCGTCTCTTCGCGCAGGCGCTGGGAGAGCCGCACGGCGGGGGCGGGCGTCGAGGCTTCGGGCGCGGGCATCGTTCCGCTCATCGCGCACCCGGTTCGGGCTGCTGCGCGGACGCCGCCGTGTTCACGAGCGGGCACCCGGGCGTCGCGCAGCTCGCGTACGATTCCAGCGCCGCATGCCGCGAGCGCCGCGCGCTCGTGAGCCGCCACGCGTGCAGCCACACGGCGCCGATGATCGCGACGAACACGGCGGCGTACTCGAGCCGGTCGAAGTGCGCGCGCCCGCGCCACTCCGCCGTGAGCATCGCCGCGAGCCACACGTTGGTCGCGAGCACCGCCGGCGCCCGGAGCCAGGACGCGAACACGCGCGCCCACGGCGCCATGCGCGCGACGATCGGCGATCGCACCCCGCGATGCCGCGCGAGCCACCACGCCCGCCAGCCGCCCGCGAGAATCGCCGCGACGCTCATCACTTCGAGCCCGATACGGGCGAGCGGAACCCGCCCGCCCACGCCGTACGCCGCCCACCCCGCGAGCAGCACACCGAACACGAGCCACGCCGTGCGCCGATGCGCACGATCCTGGACGAACAGCGTATGCACCCCACCGATCACGGCACCCGCCGCGGCGATGGGAGCGATGGGACAGATCATGGCGTGGGGCTCCGGGCATGGTGGGGATTGAGGATGGATGTTGAGCAAGCTAAACACTGTGAACCATGCCGTCAAACCGTTGTGGTCGGGAAATTGTTGGAGGCGGCGCAAGTCGAGCAAGGGGGGGTGGAGCGACGCATTGCCGAATCTCCAAGTCGTTGTGGTTCGGTCGCGCTCCGAGCCGCCAACAATTTCCAGAGCACAACCAAAGCTATTGCTGTGCAAGGAGATGTGCGAACAGAGCCAGGTAGTCCCGCGCCTCCCGCGTATGCAGGAAGTTGTCCCTCACGTGCTCGCGCCCCTCGGCTCCCAGGCGGCGCCGGAGGCCCGGGTCGCGGAGCAGGCGGCCGAGCTGCAGGGCGCAGCCCTCGACCGATCGGACCAGCAGGCCGGTGCGCTCGTGGAGGACCTGGAGCGGGATGCCGCCCACGGCGCTGGCGACCACGGCTCGGCGCTTCCACAGGGCTTCGGCGACCGTGAGGGCGAAGCCTTCGCGCAGCGACTTCTGGACGACGACCGTCGAGCGGCGCTGGAGGGCGTTGATCGTGCGGTGGGCGTCGGGGGGGAGCGCGAGGATCGTGACGTCGTCGCGGTGCGCGGCGCGGGCGTGCGTCTCGGCGAGGACTTCGGCGCCCTCGGGATCGTCGTCGGCGGTGCCGCCGGCGAGGACCAGGTGGGCGCGCTCGCGGCGGCGGGCCATGACGAAGGCGTCGATCACGCCGGTCGGGTCCTTGAGGCGGTCGAAGCGCGAGACCTGCGTGACGAGCGGGAGGTCGCGCGGCAGGCCGAATGGGGCGAGCTGGTGGTCGACGGCCTCGTCGTCGAGCGGTTCGTTCTTCGGGCTCAGCGGGTCGATCGACGGGGGCGCGAGGAACGCGGGCGTTTCGAGCCGCGGGACGAACGAGACGTGCGAGTAGATGGCGGCGTCGTAGGCGCGGACGTGGGCGACGACCGGCGCGAGCACCGCCGGACGGGCGCGCGAGAGATCGATGTGGCAGCGCCAGACCCAGCGCTGGCCGCGATCGCGGCGCAGTGCGGCGAGGGCGACGGGCTGCGGGTCGTGGATGAGGACGAGATCGCCGTCGAGCGCGAGGCTGCGCGCGGCGAGGCGGTTGGTCTCCTCGAAGTACTCGAGGTCGTCGCGTGAGAGCGTGACCGGTGCGCCGTGCAGGCCGTTGTGGATCGCCTTGGTGATCGCGTAGAAGCGCGGGTCGCCGGACATCACCTCCCAGCTCGTCGGCACGCCGAGTTCCTCGAGCAGGGGCACCAGCCGGTGCAGGATCTCGGCGACGCCGCCGCCGGTGGCGGTGGAGTTCACCATCACCATGCGGTGGCCGCGCAGCCGGTGCGCGATCGCCTCCAGCGTGCGCATGGGGCCGTCGCCGACGAAGGTGCGGTAGCCCTCGACCAGCGAGAGCCCGCGTTCGGGAAAGATGGCGGGGCTCACGACGCCGAGTCCCCGCGCGCGCGCCGCACGAGCCGCGCGACGGCGCTGCGCCCGGCTTCGCGGCGCGCGCCTTCGGGACGCGTGTTGGCCTCGGCGAGCCGGCGGCCGAGTTGGCGGCGGCGCCAGCGGCGCCGGGCGAGCGCCCGCGCGGCGTCGATCGGCAGGCCGGAGTGCGCGGCGTCGCGCAGCAGCTCGGCGAGCGGTCGCGCCTCCTGCGCGACGAGCCATTCGAGCAGCGGGGCATGGCCGGCGAGCCACGGCTCCTCGACGAGGTGCAGGAACCAGGTCGCGGCATCGGCGCTCGCGAGCGTCTCGAAGAGCTCGTCGGGCGTCGCCGCGACGAGGCCCGTCGGGACGCAGAGCGGGACGGTGGCGAGGAACGTGAACCCCGCGCCCTCGTGGGCGCGCACGGGCGGCGCCGACTCCAGCGCGGCGAGCAGCGCTTCGCGCAACGTCGCCGGGTCGTCGTGGCGCACCTGGGTCGCGTACGAGAGCCGCTCGGCGGTCTCGGGCGACTGCATCGCGTCGGCGGCCCAGGCGCTGAAGTCGTCGGGCGGCAGCTCGGCCGCCGCGGGATGGCGCAGCGCGCCCTGGACGACGTGGCGGAAGAGCACGGCGTCGGGCGCGTCGGCGATGCCGCGCGCGAGCGCGGCGAAGTCGAACGCGGGCTCGCCCCACGGCTGGACGAGGTGCACGACGGTCTGGAACGCGAACGGTTCGCTCACGGCGTCACTCCGGGCGGCGTGGGCGGTCCTCGTCGAGCGAGCGCAGGTACTCGATCACGAAGTCGCGTGCGAGCTCGCGGCAGCCGAGCCCGAACGCGAGCGCCAGCCCCAGGCCCGCGGTGGCGGCGGCCACGATGCCGAGCCCCATGACGAACTGGGCCGCGAAGCCGAGCTGGTCGAGTGCGAGCAGGGCCGCGAAGCCGGTGAGCAGCGCCGAAAGCACCTGGCCCACGAGCCGCGCACCGCGCATCTCGCCCGAATCGAGGAACCGCTGCACGATCGCGCCCACCAGGAGCGCGAACAGCGTGCCGATCACGAGCAGCACGGTGGCGGTGACGATGCGCGGCAGAACGTCGCCCAGCCGCTCCGCCACCGAGAGGCCGAGGTGGTAGCCGAGCGTCTCCAGTGCGAGCAGCGCGGCGGCGGCGAGCACGATCCAGTAGACGGCCCACGCGGCCAGCGCCGACGGGCCGTGGCGTGCGACGGCGCGGCCGCCCAGCAGCCGCTCGACGCCCTCGTCGAAGCGCAGCCGCCTCAGCACGGCACGCACGAGGCGCGAGAGCAGGGCCGCGACGAGCCAGCCGCCGAGCACGGCGACGAGTGCGATGGCGGCGTCGACGGCGCCCTGTTGGGCGCCCGCGCCGAGATCGGAGAGCCGCGACAGTGCGCCGGACCACGATCCGGCCTGCAGCAGGAACGCGTGCGTCATGCGATCACCTCCCGGGAATGCGCACGGCGACGCCGTCGGTGTCGCCGGGGCCTGTGGCCGCGGGCGGCTCGGGCCGCGGCGTCTTGAGGTCGAGCCCGACCAGCGTGTCGAGCACGTCGAGCGTCCAGTCGTAGACGTTCCGGCGCATCACCGTCTCGCGCAGCGCGGCCATGCGCTCGCGTCGCGCGGGGGCGGGCTCCGAGAGCGCGGCGTGATACGTGTCCGCGAGCGCTTCGCGGTCGTACGGCGAGGCGATCCACGCACGCTCCAGCTCGCGCGCCGCGCCGGTGAACGGCGACAGCACGAGCGCGCCCTCGAGGTCGGGCGAGGCGGCGAGGTATTCCTTCGCGACGAGGTTCATGCCGTCGTGCAGCGACGTGACCGCGCACAGGTCGGCCATGCGGTACCACGGCACGAGATCGCGGAAGTCGAGGTTCGCCTCGATCAACGGCGTCGTCGGGCCCGTGGTGCGCGGATATTTCCGGCCGATCGTGCGCGTCCAGCGGTGCACGCGCACGCGCACGTCGCGGTACTCGCGCAGCTCGATGCGCGACGGGACGCCGATCTGCACGAACGCGAACCGGCCCTGCCACTGCGGATACTTCTCGAACATCCGCTCGAGGGCTTCGTAGCGCTCGGGAATGCCCTTCGTGTAGTCGAGCCGGTCGACGCCGAGCCCGACGAGGCAGTCGCCGAGGCCGAACTCGCCCCGCAGGCGCTCCACGGCGCGGAGCGTCTCGGGGCTCTCGGCGAGCGCGGCGATCTCCTCGGCGTCGATGCTGATCGCGAACGGCTGCACCCACGTGCGATCGGCGCCGCGGTCCACGGCGTGGCGTTCCATGTCCACGCGCGCCTCGAGCGTCTCGGCGACCGAGTCGAGGAAGTTGGTCGCGTGGCGCCGGATGTGGAACCCGAGCAGGTCGTTGGCGAGCATGCCGTCGAGCAGCTCGTCCTTCCACGGCAGCACGCGGAACACTTCCGGGTTGGGCCACGGGATGTGCCAGAACATCGCCACGCGCAGGTCGGGCCGGCGCGCCTTCAGGTGCCGGGCGACGAGCGCGAGGTGGTAGTCTTGCAGGAACACCAGCGCGGGCTCGTCGCCGATCTCGTCCAGCACGGCCTCGGCGAAGCGCCGGTTGACGTCCCGGTAGCACTCGAAATCCGCGAGACGGAATCGCGGCCGCACGTACACCACGTGACAGAGCGGCCAGAGAGCACTGTTGGCGAAGCCCGAGTAGTAGCGTTCGTGATCCTCGGGCGAGAGCCAGACGCGGCGCAGCGCGTAGCGCGGACGATCCGGCGGACACGCCACACGGTCCCGGGCGTCCACGACCTCGCGGTCGGCGTCGCCGCTGCCGTGCGCGATCCACTCGCCCCCCAGCGCCTGCATCACGGCGTCGAGCGCCACGGTGAGCCCGCCCGCGTTGCGCACGACGCGGATGCCGCCGTCGGCCGCGTGGTGGTGCGACCAGGGTTCGCGGTTGGAGACGATCACGAGCCGCCGGCCCGCGAGGTGGGCCTGGGCCCACGCGACGAGGTCTTCGCGGCTGGTGCGCGGCGGTGCCCCCGCACGCTGCTGCGTGCGGATGGCGGCGCGCTGCAGCGCGCCACGGGCGCGATCCGTGAACGCCATGTCGCCCTCCCGGGTTCGCGGCCGGGTGTGCGGCGGGGGCGGACATGACGCGGCCGCCCCGGGACGTGCTGGCGGGCGTTCCTACCCCGCTCTGGACGGATCTCGCCCGCGCACGTCATCGAAGTCTGATGCTCGACTACGACGGAACGCTCGCACCTTTCGTCGAGACGCGAATGGATGCGCGTCCGCATCCCGTGGCGCTCGCGCACGCGCGCGCGATCGCCGCGGGCGGGACACCGGTCGCGATCGTGTCGGGGCGTCCGGTGCAGGAACTGCAAACACTTCTTGGCACGGACTGGGCGGCGCTCGTGGGCGAGCACGGCTGGGAGTGGCGCGAGCCCGGAGGTCTGCTGCAGCGCGCGCCCTTCGCCGGCGCCGAAGCCGCCGCGCTCGACGACGCCGCGCAGCGCGCGCATGCGCTGGGCGAAGACGGCAGGGTCGAGCGCAAGCGCACCGCGGTCGTGCTGCACGTGCGCGGCACACCGCCCGACGAGGCGCGCGAACGCCGCGCCCGCCTGGCGCGGGCGTGGGCGCCGCTCGTCTCGCCCGGCGTGCTCGCGCTCGACCACACGGACGGCGGCCTCGAGCTGCGCGCGGTCGCCCGGCACAAGGGCATCGCCGTCGCGGAGCGGCTCGCGCGCGAGCCGGCCGGGACGTTCGCGGTCTACGTCGGCGACGACATCACCGACGAGGACGCGTTCGCGGCCGTCGCGCCGCACGGCTGGAGCATTCGCGTCGGCGACGCCGGCGACGGCACGCGTGCCCGCGCGCACCTGCCGGACGTCGAGGCGGTGGCCGCGTTTCTCGCCGAGTGGCGTCGCGTGACCGGCCACGCGGACTGAACGCGCGACGGCCGGCCCCGGCGGATCCGGGGCCGGCCGTCCCTGCGCGGCGATTCCGCTCAGCCCTCGAGCTTGTAGATCTCGCGCTTCCCGTGATCGACCAGGTCGTGATAGCCGGCCATGAGCTTCTCCATCTCGGCCATCGCCTTCGGGTCCGCGCCGTCGCCCGACATCATCTTCTCGAACGCCTCCAGGCTCGGCGCCTCCATCTCGGCGACGACGGTCCAGTAGCGTTCGGCGCTGAAGTCCGTCATGACCTTCATCGCGGGCATGCCGATCGAGGCGGACAGCTTGTTCATGGCGAGGAACTTCTCGACCAGCGGACGCACCTTGCCGGGCTTGCAGTACATGATCTCGCGCACGACGTACATGGGACCGACCTCCACGAGCGGGGAACGAGTCGCAATCGGGACGCTCACGACCACTCGGTCGCGGGACCGTCGCGCCGCGCGGAAACGGCTCCGCGCCGCGCGCGGTGTACGCGAGCGGCGCGGGGGAGGTCAAGCGAAAGCGGTGGAGTCGCAGGGGCACCGTACCGGACGGCGTTCGTCCCCGGCCGCCGGACGGGCCCCTGCCCTCGTCGCGCCCGCGCGCGTTCGCAGCTCCGCACGCGCCGGGCGCCCGGATCCTCGTTCAGGCCGTCTGCGTGGCGCCGCCCATGTCGTCGTCGGGGTGCGGCAGCACCGGCGCGCGGTTCCAGAAGAACGCGTCGCGGTGGCCGTAGAGCCACGACGCCAGCCGCGGCGGCGTACCGATGTCCGTCCAGCCGCACGGCGGCACCGTCACGAGCCGCAGCCGTTCGGTGCAGCGCTGCAGCACGTCGCTGCCGAAGTCGCGCGCCGGCATCTCGGCGACGACGGCGGCGCGCGCGCGTTCGTGTGCGCCCGCCCGGCCGAGGCCGCGCAGGTACGCGTCCGCGACCTGCGGCAACGCGTCCTCGAAGAGGTCGTAGAGCGCCCAGCCGGTGCACGCGAAGATGAAGCTGTTCCACACGGCGCCGTCACGCGCGAGGCGCTGGGCCACCGTGAGCGGCGGCTTCTCGACGAACGCGCGCACGCGCCGGCTCGCCGCGGTGCGCCCGCGCTCGGGCACGATCAGGCCGTACTCCGAGTCCAGGTGCGACGGCACCATGCCGAGCAGCACGACGTCGGCCGTGTGCCGCGACGCGCTGCGCATCGCCCGGCGGATCGCGCGCACCAGCACGGCCTCGCGGTCCACCTCCGCGTCCGACGGCATGAACACGAGCCGTGGATCGCGGTCGCGGCAGTGGATCTCGACCAGCGCCTGCAGGATCGCCACCGCGGTGCCGCGGTTGGCGGGCTGCGCAAGCACGTTGCCGGGCGGCAGCGCCGTGAGCTCGGGCTCCCACCAGCGCCGGTGTTCCTCGAGCACGAGCACGATCACGCGCTCGGCGGGCACGAGCTGCAGCGCGCGGGCCACGGTCGCGGCGAGCAGCGTGCGCTCGTCGCGGAAGCGGCAGAACTGCTTGGGCAGGTGATCGCCGCCGTCGGTGGTGGTCCACGAGCGGATGCGGCGGCCCTCGCCGCCCGCGAGGATCACGGCCCACGATTCTCCCTCGAGCCGCCGGTCGGGCGGCGCGGGGAACGGCAGGGGCTCGGGCATCGCGCGCTCACGCGCGTGCAGCGGGACGTCCGGGTCGGCCACCGGTGAGAGCGTCGCGGTCGGTCGCGGTTCGAGGTGCAGCGCATCGACTCGGGTCATGGTCTCCTCCTCCGTTCGTTCGGCCTTCCGTGTGCGGTCGCCGGAGTCCCTGTGCGATTCACGTGCCAGCGCCGCTGCGGTGCCCGAGGCGTTCGAAATGCGGGACTTGCACGCCCGGCGGGTTCCGCCGCCGCGACTTGCGGAGTCCCGGATCGCCCCAGTCTCCGCGGGCCGCGCGAAAGCGCACGTGTGGGCGCGGTCCCCGGCGATGGCGCGCGAACGGGGCGCGTGTTCGGGGTTGGGGCAGGATGGGACGCGCGGTCAGGTGCCGGTCAGGCGAGGCCGTAGAGCTTGAGCCGCCGATAGAGCGTCTTGCGGTCGACGCCCAGCAACCGCGCGGCCGCGGCGCGGTTGCCGTCCACGGCGTGCAGAGTGCGCAGGATGTGCTCGCGCTCGAGGCCCGCGAGCGAACCCGCGGGTGCGATCGCGGCTTCCGGCGCGGCCCGGTCGCGCAGCTCGGGCGGCAGGTCGCCGATGCCGATCGCGTCGCCGTGCCGCATCACGACCGCGCGCTCGATCGCGTTCTCGAGTTCGCGTACGTTGCCGGGCCACGCGTGCCGGCGCAGCGCGTCCAGCGCCCCCGGCTCGAGCCGCAGCTCGCGCCCGGCACGCGCGGCGCGGGCGAGGAAATGCCGCACGAGCGCGTCGACGTCCTCGGGGCGCTCCCGCAGCGGCGGGATCCGGATCGGGATCACGTTGAGGCGATAGAAGAGGTCCTGGCGGAAGCGGCCCTGCGCGACCGCGGCGTCGAGATCGGTGTGCGTGGCCGCGACGATCCGGACGTCGACCGGAATCGCCGCACCCGCGCCGAGCGGGTGCACCTCGCGCTCCTGGATCACGCGCAGGAGCTTGACCTGCAGCAGCGGCGGCATGTCGCCGATCTCGTCGAGCAGCAGCGTTCCGCCGTCGGCGCGCTGGAAGAGCCCGACGTGGTCCTCGCGCGCGTCGGTGAATGCTCCGCGGCGGTGGCCGAACAGCTGCGATTCGAGCAGCGCCTCGGGGATCGCGCCGCAGTTCACGGCGACGAACGGCGCGCCGCGGCGCGGGCTCGACGCGTGCAGCAGCCGCGCGAGGCGCTCCTTGCCGGTGCCGCTCTCGCCGAGGAGCAGCACGGGCGCTTCCGACGGCGCGGCGCGCGCCACGAGCTCGACGGCTTCGAGCATGCGCGGCGAGCGCGCGACGATGCCCAGCTCGGCGGCCACGCCCGAGGGCGCCTCGATCGCGAGGTCGTGCCAGAACGCGCGCTGCTGCAGCGCGGCCTCGAGCGCGGCGCGCAGCTGCTCGAGCCGGAACGGCTTGGCGACGTAGTGGAAGGCGCCGGCCTGCATGGCCTCGACGGCGGATTCGATCGAGCCGAACGCGGTGATGATCACCACGGGCAGGCCGGGATGGCGCGCCCGCACCTCGGCGAGCACCTCGGTGCCCTTGAGCCCCGGCATCATGAGGTCGCTCACGACGACGTCCGCGCGTTCGCGTGCGAGGAGCCGCAGCGCCTCGGCGCCGTCGGGTGCGGTGAGCACGTCGTAGCCCAGCTCGCGCAGTTCCTCGTCGAGCCAGGCGCGCATCTCGATATCGTCCTCGACCACGAGGATCCGGCGCCGTTGCGTCACGATGCGGCCTCCACGGGCGCGTGCGTGTCTCCGGCGAGCGGCAGCAGCACGCGCGCCCGCGTGCCGTGCCCGGGAGCGCTGTCCAGTTCCAGCCAGCCGCCGTGCTCGCGCACGATGCCGTAGGCGATCGAGAGGCCGAGCCCGGTGCCGCGGCCGACTTCCTTGGTGGTGAAGAACGGGTCGAAGACGCGCGCGAGGTGCTCGGGCGCGATCCCGTCGCCGTCGTCGGCGATCACGACCTCCGCGCAAGGCACCGGGCCCGCGGCGCCCTCGGGCGGCCGTGCCTCGCGCGTGGCGGCGCCGAGCACGAGCCGGCCGCCGCGCGGCATGGCGTCGACCGCGTTGACCGCGAGGTTGAGGAACACCTGCTGCAGCCGGTCGGCATCGGCCGCCACGTCGGGCAGGTCCGGGGCCACCGCGATCTCGAGCGCGATGCCCTGCGCCTCGCAGCGGTCGCGCACCAGCTCGCCGGTGCGGCGCAGCAGCTCCGCGAGTCCCACGGGCGCGAGCCGCAGGTCCCACGCGCGCGCGAAGTCGAGCACGTTGCGCACGATCCGCGAGACGCGGTCGCTCTGCTGCACGATCACGCCGAGGCTGGCGGCGAGCGGCGAGTCGGGCCCGGCGCGCCGCGCGAGCGATTCCGCGCGGCCGCGGATCACGTTGAGCGGCGTGCCGATCTCGTGCGCGAGCCCGGCGGCGAACCGGCCGATACCGGCGAGTCGTTCGGCCTCGCGCAGGCGCTCCTCGATGCGCTGGCGCTCGGCGCGCGCCTGCTCGAGCGTGGCCTGCGCGCCCTCGAGCCGGTCGCACATGACGTTGAACTCGGCGGCGAGCCGGCCGAGCTCGTCGGCGCGCTGGATCGGGAGCCGGGCCGAGCCGGCGCCGAGCTGCACATTGCGCACGCCCGCGACCAGCGCGTCGATCGGGTCCGTGACGTGGATCCGCGTGCCGGCGAGCAGCGTCAGCGCGATCGAGATCACGAGCGCCGCCGCGAACACGGCGAGCGCGCGGCTCGAGGCGGCGGCATCCTCCTCGACGAACGACTCGAGCTGCAGCACTTCGGACGCGCCGATCGGCGTCCCGGAGGCGTCCGCCAGCGGGGCGAACCAGGCGAGCACGGGGCGCTCGCCGAGACGCAGCCGCTCGGGCACCAGCGTGCCCTCGTGCAGGCGCCGGCGCACGGTCTCCGGCGCCAGTGCCGGCATGCCGGCGACGCTGGCCGGAGCGTGCAGGAGCCGCCCCTGCGCGTCGTAGAGCCGCACGCCGAGCACGTTCTCGTGGTTGCTGATCGTCTCGGTGAGCTGCACCGCGTCGGCGATGCGGCCCTCGCGCATCGCGAGCCGCGTCGCGAGCTGGACCGTGCGGGCCAGGCTCCGGCCTTCGCGCGCCACCTCGTCGCGCGAGCGGGCGCGGTTGGCGCCGTCCTCGAACAGCGCGAACGCGACGATCAGCACGCTGATCGGGATCACGAGCGCGACGAAGAGCCGGGTGCCGATCGAGACGGGTGGGAAACGCCGGGGGCGCCCTCCGTCCGTGAGCGTGCTGCGGGTGGTGCTCGCCACGCGTCCTCCGCCGGGCTGAAGGTCGGTTCGTACGCGAGAGACGAACAGGCTAGGGGGCGCGTTCCCTCGGGAGGTCAGCGAGCTGTCACCGAATCATGGACGAAACCCAAAACCGTCCGGCGCGCTGCCGCAAAGACGCGCGGGCCCGGCCGCGTGGCGGCCGGGCCCGGCGGAACGTGCGTGCGGTCTACTTCGCGGCGTGCTGCGGCTGGTACTGCGGCGCGTTGTGGTCGAAGTCCCACAGCATGACGGGCTCGATCCCGAACACGCGCAGGTAAGCGTAGAGCTGGCCGCGGTGATGCAGATACTCGTCCGACGCGAACCCGAACATGACGAAGCCCGGGAACGTGTCACCCCACGGCGTGCTCACCATGCCGGAAAGCTGTGCATCGGTGATCTCGCGCGACGTCTTCTCGCTCGCTTCCCACTGGCGCTGGACGAACGCCACCAGCTGCGCGCGGGTCTTGATGGACTCGACGACGGCCTTCTCGTCCGGCGAGACGAGCGTGCCCTTCACGGCCGCCTCGGGCAGGCCGCTGACGCCGAGGTACATGTGGACCAGCAGTTCGATCGGCGTGCGCATGCCGGTGATCGGGTGGCTGGCGAGCTTGTCCTCGGGGATCTGGTCGATCACGCGGAGCGTGATGCCGTGGCGAAGACGCATCTGTTCCCACAGCATCGCGATGGCCTGGCGGTTCATTCGGTCTTTCCTCCGTTGCAAGAGTCGGCGGACACGTTGCGAAGGGCCTGAGGCCTCGCGCATGCTGCCCGCCCGGATGGCACCCCTGCGGCGGACGTTCCGCCGCGACGTCGAAGATCTAACCCGGCAACCCTGACAACCCGTGTCACCTTTGTGAGGTGTCATGAAGCGCAGCGAACGGCTCCACGCCATCACGGAGTACCTGCGCCGGCGGCGCACGCCGGTGACGGTGGCCGACCTGGCGCGGCACTTCGAGGTCGACGAGCGCACGGTGTTCCGCGATCTCGCGGCGCTGCGCGACCAGCAGGTTCCCATCGTCGGCGAGCCCGGACGCGGGGGAGGGCTGCAACTGCACCGAGACTACCAGATGCCGCCACTGGCGCTCTCGGTCGACGAAGCCGTGAGCCTGTGGCTCTCGTACCGGCTCGCGGCCGTGCTCGGCACCTTGCCGCCCGGGCGCGCGCTGGCGCCAGCGGTCGACAAGGTGCTGGGCTCGGTGCCGCGCGAGCGGCGCACGGCGATCCTCGCGGTGATCGAGCGCATCGTGATGGCGCGGCCCGCGTCGCCGGAACTCTCGGCGGCGGCCGCGCCGCTCGACGCGACGGTCTATCGCGCGTGCGAGCGGGCGTTCATCGCCGGGCAGGCGCTCGAACTGGCCTATGTGGATCGCCACGGCGCGGCGACCGCGCGCGTGGTCGAGCCGCACGGGCTGCTGGTCAAGCCGCCGCTCTGGTACCTGCTCGCGCACGACCGGCTGCGCGGCGAGCCGCGCATGTTCCGCTTCGACCGGATCCGCGGCGCGACGCCGTGCGCGACCGACCGCTTCGAGCCCCGCGATCCGCGCCGCATGTTCGCCGAGATCGAAGCGTACGGCATCGAGGTGCGCGAGTAGGGTAGGCTGGCCGCGAACGAAGGCCGCCCCCCGCGGCAGCATGCTTCACCGCGAGGAGACGCACGTGCCCCTGCCGCCCGACGTGCCGACGCCGGACGCATCCGATCCCGATCCTCGACCGCCCGCTTCGACCGCCGCCGCGGAAGCACCCGGGCCAGAGGCGCCGCCCCCCGGCCCGCGCCCCCGGCGCATGTCGCTGCTCCTCGTGGCCATCACGTGGCTGGTGGCATTCGAGTGGGTGCTTCCCGACGAAGGCGCGACGCCGTTCGCGTGGTGGTTCGGCTACGCCGGGGCGTTCGTCGCGCTCGCCCTGTCCGCGGTGGTCCTCACGGGGCGCGAGCCGGGGGGGCTGCGTTCGCTGGTCCGCGGCGCGACCCCCGCGTGGTACGGCCGCGCGTGCCTCACGACGATGGCCAATCACCTCGCGCTCGGCATCGCGTTCCTGTTCGTCCTCCTGCTGGGCCGGACGTTCGTGGCCGAATCGAAGTCGGGGCCGGCCGACGTCCTGCTCGCGTCGACGCCGTTCGAGGACCCGCGGCAGCTCCACGCGTTCCTCGCGCTCGTGGTGTTCGCACCCATCCTCGAGGAGGTCTTCTTCCGCGGGCTGCTGCTGCGCGCGTTGCGGCAGTACGTGCCGACGGGCTGGGCGGTGGCGCTCAGCGCGCTCGCGTTCGGCCTGGTGCATCCCGCGTTCACGCCCCAGCTGGTGGGTGGCATCCTCTACGGCTTGCTGGCGGTCGAGAGCGGATCCGTGCTGCCGGGCATGCTCGCGCACGCGGCCGGCAACTTCGCGTCCCGGTCGGCGACCGGCGGTTTCGCCTCGCTCTGGGCCGGGCTCGGGATGGAATCGCACCCGCTCGCCAGCCTCCCGCTGCTCGCCGCGCTGATGGTGGCGGTACTCGTGCACGCGCTGGCGATCGTACGAGGCCGGCCGCGCCGGTCCGCGTGGAACGTCGCGTTGATCGGTCTCGCGGTCGCGTGCATCGCGCTCACCGCGTCGCGGCGGGCGGCGCACTCCCGGCCGGATGCGCTCGCGGCAGCGGCCCACTCGGGCGTCCGCAAGTACGTCGCGGCCGGCGGGATCGAGGGCGTCGCGGATGGTCCCGACGCGGCGTTCGACCTGCCGGGACTGGACGTGCGCCTGCCGGCGCTTCCCGGCGACACGCTCGAGGTCGTGCGTTACCACCAGGTGTCCGGCCCGGTGAAGGCCGACTCCGAGTTCGTGAACGTCGCGCTCCTCTTTCCGCTCGGCGGCCGCTCGCGGCGGGTCGCGGTGGAGCGCGAGGGGGTCGGACCCGTGCGCATCGTCGGCGACGCCACCAGCCGCCTCCTCGCCCGGTTCGCGGGCGGGAGGAGCGCCGAGGAGCTGCTCGGCTTCGGGGATCGCGTGACGTTCGGGCCCGAGACGCGCGACGACCCGCCGCGGGTCGTGGAGACGCGCGGCTTCCTCGTTCGCCCCGCGGACGGTGCGGCCGCGGAAGCGATCGTGTGGGTGCCCTTGAGACGCGACTACCTCGGGTTCCAGGTCGACGTCGGCGACAGCACGCAGGCTCGCGGCGTCCTCGAGGACCTGGACGCGCGCGTGCGGCAGCTCCAGTTCGCCCCGGACCGCGCCCCGCGGGATCGCCGGCCGACCGACGGGCCGTTCGAGGCCTGGTCGTTCGAACTCGGTCGCGTGCACGAGCCGTTGGGCTGGGCCCTCGGACCTGGTCCCAACGTGCTCGTCCTCGTCGCCGCGCTGATCGCGCTCGTGATCGATTATGCTCGCCACGGCCGCCGTCGCGCACCCTCGACCCCCGAACCCGCGGAGGCATCCTCGTGACCGACCTGAATCCCGAACGCGCCCAGATGGCCGACGAGTCCATGGTGCGCAACCTCGCCGCGCAGGCGCAGGCGATCTGGCCGCAGGAGAGCGAGCTCGTACGCGGCTACGGCCTGCGCGAGGACGCGGTGATCCTCGACGCGGGCTGCGGGACCGGCGAGATCGCCGGGCGGCTCGCGGAGATGTTCCCGCGCGCGCGCGTGCTCGGGGTCGACATCCTCGACCACCATCTCGCGTACGCGCGCGAGCGGCACGCGGGCCTCGGGGAGCGGCTCGCGTTCGAGCACCGCAGCGTCTTCGAGCTCGGCCTGCCGGATCGCACGTTCGACCTCGTGGCCTGCCGCCACGTGCTGCACTCGGTCCCGCACGCCGAGCGCGTGGTCGCCGAACTCGCGCGCGTCACGAGGCCGGGCGGCCGGCTGCACCTGATCCCCGAGGACTACGGCATGCTGCACTTCCAGGAGAGCGCGCGCGGCGTGCGCGACTTCTGGAACGCGGTGCCGCCGGTCTACGGCACCGCCGCGGGCATCGATCTCTACATCGGCCGCGACACGCCGCCGATCCTCGCTGCGCTCGGGCTCGAAGACGTCCGCATGGACTACGTGATCGTGGACACGCTGCGCGTCGCGCGCGGCACGTTCGCGTCGATCCTCGAAGCGTGGCGCGACGGCTACGTGGAGGTGATCGCGGAGCGTGCGGGGATGGCGCCGGCGGACGTGCGCGAGCGTTTCCAGGCCATGATCGCCAACGTGCGCGACCCCAAGGGCTACGCCGCGTGGTTCGTGCCCGTCGCCAGCGCCCGCGTGCCCTGAGCGCGTCGTGTGCACGCTGGTGTTCGGGCGGGACGTGTTCGGTCCCGGGACGATCGTGCTCGCGACCAACCGCGACGAGGACCCCGCGCGCGGCAGCGAGGGGCCGCAGGTGCTGCGCGACGCGCCGCGGATCGCGGGCGGGCGCGACCGCGTGGCGGGCGGCACGTGGCTGGCGCTGCGCGCGCCGGCGGCGGGGCGTCCCGCGGGCGTCGCGATGCTGCTCAACCGGCGCGATCCGGACCCGGGCGCGCCGGGCCGCCGCTCGCGCGGCCTGCTGACGCTCGACGTCGCGGCCGCGGACGATCCGCTCGTGTGCGCGCGCGCCGAAGCAGCGACCGGGCGCTACGCGCCCTGCTCGCTCGTGTGGCTCGCGCCGGACGCGGCGTGGCTGCTGGCGATCCGTGCCGGTGAGCCGGCCACGGTGGAGCCGATCGCACCGGGCTGGCACGCGCTCTCACACTTCGAACTGGACGATCCGGCCGACGCGCGCACGGCATGGCTCGCCGAACGGCTGCGCGCGTTCGCGCCCGCGGACCGCGAGGCGGCCGAGCGCGGGCTGCACGCGCTGGTCACCGCGCACGGCGAGGGCGGGACGCCCGCCGTGTGCCTGCACGCGGGCCGCGCGCCGACGGTGTCGTCGGCGCGCGTCGCGATCGATCCCGCCGGCGTGCGCTGGGCGCACGCGCCGGGGCCGCCGTGCACGACGCCGTTCGCGGACGCGTCGGGGCTGCTCGCGCCCTGACGCGTCCGTCCGGCGGCGTCAGCGGACGAAGACGATCGCCTGGCTCTCGTTGCGGCCGAGGCCGGCGAAGCGCACGCGGTAGACACCGGCGCGCAGCATCCGGCCGTCGTCGTCGCGCCCGTCCCACGTGAGCTCGTGCGGTCCCGAGCCGACCTCGGCGTCCGCGAGCGTGCGCAACCGGCGTCCGCTCACGTCGTAGATGCCGACCTGCACGCGGCCGGCGGCCGGCGCGACGTAGCGGAGAGTCGTGGCGTCGCGGAACGGGTTGGGACGTGCGGGGGCGAGCAGCGCGCCCCGCTGCGGCGGCAGCTGCTCGTCGGCGGAGAGCAGCGCGAGGTTGGGCAGGTCGTTGGCGTCGATCGCCTGCGTCGGGAAGAGGTCGATCGAGTCGGCGCGTGCGTGCGCGATCAACGTGTCGGCGAACGCGGCCATCTTCTGCAGCGTGGTGTCCTGTTCCACCCACGCGAAGAAGTTCGCCACGCGCTGCGCGCGCAGGGCATCGGCTGCGCGCTGCGGACCCGCCGCGCCGAAGACGTACGGGAACAGCAGGCCGCCGCTGTAGAGCGCCTGGTAGGCGTTCAGCGTGTGCTGCGGCGCGAGCCCGAGGCTGTCCCAGCCGCCGCCGTTGATGCCGTCGCCGGACACCCAGCTGTAGTACGAGTTGCCCGCGATGCGCTGGCTGCCCTCGGGCGAGCCGGGATTGTCCTTGTTGAGCTGGTCGTGCGTGTAGCCGCCGGCCGGGGCGCCGGCGATGTAGAAACCGGTCTGCAGCGAGCCGTTGCCGGTGAGGTTCGCGTTGTGCCACGAGTAGAGTGCATACGGCTGTCCCTGCCAGGTGAAGAGATTGATGGGGCCGATCGGCGGGATGTTGATCTCGAACCACGTCGAGTGCGCGTAGAAGTCCTGCGTCGTGTGCAGTGCCTTGCCGAACGCGATGAGCGCGCGGCCCGCGGTGAGCCAGTCGCCCGGCGGCGCCTCGACGCCGGCCTGCGCGATGGCCATGCGGTCGTTGACGCGGTAGATGCTCTCGTCGAGCAGGTTGTTGTCGAAGTGGTCGGCGCCGAACTGGGAGAGCTGCCCGGGCAGCGGCTGGCAGGCCCGCGGTGCGAAGTCGCAATAGCAGCTCGGAATGCAGTCCTGGATGTCCGGAAGCATCGCGCCGAAGGCGATGATGCCGCGGGCGACGGCGCCCACGCCTCGGTAGCCGAGCACCGTGTAGGTCATCGCGGCGTGCCGTTGCAGGTCGAACGTCGACGCGGGCCGGGGCACGACGCAGAAGACGAACGCGGCGAGCGCGAGCACGCGCGTCGCGACGCGACGGGGAACGAGGGGCATGGCGGCCTCCGGGGCAGGAGTGGGGTGCGGTCGTGGTCCGCACCCCGGACGCTAGTGCGCGCGCCCGGCCGGCGCCAGAGCCGAACGAGCCCGGACGGACCGCGGAAGGCCGGTCCGTTCGGGCCCGCTCAACGCCCGGAGCCGGTGTGCGGCCCGCTCAGCGGAACGTGTAGGTGAACACGGCCTGCGTGTAGCGGCCGAGCGCCTGGTCGCGGGTGTCCTGCACGTAGGACTCGGTCACCGAGCGGCTCACGCTGGCATCCTGCTGCAGGGCGTCGGTCATGGTGACGCGGAACTCGCCGCGATTGTCCTTGAGGAACTTCTTGCCGAGCGTCGTGTTCCACAGCACGGCGTTCTTGCCATAGCTGCTCGCGACGCCACTCTGCAGGCTGTGGTTCAGCTCTTCGCGGACCACGATGCCGTGCGGGGCGATGCCGTTGAAGCGCACGCCGAGGACGTGCGAGTAGTAGTCGCCCGTGGTGCTCGTGCTGAGCGAATTGCGCGACACGTTCCACGTGCCCTGGTAGGACACCGTGAAGTCGAGGTTCGGGCTGACGTTGCTCGCGAACGTGACGCCCGCGCGCGGCGCCCACGTCTTCGCCACGTTGAGACCGGCCGCGACCCGGGTCGGCGTCTGCGTGTAGCTGCCGCCGGCGTTCAGGCTGACGATGCTCTTCAGCCACTGGACGGGCCGGCTGTAGACGCCGAACAGGTTGCCGCTCCAGGAGACGTCGAGATTGACCGGCAGCGTGAGCTGCGTGCCGCGGGCGAGCGCGATGCCCTGGATCACCGTGTCACGGGTGGCGACGACCGTCGCGTTGGCGATCGGGTCCGACGTGCGCGACACGTTCAGGAACACGAAGCGGCTCTTCGAGTGCATCGGGTCGGCCTCCGACCAGCGCACCGACACGGTGTTGCTGTGGGACGCCCGCAGGTCGGGATTGCCCGCCGTGAGCGCGAGCGGGTTCGAGCGGTCGACCACGTTCTGGAGCTGGCTGATGCTCGGCGTGTTCGTGCTGGTGTTCCACTGCACGCGCAGGTTGCGGCGGTTCGCGAACGAACCGTTGAGCTGCATCGACGGCAGCAGGTCGGTGAACGACTGGTCGACGCGGCGGGTCGCCGGGAAGGTCTGCTCCGATTCCAGGCGCAGGTCCTGCCAGGCGAGGTTCGACAGCCAGCGCCACAGGCCCTTGGACCACAGCACGGCGGCGCCCACGTTCTGCACGGTGCTGGTGGTCGCGAACGAGTTCGACTGCCCGCTGTCGGGCAGGTCGTAGACGCCGGTCGCGATGTCGTAGGCGTTCGCGCGGGCGTCGGAGTGGCTGTGCGCGACGGACGGGCTCCACGTGAGCTGGCCCTGGAGGTGCGGCACCAGCGGCTGCGTGTAGGCGACGCGCGTCGCGAAGGAGTTCGTGACGCTGTGCGACTTCGAGACGAGGTCGAGCGTGTCGCTCACGGCGGGCACCGAGCCGACGTAGTCCGTGAGCGAGTACTGGCCGCGGTCGTTGTTGCGCAGCGTGTGCCCGAACGAGAGGTCCGCGGAGAGGTTACGGCCGCGCTGCGCGAAACGGTGGCGGAGCGTGAGCCGGTTCGTGAAGTTGTTGCCGTGCGTGTCCGAGTTCGTCCGGTTGTCCGACTGCGCCTGCGGCGTCCCGAGCAGGCTGCTGTAGCCCGCCGAGCCCGAGGTCACCGAGCGGTTGGCCTGCCAGTAGAGCCGCGGAGCGAGGATCACCGAGTTCGCCGAGTCGGGCGTCCACTCGAGCTTCGCGTCGACGCGCTGGTTGGCGTTGCGGTTCGCGGAGTTCGTCGTCTGGCCGTAGCCGAGCGTCGAGTCCTGCGGCGGGACGTACGTGCGCAGGAGCGACTGCAGGTCGTCGTTGCGTGCCTGGTTGACGAAGACGCTGCCCGAGAGGTCGACCCGCTTGCCGAGCGGCGTCGTCAGGTTCAGCCCGCCCGAGTGCGTCGTCGTGAGCCCGCCCTGCTGGCCGACGAAGAAGTTGCTCGGATCGAAGCCGCTGCCCAGGCCGCCGCCGCCCATGTGGAACACCTGCGGGCCGGGGCCGCCGCCACCGGGACGCGGGCCGCCGAACATCATCATGCGCGGGCCGCCGCCACCCCCGCCGCCGCCGGTCATGGCTCCGAAGAGGTCCTGCGGCGAGAAGTTCTGCTGGTTCACGTTGTTCGACATCCCGATCACCGTGAGGCGCGACGCGCCGTGGATCACCGAGGCGTTGCCGCCCGCCTGGTAGCGCTCCTGGTCGCCGCCGCCGCCGTACACCTTGCCGAACTTCGCGCGCCGGTCGCGCAGCAGGAAGTTCATGGTCTTCTGCGACTGGCCGTCGTCGAAGCCGCTGAACTCGGCCTGGTCGCTCATCTTGTCGAACACCTGGATGCGGTCGACGACGTCGGCGGGAAGGTTGCGCATCGCGGCGGTGGGATCGCTGCCGAAGAAGGGCTTGCCGTTGACGAGCACCTGCTGCACCTGCTCGCCGTTCACCTTGACCGTGCCGCTCTCGACCGTGACGCCGGGCAGCTTCTGCACGAGGTCCTCGGCGGTGGCGTCCGGGTTCGTGCGCACCGCGCCCGCGCGGTACTCGGTGGTGTCGGCCCGCACGACCGCGGGCGGCGGGGATTCGTGCACGGTGATGCCGCGCACGTTCACCGCCTCGGGCGCGAGCTGCAGCAACCCGAGGTCCTGCCCGACCTTCTGAGCCCGCACGACCGTGCGCAACGGCGCGTAGCCGACGCGCGTGGCGACCAGCCGGTAGCCGCGCGTCTGCAGCCCGGCCACCTCGAACGTGCCGTCGTCGCGCCCGGTGGCGCGGTGCACGTCGCTCGTGTCGGCGAGGTTCGTCAGCACGATCCGCACCTGCGGCACGCCCGCGCCGCTGGTGGGATCCACGAACTTGCCGCGCAGGCTGGCCACGTCGGCGCGCGCGAGGGGCGCGAGGAGGAGCAGGGCGGCGAGCGCGGCGGAGACGCGAACGGGCATGAGGATCCTCAGGGGAGAGCGGTCGAGCGGGGCAGGGTACCCCACGGAGGGACGAACGATCACGCGGCCGGGTCCGGGGCGCCGCGTGATCCGGGCACTCGGACAGTCCCGCGCGCGTCGCGGTTGGCGCGGCGCGCGACGTCCGTGGCCGAATCGCCGACGGACGCGGCGTTCGCGCCGGTTTCGCGTGCGGGGCGGGTACTCGACTTCCGTTCGCCGACGGGCTGCCGCATGCTGCGCCGCATGCACGATCCGGCTCCCATCGCCGTCGGGCTCGCGGGCGCGGGCCCGTGGGCCGCGAAAGCGTACGCACCGATGCTCGCCGCCGGCCCCGAGACGCGTCTCGCCGGCGTCTGGAGCCCGGGCGGCGCGTCGGCCGCGGCGCTCGCCGCGGCGCACGGGGTGCCGGCGGCGCCGACGTTCGAGGCGCTGCTCGCGGAGTGCGACGCCGTGGCATTCGCGATCCCGCCCGACGCGCAGGCGGAACTGGCGGGCCAGGCGGCGCGCGCGGGGCGCGCGCTGCTGCTCGACAAGCCGCTGGCGCTAGATCTCGCGGCGGCGGAGCGGCTCGCCGGCGAGGTCGAGCGCGCGGGTGTGGTGACGCAGCTCATGCTGACGCATCGCTACCGGCGCGCGACGCGGGAGTTCCTCGAACGGGCCCGCGGGTTCGCGGCGATCGGGGCGCGCGTGGCGTTCGTGTCGGGCGCGTTCGTGAGCGGGCCCTACGCCAACGCGTGGCGGCGCGAGCACGGCGCGCTCCACGATCTCGGGCCGCACGCGTTCGACCTGCTCGAAGCGGCGATGGGCCCGATCGAGGCGATCACGGGAGCGGGCGACCCGCGCCGGTGGGTGACGCTCGCCTGCACGCACGCGAGCGGCGCGGTGAGCGAGCTCTCGCTCACGGGCGTGGTCGAGCTGCCGAAGACGGTGTTCCGGCTCGATCTCTACGGGCCGCAGGGTACGCTCGCCTTCGACGCCGTCGCGGCCTCCGCCGAGGAGCCGTGGGCCGCCGCGCGCGCCACGTTCGCGGGGGCGGTGCGGAGCGGCCGCTCGCCGGAGTGCGACGTGCATCGCGGCGTGCGGCTGCAGTCGCTTCTCGAGCGCGCCCGGCTCGCGCTTCGCTGAGCGGACGCGTCAGTCCGTCGCGATCGTCTCGTCGAGCGTGCTCATCACCTCGCGCGCGCAATCCGGGCAGTAGCCGTGCGAGAAGTTGGCGTCGCTGCGGTCGCGCACGTAGACCTCGATCGGCTGCCATTCCCCGCGATCGTCCCGGACGCGCTTGCAGTTGACGCAGATCGACAGGATCCCGCGCAGGGTCTTGATCTCGCGCATCGCCTTCTCGAGCCGGTCCGCGCGATCGTTCGCGATCTCCAGGAGCCGCGCGTTCTCGATCACGAGTGGATCGAACGCGGGCGCATCGTCGCTCGTGCGCGGGGTCAGGGCGTAACGCGAGCGCACGACGTCGTGCTCCAGGTCGAACTCCTTCTCCAGCAGCTCGACGTCGATCCGGTTCCGTCCGGCCACGTACTGCAGGCACAGGTTGAGCGGGCAGGCGAGGAAGGGATTCGCGATCTCCTCGTGCAGCCGCCGGTAGGCGTCGGCGCCGTAGAGACCGTGCCACACGAAGTCGGGCCCGCGTTCGGTCTCCGTGAGTTCGACCTCGCGTGCGAAGCCGTTCGCGACGAAGAGCTCGATCATCCGCTTGAGGTCGCCGGGATCGCCGTGTTCGTCGATCGCGAATCCGCGTTCCCCGAGGTACTCGGTCAGCTCCTTGCCGACTTCCCGCAGCACCGCACCCTGGGCGAACGCGTTGTACTTGGACAAGACGCGGCCGAACGCCACCAGCATGCCTTCGTAGAGAGCCTTCTCGAACTCGCGCATCGACACTCCGGCGAGGGGGACCGGCGCGCGACGGACACGGTGCGGGGGACACCAGGCCGCGAGGAACGTCACACGCCCGATGTTGCGAGGATAGGTCCGCGAGCGACTGCGAACAACGTCGCAGGGGCGGCGTACTCCCGGCGGCGGACGCCGCCACGCCGCGAGACGCCCGTCGCGGTGACGGCCGCCGTACCGTCGCGTGACGGCCGTCAGGCGGACCCGCGTCAGCGCTCCGATATGGCTCCCACGGCGCCCGCATGCGCCTTTTCCCACTGCTCGATCGCTTCCTCGAGCTCCTCGATGCTCTCGTGCGTACCCGTCCGGCGGAGCGCCGCGAGCTGCACGCGTGCGCCGGCGACGTCGTTGGTCTCCAGCAGGCCTTCGCCGTAGTACTCGAGCGCCAGCGCGAAGTCCGGCTTGAGGCGCAGGGCCGTGCGGTACGCCGCGAACGCCCCGGGGTAGTCGCCGAGCTTGCGCGAGCTGAAGCCGACGAGGTTCCACGCCTCCGCCGACGTGCTGTCGTACTCGACCGCCTCCCGGCTGCGGTCGAGCGCGAGCAGTGGTGCCAGACGGACGAGTCGCATGGAACCTCCCAGGGGGTGTGGCCGGAATACGGGGCCGCGGAAAGCGTGTGACCCGGAGGGGAAAGGACTCGTGCGCGACGAGTGGCCCGGCTATCCTCGTGGGGATCGTTCGGTGGCCACCGGGTGTCGCCACCGCCCCACGCCCGATCCGGGAGACCGCCCCTTGCTCCGACATCGGTTCGCCTTCCTGCTCCTGCTGCTCGCCGCAGGCGGCCCCGGTCCGGTGCACGCGACGCCGGCGTGCGACCACGTGATGGTGATCGTGATGGAGAACCATCCGTACGACACCATGGTGGCGCTGCCTTTCGTGACCTCGCTCGCGGCTCAGGGCGCCCTGTTCACCGAGTCGTACGCGATCACGCATCCCTCCGAGCCCAACTACCACACGCTGTGGTCGGCGGCGCTGCAGGCCGAGACGAGCGACGGTTGCCCGGCCGCGGGCTCGCCCTACTTCGGCGAGAATCTCGGCCACGCGTGCGAAGTCGCGGGCCGGCGCTGGCGCGCGTACCTCGAGAACCTGCCCGGGCCCGGCGATCCGGTGTGCAACGCGGATGGCTCGCTGTACGCGCGGCGGCATGCCCCGTGGACGGACTTCGGGAACGTCACCCAGGCCAACGCGCGCCCGTTCGGCGATCTCGCGAACGACATCGCGAACGACTCGCTGCCGGCGCTGGCGTTCGTGATCCCGAACAACTGCGACAACATGCACGACTGCTCGCCCGCGACGGGGCAGTCGTGGCTCGCCGGGCACGTCCCCGGCTGGCTGCAGGCGCTGGGCCCGCGCGGGCTGCTCATCCTCACGTGGGACGAGGACGACTACGCGGGTACGAACCACATCTGCACGGTGTTCGCCGGCGGTGTCGTCCAGCCGGCCTCGGTGTGCACGCGGACCATCACGCACTACACGGTGGTCCGAACGGTGTGCGAGGCCCTCGGCCTCGCGCCGTTCGCCAACGCCGCGACCGACAGCTCGATCACGGGCATCTGGGCGGACACCACGACGACGCTGCACGTGCCGCCCGCCGCGGCGACGGTGGCGCTGGGTCCCGTGCACCCGAATCCCTCGCGCGACGCCGCGAGCGCGCGGCTCACGCTGTCCTCGCCGCGATTCGTGCAGGCGGCGGTCGTGGACCTCGCGGGACGGCGCGTGCGCACGCTCGCGAGCGGGACGTACACGGGCACGCTGGCGCTCGCGTGGGACGGTCGCGACGAGGCGGGCCGCGCGGTGGCGCCGGGCGCATACCGGCTCGCGGTCACGGCCGGGAGCGAACGCTTCTCGCGCCTGCTCGTCCGGCTGCGCTGACACGCGGCCGGGCGACCGCTACGATGGGCGGCGTCCTCCCCGGCCGCGTCCCCGTCACCGATTCGAGGTTCCCATGAAACGCCTCGCCGCCTTGTTCGCCGCGCTCGCCGCGGTGTCGCTGCTGCTCGTCCTGCCCGGTTGCGCCACGCTGCAGGAGATGGCCGCGGTCCGTTCGCTCGCGTTCGCGTTCACCGGCGTCTCCGACGTGCGGCTCGCGGGCATCGCCATCGGTCCCGGCACGAGCTTCGCCACGATCGGCGTCGGCGATGCCGCCCGGCTCGGCGCGGCCGTGGCCACGCGCCAGGTGCCGATCGAGCTGGTCGCGCACGTGGGCGCCACGAACCCGGCCGAAAACCACGTGCCCGCGCGGCTCGCGCACCTGGACTGGACGCTGTTCGTGGACCAGAAGCAGGCGCTCGCGGGCGCGGTGGCGGATCCGGTGATGGTGCAGCCGGGACGTACGGCGGACGTGCCGATCGCGGTGCGCTTCGACCTGCTCCAGTTCGCCAACGGCGGCGCCCGCGACCTGTTCGACCTGGCGCTGGCGATCTCGGGTCACGGCGCGACGAAGAAGGACGTGCGGCTGGAACTGGTGCCGACCGTCGACACGTCGCTGGGGCCCATCCGCTACCCGCAGCCGATCGTCGTCCACCGCGCGGCGAACTGAGCGCGCGGCGGACGCGACGGATCGGGGAGGGCGTTCAGCGGGCCGGCTTCGTGGCCCGGATGAACGCGCTGTAGAACTTGCCGTCGACCTCGCGCGCGAGCGTCTCCACGTCGAAGCCCTGGCCCGCGAGGAAGTCCTTCGCGTCCTCGACGGTGTAGGTGCGCGTGGGCTCGAAGCCGACGCCGGTGAACCCGGCCGCCTCCAGCTTCGCACGGTAGTCGCTCTCCTCGAGCGCGCCCGCCACGCAGCCGGACCACAGCTCGACGCTGCGGCGGATCTTGTCGGGGACGGCGCCGCGCACGACGATGTCGGAGACCGCGAACCGGCCGCCGGGCTTGAGCACCCGGAAGGCCTCGCGCAGCACGCGGTCCTTGTCGCCCGAGAGGTTGATCACGCAGTTGGAGATGATCACGTCGACCGACGCGTCGGGGAGCGGGATCGCCTCGATCTCGCCCTTCAGGAACTCGACGTTGGTGACGCCGGCCTCGGCCTGGTTCCTCCGCGCGAGGTCGAGCATGTCGTCGGTCATGTCCAGCCCGTACGCCTTGCCCGTGGGGCCGACGCGCTTGGCGGAGAGCAGCACGTCGATGCCGCCGCCGGATCCGAGGTCGAGCACGACCTCGCCCGCAAGCAGTTCGGCGAGCGCGGTGGGATTGCCGCAGCCGAGCGAGGCCTTGACCGCGTTCTCGGGGAGCGAGTCCGTTTCGTGAGACGCGTAGAGGTCGGAGGTGATCGGGTCGCGCGTCGCGGCCATGCCGCCGCAGCACGCGGAGCTCCCGCAGCACGAACTCTTCTCGCCGCTCACGGCACGCCGCGCGGCCTCACCGTACTTTTCCTGCACCACGATCTTGAGACTGTCGCTCATGCCCGGCTCCTTTTCGGCCCGCAGTCGCAAAGCGAGATCACGGCGTCCGGGTTCACCGCCCGGGTCCGCGAACAACATTCGGAGAAGAAGAACCCGAGCAGTTCCTGCAACACCTCGGTGTTCGCGCGGTATCGCAGGAACGTGCTCTCCCGCTCGACGGTCACCAGGCCCTCGGCGCGAAGCCGGTCGAGGTGGTGGGAGAGCGTCGAGGCCGGGATCGCCAGTTCGGCCTGGATCTCGCCGGCCACCATGCCGGCCGGATGGGCGGCGAGCAGCAGGCGGAGGATCTGCAGCCGCGACTCGGTACCCAGTGCGGCGAACATGTCGGCGAAGCGTGCGGTCTGCTCCGCGAGGGCTTTGGATGACGAGGTGTTCGGGCTCATATTTCGATGTTACTGGAAACGACGAAATAAGGCCAACGGAATCAGTGAGGGGCGTTCGGGGAGCGCCTACGGTGCCGGCGCGAAGACCCTCCGCAGCGCGCGCAGCGCGGCGGGATGGTAGATCGTCGCGTGCGTCTCGGCGGGCATGGGCTCGTACCACCAGCGCAGGTGCGCGGGGGGCCGGCGTTGCAGCGCGGCGGCGAGCGCGCTCGTGACGCGCGCGAGGTCCCACTCGCTGCTGCTCGCGAGGAACAGGGCGCGCGGACGATCGTCCAGCGCCGACAGCCGCTCGGGCGCGGACTTCACGAGCGCTTCGTCGTTCCACCACAGGCTCGGGTCGAACGCGAGGTAGGCGTCGAACAGGTCCGGCTCGAGCAGGAACGTCTCGACCACGAAGAGCCCGGCGAGCGACTCGCCCATGATCGCCGTCTCGCGCGTGGTGCGGTAGCGCGCGTCGATCGCGGGGCGCAGTTCGTCGCGCAGGAAGGCGCGAAACGCGGCGGAGCCGCCCACGTGCGGCGCGATCTCGCGATCGCGCGGGTTGCGCGTGGGGCCGGTGAGGTCGCGGCGGCGCTGCGTGTTCTCGATGCCCACGAGCATGAACGGCCGCATGCCGCCGTTGCCGATCAGCACCTGCAGCAGCCCGGCCACGTGCTGGAAGTCCTCCGCGATTCCGCCGTCGGGCATGTAGAGCACGGGCAGTCGCACGGATGCCGACTCGGCGTAGACGGGCGGCAGCCACACGTTGATGCGCCGCACTTCGCCGAGCGAGTCGGAGCGCAGCGTGAACGTTTCGCCGATCGCGATCGGCGCGGCCACGCTCACGGCGGGCGCCGCGGGCTTCGCGGCCGTCCCTGCGGCCGCCGGCACCGCGAAAACCAGGCCCAGCAGCGCCCATGCGAATCCCGTGCGCATCGTCGTCATCGTCCGCCTCCCCGGTGGCCGGCCCCGCCCGGGCCGCTCGCGCCACCGTAGCGGTGCGGCCCGGGGCTCCGCAACGCGGGCGGACGAAACGCCGCGGCCCCGGCGAACGGATCGCCGGGGCCGCGGGTGTGCGATCGCTGGACTAGGCGGCGCGGGCGAACGGCTCGCCGTCCTCCTCCTCGTCGTCGTCGGCCGCCTCGTTCTCGCGGCCGCCGTTCGCGGCCTCGATCACGCGCGTCGTGAGTTCGCGCTCCTCGCGCAGGTTGTCGATCGTGGCCTGCGCCTGCCGCAGCAGGAACTGCAGCGAGCCGGTCTTCTCGACCGCCTGGTCCACGAGCGCCTTCTGGCCCTGCAGCGCCTCGATGCTCGAGCGGACGTCGACCAGCAGCGCCTCGGCGCGCGCGAGGCGCCCCTCGGCCTTCGCCATCTGCCGTTCGCGTTCCTCGATCGCCGAGGACGTCTCCTGCACGTCGCGCAGCTTGCCGGTCACCTCCACGAGCATCGCGCGGCTCTCCTCGATGCTGCGGCGGGCCGACGTGATCTCGCGCACCTGCGACGCCGTCTGCTCGGCCATCTCGAACATGTGCTCGAGATCGGCGCCGAGCGACGACACCGTGTTCTGGCGCGACACGATCTGTTCGAGCGAACGGGCCACGTCCTGCTCGACGAGGTCCCACTTGGCCAGGCGCGCTTCGAACGCGGCCAGCCGCTCGTGCACGGTGAGGAAGTGCGCGGCGCGGTCCTCGAGCTTGGCCGACATGGCATCGACCTCGGCGGCGCGCTTCTGGGCGCCGGCCACCGTCTCGCCGAGCTTCTTGGAGAGCTGTCCGAGCTGCTGCGCGGCGTTCGCCGACTCCTGCCGCAGCGTCGACGCCTTCTCGAGCTGCGCCGCGGCCTCCTCGAGCGAGCGCTGCCGCTGCTCGGTCTCGGCCTTGAGCGCGCGCGCCTGCTCGGCCAGCGCCTCGATCGCGTCGCAGCGCGACTCGGCTTCGGCCGCCGTGCGCGCCGCCTGCTGCACGCGCCGTTCGGCCTGTTCGACGCCCGCGGTGACCTCCGCGATCGTCTTCGCGATCAGGTCCGCCTCCTCGGAGTGCTCGCCCAGCGCGACGAAGCGCTGCTCGGCGGCGTCGACGCGGCTCTTCAGCGCCTGCTCGCGCTCGTCGAGACGCGCCGTCAGCGCCTCGAGCTCCGCCATGCGGCGGTGCATGTTCTCGACCGACTCGCGCCGGGCCTCGATCGCGTCCATGGACTCCTGGATGCGGTGCGCCTGGCGCTGCACGACGTCGATCGTGGGCGCGAGGTTGCGCAGGTCGGCGACCTGCTCGCGCATGTTCTGCAGCGAGCGCTCGACGTCCGCGAGCCACGTGCGCGTCTCGGTGTTCTCGCCGAGGATGCGGGCGATCTCCTGGCGCGCCGTCGTGGCCTGCTCGAGCGTGTCGCGCACCAGCGCGTGCGCGCCGGCGAGGTGCTCGAGGTCGCGTAGGGCGTTGTCCACCTGCGGCCGCGCGTTCTGCAGCTCCTGCACCGACTGGCCGAGCGTGCGCGCGGACTGCTGCGCCTGTTCGAGCTCGCGGCGCATCGCCCGCAGCTGTTCGACGTCCTTGCCGACGGTGGTGAGCTCCTGCGCGAAGCCGGACAGCTGCGTGCCGATCGACTGCGTCCGCGACGCCAGCTCGGCGACGGTCTGGCCGGACTCGGCGAGGCCCTTGAAGCGGTTCTCGAAATCCGTGACGGAACCGCGCAGGTCGGTGATGCGCTGGCTCACCGACTCGAGGCCGCGGTTCTCGAAATCGAACCGCTCGACGGCCTTGCGGTATTCGTCCTGCATCGCCTGCAGCTCGTGGCGCGCCTCGCGGGCCCGCTCGTCGGCTTCGCGCTGCAGTTCCTGGATCTCGTTCGAGCGGTTGAGCACCGACTCGTGCAGCGACTGCAGTGCCTCGACCTCGCCCTGCAACGAGTTCAGCGCCTTCTCGTTCTCGAGCTGCTGCCGGACGCCGGAGTCGATGCGACGCATCACCTGGTCCAGCTGCGAGGCCTGGCCGAGCGCGCGCTCGACGGACTCGCGCTGCGCTTCCAGCGCGGCGCTCTTCTG
The DNA here is from genome assembly GCA_044223005.1 of Candidatus Eiseniibacteriota bacterium. Classification (GTDB taxonomy): domain Bacteria; phylum Eisenbacteria; class RBG-16-71-46; order RBG-16-71-46; family RBG-16-71-46; genus CAIXRL01. The sequence continues at coordinate 42,397 of JBGAML010000006.1, forward strand.
GCCGACGAAGTCACCCAGCGCCTTGAGCGCGCCGAGGTCGCGGCGCAGCTGCTCCATGCCGGCCTGCGCGCCGTCGAGCGTCTTGACCGCACGTTCGACGCTGGCCACGCGGCGCTCCTTGTCCTGCATGTCGCGGCTCAGCTCGTCGCGGCGCCGGTCGAGCGCCTCCATCTTGGTGAGCGCGAGCTTGTGCGCGTCCTGCAGGCGGTCCTGCTGCTCGCGCACGCGCGACAGCTGGTCGCCGGCGGTGTCGAACTGCGAGCGCAGGGTCTCCGCTTCGCCGCGGAGCTGGTGGAAGGGCTTCTCGATCTCGAGGAACGACTGCAGCTGCTCCTTGAGCGAGTGCGCGCCTTCGATGCGCTGGCGCATGTCTTCGAACTCGGTCTTGATCTTCTGCGAGTCCTCGAGCGCACCCGTCAGGCGCTCCTCGGCCCACGTCTGGCTCTGGGAGATCGCGGCGGCGCGCTCCTCGAGGTTCTCGTAGAGACCGGAGATCTGGACGAGGTTCTCGACCCGCGCCTCGATCGCCGCGATGCGTTCGGCGACGACGTCCACGTCGGTGGTCGCCTTGGCGATCGGTTCACCGAGGCCCGCGAGCTGCCCGACGGCCTCCTGGATCCGCGAGAGCAGCGCCTCGTGGCGGTTGCGCTCGGCCTGCAGCTGTTCGAGGAGGCCGCGCAGTTCGTCGGCGACCTCACGGTCCTTGGTGCCGTTCCCGAGCAGGTTCTTGAGCAGGGGGGCCACGATCGTCTCCTTGTGTTCGATGATCGCTTCTCCCGTTCGTCCTCACGGGACGCCCGGGCGCGGCATGGGGTGTGTGACCCGGCTCCGTCGCGGCGCGCGGATCCGGTGCGAAAACGTGCGGCCGTCCGCCTGCAAGAGGCAGACCCCCTCGGGACATCATTCGTGGCGCTGCGGTGCCCGCCCTTCCGGGCTCCGCCACGCGTTGCGAGGACGCCCGGAATGCAAGACGCAAGCCGGAACCGGGCAATCCGAGACCCCAAGGGAGAGAATAGGTTGCGCCTGCGGGGGTTCCGGTGGGGTCGCCCGGTCGGTGGGAGCCGGCTGGATTCTCGCCGGAGGTCAGGCCGGACCGGGTCGAAATCCGGCCGGAGCCGCCGTCACGGGGTGCCCGCCGAGCCTTCCCGCGGCTCGCCCCGGAACGCGCGCGGCCGGGACGCGTGAGGCGTCCCGGCCGCGGCGGTCGGCTCGGTCGCTCACCGGCGCCGGTGCACGGTCCGGTGCGTGCGCTTCGCGGGCGCGACGTGCTTCGCCGGTGTCGCGCGGTGGGCGTTCTTGTCGCCCTCGAGCTGCAGGTCGCTCTCCTGGTCCTCGGCCTGGATGTCGCGGCCCTCGGAGTCCACAAACACCATTTCGACGCGCCGGTTGCGCGCGAAATTGGCCTTCGAGTCCTCGGTGACCTTGAGCTCGGACTTGCCCTTGAACGTGGTCGTGATCCGCGCCGGCGCGATGCCCAGCTCGCGCAGGTACGACGCCACCGAGTTTACGCGGTGGCTCGAGAGCCTGAGGTTGTACGCGACGCTCGCGCGCGAGTCGGTGTGACCCTCGAGCCGCACCGTGATGCTCGGGTACTTCGCCAGCACCTTCACGACCCCGGCGATCACGTCCTTCGACGTCGCGCTCAGGTAGTACTTGTCGAGCGCGAAGTGCACGTTGCGCGGGATCCGCAACTCCTCGGCCGTGGGCGCCGCCGCCACCGGCGCGACGGGCTCCGACGGCGCGATCACCACGGGCGCCGGCTTCGGCGCCTCGACCACGATCGGCTTCGGCTCGGCGTTCACGGGCTGGCAGGCGGCGACCAGCGCACGTGCTTCGTCGAGCGCCTTCTCCGCGGCCGCGAGATGCGGCGAGGCCTGGCAGTCGCCCAGCAGGACCTGCTCGTGCCCGGCGTAGAGGAGCTCGACCTCGGCGTGAGCGAGCGGACGCTGCGCGCACGGGAAGCCGTCGCCGTGCTTCATGGCTTCGAGCGCGTCCCAGAGATCGGGACGCACCTTCGTGCTGCCGGGAAGGATGCCGCCGGTGGGGACGTCGCCGGGTGCCAGCGGCCGCCGATCGCGCTCGACGGCATCGGCGAGGCTCTCGGCTTCCGCGTAGGCGGCGGCCGTGAACCCGGTGGGATCGTCGTCGAGGTAGGCGGTGCCCGCGGCCACGAGCATGTAGTGGGCGCGCACGGTCCGCCATTCGAGCGGGTCGCCGGCCGAAACGGCGCGGGCCTGAACCGAGTCGATTCGCGCGAGATCCCGCGCGATCGCCTCATCCGTGATGCGCTGGCGCAGCGGCGTGAGCCCCGCCGCGCTCGCGGGAATCGCGAGCACCGCGGCGAGGGAGACGAGCCCCGAGACGGCCAGGGCGGCGAGCGTGACGTGTGCAGTGCGGTTCATGTTCCCTCACCTCCTCACTTGCGACCGAGGCCGAGCGTGGCCTCGTCGAACTTGAAGCCCATCTGGACGTACGGGCCGCGATCGCTGCGATCGAGCCCCAGCCCGTCGTCCTGGAACCCGAACACGTTCCACCCGAGCGCGCCGCGCAGGCCACGCGCGAGCCCGATGCCGACCTCGCCGCCGGCACCCCAGCGCTTCTGTCCGCCGGTGCCCGAGAGCACGCGGCCGGCGAAGCCAGCGTCGAAGCGGCGCGTGAGGTCCACGAGCGCGCGGCCGCCCAGCAGTTGCGTGGTCGTCCGCAGGTCGTTGCCTGGGCTGCGGTCGCGCAGCCACTTCGCCGCGACCTGGCCCGAGAGCGTCCAGCGGACCGCGGGCTTCACGTTGACGTCGGCGCGGACTACGTTCGTCGTCCGGCGCGAGGCCGACGAGCCGACGTCGCCGTTGCCCTCGTACTGCCGCTGCCAGCGCGCGAGCCCGTTCACCCGGTTGGCGTCGGTCTGGCGGTAGGCGAGCCCGACCTGCGTCTCGTAGCGGCGCGCCGTCGCCTCGTCGAACGGCGTGCCGAGCCATGTCAGCCGGCCGAGCGTCGACCAGTCGCGGTCCAGCTTGCGGCTCGCGCCCAGCGTCGCGAGCCACTGGTCGGCGTCGCCTGCGTCCCGGACCTCGACACGGGCGGTGCCCTTCCAGAGCGGATCGCCCGTCCACTCGACGCCGCTCGTGACGCTGGTGCTGGGACTGCCGCCCGCACCCGGGCCTTCCAGCACGCTCAGCCGCTCGAACGACGCGTCCACCCGCACGCCCGGCGCGACCGCCCAGCGATTGCGGACGCCGAACGCCGCCTGCGCGTCCCGGCCCGCGAACGCGTCGCGGGCGCGGTACTCGGTGAACACCTGGCCGTCGCGCAGCTCGTCGCTGGCGATCCCGATCACCGTGTGCGCCTGCTGCTGCGCCGTGTTGAGCGCGAAGGGCCCGGCGAACGACGCGATGTTCTCGTGCTGCGCGTAGAGCCGCGTCCGCGCGGCGACGCGGGCGTCGGCGCCCACGGCCCAGCGCTTCTGCGTGGACTGGTCGAGGTCCTCTTCCAGTTCGAGGAACGCCGAACCGTGGACCTTGTCGGGCAGGGCGGCCGTGACGCGGCCGCGCACACTGCTCGCCTGGTTCGGGGCCGCGCCCGCGGTGAGCGGCGATGCGGGCGTGCTCGTCTCCTCGGCGTTCCGGTACGCGAACTCGGCCGTGACGCCGTCGCCCAGCGTGCGGGAAGCGCCCAGCTCGAAGCCGGTGCGCCGCCCGTGCGTGACGAGGTCCTCGGTGCGCAGCGCGTTCAGGAACGCGTGCGTGCGCGTGCCGAGCGGCAACGTCGCGTTCGCGCCCCATTCGGCCCGGCCGGCGCCGGTGCCAGCGGAAGCATTGTCGAATGTGCCGTCCACGCGCGAGGCGAACGCCTTCGCACGGAAGTCCGTGCGATCGATCGCGAGTTCGCTCCGCCACGCGGCGCCGTGACGGTCTCCCGCGAGGAACGTGCTGCCGGAGTCGCTGCGCGCGGCCTCGGCGGCGAGCCTCAGGCCCGCGACCGGCGTCCACGCCGCATCCACGCTCGCGAGGTTGGCCGGCTTCGCCGGATCCTCGTCGCGGCTGGCCGCCGCACCCAGCGTCAACGCCGCGGTGGGCTTGACGGTCGCGCCGCCGCCGAACGTCCAGTACGCGTCCCCGACGCTTTCGGCCTCGTACGTCACGCGCACGGAGACCGGGTTCAGGTCCACGTCGACGCCGGGCACCGGCTGGCGGAACAGCAGCCGGCCCGTGAACGGCTCGACCGTGTAGTCGGCGAAACGCACCATCGCCCGGCGCGAGAGGATCCGCGACGGCTGGTTGCGGTCGCGCGTCACGATCTCGACCTGCTCGCTGCCGAGCGTGCCGTCGCTGCGCGAGAGCGTGTACGGGCCCGAGACGCCGAGGCCCGGCAGCTCGTCCACCACTTGGTGCGAGCGGCCCTGCGTGGCGAACGCGTCCGCCTGCACGCGGCCATCGCCCAGGTGCGTGACGGCGCCGTTGATGCTGCGCTGGAACGCGCCGAGCTGCTGACCCGTGTGCATCGGGGTGGTGAAATCGCCGAACTGCGCGAACGACGCCTGGCGGTCGACGCGCAGGTAGAGCCGCGAGTCGCTCGGTGCGTTCCACTCGTGCACCGACGCGTCACCCACGAGGTCGTAGCCCTCGAACGGACGGATGTCGCGGAACATGCGCCGCTCACGATCGCTCTCGGTGTCGTAACGGCCGGTGAGCGTCGCGCCGTGGCCCACGTCACCCGTGACGTAGACCGCGCCGCGGCCGCCGGAGTGCGAACCGCCCTCGTCCGACCAGCCGCCCACGTCCTGCAGCGCTTCGGTGAAGCCGTCGGTCGCGATGCCGGGCGTGTCGCCGAACTTCGACGAATGCCAGTCGATGCGCGCGTCTATGAGTCCCGAGACGAGCAGCGGGTGAGAGGCGGGGATGAAGTGGACGATGGTGCTGTCGGAGACGTCGCCGGACGTCGTGCGGACCATGGCATCACCCGGGCGAGCGGGCGGAAGGAACCAGAAGTCTCTGCCCACGAGGGTCTGAACACCTGGGGCGATTGGATCGAGATCGCTCGACGTGAAGCGTCCAGCGGTCGTTTCGATCGTAATACGAGTTCCGGGTTCCCACGCGGGCCTTGGCAGGAATCGGAGCAACGTCTTGCCGTCGCCGGGAACCACGTAGCCGGTCGAATCGGTGCGAAGGTGGTACATCGGGATGGTGGAATAGTCCTTGCCGCTGGAATCATCTGCGAAGGGACGGGGCAGGACCACCGCGGTCGATGAGTTTCCCAGATCCTCGAAGACGCCTCGGCCGACTGCTTCCCAGCGATAGGACGGCACGAGATGCCCTTCGCGCGTGGCCGCTGTGACGTGCAGCAAACCGAATTCCGCGAAGGGATCGGCGGCTTGCGTGACCTCGCCTTGGGTACGGCGATGACGAACCACGTCTCGCACGTGATCGTCGCCCGACACCTCGCGGAAGTCCGCTCGGTAGAGCTCGCCCGCGTGCAGGTCCACGAAGCGCGAGTGCGCCGCGCCGGCCGTGCGCGTGCCCTCGTCGGCCAGGACGGCGCCGGCGGGCAGCGTGGTCTCGTCGACGCGGATCACGTGCAGCCGCGGCGCGACGTGGTTGAACGAGTACTTGCCTTCGACGTCGGTGATCGCCGCGGTGCCGTCCTCGAGCAGCACGCGCACGCCGGGGATGCCGGTGTTCTCGGCGCCCTGCGTGCCGTCCGCGGGGCAGTTGCAGTCCACGTAGAGCTTGCCCGCGATGATGCCGTCGTCCGAGAACGGCCCGCTCTTCACCTGTACCTTCGCGGCGGCGACGGCCGACGCGTAGAGCAGGCCGCCGGGTGCGGGCGCCTGCGCGATGGCGGTGTTGACGCCCGTGCCGAGCCCGGCGCCTGCGCCGACCACGACACGGTAGCGGAGCGTGACGGGACGGTTCGCGGGCACGTCGCCGACCGTGAAGTCGAGCTGCGGTCCGGGCGATCCGGTCGGGTCGGCGACCTTCTGGCCGTCGACGCGCACCGTGCCCGACACGTAGCGGAAGCCGGCCGGCAGGTGGTCGAGCACGTGCGTGTCGCTCGCGGTGATCGCGCCCACGTTGCTCACGACGAGCGTGTAGTCCACGAGGCCGCCGAGTTCGGCGGTCGTGGGCGACGCGGTCTTGGTGAGGCCGAGCGCTACCGCGACGCCGCCTGCGACACTGGCGGTGTCCGCGTCGGCGTTGTTCGAGAGGTTGACGTCGCCGGGAGTGCCGGCCGTGACGGTGTTCACGATCCGGTCGGGCGCGGGGTCGTTGAGCTGCGCCACGATGTCGAACGTGGCGCTGTCACCGGGGGCGATGACCCCCGCGTAACTGGCGATGAGCCGGCCCGAGTTGCCGTACGGCTGCACGATCTCGATGGAGTTGAACACCCAGCCGGCACCACTGGCCACATAAGAGCGGACGCCCGCGGGAATGTCGTCGGTGACGACCGTCGTGCCGCCCGTGGGGGCAGCACTCACGTTCCGGACCACGATGTGCCACGACGCGGGCTGCCCGGCCGTGAACGCCACCGTGTGCCGCTTGTCCACCGCGATGTCGGGCGCGCCGGTGACGCCGGTCGGGTCGCTGTCGCGGTCGTTGGTGGGATTGCCGTCGTCGAGCGCCGAGACGCTCGCGGAGTTGGTGACCGATGGTGCCGCGGCCGCGCCGACGAGCACGTTGATCGTGAAGAGGAGCGAGTCGCCCGCGGCGAGCGGCCCGGGATTCGTCGCGGTGACGACGGCACCGCTGGTGCCGAACGTCCAGCCGCTGCCGGCCGCCGAGGCGTACGTCAGCCCCACGGGCAGCGTGTCGCGCACGGTGATCGTGCCGTTCTCGGGGAGCGTGCCCACGTTGCGGACGACGAACGTGTACGACTGCGTCGTGCCCACGGAGAACGTCCCGCTGTGGCGCTTGTCGAGCGTGAGATCGGGGTAGCCGCTCACGGGGCTCGTGCTCGCGCCGCGATCGTTGGCGGGATTCGTGTCGCCGCCGCCGCTCACGCTGGCGTGGTTGGTGACGCTGGGCGCGGCGGCCGCGCCCACCGCGACCGTGAGCGTGAAGAATGCGGAGTCGGCGACCGCGATCGGCGCGAGGAACGTGCCCGCCACGACGGCGCCGCTCGCGTTCACGACCCAGCCGGCGCCGGCCCCGCTGACGAACGCGAGCCCCGCGGGCAACGTGTCGCGTACGGTGACGATTCCGGTCGTCGCGATCGTCCCGACGTTGCGGAGCGAGAGCCGATAGGTGGCGTTGGCACCCACGGCGAACGCGCTGGCGTTGCTCTTGACCAGCGCGACGTCGGGGACGCCGGCGACCGTCGCGGGATCGCTGTCCACGTCGTTGCCCGGCACCGGATCGGTGCCGTTGGAACTCACGCGAGCGCGGTTGGTGACGCTCGGGAACGCCGCGGCGTCCACGGCCACGGCGAGCGTGAAGCTCGCCGAGTCGCCGGCGGCGATCGGCGCGGCGTGCGTCGCGACGACGATGCTGCCGCCGACGCTGAACAGCCAGCCCGTGCCGGCGCTGCTCACGTAGCTGAGACCGGCCGGCAGCGTGTCGCGCACCGTGACCTGGCTGCCGCTCGCCGCGGAACCGACGTTGGTCACCACGAACGTGTATCCGGCGTTGCCGCCGACCGTGAACGTGCTCGCATGACGCTTGTCGAGCGCGAGGTCGGCCAGGCCCGCAACCGTGGTGGGATCGCTGTCGCGGTTGTTGCTCGTGCTGGTGTCGCCGCCACCGCTCACGGTGGCGCTGTTCGTGACGCTGGGGACGGCGGCCGCCGCGACGGAGACGGTCAGCGTGAAGCTCGCGGAGTCACCGGCGGAGATCGGGCCGGGGTTGGTCGCGGTGACGACCTGGCCCGCGGCGCCGACGGTCCATCCGGCGCCCGTGCCGCTCACGAACGCGAGCCCGGTGGGCAGCGTGTCGCGCACGGTGATCGTGCCCGCGCTCGCCGCGGAACCGACGTTCGTCACCACCAGGGCGTAGGTGCCGTTGCCGCCCAGCACGAAGCCCGTCGTGTGGCGCTTGTCGACGGTGAGATCGGGAGCGCCGGCGATCGTGGTGGGATCGCTGTCGCGGTTGTTGCTCGTGCTGGTGTCACCGCCACCGCTCACGGTGGCGCTGTTCGTGACGCTCGGCACGGCGGCCGCCGCGACGGAGACGGTCAGCGTGAAGCTCGCGGAGTCCCCGGCGGCGATCGGGCCGGGGCTCGTCGCGGTGACAATCTGGCCCGCGGCGCCGACGGTCCAGCCGGTACCGGTGCCGCTCACGAACGCGAGCCCCGCGGGCAGCGTGTCGCGGACGGTGATCGTGCCGCTGGTAGCCGCCGAGCCGACGTTGCGCACTACGAGCGTGTAGGTGCCGTTCGCGCCGACGCTGAAGTTCGCGGTATGGCGCTTGTCGATCGTGAGGTCGGGCACTCCGGAGATCGTGGTGGGATCGCTGTCGCGGTTGTTGCCCGTGCTGGTGTCGCCGCCACCGCTCACGGCGGCGCTGTTGGTGACGCTGGGCACGGCGGGCGCGGAGACGGCCACGGTCAGCGTGAAGCTCGCCGAGTCACCCGCAGCGATGGGGCCGGGGTTGGTCGCGGTCACGACCTGGCCCGCGGCGCCGATCGTCCAGCCGCTACCGGTGCCGCTCACGAACGCGAGCCCGGCGGGCAGCGTGTCGCGCACGGTGATCGTGCCCGCGCTCGCCGCCGACCCGACATTGGTCACGACGAACGTGTACGTGCCGTTGGAGCCCACGGCGAAGTTCGCGTTGTGGCGCTTGTCGAGCGTGAGGTCCGTCACGCCCGCAACCGTCGTCGGATCGCTGTCGCGGTTGTTGCTCGCGCTGGTGTCGCCGCCACCGCTCACGGTGGCGCTGTTGATGACGCTCGGCACGGCGGCCGCCGCGACGGAGACGGTCAGCGTGAAGCTCGCCGAGTCACCCGCAGAGATGGGGCCGGGGTTGGTCGCGGTGACGACCTGGCCCGCGGCGCCGACGGTCCAGCCGGTACCGGTGCCGCTCACGAACGCGAGCCCGGTGGGAAGCGTATCGCGGACCGTGATCGTGCCGGTGCTCGCGGCGGAGCCGACGTTCGTGACGACGAACGTGTACGTGCCGTTGGAGCCCACGGCGAAGTTCGCGGTGTGGCGCTTGTCGAGCGTGAGGTCCGTCACGCCCGCAACCGTCGTCGGATCGCTGTCGCGGTTGTTGCTCGCGCTGGTGTCGCCGCCACCGCTCACGGTGGCGCTGTTGGTGACGCTGGGCACGGCAGGGGCGCTCGCCGAGACCGTGAGCGTGAAGCTCGACGAGTCCCCGGGGGCGATGACGTTTCCGAGCGTCGCGGTGACGATCTGGCCGTTCTGCACCACGGTCCACGCGCCGGCCGCACCGACGAAGGTGAGTCCCGCGGGCAGCGTATCGCGTACGGTGATTCCGCCCGCGCTCGCCGCCGAGCCGACGTTGGTCACGACGAGCGTGTACGTGCCGTTCGCGCCGACGGCGAAGTTGGCGGTGTGGCGCTTGTCGATCGTGAGATCGGTCGCTCCGGCGACCGTGGTGGGATCGCTGTCGCGGTTGTTGCCCGTGCTCACGTCTCCGCCACCGCTCACGGCGGCGCTGTTGGTGACGCTGGGCACGGCAGGAGCGGAGACCCCCATGGTGAGCGTGAAGCTCGACGAGTCGCCCGCCGCGATCGGGCCGGGGTTCGTCGCGGTGACGACCTGGCCCACGGCGCCGACGGTCCAGCCGGTACCGGTGCCGCTCACGAACGCGAGCCCCGCGGGCAGCGTGTCGCGGACGGTGATCGTGCCCGCACTGGCACCGGACCCGACGTTCGTCACGACGAGCGTATACGTCCCGTTCGCGCCGACGGCGAAGTTCGCGGTGTGGCGCTTATCGATTGTGAGATCGGGCGCTCCGGCGACCGTCGTGGGATCGCTGTCGCGGTTGTTGGCGCCGTTCACGTCGCCGCCACCGCTGACGGTGGCGCTGTTGGTGACGCTGGGCACGGCAGGAGCGCTCGCCGAGACCGTGAGCGTGAAGCTGGACGAGTCCCCGGCGGCGATGACGTTTCCGAGCGTCGCGGTGACGATCTGGCCGTTCTGCACCACGGTCCACGCGCCGGCCGCACCGACGAAGGTGAGTCCCGCGGGCAGCGTGTCGCGTACGGTGATTCCGCCCGCGCTCGCCGCCGAGCCGACGTTGGTCACGACGAGCGTGTAGGTGCCGTTGGCGCCGACGGCGAAGTTCGCGGTGTGGCGCTTGTCGATCGTGAGGTCGGGCACTCCGGCGATCGTGGTGGGATCGCTGTCGCGGTTGTTGCCCGTGCTGGTGTCACCGCCACCACTGACCGTGGCGCTGTTGGTAACGCTGGGCACGGCAGGCGCCGCGACGGAGACGGTGAGCGCGAAGCTCGCCGAGTCGCCCGCCGCGATCGGGCCGGGGTTCGTCGCGGTGACGATCTGGCCCGCGGTGCCGACGGTCCAGCCGGTACCGGTGCCGCTCACGAACGCGAGCCCCGCGGGCAGCGTGTCGCGGACGGTGATCGTGCCGGTGCTCGCCGCAGAGCCGACGTTGCGCACGACGAGCGTGTAGGTGCCGTTCGCGCCGACGGTGAAGTTCGCGGTGTGGCGCTTGTCGATCGTGAGATCCGGAACGCCGGTGACGGTCGTGGGATCGCTGTCGCGGTTGTTGCCCGTGCTGGTGTCGCCGCCACCGCTCACGGTGGCGCTGTTGGTAACGCTGGGCACGGCAGGCGCCGCGACGGAGACGGTGAGCGCGAAGCTCGCCGAGTCGCCCGCCGCGATCGGGCCGGGGTTCGTCGCGGTGACGACCTGGCCCGCGACGCCGACGGTCCAGCCGGTACCGGTGCCGCTCACGAACGCGAGCCCCACGGGCAGCGTGTCGCGCACGGTGATCGTGCCGCTGGTAGCCGCCGAGCCGACGTTGCGCACGACGAGCGTGTAGCTGCCGTTGGCTCCGACGGTGAAGTTCGCCGTGTGGCGCTTGTCGATCGTCAGGTCGGGCACCGTGACGGTCACGTCCTCGGCGTTCGACGACAGCGGGGCATAAGCGACACTGGTGGTGCCGTTCACCGTGGAACGTGCGGGATCGAGGTACGTCGCGCGCGCCGGGTTCTGGTAAGTGCCGGGCGTCACGCTCGCGGCCACGTTGGCCACGAACGTGATCGAGACGGAGCCGCCGGCGGGAATGTCGAAAGCGCCCCACGCGGCGACGGCGTCGCCCGCGGTGGGATTGCTGGTCGCGGTGCGCGCGGCGCCGCCGCTGGTGTTCACGCTGCTGGTCGAGGCGTACGTGAAGCCGGCCGGGAGCGAGTCGGTCACGCTGACCTGCGTGGCCGCGCTGCCAGTGGTGTTGCTCACCGTGATCGTCCAGGTGGCCGTGGTCCCGGAGGCGGTGTTGACCACCGCGGGCGTGCTCGTCGTCTTGGAGACCACGAGCTGCGGCAGGCAGGTCGCACCGGGATCCTGTCCCGGCATCTGCGCGGCGCCGAGCGTGGTGACGCTCGTGCCGCCGGTGCCCGCGGTCGCGCCGTAGTTGTTGCCGGCGTTGACCGTGTAGCCGGCCGCTCCACCCACGACGTCGACCGTCGCCGCGCTCGAGAGCGCGACGAAGCCGCCACCGCCACCGCCGCCGGGGCCGTGCGCCGAGCCGCCGACGTCGGCGTTGGTGCCGGTCGCGCCGTGCGCGTGCACGGTGAGCCCGGCGAGCGAGCCCGTGGAGTAGACGACGACGCTTCCGCCGGCGCCGCCACCGCCGCCGCCGTCGTTCGCGGGCGCGGGGCTCGTGACGCCATTGGTGGTGATCGTGCCGGAGCCCGAGACGGTTCCGGCGCGCACGAACACGATCGCACCGCCGGCGCCGCCGCTGCTCAGCGTGCCGGACGAGTTGTTGCGCGCGCCCGCGCCGCCACCACCGCCCATCGCGACGCGGTCCACGGCGGGCGAGAAGACGCCGCCGTGGCCGCCGCGCGCGAGGTTCGAGTTCCAGGTGTTGCCGCCGCCGCCGCCGGTGCCGCCGTTGCCGCCACCGCCGCCGCCCGAGTTCTCGTCATTCGAACTGGGGTGGCCGTCCGTGCCGCCGCCGCCGGCGTTGCCGGGCGCGCCGCGCGCGGAACTGCCGTTCGGATAGCCGTCCACTCCGGTATCCACCGCGGTGCCCGCGACCGAATTGAGGACGTAGCGGGGCGTGCCCGCGACACCTTCACCCTTGGACCCGTGGTAGAGGTTCGCGGCGAGCGTGCGGTAGTCGGTATTCGCGCCGCCGGAAGCGCCTGCCAGCCCGCGACCGAGGCCACCCCGGAAGCCGCGTCCACTCACGTCGACCGTCGCGCTCCCGAGCGCGAGCGAACCGGCGACGTCCACGGCGAGGACACCACCGATACTGCCGTCCCAGGCCGAGCAGGTCAGGCCCGAGCCGAGCGTCGCGACCGAGTACTGCGGCACGCGCACGATCTGGAAGCGCCGCTGGCCCTGCGACCCACTCGCCGCCGCGAGCGTGTACGTGTACAGCAGGCCATTGCCGACGCCCTCGCCGAGGATCGGCACCGCCCCCGCGGCGACCGGTCCGGTCGCGACCACGTACTCGTAGCGCCCGGCGTTGTTCAGGCTGCTCGAGCCGCTCGCCGGAGCGCCGGCGACGCCGTCGCCGTAGCTGTCGGTGTTGGTCGCGTTGATCGCGGCGTCCTGCATCTGGATCACGAGCAGCAGGTCGCCCGCGGCGATCGGCGTGGCGGCGCCGGAGGGCGCGCCGACGGGAATCGAGAACGAGCCCGCGGCGGCGGTCGCCGTGCCGGGGTAGTAGGTGTTGATCACGCCGGTCAACGTTCCACCCGGGCCGTCCTTGCCGGGATTGGCGCAGAGCTGCGAGCGAGCGGGCAGCGCGCATGCGGACACGAGCACGGCCGTAAGAACGAAAGCGGCGGGCAGGGTACGGCTGATCGGTGAACGATCCGTGTTCATCGCGGCGGCCTCGATCCGTGGGTGAGCGGCATCCGGCATCGTGGTCGGGGGGGTGACTCACGTCGCCCGTGTCCGCGGGGGCGGGCACAAGGCACCAGATTGCCGTCATCTTCGGCATCCCCTCTCTCGGAGAACAGTGCTTTTCGCACGACGCGGAATTCCTGCGGTGCGCCGCCGCCGCGCGCGCACCGTCGCCGGCCGGCCGTCAGGCGGGGGGCGCGCGCGTCCCGGCGCGCCGCCCGGGCCCGGATGGCCGTCGGCCCGACTCCGGCGGCGCGCGATTTTTCTCCCGCAACCGCAACTGTTTGCTCGCGTCGTGCCGCCGATGCCGCTAAGGTGACGCCGCTTCAGCGACTGGCCGCTCGCACGCACTCGATTCGAGCCTCCGGACAGGAGGTGGAGGAACCGCCGGTGAAGGATATTCGCGCCTGGACCACGAAGGACTCCGCTGCCCTCTACAACGTGGCGGGCTGGTCCAGTGGCTACTTCCGCATCAACGAGGCCGGGCACGTCGAGGTGACGCCCTCCGGCCCGGACGGCGGCAGCATCGACCTGTACGAGCTCGTGCAGGACATGCAGCGTCGCGGGCTCGGTATGCCGCTGCTGATGCGGTTCTCGGACATCCTCCACAGCCGAGTGCAGCTGCTGTTCGGCTGCTTCGACAACGCGATCCGCGAGTACGGCTACCGCGGGCGATACCGCGGCGTGTTCCCGATCAAGGTCAACCAGCAGCACCACGTGGTCGAGGAACTGGTCCGCTTCGGCGGCCCGCTCGGCCTCGGCCTCGAGGCGGGCTCGAAGCCCGAACTGCTCGCCGGCCTCGCGCTGATGGAGGACTCGGACGGGCTGCTGATCCTGAACGGGTACAAGGACATCGAGTACATGGAGACGGCGCTGCTCGCGCAGAAGCTCGGCCATCACCCGATCGTGGTGATCGACCGCTTCCGCGAGCTGGACCTGCTGCTGCAGGTGGCGCGCCGGCTCGGCATCCGGCCGCACATCGGCGTACGCGCCAAGCTCACCACCAAGGGCGCCGGCAAGTGGATGGAGTCCACGGGCGACCGCTCCAAGTTCGGGCTGACCGCGACCGAGATGGTCATGCTGCTCGACAAGCTTCGCTCCGAGCAGATGCTCGACTGCCTCGAGCTGGTGCACTTCCACATCGGCTCGCAGATCTCGACCGTGCGCGCGATCAAGGACGCCATGACCGAGGCGTCGCGCGTGTTCGTCGAGCTCGCCAAGGCGGGCGCGGGGCTCAAGTTCCTCGATGCCGGCGGCGGACTGGGCGTCGACTACGACGGCTCGTCCACCAACTGGCACTCGTCGACCAACTACACGACGCAGGAGTACGCCAACGACATCGTCGCGGCGATCCAGGACGCGTGCGAGAAGGAAGGCATTCCGCATCCGGACATCGTCACGGAGTCGGGCCGCGCGCTGGTCGCGCACCATTCGGTGCTGGTGTTCAACATCCTCGACGTGAACGAGGTGCTCGTCGGCTCGACGCCGCCGGCGCCCGGCCCGGGCGATCCGCCGGTGATTCGCCAGATCATCGAGACGTGGCGCGGCGTGTCGCGCAAGAACTTCCAGGAGTCCTACCACGACGCGCTCCAGGCCAAGGAGGAGGCGACCAACCTCTTCAACCTCGGCCTGCTCGACCTGAACGGCCGCGCGCGCGTGGAGCAGCTCTTCTGGGGCTGCTGTGAGGCGATCCTCAAGATCATCCGCGAGCTCGACTACGTGCCCGACGACCTCGACGGCCTCGAGAAGGGCCTCGCCGACACGTACTACGGCAACTTCTCGCTGTTCCAGTCGGCGCCGGACCACTGGGCCGTGAAGCAGCTCTTCCCGGTGGTGCCGCTGCACCGGCTCAACGAGCGGCCCACGCGCCGCGGGGTCATCGCCGATCTCACGTGCGATTCCGACGGCAAGATGGACCAGTTCATCGACCTGCGGGACGTGAAGAACTGGCTCGAACTGCACGCGTTCGACGGCCGCCCGTACTACCTGGGCGTGTTCCTCGTCGGCGCCTACCAGGAGATCCTGGGCGACCTGCACAACCTGTTCGGCGACACGAACGCGGTGCACATCGCGCTCACCGAGAGCGGCTATCGCGTGGCGAACGTGGTCGAGGGCGATTCGGTGACCGAGGTGCTCGGCTACGTGCAGTACTCCAAGCAGTACCTCGTGCAGCGTCTCCGTCAGTCGATCGAGGAGGCGCTGGGCAAGAACCTGCTCACTCTCGAGGAGTCGGCGCTGCTCATGAAGCGCTACGACGAAGGCCTCTCGGGGTACACGTACCTCGAAGAGGAGGAGCCGTCGCTCCGCCTCGCCAACGGCGCCAACGGCCTCATGTCCGTGCCGGCCGGCCTGCACCCGGTGCAGCACCCCGAGCCGGAGATCGAGGTCGAGGCCGACCCGAGACCCGCGATCTCCTGATCCGGCCGACGTTCCCGGCGCGCCCGTGCGGACTCCGCAGGGGCGCGTCGCCGTTTCGTTCGATGTCGCCGAACCGCCCCGGCGGCCGATCGGGCGGCCGCATTTCGCCCGCGCGCGGGACGCGTGCGACAGGCTAGGATGCGCGCGCGGTCCCCCGCGGCCGCCGGCGCGTCTCCCGTTGCGCCGGTGCGATCGCCCCGCATTCCATGGCCCACCATCGGGAAGGAGCCCGCCTATGCCCATGCTGCGCTCGATCGCCACACTCGCCACACTCGCCGCCCTCGCCGCCCTCGCCGTCGTCCCCGTGTCCGCGTCCGCCCAGGCGTCGTGCGACAACATCGGCGGGACGCCGCAGGACGGCGCCGTCTACGCGCCGGAGCACGTGCTCGCCACGAGCTCGGTGTACACGCTGCGCTTCAACAGCTCGCTCGACCCGAACCTCGAGGCGCCGCAGTTCGGTGACGCGCTCGCGCGCCGAACGGCGTTCCAGCAGGCGGTCGCCGACTGGAACGCGGCGCTCGCGGCCGTCGGTGCGCCGCTCGTGCTGAACCTCGTGTTCGACGACGCCGCGTGGGCGATCGAGCAGTCGGGGCAGTACTGCTCCGACCTGCAGTCGCCGTTCACGGATGTCTTCACCGACTTCCGTGGTTCGCACTACAACGACGGCGCGAGCCAGGTGTCGACGGGCCTCAACCCCGGCGATGCGAACCTCGATCCGGGCAGCCAGCCGCTCGGCGCGGGCTGGCTGTTGCCCTCGGTGTTCGTCTCGGGCGACACCACGACCGGCGTCGTGGCGATCGACCAGGCGCTCGCCGCGAACAAGAACAAGTTCGACAGCGGCAATCCGTCGTTGATCATCGAGTCCGACATCGCGTGGTACACCCACACGCACTACGAGCCGGCGGGATTCGACCCGGCGTGTCCGCGCACGAGCTGGGATTTTCGGATGGCCGGCGGACCGGATGCGAACCGTTACGACTTCTACAGCGCCATGCTGCACGCGGTCGGGCACGCGCTGGGGATCGGGCACCAGACGGCGGACGAGACCGGGAACAATGTGATGCAGGTGACGCTCGGCAAGGGCCAGCGGCGCGCGATCGGCGCCAAGGAACTGGCGTGCCTGTGCGCGCGCTACGGCCCGGGTGCGCCGGACTGCGCGATCGCGACGGCGACGAAGCGCTCGACGTGGGGCGGGCTGAAGAGCATCTACCGCTAGCTCGGGGCCGGCGGCATCTCGCGGCGGCCCTCCTGTGGAGGGCCGTGGCATGCTTCACGGTCCATCCCCCCGGCAGGTCCCCGCGAAGTGCTCTCCGGAGGTCGCGCCATGCGCTGGCAGGGTGAACGAGGCAGTGACAACGTCGAGGATCGCCGTGGCGTGCGCCCGGCGGGCGTCGCGCTGGGCGGTGGCGGCCTGCTCGTGGTCCTCGTGGTCGCGATGCTGTTCGGCGTCGATCCGCGGCAGCTTCTGAACCAGGTCGCCATGAACGCCGGCCAGCCGGCCGCGACGAGCACCGCGCCGTCCGCGGGCGCCGCGGACGATTCGCTGCGCCAGTTCGTGGGCGTGGTGTTGGCCGAGACCGAGGACGTCTGGCACGAGCAGTTCCAGGCGATGGGCCGCGAGTACACCGAGCCGCACCTCGTGCTGTTCTCGGACCAGGTCGAGTCGGCGTGCGGCGGCGCCAGCGCGGCGGTGGGGCCGTTCTACTGTCCCGAGGACCAGAAGGTCTACCTCGACCTCGGTTTCTACGACATGTTGCGCCAGCGCTTCGGCGCGCCCGGCGATTTCGCGCAGGCGTACGTGGTCGCGCACGAAGTGGGGCACCACGTGCAGAACCTGCTCGGCATCTCGGACAAGGTGCACCGCATGCGCTCGCGCCTGAGCGACGAGCAGTACAACCAGCTCTCGGTGCGGCTCGAACTGCAGGCCGACTTCTTCGCGGGCGTGTGGGCGCACCACACCCAGCGCATGAAGCACGTGCTGGAAGACGGCGACATCGAAGAGGCGCTGCGAGCCGCGACCGCGATCGGCGACGACCGGCTGCAGATGCAGTCGCAGGGCTACGTGGTTCCCGACGCGTTCACGCACGGAACGTCGGAGCAACGCGTGCGCTGGTTCCGCAAGGGCTACGAGACGGGCGACATCCGCCAGGGCGACACGTTCAACGCCGAAGCGCTCTGACGGGTCTCGATGACACGGCGCGGCGCCCCCGGATCCGGGGCGCCGGGGCCCTGAGCGTGAATGATATGCTCATGGGACACCTCCCGGCCCGGCGCTCGCCGGGCCGAAGGCCGTCGCGCGACCGCCCTGACCCTTCGAGGATACCTGCGATGCTGCCGTTCGCTGCACCTCCGCGCTTCGCCTGCTTCCGTTCCGCGCTTCTCGCCTTCGCGCTCGGCGTCGCGACTCTCCCGGTGGCGGCCCCCGCCGCGCCGATCCTGTGGCCGGCGACGCCCGACGGCCTGCCCGAGTGGCGCGACGAGCGCGACACCGCGCCTTTCCTCGCGGCGTGGAAGGCCGAGGCGCTGCGCCGCCAGGGCACGCTGTCGGTCACCGCGACGGCGAACCAGGCGGCTTGGGACGCGAGGTGGTACGACCTCGACCTCACCATGAACCCGGTGGCACAGCTGGTGTCGGGTACGGTGAAGCTGCGCGCGACCGTCGTGAACGGCCCGGTCTCGACGGCCGAGCTCGACCTGCTCGCCAACATGACGGTGGACGCGGCGACCTCGGGCGGCGTCGCGACGACCTTCACGCATCCGTCGGACCTGCTCACGGTCAACCTCGACCGCGCCTACGCGGCGGGCGAGACGTTCGAGATCACGGTCACGTATCACGGCCTGCCGGCGACGACGGGACCGTTCGGCGGCGCGTTCGGGTTCACGACGGCCAACTCGCGCACGCTGATCTGGAGCCTTTCGGAGCCGTACGGCGCACGCAGCTGGTGGCCGTGCAAGGACGCGCCCGAGGACAAGGCGGACTCCGTCACGGTGCGCTACACGGTGCCGACGGGCATGACGGCGGTCTCCAACGGCAACCTGCGCTCCGCCACGGACAACGGCACGAACGCGATCTTCCGGTACGGCGAGTCGTACCCGATCGCGACCTACCTCGTGTTCATCGGCTGCTACGCCTACACGCACACGCGGGACTGGTACCGGTACGCGCCGACGGACTCGATGCCCATCGACTTCTACAACTATCCCGAATCCGTGGCGGGCGTCTCGGCGGTCCAGGCCAAGGTGAAGGGCATGATCGCCGCGTACTCGGCGCGCATGGGGCAATACCCGTTCGTCGCCGAAAAGTACGGCCACGCGCAGTTCAACTTCTCGGGCGGCATGGAACACCAGACATGCACGAGCCTGGGTGCATTCACGGAATCCGTCGTGGCGCACGAACTGGGGCACCAGTGGTGGGGCGACATGGTGACGTGCCGCAACTTCCACCACATCTGGCTCAACGAGGGCTTCGCGACCTACATGGAAGCGCTCTGGGCCGAGGCGGGCGGCGGCCACGCGGCGTACCAGTCGGACCTCGAACTCAACACGTTCTACGGCGCGGGTTCGGTCTACGTGCCCGACACCACCAACCAGGCGCGGATCTTCGATTCCAACCTGTCCTACAACAAGGGTTCGTGGGTGCTGCACATGCTGCGGCACGTGGTGAGCGACACGCTGTTCTTCCAGGGCCTGAACTTCTACCGCAGCCAGATGCAGTACCAGGGTGCGGTGACCGAGGACCTGCAGGCCGCGATGGAGCAGGTGAGCGGCCGCGACCTGTCGGCGTTCTTCCAGGAGTGGGTCTACGGCGAGTACTACCCGATCTACCGGCCGCGCTGGACGGCGGTGAGCACCGGCAGCGGCTACGACGTCACGCTGACGATCGACCAGACGCAGTCGTGGCAGCTCTTCAACATGCCGATCGACGTGCGCGTCGCGACGACGGGCGGCGACGTGGACTTCGTCGTGCCGGATTCGCTCGCGTCGCAGGTGTTCGTGCTGCACGTGGCGTCGCAGCCCACGGACGTGACGCTCGATCCGGGCCACTGGATCCTGCGCAAGCTCGACCTGCCGGTCGTGAACCCGGCGTTCGACCGGTCCGTGCTCGTCGTCAATGGGGTCGACTGGTCCAACTACGGCACCGAGATCACGACGGCCTACGTGGACAAGGCGTTCTCGGGGAACTACGCGATCGACTTCTGGGATCACTTCCCTGCGCCCGCGGGCGGCTATCCCGCCAACGTGCCGGCGCCGCTCGGCCACGGCGCGGTGCCACCCTCCGTGCTCGGGCACTACCGGAACGTGATCTGGGTCGGCAACAACTTCAATGGCGACCTCGACTCGTGGGTGCAGACGCCCATCCTCAGCTACGTGAAGGCGGGCGGGAACGTGCTGCTGCTCTCGCGCATGGGCGACTCGTTCCTCACCGACTCGCTGCTCGATTACGCGGGCATCACGTTCGTCGGCAGCGGCGTGACGCTGACGGACTGCGTGGCGGCGCGGCCGGGTCTGGTGAACATGTCGCTGCTCGCGACCCAGACCCTGTGCGCCACGTTCGACTCCACGCGCACGCGGCCCGACACGCAGCTGCTCTTCCGCTCGGCGGCGGGCGCCAATGCGGGCCGCGGCCTCGGCGTGGTGCGCATTCCGCCGGCGGGCGCGGGCCTGCGGGCCCGGGGCGGGCGCCTCGCCTTCGTCTCCGGGCGTCCCTACCGCTGGAACCACGCCCAGCTGGCGAGCAACGTCACGCAGATCCTGACATCGTACTTCGGCGAACCGGTGACGCTGGCGTCGGTGGACGCGCCGGCGGCGGGCCGCGCGCTGGCGCTGTCCGCGCCGGAGCCGAATCCGTTCGGGCGCTCGACGTCGCTGCGCTTCACGCTGCGCGCGCCCGCACGCGTCGATGCGGACGTGATCGATCTCTCGGGCCGCCGCGTGCGCGTGCTCGCGGAGCGAGCGTTCGACGCGGGGGCGCACGTGCTCGCGTGGGACGGGCGCGACGCGTCGAGTCGTGACGTGCCGGCCGGCGTCTACTGGGTGCGCGTGCGCGCGGCGGGTGTGTCGGAGGTGCGCCGGCTCGTGCACCTGCCCTGAACGCGAACCGCTCGAGAACTCATCGTGGCCCGCGCGAGAGGATCGCGCGGGCCGCTTTGTTTGCGCGCCTGCATCCCGCCGGAGAAGGTCCGTTGAGGGTCGACCGGAGCGGTCCTAGTGTGGGAGGTGCAGAGGGATGGGCCGTGGCCATGGACGTGTCCGCTGCCATCCATCGAACACCGCGTGAGGCTCGCCGTTCGGGCCCGCACGCGGGCCTCACGCCAGGAGATCGCGGCCGCGACGACCGGCCGCACGAGGGACGACACCATGAAGATCGAGTTCACGCACACCGAGATCGAGTATCTCGCCGAACTGCTGGAATCCTGCCACCGCACCAAGCTGCACGAGCTGCACCACACCGCGACGCGCGCCTACGCGCAGATGCTGCGGGAGAAGATCGAGCTCACGGAGAACCTGCGCGCCAAGCTGGAGGCGGTGCGCGAAGTCCCGGTCTGATCCGGTCCGGAACTGCGACGCGGGAAGCGAGCGGCCCGACGGCCACGCGCTTCCCGCGTTTCGTTTCCGGCGACTCCGGAAACGAAGGCGGCCCGTGGATCGGGGGGATCCGACGGGCCGTCCTTCGAGGCAGAACCACGCCTGCGGTCCAGGCCGCGCGGTCGCTGCACTGGGGGAAACCGGGAGGGACCGAGCCGAGTGGGCACGGCGTCCACCGGAGCTAGAGGTGGGTGCGCCCCGGAGCCTGATACACCGCCGGCGAGCGACTGCCGCGTTTCCGGACCCTTCGCCTGATGCTAATGTGGCACGGTCAGTCCCCCAGGTCGCGACGCTGGCCCCGGCGCGGCCGTTTCCCCGGCAGGCAACATGAACGTCGCGATCCTGCTCGCCCTCTTCACGGCGACGGTGAGCATCGGGACCGGACTCGCCCACCTGGCGGTGTCCCAGGCCCCGGGATGGCGTGCCTCGCGCACCTTCGCGCTGATCGCCTTCTCCGCCGGGCTCTACAGCATCGGGAACCTGACGTTCTGCTCCTCCGGCCTGCCGCCCGCCGCCTACCTCGTCGTCCTGCGGACGAACTACCTCGCGGCGCACCTGCACGCGCTCGGGTGGATCCCGATGGCGTACGGCGGCCCCGACGCGTCGTGGGCGGGCATGCCGCGGGCGCTGCGGGTGGGCAGCGTGGTGTCGCTCGTCGTGGCGCTCTTCTTCGCGCTCACCGGCCTGCACCTCATCCCGGTCTTCGACGACCTGCACATCGCGTGGGCGAACGTGACGTATCACTACGTCCGGACGACGCCCATCGGCGACGCCTACGGCACGCTGATCGTGCTGACGCTGCTCGTGCCGTTCGCCGGCTACGGCCTGCGCGCGCTGCGCGGTGAACGCGACGCATGGGGCATCGTCGCCGGTTTCACGATCTTCTTCTCCGCGGCCGTCATCGAGCTGCTGGTCGCGAACCGCGTCATCGTCTGGCTGTCCCCGGCGGACCTCGGCTTCCTCGCGGTGGTCGCGCCGACGTCGGCGGTGATGCTTCGCCGGTTCGTCGCCGAGGCACGCAGGTTCTCGGAGCTCAACGACGTGCTCGCGAACCAGGTGGTCGAGCGCACGGCCGAGCGTGACGATGCCCGCGTCGCGCTCGCGGAATCCGAACGGCTCGCGGCGCTCGGGCGGTTGGCCGCGGGTGTGGGGCACGAGATCAACAATCCGCTCACGTACGTGCAGCTCTCGCTCGCGCGCGTGGCCGAGCGGCCGGACGGGCGGCTGGCGGACCCCGACGTGCGGACGGCGCTGGACCATGCGCGCGAGGGCGTGGAGCGGATCCGCAAGGTCGTCGAGGGACTGCGGACCTACTCGCGCCCGGCTCGCGAACCGGTGGCGGTCGCTCCGGCCGAGGCGGCCGCGGCGGCACTGCGCGTGGCCGGACCGCAGCTGCGGCACACGGCGGAAGTGACGACGGAGCTCGCGCCCGTTCCCGACGTGATGGGCGACGAGTCGCGGCTCGTGCAGGCGCTCGTCAACCTGCTCGTCAACGCGGCGCAGGCGGTGGGCGACGCTGACGGCCGGGGCCAGATCGAGGTGCGCACTCGCGTCGCGGGCGAGCGCGTCCTGATCGAGGTGCAGGACGACGGGCCGGGCATTCCCGAGCCGCTCCGCGCCCACGTGGCGGAGCCCTACTTCACCACGCGCGCGCAGCACGGCGGGCTCGGATTGGGGCTGTTCGTGACGCGCGGCATCGTGGAGGCGCACGGCGGGAAGCTGGAGCTGCTCCCGGCCCCCGTGCGCGGCACGCTCGCGCGGATCAGCCTCCCCGCGGCGCCGCAGCACGTTCCGTCGCCGCACGCGCCCGCGCCGGTGGTTCCGGCGCCGGAGCCGCCGCAGGGGCCGAAGCGCGCGCTCCTGGTCGTGGACGACGAGCCGCTGGTGCTCGAGCTGCTCGCCGACCTGCTCGCGATCGAGTGGGAGGTGACGGGCGTCGGGACGGGCGCGGAGGCTCTTGAGCATATCGCGCGGAGCACCTACGCGGCGATCCTGTGCGATCTCATGATGCCGGGGCTCTCGGGCATCGACGTCGCCGAGCGGCTCGCGCGCGAGCGGCCCGAGTCGCGCGCGCGCATGGTGTTCCTGACCGGCGGCGCGGTGACCGCCGAAGCCGAGGAGTTCCTGGCGCGGCCGGACGTGCGGCACGTGATGAAGCCCGTCGACGTTCCCGAGCTGTTCGCGACGATTCGCGCGGTGGCCCGCGACGCGGATGCGGCGTTCAGCGCGAGCGCGAACGGTCCAGTGCCACCACGAGACCCAGCACCGTCGCGTTGAGCGCCAGGGCCACCATCCCGACGTTGAGATCGGTGACCGCGGCGGGCCAGGTGGGAAAGACGCGGGCGAGCGTGAGTCCCGTGCGCGTCTGCAGGATCACCGTCGCGACGCCGGTGAGGATGCCGGCGAAGGCCGCGAGGCGGGAGGGACGCGTTCCCGGCGCGAGGCCCAGCAGCAGCGCGGGCAGCAACTGCGTGACCAGGTTGTAGCCCATGAGCAGCAGCGGCACGAGCGTCTCGCCGCCGCGCAGCGTGGCGAACGCGGCGCCGAGCGCGAGCACGGGCACCAGCGCGCGCGCGGCGATCCCCTGCGCACGCTCGTCGAGCCCGGGGGCGAGCGGGCGTGCGACGTTCTTCACCAGCACGGTCGCCATGGTGACGAGCAGCATCGAGCCGGGCACGAGCGCCGTGAGGATGCCGGCGGCCCCGATCACGCCCACCATCCACGGCGCGAACGAGAGCTTGGAGAGCCGCAGCAGTGACAGGTCGGCCTGCGCCCCGGTCAGCCCGGGCACGACGCTCACGGCGGCGAAGCCGACGAAGAACACGAACAGCAGCACGAGCTGGTAGAGCGGCATGACGATCGCGTTCTTGCGAAACACGTCGGCATCCTTCGCGGTGTAGACGGACGCGAAGCCGTGCGGCCACGTGTAGAAGCCGACGGCGGAGAGCAGCACGGTGGAGACGAACCACGTCGGGCTCATGCCGTGAGAAGGCAGCGCCAGGAAACCGGGATGGTCCCGGTCGATGGCCGCGAACATCGGGCCGATGCCGCCGTGCCAGCGCCACGGCAGCCACAGCCCGAGCCCCACCGCGACGGCGAGGATCATGATGTCCTTGAGCACGGCGGTCCACGCCGAGCCGTGCACGCCCGACACCGAGACGTAGACGACCAGTACCGCGACGCCGATCCAGACGGCGGTGGCGGGCGCGATGTGTCCGTACGACGTCTCGGACACGATGATGCCGAGACCTTTCAGCTGCAGCACGAGATAGAAGGTCATGGCGGCCACGCCGACGAGCGTGACGAGCACGCCGAGCACGGGGCTGCCGAAGCGGTGCGCGAAGAAGTCGGCCTGCGAATGGAGCCGGTGCGTCGTGCCGTAGCGCCAGATGGCGGGCAGCAGGAAGTACGAGATGGAGTAGGCGATCGCGCCGTAGCCGAGGATGTAGAACGCGGGCCCGCCCTTGCCGTACGCCCAGCCGCTGCCGCCGAGGAACGTGAAGGTGGTGTAGATCTCGCCGGCCATCAGCAGGAACACGAAGATCGCGCCGAAGCCGCGGCCGCCGACGCTCCACTGCTCGAGGCTGACCTCGTGACCGCGCTGCGCGAGCACGCCGAGCAGCAGGGCGAACAGCAGGAACGCGCCGAGAACGGGCAGCGCGGCGTTCACGAGCGGGGCGCTCCGGCGGCGCGTTCCGCGGCGTCCGCGCGCTGGTCGAGTGCGTGCACGATGGCCATGACGAGCGTCGTGAGCAGCACGCACGCGAGCATCCAGAAGAGCAGGAAGGGCAGCCCGAGCACGAACGGACGTACGCGGTTCGCGAACGGCATGCCGAAGACGATGGCGATGGCGGGCAACGCGGCGAGCAGGCGGTGGGGACGCGGGGTCGGCGGCACGGGGCGGGCACTCCGGGGATGGAGCCGGGCGTCGGCGGTGGCGCGCAGTGTTGGGGGCGGCACGTGGGGTGTCAACGGGAGAGTGCGAGGGCTCGAGCGGTGGGCGCTGGCTCGGGGTTCGTGCGCGAGCGCGGGCCTGCGGCTCGCGCGGCTCGCGTCACGAATGCCCGCGCCGGCACGCTTTCGAGTGCGACCCGAAACCGTGGCCGGCGCGGCCCCGGGCCTGCTTTACACCCCGGGGCATTCCGGGTGAAACTGGTCGGGACATGCGCGGCCCTTCGGGGTCGCGCCTGCTCGCCCCGAACATCGTGCCCGAGGCCCCTCTCGCCGGCCCGGGCCCGCGAGTTCCGGGGCGAGCCTCGAGCTTTCCGGTTCACGCCCACTCCAGCCTCAGGGAATCCCATGGGACGCATTTTCGAAACCCGCAAGGCCACGATGTTCGCGCGCTGGGACAAGATGTCCAAGGCGTTCTCGCGCATCGGCAAGGAAATCACCATCGCGGTCAAGAAGGGCGGGCCGAGCCCCGAGAACAACCCGTCGCTGCGCCGGGTGATCCAGAACGCCCGCGCCGTGAACATGCCCAAGGACAAGGTCGAGAACGCGATCAAGAAGGCGTCGGGGCAGGGCGCGGAAAACTACGACGAGATCACGTACGAAGGCTACGCGCCTCACGGCGTGGCGCTGGTCGTCGAGTGCGCGACCAACAACATCACGCGCACGGCGGGCAACGTGCGGGCGATCTTCACCCGCGGCGGCGGCAACCTCGGCCAGAACGGCAGCGTCGCGTTCCAGTTCAAGCGCATGGGCGTCTTCCGGCTGAAGCCGGAAGGCCTGGACCACGAAGCGCTCGAGCTCGAACTCATCGACCACGGCCTCGAGGAAATGGGCGAGTCGACGGGCGAGAAGGGTGAAGCGCAGCTCGTGCTGCGCTGCGCGTTCGCGGACTTCGGCCAGCTCGCCAAGGCGCTCGAAGACAAGGGCATCACGCCGATCTCGTCCGAACTCGAGTACATCCCGCAGACGCCTGCGACCCTGCCGGACTCGCAGGCCCACGAAGTTCTGGCCCTTGTCGACAAGCTCGAGCAGGATGAGGACGTGCAGAAAGTGTTTCACAACCTGGGCTAGGCCCGCGCCGCAGGCGCGTACTCCACACACAAGAGCCCCGCGAGAAGTCTCGCGGGGCTCTTGTGTGTGGAGTACGCGCAGGCCTAGTAGGCCTTGTAGCTCTTTTCTTCCAGGATCTCAGAGCCCAGAAGCCTGTTGATCTCCCGCTTCACTGCCGCTCTCCGATCATTCGTGCGATACACGCTGCGCGCGAGCTCCACGAAGCTCGCCCCGAAATCCTGCTTCGCTTCGTGCTCGCGGATCTCGTCCTCGATGTCCCAGAGCTTGGCGTTGATGGCCTTGAGCTCGGTGACCTGGGACTCCACGTCGCGCACCGAGAGCGGCGAGGCGGACCACGTCTCGCGCATCAGGTCGAGCTCGCGGCGCACGTTGGCGAGCTTGTCGGGATCCTCGATCCGCTCGGACTTGATCTCGAGGATCGTGAGCTTGTCGAGAAACTCGCCGGGAGCGGTGGGCAGGTTCAGCAGCATGATGTTCAGGGCCTCGGTTGTTTGCGCCCGGGCTGGCGTGCCGGCCCGGGCGCGTGATCGCGAGCGTCAGCGCCCGCGCGATGACTTGTCGGGGAAGGCCGGCGGGACCGGTCGCACGATGGGCTCGCGGGCGAGCTTGTCCTTCAGGTAGAGAATCGCGCGATCGAGCTGCGGGTCGGCACCGCGCATCAGCGCGGCGGGGTCGTCGGGGACGGTTTCGTCCGGCGTGACGCCGGTGCCCTCGATCACCCAGCCGTCACCGGGCACCCACTCGCCGTAGTTCGGGATGTACACGCTGCCTCCGTCCATCAGCGCGTAGCCGCCGCCGCTGCCGACTTCGCCGCCCCAGGTCCTGACGCCGTAGACCGGCCCGAGCTTCAGGCGCTGGAACGCGTCGCTGAACTCCTCGGCGTCCGAGCCGCTGCGCTCGTTGCAGAGCGCGGCCGCGTGGCCGGCGAACGCCCAGTCCTGCCGCGTCCACGACGCGCCGAAGCGCGGCTTGAACCACGAGTAGGGCTTGGAGCCGGCCTGCAGCAGCAGCATCGCGTCGATGTAGCCGCCGCCGTTGAAGCGGACGTCGTACACCATGGCGTCCTGGCCGAGCTGCGGGTAGTAGTGCTTGGCGAACGCCCGCAGTCCGCCATTGCCCATGTCCGGGATGTGCACGTAGCCGAAGTTGGGACCGCCGTGCGCGTGCACGTAGTCGACCCGGCCCTGCACCCAGTCCTGGTAGCGCAGCGGCGCCTCCGTCGCGAGCGTCTTCACGCGGATGTCGCGCGCCCCGCCGTGCTCGGGCTTCGCGTTGATCGTGAGCTGCACCACGTCGCCCGCGAGTCCGGAGAAGAGCGCGTAGAACTCCTGGTCCGCGCGCACCGGCTTGCCGCCCACCGCGAGGATGTAGTCGCCCACGTGCACGTTCAGGCCCGGCTCGAGCAGGGGCGAGGCGAGGTCGAGGTCGAAGCCGTCACTGCCGTAGAGCTTCGTGATCCGGTACGCGGGCACCGCGCCCGGCACGAACTCGACGTCGGCGCCCAGGTAGCCGAGCGGGACGCGCGTCACCTCGGGGTTGTCGCCGCCGACGATGTACGCGTGGCCGCAGTTGAGCTCCGCGACGATCTCGCCCTGCACGAAGCTCAGGTCGCTGCGGTCGGCGATCGCCGGGATCATCGCGTCGTACTTGCGGCGCACCGCGTCCCAGTCGGCGCCGTGCATCTTCGGGTCGTAGAAGAAGTCGCGCGCCAGCCGCCACGTCTCGTGCAGCATCTGCGTCCACTCGGCGGCGGGATCGATCGTCAGCTCCCACGCTCCGGTGTCGACCTTGCCCTTGTCGCCGAGCGACGCCGCGTCGGCGGCGATCACCTGGAACGCCTTGCCCTTGCGCACGAGGACCTTCTTGCGGTCGCCCGAGAGCTGGATCGACGTGACGTGCTTCGCGACCGTCGTGACTTCCTGCTCGTCCAGGTCGAACGCCCGCAGTTCGCGCGCGTCGGCCGGGGCCTCGTCTTCACCCGGTTCGCCCTGCACGAGCAGCAGCAGCTTGCCGCCGGCGGGGTAGGCGTGCACGTAGCGGTCGGCCGGCACCGGCACGTCGAGGATGCGCGCCGGCAGCCCGGCGAGATCGATGCGCGTAGCGGCCTTGGCCGTGTCCGGCTTGGCGTCGGCCTTCGCGGTCTTGGCGGGCTTCTCGCCGCCGCCGCTGGCCGCGCCTTCTTCGTCGTTCTTTTCCAGGAACGGCGACTTGCCGTCGGCCGCGAGGATCGCCATCGAGACCTTGGTGTACTTGTCCACCGTCCAGAAGCGGTTGGCGTTGACGGCGCGCGGGTCGAACGCGCGGTCCGACAGCCAGACCAGGTACTTGCCCTCGGCGTCCCACTCGGGCGCGCCGCTGGTCATCTCGGGATCCGAGACGCGCGCCGCCTTCTTCGCGACCGTGTCGTAGATCCAGATGGTGTTGTTCCAGTTGGGTTCGGGGCGCTCGAACGCGAGCCAGCGGCCGTCGGGGCTGAAACGCTGGCCGTCGTACACGACGTCGTACGCGCCGCCGCGGTCGGCCTGGTCGACCACGGTGATGGCACCGCTCGCGGCATCCACGAGCAGCGTGCGCATGTCGTGGTCCGAGCTCGCGATCCACTTGCCGTCCGGCGACCACTGCAGCGCGTTGAGCGGCCCCACGTGGTCGCGCGTCAGCTGCTTCGGCTCGCCGCCCGCCGCGGGCGCGATCCACACCTGCTCGTCGCCGCTCGCGTCGGAGACGAACGCGAGCCGCTTGCCGTCGGGCGACCACACCGGGTACTGGGCACGCGCGCCGGGCTGCGCCACCACGGTGCGCACGTCGCCGTTCTCGGCCGGCGCACTCAGGATCTGGCCGCGCGCCGAGACGAGGAGCCGCTTGCCGGTGGGCCCGAACGACGTGCCCGCGAGCCAGCGCAGCGCCGGGACGCGCCGCGCGCGCGCGTGCAGCCGGTCGGAGTGCAGGTCGAAGCGCAGGTCGCGCACCTGGCCGGTCTGCGCGTCCCAGAGCGCGAGCCCGTCGCCGTGCTCGAACACCACGCGCTGACCGTCCGTGCCGGGGTAGCGCACGTCGTAGTCGGTGTAGTGCGTGAGCGCGGTGGCGGCGCCGGTCGCGGGGTCGAGCTTCCAGAGGTTCGCGTGGCCGTCGCGCTCGCTCACGAACGCGATCGCCTCGCCGACCCACAGGGGCTCCGTGTCGATGCCGGGATCGTCGGTGAGTCGCTTGAACGTGTGCGCCTCCGTGTCGGCGAGCCAGACGTCATCGGCCTCGCCCGCGGTGTAGCGCTTCCAGTGCTGCCATTCGGCGCTCACCGGCACGTAGGCGAAGCGGTGCCCATCGCGGTTCGCGTCGAGGAACTCGCCGTAGGGAATCGGCAGCAGCCGCACGGGGCCGCCGGCGACCGGCACGGCCCAGAAGCGGCTGTGCCGCACGGGGTCGTTGCGGCGCGAGCGGAAGAAGATCTCCTTGCCGTCGGGGCTCCATCCCGTCGTGACGACGCCCGTCGGGTCCCACGTGAGGCGCTTCGGGATCCCGCCGGTCACGTCCATCACGTAGACGTCGGTGCCGCCGTCGTACTGGGCCGTGAACGCGATCCGGCGGCCGTCGGGCGAGAAGCACGGCGCGCTTTCGGTGCCGGCGTCGGACGTGAGCCGCATCGCGGTGCCGGTCGCGATCGAACCGAGCCAGAGATCGCCCTCACTCGTGAACACGACCTGGTCGCCGTGCACGTCGGGGCGGCGGAGGAACTGCGTGGACGCGACGGCCACGGAAGCGGTCGTCACGAGGCAGAGAGCCGCGAGCACGAGCACGCGGCGGGGGAGCGCGAACATGGAGAGTCTCCGGGTCACCAGCGCATGACGCATCCGGCCCAGGCGAAGCCCGCGCCGAACGCGGCCAGCACCACGAGGTCGCCCTCGTGGAACCGGCCCGCCGCACGCGCCTCGGTCAGGGCGATCGGGATGCTCGCGGCGGTCGTGTTTCCATAACGTTCGATGTTCTGGAACACCTTCTCGGGGCCGACGCCGAGCCGCTCGGCGACCGCGTCGCCGATCCGCCGGTTGGCCTGGTGCGGCACGATCAGCTTCACGTCGTCGAGCGTGTGGCCCGCGGCGGCGAGCACTTCGTGGATCACCTCGGGAAAACGCGTGGTCGCGTTCTTGAACACCTGCCGGCCGTTCATCGCCGGCCGGTGCCGGTTCGCCGCGAGCATTTCGGGCGTGACGCGTCCCGGCACGCGCGACGACGGCGCCTCGCACCACAGGTCGCGCGCGAACGCGCCCTCGCTGTGCAGCGCCCACGACAGGATCCCGCGGCCCTCTTCGCAGGGCTCGACGACCGCCGCGCCGGCGCCGTCGCCGAACAGAACGGCCATGTCGCGGCCCGCGGTGCTGAGGTCCAACCCCGTGCTCTGCACCTCGGCGCCGATCACCAGCACGCACTTGTACTGGCCCATGCGCACGAACGCGTCGGCGACCGAGAGCGCGTACACGAATCCGCTGCAGGCGTTGCGCACGTCGAGCGCGCCCACCGTGTCCATGCCCAGCGCCTGCTGCACCAGCACGCCGTTGCCCGGGAACATCCAGTCCGAGGTCGTGGTCGCGAACACGATGAAGTCCACGTCCTTCGGGCTGCGCCCCGCGTCGGCCAGCGCCTTCTTCGCCGCTTCGATCCCGAGTTCGGAGGAGCCCACGTCGCCCTCGACGAAGTGCCGCTCGCGGATGCCGGTGCGCTCGACGATCCATGCGTCGCTCGTTTCCATGAGCGATTCGAGATCGTGGTTCGTGACGGTGCGCGGCGGGACGTGGAATCCGATACCGGTGATGCGGGAACGGGTCATGAGGTCGGCCTCGCGGTTGGGAAGCGGGCAGTCTGGCCGCAGCACCGCCCGCGGTCAACGCGCGGGATCGAGCGGGCGACGAGCGCGGCCGGAGCGGGGCCGGCCGCGCGGGCCGGGCGCGGGCCCGTGGGCCCGGGGCCCCGTCAGTGATGCAGCAGGCGCAGGTAGGCGGCGACCCAGCCGTCGCCCCAGAGCCACACGATCATCGCGGCGGGGGCGAGGAAGACGCCGAACGGCAGCGCGGTCTTCATGCCGCCGCGGCCGCGCGCCATCAGGATCGCGCCCACGATGCTGCCGGCGAACGCGGCGAGGAAGATGGTCGCGAGCGCGAGCACCGGCCCCAGCAGCGCCCCGAACATGGCGGCGAGCTTCACGTCGCCGAAGCCCATGCCCTCGATCTTGCGCACGCGCAGGTAGACCTCGGCGACGAGCCAGAGCAATCCCGCGCCGACCAGCATGCCGAGCATGGCGTGGCGCACGCCGGGGCCGAGCAGGGCCGCAACGATCGCCAGCACGACGCCGGGGAACGTGAGCACGTCCGGCAGCAGCTGGACGTCGAGGTCGATCCAAACCAGCGCCACGAGCAGGAAACCCCAGAGCGCGACGAACGGGTACGCCGGATCGATCCCCATGTGCCGCCACGCGAGGAACGCCCACGCGCCGCACCAGAGCTCGGTGAACGGGTAGCGCGGGCTCACGTGCACGCCGCAATGGCGGCAGCGGCCGCGCGAAAGCACCCAGGTGAGCACGGGGAAGAGGTCCAGCACGCCGAGCACGTGGCCGCAGGAGGGGCACTTGGAGCGCCCGTGCACCCACGACTCGCCCCGGGGCACGCGCCACGCCAGCGCCGTGACGGCGCTGCCCATGATGAGCCCGAGGAGCGTGACGCAGATGCCGATGTAAACCTCGAGCGTCATGCCCGGTCACCCGCCCGCATCCGGGCGTGGCATCGCGCCGCCCGCTCTGGCAGAATCGGCAACGTCGAGCCGCGATCGCACCGGACCCATCCACTCGCACCGGAAGCCATGCGCATCCTCGTCTTCCTCGCACTCGTCGCCAACAGCTTCGATCTCTTCGCGACCTCGGTGGGCATCCACTGGTTCGGCAATCGCGAAGGCAATCCGTTGCTCGCCCACCTGGCTCGCGAGCACTGGCTCGGGTTCGTCGCCCTGAAGGGCATCCTGGTGCCCCTGCTCATCTGGCGACTCTACCGTTATCGGCAGCAGACCCCCCATCTCACCACTGCGGGTCTCGGGCTCGTCACGGTGGCCCTCACGGTCGCGGTGGGCGAGTGGCTGGGCTGGATCGCCGCCGTGATGCACCTGCGCGGCGTCTCGGGCTTCTGAGGCGGCTGGGGCGCGCTGCCGGCGTCCCGGAAATCGACGGCCCGGGCGGTTCGCGAACCGCCCATCACTCCGGCATGATGTGCGGCGTGACCTCGATCACGAGATCGGTCTTCTTGGCCGTGGTGCTCGTGTGGCGGAAGAGCATGCCCAGCCCCGGGATGTCGCCGAGGATCGGCACGCGCGTCTCGTCCTTGGTCTGCTCCTCGTTGAGCAGGCCGCCGATGATCACCGACGTCGAGTCGCGCAGCCGGACCGTGGTCGACGCCTGCCGCGTCGAGATGACCGGCAGGTCCTGGTTGGCGCCGTTGTAGCCGGCCACCGAGCTGACCTCGGGCCGGATCGTCGTGGTGATGTACCCGTCGGCGTTGATGAGCGGGGTGATCGCGAGCTTCACGCCGACTTCTTCCTTCTGGATCGTCTGCGTCGGCGCCGCGGCGCCGCCCGCGAAGACCGTCTGGCTGACGACGAACGGGATGCGCTGGCCGACCAGCATGGTCGCTTCCTTGCCGTTCAGCGTGGCGATCTTGGGATTCGCGAGCACGCGCGCGCTGCCGTTGTGGATCATCAGGTCCAGGAACGCGCGGAACACCTTGGGCGCGCGCGTGAAGTTCTGGAGCTTCCAGATGTCCAGCGTCCCGGGCGTGTTGGGCACGGTGTTGGCGTCGGTGATCTTGCTGAGGTTCTCGATGTCGTCGGCCGAGAGCGTGTTGTACGTGCCCTCGACGAACACGAAGCCCTGCGAGTTCAGCTTGTCCCAGTCCACGCCGAGCTTCTTGGCGTCGTTGGTCGAGACTTCGACGATGCGCGCCTCGAGCATGACCTGGCGCGCGGGCTTGTCGAGCTGTTCCACGATCTCCTGGATCTCGGCGATGATCCGCGGGCTCGTGACCACGATGAGCCGGTTGCCGCTGCGGTCCACGTCGATCTGGTCCGTGAGGTGCGAGAGCGCCGTCTTGACCTCGTTCGCGTCCGCGAAGCGCAGCGGCACCACGTACGAGGAGAGTCCGGTCTCCGCCTTCAGCGACTGGGCATCCGCGACCAGGATCGAACTGCCGATGCGCTCGTAGGCCAGCCCGGCGCCACGCACGACGAGGTTCACGGCCTGCTCGACGGGCACGTCCTTGATGTGAATCGTCAGCTTGCCGGCCGCGACGCCGGGGCCGGTGATGATGTTGAGGCCACCCTTCTCCGCGAGGATCTTGAGCACCGCCGGAAGGCTGGTCTCGTCCGCGTCGAGGCTCACCAGCCGCCCGCCCGCGAGCGAATCGGCGGGGATCGGGCGCGGGGCCACGCCGAGCATCGCCACGGCGGCGGCGATCAGCGTCAGTCGCTTGAGGTTCACGCGTCAGTCTCCTTGCGGCTTGAGTTGAAGGACGAACGTCTCGGATCCGCGCGACAGGGTCACCTGCGTGCGCGTGATGCTCACCACCTGGAACTCGTCGAAGAGCCCGCCCGAGCGCACCGTCCAGTCACGCCCGTTCCAGCGCACCAGTGCGCGCGGATCGGCGTCCCAGACGATCGCCGTCAGCACCGGCCGCTCGGGCGGCGGCGGCACGACGGGCTTGCGGACCACCGGCTTCGAATCGGTCGGGACCGGCGCGGGGGCGGAGCCGAGCGAGAACGGGTCGCGCGTGCCGCCACCGGCCGGAGCCGCATCGGTGCGCGCGAGCGCGGCCTCGACGGGCGCCACGGGGTCGTCGGCCGCCTGCCGCAGCGCCACGGCGCCGCGCCCCCAGACGCCGCTCGCGCGCAGCGCGCCGGCCGTCTGCAGGCCGATGAACCCGAAGATCGCGAGCGCCAGCAGCACCTTGAGCACGCCGCCGATGTCGCGGTTCACTTCGCACCTCCCGAGCGCTTGACGACGCAGCCCGCGATCCAGAGCTCGATGTCCTCGGCGCCCGCCTCGGACGGCTGGATCGAGAAACGCTCGATCGCGTAGAGCTTGCCGCTGCGCGTCAGCTCGTCGAGCATGGACACCAGTTCGTCGTAGTGGCCGCGCAGGCGCAGGTGCGCGCGCAGCTCGAGCGTGCCGTTCTGCTGCGTGAGCAGGCCCGGCTCGGCGACCACGGTTTCGAGGCCGTGGCGGCTCGCGAGGCTCGACAGGTTCTGCAGCATGGCCGCCGTGAGCTCGCCGGACTGGCCGCGCATCGTCGCCTCGGAGGCCGGCAGCGAATTGTCGGCGATCAGGCGGAAGAGCCGCGGCGAGAGCGGCATCTGCGCCGCCGGGTGCTGCGGGTCGACCATCAGGCCCAGCGAGGCCGCGGTCTGCAGCGAGTGCTTGTAGCGCTCGGCGAGCGGCGTGAAGCCGATGCCGTGCACGGCGGCGAAGATCGCCGCGGTGGCGATCGCCGCGAACATCGGCAGCTGGCGCCGCAGGCGGGTCGAGGTGAGCGCGTTCATCGGCGGCACTCGATCGTGAACTCGGCCGCGGTGCCGTCGCTGCTGGCGCGCGTGCTGACGAGCCGGATGTTCGGGTAGCTCGCGTGGAACACGCTGTCCCGCGAGAGCGAGTTCACGATGTTCATCACCTGCGGCACGCGGTCCTGCCCGACGCCGCCGCGCAGTTCGCCCGCGATCACCAGCCGCACGTCGCTCGAGCCGCTCACGTTCTCGGGATTGAACAGCAGCTGGCGCACGCGCGCGTTGGGCGGCAGCACCTGCGGCAGCCGCGCGAGGCGGTCGCGCCAGGTGCGCAGGTCCTCGAGGTGGCGCTCGATCTCGGTGGCTTCGGTGCGGCCCGGCCGCCACGCGTCGCCCGCCGGGTGTTCGCGCAGGCGCTGGACCTGGCGCTCCACCACGCGCACGCGGCGCGCGAGCGAGGCGAAGTTGAGCCCGTAGAGCCCCAGCACCACCGCGAGCGCGCCGAAGTAGAGCACCCAGAGCCCGAGCGAGAAGGCGCGCCGGCGCGTCTTCTGCTGCTCGCGCAGGTACGCCTCACGGCGGAAGTTGATCGAGAAGACCGTGCTCACGCGGACCTCAGCGCCAGGCCGTAGGCCTGCGCGAACTGCGGCCCGCCCGGGGGCGCGGTGGTCCGGAACTCGGACCCGAGCGCGTCGAGCGGATCGAACACGAACGTGGGCACGTCGAGCAGCTCGGAGAGCTGGCCCGAGATGCCCGGCAGGCGCGCCGTGCTGCCGGCGATCCAGAGCGAGAAGGGATCCGGCAGCGGGGCGAGCGTGCGGTAGAAGGCGAACGAGCGGCGCAGCTCGTCGGCGAGCTGGCGCAGCGAGGCTGCGACGCCCTGCATCTCGGGCGAATCCGGCTTCACGCGCAGGGTCGGGTCGTCGTCACCGGCCTCGAGCTTCCATTCCTCGGCCTCCTCGAACGGCACCCGCGTCGCCTGCGCGATCGCCTGCGTGACGCGCACGCCGCCGAAATCGAGCCGGCGCGAGAAGTAGGGCGCGCCGCGCTGGAAGAGCGTGAGCCACGAGCCCGAGTGCCCGATGTCGAGCAGCACGCGCGCCTCGGTGTCGCGTGCCGTGCCCTTGCTGAGCGCGTTGGTCAGCGCGAGCGGCGCGGCGTCCACGATGTCCGGTTCGATCCCGAGCTGGCGAAGCGGCGCCAGCGCGCGCTCGAGCCGCGGCTGCGGCACCGCCGCGAGCAGCACCTCGAGGCGCTTGTCCGACGCGAACCGGCCCAGCACCTGGTAGTCGATCACGCAGCTCGCCGGGTCGAACGGCAGGTGCTTGCGCGCCTCGAATCGGAGCGCCCCCGGGACTTCGTCGTCGTCCATCATGGGGAGCTGCACCTGCTTCACGATCACGTCCCCGCTGGCCAGGCCGAGCGTGAACCCGGCGAAGGAGCGGTTGGTGAGGCCGGCCAGCCGGAAGCACTCCGAGATGGCCTTCGCGAGCGCGTCCGGGGGCAGCGCCGCGTCGCCCTCGGCGCGCGGGAGCGCGACTTCGGAGACGAAATGGCGCGAGCCGCCCACGCCCGGCTGGAGGGCGAGCAGCTTGATGCTGTACTCACCGACGTCGAGACCCGCCCACGGGCGGGCACGGAGGCCCACGTTCATCCGCGGGAACCTACTTCAAGGCGTCAGGTCCCGCCAGCTTCCCGGCACGAGCGCGAACTTGTCACTCGCGGCGCCCTGCGGACGGGGAAGGCAGCGAGCCTGGATGGCGTCGATCAGCGGGTTCATGACCGCCGCGTTGTACGCCATGTTGAAGTGCGGGTGCGCCGGGGGCGGGGAGGGATTGCTCTCCCAGGGGCCGGTCATCTCGAGGTTCCGGCAGTAGACCGACAGGTTGAACGCGAAGTTGTCGTTCTGGAGGTAGCCCTGGTCGGCGTCGAGGTCGATGTCGCCGTCGCTCGCGAGGATCATCGGGCAGGCGCCCGTCACCTGCATGCCGCCGCTGAAGGCGATGCCCTTGGGGTTTGCACCCTTGCGGTTGGCGACGAGGATCAGGCAGTCGTCGGCCTGGCCGCTGTGGTCCACGAAGAACTGGAGCGGGATGTTGGCCCCGTTCTGCAGCAGCCAGACGACGGTGCCCGTCACGTGCACGTTGAGTCGCTTGTTCTCGTTGAAGTCGAAGTTCGCGTCCGTTCCCGCCGGCGAGGTCACCGTGTAGAAGCTCGGGCTGCCGAGGGGCGCGGTGAGCGACAGGTTGTCCTCGGTGACCGTCGACGTCACGACGACGTTGGTGGCTTCCCCGAGATGATCGGTGATGAACTGGCCCGCGTCCGGCGGTGGGACCGGCTCCGTGCGCAGCGAACCGCTGGCCCACGTCACCTGCGCGGCGCCCCAGTTGAGGCGGTTTCCCTGCAGCCAGATGTCCCCGTTCAGGATGATGGTGTTCTCCCGATCGTGTCCGCCGGCGTCCTTGATCGCCGTGATGTTCCCGCCGACGGTGAACAGCCGCTTGTAGAAGTTGTCCGTGCTCTGCGGCAGGTAGCGCGCGGTGACCGTACGCGACTCGGCGCCCTGGCCGGCGGTGACGCTGACGTAGACCGTGTCGGAGAAGCCGGTGCGCATCGTGCCCGTCGAGACCAGGTTGTAGGGCGCGACGAGCGACCGCTGGGACGCGACCGCGGCCGTGACCCCGTCGACGCCCACGGCCTGCGCGGCGTTGTCGAGCGAGTCGTTCTTCGCGACCAGCGCGAGCACCATGGCGATGCCGCCCTGCGCACGGTAAAGCGCCGCGTTCTCGTCGTGCGTCTGCTGCAGGAAGACGGCCTCGTAGCTCGAGAGCCCGTAGAGCGTGATCCCGAGGATGGTGAGCGCCAGCACCAGCATCACCACGCCGACCAGCACGAAGCCCCGCTGCGGTGCGCGCGCGCTCATGGC
The DNA here is from genome assembly GCA_044223005.1 of Candidatus Eiseniibacteriota bacterium. Classification (GTDB taxonomy): domain Bacteria; phylum Eisenbacteria; class RBG-16-71-46; order RBG-16-71-46; family RBG-16-71-46; genus CAIXRL01. The sequence goes on from JBGAML010000006.1 coordinate 79,863, forward strand.
TTGCCGTTCATGAGGCGTGCGCTGGTGCCCATGGAGACCAGTTCGCCCTGCGAGGTCCGCAGCAGCAGCTGGCGCACGAACACCATCTGCGCATCCACCGCGCCGACGCGGAACCGGATCACCGGGCTCACGGTCATCGCGCCGCGGTCCTCGCCGACGTTGCGGTAGCCCTCGTGCAGCGAGCTGTCCGCGGCCCACCAGTAGGAGTAGGTGGACTCGGGCGGCGCGCCGAAGGGTGTGAGGTTCAGCTGGCAGTGGTCGGCGTCCGGTGTCTGGGCGACGGTCACGACCGCGGACCCGTGTGCACGGTGCCGGATCGACTCCAGCACCAGCGTCGCCTCGCGCTGCGTCATGGCCTGCGCCGAGCCGTCCATCCACGTCGCCTGCGAGTTCAGGTAGAAGGCGACGAGGCCGGTCATGACGAGCGTGGCGAGCACCATCACGACCGTGACTTCGGTCAGGGTCAGGCCGCGTTCGGGGTTCCGGGCGCCGTTCATGGTTTCGCGAAGAGTCTCCGGTACTGGAGCGAATCGTTGAGGCCGCCCAGCGACCAGTTCGCCGTGACGGTCACGTTCACCAGGTCGTCCTTCACCGGGTTCGCCGGGTCCGGAGCGCTGACCACCCAGTTTACCGTGCCGATGGCGACGCCGTTGTAGACGAGCGGGATCGCCGGGTTCGGGCGCGGGCCGCCGAGCGTGAGGTCGGTGCCCGCGAGCGAGAGCGAGTCCATCGCCCCGGCGGCCAGCCCGTCGGCGATGCGGGCGGCCTCGTAGCGGTTGATGAAGCCGCGCCCGAGCCCGAACGAATACGCCAGGCCCAGCACCGCGATCACCGAGATCACGGTGGCGACGATCGCCTCCATCAGCGAAAACCCAGACTCCGCGGCGCGTGCTGCGGCGCGCGCGTGAGCCTGGGTCTGCCCGCCGTTCATCAGGACGTCGCGTTCGATCAGAACGGAGCCCAGGGATCGCCGCCCGCGCTCGGCGGATACGTGTAGTACACGTTGCGTCCCGAGGTGGGCTGCCCCGACTTGCCGGCCGCCACCACCTTGAAGCCCGTCGCCGTCGCGTCGGACAGCGTGAAGCCCCAGTTGATCTGCGCCTCGGTGAGGTCGACGTTGAGGTTCGCGAGCTGGTCCGTGTACGCGCCGTGGACCTGCTTGTACGTCTGCTCGGCCGTCACGATCGCGCCGATCGCGCCCTTCGCCTCGGTGTCGCGGGCGTCGTTGACGTAGTTGATGTAGAGCGGCACCGCCACGGCGGCGAGGATCGCGACGATCACGATCACCACCATGAGTTCCATGAGCGTGAAGCCGCGCTGCAAGTTGCGGAATCGCTGCATCCGAACCTCCTCGTCAAACGTGCTGCGTGGACGCCGGCCCCAACGAGCCACTTCTGCCGTGGCGCGGGTGTCCGACCGGGGATGGACTTCTGTCAGTGACCGACCAAACCGGAGCGCATCGCCTGGCCGAGCTTGAAGATCGGCAGGTACAACGAGATCAACATGACGCCGATGACCGCGCCCAGCACCACGATGGCGATCGGTTCGACGAGCGACGAGAGGCCGTCGACCTTCGCCGTCACGCGCTGCTCGTAGAAATCCGCGGTGCGCGTCAGCATCTGGTCGAGCTTGCCCGTCTCTTCGCCCGTCGCGGTCATCTGGACGAGCATGTCCGGGAACACCCCGACGTCGCTCATGGCCCGCGAGAGCGAGATGCCCTCCTCGACCTGCGAGCGGACGTCGTCGATGCCCCGTTCCAGCACCTTGTTCCCCGGCACCGGGCGCATGACCTTGAGCGCGCCCAGGATCTGGGTGCCGCTGGCGGTCAGGATGCCCAGGGTCCGGGCGAACTTGCTAATAGCATACATGCCGATGAGCGGCCCGAAGATGGGCAAATTCAATTTCAGCCGATCCATGAAGAAGCGCCCGCGATCGCTTGCGGCCCAAGTGGTTACGGCGAACCACCCGAGGATGCCCAAGGCCAGGACCAGGGGGATGTTGGCCGTCGCAGCGTGGCTGACGGCCAGCAGGATGCGGGTCGGCAGGGGGAGCTCGACCTTGAACCGGGCATAGATGGCCGAGAACATCGGCACGATCTTGAACAGCATCGCGAGGAACACGAGCACGGCGAAGGTCAGCACGAAGATGGGGTAGCGGAGCGCCGCCTCGACCTTGAGCCGCAACGTTTCGGCGCGTTCGAGGTAGCTCGCGGTGTGGTCCATGACCTGGTCCAGGGTGCCGCTCACCTCGCCGGTCTGGACGAGGCTCACAAACACCTCGTCGAACACGTGCGGGTGGCGCGCGAGCGCCGCCCCGAGCGAGTCGCCCTTCTGCACGTCGTCGCCCACGCGCTCGAGCACGACCGCGAGCTTGGCGTCGTGGTGGTCGCGCGCGATGGAGCGCAGCGAGCGCACCATGGGCAGCCCCGCCGAGATCATGGTCGACAGCTGGCGCGCGAAGAGCGCCACCGAGCCCGGCTGCACACCGCCGCGGACGCGCTGTACGCCGGCGCCCAGCTGCGCCGCGAGGCGCGCGAGGAGGCCGGTACCGGCGGCCTCGGCGGCGGTGCCGCCGCTGCCACCGCGCACCTCGATGAACACGGGAGTCAACTGCTGGCCCGCGAGCAGGCGCAGGACCTCGTCCTCGCTCTGCGCGACCTCGATGCCCTCGTGGGCACGGCCGCTCGCGTCGCGGGCGCGGTAGTAGAAGTTCGGCATCAGTCGGAATCCCCGAGGGTGGCCGCGCGCACTTCGTCGATCGTGGTGACGCCGTCGATGATCTTCTGGATGCCCGCCTTGCGCAGCGTCACGAAGCCCGACTTGAGCGCGCCCTTGCGGATCTCGTCCTCGTTCTGGCCGTCGAGCACCATGCGGCGGATGTTGCGGTTGAGCTCGAGCACCTCGAACAGCGCGGTGCGGCCCATGTAGCCGGTCTGCTTGCAGTGCATGCAGCCGCGGCCGCGCACGAGCGGGCGCGAGCGCAGCGCGTCGCCGTCGTCGCCGAGCGAGGCGAGCAGCTCGGGCTCGGGCTGGAACGCTTCCTTGCAGCGGTCGCAGATGCGGCGCACGAGGCGCTGCGCCATGACCATGCTCATGGCCGAGCCCACGAGGTAGCGCGGGATGCCCATGTCGATCAGTCGCGTGAGCGTTCCGGGCGCGTCGTTGGCGTGCACGGTGGAGAAGACGAGGTGGCCCGTGAGCGCCGACTTGACCGCGATGTCCGCGGTCTCGGTGTCGCGGATCTCACCGATCATGACCACGTCGGGGTCCTGGCGCAGGATCGAGCGCAGGGCGCGGGCGAACGTGAGCCCGACCTTGGCGTTCGCGTGCACCTGGCTCACCGCGTCGATGTGGTACTCGATCGGGTCCTCGACCGTGACGAGGTTGCGGTGGACGCTGCGGATGTCCTGCAGCGCCGAGTAGAGCGTCGTGGTCTTGCCGCTGCCGGTGGGCCCCGAGATGAGGATCATCCCGTAGGGCTGGCGGATCACGCGCTGGAACGCGGTGAGCGTGTCGCCCTCGAGCCCGAGGTGCGAGATCTGCCGCTCGAACGCGCTCTTGTCGAAGAGACGCATCACGACCTTCTCGCCCTGCGAGGTCGGCAGCGTCGAGACGCGCAGGTCCACCTCGCGGTCGGGCAGGTGCACGGTGAGCCGGCCGTCCTGCGGCAGCAGCCGCACGGCGATGTCGAGGTCGGCGAGCACCTTGATGCGCGAGACGATCGCCATCTGCATGTTCTTGGGTGGCTTCATCACCTCGTGCAGCACGCCGTCGATGCGGAAGCGCACCGTGACGCGGTCGCGCATGGGCTCGACGTGGATGTCGCTCGCGCGCTGGTCGATGGCCTCGGCGATCATCAGGTTGACGAGCCGTACGACCGGCGCGTCCTCGACCTGCTGGCGCAGGGCGGCGAGGTCGACTTCCTCGCCCTCCTCGTCCGCGGCGGAGACGTCGACCTTGTCGAGGATCGCGCCGAGGTGCTCGCTGGCGCGCAGCTCGGAGTAGAAGCCGTCGATCGCCTCGCGCACCTCGGTCGGGCGCCCGATCCACACCTTGAGCTGCAGCCCGGTCAGGGCGCGCAGGTGGTCGAGCGAGATGACGTTGAGCGGGTCGCCGACCGCGACCTCGAGCGTGTCGGCGGTGCGGGCGAGCGCCAGCACCTGCGCTTCGCGCGCGAGCGACTCGGGAATCAGCTGCACCACCGAGCGGTCTGCGTGCGCCAGCTGTTCGGCGTCCGCGACCGGAAGCGAGAACTGCTCGCCGAGCACGGCGACGACGTCGGCCTCGCTCATGAGCCCGAGCCGCACGACCGTCTGGCCCAGGCGCTCCCGCGCGTCCTCGCGCGCGGCCAGCGCCTGCTGCACCTGGTCGGGCGTCAGCTTGCCGCGCTCGATCAGGATCTCGCCGAGACGGCGCGTCGACAGCCGGTACGAGGTCGGCATCAGCGGCCCTCCACGCGGGCGGTGCGGTAGACCCGGCGCTGCACCGCGGCGCGCTTCTCGCTGTCGGCGAAGTGCGGGTAGGCGACCTCGAAGTCCACGAGCGAGCGGTCGACCAGTTCGCCGAGCGCGTCGTCCATGGACAGCATGTCGTCCTTGAGGCTGGTCGAGATCACGTTGCCGATCTGGTGGATCTTGTCGTCGCGGATCAGGTTCTGCACGGCCTGCGTCGAGAACATCAGCTCGCGCGCGGCGACGCGGCCCTTGCCGTCGAGCCGCGGCAGCAGCAGCTGCGAGACCACCGCGCGCAGCGTCAACGCGAGCTGGGCGCGGATCTGCGGCTGCTGGTGCGGCGGGAACGAGTCGATGATGCGCGTCACGGTCTGCGCCGCGGACTGCGTCGCCATGGTCGAGATGACCAGGTTGCCCGTCTCGGCCGCGGACAGCGCCATGCTCATGCTGGTCAGGTCGCGCATCTCGCCCACGAAGATCACGTGCGGCATCTGCCGCAGCGCCCCGCGCAGGCCGCGCGCGTACGTCTTGGTGTCGACGCCGACCTCGCGCTGCTCGAACACCGCCTGCTTGGGCTCGAACACGAACTCGATCGGGTCCTCGATCGTGACGATGTGCTTCGCCGGCCCGGCCTGGTTCAGCTGCTCGAGCAGCGAGGCGATCGTGGTCGACTTGCCCGCGCCCGTGGGCCCGGTGATCAGCACGAGGCCGCGCGTGATGCCGAGCAGCTTCTTCGCGACGTGCTCGTGCAGCCCGATCTCGGAGGGCAGCGGGATCCGCAGCGGCACGATGCGCACGGCCGCACCCCAGTGCCCGCGCTGGATGAACAGGTTCACGCGGAAATGCGCGACGCCCGGAATGAAGTGGCGGGTGTCGAGCTCGAGGTCGCGCGTGAAGCGCTCGTGCTGCACCGGCGTGAGGAAGCTCTCCGCGAGCTTGCGCGCGTCCAGCGCCGAGAGCACGGGGCAGCCCGGCAGGGGAGAGAGGACGCCCGAAAGCTGCATCATCACCGGGTGACCGGCGGTGACGATCAGGTCCGAGGCGCCCAGTTCCACGGCCCGGCGCAACACCGCATCGCGCTCGAGGGGGACCGGATTCACGGGTGCGTCGATTCTCGACCTCGCCGCGCGCGCCGTGAGAGGGCCGGGGCAGGGCCGATCTCGATCGGTGCGCGATGAAAGGTGTCGTCAGCCGCCAGGAAGGTCCTGCCGGGAGGGCGGCCCGTTTCGGGGACGAAACGCGAAAAATGCGCTCGCAAGGGGCTCCGGTGTCTTCCGAAGATGCGTTCGCAAAGCATAGGGAAAGCGTCGCCTCGACGTCAACGACCTCGCGATGCGCGAGTCGTCACCAAAAATCGTGTGGAACTCCCGGGAGTGCGATCGGGTAGGAGCGGGTGCGGACCGCGATTTTCGCGGTCGAAATCGATGTTTTCGCTGGACGCGACGCGACGCGTCTGGCATCTTCCGCCTCAGGTCCGGTCATACCCCTATGTGACCGGTCGCCCAGGGACGGGCTCTCTCTCCGGAGCTCCCCCGGGGTATCGACATGCGACAGGGAAGGTCGCCCTGGCGTTGCAGGACGCCGGACGGAATTGCAGGTCCCCGCCCGGCGCATTGGCCAGATCCCCACGACGCACGTTCAGCGATGCTTGACGCTGCTGGCGGATGCCCTTGCATTTCCGGCACTTCACGCGAAGTCGATGTGCGGCAGGCCTGTAGCCACATAGGGGCATGTTTCGTGCTGGAGCGCCCGCGGTTCCGGACGTCGCAGTGGCTGCGACACGCCGACCCAGGGAGCTCATCGGCATGGGGCTGACACCCCGCTGATCGCACTCTGCATCTCTGCATGGCTCGCGCGACAGGTCGTTTCCCGACTCAAGGACGGGGACGACTGGGGTGGAGGCAACGCGGATGAAGCGTTGGGCAGGTTTCTATTTCGTGCTGGGGATCATGGCCGTGCTCGTCACGGTCGCTGTGCGGCAGGCGAGCGCACAGCAGTCCTACAACAGTGTGACCCTGACATGGACGACGCCAGGGGATGACAGCTTGAGCGGAACGGCCACGCAGTTCGACATCCGGTATTCCACCGCGGCGATCACGGCGGCGAACTTCGCCTCCGCGACGCGCTGGACGACCGGCGTTCCCGCGCCGGCGGCTCCTGGGACCTCCCAGAACGTCACCGTGACCGGGCTGCAGCCGTCCACGACCTATTGGTTCGCGATCAAGACCGGCGACGAAGTGCCGAACTGGGCGCTGATCTCCAACGTGGTCTCCAAGACCACGACGGCGGCGCCCGACCAGGTGCGGCCCGCCCCGATCGCGATGACGATCACCGGCCAGACCGACTCCACCGTGACGCTGCAGTGGACGGCGGTCGGCGACGACAGCCTGACCGGCACGGCGACCAGCTACGACGTGCGCTACTCGACCACCGCGATCACGTCCGCGAACTACGCGAGCGCGACGCAGGCGAGCAGCGAGCCCACGCCGGCGGCCCCGGGGACCGTGCAGACCATGACCGTCCGCGGACTCTCGCGGCAGGTCACGTACTACTTCGCGATCAAGGCCGCGGATGAATCCGGAAACGTGTCCGCGCTCTCCAACGTGCCGTCGGTCACGACGCCGGACACGGTGCCGCCCGCGGCGATCACCAATCTGACGCTCGGACTGGTGGTCATGAACTTCTCGACGTCTGCGGTGATGCCACCGCGGAGGTGGAATGGCAGGTAGGGAAGCATGAGGGGGGAGCGCATCCGCGGAAGAAGCCCACGGTCGCGCTCTAGGTTCGCCAGGGAGGGCACGGTCGTATTCGTCCTCCTTGCCGCCCTGCTGTGGCTGGCGCCCGCGCTCGCGCGGGCGCAGTCTCCCGACACGCTCGTACTGCGCTGGACCGCGCCCGCCGATCCCGGCGTCGGCGCGGTCTCGCGTTACGACGTGCGCATGTCCACCTCGCCTATCTCCGCCGGTAACTTCGCGTCGGCGACGCAGGTGCCCTCGGCCACCCCGAGTGCGCCCGGGACCACGGAGAAGCTCGTGGTTCGCAACCTCGGGCCCGGCGTGAGCTACTGGTTCGCGGTCAAGTCGGTCGATGCATCCGGCAACTGGTCGCCCATTTCCAACGTGCTGCGCTGGGACGGCGCGCTCGACACCACGCCGCCGGGAACGCCCACCGGCTTCACCGCGGCGGTCGATCCCTCGGGCGCCAGCGTCGCGCTGCACTGGAACCTCGGCTCGGAGCCGGACCTGCAGGGCTACCAGATCTGGCGCTCCGACGACGCGGCGGGCCTGGTCTGGGTGCGCGTCGGTGCGGCAGTTCCCGGCCCGGACTACACTGATACGCAGCTGCCGGGCGGCGTCGCCAAGTTCCGCTACGCGCTGAGCGCGGTCGACCGCTCCGGCAACTGGAGCGCGCGCACGGCGGCCGTGCTGGTGTCGCTGCCGACGTCGACGCTCTCGCGCGCGACGATCTGGCACCTCGGCGCGCCCTACCCGAATCCCGCGCGCACCGGCGAACTGATGCACCTCCCGCTCGACGTGCCCGCGAACGCGGTGCCCGCGCGCATCGAGATCCTCGACGGCGCGAACCACCTCGTGCGCCAGATCACGGTGCCGCCGGCGGTGCTCGGCGTCACGCGCGTCGATTGGGATGGCACGAACGCGAATGGCCAGCCCTGCGCCCCCGGCATGTACCGCGCGTGGCTGATCGCCGGCGACCTGCGCCAGCTCGTGCGCATCGCGAGGATCCCGTGACGGGCCGCCGCGTTCGCTTCCTGCTCGCGCTGCTCGCCGTGGCGTTCGCCGCGTCGCACGCACACGCGGCCGGCGAAGGCGCCGGCACGCGCGCGGCCGCGTTCCTGTCCTCGGGCTACACGCCCGCGCAGCTCTCGATGGGTGGCGCCGGGCTCGCGCTGGGCAACGACGTGCAGGGCGCGACGCTCAATCCCGCGGCCCTGGGCGCGATCGGCGTGGGCGAGTACGCGCTCGCGCACGCGAGCTTCCCGGACCAGACGTCGCAGGACTGGGCCGCTTGGGGCGGCCGGCTGGGCAAGGGGCCGGTGCGGCTCGGCCTGTCGGCGGTGCTGCGCGACGAGGGCACGATCGACGCGCGCGACGCCGCGGACCAGCCGCTCGGCGCGCAGGACGCCCGCGACTTCGCGCTCACGCTGCAGGTGGCGCGGCCCGTCGGTTCGCACCTCGTGCTCGGCGCCGCGACGCATGTCGTGAACCAGCGCGTCGCCACGGCGAGCGGCACGGGCTATACGTTCGACGCCGGCGCCCAGGTGCGGTTCGGGCTCGCGTCGTTCGCGCTCGCGGGCCGGAACTTCGGCGGCACCATGAACTGGAGCGGCCAGCGCTGGGCGTTCCCGGCGCTGTTCTCGACCGGTGTCGCGCTCGAGAGCCCCGGCCGCACGCTGCGCGCCGCGGTCGACTTGGAGCGTCCGGCGGACTACTTCCACAGCCTGCGCACGGGCGTCGAATGGCGCTGGCACGACCGCTTCGCACTGCGCACGGGCTACCGCGCCGAGCAGCGCGCCGTCGAGAACGATCGCCTGAGCGGCCCCACGTTCGGCTTCGGCGCCGGCGCGGGGGCGCTCTGGATCGATTACGGCTACGTGGTCGGCGGCGACGGTGATACGACGCACCGCTTCGCGCTGACGCTGCACCGCCGCCCCGCGGCGGCCGAGAAGCGCGACGCCGCGCCCGCGGCCGGGCCCACGCCCGACCCGGCGCCGGCACCGATCGGCCCTTCTCGCTGACGCGCGCGCCGCGCCTGCGGCGCCCGCTCGCAGAACGCCCCTCCGCACGGTCGCGGATTGCGGAATGCGCGGCCTCGTGCGTTCGCGTCGCCGCAAGTGCCGAATGCGCACCGGCCGTCAGGTTTCCTTCCCGTCGCCACTTGCGGGGCATCGCGCTCACCGGCCACCCACCCGGAACGCGCAGGCACGCAAGCTGCTGACTCCGGCGCGGTCCGGGTCGGCGAGGTGCCGAAGGCCGGATCGGCAGGCCCCTCGGATGGACCGGCGCGCGACCACTCGCGCCCCGGAAGGCGGGAGAGACCCTCATGCTTCGTCGCATCGCATCGGCCGTCGTGCTCGCGTCGCTCGCAGTCGCGAGCCTGGCGTGTGGCACCGCCCTCGCCGCCGTGACGCCCACGAGCGCCACGATCGCGTGGACCGCGCCCGGCGACGACGGCAACACGGGCACCGCGTCGCAGTACGACGTCCGGCTCTCGACCGCGGCGATCACCGCCGGCAACTTCGCGAGCGCGACGCACCTGACGGGCGCGCCCGCCCCGGCGGCCGCGGGCAGCACCCAGTCGATGAACCTGACCGGGCTCTCGCCGTCGACCACCTACTGGTGCGCGATCAAGACCGCCGACGAAGCGGGCAACTGGTCGGCGATCTCGAACATCGTCACCTTCACGACGCCGTCGGCCAGCGACACGATCCGCCCCGCGGCGCTCGCGCTCGCCCCGGGCACGACGACGCAGACGAGCGTCGCCCTGACTTGGACCGCGACCGGTGACGACAGCCTGACCGGCACCGCGAACCACTACGAGGTGCGCTGGTCCAAGAACCCGATCACGCCCGCCAACTTCGCCTCGGCGACGCAGGTGACGAGCGGCGTGCCCGCGCCCGCGGCGCCCGGCACCTCGCAGGGCTGCACGGTCACCGGCCTCGATCGCTCGACCGACACGTACTTCGCGGCGCGCCTCTACGACGAGGCCAACAATCCGTCCGCGCTCTCGAACGTGGTCCAGGTCGGTCCGTGGCTCGACACCGCGCCGCCGGCGACGCCTTCGGGCCTCGCGGGCAACGTGGCCCTGTCCGGCGTGCACCTGCACTGGTCGGCGAACTCCGAGCCCGATCTCGCCGGCTACCACGTCTACCGCGCGACGGCGGCGAACGGCTCGTACGTGCGCATCGACGTCTCGACGGTCGGCACCAACGACTACACCGACACCGCCGCTCCCGACAGCGCGTCGCTCTGGTACGCCGTGAGCGCCGTCGACGCCGTCGGCAACGAGAGCGCGCGCGGTGCCGGCGTGCAGGTCTGGCTGAGCGCCGTCGGTGTCACCGCGACGACACTGCAGCCCGCGTACCCGAACCCGAGCGGCATCGGCTCGCCCGTCACGCTGCCCGTCGCGGTGGCGCCGGGTGGCCCGAGCGACGGCCGCATCGACATCCTCAACGCCGCCGGCGAGCGCGTCCGCTCGCTCGACCTGCGCGGCCTCGCGCCCGGCACGAACCTCGTGACCTGGGACGGCCACAACGACGCCGGCCGCGTCACCGCCCCCGGCGCGTACCACGCACTGCTCACGCTCGGCAGCACGCAGCACGCGATCCGTCTCGTGCGGCGCTGAGCGAAGCGAACCGATCCACGGGCCCCTCACCCCGCGCCCGGCGCACGATGCGCCGGGCGCGTCATTTCCAGGGTGCTCCGGAGAATGCGGAAATCGTCCCGGAGCTCGTTGGCGGGCAAGCGATTCCCGCGGCTCGCCGATTCGCGCGCGCCAGGCCGCGGCGATTCCACGAGTTCGATTCCGTGCCCCCGCAATCTCCCGAGCACAACGCATTTCGCCGCAGGTGGGTGGGAGGGCGTTGCGGAATACCGCACGCGAAACCGCTCTCGTCGGCCGCCCAACCGCGCGCACCGGTCCGCACCACTCGCGATGCCACGCATTTGCGTGTCCGCGAGCGATTTGGGGGCTTCGCGGCACGGCGGCTGCTGTGTCCGGGCGGCTCCGGATTCACCGGTCAGGACGGCGCCTCGCGCCGATTGGAGATCGCACCCATGTTCCGCATCCGAATCGCCTGCTTCGCGCTCTTGCTCGCCGCCGGGACGGCGTACGCGGGCGCCGACAACGCGGGTACCACCGCCGGCAACTTCCTCTCCGTCGGCACGGGTGCGTCCGTGCTGTCGATGGGTGGCGCGACGCTCGGATCGGGCTCGGACCTGCATGCCGCCGCGTGGAACCCGGCCGCGCTGGCGCAGCTCGGCTTCACCCAGCTCTCGTTCTCGCACGCCTCGCTCGCGACCTCGTCGGCGCAGGAATACGTCGCGGCGGGCGGCCGGTTGCGCAACGGCTCGACGCGCTGGGCGGTCACGGCGCTCTACCAGGGCGACGGCAGCTTCGACGGCCGCGACGCGCTCGGCGTGTCGACGGGCAGCTTCAACGTCTCGAGCACGGCGTTCGGCCTGCAGCTCGCGCGCCCGCTGGGCGAAGCGTTCTCGGGCGGCGTCGGCCTGCGCTGGCTCGGCGACAACCTCGGTGATTCCCACGGCAGCGGCATGAGCATCGACGCCGGCGTGCAGGCGCACGCGGGCGCGTTCGGCTTCGGCGCGGCGGCGCGCAACTACGGCGGCCGCATGCGCTACGACTCGGGTTCGTTCGACCTGCCCGCGGTGCTCGGTTTCGGCGCGTCGTGGTCGGATCCGGCGCGCGGGCTGCGGCTCGGCGTCGACGCGAACTTCCCGCGTGCGTACTACAACGACGTCCGCGTGGGCGGCGAGTGGCGCTGGCAGGATCGCGTCGCGCTGCGCGCGGGCTACCGGCTCGAGCTCGGCGCGCCTTCGGGCGAGCCGCTCGGCGGGCCGAGCTTCGGGCTCGGCGCCGGCGCCAACGGCAGCTGGTTCGACTACGCGTTCCTCGCCGGCGATGCCGACGCGCAGGGACAGCATCGCTTCGGCGTCACGTTCCGCCCCGGGTTCCTGAACTCGGCGCTGAATCCGTCGGCTGCCGACGAGCCCGCGCCCCAGGGGCCGCCGGCCCCGACGCGCGCCGCGAAGCCCGTGCGTGCCGCCGAGCCCGTGAACGCTCCGGTCGCGAAGGCCGCGACGCCGGCGCCGGCTCCCGCCAGTGCTCCGGTCGCGAAGGTCGCGTCGCCCGCGCCGGCCCCGGCCCCCGCCCGTGCCGCCGAGCCCGCACCGGCGCAGGTCGCGCTCGCGCGCCAGGTGCCTCCGGGTGGACACGAGAGCCAGGCGGCCCCGCGCTCCAACGACCCGGCCGCATCACTCGAACCGTCGCGTCCGGTCAAGGTGACGCCGCTTTCGCGCGTGAAGCCCGAACTCTCGAACACCGATCTCGCGCTCGCCGAGGCGGCTCCGGTCGCTGCCGTGCCGGCGCCCGCGCCCAAGCGTGCCGCGCGTACCCCGAAGGTCGATGCGCCCGCTCCGCCGGTCGTCGCGCCACCGGCGCCGGTCGCGGTGCCCGTGCCCGCGGCGAGCGCGCCCGAGCCGGTCGTCGAGCCCACGCCGGTCCCGGCGTCGGCGCCCGCGCCCGAGAACGTCGCGCCGAGCGCGCCGGCCAGCGAGCCGGCTCCGGCGCCCGTGCCCGCGCCCAAGGCGAACAAGCGCGAGAAGGCGGCCAAGCCCGAGAAGACCGAAAAGCCCGTGCCCGCCAAGGCCGCGGTGATTCCGGTCGCGCAGCTCGCGACCTCGTCGCCCAAGGTGGCGGTGGTGCCGGTGCCCGCGGATGCGCCCTCGACGGCGCCGATCTCGAAGCCGGTCGAGCGGCCGAAGTCGGTCACGGTCGGCGACCACGAGACGCTCGCGGACCTCGCGAAGAAGTGGGACACGACGGTCGCGGCGATCATGATGGAGAACAACCTGGTCCGCGATGCGGTCAAGAAGGGCCAGAAGCTGACGCTGCCGCCGCCGCAGTCGCGCTGAGCCGACACGAGGGGTGAACGCGGACTGGCCTCCGCGTCCGGCGCTCGCACTGGGTCACACCGGGCGGGCGCCGTTTCACTTGCGCGCCGCGGCGTGCGCGTCAGAAGCGCGCGGCGAGCGCCGAGCCGGCGACGGCGGCGACCAGGCCCGAGACCACGGAGCCGGTCACGTAGAGCAGCGCGATCGGCCACTGGCCCTCGCGCGCGAGTTCGGCGGATTCCCACGCGAACGACGAGAACGTGGTGAAGCCGCCGAGCACGCCGGTGGCGAGGAAGAGCCGCAGGTCCGTCGGCACGACGCGATGGTCGAGCGCCAGCGTCAACACGGCGCCGATCACGAAGCAGCCGACCACGTTCACGGCGAACGTGCCCCACGGAAACGTGGCGTGCGGCCAGAGCCGGAACGCCCACGTGTGCACGAGCCAGCGCAGCACGCTGCCGATCGCCCCGCCGAGCGCGACCAGGAGCGCGGCCCTCACAGCGGGAACGCCCCGTCGAACGCCGTGCCGCGGCCGCGGGCGACGGCGTGGCGCATCTGCTCTTCGAGGTGGGCGGGCATCGCCGCGTAGACGTCGGCGAACAGGCTCTCGATGGGCGGCGGCGGCAGCGCCTCGGCCTCGGTGACGGCCTTCGAGATCTCGTCGTTGAGCTCGGCGGTCCACGTCTCGATGTCGGCGTCCGTGAGCAGGTTCCGGCCGCGCATCCACGCTCCGAGGCGCGCGAGCGGGTCGCGCTTCTCCCACGTCTCGACGAGCTTCGGGTCGCGGTAGCGCGTGGGATCGTCGCTCGAGGAATGCCCGCCCATGCGGAACGTGAGCGCCTCGACGAACGTCGGGCCGCCCCCGGAGCGCGCTCGCTCGACCGCTTCGCGTGTGGTCGCGATCACGGCGAGCAGGTCGTTGCCGTCCACGCGCACGCCGGACATGCCGTACGCGGCGGCCTTGATCGCGATGCTGCTGGAGGCGGTCTGCGCCTCGAGCGGCACCGAGATCGCCCACTGGTTGTTCTGGCAGAAGAAGACGACGGGCACCTGCTTCACGGCGGCGAAGTTCATCGCGGCGTGGAAGTCGGACGACGACGTGCCGCCGTCGCCGATGTAACCCACCATGACGTCGCTCGTCTTCATGAGCTTCGCGGCCCATGCCGCGCCCATGGCGTGCACGAGCTGCGTGCCGATCACGGACGACCACGCGACCGAGTTCACGCGCCGGTCGCTGAAGTGCATGGGCATCTGCCGCCCGAGCAGCACGTCGCCCGAGTTGCCGATCAGCTGGCAGACGATGTCGCGCACGGAGGTGCCGCGCCACATCGAGACGCCGGTCTCGCGCAGGGCGGGGAAGATCCAGTCGGTCGCGCGCAGCGGGTAGGCCGAGCCCGTGACGCTCGCCTCCTGGCCGGTCGTGAGGCCGTAGAAGCCGATGCGCCCCTGGCGCTGCAGCGAGAGCATGCGCTGGTCCATGGTGCGGAGCAGCAGCATGTGCCGGTACATCGCGCGCAGGTCGGCATCCGGCACGTCGGGCACGGGGGCGATCGCCTTCCCGTCGTCGTCCAGCACGCGGCGCAGCGTCTCGTCGATCACTGGAGGTCCCCTTCGGCGAGCCAGGCGCCGGGCGATTGCAACCGCTCGACCAGCGCGTAGAGGAAGTCGGCCCCGACCGCGCCGTCGACGACCCGATGGTCCATCGACAGCGACAGGTTGCCGAGGTCGCGGATCACGATCTGCTCGTCGACCACGGCGGGCTTGCGGCCCACCGCGTGCACGCCGAGGATCGCGACCTGCGGATGGTGCAGGATCGGCGTCGCGAGCACGCCGCCCTTCGCGCCGGTGCTGGTGACGGTGAACGTGCCGCCCTGCAGCTCGGCGAGCTGCAGGTGGTGTCCGCGGGCCGCGGTCGCGAGCCGCTCGACCTCGCGCGCGAGCGCGAACAGGCCGAGCCGCCCGGCGTCGTGCACGATCGGCACCGTGAGGCCTTCGTCGGTCGCGGTGGCGACGCCGAGGTGGATCGCCCCATGCTGCACGATCTCCTGCGTCGCGTCGTCGAGCGAGGCGTTGAGCAGGGGGAAGCGCCCGAGCACCTCGGGCAACGCGCGCAGCACGTAGTGGAGCAGCGAGAGCTTCACGCCGGCGGCCTCGGCCTTCGCCTTCACGGCGTTGCGGTGCTCGACGATCGCGGTGAAGTCGCACTCGGCGACGAAGGTGAACTGGGCCGCGGTCGAGAGCGAACGGCGCATGTGCTCGGCGATCTTCCGCCGCAAGCCCCGTACCGGCACGCGCGTGTCGCCGGCCGCGCCCGCGGGCGCCGCGGCGCCCGCCTGAGCGGCGCGCACGTCGTCGGCGGTGATGCGGCCGCCCGGGCCCGTGCCGCGCACCTGCTCGAGCGCGACGCCGAGTTCCTTCGCCAGCGCGCGCACGGCGGGCGCGGCCTCGACGCGCGCGCCGCTTGCGGGCGCCGCCGCGGGTGCCGCAGGCGCGGGTGCCGCCGCGGCCGGCGCAGCGTGGGCCGCGGGTGCGGCCGCAGCGGGCGCGCCCCCGGCGACGGCGATCGAGACGATCACGGTGCCCACGGGCACCATGGCGCCTTCTTCGGCGTGCAGCGCGGCGATCGTGCCGGTGCGCGGCGAGGGAATCTCGACGCTGGCCTTGTCGGTCATGACCTCGACCAGCGGCTGGTCCTCGCGTACGGCGTCGCCGGCCTTCACGAGCCAGCGCACGATCTCGCCTTCGGCGACGCCTTCGCCGATGTCGGGGAGCTTCACGTCGAACGTCACGCGTCCTCCTGAAGGATCAGTCCAGCAGGTCGAACCGGCCCATGGGCGTCTCGCGCTCCCAGGTCCGGCGGCCGCGTTCGGAGAGGGCCTCGATCGCATCCGCGTGGTCGCGCACGAACTCGTCGTACGGCACCTCGCTGGTCCAGCGGTCCGCCACGACGTAGCGCGCGGGATCGCGCCGGTCGTGCCAGAGCGTGACGCTGACGAACGCGGGGCTGCCCTTGAAGAGCTGCGTCCACGGGCCGTCGGGCCGGTAGAGCGACTCGAAGTCGTCGTTCTGTCCGGGCTTCACGCGGTACTCCCACAACACGAGCAGCACGGGGTCTCCTCCGCTCAGAACTGCATGACGTGCTCGATCGCGACGAGCACGCGATTCGCGTCCGGCAGGTAGGTGTGTTCCAGCGAGTAGGGGAACGGGGTGTCGTAGCCGGTGACGCGCAGCACCGGCGCCTGCAGGCTCGTGAGCGCCTGCTCGGCGACGATCGCGGCCAGTTCGGCGCCATAGCCGCACGTGCGCGGCGCTTCGTGCAGGATCACGACGCGCCCGGTGCGCCGCACGCTCTCGAGCATCGTCGCGGTGTCGAGCGGGAGCAGCGTTCGCAGGTCCACGACCTCCACCGACGTGCCCTTCGCCGCGGCGGCCTCGGCGGCTTCGACGGCGACGGGCACCATGGCGCCGTACGCGAGCACGGTCACGTGCTCGCCGGCGCGCGCGATGCGGGCCTTGCCGATCGGCACGCTCGTACGGCCCTCGGGCACGTCTTCCTTGAGCGAGCGGTAGAGCCGCTTGGGCTCGAGGAAGATCACCGGGTCCTCGCTAGCGAGCGCCGAGAGCAGCAGGCCCTTCGCGTCGGAGGGCGTCGACGGGATCACGACCTGCAGGCCCGTCGTGTGGCAGAAGTAGGCCTCGGGGCTCTGCGAGTGGTAGAGCCCGCCGCGGATGCCGCCGCCGTAAGGCGCGCGCACGACCACGGGACAGGAGTACTGCCCGGCCGAGCGCCAGCGCAGCTTGGCGAGCTCGCTCACGATCTGGTCGAAGGCGGGGTAGACGAAGTCGACGAACTGGATCTCGGCGACGGGGCGCATGCCGTACAGCGCCATGCCGATCGCACCGCCGACGATGCCGTTCTCCGCGAGCGGCGTGTCGGCCACGCGATCGGCGCCGAACTCGGCCTGCAGGCCCTCGGTGACGCGGAACACGCCGCCGTTGCGGCCGACGTCCTCGCCGAGCACGACCACGCGCGGATCCTCGCGCAACGCGACGCGCAGCGCGTCGGTGATCGCCTGCACCATCGTCATCTGCGGCATGCGGGGGCTCTCCGGAGGTCGGGACGTGGGACGGGGCAGGTTAGCCGAGCGGTGGAGCGCGCAGCAACCGCTTCCGCGTGCGCGAGATCGGGCCGTTTCCGGGGCGCCGCGCGGGCGCCGGCCGGCGCCGGCCGGGGCGCGGGATCCTGGACGGACGCCTCGGCCGGCGGCTGGACAATTAGCTTGAGCAAAGATACTTTTTAGCCGAAGCTAATATCCACGCGATGCCCCCTGCACTTTCGACCCGGAGGACGCCCCGCATGCGATCGATCGGAGCCCGGCCAGCGGCCGCCCGCCCGCAGCGCTGGCGCGCCGCGAACGCGTGCCGCGCCGCCGGTGAGCGCGGGGTGTGCTCGTGACGACGCGCACGCCGGTCCGGCTCTCGCGTTCGCGCGAGGACTACTTGAAGGCGCTCTTCGATCTCGCCTCGGAGGCGCCGGTGACGGTGACCGCGCTCGCGCGGCGGCTCGGCGTGTCGGCGCCCAGCGTGACGAACATGCTCGCGCGGCTTGCGGCGGAGAAGCTCGTGGCGCTGGAGCACCGCGGTGCGGCGCGGCTCACGCCGGAGGGTGATCGCGAGGCGCTGCGCATGGTGCGCCGGCACCGGATCCTGGAGACGTTCCTCGTCCGCGTACTGGGACTCGACTGGAGCGACGTGCACGAGGACGCCGAGGAGCTCGAGCACCACGTGAGCGATCGCGTGCTCGAGGCGATCGACCGCCACATGTCGCACCCGACCGAGGATCCGCACGGGCACCCGATCCCGGATGCGCGTGGCCGCCTGCCGCGGCGCGCGCTGATTCCGCTGCGCGCGCTGCCCGACGGCGCGCGGGCCCGCGTGCGCGAGATCCTCGATCGCGACGCGCGCCGCATGGCGCGCTGGAAGCGCGCGGGGCTCGTGCCGGGCGCGGACGTGCGCATGCGCCGCGCGGACCTCGACGACGACGTGTTCGAACTCGAGGTGGGCGGCCGCCGGATGGTGGTGGGGCACGAGGCGCTCGAGGGCGTGTTCGTCGAGAAGGCCGGCCGCGAGGTGCGCGCATGAGCGAACTGCCGGCGCGCTCGCTGCCCGAACTGCACGGCACTGTGGCGGTGCCGCGCTCGGGCTCGTGGCTGCGGCGGCTGTTCGCGTTCGCGGGACCGGCGTACCTCGTCAGCGTCGGCTACATGGACCCGGGCAACTGGGCCACGGACCTCGCGGGCGGGTCCAAATTCGGCTACCAGCTGGTCTGGGTGCTGCTGATGAGCAACCTGATGGCCGTGCTGCTGCAGACGCTGGCCGCACGGCTCGGCGTGGTGACGGGGCAGGATCTCGCGCAGGCCTGCCGCGATGCATACCCGCGCTGGCTGGTCGTGCCGCAGTGGCTGCTCTGCGAGCTGGCGATCGTGGCGTGCGACCTCGCCGAGGTGCTCGGCGCGGCGATCGGCCTGCAGCTGCTGTTCGGGCTGCCGCTGGTCGCGGGCGTCGTCGTGACTGCGCTCGACGTGCTGCTGCTCCTGCTGCTCTCGCGCTACGGCATGCGCCGGCTCGAGGCGCTGATCCTGGTGCTGGTCGCCACCATGGGCGGCTGCTTCGCGTTCGAGATGCTGCTGTCGCGGCCCGACGTCGCGGCGATCGTGGCGGGGTTCGTGCCGCGCGACGCCCACGGCACGCCGACGCTGTTCGCGCCCGCACCGGGCGGCGGGTGGTCGGTGCTCGGCCTGCACGGCGAGTCGCTCTACATCGCGATCGGCATCCTCGGCGCCACGGTGATGCCGCACAACCTCTACCTGCACAGCGCGCTCGTGCAGAGCCGCGCGGTGGAGAACTCGATCGAGGGCAAGCGCGAGGCCTGCCGGCTCAACCTGGTCGATTCGGCGATCGCGCTCAACGCGGCGTTCTTCGTCAACGCGGCGATCCTCGTGCTCGCGGCGGCGGCGTTCCACCGCAACGGCCTGCACGAGGTGAGCTCGCTCCGCGAGGCGCACCGGTTGCTCGCGCCGCTGCTCGGCACGTCGCTCGCCTCGACGCTGTTCGCGGTGGCGCTGCTGTCGTCGGGACAGTCGAGCACGATCACGGGAACGCTCGCGGGCCAGATCGTGATGGAGGGCTTCCTGCGCGTACGCCTGCGGCCATGGCTGCGGCGCGCGATCAGCCGCGGGCTCGCGATCGTTCCCGCGGTGCTGGTGCTCGTGCTGCAGGGCGAGCACGCGGTGGATTCGCTGCTCGTGCTCTCGCAGGTCGTGCTGAGCCTGCAGCTGTCGTTCGCGGTCGTGCCGCTGGTCGCGTTCACGAGCGATCGCCGCCGCATGGGCCCGTTCGCGAACCCGCGCCCGGTCGCCGTTCTCGCGTGGCTCGTCGCCGCGCTGATCGCGTTCCTGAACGGCAAGCTCGTATTCGACGCCGTGGCGGGGGCGATCTCCGGCGGCGCCGCATGGGCGGGCTGGATCGCGCTGCCGATCGCGCTCGCGCTGGCCGTGATGCTCGCGTACCTCGCCCTGTCGCCGTGGCTGAAGTCGCACTGGCCGGGCCTCGCCCCGGCACCGGCGCTGCACGCGGCCGGGTCACGGCCGCAGCCGGCGGCTGCGGCGGCGCCGGCGATGCCGGCCTTCAACGCGGGCGCCTACCGCCGCATCGCGGTCGCGCTCGAACTCGGCGGCTCCGACGCGAGTGTGATCGAGTTCCTCCGTACGCTCGCGTTCGTGCCGGGATCGGAACTGGTGCTGGTCCACGTGGTCGAGAGCGCTGCGAGCCGCTACCTCGGCGAGCAGAGCGGCGACGCCGAGTCGCGCGAGGACCAGGCCGCGCTCGACGCGATCGCAGGGGAGTTCCGCGCGCGCGGCATCGAGGCGCGGGCGCTGCTCGGCCACGGCGACGCCAAGCACGAGATCGCGCGCCTCGTGCGCGCGGAGTCGGCGGACCTGCTCATCACGGGCTCGCACGGCCACACCGGCCTGCGCGACGTGATGTACGGCGCGACCGTCTCGGCCGTACGGCACCTCGTGAGCTGTCCCGTGCTCACGGTGCCGCCGCCGCGAAACTGACGCGGCGTTCTCCGCCGGGCGGTGGCGCGCGCGCTCGTCGGCGAGCGGCGTGGGTAGGTTGTGGGCGCCGCGCGCGGAACCGCCGCGCGCCGTCCGGAACCCACCCAGGAGCCCGCCGTGCCGTCCGCTTCCCTCGTCGCCCCAGCCGGTGCCGTGCCGTTCGTGCTGCTGCCCGCGATTTCGCCGATCCACGATCCCGCGGCCATGCGTTCGCTCGTCGAGTCGTATGCCGCGCCGCTGCGCGCCATGGGCGCCATCCCGCATGCCGAGGGCGTGACGCGGAACGTGGGTCCGATCGTGGTGCTGGTCGTGACGGGAGGGACCGAGCGTCTCGTGCTGCGCGCGCTCGACCTGGTCTCGCGCGAGCCGGTGCTGCTGGTGGCGCACCCCGGGCACAACTCGCTGCCGGCGTCGCTCGAGATCCTCGCGCGCGTGCAGCAACTGGGCGGCCGCGGCGAAGTGCACTACCTGGGCGGCCCGGACGACACCGCCGCGCTCGCGCGCCTCGCCGAGGCGATCCGCGGGCTCGCGGTGCGCCGCGCGCTGCGCGGGGCGCGCGTCGGGCTGGTGGGCGACCCGAGCGACTGGCTGGTCGCGAGCAGCCCCGATTCGGCGACGGTGCGCGAGGTCTGGGGGCCGACCGTGGTGCCGCTCGCACTCGACGGACTGCTCGCCGAGCCCGCGCCGGAGCTCGTGAAGCTCGGCGAAGCGGCTGCGCGCGAGTTCCGCACCGGTGCCACGGAAACGCGCGAACCCGCCGACGCCGACCTCGCGGCCGCGGGCGGCGTGCTCGCGACGCTGCGGCGCATGGTGCAGGACGAGCGGCTCGACGCGGTGACGGTGCGCTGCTTCGATCTCGTGGTGCAGCGGCATCGCACCGGTTGCCTCGCACTCGCGCAGCTCAACGACGACGGCGTGATCGCCGGCTGCGAGGGCGACCTCGTGACCACGGTGGCCATGCTGTGGCTGAACCGCATGACCGGGGCGCTGCCGTGGATGGCGAACCCGTCGCGTGTGGACCGCGGCCGCGGGACGCTGCTGCTCGCGCACTGCACGATCGCGCGCGGGCTCGTGAGCGGCTACCAGTTGCGCTCGCACTTCGAGTCGGGCCTGGGCGCCGCGGTGCAGGGCACGCTGCCCGCCGGCCCGGTGACGCTGGTTCGCCTCGGCGGCGCGCGCATGGAACGCCTGCGGGCGCTCGACGCGACGCTCGTCGGTAACACCGACCACGCCGATCTCTGCCGCACGCAGGTCGAGATCGAGATCGGCCGCGACGCGATCGACGAGATCCTGTCGGACCCGCTCGGCAACCACATGGTGCTCGTGCCCGGCCACCACGCGCCGGCGCTGCGGCGCTGGCACGCGGCGCACGTGCAGTAGGCGGCGGCCGGCTCGAGTTTCCGAGGGGCGCCGCACCGCGAACATGCCGCAAGGCATGTTTCGTTCGCTCGCATCGAACGCGCGAACACACGCGGATGACGAAGCCCGGACCTGTACCCGCCCCGGGGCGGGTACAGGTCCGGGGAATGTCCCGGTGCGCGAGGCGGGAGGGGCGACCGCTGCTCGCTACCCGTCCCGATCGGCGAGCCCTGGTGCGGGCGCGATCACGCCGGCCATGAGCAGGCCCGCGACCAGCGCGGCGACCATGATCATCATGCGGAACGCGGCTTCGACGCCGCTCAGCACGTCGCGGTTCATGAGCAGTGTGAGGCTGCGGAAGCCGACGCTTCCGGGCACGAGCAGCAGGATCGAGGGCACGAGCGTCGTCGCGGGCGAACCGCCGCGGCGGCGGGCGAGCAGGTTGCTCGCCGACGCGGCGACGAGCGCGCCGGTGAACGCGCCGAGCTCGGGGCCGAAGCCCGTGCTCGCGGCGCGGCCGGCGAGGAATCCGGCGGCGCCGGTGAGCAGGATCCACGGGTAGTCGCGCGGCCGCGCGCGCAGCAGCACCGTGAACGCGAGCGGCGCCGTGACGAGCGCGATCCACTCCGTCCACGCGGGCAGCGGCGGGGGCGTGACGTGCGCGGCGGGGCCCACGAGCAGCGCGGCGACGCGGCCGCCCATGGCGACGCCGAATGCGAGGCCGAGGAACTTGGCGCCCGCGCCGGTGAGGCGTGCGGTGCCGGAGACGAGGTGCTGGCTCGAGAGTTCCGACATGGCGGCGGTGAGCGCGAGTCCCGGCAGCAGCACGAGGATCGCGCCGAGCGTCGCGACGTAGACCGAGAGCGGCTGGAAGTGCGCGACGGCCGAGGCGCAGGCCGAGACCAGGAACGCCGCGCCGGGCTCGAACGTGCGCGCGAGCGCCGGGCGCTTCGCCGCGAGCTGCGCGAGCAGCGCCAGCAGCAGGCCGAGCGTGGCCGCGCACGCGATCTCGCGCACGCCGCCGCCGAGGAACCGCCCCGCGGCCGCGCCCGAAAGCGCGAACGCGATCGCCGTGAGCCCCGCGCCCCAGCGCGGCGGTGCGGCAAGCAGCGCGCGCAGGAGCACGATGCCCTCGGCGGGCGTGTGGCGGCCGGCGAGCACGTCGCGGCCGAGGTCGATCGTGCGCGAAAGCCGCTCGAGGTTCACGTCGCCCGGCTCCACGCGCAGCAGGTGCGTGCGCTGCTCGCGCGCCGGGCCGAACGCCGCGAAGATCGACGTCGGCGTCGTGAAGAACTGGCCCTTCAGGCCCAGCTGGTCCGAGGCGCGCTGCATGCCCTCTTCGAGCCAGTGCGACGGATGGCCGAGCGCGTGCAGCGCGCGGCCCAGTTCGAGCACGAACTCGATCGCGTCGGACTCGTCGGCGGAGACCGCGTCACGGCGATCGCTCATGCGGCCTCCGCGCCGCGCACGCCGAGCGCCTCGATCGCCGCGGGCAGGTTCGCGACGCCCGCGAGCGTCACCGCGCACGCGCCCTCGGGCTCGCCCGGCTCCAGCGTCCACTCGACGCCGGCGAAGCGCGCCGCGCTGCGGCCGTCGGGGCGCGCCGTGAGCGTGGCCTCGAACAGGTCGGCGAGCCGCATCGCCGCGAGCGGGGGCGAACCGGCGCGCAGCGACACGCCCGCGATGCCGGTCGCGCCGTTGGCGTGCCGCGTCGCGTCGCCGCCGGGAACACGGGCGTCGCGAGGCGAGCGGTCCTCGATCAGGAACGGGAGCGTGTCCTCGGCCGGCAGCAGCAGTTCCCACGCGAGTGCGTCCGCGCCCGGGCGCTCGCGGCGCATGGCGACCGGTCCCGTGAGCACGCACTCGCGCCGCCGCGACTCGGTGGCGAAGCGCGCGAGCCTCTCGCCGCCGATGCACGCGTCGCCGACGCCCGCGGGGCCCGCGAGCCGCGGCAGGAAGCGGCGCGCGATCGCCGAGACGCCGCGCAGGTGCGCGTCCCAGCGCTCGCTGCCGCGCAGCGCGCGCAGTTCGTCGCGCGTGGCCGGGTCGCGGAACGCCAGCAGTTCGAGGTAGCTGCCGTCGGCGAACGCGACGAGCGCGTTCTCCGTGGGCAGCGCATCGTGCCGTCCGCCCGGCGTGACGGTGAAGCCCGCCGCGCGAAAACTCACGATGGCGGGCGAGAGGGCGTCGACGACGACGACCGCATGGTCGAAGCGGGTGCGCATGGCGCGTCACTCTAGAGGACTTCGGCCGGAGCGGCATCCGGGCGCGGCTGGCGATCCCGGAAGGGCGCGGGCTAAGATGCCGGCACGTCGCGCGGGCCACCCCCGAACCGGTTCGCGGGCGAGGACGCCGGAGGCGAGCGTGAGCGAGCGACTCTATTTTGGCAGGCTGCAGACGTCCGTTTCGGAAGTCGTGGACGCGGGCGATCTCTTACCCGATTACGAACTCGCCGCGATCGCCGTGCTCGAAGGCCAGGAGCGCCCGGGCGAAGAGCCCGCGATCCGCCGCCGCGTGCGCGCCGAAGGCATCCGCCCGACCGAGCATCGCGGCGCGCTGCTGCTCGATCCGGGCGAGATGGAGCGCTTCTCGTCGGTGGGCCTGCTCGGCGGCGGCGACGAGGTCTACTTCGCGAGCGAATGGAACGACGAGTTCGAGGCGTTCCCGGGACGCATCGCGGCGGAGGCCATCGACTTCCGGGAGGGCACCCCGCTCGGGCTCGAGGAGTGGATGATCGACACGGGCTGCGTGCTCGTGCTCGGCGACGGCGCCGCGCTCAACTACGCGACGACCAGCGCCGACGTCCACGAACGCCTCGTGGCGCGCTTCAAGCCCGCGCGGAAATGAGCGAGTCCGCGGCGCCCTCGCCGGCGCGCCTGCTGCCGCTCGTGCTGCACGGTGCCGCGGGCCCGATCGAAGCGCTGCTGCAGGAGCGCGTGGAGCACGACCACGAACTCGTCGCCGTCGTGCTGCATCCGCACCCGCTCTTCGGCGGCACGATGCACAACAAGGTCGTGCACCGCGTGGCCTCGACGCTGCACGGCCTCGGCGCCGCCGTCCTGCGGTTCAACTTCCGCGGCGTGGGCGCGAGCGCGGGGACGCACGACCGCGGCGAGGGCGAGCTCGACGACGCGCGCGTGGCGCTCGAGGAGATGCGCCACCGCTACCCGGCCGCGCGCCGCTGGGTCGCGGGCTTCTCGTTCGGCTCGTGGGTCGCGTCGCGGCTCGCGGCCTCGTCGCCCGACGTCGAGCGGCTGATCCTGGTCGCGCCGCCGGTGCACACGCAGACGTTCGAGGAGATGCGCACCGCGCCGGTGCCCAAGCTCGTCGTGCAGGGGCTGGCCGACGAGATCTGCCGCCCGGAGAACCTGCTCCGCACCTGGCCCACCTGGGCGGAGCCCAAGCGCCTGATGCGCGTCCCGGACGCCTCGCACTTCTTCGACCGCCAGCTCGCGGCGTTGGGCGAAGCGATTCTCGCCGGCATCCGCTGACGTCCCCGGCGGCCTGACCATTCCCGGACGCGCGCGTGGCGCGTTCGTGCCCGCGCTCGTCGCGTTCGTCGGCGGTTCCGCTGGCGGGGGGAACGGGCGCCGTCTATCGTCCGTCCGTTCCGTGCGCGGAGGGTGCTCCGCGCCGTTCCCCCCATCCGATCGACCGCGGGCGCAGGCCGTCCGCTGACCGGGAGTCCACGTGAACCGCAATCGCTGGATCGCCGTCGCCGCCGTGCTCGTCGTGGTGGTGCTCGGCGTCGTCTGGATGAAGTCCCGGGGGCACAAGGAAGCCCCCAAGTACCGCACCGCCACCGTCGAGCGCGGCGACATCACCGCGACGGTGTCCGCGACGGGCAGCGTGGAGCCCGTGCTGCAGGTGCAGGTCGGCAGCCAGGTGAGCGGCACGCTCGCGAAGCTCTATGTGGACTACAACTCGCACGTGCGTGCGGGCCAGGTGCTCGCGCAGCTCGAGACGTCGGCGTTCCGCGCGCGGCTCGCGCAGGCCGAGGCCTCCGTCGCACGCGCGCAGGCCACGCTCACGAACGGCCAGCTGGCGCTCAAGCGCACGATCGAGCTGCAGCGCGGCAACTTCGTCGCGCAGGCGGACGTGGACGCCGCGCAGGCGACCGTCGGCCAGCAGCAGGCGGACCTGAAGCAGGCGCAGGCGGCGCTGCAGTCCGCGCAGGTCGACCTCGGCCACACGACGATCACGTCGCCCATCGACGGCGTCGTGATCTCGCGCTCGATCGACGTGGGCCAGACCGTCGCCGCGAGCCTGCAGGCGCCGCAGCTGTTCGTGATCGCGAACGACCTGCGGCAGATGCAGGTCGAGACCAAGATCGACGAAGCCGACATCGGCCGCATCCAGAACGGGCTGCCGGTCGAGTTCACGGTCGACGCGTATCCCGACGTGACGTTCGAGGGCGCCGTGTCGCAGGTGCGCCTCGAGCCGGTCGTCGAGTCCAACGTCGTCACGTACACGACCGTCATCTCGACGCGCAACGACGACCTGCGGCTGCGGCCCGGCATGACGGCGAACGTCGTGGTGAAGACCGCGACGCACACCGGCGTGCTCAAGGTCCCGAACGCGGCACTGCGCTTCAAGCCCGCCGGCGCGAGCGGCCCCGGCGGCAACGGCGGCGGCATGCGCGGCATGGGGGGTGGCGCGCAAGGCGGTGGCTCGCCGAACGGCGGCTTCCGCCGCGGCTTCGCGGCGCTGCTTTCGCGCGTCGTGCCGAGCGCGTTCGCGCAGGAACCGCCTCCGGGCGGTCCCGGCGCCGGCGATCGCCGGCCCGCGGATCCGTTCCTGCAGCAGGTGCGCGAGCGCGTGCAGAAGGGTGAGATCACGCGCGAGCAGGCGCGCGAGCTGATCCGGAAGCACTTCGAGGAACTCGGCGTCGCGCCGCCCGGTGGTCCGGGCGGTCCCGGCGGCCCGCCCGCCGGCGCTCCAGGTGAACCCGGCGCGGGTGTGGGTGCGCCTCCGGCCGGACGTGGCGCCGAGACCGGCATGCGGCCGCGCGACGCGATGGGTGCGCGGCCCGGCGCGCCGCCCGCGGGCGGCGCGAACGGTGCGTGGCGCCGCGGCGGTGCGCGCGACTCGAGCGCGCGCGGCGGCAACGGTGCATGGGGCGCGGGCCGGAACGGCCATGCGCTGCCCGACGGTTTCCGGCCGGGCGCCGTCTACGTGCTGCGCGACAAGCAGCCGGCCCGCGTGCACGTGCTCTCCGGCATCACCGACGGACAGTTCACCGAGGTGCGCACGGACTCGCTGAAGGAAGGCGACACGGTGATCGTCGGCCTCGACGTGTCGGCGCAGTCGAAGGGCAGCCTCACGCCACCGCCGGGCATGGGCGGGCCGCAGTTCGGCCGCCCGGGCGGAGGTGGCCGGCGATGATGGCGCCCGGGCAGCTCGTCGCTCTGGGCATGCACGCGCTGACGCGCAATCGCATGCGTTCGGCGCTGACGGTGCTGGGCATCGTGATCGGCGTCGCGGCCGTGATCGCGACGCTCGCGATCGGGCAGGGCGCGCGCTCGGCCGTGCAGGCGCAGATCGCCAATCTCGGCGCGAACGTGATGACGGTGATGCCCGGCACGGTCACCGCCGGCGGCGCGCGCATGGGCATGGGCGGCGTCACGACCCTGGTGCCCGAGGACGCCGACGCGATCCTGCGCGAGTGCCCGGCCGTCGCCGCGCTCTCGCCGCAGGTGCGCCGCGGCGCGCAGATCGTCTTCGGTGACCAGAACTGGTCGACCACCGTGCAGGGCGTTTCGCCGTCCTACCTCGACATCCGCCAGTGGCCGCTCGCGAGCGGCGCGATGTTCACCGACAGTGACGTGCGCGGGTCGGCCAAGGTCTGCGTGCTCGGCAGCGAAGTGCGCGACCAGCTGTTCGGCACCGACGATCCGGTCGGGCAGGTGATCCGCATCAAGGACATGCCGTTCCGCGTGGTCGGCCTGCTCTCGTCCAAGGGCGGGCAGGGCATGATGGGCAACCAGGACGACGTGGTGCTCATCCCGTGGACGACCGCGCAGCACAAGCTGGTCGGGATCACCTACCTGCAGAACATCAGCCTGTCGGCGGTGAGCGCCGCGCAGGTGCCGGTGGCACAGGAACAGATCACCGAGCTGCTGCGGCAGCGGCACCGCATCCGTCCGGGCGACAACGACGACTTCTTCTTCTTCACGCAGCAGGACATCGCCAGCACCGCCGAGACCACGAGCCGGACCATGACGATGCTGCTCGCGAGCATCGCCGCGGTGTCGCTGCTCGTGGGCGGCATCGGGATCATGAACATCATGCTGGTCTCGGTGACCGAGCGCACCCGCGAGATCGGCATCCGCCGCGCGATCGGCGCCAAGCGGCAGGACATCCTGCTGCAGTTCCTCGTCGAGTCGGTGTTCCTCTCGCTCGCCGGGGGCGCGATCGGCGCCGCGATCGGCGTCGGCACCGCGCGTGCGGTGACGTCGCTCGCGCACTGGCCGACGCAGGTGCAGCCGCAGGTCGTGGTGATCGCGCTCGTGTTCGCGTCGATGGTCGGCGTGTTCTTCGGGTTCTACCCGGCCAAGCGCGCCGCCGACCTCGACGTGATCGAATCACTGCGCTACGAGTAGCGCGTGCGCGGCGGGCCGGCCACGGCCCGCCGCGCAGGACTCAGCGCACCAGCGCGATGCGCCGCCGCTCGCGTACGACGCCGTCCACGGCGAGCCGCGCGAAGTAGAGTCCCGGCGCCAGCGTGCGCGGCGCTTCGCCCGCGAGTTCGCGCGTGCCGGCGGCGCACGGGCCACTCCAGAGCGTCGCGACGCGGCGGCCCTGCACGTCGAGCAGCGCCCAGTCGACGCGTGCGTCGCGGGCGAGCGCGAGGCGCAGCCGCACGGGGCCGCGCGTCGGGTTGGGGCCGGTGAACGCGATCGCGTCCGCGGGTGCTTCCGGCGCGACGCCCACGTTCGTGTCGTCCGGCCAGTGCACGTGGACGTGGTCCACCCACAGGCCGCCGAAGCCGAGGTAGTCGTCGCTGCTCATCCGCACGCGCACGCGCACCGGGCCGGGCGCCGCCGCCGAGAGGTCGAGCGTGCGCGTCGTCCACGGCGACTCGCCACTCCAGCAGGCGCGGCCGGAGTCGAGGAACGGCGTGCCGCCGAGCACCTGGTGCGTGTAGCCGGGAAGCGGCTCCACCGGCACCCACGGGCCGCTGCCCACCTGCCACTCGACGACGGCGCCGTCCCACGCGTCCGCGGGATCGGCTTCCTCGAGCGAGTGGCGTTCGTCGAACGCGAGCGTCGTTCCCGGGACGACGTCGTAGATCCACGGCGTGAAGAGCGCCGCGTCGACGTGCGGCGGGTAAGGGCCGCCGTCGGTGCTGCCGCACTTCCACGCCGCGCCGCCGGCGGGCGAGCCGTCGTCGGTGTCGAGATGCCACGCGTCGCGGCCCGACCAGAGCACGGGGAAGTGCTGCCAGCCGGCGGGCGGGTTCTCGAAATCGTCGTACGCGTCGTGGCCGAGTCGCAGCGTGTCGAAGCCGGCGCGCGACCAGCCCGTGTTCTGCGCCGTCGCCGCGTCGCGCGCGCCGAAGCGGTAGGCGATCCGGTGCCCGCGCCCGACGCCGGGTGCGAGCGAGGCGACGAACGAATCCGCGCCCGCGGCCGTGGCCGGCGTCACCTGGAGCGGACCGCCGTCGGCCGACCATTCGAGCCACACCGCCGCGACACCGAGGTTGTCGCGCACGCGGGCGAGCAGCGGCAGCGGCAGGCGGTCCGCCGACTGGCGCGGCACGGCGGCGTGCGTCACGACCGGCGGCTCGAGGTCGGGGCCGACCGTGAACGTGAACGGCGCCGCGGGGCCCGCCGCCGGAAGCTGCGCGGCGATGCCGGCCGAATCGCTCGCCGCCGCGAGCCAGTACTGCACCGTGGTGCCGGCCGGGAACGCCGGGAGCACGGCCGCGAACGAATCCGCGGCCACGGGCGCGAGCGTCATCGCCTGGTACGGGGCCACCGTGCTGGTGCGCCAGTGCAGCGTCACCGAGCCGGGATCGAGCGCGAGCGGCACGCTTCCGGGTTC
This sequence comes from Candidatus Eiseniibacteriota bacterium, assembly GCA_044223005.1. Classification (GTDB taxonomy): domain Bacteria; phylum Eisenbacteria; class RBG-16-71-46; order RBG-16-71-46; family RBG-16-71-46; genus CAIXRL01. Next base: position 109,490 of record JBGAML010000006.1, read on the forward strand.
GATCCACGCGCGCACGCCCACCGCCCGCGGAGCGACCGTGTCCTCCGTGTCGCGCAACGGTTCGTGCGCGAGCCGCACGGCGCCGGCCCGCGGCACGAGTGAGACGTCGACGCTGCCGCGGCCCTCGGTCGCCGCGGCGAGGCGCGGGGGAAAGAGCGTGCGGATCGCCTGGAGCTTCGCGAGGTCGGCGCCCGACGGGGCCTGGCCCTGCGGCACCACGAGCACGAACGCGACGCGCCAATGATGCGGCGACGATGCGGCCGCCGGCAGGCGCGGGCCGTTCTGGTTCTCGAGCTCGTCGATCGTCCACGCCGTCGCACGCCCGAGGCAGCCCACGCCGATCGCCGGCACGGTGGTCGGGCCGTACGCCCCGGGCGGCTCGATCTGCAGCGGATCGTTCACGACCACGATCGGCGGCAGTTCGCTGCGGTCGCGCAGGCCCATGAGGTACTGGTCGAGCGCGCCGAAGCGGTCGACCATCGCCGTGGTCACGAACGAGTCCGCCCGCACGGACGCCCAGTCGAGCCCCTCCATGAACGACGCGTCGGCGTCGGCGAAGAAGCCCCAGTGCTGCAGGTCGCGGCCGAGCAGCGCGGTCGACGGCGTGCCGGCGGAGTCGACGCGCACGTACGCGAGCCAGCGGTGCCCGAACTCGTGCGCGAGCACGGCCATGGCGCTGTAGACGTCGCCGGACGTGATCACCTGGTCCGGGTCGGCGGGGTAGCGGGACAGCGAGTTCATGGTGAGGATCGCCTGCAGGTTCGCCGCGCTCCCGAACGCGGCGCCCTGGTCGAAGAGCGGCAGCCCGATCCCGTGCGTGTCGTTGCGCACCACCCATGCCGCGGCGAGCGCGCCGTCGGAACCGAACCACTCGAGCGGACCGCTCGCCTCGTAGAGCGCGAGGAAATCGTAGTCGTCGCCATGCGTGCGGTAGAAGGCCCGCGAGACGGCGGCGACGTCGACGAGGCGGTGGCCGTCGCGGTCGGTGTACACGAACGTGCCGTCGTCCTCGAGCACGGCGAGGTCGCCGACATCGACCGAGAGCGGCGCGGCGGCCGGCGCGGGCGCGTCGCCGCGCGCCGCAGCGGCGCTCGCGCCGGCGCCGGCCGCGCGGGCGGGCGAGACGTTCCACGCGTGGCGCAACGCGGGCACGTCCGGCGCCGCGTGGGCGAGCGGGGCGAGCAGCGTGGCGGCGAGGAGGACGATCACCGGGACGGGGCGCACGGGGAGAAGTCTACCCAAACCGCGGTCCGGCGCGGCAGCGCGTTTCGCGCCCGGTCCGGGACGTGGCGGGCCGCGGGCCGATGGTATAGTCCCGTGTCCGTACGAGCGGTCCGACCCGAGAGAGCCCCGAGTGAAACCCGACTGGCACCGTCTCAAGGCCGTGGTGCTCGAGAGCGACGACTGGGGACTCTGCGCGTGGGTGCCCGACGCCGAGGCGCATGCGCGGCTCGCGCGCCAGCCCGCGTTCGCGAGCGAGCCTGGCCGCCGCTACGGCCGCTCGACGCTCGAGTCCGCCGCCGACGTGCAGGAACTGGCGGCGACGCTGCTCGAGTTCCGCGGCGCCGACGGCGTGCCGCCGGCGCTGCAGGCGAACACGATCCTCGCCTCGCCCGACTGGCCGCACGTGACGCCGCCGTTCACCGAGGGCTCGCTGGCGCTGCGTTCGCTCGGCACCTATCAGGGCCGCTGGGCGCGGCCCGGGCTGCTGCAGGCCATGCTCGACGCGATCGCGGCGGGGGCGTGGTGGCCGGAGCTGCACGGCCTGCACCACATTCCCGAGGACGCGTGGCTCGCGGCGCTGCGCCGCGGCGATCCGGATGCCCGCGCGGCGCTGGCGGAAGAGAGCCTGCTCTGCGCGGCGGTCGAGGCGAGCGGCGAGTACGACCCGCGCGAGTCGCGCACGACGCGCGAGCGCAACCTGCGGATCGCGCTCGCCCGGTTCGTCGCGCTCTTCGGCCGCGTGCCCGACTCGTTCTGCCCGCCCGACTACCGCGCCGACGCGTGGCTCGAGCAGGAGGCCCGCACGCTCGGCGTCGCGACGATCCAGGGCGCGCACGAACGCGACCCGAGCCTGCTCGGCGCGCTGCGGCGCCGCTTCGCGCCGGCGCCGTTCCCGTTCGAGCGCCACGGGTTGTTCGTCATGCCGGCGCGCACGGCGTTCGAGCCGCGCGGCGACGGCTCCGGCGCGGGGCGCGTCGGGGTCGCGGCCGCGCACGCGGCCGCGCACCGGGCGTGGGCCGCCGGCCGGCCGCTCGTGCTCTCGACGCACCGTCTCAACTACGCGCACCTCGACTCGGCCTGGTCCGCCGCCGGCCGGGCGGCGCTCCGTTCGCTGCTCGGTGCCCTCGCGGCCGACGGCGCGTCGTTCTGGGTCGACGCCGAGGTGCGCGAACTGGCGGCGCGCGGCTGGTCGGTGCGCGGGGTGGGGCCGCGGGCGGCCCTGCTGCGGATCGCGGTCCCGACCGCGGACGGCGCGCCGATCCGCGTGCCCGCACCGGCGTACGCGAGTCGCGCCCGGCTGCTGCCGATACCGGGACCGCCGGCGGACGGACGGGAGTCGATCGCCGTCGCCGGCGGCGCCGCGGAGGTGCACGCCTCCCCGGGCGCGTGGCGGATCGAGTGGGAGGGCGCATGAGTTCGCCGTGGCGCCGGCTCACCTCGGGTGGTTCGGGACGCGTGTCGTTCTGGAAGTTCAACTGGCTCGCGAACCACAAGGTGCTCGCGGCCGTCCGGCGTGCCGGGCGGCACGCCCGCGGGACGCTGCTCGACGTGGGCTGCGGCTCGATGCCCTTCGCGTCCGCGCTCGCAGGGCGCGTGAGCCGTTACGTCGGCGTCGACCTGCCCGGCTCGCACGACTTCTGGGGCGCGCACCCGCACGCTTACGGTCGCGCCGAGCAGCTGCCCTTCCGCGACGGCGCGTTCGACACGGTGCTGTCGCTCTCGCTGCTCAACTACCTGCCGGAGCCCGGCGCGATGATCGCCGAGGCGCACCGGCTGCTGAAGCCCGGCGGGATGCTGCTGCTCGAGTTCCCGCAGACGCTGCCGCTCGACGACGTGGATCGCGACTACTTCCGGTTCACCCGTCACGCGGCCGACCTGCTGCTCCGGCGCAACGGCTTCGAGCCGGTGGAGTTCCTGCCGATCGGCAGCCTGCCGGCGCGCGTCGGGCTGTCGATGATCGATGCATTACGCAAGCTGAACCGCGGCCCCACCCGGATCCTCACCGAATTGCCGGTCCGCCTGCTCTACGTGATCATCCAATTGGTGGCGGAAGCCCTCGACCGCCTGCTGTTCAACCCGGACGAAGTGCTCGCGCACCTCGTCGTCGCACGCCGGCTGCCCGCCCAGGGAGCGGTTCACGATCCCTTGACCGCGCCGGGCGCACGCGACTAGCCTCTTTCGCCATGCAATCCCCGCGCACCACCGCTCCGCCGCCCGTGGTCCGGCTCCTGCCGCAGCTCGCCGACTACGCCGCCCGCCAGTATGGAGACTCGCCGTTCCTCCTGCGCCGCAGTGGCGACGGGTGGACCGGCTTCACGTTCGCCCAGGCCGCCCGCGCCACGCACTCGTTCACCGCGCTCCTCGAGCGCGTCGGTGTGCGGCCCGGCGACCGCGTGGGCCTGCAGAGCGAGAACCGTCCGGAGTGGGGGCTCGCGTACCTCGCGATCCTCGAAGCCGGTGGCGTCGTGGTGCCGCTCGACGCGCAGCTCAAGGCGCAGGAGGTGGGCGAGATCCTCGCGACCGCCGGCGCGCGCTTCATCGTCACCAGCGCTCGGCTGATGTCGGTCGCCGACGCGGTGCGCTCGACGCGCCTGCCCGACCTGGGCGTGATCTCGCTCGATCCCGCCGAGGGCCTGCCGACGTGGGAGGAGGCCCAGCGCCAGTTCCCCGACGAGAAGGCGCGCGAACCGCGCGCCGACGCCGGCGACCTCGCCGTGATCATCTTCACCTCGGGCACGACGGGGCAGGCGAAGGGCGTCATGCTCTCGCACATGAACCTGCTCTCCAACGCCGAGGGCGTGGCCCGCTCGTTCGACGTGGGGCCGGGCGACCGGATGCTCAGCATCCTGCCCATGCACCATACGCTCGAGTGCACGATCGGCTTCCTCTGCCCGCTGCGCATGGGCGCCAGCGTCGCGTACGCGCGCGGGCTCGACTCCAAGCAGCTGCGCGAGGACATGCGCGGCTCGGGCGCGACGATCTTCGTCGCGGTGCCGCTGCTCTACGAGAAGCTGCTGACCGCGATCCATCGCGGCATCGAGGACCTGCCCACGCCGCGGAAGCTGCTCGTGAACTCGCTCTTCTGGGCGACCCGGCTCGTGCGCTGGGGCACGCGCGCGCGCATCGGCAAGTCGCTGCTGCGTCCCGTGCGCGAGAAGGCGGGCCTCGACAAGATCCGCATCTTCGCCTGCGGCGCGGCGCCGCTCGCCCCCGAGGTGTTCTGGGGCTTCACCGACTTCGGCTGGACGATGGTCGAGGGCTACGGCCTGACCGAGACGAGCCCGGTCGTGACGTTCAACCTGCCGTCGCGCTCGCGCCCGGGCGGCGTCGGCTGGCCCATGGTCGGCATCGAGGTGCGCATCGACTCGCCCGACGCCGAAGGCAACGGCGAGATCGCCGTGCGCGGGCCCAACGTCATGCTCGGCTACTACGGGAATCCCGAGGCGACCGCCGAGGTGCTGCGGGACGGCTGGTTCTACACGGGCGACCTCGGGCGCTTCCTGCCCGACGGCCGCGTCCGGATCACCGGCCGGCTCAAGAACATGATCGCGACCGCCGCGGGCAAGAAGATCTATCCCGAGGAGATCGAGATCCAGCTCGGCGACAGCCCGTACGTGCTCGAGGTCGTCGTCGCGGCGGGCAAGGACGCGCGCGGAGAGCGCGAAGAGGTGCACGCGCACATCTACCCGAACCTGCCCGAGCTCGAACTGCTCGCGCGGGCGCAGAACAAGACCTGCGACGACGCGTTCGTCGAGGAGACCCTGCGCACGCACGTCGACGCGCGCTGCGAAGCACTCGCGCCCTACAAGCGCGTCAAGCGGGTGATCGTGCGCAAGCAGGAGTTCCCCAAGACGACGACGGGGAAGATCAAGCGCCAGAACCTCTCCGCCGACGCCAACGCCGCTCCGGTGCGCGCGGCGGGCGTGGCCTGACGGCGGGCGCGCCGCCGGCTCACTTCCTCTTCGCCGGCCGGGCGCCCTTCACGGCCTTCGCCGCGACGCTCTCCGCCGTCCAGACCACGCCGCCGTCGCGCCCGATCTCGACGCGGTGGCGCATGTGCACCGGGCCCGTGATCACGCGCCCGCCGTTCCAGGCGAGTTCGCTGTCGGCCCCGGCCCACTGCCAGTGCAGCGCCAGCGTGCCGTCTCCGCGCACCGGGAAGGGGAACGCCACGCTCGCACCCGCGGGGAGCGTGTCCGCGGTGAACGACTGGTGCGCGACCTCGAGCCGGAGCAGGCGCACGGGCTGGCCGGAATGGTTGACGACGACCGCGACGTCACGCGGGGGCCGGTGCGCGTCCGCCCACCATTTCCCCGCGAGAACCAAGACGAGCGCGAGAACGGCGAGGACGATCGGGCGGCGCATGCAAGTACTCCGTTGGCGGGGAATTCGGCGTGGCGTTGCCGTGGCGGAAGGGTCCGGCTGCACTCTAGCGCATCGCGCGCGCACCCGAAGGCCGCGTCGGGGCTCTCGACGTGCGCCCGTGTTGACGATATAGATTCCACGGCTTCGAGTCCCCGGCGATCCTGCGCCGTCCCCCCCGGCGGAGCCGTTTGCACGCGTCCGGCCCCGTGCGGGGCCCCGATGGTGAGCGGACGGAGGATCGATCGATGGCGACCCGAGCGGGGGTGGGCAGGAGCGCGAGCCGGCGCTCGCGGATGGCGGCGAGGGCCGCGACGGAACGCGCGTGCGCATCCCTGGGCGGAGTGCGCCCCGACCTGTGCCTCGTCTTCGCGGGCGACGCGCACGACCACCCCGAGGTCCTCGCCGGCGTCGCGGAGGCCGCGCCCGGGGCTGCGATCAGCGGCTGTTCCGCCGAGGGAGTCATCGGCGAGGGCGTCTCCGACGAGAGCGAGGCCTGCCTGTCCGTGATGGCCGTGCAGTCGGACACGCTGCGCTTCGAGACCTTCCTGGTGAAGAGCTTCGCCGAGGATCCCACGCGCTCCGGGCGGGAACTGGCCGCGGCCGTGACGGCGGGGGGCATGGACGACGCGCTCGGGCTGATCGTGCTGCCCGACGGACTCGCGGGCGACAGCGGCCGGATGCTGGCCGAGCTGGAAGCCGGGCTGCCGCGGCCGCTCGTCATCACCGGTGGCACCGCGGGGGACGCGCTGCTTTTCCAACGGGCGTTCCAGTTCGGCGGCGACGAAGTCGCACGCGGCGCGATCGCCGCCGTGCTGGTGCGCGGCCGCGGCCACATCGAGACGGCGGTGAGTCACGGCTGCGAGGCCGTCGGACTGGAGCGCAGGGTCACGGACGCCGAGGGCGGCTGGGTGCGGCGCATCGACGGCGAACCGGCGTGGAGCGTGTTCCGCGCGTACCTCGACGGCGAGCCCGAGGACCTCAACACCGAGGGGGCGATCTACCTTTCGATCGGTGTGCCGTTCCCGGGGATCGATCGCGGCGAGTACGAGCCCTACCTGATCCGCACTCCGGTCGGGCTCGACAAGCCGACCGGCGCCCTGTTCTTCCCGGCGGGAGGATTCCGCGCGGGGGACACGGTGCGCATCATGCGTCGCGATCCGGACATGGTCTGCCGCAGTGCGCAGGCGTGCGCGCGGCGGATCGCCACGCGGTCGGGAAACCGGCCGCCTGCGTTCGTGCTCCAGTTCGACTGCGCCGGCCGCGGGCGCCAGCTGTTCGGCTCGCGCGCGTCCGAGAACATCGTCCACCCGCTGCAGTCCGAGCTCCCCGGCGAGACGCCGTGGATGGGTTTCCACACGTACGGCGAGATCGCGCCCGTGGCCGGGCGCACCCGCTTCCACAACCTGACGACCGCGCTGGTGGCCGTCTACGACGAGCCGTGAGCGAACCCACCGGGCACGACGCGACCGCCGGCGAACTGGAGCGGCTGCGACGCGAGAACGAGGCGCTGAACGGCCAGGTCCGGCTCCTCGTGCTCACGGAGCAACGGCTCTACCGTTCGCAGAACGAGCTCGACGCACAGCTCGAGCTGGTGCGTGCGCTCGCGAGCTTCGCGCTCGAATCGTCGGCGTCGGAGGAGCCCGAGGAGACGATCGTCCGCGCGCTCGAACTGGTCGGGCAGTGCTTCTCGCTCGACTGGGCCGGGTACGTGCACGTCGGGCCGGGGCCGAACGAGGCGACGGTGCTGCGCTCGCTGGACGAAGCGGGCGCGACGGCGCGGTCGTTCCCGCTCGCGATGGCCGACACGGCGTGGCTCGGCACGCGCGCCAACGCGGAGCTGCAGCGCTGGTCGGCCGCGTCGCCGCCCGCGGGCTGGCGCGTGATCGCCGCGGCGTTGCCGGCGCTCGTGCCGGACGGGGGCTCGTCGACGCCCGCCGAGATCGCCTGCGTACCGCTGCGGGGCTCGGGCGCGTTTCCACCGGGCATGCTGATGCTGGTCAGCCTGCGGCCGCGGCCCTTCTACCTGCAGTCGGGCCCGGTGGCCGAGCGGCACCTGCCGTACCTCCAGCTGATCGCGCACCACGTCGACCACGCGCTCGCCAACTCGCACCTCACGCGCTCACTGCGCGATCGCAGCGCCGAGCTCGTGAACAGCCTCGAGCGGCTCGAGCGCGCGCAGCAGGAACTCGTGCAGGTGCAGAAGATGGAGGCGATCGGCCGCCTCGCCGGCGGCGTCGCCCACGACTTCAACAACTTGCTCACCGTGATCCTCGGCTACGCCTCCGCGCTCACCACGTCGCTGCCCGAGGGCTCACCGGGGCACCAGAACGTCACCAAGGTCGTCGAGGCCGCCCAGCGCGCCGCCAACCTGACTCGCCAGCTGCTGGCGATGGGCCGCCGCCAGGTGCAGCGCCGCGAGGTGTTCTCGCTCGCGGAGCAGTGCGAGCGTACGGTCGAGCTGCTGCGCCGCCTCGTCGGCGAGCACATCCGGATCGAGCTCGACCTCGACCGCGCGCTGCCCGCCGTGCACGCGGACCGCACCCAGGTGGAACAGGTGCTGCTCAACCTGATCGTCAACGCGCGCGACGCCATGCCCGAGGGCGGGCAGCTGCGGATCGCCGCACGCGCGGCGACCGACGACGACGCCCGCCGGTGCGACGAGCCGATCAGTCCCGAGCGCTTCGCGGTGCTCGTGGTCGAGGACAGCGGTGTCGGCATGGACGCCGCGACGCGCGAGCGAATCTTCGAGCCGTTCTTCAGCACCAAGCCCACGAGCCGCGGTTCGGGGCTCGGGCTCGCCGTGGTCTACGGCATCGTGAAGCAGAGCGAGGGGCACATCCTCGTCGACAGCGAGCCCGGGCATGGCGCCGCGTTCCGCGTGCTGCTGCCGCTGGGCGAAGTGCGCGCGAACGAGGCCCCCGTGGCGCGCACCGTGGCCCGCCCGGGCGCCGACGCGCCCGGGGCAACCGTGCTCGTGGTCGAGGACGAACTCTCGATCCGCGAGGTGATCCGCGCGGCCCTGCGCCGTTCGGGCTATCGCGTGATCGAGGCGACCGACGGCGAGGACGCGCTCGCCCGCTGCGGCGAGAGCGCTCCCGACCTGGTGCTGACGGACGTGCTGATGCCGCGCATGGGCGGCCCGGCGCTGGCTGCGGCGCTGCGGCGCCGCTTTCCGAAGCTGCGCGTGGCCTACATGTCGGGTTACGCCGCCGACTTCAAGGACGGCGTCTCGGGCGGCGACCACGGCGACGACTTCCTCGCCAAGCCGTTCACGCCGGACGACCTGCGCGCGTTCGTCGCGCGCCAGATCGACCGTCCGGCACACGACGGCGCCTGAGCGTCAGTCGCCGAGCACGCCGTCGGCGCGGCGGCCTTTCGCTTCCTCGCTGAGCTTCGGCGGCTCCGACGTCTCCGGGGCACCGCGGAATGCGAACCAGAACGTCGCCGCTCCGGTCGCGTAGAGCACGGCGGTGATGTAGAACGGCATCGCGTACCCGAAGCGCTCGATCACGGTCCCGGCGAACATGGCGCTCACGGCCCAACCGATGTTCCAGACCAGGTTGGTCGTGCTCGTCGCCCGCGCGCGCAGCGCCTGCGGCATGCTCTCCATGACGAAGGTCTGGAGCAGGGGCGAGGCGGCCTGCATGAAGGTGGCCCGCAGCCAGAACGACACCACCGCGACCGGCAGGTGCCGTTCGGCCCCGAGCGTGACGAGGAACGGCAGCGAGAGCAGTTCGGACGCGATCGCCGTGCGCAGCTTGCCGTAGCGACGCGCGATCGCCGGCCCGAGCAGCGCGGCCGCCGCGGTGAAGACCTGGGCGATGGAGAAGTAGGTCCCGATGCGTGCGCTCGAGCAGTCGAAGCGGTCCTTGAAGTAGAGGTTCATGAACGGGATCACGAGTCCCGCGCCCGTGCCCAGCAGGAAGGCGTTGAGCGCGATCGGCAGCAGCTTCCGCCGGTCGTCGGCGGTCACCGGCTCGGCTCCGTGCGCGAGCGGCCGTTCGTCGAGCCGGCCCATCGCGAGCAGCGGCACGACGCAGCCCACGGCGAGTGCGGCCCCGGCGATCAGCGACAGGCGGTAGGCGGTGAAGAGGCTCGTCGCCGGGCGCAGCACCTGCACCACGTGCGGCAGTGCGCCGCCCGCGGCGCTGCCGATCACGCCGGCGACCAGGGCCGATGCGAAGAACGTGCTGAAGAGGTGCGTCCGCTCGCGCGGGGTCGAATGCTCGGTGATGAACGGGGCGGCGGCGATCTGGAAGAGCGCCTGCCCGACACCGATCGCGACGCCCATGGCGAGGATCGTCCCCGCGTGAGTCGTGCTCGCGCGCAGGGCGTGGCCGAGCCCCTCGAGCACCGCGCCCACGAGGATGCAATTGCGCCGGCTCCATCGCTCCGCCAGCACGCCGGCGGGGAGCGCGGCGACCGCAAGCCCGATCGCGTTCATGCCGATCGCGCGCCCGACGAAGCGCTCCGGGAAACCCGCCTCCACGAGGTACAGATTGAACAGCACGCCGAACACGCCGTGCGCCGTCCAGACGAGGAACTCGCTGAGCAGGTAGAAGCGCGCCGGTCGCGAGAAGTGCCGCGCGGCGTCACGGAAGTCGGTCCAGGCGGAAAGCAGTGGGGACATGAGCTCCGGGAAAAAAAGAGCGACGGCGGCTCGGGGAGCCGCCGTCGCGAGTGAAGCGAACGTTCAGGCGGCCGTCATGGCAACGAATCGTAGGCGATGTCGGAATCGATCGTGTGCAGTGCGGCGCCCTGCACGCGGAACATCGGTTCGAACGCGGCGGGCGTCATCGCGATCAGGATCTTCGCCGTGCCCGTGCCGGCGTTCTGCATCGCGTGCGGCACGCGCCCGTCGTAGTGGCACGAGTCGCCCGCGTCCAGCAGGATCACATGCTCGCCGCAGGTGAGGCTCACGCGGCCCTCCACGCAGAGCACGATCTCCTCGCCGTGGTGGTAGTGGCGCTTGTCACCGGCCGTCATGCCCGCGGGCAGCTCGGCCATGATGAGTTCGAGGTTGCGCTTGGGCTGGGCCGAGATCACCTCGACGTGCGAAGTGGTGCCGCCGACCTGCAGGCGCGGGCGCTCGCCGGCGCGCACGACGTGGGGCACCTGTTCTTCCTCGACGACGAGGTAGGCGACCGACGTTTCGAGCGAACGGGCGAGATCCTGGAGCGTGGCCAGCGACGGCGACGTCCGGCTGTTCTCGACCTGGCTGATGAATCCCTTCGAGAGCCCGGTGGCTTCGGCCAATTGCTGGACGGTCATGCCGCGGCGCAGCCGAAGGTCGCGAATCTTCTTCCCCAGTTGCATGGCACCTCCGGTCAGGGATGCGGGAAGGCTCACACTGAAGTTGTTCACAACTCTAAAACAAGCTTCAGGCCCAGTCAACGACCCTGACGAAGTTCAGTGTGGCGAACCGTTTCCGGAGGGTTCCGGGGCCTCGGGGCCGCGGCCAGCGAGGAACTGGAGCTGGTAGAGCCGGGTGTAGAGCCCGCCCAGGGCGAGCAGCTCGGCGTGGGTGCCGGACTCGCGGACGCGGCCGTGGTGCAGCACGACGATCCGGTCCACGTCCTGGATCGTCGACAGCCGGTGCGCGATCACGAGGCTCGTGCGGCCGTGCATGAGGCGCTGGAGCGCCTGCTGGATGAGCCGCTCGGTGTGCGTGTCGACGCTCGAGGTGGCTTCGTCGAGCACCAGCAGCTCGGGATCGCGGGCGAGGGCGCGCGCGAACGAGAGCAGCTGCTTCTGGCCCGACGACAGCGTGGCGCCGCGCTCGCGCAGCGGCGCGTCCCAGCCGCCGGGAAGCCGCTCGACGAACGCGTCCGCGGCCACGTCGCGGGCGGCACGCCGCAGGGCGTCGTCCGTGAGCCCGGGATCGCCGAGGCGCAGGTTCTCGAGCACGCTGCCGCTGAAGAGGAACACGTCCTGCAGCACGAGCCCGATCCGCCGCCGCAGCGCCTCGGCGTCCCATTCGGCGAGCGGGCGGCCGTCGACGCGGATCTCGCCGCGCTGCGGCGCATAGAAGCGCAGCAGCAGGCTCGTGATGGTCGTCTTGCCCGAGCCGGTCGCGCCGACCAGCGCGAGGCGCTCGCCGGGCTCGATCGTGAACGACACGTCCTGCAGCACGAAGTGCTGGCCGTCGTAGGCGAACCACACGTGGTCGAACTCGATGCGTGCCCCGCGCGTGCCGGCGGGCCGCGCGTCCGCCGGCGCGGGCCGGTCGAACGACACCGAGGCGGCGTCCGCGGGCGTGTCGAGCAGCGCGAAGATGCGCTCGGAGGACGCCATGGCCTGCTGCAGGATGCCGTACTTCTCGGACAGGTCGGAGATGGGGCGGAAGAAGCGCTGCGTGTACTGGATGAACGCGACCAGGGTGCCGAGCGTGATGCCGGTCCACATGACCTGGCGGCCGCCGTACCAGATGATCAGCGCCAGCGCGATCGCCGAGACGAGTTCGAGCAGCGGGAAGAAGATCGCGTGGTAGGTGTTGGCGAGCAGGTTCGCGTCGCGGTGGTCGGCGTTGATGCCGCGGAACTGCGCGGCGTTGCGCGCTTCGCGGTTCAGCAGCTGTACCGTGCTCATGCCCGACAGGTTCTCGTTGAGGAACGCGTTCAGTCGCGCGAGCCGCGTGCGCACCTCGCGGAACACGCGCCGCACCTTCACGCGGAACGTGAGCGTGACCACGAAGATGAGGGGCAGCACCGAGAACGTGACCGCGAGGAGCTCGACGTTGAGTCGCGCCATCATGATCACGATGCCGATCAGCATCGACAAGTCGCCGAACAGCGCGTCGACCCCCGACGTGAAGAGCTCGTTCAGCACGTCGACGTCGTTGGTCACCCGCGTCATCAGCCGGCCGATCGGGTTGGCGTCGAAGAACGACGCCGGCAGCCGCTGCAGGTGGCGGAACATCGCGGTACGCAGGTCGCGCATCACGTTCTGGCCCACGGACTGCATGACCTGCGTCTGCAGGTAGCCGAGCACGAACGCGGCCAGCAGCGCGGCGAGGTAGACGAGCGCGATGCGGTCGAGCGTGTAGGTGTCGCGGTGGCGGATGCCGTAGTCGATCGCGACCTTGGTGAGCCACGGGAAAAGCAGCTGCACCGCGGCCTCGGCGAGCGTGACCACGACGGCCAGCGCCACCTGCGCCTTGTAGGGCGCGAGGTAGGCGGTGAGCCGCCGCATGAGCCGGTGGTCGTACGCCCGGCCGGTCTCTTCGTCCGTCTCGCTCACGAGGCCTCGAGCTCCTCTTCGAGCTGCTGCGCGCGGTGAAGCGCTGCGTAGCGGCCGCCCAGCGCCAGCAGGTCGTCGTGCCGGCCGCGCTCGACGATCGCGCCATCCTCGAACACCAGGATCTCGTCCGCGTCGCGCACCGTGGAGACGCGGTGCGCGACGATCAGCGTCGTGCGCCGGCGCATCTCGCCGCGCAGGCCGGCGAGGATCGCCTCCTCGGTCTGCGTGTCCACGCTCGACAGGCAGTCGTCGAGCAGCAGCACGGGCGTGGGCCGCAGCACCGCGCGGGCGATCGCCGTGCGCTGCTTCTGGCCGCCCGAGAGCGTGATGCCGCGCTCGCCCACGCGGGTCGCGAAGCCGTCGGGGAAGCCGTCGACGTCGCCTTCGAGGTGCGCGACGCGGGCGGCGGCGCGGATCGCGACAGGGTCCTCGGCGGGCACGCCGTACGCGACGTTCTCGGCGATGGTCGCGGAGAAGAGGAACGGCTCCTGCGGTACCACGGCGAGCTGTGCGCGCAGCCAGTCGAGGTCGAGGTCGCGCACGTCCCTGCCGTCGAGCAGCACGGTGCCCGGCGGCGGGTCGAACAGGCGCGGCAGCATGGCGAGCACGGTGCTCTTGCCGGAGCCGGTGCGCCCGACCAGGGCCACGGTGGACCCCGCGGGCACGCGGAACGAGACGTCGCGGAGCGCCGGGGTGGTGGCGCCGGGGTAGGTGAACGAGAGGTTCCGGAACTCGAGCGTGCCCGGCGTCGCGTCGGGCCGCACCGCACCGGGCGCGCTCGCGATCGACGGCACCTCGTCGAGGATCCGGGTGATGCGGCCGAACGAGGCCATGCCGCGCTGGAAGAGGTTGATCACCCAACCGAGCGCGACCATCGGCCAGTTGAGCATGCCGAGGTAGACCGTGAACGCCACGAACTGGCCGAGCGTGATGTGCCCGTGCACGGCCTCGCGGCCGCCGACCCAGAGCGCGAGCAGCGCCCCGGCGCCGGAGAACAGCGTGAGCGTGGGGATGAAGAAGCCGGAGGTGCGGATGAGCCCGAGGTTCTCGGCGCGGAAGGCCTCGTTCTCCTCCTCGAACTGCAGCGACTGGCTGCGCTCGGCGGCGAACGCACGCACCACGCGCATGCCGCCCAGGTTCTCCTGCACGTGCGCCGAGATCTTCGCGAACCGCTCCTGCACGCCTTCGAAGAGCGAGTGCACGCGCTTGCCGAAGTACCACACCGACAGCGAGACCAGCGGCAGCGGCAGCAGCGAGTAGAGCGTGAGCCGCGGGCTGATGCCGAGCATGAACACCACCGACACGATCCCCACGGTGACCGTGTTGACGGTGTACATGAGCCCGGGCCCGAGCATCATGCGCACGGCGGACATGTCGTTGGTCGCGATCGACATGATCTCGCCCGTCCGGTGGTCCTGGTACCACGGCACCGGCAGCGTCTCGAGGTGCACGAAGAGCTGGTTGCGCAGGTCGTATTCCATGCGCCGGGAGATCGCGATCACGAGCTCGCGCATGGCGTACTTGAAGAGCCCCGAGGCCACCGCGATCGCGAAGATCGAGAGCGCGTAGCGGCCGAGCTTCTCGGCGGTGACGCCGCGGTAGAGGTCGTCGACCGAGTGCTGCAGGACCTGCGGCTGGATCAGCGCGATGACGTTGGCCGACGCGACGCACAGGGCGCCGAGCAGGAGGCCGGTGCGGTAGGGGCGCGCGAGGCGCAGCAGCCGGTGCAGGGGGGGTGTGATGCGTTCACCTCGTGCGGAGGCCGCGGTTCCGGACGGAACCGCGGCCTCCGCGCGCGCGCTCACGGGCGCGCGTCACCGCCGATGAAGCCCTTGGACCGATCGAGCTTCGTCAGCTTCCACGCGATGCCGGCGTAGTACTGGTCGACGTGCGGCGCGTTGCGGCCGGAGGGCGTGTGCCAGGAGCCGGCGTACACGTCGAGACCGCCGTCCACGCGGTACGTCACGCGCGGCCCGGCGACGTGCTGCTCGATGTCGTAGCGGCGGCCGGTCTGCATCGGCAGGTCGGCGCCGTAGAGCCCCGCGAGCTGCAGGCGGCCGACCCAGAACGCGAGCGCGGCGTGCGCGGTCGCGTGATCGGACCAGTCCTGGCTCGCCGCGTTGGCGGTGGTGTCGTCCACCGACGCGCGCGCGCCGACGGCGCGGTAGTCGTAGCGGTAGCCGCCGCCGACCGACCAGAACCCGCCCTTGCCGAGCTTGCCGCCGAGTTCGAGACCGGCCGACAGCTTCTGGCGGCCGTCGCCGACCGCGGGCGAGAGTTCGTCGTTGTAGCCGAGCGGCGCCTCCCAGCGCAGCTGGAGCGCCGAGACCAGGCCCTGGGTGGTGAGCGCCCGGCGGTAGCCGAGGCCGAAGTCGCCGAGAGCGGTCATGCTGGCGGGTCCGCCCGAGGGCGTCCACGTGCTGCTGGTCACGAACGGCACCGAGAACTGCAGGCTGGTGTGCTTGTGCCAGCCCATCTCGATGTACGTGCCGACCGAGCGCTGCTCGGCCTCGCCCGTGATGAGGCTGCGCTCGCTGTTGTCGTCGAACGCGGTGGTCGTGTGGAACGACGACCCCGTGGCGCCGACGTAGTACTCGCCGGGGGCGAGCACCCACGGCCCGGCGATGGGGGCGTCGGCGAAACTGGCGAGCGGTCCGGCGAAGGCGGCACCCGCGACCACGAGGGTCGCGGTGGCGGCCGCCAGGGCCGCGGCGAAGGAACGACGCAGGTGCATCCGGCCTCCCTGACGATGACGGCGATGATCCCGGTGACGGTCGCGCGAGAGTATCCGCAGGGCCCTCCGGCGCGCAAGACGCGCACGGGCCGCGCCGGGCGGGCTCGCCCTGCGAGCCGCGTCGCGTTCGCGGGCCGGCGCGGGCGCCCGCGGCCGGCCCGGCGCGGCCCGTCGCGTTGCGCGCGGGCGGCGCTGTGGCACCATGCGCCGCATGGCGAACCTGCGCGTGCTGGAATGGGTGCGGCATCCGGACGGCATCTGGAACATGCCGCGTCCGGAAGTGGAGCGGCTGCGGCGCGACTTCCCGGACGTGCGGATCGACGCGCCCGTGACGCGCGAGGAGGCCGAGGCGCTGCTGCCGGAGGCCGAGGTCGTGCTCGGCTTCGTGGTGCGCCCGCACAACCTGGCGCTCGCGACGCGCCTGCGCTGGATCCATTCCACCGCGGCGGGCGTCGAGGGCGCGCTGTTCCCCGAGCTGGCCACGAGCGACGTCGTGCTCACCTGCGCGCGCGGCATGCACGCGGTCTCGATCGCCGAGCACACGCTGGGCATGATGCTGGCGTTCGTGCGCGGCCTGCACCGCTCGCGCGATGCGCAGCTCGCCGCGCGCTGGACGCAGCGCGCGCAGGTCGAGGGCCCCGGGTTCGAGCAGCTGGAGGGTGCGACGCTGGGCCTCGTCGGCTTCGGGCACATCGGCCGCGCGGTCGCGACGCGCGCCCGCGCGCTGGGCATGCGCGTGCTCGCGGTGCGCCGGCACCCGGCCGGCGATCCGGCTCCGGCCGACGCGCAGTGGGGGCTCGAGCGGCTGCCCGAGCTGCTGCGCGCGAGCGACTGGGTCGTGCTCGTGACGCCGCATACGCCGGAGACGTCGCGCATGATCGGCGCCGCGGAGCTCGCGCAAATGAAGCCGACGGCGCGGCTCGTCAACGTCGGCCGCGGCGCATGCGTGGACGAGCCCGCGCTGGTCGACGCGCTGCGTGCGGGCCGGATCGCGGGTGCGGCGCTCGACGTGATGGGCACCGAGCCGCTGCCGCCCGACAGTCCGCACTGGGCGATGCCCGAAGTGATCGTGACGCCGCACACGTCGGGGCTGGGCCCGCGCTTCTGGGAGCGCACGACCGATCTCTTCGCCGCGAACCTGCGCCGGTACGTCGCGGGTGAGCCGCTCGCCGGCGTGGTCGACAAGCGGGCGGGCTACTGAGGTGGCCGCGCCCGGCACGCTCGGCATCCTGCTCGCGGGCGGACGCGGCGAGCGCCTGGGGCTGGGCGTCCCCAAGGCGCTCGCGGTGCTCGGCGGCCGCACGCTGGTCGAGCGCGCGCTGGAGACGCTGCGCGCGTGCTGCGAGCGCGTGGTGGTGGTGGCGCCGCGCACGATCGAGCTGCCCGTGCCCGCGGAGCTCCGCCGCTGCGACGCCGATCCCGGCGAGGGTCCGCTCGCGGGGCTACTGACCGGCGCCGGCGACGGGGAGTTCGAGCGTGCGCTGGTGCTGGGCGTCGACTTCCCGCTCGTGCGGCCGGCGGCGCTCGCGCGGCTGGCCGAGCGGCTCGGCGGTGCGCACGTCGTGCTGCCGGTGCCGACGGGCGTGCCGCAGCCGCTCGTCGCGTGGTACGCCGCGAGCGCCGTCGCGCCGCTGGCGGCCGCGTTCGCGCGCGGCGAGCGCTCGATCCGGCGCGCGCTCGATCCGCTCGAACGCGTGCTCGTGTCCGCGGACGAACTCGCGGCGCTGCCCGGCGGCGCGGACGCGTTCCTCAACGTCAACACGCCCGACGATCTCGCGCGCGCCGAGCGCTCGCTCGCCGCTCACGGAGGAGTTCGATGAGCCCGGAGGCCGCACCGCTCACGCTGGGCGGCGTGCCGCTCGACCAGGCGCACGCCACGCTGCGCTCGCTCGAGCCGCACGCCCGCGCGTTCTGGATCCATGATCTCGATGCGTTCGCCGCGCGCGCGGCGCGGCTGCAGCGCGCGTTCGCGCCGCTGGGTGCGCACCTCGCGTACGCGCTCAAGGCCAATGGCCTGCCCGCGCTGGTGCGCGCCGCGAGCGCCGCCGGGCTCGAGGCCGACGCGGGCTCGCTCGGCGAACTCGTGCTGGCCGAGCGCTGCGGGTTCGACGCACCGCGCCGCACGCTGAGCGGCAACGGGCACACGCCGGAAGAAGCGGAATGGGTGGCGCGCCACGGCGTGGCCATGGTGAGCGCGGATCACGTCGGTGAGCTGGACCTGCTCGAGCAGGCCGCGCGCGACGCGGGCACGACGGTGCGCGTCGCGCTGCGCGTGAACCCCGGCATCTACATCGCGGGGCATCGCCACATCGCGACCGGGCACAAGGACGCCAAGTTCGGGGTCGGCGCCGAGGACGCGCTCGCCGCGTGGGAAGCGCGCGCACGCTGGCCGCACCTCGCGGTGGACGGCCTGCACCTGCACATCGGCTCGCAGGTCACGGAGACGACGCCGCTCGAGGACGCGGCGAAGGTCGCACTGGCGCTGGCGCGCGCGTCGGCGGAGCGCGGCGCGCCGTTGCGATCGCTCAACCTGGGCGGCGGTTTCGGGATCGACTACGTGCACGGCGCCGACGTGTTCCCGGTCGAGGCGCACGCCGAGAAACTAGGCGCGATCGCCGCGGGCCAGCCGTACGAGTGGCGTTTCGAGCCGGGGCGCTGGCTCGTGGCGCCGATCGGCATGCTGGTCGCCGAGGTACTCTGGGTGAAGACGCGCGTCGACGCCGGCGAAACGCGGCGCTTCGTGGTGCTCGCCGCCGGCATGAACGACCTGCTGCGTCCCGCGCTCTACGGTGCGCATCACCGCATCGTGCCCGTGCGCCCGCGCGCCGGCGACGCGACGCCCGCGACGATCGCCGGCCCGGTGTGCGAGAGCGGTGACACGTTTGCGAGCGATCGCGCGCTGCCGCCGCTGGAACGCGGAGACCTGGTCGCGATCCTCGACACGGGGGCCTACGGCAGCGTGATGTCGTCGAACTACAACGGGCGGGGCCGGCTCGCGGAGATGGTGGTGGAGGGCGGAGTGCTGCGGAGGGCGCGAGCGGGCGAGACGCCGGAGGATTTGGTGGGGAGGGGGTAGGGGGGGAGGCGGGCGTTTGGAGGTAGAGCATGAGGGGTGTCGGCTTGTCGATATGGGTCATCGTGAGCGGTGTGGTCGGCCTGATGACGCTCTCCTACGCGCGCATTGAAGCGATCCGGTGGCCGATCCGCGCAAGGAGGATGCCCGGCCTGGGCGGCTTCGCGGAGAGCTTCGGCCGGACAGAAGTTGATGTCGTGGTGCGGGCCGTCTATCGCGCGATTGTCCATGAGCGCGGCCCCCAACTCGTGGTCGTACGTGCGGACGACGATCTCCAAGGGCTATGGGGCATCGTCGACGAGGATCTCGACGACCTGGTTCGCGCCTGCATTGGGAATCTTCCGCCCCATCTGAAGTTCGAGCTGGCCGGTCATCACAACTTGACCACTCCTAGGGATGTGGTCGAGTTCATCGAAGCGAACACGCGACAAACGACTGTTTCGTAGGAACTCCTTCGGTCTGCTGCCTGCGTCCGACAGCTGTTCCGCGAGCGCTGGACTCGGTGCGCGCTTCGAACTGGCGATTTCTTCAATCGATTCGGACTGATGAGCAACCCTGAGCGGGGATCCCCGGCTCGCGTTCCGGATGTCCGGGCGCATTTGACTCCGCTCTTGACAGCGTTTCGCGCCCGGGAAGTTCGCGAACGACACAGCGCGCGCCGCGTCGCGTGAACGCGTCACCGCTACGCGTGCGCCGCGATTCGCGCCGGATCACCGCAACTTTGTCGCGTCGCGCCTCGTTTCGCGGCGTACGCGCAGGTACGGCGGCCGAATTTGCGTGTGCTATGAAGTACGTGCGCCCGACACGCACCCGCCCCCGACGCGGATGTGCTCATGCGGACCGTTCGCTCGCTCTTCTCGCTCACGCCCCAGGTCCTCCTTTCGGAAACGCGCTCGTTGCTGGCGGCGCGCGCGGTCAATCTCGCAGAGCTGCTCGAGCACCTCGCCGAGATCGATGCGCGGAAGCTCTACGTCGAGGCGGCCTACGGCTCGACGACGGCGTTCCTCGTCGGCGAGCTCGGGATGGACCCGGATTCGGCGGACAAGAAGATCCAGGCGGCACGTGCGGTGCGCCGCGTTCCGGCGCTGCTGTCGGCCATCGCGGATGGGCGGCTGCACCTGAGCGCGGCCCTCATGCTGTTGCCGTCGATCGATGTCGAGAATGCCGAAGAGCTGATCGCTGCCGCCGCCAATCACTCGTGTGGTGAGATCCGAGTGATGCTCGCCGAACGAGCACGAGCGCGCGGGCCGCAGGTGGGCGGCGACCTGCTCTCGCAAGTCGTTGCGAATACTGAGAGCGAACCGGATTCAAATCCGGTCATTTCCAGAAATGGTCAAGCGGTCGCGGCGGTTCAGGCGACCGCTGCCCAGCCCACTGCGGCCACTCCGGCGCGTCGCACGATCACGTTCACGATCCCCGCCGAGCTCGCCGACGCCTATCGCGCGGCCCTCGCGCTCGCACCGTACGCGATCGCGCACGACCCGGCGCGCGCGTTCGAGCAGATGGTCGCGGCGTGGCGCGAACAGTTGGAGAAGCGGAAGTTTGGGACCGGCCGGCGCTCGCCACGGCCGGCGGCCGCGTCCAAGGGACCGTCCCCGCGCGAGAACGCCTCGGCGCCGCGTCGCCGCCGCTACATCCCCAAGCACGTGCGTCGCGAGGTCTGGCACCGCGACGGCGGTCAGTGCACGTTCGAGAGCGACGCCGGCCGCCGCTGCGAACGTCGCTCCCAACTCGAATACGACCATGTGATCCCCGAAGCGCTCGGCGGCGACGACTCGGCGAAGAACCTGCGCCTGCGCTGCTGCGCGCACAACCAGCTCGCGGCGGAGCGCGCGTTCGGGAAGCGCTACATCGAAGGCAGGCGCGAGGTCGCCCGCGCGGAGCGAGCATCGCGTCGGGCCGAGCGAGATCGCACGGAGGCCGTTCGCGCCGAAGCGCTCGCCGCACGCGATCAGGCGCGCGCCGAGCGCGAACACGCTGCCGTCGCCGAAGCCGCGCGCCGCGCGGCCGCCGACGAGGTCGTGCCCTACCTGCGCCAGCTCGGGCTGCGCGCGAGCGAGGCGAAGGCCGTCGCGCTCAAGACCGCGCTCGCGCCGGACGTGCCGCTCGAAGCGCGCGTCCTCGCCGCCGTGCGAACTCTCGGGCCTCGCGGCATGCGCGTGGAATCGCGAGACGCCGCGCCGCCCGCGTGAGCCGCGGGCCACGATCTCGCGCGCGATCGAGGTGTCGCGGCCGCGGCCACGCCGCCGGCCGCTCGGCCCGCGCGCCCCGCATCGCCCGCGCCGCGCCCGAACGTCGCGCCGCTCCCGCGCGCCCGAACGCACATCGCCCCCGCAGCCGTCTCCGGCCGCGGGGGCGAGCGTGCTCCGTGAACTTCAGCGCGCCGCGCGCCGCGTCACCGCGCCAGCACCACCTTGCGCCGGAAGCTCTGGCCGCCGCTTTGGAAGACGACCATGTAGAGCCCCGCGGGCGTCGTGCTGCCGCCATTCCACGTGACGGTGTGGCGGCCGGCGGGCCATGCGCCGTCGGCGAGCGTCTGCACGTGGCGGCCGGCGACGTCGAACACGCTCACGTGCACGTCCGCGGCGGCGGGTAGGTCGAGTTCGAAGGCGACGCGGCCGTGCGCGGGGTTGGCCGACATCGGCACGAACGCGAGCTCGTGCGGCGGGGCGAGATCGTCGGCGCCGGTGGTGCCGGTGGGCAGCGTGGTGACGAAGCCGCTCAGGTTCCCGTGCGCGTCGATGGCGGCGATCTTGTACCAGTAGGGAGAGCCGATGGCGTCGTTGTACGCGAGCGACGCGACCTGGCCCACGAAGTTGCCAGGGCCGGGCACGAAGCCGGACGTGCCGCCGCGGTAGAGGCGGTAGCCGGCGATGTCGGCGTCGGGGCTCGCGCCCCACACGAGATGGCTGGTCCCTGCGGCGTACGTGCCGGAGAAGGGCGCGGGGGGCGTCGGGGCGACGTTGTCGACAGAGTGGCCGTCGAACGACTTCGAATCCCAGAACGCGCCGCTCGCGGCGCCCATGGCCGAGACGAGGAAGCTGGTCGTGCCGGCGCCGCTCGCGGACGAATCGACGAGCGTCGGGGCGGTGTACGAGTACGTCGCGAACTGGTGCGCGGGCACCTCGCCGAGGTACTCCCACGCGAACGCGGCGGTGGCGTCACTCGACGCGCGGAAGATGCGGCGTCCGCTCGCGGCGTCGGCGGGCCTCATCGCGGAGTTCGCGCGCAGCAGCTGCGCACCGGCGCGCGTGGCAGCCTGTGCGGCGGCGAGCGTGGTCGAGCGCCAGATCGTGTACGACGTCACGCCGGGGCTGGCGCCGGCGTCGAGGTACGACGCGGTCCACGTGAGCTGGACGTGCCCGCCCTGGTCGCCCGGGACGTCGGCGATCTTCGTGATCGCGGGCTCGGCGTTGCCGAGCGCGCCGAAGCGATCGATGCGCTGCACGCGCGAGACGGTCGTGCCGCCGCCGGCGCCGTAGTCGATGTAGCCGATCAGCGCGCCGCCCGCGGAATCGGCGCACGCGGCGTAGGCGAAGGTCAGGTCCGGCGCGATGGCCACGGGCGTGCCGCCCTCCTTCCATCCGGGAGGCAGGCCGCCGCCGGGAGCGATCCGCAGTGCATAGACGTCGGCGTCGAAGTCGCTTCCTCGGTAGTCCGCCCAGGTCGCGATCGCTCCACCGGCGTTGTCGGGAACGAGCATGACCACGAGCTGGCTGCCCGGCGCGCCGCAGAGCAACGCGCCATTGCCGGGCCAGCCGTAGGCGAGCGATCCGCCCGCGGTCAGGTGCGCGGCGAAGACGTCGATGTTGCCGTAGCGCTGGTCCTCCCAGGCGAAGTAGCAGCCGCCCTGCGGGTCGGACATCGCGTAGACCGATATGGCCGGAGAGCTCCCCGACGCGATCGTGGTGCCGTTGGGGGCCCAGCCCGCGGTCGGGGTGCACGTCGAATCGACGTGCGTCGCGTAGATCTCGTACGCGACGCTGTGCGCGCCGCGCCACGCGAGAAACATCCCACCGGAACTGTCCGCGGCGATCGCCAGGTCGTCCTGGCCGCCGGTGGTCGCGTCGAGCGTGACGAGCGGGCTGACCGCCGCTCCGGCGGAGTTGAACCGGGCCGCTCGAACCTGGGCGACGCCGCTCAACGAATCGAGGCAGGCGAGCAGGAAGCCGCCGCGGCGATCGCTGACGATGTGCGGAGAGAACTGCGACCTCACGGGCGTCAGGAGGCCGGACGCCCATGCGATCGTGCCGTTGGCGAGAACGTGCGCACCATAGATGTCGACGTCGCCCGGGGCCCACTGGAGTTCCCACGCGAAGAATGCGCCTCCGGCGCCGTCGCTCGCGACCTGCGGGTAGATTTCCATCTGCGACATGGGCGAGAGCTGCACGGGCCAGCCGGCGACGACGCTGCCCGCGGCGTTCACCCGCGTGGCGTAGACGTCGTAGGTCGAGGAGCCGGTGCGGCCGTCGTACCACGTCAGGATCACGCCGCCGGTGCCGTCGGGAATCATGCTCACGCCGTCGTACATGAGCACCACGTCCTGGTAGCCGGTCGCGGTCACGATCGGCAGGCCGGCGACCGGCCAGCCGGGCGCGACGTCGCCCTGCGACGTGATGCGCTCGAGGTAGAGGTTGTAGTCGCCGGTCCGCGAGTCCTGCATGAGGACGAACGCGCCGCCGCTGCCGTCGGGGACCGTCGCGCGCGGTCGCGTCGCCGTCTGGCCCGGCATGACCGACGGCCCGGGCACGAGCGGGTTGCGCGACCAGGCCGACCACGCCGGGGCGGCGAGCACGGGGAGCAGCAGCGCGACGATGCCGAGGGCGCGGCGCAGTCGGACGGGAAGCGGCACGAAGTTCCTCGCTTTCGACGAAGGGAATCGAACGTGGGGAAGGGCGGGTCGCAGCCGACGGGGGGACGGCGTCGCGAGAGAAGCATGCCGGGACACCCACTTTCCGACAAGCGATGTCTCGATCGTCACGGCGGCTTCGGCGACCCGGGTCAAGTCGCCCGAAACGTAGCCGGGGCACGAGACAAGTGCGAAGCGGGCGGCACCAGTGCCGCGCCGGACGTGTCACACGCAGAGGTATCCGGCGACTACCGGGCCAGTGGCCATACGCGAGCCAATCGGGCTCGCTCGCGCCGCCCGAATCTCATCGTCCTCGCCCCATTTGGGGCGGGAGAGGAGGGAACCCATGTCGTCGCACGCCTCGCATCGTAAGCCGGAACAGCCCCTGGTGGTCCGTCGGTGTTCCGGGTTCTCCTCGTCACCCGCCGCACTTCTCCTGCTCGTACTCCTATGTGCCATGATTTCCGCGGCCGGGGCAGCATGGGCGGCGGCGACCTCGTGTGGCGTAGACCTCGATAAAGATGGGTTGGACGACGGCTTCGAGCAACAACTCATCGACTACTACCGGCCGTGGTACTACTTCGATTCTCGCCAGCACAACTCGGACGACAAGTGGCCATCCTCGGTGACGTGGTACATCAGCCGCTGCAGCCTGCGCTACTACGACGGGCCGCAGGAAGGGGCGAGCTCGCAGGTCGTGTATACGGCCGCCCAGTTGGCTGCGAACCCCCTCCTCGTACTCCAGGGCGGCAACGGCGTGAGGCCGAGCTCGAATCGCGCGGATGCCGGTGCGGACGCCAAGAGCACTTATCGCCTGGACCTTCCGGACGGGCCGGGAATAGGCGAAGGGCCGAACGCACATACCGGAACTTATGCCAGGGTCGATCTCGCGGGGACGACGGATTCGCCCGAGATCCTCGTCCAATACATGCAGTTCTACCCGTACAACGATTTCCAAGATGCCCCAGGCGCGGGAGACCACGAGGCCGATTGGACGTTCCTCGAGGTCTACCTGCAGCCTCGAGCCCCGTTCGGCGTGCTTCGTTACGTGTTCCACCACCACGGCGACAGCAACTGTGCCGCCACGACGGTTTCAGGCAGCTACTTCGCCCAGTCGTACGGCGATTCGATTCCGCGTTGTTACATCGAGGAGGACGAGCACGAGTGGTGGCCGTTCCCTGGCGACAATGAATGCAGTTTCGCCATCTGGGACAACGCCTCGCACGATGGACAGGGTGTGCGCTACCGCTCCGAGAACGTGCGGAACATCGGCGAGTATGGGAATCCCATGCCCGACCCCGAATCCCAGATCATCGTGAACTACAATGGTCGCTGGGGAAACACGCTCGAATCCATCAGCATCGTCGGGTTCGACGTCTATCAGTGGGAGTCCCCGCACGGCCCACCTTTCCAGCACGCCTTCGGGGGGCCGACATGCCTCTCGACGCCGCTGAAC
Organism: Candidatus Eiseniibacteriota bacterium; assembly: GCA_044223005.1. Lineage (GTDB taxonomy): Bacteria > Eisenbacteria > RBG-16-71-46 > RBG-16-71-46 > RBG-16-71-46 > CAIXRL01. The sequence goes on from JBGAML010000006.1 coordinate 134,430, forward strand.
TGGCCGGCCGACGGGACGCAGTGCACTTCGGTGACCCCGGCGCTCCGTTGGAGCGCGAATCCGTTGGCTTCCGGGTACCGAGTACAGGTTTCGACGAATCCGGCGTTCGGAGCCAGCGTCGTCGTCGACCAGCTGCTCTGCGGTGCGGTGACGTCGACGACGGTGCCGGGCCTCGCCCCGGAGCGCACCTACTTCTGGCGGGTCCTGACTCAGCCGGAGACCTGTGGAGGGAGCAACAGTTCTCCGACACGCGAGTTCACGACCGGTCCCGTGCCACCGCTGGCGACGACGCTTCTGGCGCCCGCGTCGGGTGCAGCGGAGCCGGGCGACGACGTGATGTTGCGCTGGAAGAGCGTCGCAGGTGCATCGTCCTACCGGGTCACCCTCCGCTGCAGCGGCGGTGACACGGTCGTGGACACCCTTGTGCCGGGACTGAGCCTGGCGAGCGTGCTGGCTCCGGCAGCCTATGCTTGGAGCGTGTCCGCGATTTCGACCGCCGGCGCGTGCAGCGCGACCGGTCCCGCATCACCCACCTGGAGCTTCACCGTCGGCTCTGGAGTACCTCTGCCGAGCCCGGTGCTCCTTACTCCGCTCGACGGGAGTGCGTGCCAGCCGGCTTCGGGCACGTTGCGGTGGCAGCCGACAGCCGGAGCGACGGGGTACTACGTTCGGTTGGAAAGGCACCGCTGCGACGCGCGGGGCGAGTATCACGTCAGCGAACCACATTTCGAGTTCTCGAACATCCAGGTGGCGCCGGACTGGACATGGAGCGTTCGAGACGACAGGCCGTGCTCTTCCTATTCGGAGTGCAGGACCTTCGCGGTCGTCGACTCCGCGCGCCGCCCGCACGAGCCGAAGCTGTCGAGCCCTGAAGACTTCGCGACCGAGCAGCCGCTCTCGGGACGACTCGTGTGGGAGCGAATTCCCGAGGCGGCATCCTACCGCGTACGGCTGGGGGGCTCGTGCGACAGCGTCCGGACGTGGGACGTCGATACGACGTTCTTCGACTATTCCGGCCTGGCCGAAGGCTCGAGCTACGCCTGGAGCGTCAGTGCGATCAACGAATGCGGTGTGCTCTCCGACCTGAGGTTCTGCCGAACCTTCACGACGGAACGCCTCTCGGGAATCGATCGGGTCTTCTTGCCCTCCGGCCTCACCTTCCCGCCTGGAGCCACTGGCATCACGATTCCCGTACTCGCCGAGAACCTTACGGGGCTTCGCCGCGTCAGCGTGGAGGTGAAGTTCGACCCACGGATCCTCACCTACAAGGGGGCCTCGGTGAACGGAACTCGCGGAGTGGACGGCAGGACCCGCATTCACGGAGACGGGCGGAACGGACTCATCTCCGTCGACATCGATTACCCGGCCGGAACGACGTGCGCTCAGGCTCTCGAGGCTGGGGTCGGGCCGGTGCTCCTTCTGGGGTTCGATGTGGCCGCCAGCGCTTCGCAGGGGGCGACGACGGTGTCGTTCCACCAGGCGACCTTCGTGCCGTGCTCGGAAACGTCCATCGCGCCCCGGCGCTTCGATCAGGCGATCTCGATCCGCGGGACCACCGGTGTCGATCCTCGCGCCGATCTCGCCTTCGCCCTCGAACGGCCGCAGCCTAATCCGACTTCTGGGCCCGCTCGCTTGACGTTTGCGCTCCCGGAGTATTCCGACGCGGACGTCTCCGTATTCGACATCGCGGGCAAGCGAGTCGCGACGCTGGCGCATGGGCCGTTCCCGGCGGGGCGACACTCGGTGACGTGGAACTCCAGCGATCGTGACGGTCGACGAGTCGCCAATGGCATCTACTTCGTCCGGCTCTCGGGTGGAGGCCGAGTTGCTGCGACTCGGGTCATCGTGGCGCGCTGACTCGAAGCCGTTCCCGGGTTCCAAGCCCGAGCGCCCCGCGACATTCGTCGAGGGGCGCTCGGTTCGAAGCGTACGGGAGGTTTCCGCCGACGGCGCGCCCGAGGGGCCACCTCGCGCGCCGGGCCCGGCGGATGCGGCGATCAGCGCGGGGGAGGCGTGCAGGGGAAGCAGCCGCCGCAACTCGAGTACTTCGTCTTCATGCCCCACGCCACGGGGTTGTTGCAGCAGTCGTAGCCGAACTGCCCCACGATCGTGGTGTGCGCCGCGTTGCTGTAGTACGTGCAGTTCGACGCGGCACGCGCCGCTCCGCCCGACAGGGCGGCGAGCGCGACGACGCCGAGCAGCGCGACGCCGATGATTCCGAACAGCAGCCTGCCTTCTCCGGATCGAGTGCTCATGGGGAGGGCTCCTTTCCGGTTCGGGATGCCGGCGCGGCGTTTCCGCTCCGGTGGGGGCAGGCTAGCGCGGCGCGTTCGCATCGCCACCGGTGACCGTCCGCGCCGCCCTGAGAGCGCGGGATCGTGTTTGGCGACACTTCATTGCCGCAGCGTTCCGGAACGCGCGCGATGTCCACCTGCGCACCCCTTGACACTCTGTCGCGCGACCGGTGACACTGCGGCGCCGCTCGCCCGAGGCCGCGCATTCCCGACCCCGGAATCGCACGTGGCGAGCTCGTCGCACTACATTGTGAATCTTGGCGCAAGGCGGATTCGCGCGAGCCGCGGACCGTCGCCGACGCCCTCACGCCCGACACGGGAGGTGGCGTTTGCTGCAGGTCGTTTGCATCAAGCAGGTTCCCGACACCGAGACGCGCGTCAAGGTGGCCGGGGACGGACGCACGCTGGACCCGGCGGGCGTGACGTGGGTGATGAATCCCTACGACGAGTTCGCCGTCGAAGCGGCGCTCCAGCTGAAGGAGAAGGCCGGCGCGGGCGAGGTCGTCGCGGTGGCCCTGGGTGGCGCGGGCGTGCAGACGACGCTGCGCACGGCGCTCGCCATGGGCGCGGACCGCGCGATCCACTTGAAGAGCGACACCGCGCAGCCGGACGGGCTCGCGGTCGCGAAGGCGATCGCCGCGGCCGTGAAGCCGCTCGCGCCCTCGCTCGTCTGGCTCGGCAAGTCGGCCGCGGACGACGACGCGGCGCAGGTCGGGCCGATGCTGGCGACGCTGCTCGGGCTGCCGTGCGTGACGGTGGCGGCCTCGTTCGAGCTCGCCGGCGAGACGGCGAAGGTCGAGCGCGAGATCGAAGGCGGGCGCGAGGTGGTCGAGCTGCCGCTGCCCTGCGTGATCACCGCGGACAAGGGCCTCAACTCGCCGCGCTACGCCTCGCTCAAGGGCATCATGGCGGCGAAGAAGAAGACGATCGAGGAAGTGGCGGCCGACCTGGGCTCGCCCAACCTCGAGCTGGTCTCGCTCGAACTGCCCCCGGCGCGTGCCGCGGGCCGCATCGTCGGTGAGGGCGCGGCGGCCGTGCCCGAGCTCGTTCGCGCCCTGCGCGACGAAGCCAAGGTCATCTGAGGGGGCGCGCACATGAGCATCCTGGTCTTCATCGAGCAGCGCGAGGGGCAGGTTCGCCCCGTGTCGCGCGAAGCGCTGGGCGAAGCGACGCGGCTGGCCGCGACGCTGGGCGGCCCGGTGGTGGGAGTGTGCTGCGCGCCGTCCGATCCGGGCCTCGCGGCGATGGGCGAAGCCGGCGCGGACAAGGTCCTGCTCGCGACGCACGAGGCGTTCGCGCACTACGACGCGGCCGGTGCCGCGGCGGCGGTGGCCGCGGCCGTGAAGGCGGTCGGCCCGGCGGCGGTGCTGTTCCCGGCCTCCGCGATGGGCAAGGACCTCGCGCCGCGCGTCGCGGCGCTCTGCGGCGTGGGCCTCGCGTCCGACTGCACCGCGCTCGCCGCGGACGGCGGCAAGCTGGTCGCGACGCGGCCGGTTTACGCGGGCAAGGCGTTGCAGAAGGTGGCGTTCACGGCCGCGCCGGCCATGGTGTCGCTGCGGCCCAAGATGTTCGCCGCCGCCGCGCCGCAGGCCGGCAAGTCTGCGGCGGTCGAGCCGCTCGCGTTCACGTGGGACGCCTCGGCGCCGCGCGCGAAGGTGACGGGCATCGCCGGCGCCAAGGGCGGCAAGGCGGACGTCACCGAGGCCGAGATCGTGGTCTCGGGTGGCCGCGGCATGAAGGGCCCCGAGCACTTCGCGCTGCTCGAGGAACTCGCGGACGTGCTCGGCGCGAGTGTGGGCGCCTCGCGCGCCGTCGTCGACGCCGGTTGGCGGCCGCACGGCGAGCAGGTGGGGCAGACCGGCAAGGTCGTCGCACCCAAGCTCTACGTCGCGGTCGGCATCAGCGGTGCGATCCAGCACCTGGCCGGCATGACGTCGTCGCGCTGCATCGTCGCGATCAACAAGGACCCGGACGCCCCGATCTTCAAGGTCTCCGACTACGGCATCGTCGGCGACCTGTTCGAGGTGGTTCCGGCACTGACGGCGGCACTGAAGTCGAGGTGACAAACGACATGGGGACCGTCGCTTGACGGTCCCCACGGCTCCACCTAGGGTGCGGGGTTGGGCGCATGGAGCGCCTTCCCTCGTAACGGAAACGGGTCTCGCATGCTCGCGTACTTGCCCCTGTTGCTGTTCGTGATCGTCGGGCTCGGGTTCGGCGCGGTGACGATCGGGTTGTCGACGTTCATCGTCCCCCGGCGCACGAATCCGGTGAAGTCCTCGGCCTACGAGTGCGGCGTGGAACCCGTCGGCAACGCCCGCGGCCGCTTCTCGGTGAAGTTCTACCTCGTGGCCGTGCTCTTCATCCTCTTCGACATCGAAGCGGTGTTCCTCTACCCGTGGGCCGTGTCGTTCAAGATGCTCGGCCTGTACGGGCTGATCGAGATGATCCTGTTCATCGCGATCCTGCTCGCCGGCTACGTCTACCTGCTCCAGAAGCGGGCGCTCGAATGGGATTGAGCGTGCCCGCGCTGCGGCAGATCCCGTCCTCCCGAGGCCGAGAGGTGTCCCGATGACCGATTCGCGCGATCCGCAGGGCTTCCGCACGCTCGCGAAGCCCGCCCCGGCCGACTCCGCCCTCGTCATGCCGAAGTCCGAGGCGGAGAGCCTGGAGGAAGAGGTCCAGCGCGGCGTGATCTTCACCACGGTCGAGTCCATGGTGAACTGGGCCGTCAACAACGCGCGCGCCAACAGCATCTGGCCGATGAGCTTCGGCCTCGCGTGCTGCGCGATCGAGATGATGGCGATCGCCGGCCCGCGCTTCGACATCTCGCGCTTCGGCGCCGAGGTGTACCGCGGCTCCCCGCGCCAGGCCGACCTCATGATCGTGGCCGGCCGCGTGTCCATCAAGATGGCGCCGGTCGTGCGCCAGCTCTACGAGCAGATGACCGACCCCAAGTGGGTCATCTCGATGGGCGCCTGCGCGTCGTGCGGCGGCGTGTTCAACAACTACGCGATCCTCCAGGGCGTGGATCGGGTCGTGCCGGTGGACGTCTACGTGCCCGGCTGCCCGCCGCGTCCCGAAGGCCTCATCTACGGCATCATGAAGCTGCAGGAGAAGATCCTCGCCTCGAAGCCGGAGCTGGGGCCGTTCCCGCGCAAGCGCAAAGCGAAGGGAGCCGCCTGATGGCGCTCAATCCCGAACGGGTCGAGGAGCGGCTGCGCGAGCGCTTCCCGGGCGTGGCGTTCGAACGCCAGGTCGGCGAAGCGGTGCGCGACTACACGCTCTATGTCCCGGCCGAATCGCTCGTCGAGGTCTGCACGTTCCTGCGCGACGACGCCGAGCTGCGGTTCGCGATGCTGCCGTGGATGGGTGGCGCCGACTACCTGCCGCGCGTGCCGCGCTACGAGACGATCTACAACCTGCTCTCGCTCGAGCACGCGACGCGCTTCACGCTGAAGGTGCGCATCGGCGACGAGAACCCGCGCGTGCCCTCGGTCGTGTCCGTGTGGCCGACCGCCAACTGGCACGAGCGCGAGACGTACGACTTCTACGGCATCGAGTTCACCGGCCATCCGGACCTGACGCGCATCCTGCTGCCCGAGGACTGGCAGGGCTGGCCGCTGCGCAAGGACTCGCCGCTCGGCTACGAGGAAGTGGCGTTCACGCACAACACGCCCGGGCGCACGGTGCCGAACCCGGCGCTCAAGAAGCTGGCCCCGAAGAAGGTCAAGTACCGTGCGCAATGAGACCCTGACGCTGAACATGGGGCCGCAGCACCCGTCGACGCACGGCGTGCTCCGCGTGGCCCTCGAGCTGGACGGCGAGACGATCGTCCGCTGCAAGCCCGTCATCGGCTACCTGCACACGGGCATGGAGAAGCAGGCCGAGTACAAGACGTACACGCAGTCCATCCCGCAGACCGACCGGATGGACTACATCTCGCCGCTCTCCAACAACCTCGCGTTCTGCCTCGGCGTCGAGAAGCTGCTCGGAATCGAGCCGCCCGCGCGCGTGCAGGCGATCCGCGTCCTGCTCACCGAACTGACCCGTATCTCCTCGCACGCGGTCTGGATGGGCACGCACGCCATCGACCTCGGGGCGCTGACCGTGTTCTGGTACACGTTCCGCGAGCGCGAGAAGATCCTCAGCATCTACGAGCAGGTGAGCGGCGCGCGCATGACGGCGTCGTACTTCCGCGTCGGCGGCCTGGCCATGGACATCCCGGACGGCCTGCTCGAGCGCTGCGAGAAGTTCGTCGACGAGATGCCGGCGCACATCGACGAGTACGAGAGCCTGCTCACGAAGAACCCGATCTGGCTCGCGCGCACGCAGGGCGTCGCGAAGGTCTCCGCGGCCGACGCGATCGCGTGGGGGCTCACGGGCCCGGTGCTGCGCGGCTCGGGCGTGAACTACGACCTGCGCAAGAACGAGCCGTACTCGGGCTACGAGACGTACGACTTCGACGTCCCGACGGGCAAGAACGGCGACGCGTACGACCGCTACCAGGTCCGCGTCCAGGAGATGCGCGAGTCGACGAAGATCGCGAAGCAGGCGATCGCGCGCATCCGCGAGCTGGGCGAGAAGGGCCCGTACCGCGTCCGCGACTTCAAGTACGTGCTGCCCGAGAAGTCGGAGGTCAAGACCTCGATGGAGGCCCTGATCCACCACTTCAAGATCGTGGCGCACGGCTTCTTCCCGCCGGCCGGCGAGGCCTATGCGGCGGTCGAGGCGCCCAAGGGCGAGCTCGGCTTCTACTTCGTCAGCGACGGTACCGCGCGCCCGTGGCGCATGAAGGTGCGCTCGCCCTCGTTCATCAACCTGCAGGGTCTGCCGCTCATGACCGAAGGCGGACTGATCGCCGACGTGATCGCGGCGATCGGCAGCATCGACATCGTGCTCGGTGAGGTGGATCGATGAGCCACACCCCCGTGATGCCGATCGACGCCCCGTCGATCCCCGACTGGCCGCAGGACCTGAAGGCCGAGGTGGCCGAAGCGATCTCGCACTACCCGGTGAAGCGATCGGCCGTGCTGCCGCTGCTCTGGATCGCGCAGCGCCGCTGGGGCTGGCTGCCGCCGGACGCGATGCGCCTCGTGGCGCGCACGCTCGAGCTCGACGAACCGTTCGTGTTCGGCGTCGCGACGTTCTACACCATGTTCAACCTGAAGCCCGTCGGCCGGCATCATCTTCAAGTCTGCATGACGCTGTCGTGCTCGCTGATGGGTTCCGACCGGCTCTTCAAGCACCTCGAGAAGAAGCTCGGGGTCGGTCACGGCGAGACGACGCCCGACGGCCGCTTCACGCTGCGCCGGGTCGAGTGCCTCGCGGCCTGCGGCGGCGGCCCGTGCATGCAGGTCAACCTCGACTATCACGAGAACCTCGACGAGGCGAAGGTGGACGCCCTCCTGGAGAAGCTCAAGTGAGCCGCGGCCCGCTGCTGTTCAAGGACATCGACACGCCCGGCCTGGCGACGCTGGACGTCTACCGGAAGCAGGGTGGCTACGCGACGCTCGCCGAGACGATCGGCAAGAAGCAGCCCGACGAAGTCATCGAGATCGTGAAGGCCTCCGGCCTGCGCGGCCGTGGCGGTGCCGGGTTCCCGGCCGGCCTCAAGTGGAGCTTCGTGCCCAAGAACTCGCCGAAGCCCAAGTACATCGTCTGCAACGCCGACGAGTCGGAGCCGGGCACGTTCAAGGACCGCGAGCTGATGGAGCTGAACCCGCACCTGCTGATCGAGGGCATGATCCTCGCCGGCTACGCGATCGGCTCGCACGCGGGCTACATCTACTTCCGCGGCGAGTTCGCGTACGTGCAGGCCATCGTCGACAAGGCGATCGCCGAGGCGCGCGCCGCCGGACTGCTCGGCGACGACGTCGCGGGCACCGGCTACGCGTTCCAGCTGCACACGCACCTCGGCGCGGGCGCCTACATCTGCGGCGAGGAGACGGCGCTGCTCAGCTCGCTCGAGGGCTTCCGCGGCCAGCCGCGCCTCAAGCCGCCGTTCCCCGCGGTCGAAGGCCTCTACGCCTGCCCGACCGTCGTGAACAACGTCGAGACGATCATGAACGTGCCGCACATCGTGAAGAACGGCGGCGCGTGGTACCGGCAGTGGGGCACCGAGAAGAGCGCGGGCACCAAGGTGCTCAGCGTCTCCGGACCCGTGAAGCGCCCGGGCAACTACGAGATCGCACTCGGCATGCCGCTGCGCGAGCTGATCGAGTCGCCGAAGTACTGCGGCGGCATGCGCGACGGGATGAAGGTGAAGGGCGTGATCCCCGGCGGCTCGTCGGTGCCGATCCTGCCCGCATCGCTGCTCGACACGGGCCTCGACTACGAGTCGATGAACGCGGCCGGCACGTTCCTGGGTTCGGGCGCGGTGATCGTGATCGACGACCAGACCTGCGTGGTGGACTCGCTGTGGAACCTGATCCGGTTCTACGCGCACGAGTCGTGCGGCAAGTGCACGCCGTGCCGCGAGGGCACCTACTGGATGACCGAGATTCTCGAGCGGCTCGAGCGCGGCGAAGGCCGCGAGCGCGACATCGACCTGCTCGGCGACATCGCGGACAACATCCTCGGGAAGTCGTTCTGCGCGCTCGGCGACGCGGCCGCGATGCCGGTGCAGGGCATGCTCAAGCACTTCCGCGAGGAGTTCGAGTACCACGTCACGCACAAGCGCTGCAAAGTGAACCGCCGCCGGCAGGCGGGGATGGAGGTGCCGGCGTGAGCGATCTCGTTCGAGTCACGATCGACGACCGCGTCGTCGAGGTGCCCAAGGGCACGCTGATCACCGAGGCGGCGCGCGCCGCCGAGATCCACGTCCCGGTCTTCTGCTCGCACGACAAGCTGCAGCCGCTCGGCGCGTGCCGCATCTGCGTCGTCGAGGTCGGCACGCCGAAGCTGGGTCCGGACCGCAAGCCGGTCGTCGGACCCGACGGACGGCCCGAGATCGCGTGGATGCCCAAGGTGCAGACGGGCTGCACCACGCCGGTCAGCGACGGCATGGTCGTGCGCACGCAGTCCGCGGCCGCGACCAAGGCGCGCAAGGGCGTGATGGAGTTCCTGCTCGTGAACCACCCGCTCGACTGCCCCGTCTGCGACGAGGGCGGCGAGTGCCAGCTGCAGGACCTCGCGTTCTCGTTCGGCCAGGACTTCTCGCGGATGGACGAGGCCAAGCGCACGTTCGATTCCGAAGACCTCGGGCCCATCGTCAAGAAGGAAGCGAACCGCTGCATCGTCTGCCTGCGCTGCGTGCGCTACTGCGACGAGGTCATGGGTGAGGACGCGCTCACGGCCCACCAGCGCGGCGTGCACACCGAGATCTCGTCGTTCGACCGCCAGCCGCTCGCGTGCGAGCAGTGCGGCAACTGCGTCGAGGTCTGCCCGGTCGGCGCGCTGACGGCGCTGCCGTACCGGTTCAAGGCGCGGCCATGGGACCTGCGCCAGCACATCAGCATCTGCCCGTGGTGCAGCAACGGCTGCTCGGTCCGCCTCGGCGTGCGCGGCATGGAGATCCTGCGTGCGCGCGGCACCGAGTTCCGCGGCGTGAACCAGGAGTTCCTCTGCGCACGCGGCCGCTTCGGCTACGACTGGGTGAACGCGCCGGAGCGGCTGACCTCGCCGCTGGTGCGTCAGGGCGGTGCGCTGCAGCCCGCCTCGCTCGACGCGGCGATCGCCGAGGTGTCGTCGCGCCTGCGCGACATCGCGGCCACGCACGGGGCGCAGTCGATCGCGTTCCTCGGCGGCGAGCGGCTCAACGTCGAGGAGCAGTACCTGTTCGGCAAGCTCGCCCGCGCCGTCGTGGGCACGCCCCACGTGGACGCGCGCACGCGCGCGACCTCGCGCACGACCGCTGCGGCGATCCTGCGCGCCACCGGTGGCGGCCGGCCCTCGCTGACGTTCGACGAGCTGGTCGAGGCGCAGGAAGTGCTCGTGCTGTTCGACGACCTGCAGGGCGAGTCGCCGTTCGCACAGGCGTGCGTGATCCGCGGCCAGCACCAGAAGGGGCTGCACGTCACGGTCGCGCACCCGCGCCGCGTCAAGCTCGCGCGCGCGAAGTTCAAGGGTGACTGGCTGGGCGCGAAGCCCGGCAGCGAGCTCGCGCTGCTGCACGGCCTCACGCGTGCGGCGCTCGACCTGGGCGAACCCGCGGGCCTGCCCGCGGAGATCGCGTGGAACCTGCCGGCGCTCAAGGCCGGCCTCGCGGAGTGGACGCTGCAGCGCGCCGAAACCGAGACCGGCGTGCCCGCGGCGGTCATGACCGCCGCGGTGAAGCGACTGCGCGACGCGCAGCGGCGCGCGGTGCTCTTCGGCCGCGGCGTCGTGGAGCATCCGCAGGCGGCGGCGCTGCTGCAGGCGATCGAGAACTTCGCGTGGCTCTCCGGCGCGATCACGGGCGAGAAGTCGTCCGTCATGTTCGCCGGCGGCCAGAGCAACTCGCAGGGCGCGCTCGACATGGGCCTCGCGCCCGACTGCCTGCCCGGCTACGTGCCGGTGGCGGATGCCGACGGCCGCGGCGCGTACGAGAAGGCGTGGGGGCGCGACCTCGATCGCGAGCCCGGCCTGTCGGCGCCCGAGGTGCTCGAGGCCGCGGCCGCCGGCAAGATCAAGGCGCTCTGGATCGTCGGCGACGACTGGCTCGCCAGCGCACCGGATCGCGCGAAGGCCGAGGCGGCGCTCGCGAAGCTCGACCTCGTGGTCGTGAACGAGCTCTTCCTCACGCCGACCGCGCAGCAGGCGCACGTCGTGTTCCCGGTGGCCGCGTTCGCCGAGAAGGACGGCGCCGTGACCAACTGCGAGCGCCGGATCCAGAAGGCGACCCGCGCCATCTCGCCGCGCCGCGGCACGCGCGCGGACTGGGAGATCTTCCAGATGGTCGGCCAGGCGATGGGCGCCGAGTGGCGCTACCGCACGGCCGAGGACGTGTTCCGAGAGATCGCCCGCGTCGTGCCCGGCTACCAGGGCACGAGCTGGGCGGCGCTGATGCCGGACGGCCTGCAGTGGACCGGCACGCGTCTCGCGGGTTCGCTCGCGCACGCCTCCGGAACGAGCGGCGCCGCGGGTGACGGCCTGTGGCTGCTGGCCGGCGGCACGCTGTTCGCGCAGGGCACGCTCTCGGCGCGTTCGGCGACGTTGTCCGGGCTCGCGAAGGCGCCGCACGCGTTCGTCGCCCCGGCCGAGGCCTCGCGCCTCGGGCTGGCCGCGGGCGATCGCGTGTCGCTCGACGGGCCCGCGGGTTCGCTGGTGCTGCCGCTCGAAATCGACGATTCCGTGCCGCCGCAGGCGGTGTTCGTGCCGTACGCGCTCGCGGGTCGCGGGCTCGGCCGGCTCGGCGCACCGCAGGGAGCGGGGCTCAAGGTGAAGGTTCGCAAGGTGGCCGCGACCGAAACGGTCGGGGCGTAGGGAGCAGGGATGGCCGAGCTCTGGAGCAATCCGGTCTTCCAGGTGGCGTTCTGGGCGATCGTGAAAGTGGCGATCATCCTCGGCGTCATGCTGGGCGTGGTCACGTACCTCATCTACGCCGAGCGCAAGATCTGCGGTCACATGCAGGCGCGCACGGGCCCGAACCGCGTCGGGCCGCTCGGGCTGCTGCAGACGCCCGCGGACGTGGTGAAGCTCCTCCTCAAGGAGGAGTTCATCCCCGAATCGGCGAACAAGGTGATCTTCCACGTCGCGCCGATCCTCGCGGTGTTCCCGGCGATCGTGACGTTCTCGGTGATCCCGATGGGGCCGCCGCCCGTGTTCGTCGTGACCGACCTCAACGTCGGCCTGCTCGTGTTCCTCGCCATGTCGAGCCTCGGCGTGTACGCGATCACGCTCGGCGGCTGGGCGTCGAACAACAAGTACGCGCTCCTGGGCGGCCTGCGCTCGTCGGCGCAGATGATCTCGTACGAGCTGGCGATGGGCCTCTCGACGATCCCCGTGTTGCTGCGCGCGGGTACGCTGTCGCTCAACGGCATCGTGGCGTCCCAGGCGGGCGTCTACTTCATCCCCGGCACGAAGGTCCCGCTCCCGAACTGGGGCGTCTTCCACTGGTACCTCGTGCTGCCGTGCCTGATCTTCCTCATCACTTCGTTCGCCGAGACGAACCGTGCGCCGTTCGACCTCCCCGAGGCCGAAGGCGAGCTCGTGGCCGGGTTCCACACCGAGTACTCGAGCATGAAGTGGGCGATGTTCTTCCTCGGCGAGTACATGAACATGATGGTGATCTGCTCGATCATGGTCACCCTGTTCCTCGGCGGCTGGCACGGTCCGGGACCCGAATACCTCGGGCTCCTCTGGTACCTGCTCAAGCTCGGCGCGCTGCTCTTCTTCTTCATCTGGGTGCGCTGGACGTTCCCGCGCCTGCGCTACGACCAGCTCATGAACTTCGGCTGGAAGGTGCTGCTGCCGGCCTCGATCGTGAACGTCGTGATCGCGGCGGTGTGGCTGTACTGGAGGGCCAACGGCTGATGGTCCCGTACCTGTTCCTCGGCTTCGGCGCGCTCCTCGTCGCCACCGCGCTCATGGTCGTGCTGCACAAGCACCCCGTGACCAGCGCGCTCTTCCTCGTGCTCTCGTTCTGCTCGCTCGCCGGCATCTACCTGCTGCTCCAGGCCGAGTTCCTCGGCATGGTGCAGGTGATCGTGTACGCCGGCGCGATCATGGTGCTGTTCCTGTTCGTGATCATGTACCTGAACCTCCAGAACGACGTCGAGCAGGGCGCGCATATCGCCGTCCGCCGCGGCATCGGCTGGATGGTCGCGGCGCTCATCCTGCTGTTCGCGGTGCTGCTCGGCCGCGGTGGCTCGCCGGGCCCCGAGGCGCCGCCGAACCCCGCGATGCTGCACGGCAACGCGTCGGCGATCGGCCAGGTGCTCTACACGCGGTTCCTGTTCCCGTTCGAGGTCACCTCGATGCTGCTCCTGGTGGCCATGGTGGGCGCGATCGTGATGGTGAAGGGCCGCCGCGGGGCGGGGGAGGAACGCGCGTGATCCCGATCAGCTGGAGCCTGGCGCTCAGCGCCGTGCTGTTCACCATCGGCGTGGCCGGCGTGCTGGTGCGCCGCAACGCGCTCGTCATCTTCATGTCGATCGAGATCATGCTGAACGCGGCGAACCTCGCGTTCGTGGCGTTCGCGCAGCAGATGCATTCGCTCGACGGGCAGATCTTCGTCTTCTTCGTCATGACCGTGGCCGCCGCCGAGGTGGCCGTCGGGCTCGCCATCATCGTCAACGTCTTCCGTCTCCGCGAGACGGTCTTCGTCGACGAGATCAATCTCCTGAAGGGCTAGGACGGCCGTGAACCTCCCGATGCTCTGGATCATCCCGGCGCTGCCGCTCGCCGCGGTCGCGCTGAACCTGCTGTTCGGGGACCGCCTCGGCAAGCAGGGCACGTTCTGGCTCGCCTGCGGTGCGGTCGGGCTCGCGTTCCTCGCGGCGGTGCGGGCGGTGGTGACGCTCGCGGGCCTGCCGGTCGAGGAGCGCCACATCGTCGAGACCGCCTGGACGTGGATGCAGGTCGGCGACTTCAAGGCCGAGGTCTCGTTCCTGCTCGATCCGCTCTCGAGCATCATGGTGCTCGTGGTGACGGGCGTCGGGTTCCTGATCCACGTGTACTCCACCGGCTACATGGCGGACGACCCGTCGGTGCGGCGGTTCTTCCTCTACCTGAACCTCTTCATGTTCGCCATGCTCACGCTGGTGCTGGCGGACAACTTCCTGCTCATGTTCGTGGGCTGGGAGGGCGTCGGCCTCTGCTCGTACCTGCTGATCGGCTTCTGGTACGAAAAGCAGTCGGCCACCGACGCCGGCAAGAAGGCGTTCATCGTCAACCGCATCGGCGACTTCGGCTTCGTGCTCGGCCTGATGTTCGTGATCGCCTACACGGGCTCGGTCAACTACGAGCGCGTGTTCGCGGCGGCCCCGCACGTGTTCCCGGCCGCGACGGGCGGCCTGGGTGGCGCGCTCGCGGCGCTGTTCTCGGGCCACGGCCTGCCGGTGATCACCGTCGCCACGCTGCTGCTGTTCCTCGGCGCCACGGGCAAGAGCGCGCAGCTGCCGCTCTACGTCTGGCTGCCGGACGCCATGGAGGGCCCGACGCCGGTGTCCGCCCTCATCCACGCGGCGACGATGGTCACCGCGGGCGTCTACATGGTCGTGCGCAGCCACGTGCTGTTCCTGCTCTCGCCGCCCAGTATGGAGGTGGTCGCGATCATCGGCGCCGCCACCGCGCTCATGGCCGCGACGATCGGGCTCGCGCAGAACGACATCAAGCGCGTGCTGGCCTACTCCACGGTCAGCCAGCTCGGCTACATGTTCTTCGCCTGCGGCGTGGGCGCTTTCGGCGCCGGCATCTTCCACGTGATGACGCACGCCTTCTTCAAGGCGCTGCTCTTCCTCGGCGCCGGCTCCGTGATCTACGGCATGCACCACGAGCAGGACATGCGCAAGATGGGCGGGCTCGCGTCCAAGATGCCCGTCACGCACATGACCATGCTGGTCGCGACGATCGCGATCGCGGGCATCCCGCCGTTCGCCGGCTTCTTCAGCAAGGACGAGATCCTGCACATGGCGTTCGCGACCGGCCACTACGGCATCTGGATCGCGGGCGTGCTCGGCGCCGTGCTGACGGCGTTCTACATGTTCCGGCTCTACATCCTCACGTTCCGCGGCACGCCGCGCTTCGAGGAGCACGCCGCCGATCAGCTGCACCACGGCCACGTGCAGGCCGAGCACGCGGCGCACGGCCACGACGCGCACGGCCACGGGCACGACGACCACGGTCACGACCACGGCCACGGCGGCCCCGTGAAGGAATCGCCCTGGAACATGACGCTGCCGCTTTCGGTGCTCGCCGTGCTGTCGGTGGTCGGCGGCTTCGTCGGCGTGCCCTTCCAGGAGGGCGGCCACGTGCTCGACCGCTGGCTGCGCCCGGTGATGGAGGGCGGCGTCGAGCCCGTGCACGTGAACGAGATGTCGCACGCGGGCGAGTGGGGCCTGATCGGCCTGTCGGTCGCGGTGGCGCTGTTCGGCATCGCGATGGCGTTCCGCTTCTACCTGCAGCAGCCCGCGATCGCGACGGGCCTGCAGCAGCGCTTCGCCGGCCTGCACCGCACCCTCGAGAACAAGTACTACGTCGACGAGTTCTACTGGGCCACGGTGGTGAACCCCATCCACCGCGCCTCGGTCGGCCTGTGGAAGTTCTGGGACGAGGTGGTCGTCGACGGCACCGTGAACGGTGTCGGCGCGGTCGCCGAGGTGGTCTCGAGCCTCCTGCGCATCTTCCAGACCGGTTACGTGGGCACCTACGCGCTGTTCCTGGCGGTCGGCGTGCTCGCCCTGCTCATTCATTTCCTCGTGAGGCCGTAAGTGCACCTGCCCTGGCTCTCCTTCCTCGTCTTCTTCCCGCTGGCGGCGGCCGTGCTGGTCGCGATCCTGCCGCCGGCCGCGGATCGGGCCGCGAAGCAGCTGGCCACGCTGGCGGCGCTCGCGGAGTTCGCGTTCTCGCTGCCGCTCTGGTGGCGGGTCGAGCCGGGCCGTCCCGGCTTCCAGTTCGAGGAGATCGTGAACTGGGTGCCGTCGATCGGCGCGCAGTACCACCTCGGCGTCGACGGCGTGAGCGCGCTGCTCGTGCTGCTCACGACCTTCACGACCCTCATCGCCGCGTTCGGGGCATGGACGGCCGTCGACAAGCGCCCGCGCGAGTTCTTCGCGCTCGTGCTCGCGCTCGAGGCCGGCATGATCGGCACGTTCTTCTGCCTCGACCTGCTGCTCTTCTACGTGTTCTGGGAAGCGATGCTGATCCCGATGTACCTGCTGATCGGCGTCTGGGGCGGCCAGCGGCGCGTGTACGCGGCCGTGAAGTTCTTCCTCTACACGATGGCCGGCAGCGTGCTGATGCTCGTCGCGATCCTGTTCATGTGGTTCACGCAGCGCGCGGCCACGGGCGTGCCGACGTTCGACCTGCAGGCCATGTACGCGCTGCCGATCCTGCCGTCGCACCAGATGTGGCTGTTCCTCGCGTTCGCGTTCGCCTTCGCGATCAAGGTCCCGATGTTCCCGCTGCACACCTGGCTGCCCGACGCGCACGTCGAGGCCCCGACCGCGGGCTCGGTGATCCTGGCGGCCGTGCTGCTCAAGATGGGCAGCTACGGCTTCGTCCGCTTCGCGATGCCGCTGTTCCCGAACGCGCTCGAGGTCTGTGCGCCGTGGATCGCCTGGCTCGCGATCTTCGGCATCGTCTACGGCGCCCTCGTCGCGATGGTGCAGCCGGACCTGAAGAAGCTCGTCGCCTACTCGTCCGTGAGCCACATGGGCTTCGCGATGCTCGGCCTCATGGCGATGAACGCGCAGGGCTTCGCCGGCTCGATGATGACCATGCTCAACCACGGCGTCTCGACCGGCGCGCTCTTCCTCCTGGTCGGCGTCGTCTACGAGCGCCGGCACACCCGGCGCATCGCCGACTTCGGCGGGCTCTGGAAGGTGATCCCGGTCTACTCGGTGATCTTCCTCGTGGTGATGCTGTCGAGCATCGGCCTGCCGGGCACCAACGGCTTCGTGGGCGAGTTCCTCGTCCTGCTGGGCGCCTTCCGCCGTGACGTCGCGTGGGCGGTCGTCGCCGCGACCGGCGTGATCCTGTCCGCCTGCTACATGCTGTGGATGTTCCAGCGCGTGGTGTTCGGGCCCGTGACGCACGAGGAGAACAAGGGGCTCAAGGACCTCTCGCTCCGCGAGCGGCTCGTGTTCGTGCCGCTGCTGGTCCTGATCTTCTGGATGGGCTGCGTCCCGCAGCCGTTCCTCGACCGCATGCAGCCCGCGCTGGACCGCACGATCGAGCTCACGCACGCGCGCGCGGCGCAGTCCGCGGCGCTCGTGCCCGGCGTGATCGCCCCGGTGGCCGCGCGGGTGGCGGGAGGTGCGCGATGAACGCGCTGCAGGTGTCCGGGCTGCTGCCCGTGGACTGGTGGGTGCTCGGGCCGTCGATCGCGCTCACGCTGGGCGCGATCCTGCTCATGCTCATGGAGCTCGTGCCGCCGCGCGAGAACGGCAACCGTGGCGGGATCGTCTCGCTGCTGACGCTCGGCGCGGCCGCGTGGTCGGTGCTGCGCGTGGCGCACGACAAGCGTGGGCTCTTCGACGGCATGTTCGTGCACGACCCGATGACGGTGTTCTTCACGCTGCTCTTCTGCGCCGTCGGCGTGCTGTCGGTGCTGAGCTCCTGGGATTACCTCAAGCGCACGAAGATCAACCAGGCCGAATACTACGTGCTGCTGCTCTGCAGCATCCTCGGCATGATCGTGATGGCCGCATCCAACGACCTCATCACGATCTTCCTCGGCCTCGAGCTCATGTCGCTCTCGCTCTACGTGATGGTGGGCTTCCGCCGCGTGCGGCTCGAGTCCAACGAGGCGGCGCTCAAGTACTTCCTGCTCGGCGCGTTCGCGTCCGGGTTCCTGCTCTACGGCATCGCGCTGCTCTACGGCGCGACCGGGACCACTTCGCTGCCGAAGATCGGCGCGTTCCTGACCGGGTCGCCGCTCGCGCACCAGCCGCTGGCGCTGCTGGGCGCCGTGCTCGTGTTCGTGGGCTTCGGTTTCAAGGTCGCGGCGGTGCCCTTCCACATGTGGACGCCGGACGCCTACGAGGGCGCGCCGACGTCGGTCACCGGCTTCATGTCGGCGGGCGCCAAGGCCGCCGGCTTCGCGGCCCTGCTGCGCGTGCTGCTCCGCGCCATGGGCCCCATGCCCGGCGACTGGACCACGCTGCTCGCCGTGCTCGCGTTCCTCACCATGACCGTCGGCAACCTGACCGCGCTCGCGCAGCAGAACCTGAAGCGCATGCTCGCCTACTCGAGCATCGCGCACGCGGGCTACATCCTCGTGGCGCTCGCCGCCGGCGGCGAGGAGGGCGCGGCCGCCGCGGTGTTCTACCTCGCGGTCTACTCGTTCATGAACCTCGGCGCCTTCGCGGTGCTGACGCTGCTGGGCGAGGGCCGCGACGAGCGCGTGCTGCGCTCGGACCTGGCCGGCCTGGGCTTCCGCCAGCCGCTGCTCGGGCTCGCGATGACGATCTTCATGATCTCGCTGGGCGGCATCCCGCCGACGGCGGGCTTCATGGGCAAGGTGGTCGTGTTCGGCGCCGCGCTGCGCCGCCCCGAGCTGCTCTGGCTCGTGATCGCCGGCGTGCTGAACAGCGTCGTGTCGGTCTACTACTACCTGCAGGTCACGGTCGCGATGTACATGAAGGCGCCCGAGGGCGAGGGCACGCACGTCTCGTGGGGGCCGGCCGCGGTGGTCGCGGTGCTGCTCTCGCTGGCCGCGACGCTCTACTTCGGCCTGCAGGCGCACGGCCTCTGGATGCAGGCGCAGGGCGCGATCCAGAACCTGCTCTAGCCGCGCGAGGCTTCGCGGGCCCGGCTCCGTCGCACGGAGCCGGGCCCGCGCGTTTCAGGCCATCGCCCCCGGCAGGCGCAGCACCAGCGCCTCGGCGGTCTCGCCCGCGCGCAGCGCCTCCGCCTCGTGCGGCACCACGACCAGCGCGTGCGCGCGCGACTGCGGCGCCAGGTGGCCCGAGACCTGCGCGCCCGCCGCCGTGGCGACGAGGCCGCCGTCACGCCACGCGAGCTCGCAGCGCACGAAGTCCGTGCGCCCCGAGCGCGAGGCGAGGTCGTGCGCCATGCGCACCGGCACGCGCGGGCGGTCCACGTCGGCGAAGCCCTGCAGCCGCCGCAGCGCCGGGCGCACGAGCGCCTCGAACACGCACGCGACCGAGCCCGGGTTGCCGGGCAGGCCGAAGTAGACGCGGCCGCCCGGGCGTCCGAACGCCTGCGGCCGGCCCGGGCGCATCGCCACGCGGCCGAGCTCGATCCCACCGCGCGAGCGCAGCGCTTCCTTCACCGGATCGAAGTCGCCGGCCGAGACGCCGCCGATCGTGAGCACCACGTCGGCGCGTTCCAGCGCGTCCTCGACCGCCGCGAGCACGCGCGCCGCGTCGTCGGGCAGGTGCGCCCCGATCGTCACCGTGGCGCCGGCTTCCTCGACCAGGCTCGCGAGCATGGGCAGGTTGCTGTCGCGGATCGCGCCGGGGCGCAGCGCGTCGCCGGGCGCCAGCAGTTCGTCGCCGGTCGAGAGCACCGCCACGCGCGGCTCGGGCCCCGCGAGCACCTCGGGATATCCGAGCGAGGCGAGCAGCGCGATGTCGTGCGGCGAAAGCGCCCGGCCCGGCGACAGCACGAGCTTGCCCGGCGCCACGTCCGCGTCGGCCGCCCGGACGTGCTCGCCCGGGCGCGGCGGCTCGCCCGTGGTCATGGTCTCGCCGTCCGGGCCGCCGCCGCGCGTCCCGTGCTCGAACGGCACGATCGCGTCCGCGCCCGCGGGCAGCATCGCGCCCGTCATGATGCGCATCGCCTCGCCGGGCTCGAGCGCGCGCGGCGGCACCGCACCGGCGGCGATCACCGCGACGACGGGCAGCGTGCGTGGCGCCCCCGGGCTCGCGCCCGCGAGATCGACGGTGCGCACCGCCCAGCCATCCATCGCCGAGTTGGCGAACGGGGGCAGCCCGTGGGGCGCGACGATCGGCTCGCGCAGCGCGCGGCCGCGGAGCGCCGCGAGCGGCGCGCGCACCGGCGCGAGCGGGGCGAGCCCGTCCAGCGCGCGGGCACGCGCCTGGGCGTAGGTCAGCTCGGGCGCCGTCATCGGCGCCGGCGGGCCGCCGCGCGTCCGGGCGTCGCCGCCGGGGGCGTGGCGCGCGTGCGCCGCGGCTTCGCGGTGCCCGCGGGCTCGCGCGGCACGGCGCGGCCACGCGTCCACGTGCCGCTCTTGCCGCCGCGCTTCTCCCACAGGGCGATCTCGCCGATCACCATGCCGCGGTCGATCGCCTTCAGCATGTCGTAGATGGTCAGCGCGGCCGCCGCGACGGCGGTCAGCGCCTCCATCTCGACGCCGGTGCGGCCGCGGGTGCGCACGCGCACCTCGATCGCCACCGCCGGTCCCGGCGGTTCGAGCTCGAACGCCACGTCCACTGCCTCGACCGGCACGGGGTGGGCGAGCGGGATCAGGTCGCTGGTGCGCTTGGCGGCCATCACGGCCGCGAGGTGCGCGGCGGCGAGCACGTTGCCCTTGGGGCCGCGGTCGGCGCCGAGTCGTTCGAGCGTCTCGCGGCGCATCCAGACATGGCCGCGGGCGACGGCCTCGCGAAGCGTGGTCTTCTTCGCGCTCACGTCCACCATGCGGACGCGCCCGCGGGCGTCGATGTGGGAGAGACGAGCCATGCGCGCGAGGGTAGGAGCCCCCCGCGCGCGCGGTCAAACCGGTGGGTGCGGCCGGATCAGCGGTGCGGCGTGGGCGCCGGGCTGTCGTCGTTCGCCGCCCGGCGGACGAGCCACGACGAGAGCAGCAGCGCGAAGCCGACGAACGCGGGGATCGCGCCCACGGCCCAGGCGTTGGAGTCGCCGGCGTCGGCCAGGAAGTAGAGCATCACGCCGATGCCGATGCCGGCGAAGAGCGTCACGATGCCGCCCGTCATGAGATCGCGGGCGCGCTTGAGCGTCGCCTGGCGCGGCGACATGTAAACCGTCGCCACGTCCTCGTCGCCGCCCGAGAGGTCCGGCAGCGGCGGCAGCTTGGTCGGGTCGATGCCGCGCTCGATGGCCGCGATCCGTTCGCGCTGGGCGAGCTCGATCAGGCGGTGGCGGCTGATCGTCCGGACGATGCCGGCCGTGATGCCGCCCGCGACCGCAACGATGGGGATGGCGAAGATCATCATCGGAATCAGGATGCCGCCGTCGAAGTCGAACATGTCCCGCTCCTTCTCGTTGCCGGCCGGCTTTACCGGCCGCGGCCTGTCTCGTCCTGCGTGGTTGCCCGTTGGACGGACGGATCGCCGGGCGGGTTTCAGGCCGGGATCGCGGACCGGTACAGTGGGCCCGGGAGGCGCCCCGTTGAAACCCCAGACCCCGGTTCGTCCGTCCAATGAGGTGATGCCCGAGCCGGCCGCACACCCGGCGGCGGCCACGCCGCCCGATTCGACGGCCCGGCAGGAGGCCGCCGCCCGCGAGCTCGTGGAGCGGGCGCGGCATCGCGACGAGGAGGCCTTCCGTATGCTGGTGGAGCTGCACCGGGACCGCGCCTACGGGCTCGCCCTCCGCATCACGCGCTCGCGCGCGGACGCCGAGGACGTGGCCCAGGAGGCGTTCGTGCGCGCGTGGGAGGCGCTACCGGGCTTCCGCGGCGAATCCACGTTCGGGACCTGGCTGCACCGGATCGTCGCCCGCCGCGCGCTCGACCGCGTCGACTCGCTGCGCCGCCGCCAGCGGCGCGAGCTCGACCTGGACGATGCCGCCGCCGAACCGGCGCCCGCGCCGGCGGCACGCGACCCGCTCCTCGCCGCGCGGCTGGAACGGCTGGTCGGGGATTTGAGCGCGCCGCAGCGCGCGGTGGTCTCGCTCTTCTACGGCCAGGACCAGCCGGTCGAGGCGATCGCCGCGACGCTCGGGCTGCCCGAGAACACGGTGAAGACCCACCTCGCGCGCGCCCGCGCGGCGCTGCGCGAAGCCTGGCTCGCCGGCGACGGGGAGACGACGTGATGCACGACTGCACGGCGTTCGAGCGCTGGCTGGACGACGGCCGGCCCGCCCTGCAGGCGGAGGCCGCGCACGCGCACGCCTCCGGCTGCGCGCGCTGCGCATCGCTGCTCGTGCTCGAGGACGCGCTCGCCGCGCCGTTCGCGGCGCCGGCGCCGCGCGGTTTCGCCGACGCGGTGATGCTCCGTGTCCGCGACGCCGAGCATCGCCGCGCGATCGCGCGCGCGCGGATCGAGGCGCCCGCCCCGTGGTGGGTGAGCGCGCCCGCCGAGCCCGCCGCCGCGCTCGCGCTCGTCGGTGCGTCGCTGCTGCTCTGGCGCGCCGCCGACGTCTGGCGCGGCGCCGTCGCGCTGGCGGGCACGTGTTCCGCGTGGGCGGCCGGTGCCGGGTTCACCGGCCTCACCGCCGCGCTCGGCGGGGCGTTCGCCCCGGCGCGGGCGCTCGGCGCGACCGCGCAGTCGACGCTGCTGTTCGTCGCCGGCACGGCGACGCTCGCCGCCGCGTGGGGGCTCTACGCCGCCGCGGACCGGGTCGTCGCGCGGGCCAGCGGGTTCGTGCGCGGCGCCGGCACGCCCGCCACGCGGCGTTGACACCCCGCGCCGCGAGCCCGTACCGTCCCCGGACTCCCATGCCAGCACCGCACGCGTCATGAGCCCGCACCGTCGGCTCCCCGTCTCCTCGCGCCACGCCTTCGCGCTCGCGTTCGACCTCGCGGTGCGCCGCGACTGGTTCCACTCGCTGCTGGTGCCGTTCCTGCTGCGGATGCCGTGGATCCTCGTGCCCGCGCTCGTGCCGTTCGTGGTGCGCGACATCCTGCCGTCGCAGCTCGCGCTCGTGCAGGCGATCGGACTGCTCTTCGACTTCGTCGCGATGGTCGTCGTGACCTCGATGCTGCGGTTCCGCGCGTTCGACAACTTCGAGCGCCCCGCGCACGAGCCGCTGGGGCCCATCGGTCCGTGCTACGCGCGCGGCCTGCAGCGCGTGCCTGCGCTCTACCTCGCCGAGGTCCTGCGCAACGTGCTCTTCGGCATTTCGTTCAGCATGCTCTTCCTGCCGTTCCTCTACCTGGCGTTCAAGCTGTCGTTCGCGACCGAGGTGGTGGTGCTGCGGCAGGAGGGACCCATCAGCGGCTTCACGCGCTCGTTCAAGCTGACGGAGGGCCGGTTCGAGCGCTGGCTCGAGATGATCGTGCTCTCGGTCCTGCTGATCGTGCCGCTCTGGTTCCTGATGGCCGTCTGCTTCCTGCTCGTGCCCGCGAGCAGCTGGAGCACGTGGGTCGCGCTGGGCTTCCTGCTCACCGCCGCCGTGCTCCCGATCGTCCAGTACGCGTGGACGTTCTTCTACCTGCGCCTCGAGCAGAGCGTCGCGGCCGACGAAGCGGGTTCGGCCGTCGTGACGCCGCTCACCGGCGCCGCGTCCGGCTGGCACGGCGCCAAGGCGCCCCGGCTGCGGCTGGTCGAAGTCCAGCGCGCGGACGACGATCCCGACTCGCCCCAGGGCTGAGCGCGGGAAGCCATTCCGCCGCCGCGGGTTCCGCCGCTGGCTGGCGAAGGGGGCGACGGTTGTGCCATCTTGAAACGCCCCGGCGCAACTCCTGCGCGGGGGCGCTCCGGCACCCATCGGTCGGCCGGGGTGTTGCAGATCCGGACGATCCGCCGAAGGACCCCCGAATCCCGTGAGCACGCGAACCGAACGCCATCCCGCCCCGGCCGCCGTCGCCGACGGCGATCTCTCGATGCGCCCCATCCTGGGCGCGAGCCAGCGCATGCAGCGGCTGCTGCGGCTCGTGCAGCGCGTCGCCCCGACCGACAGCACGGTGCTGATCCTCGGCGAGAGCGGCACCGGCAAGGAGCTCGTCGCACGCTCGCTCCACCTGCTCTCGCGCCGCTCGCGCGGGCCGTTCGTGCCCGTCAACGTCGGCGCGCTGCCCGAGGCGCTGGTCGAGAGCGAGCTGTTCGGCTACGCGCGTGGCGCGTTCACCAACGCCACCGGCGAACGCGCGGGGCTGGTCGAGGAAGCCGACCACGGCACGCTGTTCCTCGACGAGATCGGCGACATGCCGCTGCCCGCGCAGGTGAAGCTCCTGCGCACGCTCGAGAACGGCGAGGTGCGCCGGCTCGGCGAGAACTCGGCGCGGATCGTGGACGTGCGCGTGCTCGCGGCCACGCACCGCGACCTGCTCGCGCTCGTCGCGCAGGGACGGTTCCGCGAAGACCTCTACTACCGGCTCAACGTGGTGCAGCTCGAACTGCCGCCGCTGCGCGACCGGCGCGAGGACATCGGCCTGCTCGCGTCGTGGTTCATGGACCGCACGGCGCGCAAGCAGGGCCGCACGCCGCTGGAGTTCTCGCCCGAGGCGATGGCGCTGCTCGAGAAGTACGACTACCCGGGCAACGTGCGCGAGCTCGAGAACGCGATCGAGCACGCGGTGACGCTGGCCGAGGGCGACGTCGTGGGCCCGGCCGACCTGCCGGCGGCGATCCGCTCGCCGCGGCTGCTGCCGCGCAACGTCGACGAGCCCGGCGCGCCGGCCGGTGCGGGTGCCGCGGCCGCCGCCGCCGCGGTCGCGCGCGCGCTCGCCGAGGCGGAGGCCGCGCGCGACGAGCGTTCGCTCGAGGACGTGACGCGCGAACACGTGCTGCGCGTGCTCGAACGCCACCGCGGCAACGCGACCGCGGCCGCGAAGCAGCTGGGACTCTCGCGCACGACGCTCTGGCGCATGCTCAAGCGCTGGGGCGTGGAGCGCGCCGCGAGCGGGGGAGCGTGACGTGGCGAGCGAACGCCGGTACTACGACGACGCCTACACGACGCAGTTCGAGGGCCGCATCGCCGAAGCGGGCGAATGGCAGGGCCGCCCGGCCGTGGAACTCGAGACGACGTGGTTCTACCCCGAAAGCGGCGGCCAGCTGGCCGACCGCGGCACGCTCGCCGGCGCGAACGTGCTCGACGTTCAGGCGGCCGAGGACGGCCGCGTCTGGCACGTGGTCGACGCGCTCCCGGGTGCCACGGCCGCGGCGCCGTGTGCGCTCGAGTGGGACCGGCGCTTCGACCACATGCAGCAGCACACGGGCCAGCACGTGCTCTCGGCCGCGTTCGAGCGCGTGCTCGGGGCGCCGACGCTCTCGTCCACGCTGGGCGAGGAGCGCAGCGTGATCGAGATCGGCCGGCCGGCGATCGGCTGGGCCGAGGCGGGCGCCGTCGAGGCGGCCGCGAACCGGCTGCTCTGGGAGGATCGCCCGGTGCAGCTCCACTGGACCGATCGCGATGGGCTCGGCCGCTTCGCGCTGCGCAAGCCGCCGCAGGTCGAGGGCCGAATCCGCATCGTCGAGATCCCGGACTGGGACGTGTCGGCGTGCGGCGGCACGCACGTGCGGCGCACCGGCGAAGTGGGCGTCCTCAAGATCGTCGGCTGGGAGAAGGTGCGCGGCAACGTGCGGATCGCCTTCCTCTGCGGCGGCCGCGCGCTCGCCGACCACGCCTGGCGCACCGAAACGCTGCTCGAGTCGGCGAAGCGCCGCACGCTCAAGGACCGCGACCTGGTCGCGCACCTCGAGCGCGCCGCCGAGGAGCGCGACGAACTCGCGAAGCGCCTGCGCGCGATCGAGCGCGCGGCCCTCGAGGCCGAGGCCGCGCGGCGCGTCGGCGATCCGCCGGCCGGCGTCGCCGAACTGGCCGACGCGCGCTCCCGCGAGGACGTGCGCGCGTTCGCGCTCGCGTGCCTCACCGCCGGCGCGCCGTGGGTGGTGAGTGCCGCGCGCGGGCCGGAGCCCGCGCTGGTGGTCGCGCGCGCGAAGGCCGCCCCCGGCGACCTGCGCACGCTGCTGCCCGCCCTGCTCGAACTCGCCGGCGGTCGCGGCGGCGGCAGCCCCGACCAGGTGCAGCTCTCCGCGGCCTCCGCCGCACAGGCGGAAGCGGCGTTCGCGCACGCGGCGGCCGCGCTGCCCACGCTCGGCGCCTGAACGCGAAGGGCCCGCGGTTTCCCGCGGGCCCCGGCGCGACCTCGTCGCTGCGAGGCTATTTCTTGTTGCGAGCCGGCGCGGGAACCGCGCGCGCCGCCACCAGCGGCTTCTTGATCGCGGGCTTCGGCTTGGCGATGGGCTTGAGCTTCACCGAGATGCCCTTCGGCTTCACCGTCGCCTTGACCGGCGCCGCGGCCGCGGGCTTGGGCCTCGCGGGCGGCGCGGGCGCCGGGCGCGAACCCGGCTTGGGGCTCCCGGACGACGTGGCGGCGGGACGCGAGGGCGAGCTCGCGCGCGCGGCCGCGTACGGCATGCGCGAAAGCGCGGCGGCCCGCCGGCGCGGACGGTCGTCGTCGAAGATCACGCTCTGCTGCGTCTGGTCCGGCCGCAGCTTGTAGTCGAAGTCCGGCAGCAGCACGCGCGGGATCGCGCGGCCCACGAAGCGCTCGATCGCCGCCAGGTGGCGCTGCTCCTCGGGGGCCATGAGCGTGAACGCGTCGCCCGTCGCATCGGGCCGGCCGGCGCGGCCGATCCGGTACACGTAATCCTCGGGCGTGGGCGGGACGTCGAAGTTGACCACGTGCGCGACGCCGACCAGTTCGAGCCCGCGGGCCGCGAGGTCGGTCGTGACCACGATCTGCAGGCGGCCGCGCTTCAGGTCCTCCATGGCGCGCTCGCGCTCGGTCTGGCTCTTGCGCTCGTGCAGGGTGGCGACGGCGTACTTGAGCCGCTCCAGCTGGCGCGCGAGCCGGTCGGCGCCTTCGCGCTGGCGGGTGAACACGATCGTGCTGCGCACTTCGCCCGAGCGCGACAGCAGCCGGTCGAGCAGCGTGATCTTGAGGTGCTTGGGCACCGGGTAGATCGCGTGCGTGATGCCGGTGCTGGGCTGCGGCGTGGTGAGGTCCACGCGCACGGGCTCGATCAGCGCCTCCTTGGCGAGGCGATTGAGCTCGGCGGGCATGGTGGCCGAGAAGAGCAGCGTCTGGCGCGTCTCGGGCAGGAGCTTCAAGAGCTTGCGGATGTCGGTGGCCTGGCCCATGTCGACCATGCGGTCGGCCTCGTCCAGCACCAGGATCTCGACGTCCTCGAACGCGATCGCCTTGCGCTCGAACAGTTCGAGCACGCGGTCCACGGTGGCGATCAGCACGTCGACGCCGGGTTCGCGCAGCAGCTTCTCCTGCACCGCGATCGGGGCGCCCGCGTGGGAGATGCCCACGCGCAGTTCGGTGAAGCGCGCGAAGTCGCGCGCGTGCGTCTCGACCTGCGTCGCGTGCTCGCGCGTGGGCGTCAGCACCAGCGCGCGCAGCTTCTGCGGGCCGTCGAGCAGTCGAGCGAAGCCGGGCAGCAGGAAGGCGCCCGTCTTGCCCGAGCCGCTCGGGGCGTTGCCGATCAGGTCGTTGCCCTGGAGGATCACCGGGATCGCCTTGCTCTGGATCGCGGTGGGTTCGTTCCAGCCGGCGGCACGCACGGCCTGGACGAGCGGCGCGGGCAGCCCCAGCGTATTGAACATCATGGGTTCGGACTCCAGCGTTGCAGGAACGGCGCGCCGAGGGGAGGCGTGGGCGACCGTCCCGGGTATGGTGTGGTGAACACCGTAAGGTACGGGTGCGCGCCCCGGCGGTTCAATATGAAAAGGTGAGAATCGCACCCCGCCGCCGTTTCCGGCGTGCTCCGGCGGGAGTTTCGCCCGATTACCGGCGCATTCCGGGCGTTTTGGCGGGGTCGCCGGGATCCCGGCGGTGCTGGCAGGCGGGGCAGAAGAACGTCGATCGGCCCGCCTGCACGATGCGCTTCACCGGCGCGCCGCACCGCCGGCAGGGCTGGCCGGCGCGGTCGTAGACGAGCAGCTGGTCGCCGTACTGGCCCGGCTCGTTCCAGATCGTGCGGTAGGTGCTGAACGTGGTGCCCATGCGCGCGATCGAGGCGTCGAGCACGCGCGGGATGTGGTCCGCGATGCGCGCCCACTGCGCGTGCGTCAACGCGCCGGCGCGCGCGCGCGGATCGACCGCGGCGAGGTGCAGCACCTCGCTGACGTAGATGTTGCCGAGCCCCGCGATGCGGCGCTGGTCGAGCAGGAACGCCTTGGCGCTCGTGCGCGCGCCGCGCGCGAGCGCGCGCAGTCCGTCCGCGGTGGGCGGCGCGACGAGCGGATCCGGGCCGAGCCGCTCGAGCGACGCGTCGCGCGCGAGCGCCGGCGTGGGCACGACGCGCAGCATGCCGAAGCGCCGCACGTCCTGGTACCAGAGCCGCGCACCGTCCGTGAGTTCGAGCCGCAGGTGCACGTGCGGCAGCGCTTCGTCCGCGGGCGTGCCCGCGGGCCAGAAGAGCCACCGGCCGCTCATGCCGAGGTGCGAGAGCAGCGTGAGCTCCGCGTCGAGATCGAGCAGGAGGAACTTGCCCATCCGTCGCGGCTCCGCGAACGCCCGGCCCGTGAGCTTCGCGGGCAGGCTCGCGAGCGACGCCGTGCGCAGGCGCGACCGTGACACGGTCGCGTGCGCGATGCGCCGCCCGGGCACGTGCGCGGCGAGCATGCGCCGCACGGTCTCGACTTCCGGTAGCTCCGGCATGCGGGGCAGCCTCGACGCAACTCAGCGGGCCGTCAACCGGGGCCGCGGAGGGGAAGAATGCAGTTGGCGCCCACGCGAATGGCGTGTCATCCTGCGCCGGACCGCCAACACGGCCACCCCGGGGACGACATGGACGATCGCGCCCGATTCGAGGAGTTCGCGAAGCTCGCGACCGAGCAGCGGAACCCGAAGACGATGGACCTCGACACGCTCGACGTGCCGGAACTCCTCGCGCGCATCAATGCCGAGGACCGCACGGTCCCCGACGCGGTCGCGGCCGAGCTGCCGTACATCGCCACGGCCGTCGACATGGCCGTCGCGTCGTTCCGCGCGGGCGGGCGGCTCGTCTACGTCGGTGCCGGCACCAGCGGCCGCCTGGGCGTGCTCGACGCGTCGGAGTGCCCGCCGACGTTCGGCTCGGATCCGGACATGGTCGTGGGCGTGATCGCGGGGGGCTACGCCGCCGTCGTGCGCGCGGTCGAAGGGGCCGAGGACCGGCAGGACGAAGGCGTCCGCGCGATGGACGAGCTCGAGATCGCGCCCGAGGACACGGTGGTCGGGCTCGCGGCCAGCGGCCGCACGCCGTACGTGGTCGCGGCGATCGAGCGGGCGCACGCGCGCGGCGCGCGCACGGTCTACGTCTGCTGCACGCCGCGGGCGGAACTGCGCGTGCCGGCGGACGTCGCGATCTGTCCGCAGGTCGGCCCCGAGGTGCTCATGGGTTCGACGCGCATGAAGGCGGGGACGGCGCAGAAGCTGGTGCTCAACATGATCTCGACGGCGGCGTTCGTGCGCTCGGGCAAGGCGTACGAGAACATGATGGTCGACCTCATGGCGAACAGCCAGAAGCTGGTCGAGCGCGGCCGCCGCACGGTGATGACCGTCACCGGCGTGCCGTACGAGCAGGCGGCCAAGGCGCTCGACGCGGCGGGCCGCAGCGTCAAGACCGCGATCGTGATGCTGCGGCGGGGCTGCTCGCGCGACGTCGCCGAGGCCCTGCTGCAGCGCACCGGCGGCTTCGTGCGGCGGGCGATCGAGGCCGCACCGGAGGACGCCGGAGCGTGAAGCGGAGCGTCCTCGTCCTGGCGCTGCTCGCCGCGGCGCTCGCGCCCGCGTGCACGCCGCGCGCCCCGAAGCGGCAGGAGGTGGTGTTCTGGCACCACGAGGACGCCGCGGCCGTCGCCGCGGCCGCGCGCGCGTTCGAGGCCGCGACGCCGGGCGTGGTCGTGACGACCCGCCGGTTCGCGCCCGAGACGTACGCGGACTCGCTCCGCGCCGCGCTCGCCGCGGGCCGGGTGCCGGATCTCTGCGAACTCGGCGCCGCGGACGCGGAAGCGTTCCTGCGCGCGGGCCAGCTGTCCGACTGGAGCGCGGGCGTCGCCGACCTGCGCGATTCGCTGCGCGGCTGGCCGCTCGCGATGGTGGGCGACGCGATCTACGGCCTGCCGTGGCTGCTCGAGCCGCAGGTGCTGCTCGCCGATCGCGACCTGCTCGCGCGCGCGAAGGTCGCCGGCGGCCGTCCGCCGCGCACGTGGAGCGAACTCGCCGCCGCCGCCGCGCGCATCCACCGGCTCGGGCGTGGGATCGACGGCTACGCGATCGCGCTCGACGATTCGGGCAGCGTCGTGCCGGCGTTCCTCGTGACGGCGTGGGGACACGGTGGTGGCGTCCTCTCGGCCGGGCTCGACTCCTCGCAGATCGAGTCGCCGCAGAATGCGCAGGCGCTCGCGCTGCTCGCGAAACTGCGCGCCTCCGGCCGGCCGCGGACGGCCGGAGAGCTGCGCGACGGCTTCGCGCGCGGCACGCTGGGACTGGCGATCGCCGGCGCCGGGCTGCGCGCCGCGCTGCCGAAGGAGGCGCGCGCGCGGGTCGTGCTGGCGCCCGTGCCGGCAGCGGCGACGGGCGAGGGACCGGGCGCGACGCTCGCGACCGGCGAACTGCTCGCCAGCTTCTCGGCGTCACGCCGCAAGGAGGACGCGCTGCGGCTCGCGCGCTTCCTCGTGCACTTCGACCGCGCGCGGGCCGTGTCGGCGACGACGCCGGCGATGCAGCCCTCGGCGATCATGACCCCGGGCCTCGCGGCGCCGCGCGGACCGGACGCGATCCTGCTCGCGAACCAACTCGCGACCGCGCGCTACGTGCCGCGCAGCCGCGAATGGCCCGCGATCGCCCGCGCGCTCGACGCGTCGGTCCGCGACGCGATCGAGGGCCGCGCCAGCGCGGCGGAGGCGATCGGGTTCGCGTCGGCGGCGCTCGACTCGCTGCTGCCGGGCGGGCGGAGGCGGGCACCGTGAGCGGCGCGAGGGCGCCGCGCACGCGACGGACGGCGGGCCGCGGGAACGGGAGCGGAGGATGGCGATGAACGCACGACGGGATCCGTGGTGGCCGCTCGGGCGGCCCGGAGCGAACGACGAACGCCTCGTGGTCGGGCTCATGACCGGCACGTCGGCCGACGCCGTGGACGCCGCGCTCGTCCAGTTCCGCGGCGCGGGACTCGCCGCGTCGCACCGCGTGCTCGCGTACCGCGAGAGCCCGCTCGACGATTCGCTCCGCCACGAGGTGCTCGAGGTGGCCGGAGCCGCGAGCCTGCCGCTCGAGCGGCTCATGCGGCTCGACGCGGCGCTCGGCGAGCGCTACGCGGAGGTCGTGCTCGACCTGCTGCGCAGCGCCGGCGTCGCGACGCGTGACGTCGCGGCGATCGGCAGCCACGGGCAGACCGTGCGCCACGTGCCGCGCGGCGAGGGCGGCGGCCGCGCGCTGACGCTGCAGGTCGGCTCGGCCGCGGTGCTGGCCGAGCGCACCGGCATCGCGGTCGTCTCGGGTTTCCGCACGCGCGACACCGCGGCGGGCGGCGAGGGCGCGCCCCTGGTGCCCGTCGCCGACTGGTGGCTGTTCCGCTCCGAGCAGGAGTCGCGTGCGCTCTTGAACCTGGGCGGCATGGCCAACGTGACCTGGCTGCCGCGCGCGGGCGCGCTCGCCGACGTGATCGCGTTCGACACCGGCCCCGGCAACTCCGTGCTCGACGGTCTCGTGGGCGAGGCGACCGGCGGCCTCGCGCGGCGCGACGAGGGCGGCCAGCTCGCGGCGCGCGGGCACGTGCACGACGTGCTGCTCTCGGAGCTGCTCGCCGACCCGTTCTTCCGCACGCCACCGCCGCGCTCGACCGGGCGCGAGCGTTTCGGCCACGTCTACGTCACGCGCCTGCGCGAGATCGGCGAGCAGCTCGGGCTGAACCTCGAGGACACGCTCGCGACCGCCGTCGAGCTGACGGCCCGCACCGTCGCCGACGCGCTCAACGAGTTCGTGCGTCCGCGCGGCCCGATCGACGCTGTCTACGTGAGCGGCGGGGGCGTGCGCAACGCGACGCTCATGGTGGCGCTGCGGCGCCAGCTGGGCGACGTGCGCGTGGAGCGCCTGGACGCCCTCGGCGTGGAGCCCGACGCCAAGGAAGCGCTCGCGTTCGCACTGCTCGCGCACCTGACGCTCTGTGGCGAGCCGGGCAACGTGCCGGGCGCCACGGGCGCTCGCCACGCCGCCGTGCTCGGGCACGTGACCCCGGGAGAGATTCGTTCGGAGGAGATTCGATGACGTTCCCCCGCATCCGCCTCGCTCTCGCCGCGCTGCTCCCCGCCGCATTCCTGCTCGCCTCGTGTGCGAGCGCGCCGGTGCCGCTGCCCGCGCCGGAAGCGCCGCCGGCCTCGACGGCACCGGCCCCGCCGCCGCCGCTCGCCGAGCTGCCGTCTCCGCCCGCGCCCTACCACCTGGACGGCGAGCCGCTCTTCGACATCGGGCTCGCGGTGGAAGCCGACTCGCTGGTGGTGCAGCCCGTCGCGAGCGCGCCGGTGAGTTGGCGCGACGTGGACGGCAGCACGCGAAACGAGACGGTCGCCGAACCGCTGCGCGTGCGCGTGTCGGGAGCGCAGATCCTCGTCGAGCCCGTGGGCCAGCCGCGCGCCGTGCCGCTCGCGGTGCTCACGACCGCCGACACGCTCTGGATCGGTGAGACGCGGCTGCAGGCCGGCGACGATCCGGCGCTGCAGTGGAACGGCCATCGCTGGCGCGGGCGCTTCAAGGTGTTCGTCGGCCCGCGCGGCCGGCTGGCGCTGGCGACGCGCCTGCCGCTCGAGCGCTACCTGCTGGGTGTGCTGCCCGGCGAAATCGGCGCGCTGCGCGATTCGCTGCTCGAAGCAGGCCGCGCGCAGGCGATCGCCGCGCGCAGCTACTCGCTCTTCTACCGCGGCCGGCGCGGCGCGGAGGGCTTCGACCTCTATGCCACCGTCGAAGACCAGGTCTACGGCCCGGTCGACGCCGAGCGGCCGCTCGCGACCAAGTGCGTGGAGACGACGCGCGGCAGCGTGGCCATGTTCCAGGGCCAGCCGATCCGCGCGAACTACTGCTCCACCTGCGGCGGCATCACGGCCGACGTGTGGGAAGCGTGGCCGACCGACGAGCGCGCCTACCTGCGCAGCGTCGCCGATCGCGGCAAGGGCGACGCGGACTACTGTGCGAACTCGCCGCAGTACCGCTGGGTGGAGAGCTGGTCGCCCGCGCAGTTCCTCGCCAACCTCGCGAAGTACGCGCCCGCGCAGGGCGTGACGCTGCCGGCCGCGGGGCTCGGCGACCTGCAGGACGTGCGCG
The DNA here is from genome assembly GCA_044223005.1 of Candidatus Eiseniibacteriota bacterium. Taxonomy (GTDB): domain Bacteria; phylum Eisenbacteria; class RBG-16-71-46; order RBG-16-71-46; family RBG-16-71-46; genus CAIXRL01. The sequence goes on from JBGAML010000006.1 coordinate 167,451, forward strand.
TCGAATCGCGTTCGCGCTCGGGCCGCGTGTGGTCGCTGCGCGTCGTCACGTCGACGGGGGAGGTGCGGATCCCTGCGTACTCGCTGCGCCAGGTCCTGCGCCGCACGGGCACCAACGCCTCGATCCTGCGCTCGAACCTGTTCAAGATCGCGGTGCGGCGCGATTCCGCGGGCCGCGTCTCGCAGGTGATCGCGAGCGGCGCGGGTTCCGGGCACGGCGTCGGGCTCTGCCAGACGGGCGCGCTCGCGATGGCGCGCGGCGGCGCGAGCTCGAACGAGATCCTCGAGCACTACTACGCGGGGACGAAGCTCGCGAAGCTCTACTGACGGGCGGCCCGACGCGGCTCCCGCGGGTCTCCCCGCGGGGGCCGCGCCGCTTTGACAGCGGCAGGCGGCCCGGATATCTTCCGCGGCCTTGGGTTGTGCGGGCCTGCCCGCACGGTCCGGGTGGGGTTGTAGTTCAGTTGGTTAGAACGCCTGCCTGTCACGCAGGAGGTCGCGGGTTCGAGTCCCGTCAACCCCGCCATACTTAGCCTACTTCGCACCAAGCACATAGCCGGCGCCCCTGCGGGTTACTGACCGTGGGGGCGTTTCCTGTCTTGGGGTGATTGCGGCTGGGGCGAGCACTCGATGCACGCGTTCGCCGACGGCCGATGGCGATTGCCTCATTCGCCTGTAGGCTGGTGACGAAATGGACCCCTCTCGGCGAAGTTCATCGGCATGACGTTGCCGGGCAGATTCAAGGCCGTCGGCATCGGCGTCACGGCGATCCTCGTGATCGCCGCGCGCACGATCCTCGGCGTGATGTTCCCGGAGTGGCTGCTCGGCCTCGCGCCCGAAGGGGCGCTGCCCATCACGCTCCGCGTCCTTGTCTGGAGTCTCGGAGGCGCCATCGCGTGCTTCGGCTTGTGGCGAGCTCGGACGCGATTGCTCGAGGCTGGGGGAACGCCTCGGGTGCCTGAGCTGCCCCAGTTGTGGTTCATGGGCTTATGCGTGGGCATGGCGCTCGCATTGCCGGACCGCACGCACTTCCTCGGCGATGCGATGCTTCGAAGTGGGGCGGTGGCCCGCGGCCTCTTGCTGCAGCACTTCCCGCAATCGCTCCCAGGCGACGTGTTCCTTCATCAGGACGTCCCAAGAACGCTGGCAGCAACCGGTCTCGGGCTTTGGCCGGCGCAGCGCGTCATCGGGGCGTGCGAGGCTTTCCTGCTTGGCTGGTCCGCCCTGAAGATCGCCAGAGCCGTTTCGCTGCCCCGTTCGCCGGACCTGCTGCTGATGGTCCCGCTTGTTGCACAGGGAACATTCGTGATGACGACCGCGATGGGGAAGGGCTGTACGGAGGTTGCGCTTGCAGGGATGGCCATGTTTGCGATGGGCATCGAACAGTCCAGAATTGGGCGGAAGAGCGCCGGGCCGGAGTTGGCACTGTTGGCGGCGCTCGCCATGCATCGGTCCGCCCTCGCTCTGCTCCCGATGTACCTGCTGCTCCGTTTCGATCGCGAAGGGCGTGATGGCTCGAGCGATCGCCGGAGCCGGATGATTCCCTTCGCCCAGCTGTTGCTCTTGATCGGCGGCTTCTGCCTGCTGCCACGATATGCGGCGACGATCGCCGGATTCGATGTTCCGCACCACCTGACCTCGGGTCGGCTGAACCTGCTGCAGACCACACTGCTCAGGTTCTCGACGCCCCTCTGGTGGCTCGACAGGTTCAACGCTGTCGCGCTGGTGGCTCCCGCCGCGGGGCTGCTGCTTCTGGGCCCATTCGCGGCAAGGGTCTCGGCTCGCGAGCAGCGACTTGCCCTGTCCAGCATCATTGCTGCCGTGGGCATCATTCTGACCATCGAGCCACAACAGGGATCATTCCGTGACTTGGACGTGTTCGTACCGAGCGGCGCCCTCATCACATGCGTTGCGGTCTGGCTCCTGGGCTTCGTATCGGAGTCCGCAAGTGGGCGGCTTCTCCGTTCCGCGGTGCTCGCGAACTCCGTGATGACGATCTTGGGCTATCTCCTCGTCATGACGATCCCGGCGTTTGGCTTGACTCGAATCGAGCGCATCGCTCAGGGTCCGCCGCACCGTGATCCCTCGGTACGGGCGCAGTTGTGGGAGACTCTCGGTGACCGCTACACACTCGATGGCGACAATGCGGCTGCGCTAGGCGCGTATCGACGAGCGCTACGAGAAGTCCCCTCGCCTCGGCGTGAGATGTCCGCCCTGGTGACGGCCGCCGCCGTCAGGGACCCTGAAGTGCTCCAATCCACCAGTCGCCTGTTGCTGGCCAGAGATTCACTGAACATCATTGGGCTGCTCGGCATGGCGAAGGCCGCCGAGTATTCATCCGGAGCGCGCCCAGCAAGCCCAGCTCGTGCGCGGCTCGACTCAGTACTGCATGCCTCGAGTCGCGCGCGTGCCCAGTGGGCGGCGACACTCTCCGCATTTCCGGCACTGACCCCATCGGATACGACGATGCCTGCCGCAATCCGGGCCTCGCGCAAGGCACCGAGGGCCCGCGGCATCGCCGCGGGCCCTCGTGCCGTTTCGCCGGCGCGGCCCGCTACGGCGCGAGCGCGAGCTTGCGCGTGATCGTGCCGGCGTCGCTCGCGATGCGCACCAGGTAGACGCCCGCGCCGAGGGAACGGCCGGCGTCGTCGCGCAGGTCCCACGTGCGTGCGTGCGTGCCGGCGGCGAACGTGCCGCTCGCGAGTCGGCGCACGCGCCGGCCCGTCACGTCGTGCACCGTCACCTCGGCGCGCCCAGCGTGCGGCAGCGTGAAGCGCACCTGGCCCTCGCGGTTCGCGGGGTTGGGGCCCACCGCCAGCGCGAGCGCGCCGGCTACCGGCACCTCCACCCACACGGGCTCCGACGTCGCGCGCTGACCGCCCGCGCTCCACGCGAGCCGGTAGCCGACGCGGGTTCCGGCGGGCGCCGCGGCGTCGGTGAGGGTGACGCGGCCGTCCGTGCCGGGCGCGGGGCGCGCGATCTCGCTCCAGGCGCCCGCGAGATCGCCGCGCTCGACCGCGAGATTCGTGGCGCCGTCGAGCGCGACCTGCCAGGCGAGGTGCACGCCGTCCGCGGCCACCTCCGCGCTCAGCAGCGAGACCGTGGTCGCGACCGGGCCGTCCGTCAGCACGCGCTGCGCGTACACGGTGCTGCCCCAGCCACCGTCCGCGTGGCGCGCGTCGTTCCACGCCACGATCACGCCGGCGTCCGAGCGCGTGGCCGCCGTGAACCCGTACGCGATGCCGCTCGAGGCCAACGCTTGTCCATTCGCGGGCCAGCCGCTCGCCGGCTGGCCGTTCGCGTCCAACTCGCGCACGACCACGGCGGTCGCCCCGGTCGGACTGGGGTCGACATGGTAGGTCGCGAACGCTCCGTGCGCGTCGTCCACGGCGAGCGCGCCGCTCGAGTAGTAGGTGCCGAGCGGGCGAGCGTCGAGCGCAAGCCCGTCGAGCGGCCAGCCCGGCTGCGGCTGGCCGTCGCTCGCGAGCCGGTGCAGCACGTTCTGCCGAGTCGACCTTCCGCCACTCGTCGAACGCAGCAGGTAGAGCCCACCCGTGCCGTCGCCCTGCGCGCCGAACAGGTCCCCGAACTGGTTCATCTCGCCCAGCACGCGCCCCTCGGCGGGAGTGCCCGCGACGAGCGATCCCTCCGCCGCGAGATGCGAGACCCGTGCGGCTGCGGTGTTCGCCACGAGGCCCTGCTCGCACCACACCACCCACACGCCACCCATACCGTCCACGCGGAGCCGCGGCCGGGTGGGCTCGGTCAGCGGTCCACTGGTCCGCACACCGCCCGCCGGCCATGCCGGATCGAGCGTGCCGTCGCCGCGGATGCGCTGTACGTAGACATCGCGGCTCTGCAGGCCGCCGACCCAGTTGCGGTTGTCGACCCACGCGACGAACGCGCCGCCGGTGCCGTCGCCGGCCACGGCGAACCCGGCGGACTCGATCGCCTGCCCCGGGGGCGCGAGCGTCGCCTCGGGCCAGAGCGACACGCCATTCGCGTCGAATCGCGTCGCCACGAGCGGTAACGCCGGGCGCGGGTCCGGAGGCGAAGAAGCGCCGAGGCCCACCGACGCGAACACGAGTCCGCCGGTGCCGTCCGCGTCGACCGCGGCCTGCTGGGCGTTCAGCAGGCCGAAGGGTGACGCGCCGAGCGCCCGGACCGCGCCGGTCGCGGAGACGTGATAGACCTGCACGTCGTTCACGAAGTCGCCGACGATGCCCTGCTGCAGTGTCACGACGAACGCGCCCTGCGCACCGTCGGGGAATGAGCCGATGACGCCGGCGGAGAAGGTCGGCCCGAAGCTCATCGGATTCCACCCGACGAGCTGGCGGCCCGCGGCGGGCCAGCCGGCCGCGATGTTCCCGTCGCGGTCGATCCGCTGGGTTTCGATTCGCTCGTAGAGGTAGTCGGCGACCGTCACGTTCGTCTCGTGAAGCCACGTGAGGATCGTGCCGCCGGCACCGTCGGCCGTGGCCGCGACGAGGGAATAGGAATCGTACTGCGGGGGCAGCGGCGAGACGCGCGTGCCGCCCGGCTGCCACGCGGCGAGTGCCGTGGCGGGGGAGAGCGCGACCGAGATCGCAAGAGTAAGGAGGGAGGCCACGAAGCTCGACGAAGGGCGCATGGGCTTTTCCGGAAGCGGTGGGTCGTGGGGGGACCGCTCAAGAGGGTAGACCCCGAACCGCGCCTCGGCCACGAGAGCCCGGCGCCCCGTGCCCTCGCGGGCGTTCGCGCGGCTTTCGGGCATGCAGCGGAATCGGGTCGGGCCCCGAGTTCGCACGCTTCGCATGAGGTGGCCCGACGCGATGCGAGGGCGGTGGCACCACGCCCCGCAGGTCCCGTCCCGGCATGGCGTTGCGCCGAACGGACCGGTTCCCCGAGAGGTGGCCGAATTGGGTTGACCGACCGGAGTGCCTCCGTATACTGCGCGTGCTTTCGGGAGCCAGCCCGCGAACGTGCGGGTTCGTTCGGTGCCGGCGTGATGCACGCGACGGTCACGAACGAAGTGTATCGCCGACCCCCGGCCAACAGAGGGTGACATGAAGCGCAAGAAGGGCGAAGGCGACGACAACTTCGACGTCTTCGATGACGACGAAGTCGAAGAGTACGACGAGGAAGAGACCGACGACGAGGATGGCGAGCTGTACGACGACGACGAGCTCGACGACGAGTTCAGCGACGAAGACGCCGACTTCGACGAGGATTTCGAGGGCGAAGACGGACTCGACGAAGAAGAGGACGATTTCGACGAGCTCGTCGACGACGACGAGTAAGCGCATCGAATAGTCCCTGGTTCATCTGCAGCATCTGCGCTCGAGGTCCCCGACGCCCGGCTCCAGGGCCGGCGCGAAACCGGGCCGCTGCGCGGCGCCCGCCGCGCAGGAGCGACGCCGCTTCGAGCCCCGGCCGGTGCCACCGGCCGGGGCGTCGCGTTCCCGGGCGCCTCGCGCCCTCCAAGGAGATCCCGTGAGCTTGCCGACCGCCCGACTGCTGCTGAAGCGCGGAGAAGACCGCCGCGTGCGTGGCGGACATCCGTGGATCTTCAGCAACGAGATCGACGCATTGGAGGGCGAGGTCGAGAACGGCGGCCTGGTCGAAGTCGCCGACCAGCGCGGCGCGTTCCTCGGCATCGCCTACGTGAACCGGCGCAGCCTGATCGCGGCGCGGCTGCTGACGCGCGGACGCGATCCGATCGACGCGGCGTTCTTCGCCCGCCGGCTCGAGCGCGCGAAGGCGTTCCGGGCACAGGCCTGCCCGGGCGACGAGGCCGTACGGCTCGTCTACGGCGAGTCGGACCAGCTGCCGGGGCTCGTGATCGACCGCTACGGCGACGTGCTCGCGGTGCAGGTGCTCACGCTGGGGATCGAGGCGCAGTTGGACGCGGTGCGCGAGGCGATCGAGCAGGTGATCGCGCCGCGCGGCGTGGTCTACGTGGGCGACTCGCCGCTGCGCGAACTGGAAGGGCTTCCGCTTCGGCGCGAGGCGTGGTGGGGCGACGTGCCCGAGCGCCTCGCGGTGAACGTGAGCGGCTTCGGGCTCGAGGTCGACCTGGTCGGTGGCCAGAAGACCGGGCTCTTCCTCGACCAGCGCCGCAACCGCGCGCTGGCGGAAGCACGCGCGCACGGCCGCAAGGCGCTGGACGTGTTCTGCTACCAGGGCGAGTGGGCCATGCACATGGCGCGTGGCGGCGCCGAGAGCGTGCTGGCGATCGATTCGAGCGAGCCCGCGCTGGCGCTGGCGCGAGCCAACGCCGAGCGCGCCGGCTTCGCGGACCGGATCGGCTTCGTGCGCGGCACGGCGTTCGAGGAGTTGCGCAAGCTCGAGCGCGAGGGGGCGCACTTCGGGATCGTGGTGCTCGACCCGCCGGCGCTCATCAAGGCGCGGCGCCAGATCGCGAACGGCGCGCGCGCCTACCGCGAGCTCAACCGCGCGGCGATGGCGCTGCTCGAGCGCGACGGCGTGCTGGTGACCTGCACGTGCAGCCATCACCTGGACGACGCGCTCTTCCGCCAGGTGCTGCTGGAGGCGGCGCGCCAGGCGCGGCGCCCGATGCGGCTGCTCGAGTGGACCGCCGAGGCCCCGGACCATCCGCAGCTCCTCGCGGTGCCGGAGACGCACTACCTGAAGTGCGCGGTGCTGCAGGCGCTCTGACGCCACCACGCGAACGGCGCGCGGCCCCACGGGGTCGCGCGCCGTTCGCGTTTCGGGCCGCGGAGCCTCCCCGCGGCCGGGCGTTCAGGCGCCCTTCTTCACCTCGTCCACGTAGTTCATCCGCAGGTCGGTCAGCACCTGCGTGAGCACGCGCTGCTCGTCGGGCTCGAGGTTGCCGCGGGTGCGCGACTCGATCGCCGACAGCGTGTCGATCGTGTTCTTGGCGGCTTCGAGGTTGCGCTCGATCTTGCCGCTGACGGGGTTCATGAGCTTGCCGAGGCCGACCATGGCGGCCTGCTGGAGCCCGAGGACCAGCTGCAGGAACAGCGCGGCTTCGCGCGAGGGATTCGATTCGCTCACGGCTTCTCTCCGGGTGCCGGCGTGGCCGGTGTGGAACGGGAGAGGCGCTTCGCCTCTTCCCACAGGGCGTCCATCTCTTCGAGCGTGGATTCCACCGGCGTGCGCCCACGTTCGGCCAGGCGCTTCTCGATGTGGCGGAACCGCTCGCGGAATCGGTGCGAGGTCGCACGCAGCTCGCGCTCGGGGTCGATGCGCAGCTTGCGCGCGAGGTTGGTGACGGCGAAGAGCAGGTCGCCGATCTCACGCGCGGTCTCGGGGCTGGTGTCGCCGCCGTCCTGCGCGAGCTCGTGCTCGATCTCGAGCTGCTCCTCGCGCACCTTCTTCATCGCGCCCTCGACGTCGGGCCAGTCGAACCCGACCGCGGCCGCCTTCTCCTGCAGCCGGAACGCGGCCACCAGCGCGGGCAGGCCCTTGGGCTGCTCGCCCAGGAGCGAGGCCTCGGGCTGACCGGCCTTTTCGGCCTTCTTGATCTCCTGCCACTGCTGGTAGGCGCGCGCGCCGTCGGCGACGACGGCGTCGCCGTAGACGTGCGGGTGCCGGCGGATCAGCTTCTCGGCCGCGCGATCGAGCGCTTCGGCCACGCCGAGCCCGGTCTTCTCGCCCAGCAGCTCGAGGCAGAAGATCACCAGGAAGCCGAGGTCACCGAGTTCCTCGGCGGAGTGGTCGGCGTCCCCGGAGGCGATCGCCTCGACGGATTCGACGGCCTCCTCGGTCAGGTAGGGCGTCATCGTCTCCAGCGTCTGCTCGCGGTCCCACGGGCAGCCGTCCGGGCCGCGCAGGCGCCGGCAGACGCCGAGCAGCTTCTCGAAGGCTTCGCGTTCGGTGAGTGCCATGCGCGGAACGATAGCCGAATCGGACGGCGCGTGCGACGCGCCGCGGGGCGGCTTCAGCCGCGCAGGGGGCGGGCCGCGAGCGCGCCGTGCAACACCGTGCGCAGCTCTTCGTGCGCGAGCGGACGCACCGCGACGTAGTAGGGGCGCACGGCCTGCGCGCGCGTGCGCATCTCGATCGAGCCGTCGGACGTGACGAGCACGATCGGTACGCGTGGCGCCGATCGGCGGAGCAACTGCATGAGCTTCAGGCGCTCGTCGTCGAGGCGGGGGAGCGAGGTCACGACGACGTCGAAGGACGTCTCGGCGGTTTCACGCAGCGCGTCGGCGAGCGAGTGCAGCGCGGTCACCTCGAAGCCCAGGTCGCGCAGGTCGTCGCCGATGGGCCGGGGCGCGGCCGGATCGCATTCGCAGGCGAGCACGCGCGTCGACCGGGCGATGCGCTTCGCGGCGACCCGTCTCCGCTTCGCCTGCTGCGAAGGATTCGCCCGCTTGGGCGATCCTGCCTTCTTTCTCTCGGCGGGGCTCATGCCTCGGAGGTAAAGAAAAGGCGCGGCGTCACGGTCCATCCTCCCCGCTCGGAAGAGACGGTTGGGGCGTCAGCTTCCGCGCGTGCACGTGAGCGCCGCGCCGAATAACGGAATCCCGGAGGATTCCGGAGAACTTGTGCGGCAACCGCCGCGGCCACCAGCTCATGAAACCAGCCGGGCCGCCCCAGCTCGCAGGGTTCGGTTGCCGCTCGGAAGAACGGGAACGCAAGAGGCGGGCCGACTTTGGTCGACCCGCCCATGACGCCGTATCTCTAGGGGAAATCGTGGTGATGCGCTGTTTCACACCGCGTAGGTGACGCTGCCCGTTGTGTTTCCGCTGTCAGAGTGACAGCCGGGGTCTGTCGGGCTGTCAGGTCTCTGTGGCGCCACTCGAGGGCTGCTCGAGCTCCTTCAGCTTGCGGTAGAGGTTGCGCTCGCTGATGCCCAGCATGCGCGCCGCGTTCTGGCGATGGCCCTTGCAGTGGTCGAGCACGCGGCGGATGTAGCGCATCTCGAGTTCCTCGATCGTCGGCCATTCGCCCGCGCCCGGCTCGGGCTCGAACGCCGGCGCCATGCGCAGGCCCATGGGCAGGTGCTCGGGCCGGATCACGCCCTCGTCGCAGAGGATCAGCGCGCGCTCGACCACGTTCTCGAGCTCGCGCACGTTGCCCGGCCAGGCGTAGCGCTTGAGCACTTCCATGGCCTCGGGCGAGACGCGCGTGCCGCGGCGCGGCGCGACCGACGACGTGCGGCAGAAGTGATCGACGAGCGCGTCGACGTCGTCGCGGCGCTGGCGCAGTGGCGGGATGTGCAGCGGCACGACGTTGAGCCGGAAGAAGAGGTCCTCGCGGAACGTGCCGTCCTTGATCATCGTCTCGAGCGAGCGGTTGGTGGCGGCGATCACGCGCACGTCGACCGTGATGTCGGTGTTGCCGCCCAGCCGGCGGAACGTGTGGTTCTGCAGCACGCGCAGCAGCCGCACCTGGAGTCCCGGCGTCAGCTCGGCGATTTCGTCGAGGAACAGCGTGCCGTGGTTCGCGACCTCGAACAGGCCGTGCTTGAGCGACGCGGCGCCGGTGTAGGCGCCCTTCTCGTGCCCGAACAGTTCGCTCTGCAGCAGGTTCTCGTGCAGCGCCGCGCAGTCCACCACGATGAACGGCTGCGCCGAACGCAGGCTCTGGCGGTGCACCGAGCGCGCGACGATCTCCTTGCCGACGCCACTCTCGCCGCGGATCAGCACGGTGGTGTCGGTGCGGGCCACGCGCGTGATCAGGTCGAACAGCTCGCGCATCTCCGGCGTGGAGCCGATGATGCCCTCGACGGGCTGCAGCCGCTCGACCTCGATCGAGAGCGCCTTGTTGTTGCGCTGGAGCTGCTGCTTCTCGAGCGCCTTCTCGATCACGGCCTCGAGCTCGGCCAGCTTGCAGGGTTTGGTGAGGAAGTCGTACGCGCCCTGCTTCATGGCGCGGATCGCCTCCTCGACGGTGCCGAACGCCGTCAGCATGACGACCTCGGTCGTCGGCCACTGCTCCTTGATCTCGGGCAAAAGTTCGAGCCCGGAGCCGTCCGGCATGCGGACGTCGAGCAGCACGAGGTCGAAGCCGCGCTGCGCGAGCGCGCGCCGGCCTTCCTCGATGCCGCCGGCCCCCTCGATCTCGTAACCGGCGCGCTCGAGTTCGCGGCCGATCAGCGTGCGGAACGAGTTCTCGTCGTCGACGAGCAGGATCGAATGCTTAGACACTTTCGCCTCCACTCCCTTGCGTGGGCAGCGTCACCCGGAAGCGGGCGCCGTGGCCGGGGGAACTCTCGACCTCCACGCGCCCGCCGTGACGATCCACGGCTCGCTGCGTGATCGACAGGCCCAGGCCCGTGCCCTGGCCCACCGGTTTGGTCGTGAAGAAGGGGTCCCAGATGCGGTGCAGGTGCTCGGCCGCGATGCCGGGGCCGTCGTCCTGCACCTCGAGGGTCACGCGGTCGTCGCCGAGCCGCGCGGTGCGGACCGCGAGGTGGCCGCCCGTGCCCATGGCCTGGACCGCGTTCATGCACAGGTTCATCACCACGCCGCGCAGGCCGCCCTCGCGGCCCCAGACGGGCGGGAGGTCGGCGGCGAGGTCGGCCGTGGTCTCGATGTGCTGGCGCCGGGTCGCGAACGAGAGCAGCGCGAGCGTGTCGCGCACCGCGCGGTTCAAGTCGACCCACACGGGCTTGGCGGCGTACGGCTGGCCGAGCAGCAGCAGCTTGTCGGTGGTCTCGCGGCACCGCCGCGTCTCCTGCTCGAGCAGCGCGAGCACTTCGGACACGTCGCGGTGCTCCGAGACCGGCAGGTCGGCACGGCCGACCCAGCGCTGCAGGCTTTCGACGCCCGCGAGGATCGACGCGAGCGGATTGTTGATCTCGTGCGCGACGCCGGCCGCGAGCAGGCCCAGCGAGGCGAGCCGCTCGTTGTGCGAGAGCTGGGCCTCGAGCTTGGAGCGCTCCGTGACGTCGCGCCACACCTCGACGACGAGCGTCACCTCGCCCTGCTCGTCGAGCACCGGGTTGAGCGTCGCCTCCCAGCGCCGCTGCTGCCCGGTCGAATCCGGGATCACCTGCAGCGCGCGCCGCGGCTGCCGCGTGCGCGCGATCTCGCAGACGATGCACTCGCCGTTGGCGTCGCCGGTGCCCTTGAGGCACGTGCCGGCACGCGGGCACGCCGAGGACTGCAGCGGCCGGCCGGCCAGCCCGAACGCGTCGTCGAAGCGCCGGTTGGACGCGACGATCGCGCCGCGGCGGTCGACGACGACGACGGCGTCGCTGATCGCGTCGAGCAGCCGCGGTAGCGCCTGGCCGAACGCGTCGGCGTCGCTCGGCACGTGCGCGGAAGTCTCGGGGGCGGGATCGGGTCGGGTCTCGGACATGGCTCCTGTCGTCTCGTCAGGCCGTGGGAGGTACCCGACAAATTGACACACCCTCCGTGGGCTGTCACGAACGCATCGAGGCCGCCGATCGCGGGATCGGCGGCCTCGTCGCGACTTGCGCGCGCGGCAGGCGCGTCAGGTGGTCCGGACCGGGGGCCCCGGATCCGGGCGGCGGCGCGAACGGACGAACAGCGTCGCGCCGATCACGATCAGCACCAGCGCCACGAACGGCACCAGGATCGCCATCGCCGACACGACCCCGGCCGTCAGGTCCTCGCCGGCCGAGAGGACCGGGTTGGCGTGGCCGAGCGTGAGCGCCGTGCTGCCGAGCCGGAGCTTGGCCTTGGCGGCGTGGATGCCCAGCGCGCCCGCGCCGAGGATCAGCGCGGCGATCGCGGCGAGGGCGGGATTCACGTTGCCGAAGGTCGCCCAGCCCGCGACCGCGGCCGCAGCGGGCCGCACGAACGTCGCGAGCACGTCGAGCGCATGGTCGACCACCGGGATCTTGTCGGCGGCCAGTTCGACGACCGCCGCGATCCCCAGCGTCCACAGGGCCACGTCGCTGCCCAGCCAGCCGGCCTGGGAGGAGAGGTGGACCGCCCCGAAGCGCGATCCCAGCGCGAGCGCGAGGAGCGGCAGGAAGGCCCGGAGGCCGCAGGCGGCGGCGATGCAGACACCGGCGACGGCGGCGAAGGCGAGTTGGGGGGGGGACACGGCGGTGACGGTGTCCAGCATGGCGTCTCCCAGGGGTTGGACGGATGGTCCGGTCGGAGGATTGCGCACCCGGGGGGTGGTGTCTATGCTCCTCCGTTCCGGCAGCCGACTGCGGCTCCGGATTCTACGTGATCAGGAGCGTCCACGTTGCCCCTCCCCGTCTCGACCTGGGTGGAAGTCGACCTCGACCGGTTCCATGCGAACCTGCGGGCCATGCGTGGCCTGATCGGGCCCGGGCGCGAGATCTTGTTGGTAGCCAAGGCGGATGCGTACGGCCACGGCGCCCGGGAGATGGCCGCGGCGGCCGAGTCGGTGGGGGTCACCCAGCTGGGCGTGGCGACGCTGCACGAGGGGCTCCAGCTCCGCCAGTCGGGTTGCCGGCTTCCGATCGTCTGTCTCTCGCCGCTGCTGCCGGCCGAGATCGAGGACGCGGTGGCGAACGGCATCGACCCGACCGTGGGCGACGAGGCGTTCGCGCGCGAACTTTCGCGCGTCGCCGTCGCGACGGGGCACGCGGTGCGCTTCCACGTCGAGATCGACACGGGCATGGGCCGCATCGGCGTGCGTGAGGAGCAGGCGGAAGCGTTCCTCGCGCGCGTGAGCGCGCTGCCGGGGCTGCGCGCGGCGAGCGTCTACACGCACTTCCCGGACGCCGACGGCGCCGACCTGGGTTTCGCGGCCGCGCAGGTGCAGCGCTTCCGTGCATTGCTCGAGCGTCTCGAGCAGCGCGGGATCCGGCCGCCGCGCGCGCACGCCGCGAACAGCGCCGGCACGGTGAACCTGCCCGACGCGTGGCTCGACTGGGTGCGCCTCGGGCTCGTCGCCTACGGCGTGCACCCGCCGCGCGACGAGGCGAAGCCGCCGGTCGCGCCGGTGATGTCGCTGCGCAGCCGGCTCGTGCAGGTGCGCGAGCTGCCGGCGGGCGCGACGATCAGCTACGGGCGCACGTTCACGACGGCGCGGCCCTCGCGGATCGGCGTGGTGCCGATCGGCTACGGCCACGGCTACTCGTGGCTGCTCTCCAATCGCGGCGAGATGCTGCTCGCGGGCCGGCGCGTGCCGATCCGCGGCCGCGTGACGATGGACCTGACGCTGGTGGACGTGACCGACGTGCCGGAGGCGGCGGTCGGTGACGAGCTCGTGCTGTTCGGCGAGCAGGAGGGCGCGCGCATCACGGTCGAGGAGTTCGCGGCCTGGAGCGAGACGCTGCCCTACGAAGTGATGTGCACGATCGGCAAGCGGGTGCCGCGGCTCTACCGCCAGGGCGGGGGCGCGGTCCGCATGACGACACTGGTCGGCGAGCGGCCCGAGTGGACCGCCGCCGCGGACGCCTACATCCGCCGGCGCGAGGCGCCGGCGTCACGATAGACGGGGGAGCAGCATGCGCATCTTCCTGATCGTCCTCGACGGCGTGGGCATCGGCGAACTGCCGGACGCAGATGCGTACGGCGACGCCGGCAGCCACACGCTGCTGCACGTCGCCGAGCACGCGGGCGGGCTGTCGCTGCCGGTCATGGAGTCGCTCGGGCTCGGCCGGCTGGTCGCGCTGCCGGGCGTGCGTGCGATCGCCGATCCGCTGGGCGCGCGCGCTCGGCTCGCCGAACGCTCGGCGGGCAAGGACAGCACGACGGGGCACTGGGAGATGATGGGCATCGTGCTGCCGCAGGCGTTCCCGACCTATCCGCAGGGCTTCCCGCTCGAACTGCTCGAGCGCTGGTGCGAGAAGGTGGGCCGCGGCTGGCTGGGCAACTGCACCGCGTCGGGCACCGAGATCATCACGCGGCTGGGCGAGCAGCACCAGCAGAGCGGCAAGTACATCGTCTACACGTCGGCGGACTCGGTGTTCCAGGTCGCGGCGCACGAGACGACCGTGCCGCTCGACGAGCTCTACGCCGCGTGCCGCACGGCGCGCGAGATGCTCACGGGCGAGCACGCGGTCGGCCGCGTGATCGCGCGGCCGTTCGTGGGGGCTCCGGGCAGCTACACGCGCACGACGAACCGGCGCGACTTCTCGCTCGAGCCGCTCGAGCCGACGGTCATGGACCGGATGGTCGAGCGCGGCCACCGGGTGATCACGGTGGGCAAGGTGGACGACCTGTTCGCGGGCAGGGGCGTTTCGGACGGGATCCACACCAAGAGTAATGCCGAGGGCGAGGACGTCCTGCTCGACCTCGCGAAGAAGCCGGGCGAGGGGCTGGTGTTCGCCAACCTCGTGGATTTCGACACGCAATACGGGCACCGGAACGACCCGGCCGGATTCGCCCGCGCACTGGTACAGTTCGACGAGCGTCTCGGGCAGCTGCTGCCGCTGCTGCGGGACGACGAGATGGTGTGGGTGACGGCGGACCACGGCAACGATCCGACGACGCCCAGCACCGATCACGCCCGCGAGTACACGCCCCTGCTGGTCGCAGGGCCGCGCGTGCGGCGCGGGGCGGACCTGGGGACGCGGAGTACGTTCGCGGACCTGGGTGCCACGGTGGCCGAGGTGTTCGGCGTTCCGGCGCCGCGTTTCGGCACCAGCTTCCTCAAGGAGTTGCGAGCGTGACCCTCAAGGCACTGATGGCCGCAGCCGAGAAGGCGCGGCGCGAGTCGTATTCGCCCTATTCGAAGTTCGCGGTGGGCGCCGCGCTGCTCACGGGCTCCGGTCGTGTCGTGACCGGCTGCAACGTGGAGAACTCGTCGTTCGGGCTCGCGTGCTGCGCCGAGCGCACCGCGGTGTTCAAGGCGGTGAGCGAGGGCGAGCGCGAGTTCCTCGCCGTGGCGATCACGGCGGGCGACGGCCACCGCGCGGCCCCGTGCGGCGCGTGCCGCCAGGTGCTCTACGAGTTCTCGCGCACGATGTGGGTGTACTTCCGCGACGGCAAGGGCGGCGTGATCCGCCGCCGGATCGACGCGCTTCTCGCCGAGGGCTTCCACCTGAGCGAGGAGCTCGAGCCGAAGAAGGCCGCGACGCGCAAGCCCGCGAAGGCGAAGGCGCGCGCGAAGCGAGGTGCGCGATGAGCCGCGAACGCGAGCAGCTGGTCGAACTGATCACGAGGCAGGTGCTGGCTGCGCTGGGCGGCCAGGGCGCGACCTCGACGCTGCAGGTGACGGCGCACACCCACGCGGCCACGCTGCCGCCGGGTTCGGTCGTGCACGACCCGACGTCGTGCGAGCGCTGCCGCAATTGGGGCGTGACGGGTGCCCGGGGCCCGGAAGAAACGCGCGTGCTGGCCGACGCCGGCGCCTCGCGCGTCGTGACCACGATCGGCTACTGCCCGGCCTCCGACGGTCTGGCGTCGCTGATCGACCACACGCTCCTGAAGCCCGACGCGGCGAAGGAAGAAGTCGAGCAGCTCTGCCGCGAGGCGGCGCAGTTCTGCTTCGCGTCGGTGTGCGTGAACCCGAACTGGGTCGCGCTCTGTCGCGAGATGCTGCGCAACACCGGCGTCAAGGTCTGCACCGTGATCGGCTTCCCGCTGGGCGCGCACCTGCCGGACATCAAGGCGTACGAGACCAAGCGCGCGATCGAGCAGGGCGCCGAGGAAGTGGACATGGTGATCAACATCGGCGCGCTCAAGTCGCGCGACTACGCGCTCGTGGAGCAGGACATCCACGGCGTCGTCGCGGCGGCGCGCGCGTCGGGCCGCGACATCGTGGTGAAGGTGATCCTCGAGACCACGCTGCTCACGCGCGACGAGAAGGTGATGGGCTGCACGCTGTCCAAGGCGGCGGGCGCCGACTACGTGAAGACGTCGACCGGCTTCGCCGG
This sequence comes from Candidatus Eiseniibacteriota bacterium, assembly GCA_044223005.1. Taxonomy (GTDB): domain Bacteria; phylum Eisenbacteria; class RBG-16-71-46; order RBG-16-71-46; family RBG-16-71-46; genus CAIXRL01. The sequence goes on from JBGAML010000006.1 coordinate 183,192, forward strand.
CGGCGGTGCGACGGTCGAGGACGTGCAGCTGATGCGCGAGACCGTGGGCCCCGAGATGGGCGTCAAGGCCTCGGGCGGCGTGCGCACGCGCGACGACGCCGAGAAGATGGTGGCGGCGGGCGCCACGCGCTTGGGCGCGTCGGCGGGCGTGAAGATCGTGCGCGGCGAGGCGGACGCGTCGAAGGGGAAGGGCTACTGATGGCGATCGACGCGCGTGATTTCATCCGTACCAAGCGGGACCGCCACACGCACGACCCGGCTGCGGTGCGCGAGTTCGTGGCCGCGTACCTGCGCAAGGAGATTCCGGACTACCAGGTGAGCGCCTGGCTGATGGCCGCGTTCCTGAACGGCCTCGACGGCCCCGAGACCGACGCGCTGACGCACGGCCTGCTGCACTCGGGCCGCGTGTTCGACTGGAGCGCGCTCGGACGGCCGTCCGCCGACAAGCACTCCACGGGCGGCGTGGGCGACAAGATCTCGCTCATGCTGGCGCCGCTGGTCGCCGCGTGCGGCGTGCTGGTGCCGATGGTGTCGGGCCGCGGGCTCGGCCACACCGGCGGCACGCTCGACAAGCTGGAGTCGATCCCGGGCTTCCAGACGACGCTCTCGCCCGACGTGATGCGCAAGCAGCTGGACGCGATCGGCGTCGTGATGGTGGGCCAGGGACCCGACCTCGCGCCCGCCGACGGCCTCTTCTACGCGCTGCGCGACGTGACGTCGACGGTGGAGTTCGAGCCGTTCATCGTCTCGAGCATCGTGAGCAAGAAGATCGCCGAGGGCGCGGGCTCGATCGCCTACGACGTGAAGTGCGGCAGCGGCGCGTTCATGAAGACGCGCGAGACGGCGCGCAGCCTGGCCAAGCGCCTGGTCGCGACGTCGCAGGCGCTCGGCGCGAAGGCGGCGGCGCTCATCACCGACATGAACTGGCCGCTGGGTGGCGCCGTCGGCAACGCGCTCGAAGTGCGCGAGGCCTGCGAGACGCTGCACGGCAAGGGCCCCGCGGACACGCGGGCGCTCACGCTGGACCTCGCGGCCGTGATGCTGCGGCTCGCGGGCACGGATCCGGACGACGCGGCGGCGCGGAAGCGCGCCGAGAAGGCGCTCGATTCGGGCGCGGCGTGGGAGAAGTTCCTCGAGATGGTGCGCGCGCAGGGCGGCGACCCGAAGAGCGTCGAGAACGCGGCGCGCCTGCACCCGGCGCCCGTGATCACGATGGTCCCGGCGCCGCGCGACGGCGTCATGGCGGCGTGCGATTCGTTCGCGCTGGGCGAGCTCGGCGTGGCGATCGGCGGCGGCCGGCGCGCCAAGGAGGACGCGATCGATCCGCGCGTCGGCCTGGTGATCCTGCGCCAGCCGGGAGACCGCGTGAAGGCGGGCGAGCCGATCGCCGAGCTGCACCTGTCGGGGCCCGACGCGGGCGCCGTCGAGCGCGCGGCGGAGTGCTTCACGATCGCCGACACGGCCGAGCCGCGCGGCGAGGTGGTGCTGGAGCGGATCGGGTAGCGCGATTCGCTCTCGCGGAAACGCAACGGCCCCGTGCGCGAAGGCGCGCGGGGCCGTGGTGCGTTCGGCCCTACCGGATATGCAGCTCGTCCGGCTTGCGGTTGCGGTCGGCCTGGTCGATCTGGCGGATGTCCGACGGCGCGGCCTTCGGCGCGTTGGGATTCGCGGGCGCGCCGGACGACGACGGCGGGATGTCGGACTGCAGCGGCTTGCCGGGGTGCGTCGTGCAGTACTCGGTCGGCTCCGAGCCTTCCGCGAACAACTCGGTCGTCACGTTCGGGCATGCGTCGGTGGCGAGCATGCCGGACTCGGCGCACACGATGCGGCTCGACGTGCCCTCGGGGACGGGGAAGTCCTCGGGCGGCCGGCCGCGCGTCCAGCCGATCATGATGTCGGTCCACGCGGGCAGTGCGGCGGCGGCGCCGGTCATCCCCGGCCCGATCGTCTTCTTCTCGTCGTAGCCGACCCAGACGCCGCACACGAGGCTCGGGACGTAGCCCACGAACCACGCGTCCATGTAGTCGTCCATCGTGCCGGTCTTGCCCGCCGCGGGGGCGGTGAAGCCGCGTGCGCGCGCCGGGTAGCCGGTGCCGTGGTCCATGACGGACTGCAGCATGCTGGTCATGGTGGCCGCCGTGCCCTCGGAGAGCACCTCGAGGGGCTTGGGGGCGTAGCGCTCGAGCACGTTGCCCGCGCGGTCCTCGACCTTGAGCACCACCACGGGCTCGTTGCGCAGGCCGTGGTTCGCCAGCACGGCATACGCCGACGTGATGTCCAGGAGCGTGACCTCGCTGCTGCCGAGCGCGAGCGAGAGGTTCTGGCCGATCGGCGTCTTGATGCCCATCTTGCGCGCGTACGACGCCACCAGCGAGACGCCGACCTTGCGCAGCAGCTTGATCGCGGGAATGTTGATCGACTGCTGCAGCGCGTAGCGCAGGGTGACGGGGCCGCGATACGTGTGATCGTAGTTCTGGGGCGCGTAGGGTTTGCCGTTGCCGCCCGGGAACGTGACCGGCTCGTCCACGATGATGTCGGTGGGCTTGAAGCCGTTGTCCATCGCGGCGGTGTAGACGAACGGCTTGAACGACGACCCGGGCTGCCGGCGCGCCTGCAGCGCGCGGTTGAAGTTGCTCTGGTTCCAGTCGCGGCCGCCCACGAGCGCGCGCACGTAGCCGTTGCGCGGATCGATCGCGACCACCGCGCCCTGCAGGTAAGGCGTCTTGCCCGCGCGCGGGGTGTTCGCGGCCGGCATCACGAAGTTCGCGAGCGTCGACTTGAGCTTGAGCTGCGCTTCGAGGGCTTCCAGCTGGCGCTCGAGCGAGCGCTCGGCGAGCTGCTGCAGGTCCATGTCGATCGTCGTCCAGACCTTGAGCCCGCCCTCGTAGACGGCGTTCGAGCCGTACTTCTCGTCGAGGTGCAGCCGCACCATCTCGACCAGGTACGGCGCGCGTTCGTTGTTGTAGCGCACCGGCGTGACGCCGAGCGGCGCGTGCTCGGCGTTGTCGAGCTGCACCTGCGTGATCGCGCCGGTCGCGAGCATGTTGCGCAGCACCTTGGAGCGGCGCAGGAGCGCGGCCTTCGGCGCCCGGCGCGGGGAGTAGAGGCTCGGGTTCGCGGGAATGCCCGCGAGCAGCGCGCACTCGGGCAGGGTCAGCTCGCGGAGCGGTTTGGCGTAATACGTCTTCGCCGCGGCCTCGACGCCGTACGCGCCCTCACCGAAGTAGATCTGGTTGAAGTACATCTCCAGGATCTGGTCCTTGGAGTAGTTGCGCTCGAGCTCGATCGCGAGCGCGACTTCCTTGAGCTTGCGCGTGAACGTGCGCTCCTGGGTGAGGAACAGGTTGCGCGCGAGCTGCTGCGTGATGGTGCTGCCGCCCTGCGTGCGGCGCATGTGCATCACGTCGGTCACCGCGGCGCGCGCGACGCCCCACATGTCGACGCCCCAGTGCGTGTAGAAGCTGCGGTCCTCGGTCGACAGCGTGGCGTTGACCAGGTTGCGCGGGATGTCGTGCAGCGCGACCGGGGAGCGGTTCTCGCGGTAGAACTCGTGGAGCACGCGGCCGCGCACGTCGTAGACCGTGGTCTTGACGGGGGCCTGGATCGTGGCGACCTGCTCGGGCGTGGGCAGGTCGCGGCGCAGCCACTGCACCAGGCCGAAGACGGCACCGGCGGATCCGAACACCGCGACGAGCACGACCGTGAAGAAGAACTTCCACGGGAAGCGCCTCGCGGCGCGAACGGCGGGATGAGCCATGGAGGGAGGCACGACTCCTTTCGTGACGAAGCTCCCGTGAGCGTAGGCGCCGCCCCCGCGGGGGGCAAGCGCCGGCCCGCGGCGGTCAGGACGCGACGTCGAGCAGGCTGTATGTCTTCTTGCCGCGGCGCAGGACGATGAAGCGGCCCGCGAGCAGGTCCGCGGTGCCGAGCCGGCGCGCGTCCTCGCGCACCACCTCGTGGTTCACGGACACGGCGCCCTGCTGGATCGACGTGCGCGCCTGCCCCTTGGAGGGCGCGAGTCCGCACTGCACCAGCGCGCTCGGCAGGTCGAGAGCGCCGTCGCCTTCGAGCGCGCTGCGCGCGATCGTCGCGCGCGGCGCCTCGCGCAGGCCTTCCTCGAGCTCGGCGAGCGAGAGCGTGCGCAGGTCGCCGCCGTCGAAGAGCACGCTCGTCGTGCGCTTCGCGCTCTCGAGCGCGTCCGCGCCGTGCACCATGTCGGTCACGGTCGCGGCGAGCGCGCGATGCGCCTCGCGGCGCTCGGGATGCGCGGCGTGCGCGGCGCCCAGCGCGTCGAGTTCGGCGCGCGACATGAAGGTGAAGTAGTTCAGGTAGCGCAGCACGTCGCCGTCGTCGGTGTTGAGCCAGAACTGGTAGAACGCGAACGGGCTCGTGCGCCGCGCGTCGATCCACACGTTGCCCGACTCGCTCTTGCCGAACTTGCTGCCGTCGGATTTGGTGACGAGCGGCTGCGTGAGCCCGTAGGCGCTGCCCTGGCGCAGGCGGCGGATGAGCTCGCAGCCGTCGGTGATGTTGCCCCACTGGTCGCTGCCGCCGACCTGCAGCCGGCAGCCGAAGCGGTCGTAGAGCGCGAGGAAGTCGTAGGCCTGCAGCAGCGCGTACGAGAACTCGGTGTACGAAATGCCCTGGTCGCGGCCCGACAGGCGCAGCTGCACCGAATCGCGCTGGATCATCGCGTTCACGGAGAAGTGCTTGCCGATGTCGCGCAGGAACTCGATCAGCTGGAGCTTGCCGAGCCACTCCGAGTTGTCGACGAGTCGCGCGGCGTGCGCGCCCGAGAAGTCGAGGTAGCGCTCGAGCTGCGCGCGGATGCCCGCGACGTTCGCGTCGATCTGTTCGCGCGTGAGCATCGTGCGCTCGGCGCTCTTGCCGCTCGGATCGCCGATCATGCCGGTGCCACCGCCGACGACCGCGATGGGCGTGTGGCCCGCGCGCTGCAGGCGCACGAGTGCGAGCACCTGCAGCAGGCTGCCCACGTGCAGGCTGTCCGCGGTGGGATCGAAGCCGATGTAGGCGGTGACGGATTCGCGCTGCAGCAGGTCGACCAGTTCGGGTGACGTGGACTGGTGCACCAGGCCGCGCTGCGAGAGATCCTCGAAAAAGCCCGGATTCATTGGGTTCTGGCTCCGATTTCGCCCCGGGAGGGGGCGTGCGACCGCGACAGGGCGCGCCGATCGCGCCCAGGGAAGCGTTGATAGCGCAGCGGCCCTGCGGCGTCCAGTGGGCGGGCCGAGGGGCTTGGGAGGCCCCGGAAGGGGAGCGGGAGAGGGGCCCGGGAAAAGGCCCGAATTCGCCCGTAACTCGTTGTTTTACAACGCTCGAGATAAAAAGTACCTGCGGGCACTTGACGCCGGGGAGAATCGCACCTATATTGCCGTCGCTGCAGGAACAAGCCCTCTAGAAAAAAGTCGGTTGACTTCTTCCTACGACAAAGGCTAAGTTCCCCGTCCGCTTCTCGCCACGCGAGAAGCGTTCGACGTGTCTCCGATCTTTGAAAATTGAATAGCGCGCGTGACTTTGAAGGCCCGGCAAGTCCGCGTCCTCGATCCGCTTTGGATCGTGGATGTGTTTACCTTGCAATGATCCATGTGCGTGGAGCTCTGCTCTCCGCACGTGATCTCCATTATTTACCATGGAGAGTTTGATCCTGGCTCAGAACGAACGCTGGCGGCGTGGATTAGGCATGCAAGTCGTACGCGAAAGAGGGAGCAATCCCTTGAGTAGAGTGGCGAACGGGTGAGTAACGCGTGAGGAACCTGCCTTTGACAGGGGGATAACACTCCCAACGGGGTGCTAATACCGCATGAGACCACGGGGCTGCATGGCCCTGAGGTCAAAGATGGCCTCTATTTATAAGCTATCGGTCGAAGATGGCCTCGCGTCCCATTAGCTAGTTGGCGGTGTAAAAGACCACCAAGGCGACGATGGGTAGCTGGTCTGAGAGGATGGTCAGCCACACTGGGACTGAGATACGGCCCAGACTCCTACGGGAGGCAGCAGTCGAGAGGCTTCGGCAATGGGGGAAACCCTGACCGAGCGACGCCGCGTGAGGGATGAAGGCCCTTGGGTTGTAAACCTCTTTTGTTCGGGAAGAAATGCGATCAGGTGAATAATCTGGTCGTTTGACGGTACCGGACGAATAAGCTCCGGCTAACTCCGTGCCAGCAGCCGCGGTAACACGGGGGGAGCAAGCGTTGTTCGGAATCACTGGGCGTAAAGGGAGTCTAGGCGGTCAGGTAAGTGGGACGTGAAATGCCCCGGCTCACCCGGGGAGCTGCGTCCCATACTGTCTGGCTTGAGTATGGGAGAGGATGAGGGAATTCCTGGTGTAGCGGTGAAATGCGTAGATATCAGGAGGAACACCGGTGGCGAAGGCGCTCATCTGGCCCAATACTGACGCTGAAGCTCGAAAGCTAGGGGAGCAAACGGGATTAGATACCCCGGTAGTCCTAGCCGTAAACGGTGATCACTAGGTGTTGGAGGCATCGACCCCTCCAGTGCCGCAGCTAACGCATTAAGTGATCCGCCTGGGGAGTACGGCCGCAAGGTTGAAACTCAAAGGAATTGACGGGGGCCCGCACAAGCGGTGGAGCATGTGGTTTAATTCGACGCAACGCGAAGAACCTTACCCAGACTTGACATGCATTAGACGCGTGTGGAAACACACGTTCCCTTCGGGGCTGGTGCACAGGTGCTGCATGGCTGTCGTCAGCTCGTGTCGTGAGATGTTGGGTTAAGTCCCGCAACGAGCGCAACCCTTGTCCCTAGTTGCTAACGGGTAATGCCGAGCTCTCTAGGGAGACTGCCGGTGATAAACCGGAGGAAGGTGGGGATGACGTCAAGTCCTCATGGCCCTTACGTCTGGGGCTACACACGTGCTACAATGGTCGGTACAGAGGGTTCCGATACCGCGAGGTGGAGGCAATCCCAAAAAACCGGTCTCAGTTCGGATTGCAGTCTGCAACTCGACTGCATGAAGTCGGAATCGCTAGTAATCGCTGATCAGCAGGCAGCGGTGAATACGTTCCCGGGCCTTGTACACACCGCCCGTCAAGCCACGAAAGTTGGTAGTACCCGAAGTCGCTGTGCCAACCGCAAGGAGGCAGGCGCCTAAGGTAAGACCAGTGATTGGGGCTAAGTCGTAACAAGGTAGCCGTACCGGAAGGTGCGGCTGGATCACCTCCTTTCTAGGGAGACATGTTGTCGGACACCTTCGGGTGTCGCGATGACAGACCTCTTAGGTCGAACTTCCGGGTCTTCAAAGCGCGCGCGCTATTCTTCTCTCATTCTGGCGCCTGCCTCCGCGGGCCACGACGACGCCCGTCGTCGCGCGGCGGTTCAAGGCAAGGAGTCACCCAGGCGGTGACTTCTGGGCGAGGGAGGGAGTGCTCCATCAGCATTCCTGGCGCGAACTCCTCCACGACGCTGCGGTGGGCCTGTAGCTCAGTTGGTTAGAGCGCACGCCTGATAAGCGTGAGGTGGGTGGTTCGAGTCCACTCAGGCCCACCATCTCTTTCGCCCGCGGCCAGCTCTTCGAACGTGTTGGGGATATAGCTCAACTGGGAGAGCGCCGGCTTTGCAAGCCGGAGGCTGCGGGTTCGAGCCCCGCTATCTCCACCAGAAATCGAGAGAGGACCGGGATCCTTCCTGGTTCCATATATCGATATTCGCGATGCCGATCGCTTTGCGAGCGCGTCGCCCACTCCTCACCGAGTGGAATCGATCTTTGACAATCGAATACGAGACGCTGGGTATACACAGTTGAAGCACCTTAGAAAATCCGGTCAAGCTACTAAGGGTGCACGGTGGATGCCTTGGCACGAGAAGGCGATGAAGGACGTGGTAAGCTGCGATAAGCCTCGGTGAGACGCAAACAGTCTTCGACCCGGGGATGTCCGAATGGGGAAACCCGGCGGGATGAAGTCCCGTCATCGCCCGCTGAATAAAATAGGCGGAGCGAAGCCAACGGGGGGAAGTGAGACATCTCAGTACCCCTAGGAAGAGAAAGAAAATTCGATTCCCTGAGTAGCGGCGAGCGAAAGGGGAAGAGCCTAAACCCGAGCACGCTTGCGTGCGGAGGTGTTGCGGGATCTATTCGGCGTAGAGCCGGAGAGTTACAAATCAACACGCTAGTCGAACTGTCTGGGAAGTCAGGCCATAGAAGGTGAAAGCCCTGTAGGCGAAAGCGCGTTGACTCTCTGAATAGACTCCCAAGTACCACAGGACACGTGAAATCCGGTGGGAATCTGCGAGGACCATCTCGTAAGGCTAAATACTCTCTCGTGACCGATAGCGAACAAGTACCGTGAGGGAAAGGTGAAAAGGACTCCAGGTGGAGAGTGAAATAGAACCTGAAACCATGCACCTACAAGCGGTCGGAGCCTTAATGCGGAGCTTGCTCCGCAAGCGGGTGACGGCGTGCCTTTTGCATAATGATCCGGCGAGTTACTCGTCTGCAGCGAGGTTAAGCGTCTAAGACGCGGATCCGTAGCGAAAGCGAGTCCGAAATGGGCGACGAGTTGCAGGCGGTAGACCCGAAGCGTGTGTGATCTACCCATGGTCAGGATGAAGCGGATGTCAAAGTCCGTGGAGGTCCGAACCGGTTAACGTTGAAAAGTCATCGGATGAGCCGTGGGTAGGGGTGAAAGGCCAATCAAACCACGTGATAGCTGGTTCTCCCCGAAATATGTTTAGCCATAGCCTCGCGAAATTGTGTCATGGAGGTAGAGCACTGATAGGGCTAGGGTCCCCACCAGGATACCAAACCCTTTCAAACTCCGAATGCCATCGACATGTACCGCGGGAGTCAGCCTACGAGGGATAAGCTTCGTAGACGAAAGGGAAAGAACCCAGACCAACAGCTAAGGTCCCAGAGTGTGGACTAAGTGTATAAGGATGTGGGGTCGCTTAGACAGCCAGGATGTTGGCTTAGAAGCAGCCATCATTTAAAGAGTGCGTAACAGCTCACTGGTCAAGGGATCCTGCGCCGATAATGTCCGGGACTAAAGTCCACCACCGAAGCTTTGGATTCGTCGAAAGACGTCTGGTAGGGGAGCGTTCTGCTGTAGGACGAAGCTCAATCGACAAGATTGGGTCGACGACGCAGAAGTGATTATGCCGGAACGAGTAGCGAGAAGACGGGCGAGAAACCCGTCCACCGAAAACCCAAGGTTTCCTGAGGAAGGTTAATCCGCTCAGGGTTAGTCGGGCCCTTAGGTGAGGCCGAAAGGCGTAGCCGATGGAAATCAGGTCAATATTCCTGAACCACCAGGGGAAGGTTAAGCGAAGGGGTGACGCAGAAGTGAAAGGCCAGCCGGCTGACGGATGCCGGTCGAAGGCTGTAGGGACGTGGTCCCGGTGAAAACGGGATCCAAACCGAGAGCTGACAGGGGAACGGAGCCTAGCTCCGCCAACTGGTCCTAATCATGCTGCCAAGAAAAGCCTCGTCGATACAACTCCTGGTGCCCGTACCGTAAACCGACACAGGTAGGTGGGGTGAAAATCCTAAGGTGCTCGAGTGAGTCTTGCAGAAGGAACTAGGCAAAATAGCCCCGTAACTTCGGAATAAGGGGTGCCCGGTGCGTGAAGGGACTTGCTCCCGTAAACGCGTTGGGCCGCAGTGAATGGAGTCAAGCGACTGTTTACCAAAAACACATCTCTCTGCTAAGCCGATGAGGCGACGTATAGGGAGTGACACCTGCCCGGTGCCGGAAGGTTAAAGAGAGGGGTCAGGCGCAAGCCAAAGCTCTGAACTGAAGCCCCGGTAAACGGCGGCCGTAACTATAACGGTCCTAAGGTAGCGAAATTCCTTGTCGGGTAAGTTCCGACCTGCACGAATGGTGTAACGACTTGACTGCTGTCTCCTGCAAGAGCTCGGCGAAACTGTAGCAGCGGTGAAGATGCCGCTTACCCGCGACTGGACAGAAAGACCCCGTGCACCTTTACTGTAACCTGATATTGGGTTCTGAACTTTCATGTGTAGGATAGGTGGGAGGCTTTGAAGCGGGAGCGCTAGCTCTCGTGGAGCCAACCTTGAAATACCACCCTTGAAATTTCGGGATTCTAACCCTGAGCCGTTAGCCGGCCATGGGACAGTGTCAGGCGGGCAGTTTAACTGGGGCGGTTGCCTCCTAAAATGTAACGGAGGCGCCCAAAGGTTCCCTCAGCGCGGTTGGTAATCGCGCGTGGAGTGCAAAGGCACAAGGGAGCTTAACTGCGAGACTAACAAGTCGAGCAGATGCGAAAGCAGGGCTTAGTGATCCGGTGGTTCTGCATGGAAAGGCCATCGCTTAACGGATAAAAGGTACGCCGGGGATAACAGGCTGATCTACCCCGAGAGTTCACATCGACGGGTGGGTTTGGCACCTCGATGTCGGCTCATCGCATCCTGGGGCTGGAGAAGGTCCCAAGGGTTGGGCTGTTCGCCCATTAAAGCGGTACGTGAGCTGGGTTCAGAACGTCGTGAGACAGTTCGGTCCCTATCCATCGTGGGCGTAGGATCCTTGCGGGGAGTTGCTCCTAGTACGAGAGGACCGGAGCGAACGAACCTCTAGTGTGCCGGCTATTCCGCCAGGGGTACTGCCGGGTAGCTATGTTCGGATGTGATAAGCGCTGAAAGCCTCTAAGCGCGAAACACACCCTAAGATGAGGGATCCCGTGGCTCATGCCACCAGAAGGCTCGTTGGAGATTACAACGTCGATAGGCGGGAGGTGTAAGGTCCGTAAGGGCTTCAGCCGACCCGTACTAATCAGCCGAGAGGCTTGGCCGGTATTTCTTAGGCGCTTCAACTGTATGTACCCGCGTCTCGTGTCGATTGTCGCCCAGTTTGGGGTGGCTATGGCGGAGGGGAAACACCTCTTCCCATTCCGAACAGAGTAGTTAAGCCCTCCAGCGCCGATGGTACTGCCCGGGAGACCGGGTGGGAGAGTAGGTCGCCGCCCCTTAATAACGTGAGGCCCCGCCGGCAACGGCGGGGCCTTTTCGTTTTCCGGCGGGTTCTACCGGAGCCTCGCCCTGGCGGGGCCCGTTTCCGGGCCGGCGCGCGTTCGCCCTGCCGGTACACTTGCTCACCCGAACCGTACCGCCGCGGCCAGTTCGGGCCGACCGGCGCCTGCCGCGCCCCGGGCGTTGACCGGGGAACTCCTTGCGCCGCAACGTGGAGAGCCGCATGGCCCGGCCACTTTGCCCCGGGCATGCGCCGTGCACTACCGTGCGAGTGGCGGGTGACCCGACCGGTCACTCCACCCGATCGAAGGGAGGTGTTCCGGGATGCGGTCGCTGCTCAGGTTCGGTTGGATCGTCGCGCTGGTGCTGGCGGTTTTCGTTCCCGGTGTCGCGCGGGCCGATGGCCCCTCGGGCGGGGCGAAGGTCCAGGACGCGCTCGAGCAGACCGATCGCCGCATCGCGCTCGCCGAGACGCTGGTCGGCGAGAACCCGAACACCACCGCGCAGGCCGAGCTGACGGCCGCGCACGACCTCCAGTCGCGCGCCCGCAGTGCCTATGCGGCGAACCAGCTGCTGCTCGCGAGCGGCGCCACGATGCAGGCGCGCGAGCACGCCGATCGTGCGATCGCGATCGTGCGCAACCTCCCGGATCCCGACCGCGTGCAGTCGCAGGTCGAGCGCACGCAGGACGTACTCGACCGCGCGCGCGAGCGTCTCGACGGCTGCGACGAGCCGCGCGCCCGCGCGCTGCTCAAGGTCGCGATGGCGATGCAGGAGCGCGCCCAGGGCGCGATGGCCGAGTCCCGCTACCTCGCCGCGCTGCAGCTGACGACCAGTGCGCGCGAGAAGGTCCTGCGGGCCATGCGGCTCTGCAACGTGGACGAATCGCTGGCCGACGCCGCCGCGCGCGCTCTCGCGCGGACCGACGACGTCATCAGCCGCTGCGCCGAACGGGTGGGCGCCGACGGATCGCAGACCTCGCGCGACCTCCTCGCGCGGGCGCAGACCCTCCAGGCGCAGGCGCACTCGGAGGCCCGGCTCGAGCGGTACGAATCGGCGCTCCGCATCACGCTGGGCGCCCGGACACTCGCCCAGCGTGCCGCGCGCCCGCTGCGCGCGGGCCGCGCCGACACCGGGCGCTGAAGGGAGTTTCGGGCCGACCGCTTGAGCCGCGAGCCGCTGCACGACGGTGGAGGCGGCACCGCCGCGCTCCGTGTCGCCCCCTTCCGCGCCGCCACGCAGGCGTTCGCGATCGTGGGGCTCTTCGCGTGCCTGCTGGCCGCACCGTCGCCGGTGCGGGCCGCCGACAGCCTCGCGGTCCACGCGGAAATCGGCGGCTCGGTCGACACCTCGAACGAGTTCTACTACGAGGACACGTACACCGACACGACGTTCCTCGGCCGCCGCCTGCACGACACGCCGGAGTCGCGCATCGCCGGCGTCGCCGCCGCCGAGATCGGCGGGCGGCACGGGCCCTTCGACTTCTCGCTGCGCCCCGAGGTGACGCTCGGCGACAAGGTGACGCGCCTCGCCTCGGCCGCCACGCTCTCGGCGCGCACCGACGGCGGCTGGCGATTCGTGCTCGAGCCCCGCGTCGAGCACTCGCGCGACCTGAGCTTCGGGATCACGCGCCGGCAGGAACTGTTCGCGACGCGCGCCCGCGCGCGCCGCACGTCCGTCACGGGGGCGGATGCGCTCGACCTGCGGGGCTCCGGCGAGTGGCTCTCGACGCCCGGCTCGAGCGACCCCTTCCTGCTCGCGCATCGCGCCAGCTCGGTGGGCGCGGGCTGGAGCCACATGGGACTGTTCGGCCCGGACCTCGACCTGCGCTACGACCTGGTCGCGCGCGCGTTCCCTGATTCGCAGCCGCGGGATCACTTCGAGCACCAGGCCGCCCTCGGCCTGCACCAGGATTTCTCGGGCGGGCACGCCGCTGAGCTCGACGCCGAGCTCGACCGGCGCGTCACCCAGCACGTGGTCGGGAGCTCCCGCGACCGCTTCCTCGAAGGCCGCGCGGCCGCGCGGGGCGTGGTCCGCCTCGGGGACGCGTGGTCGATCCGCGGGGGCGTCGAGGCCGAGCTGGTGCGCTACGACGCCCCGGACTCCGTGCTCGATTTCGACTACCACGTCGAGCGCGCGCACCTGACCCTGCGGCGCGAGGTCGGCCTCGGCTTCTCGGCGGGCATCGGGCCGCGGGCCGAATGGCTGGGCGCGCCCTGGAATGCCGCGGAGCGCTACCACGAGTACGGCGGGGCGATCGCGCTCGAGCTGCTCTCGGCGTCGCACTGGTGGTCGCTCGAGCCCTCGGCCGGCTGGCGCGGGTATGCGCTGTCCGAATCCGGCGGCACGGGCGAGGACGTGGCGCTGCATTCCTCGTACGCCTTCCTGGACCTGCAGGCGATGGGGGACCAGGCGCTGCCGGGCCGGCTCAAGGCCCGCGTGATGCTGGCCGCGCGGCTCGAGAAGCACCGCGATGCCGCACAGGACGCGCGCAGCCTTTACTTCTCGTTCGACCTCCGTAGACTGTTCTGATTCCGGCTTCGGCCACGGAGGGTTCGCATGTCGCCTCGCGTTCGCGTGTTCCTGATCGTCCTCGTTCTCGTGGTGCTCGGCGCCACGGGGCTCTCGCTCGTGATGCGCGCGCATCGCGGCTCGCACGCGACGGCCCGCAACAACGTGCTCGTCTGGGATGTGCCGGGCGATCTCGACGACGCGCCCCCGCGCACGTCGGCGTTCTCGTTCGCGGCGTTCCGGCGGATCTACCCGAGCCTCTGGGAAGTGCGCGACGCCCTGCACCGCGCGGCCGACGACGACGGCATTCGTGCGCTCGTGCTGCACGTGGGCGACGTGCAGTGGGGCTGGGCGCGCCTCGCCGAGGTGCGCGACGCGATCGCGGAGTTCCGCCGCGCGGGCAAGCCCGTCTACGTGAGCCTGCAGGGAGGTTCGGACCAGTCGTACCTGCTGGTCGCGGGCGCGGATCACGTGGCCATGCCGCCGACCACGAACCTCTTCCTCGACGGCCTCACGGCGTCGGCGATGTTCCTGAAGGGCACCTACGACAAGCTCGGGATCCGCCCGAACTTCGCGCACGTCGGCCAGTTCAAGTCGGCGGTCGAGCAGTACACGCGCACCGATCTCTCACCGGCCGCGCGCCAGGCGATGGAGGCGCTGCTCGACGACGAGTACGGCCTGCTGGTGGATTCGCTGGCCGCCGCGCGCCACCTGACGGCGGACGAGGTGCGGGCCCGCATCGACGAGGGGCCCTATACGGCCGCGGAGGCCGTGCGCGCGGGCCTCGTGGACACGCTGCTCGACGAGCGCGACCTGGATTCGCTGGCCGTGCGCGGGCGGGGGCACGAAGCGCTGGGCACGCGGACGATGGCGCAGTACCTCGAGGGGATCGAGGACTTCGAGACGGGGGACGAGATCGCCGTGATCTCGGCCGCCGGCACGATCGTGCCGGGCAAGAGCCGCGAGTCGGGCTGGTCGGGTGCCGACCTCGGCTCCGAGACGCTCGTGAACCAGCTCCGCGACGCGGCCGAGGACCACGACGTGAAGGCGATCGTGCTCTGGGTCGACAGCCCGGGGGGCTCGGGCGACGCCTCCGACGACGTGTGGCAGGAGGTGCGTCGCGTGCGCCGGACCAAGCCCGTCGTCGTGAGCATGTCCAACCTCGCGGCCTCGGGCGGCTACTACATCGCCTGCGGTGCCGACGCGATCGTCGCGCAGCCGGGCACCATCACGGGCTCGATCGGCGTCTTCGGGGGCAAGCTCAACATCCTCGGGCTCTACCAGAAGCTCGGCCTGAACGTCGAGTCCGTCTCGCGCGGCCGGCACGCCGAGATGATGTCGTCCTTCAAGGACTTCTCGCCCGAGGAGGCCGAGCGTTTCCAGGCCCAGCTCGACGCGTTCTACCAGGTGTTCATCGGCCGCGTCGCGAGCGGACGCGGGCTCGCGACGGCCGCGGTGGATTCGGTGGGGCAGGGGCGCGTGTGGTCGGGCACGGCCGCGCGCCGCTTCGGGCTCGTCGATTCGCTCGGGGGCATCGAGCTGGCGGTGTCGATCGCGCGCCAGCGCGCCCACGCCGACGACGACGTGCCGGCGCGGCTGTTCCCGCGCCCGAAGCACGTCTACTTCCGCCGCCTGCTCGACGACGTGCTCGACGAGGAGCAGGACCAGGCGAAGCTCGGCACGCTGCCGCCCGTCGTGTCGGCGTGGCTGCGGGCGTCGCGGTTCCCGACCGGGCAGGTGCTCGCGCTCCTGCCGTGGGAGATCGACATCCGCTGAGCGTGCGGTGGGCAAGCGAAAGGGCGCGTCCCGCGGAGCGGGGCGCGCCCTTCGTGCGTCCGGACGTGTGCGGTCAGCGACCCGCGAGCACGTGGATGTAGGCGATCAGGTTCTCGATGTCCGCAGGCTTGACCTGGCCCGTCTTGCCCCACGCGACCATGCCCGAGGGCAGCTTGCCGTTGGTGATGCAGTCGCGCATGTAGGCGTCCATGTTCTTGCGCTTGGGATCCGCCCACGTCTTCGGCGACTTCCAGTTCGGGGTCGGATTGCCGGTGAGCTTCACGCCGCCCGTGCCATCGGCCTTGTGGCAGGCGATGCACTTGACGTTGAAGATCGCCTTGCCGGCGGCGGCGTTGCCCTTGGCGGGAGCCGGAGCAGCGGTGGCGATCGCGGCGCCCAGCGTCGCGACCACGATCATCCCAACGGTCGCGGTGCGCAGGTTCATCGGGAAGGACATGATGATGCGGGCTCCTTTCGAATCACGTGAGCGAGCCGGTGCGGGGAACCGGCGTGGGAGGGTCGCGCAAGGTAAGCGTCGGCGCGTTCCCCGTCAAAAGAACAAGACGCTCGTGCCGTCCCAACCGCATGGGGGACGGTGAGGTGCCACCCTCGGATGCACCTTTCGACACATAGTTTCGGGTCTTCTTGACCCTGCTTGAGAGCGGGTGCTAGTTTCCCAACTCACTTGCAGTTACGCCCATTCGTGCTCGCGGGTCCGCGGACCGGCGAGCGTTATTGATTCCGCACTCATGCCCGCCCTCATCGGGAGGTGTCGTGTGAAAGAGTTTCCCACCACCCAGATCCGGAACGTCGCCCTCGTCGCCCACCACGGCGTCGGCAAGACGTCACTCGCCGAGGCCATGCTCTTCAACGCCAAGGCGACGACGCGCCTGGGCCGGATCGCCGACGGCACGACGTTGCTCGATCACGCTCCGGACGAGGTTTCGCGCCAGATCACGATCGACCTGGGTCTCGCGCAGTTCGAGTGGCAGGGACACAAGGTGAACCTCCTCGACACGCCCGGTTACCCGGATTTCGTCGGCGACGTCTACAGCGCGCTGCGCGTGGCGGACGCCGCGGTGCTGCTGCTGCGCGGCAGCGCGGGCGTCGAGGTCGGCACCGAGGTCGTGTGGGAAGTGCTCAAGCAGGAGAAGTCGCCGATCCTCGTGGTCGTCAACATGATGGACAAGGAGCACGCGAACTTCGCCGCCGCCGTCAGCAGCTGTCACGACCGGCTCGGCCTGAACGCGGTGCCCGTCCAGCTCCCGATCGGCGAGGCCGAGGACTTCCACGGCATCATCGACCTGATCGAGAACAAGGCCTGGAAGTTCACGGGCAAGGGCATGGAGGAGAAGAGCGAGGCGATCGCGATTCCCGCCGAGCTCGCCGAGGCCGCCGCGGCCGCGCGCGCCACGCTGCTCGAGGAGGCCGCGACCGGTGACGAGCAACTCATGGAGAAGTTCCTCTCGACCGGTGACCTGACCGTCGAGGAGATCCGCAAGGGCCTCTGCGAGCGCGTCGAAGCCTGCGACCTCGCGCCGGTGTTCTGCTGCTCCGCGTACCACAACCTCGGCGTCAAGGAGCTGCTCGACGAGATCGTCGACGTGCTGCCCTCGCCGCTGGACGCGCACCCGCAGAAGGGCGAGGCGGGCTCGGGCGAGATCACGTGCAAGCCGGACGTGGCAGAGCCGGTGGCCGCCACCGTGTTCAAGACGCTGGCCGAGGCGCACCTCGGCGAGCTCTCGCTGATCCGCATCTGGTCGGGCAAGTTCGAGCCCGGCCGCGAACTCGTGAACACGTCGCGCGGCCGGCCCGAGAAGATCGGCAACCTCTACCACCTGACGGGCAAGGAGCGCTCGGACTGCAAGCTCGCCGTCGCGGGCGACATCGTCGCGGCCGTGAAGCTGCGCGAGACGCACACGGGGGACACGCTGGCGGACAAGACCCGCCCGGTGAAGCTCTCGCCGCCGGACTTCCCGCTGCCCGTCGCCGCGGAGTGCATTCGCGCGAAGAACAAGGGCGACGAGGAGAAGATGGCGCAGGGCATTTCGCGCCTCCACGAGGAAGACCCCACGCTCCAGCGCCAGTACGAGGAGAGCACTCACGAGCATCTGGTGCTCGGCATGGGCGATCTGCACCTCGAGATCCTGGTCGAGCGCCTCAAGAAGCGCTTCGGCGTCGACGTGCTGCTCTCCAAGCCGCACGTGCCCTACCGCGAGACGATCAAGTCCAAGGCCCAGGACGAGTACCGCCACAAGAAGCAGTCGGGCGGGCGCGGGCAGTTCGGCGAAGTGCACCTGCGCGTCGAACCGTTGCCGCGCGGTGGCAAGTTCGAGTTCGCGGACGAGGTGAAGGGCGGCGTGATTCCCGGGCAGTACATCCCGGCCGTCGAGAAGGGCGTCGTCTCCGGCATGGAGAAGGGCCCGGTCGCCGGTTACCCCGTCGTCGACGTCAAGGTGGCCGTGTTCTTCGGCAAGTACCACGACGTCGATTCGTCCGAAATGGCGTTCAAGATCGCGGCCGAGACCTGCTTCCACCAGGTCGTGCTCAAGGCGTCGCCGGTGCTGCTCGAGCCGTACAGCGACATCGTCGTCCGTGTGCCCGAGGAGTTCCTCGGCGACGTGATGGGCGACATGTCTTCGCGGCGCGGCAAGATCCTCGGCACCGAGGCCGACGGCCACTACCAGGTGATCAAGGCCAAGGCACCGGTCGCGGAGCTCTACAAGTACGCGACGCACCTGCGGTCGATCACGCAGGGCCGCGGCATGCACGGCGCCAAGTTCTCCCACTACGAAGAGGTGCCACGCGAACTCGCCGACAAGGTGATCGCGGCGGCCAAGGCGGAGCGGGAGGCGGGCGCCGCGCACGCCTGACATGGAGGTCGTGTTCGAGGCCGGCGCCGGCGGCGCCAGCGGGTCGTGCGCGAAATTCACGTGTCGCGACGAACCGCTTGCGAAGCCGGCGCGCTAGCCTCAGCATCTCGCGCATGCGCGTCCTGGGATTGGACCCTGGCAGCCGACGGACCGGCTTCGGCGTCGTCGAACGGAGCGGCAATCGCCTGCGCTGCGTCGAGCACGGCTGCGTGACGCCGCCCGCGACCGCGCCGCTGGCGCAGCGGCTGCACTTCATCGCCCGCGAGGTGGGCGCGATCATGGAGCGCGTGGCGCCCGACGCGGTCGTGGTCGAGGAGGCCTTCTTCCGCGAGAACGTGCGCTCGGCGATGGTGCTGGGGCACGTGCGCGGCGCGCTGCTCGTGGCGGGCGTCGAGCGGAACCTCGAGGTGGTCGAGTACAGCCCGCGTGAGATCAAGCTGGGCGTGACCGGCAACGGCGGCGCCGCCAAGGAGCAGGTCGCGTTCATGGTGCGCCGGCTGCTCGCGCTCGAGGAACTGCCGGGCGCCGACGCGGCCGACGCGCTCGCCGGCGCGATCTGCCACCTGAACCGCTCGCGATTCGTGGCCCCGCGACGTACGGGCTCGGCGGCGAAGAAGCTCGAGGCCCTGCTCGCGAGGGCGGTGCGATGATCGCATCGGTGCGCGGACGTTTGCTCGAACGCAACGAGGGGGGCGTCGTCGTCGAGGCGGCGGGCGTGGGCTACCACGTGCACGTCTCCTCGCACACGCTCGCGGCGCTGCCGGCGGAGGGGCAGGAAGTGTTCCTGCGCACGCGACAGGTGGTGCGCGAGGATGCACTCATGCTGTTCGGGTTCGCCGAGAGCGACGAGCTCAAGCTCTTCGACCTGCTGATCGGCGTGAGTGGCGTGGGCCCCAAGCTGGCCCTCGCGGCGCTCTCGGGCCTCAAGCCGGCGGCGCTGGGACGGGCGATCCGCGACGAGAACCTCGCGGCGATCGTCGCGGTGCCGGGCATCGGCAAGAAGACCGCCGAGCGGCTCGTGGTCGAGCTGCGCGACAAGGTCGACTTCCTGCCGATGGCGGCGGCTGCGCCCCCGGCGCGCGGTGCGCGCGACGGCGTGCTGCCGAAGGGCGAGCGGTTCGAGGACGCGGTCGCGGCGCTCGTCACGCTCGGCTGGAACACCGTCCAGGCGCAGGAGGCCGTGCGCAAGGCGGCCGACGAGGGCGCCGAGGCGACGACGGAACAACTGGTGAAGCGCGCGCTGGCCCGGCTCGGCCGCGCGGCGGTGACGCAGCGCTGACGGCGCGGCCCATGAGGACACCCCGATGAGCGACAGCACCGGCAAGCGCCCCGCCGAACATCCGGCCCGCCTGGCCGATCCCGCACCGTTCCCGGAGGACGTGCGCGAGGAGAAGCGGCTGCGGCCGCTGGCGCTCGACGAGTTCGTCGGCCAGCCGCAGGTGCGCCAGCAGCTGGCGATCTTCCTCGAGGCTGCGAAGCGCCGCGGCGAGGCACTCGACCACGTGCTGTTCCACGGACCGCCCGGGCTCGGCAAGACCACGCTCGCGTCGATCCTCGCACACGAGCTGGGCGTCGAGATCACGCACACGTCGGGACCGGTGATCGAGCGGCCGGGCGACCTCGCCGGCCTGCTCACGAACCTGGGGCCGCGCGGCATCCTGTTCGTGGACGAGATCCACCGCCTGAGCCCGGTCGTGGAGGAGTACCTCTATTCGGCGCTCGAGGACTTCACGCTCGACATCCTCCTCGATCGTGGCCCCAGCGCTCGCTCGCTCAAGATCAACCTCGATCCGTTCACGCTGGTCGGCGCGACCACGCGCTCGGGGCTGCTGTCGGCGCCCATGCGCGCACGCTTCGGCGTCACGATGCGCATGGACTTCTACGGCGCCGACGACCTCGCGCGCATCGTGCGCCGCTCGGCCGGGATCCTCGAGACGTCCCTCGACGACGACGCCGCGCTCGAGATCGCGCGCCGCTCGCGCGGCACGCCCCGAGTGGCGAACCGCCTGCTGCGACGCGTGCGCGACTTCGCGCTCATCAAGGCCAACGGGCATGTGACGCTCGGCGTCACCCGCGAGGCGCTGCGCCTGCTCGACGTGGACGAGCGCGGCCTCGACGAGATGGACCGGCGGCTGCTGGAGGCCCTGATCCACCGCTACGACGGCGGCCCCGTGGGCCTGCAGTCGGTCGCGGTCGTGCTCGGCGAGGACGTCACCACGCTCGAGGACGTCTACGAGCCCTTCCTCGTGCAGGAAGGCTTCGTCCGCCGCACCGCGCGCGGCCGCGAGGCCACGCGCATGGCGTACGAGCACCTCGGCCTGCCGCTGCCCGCGCGCCTGGGTGGCGCCGCCGGGTCGGACCCGCCCGAGCTGCCGCTCGGCTGAGCCGTCCGCGTCCGTGCGCCCCGACCTGCTCGACTACGAGCTGCCCGAGGAGCTGATCGCGCAGCACCCGGCCGCACGCCGCGAGGACGCGCGCCTGCTGGTGGTCGAGCGCGCCAGCGGCCGGCTGCACGATCGCCGGATCGCCGACCTGCCCGACTGGCTGCACGCGCACGACGCGCTGGCGCTCAACGAGACGCGCGTACGCCCGGCCCGCCTCGACGTCCGGCGCGAGAGCGGTGGGCGCGTCGAGCTGCTGTTCGTGCGGCCGGAGCCGGGCGTGCCCGGCGAGGCCTGGCGCGTGCTCGCCAAGCCGGCCAAGCACGTCGCGCCCGGCGCGCACCTCGCCACCGCCGACGGTGCGCTCGAGCTCGTCGGCGTCGCCGCGGGCGAACAGGGCGAACGAGTCGTGCGCGTGGTCGCGGGCGATCTCGCCGCCACGCTGCGCGCGCAGGGCGCGATGCCGCTGCCGCCGTACATCCGCCGCGCGGCGGAGCCCGAGGACGCCGAGCGCTACCAGACCGTGTTCGCGCGCGTGGACGGCGCGGTCGCCTCGCCGACGGCGGGGCTGCACTTCAGCGATCCGCTGCTCGCGCGGCTGGCCGCGCAGGGCGTGGCGCACGCGCGGCTGCTGCTGCACGTGGGCCCGGGCACCTTCCGGCCGCTCACCGCCGACGACCCGAAGGACCACCGCATGGACGAGGAGTGGTTCGAGGTCGGCGAGGCCGCGGCGGCCACGCTCAACGGCGCGCGCGCCGCGGGCGGGCGGATCGTGGCGGTGGGCACGACGAGCGTGCGCGCGCTGGAGAGCGCGTGCGACGCGAGCGGTGGCGTGCTGGCGCCGGCGTCGGGGTGGACGCGCAAGTACATCCTGCCGCCCTATCGCTGGCAGGCGGTGGACGCGCTGATGACCAACTTCCACCTGCCGCGCACCACGCTGCTGCTCCTCGTCGCGGCGTTCGCGGGCGAGGACCTGCTGCGCGAGGCCTACGCGCACGCCGTGCGGGAGCGCTACCGCTTCTACTCGTACGGCGACGCGATGCTCGTCGTCTGAGCCCATCCGGGGCCCGGCCGCGGCCGGCGGCCCCCCGCGACGTTGCATCCTGCACGATCCGGCCCCCGGACCGGGGTGCGAGCGCGCGAAAATGCCGGCGAACCCGTCGGTTCGCCGGCATCGGTTGCTACGCTTATGGGGACCGCCCGCCCGTTCCGCCGCGGCCCCGTGGGCCCCGGCGGCCGTCTCAGCGTCCCGCTAGAGCGGGGGATTTCCGTGCTTCTTCGCCGGCAACGACTGGCGCTTGTTGCGCAGCATCTCGAGCGCCGCGATGAGCTTCGGCCGCGTCTCCTGCGGCTCGATGACGTCGTCGAGATAGCCGAGCTCCGCCGCGACCCACGGCGAGGCGAACTTCTCGTTGTACTCGGCGATCAGCCGCTTGCGCTCCGCCACCGGATCCTTCGCCTTCGCGATCTCCTCGCGGTAGAGGATGTTGACCGCGCCCTCGGCGCCCATGACGGCCATCTCGGCACTGGGCCAGCCGACGTTGAAGTCGCCGCGGATGTGCTTGCTCGACATGACGTCGTAGGCGCCGCCGTAGGCCTTGCGCACCACGACCGTGAGCTTGGGCACCGTGGCCTCGCAGTAGGCGTAGAGCAGCTTGGCGCCGTGCCGGATGATGCCGCCCCATTCCTGGCGCGTGCCGGGCAGGAATCCGGGCACGTCCTCGAACGTGATCATGGGGATGTTGAACGCATCGCAGAAGCGCACGAACCGCGCACCCTTGACCGACGAGTCGATGTCGAGCACGCCTGCGAGCACCTTGGGCTGGTTGCCGAGGATGCCGACCGGCCGGCCGTTCAGCCGCGCGAAGCCGACGATGATGTTGGGCGCGAAGTGCTCGTGGACCTCGAAGAAGTCGCCGTCGTCGACCACGTGCCGGACGAGCTCCTTCATGTCGTAGGGCTTGTCGGGCGACTCGGGAACCAGCGTCGCGAGCTCGGGCGCGCGCCGGTCAACGGGGTCCGTGCACGCACGCCGCGGCGCGTCCTCCATGTTGTTGCTGGGGAGGAACGACAGCAGCCGCTTGGTGTGCCGCAGGGCGTCGGCGTCGTCGGCCGCGGCGAAGTGCGCGACACCGCTCTTGCTGTTGTGCGTCATCGCGCCGCCCAGGTCTTCGAAGCTGACCTCCTCGGCGGTGACGGCCTTGATCACGTCCGGCCCGGTCACGAACATGTGGCTCGTCTCGCGCACCATGATCGTGAAGTCGGTGATGGCGGGGGAGTACACCGCGCCCCCCGCGCAGGGGCCCATGATCACCGAGAGCTGCGGCACGACGCCCGAGGCGAGCGTGTTGCGCAGGAAGATGTCGGCGTAGGCGCCGAGCGAGATCACGCCTTCCTGGATGCGGGCGCCGCCGGAGTCGTTCAGGCCCACGACCGGCGCGCCGTTCTGCATGGCGAGGTCCATGATCGCGCAGATCTTCTTCGCGTTGGCTTCGCTCATCGTGCCGCCGAACACGGTGAAGTCCTGCGCGAAGCAGTACACCATGCGGCCGTCCACCAGGCCCCAGCCCGCGACCACGCCGTCGCCGGTGATGCGCTTGTCGGCCATGCCGAAATCGGCGCAGCGATGGGTGACGTAGGTGCCGACCTCGACGAACGAGCCCGGGTCGAGGAGCAGCTCGAGCCGCTCGCGGGCGGTGAGCCGGCCACGGGCGTGGATCTTGGCGATGCGTTCGGGGCCGCCGCCGGCCAGCGAGGCCTCGCGGCGTCGGCGCAGCTCGGCCACTCGTTGCTCTCGATTCACGGACTCCTCCTCTCGCAGCACGCGATCGGCGCGAGCCTAGGCACGCGGTGTGGGCGGGTCAAGCACGCCGGCGCACGCCCGGAGGCCCGGCGATGAACCCCTGGACGCTGCTCGGCCCGGCATTCGCCTCGCGGCTCGAGGCGCTGGCGCGGCCCCTCGCGCCCGCGGACGCGTTCGTGTTCCTCGTGCTCTTCTGTGCGCTCGTGGATTTCGCCAAGCTCCTGATCGAGCTGCTGGGCCGGTCGCATCGCCGGCCGTTCACGTCCGAGCCGGCCACGGTGACCGCGCTGATCGCGAGCCGCAACGGCGCGCACGTGCTGCCGGGCACGCTCGCCGAGCTCGCCGGCCCGCTGACGGGCGGTCCCGCCGTCGTGGTGGACGACGCCAGCACGGACGGCACCGCCGACGTGGCGCGCGCGTTCGGGGCGGAGGTGCTCCGCTTCGACCGGGGCCGCGGCAAGGCCTCCGCGATCAACTTCGGCATCCACCGCGTGCGGACGCCACTCGTGCTGCTGCTCGACGACGACACGCGCATGGGGGGCGCGCGGCTGCCGACGTCGCTGATCACGTCCGGCCTCGCGGACGCGGTGGCGTTCCACGTCCTGCCGGATCGGCGCAATCGCGACGGGGCGCGCGGCAACACGTTCCTCGGCGCGCTGCAGCGCTACGAGTACGGCAAGAGCATGGAGATCGGGAAACGCTTCCACGACGTGACGCACTCGGTGAGCTGCGTCTCGGGCGCTGTGGGGCTCTTCCGGACGCGCGACCTCGACGTGCTGCACCATCGCCACACGACCGTGTTCCAGGGCGAGGACCTGCAGCGGAGCATGATCCACTTGCTCTCGGGGCGCCGCATCGCGTTCGCCGACGAGCCCGTCTGGACGGTGGCGCCCTCGACGTGGGCCGCGTGGTTCCGCCAGCGGCTGTTCGGCTGGTACCCGGGGCTCTACCACCAGTTCGGCAACATGCTCCGGCTGCTGTTCGCACCCGGCACGAGCTGGCGCCTGCGCTACGAGATGGCCTACAACGCGTGGACGGTCGCCACCGATCCGCTGCGGACGTGGTCCATGGTGGCGATCGCCGCGACGCCGGCCCTGCGCCCGTGGGCGCTGGTGATCTACGTCACGTACCTCGCGTTCGAGCTCTTCCCCTGGTGGGTGACGCGCGAGCCCGGCTCGAACCGCCGCGCGCACCTCGGCGTGCTGCTCGCATTCCCGGTCTACGGCGCGATCAACACCGTCCTGCGCACGGCGGCGTTCGTCGCCTGGGCGTGGATGCGCTGGGTGAGCGGCAGCATGCGACCCCGCCGCGGCCCACTCGACCGCGTCGCGACCTGAGCCGATCGCCGCGCCGTACCGAAGCGCGCACCGGCCCATGCCGCGGCCGGTGCGCCCCTCGTCACGCGACGCGCCAGAACTCGGGTCGCGGTGCGCCCTGCGGGAGCTCGCGATGCTCGAGCAGGTCCACGAACACGTCGACGATCGTGCGGTCCCACTGTTCGCCGCCGCCCGCGCGCAGGCGGCGCACCGCTTCGTCGACGCCGATCGACGGCCGGTAGGGGCGGTTCGTCGTCATGGCGTCGAACGCGTCGGCGACCGAGATGATGCGCGCCTCGATCGGGATCGACTCGCCGGAGAGTCCGGACGGGTAGCCGCGGCCGTCCCAGCGCTCGTGGTGCGCCCGCACGATGGGCGCGACCACGGGGGCGAACCGCATCGGTGCCACGATGGCCGCGCCGATGTCGGGATGGCGCTTCACCTCGTCGAACTCCTCGCGGGTCAGCGCCCCGGGCTTGCGCAGCACGGCGGGATCGACGCCGATCTTGCCGATGTCGTGCAGCAGGCCGCCGTACCACGCGAAGCGCGCCTCGTCGGAGTTGGCGCCGATCGCGCGCGCCACGGCGTGGCTGTACTCCGCGAGCCGCCAGAGGTGCTGGTCGGTGTACGCGTCGCGGGCCTCGACCGTGCGCGCGAGCGCGAAGATGACGTTTTCGGTGCGCTCGAGCTGGTCGGTCAGGTGCTTCACGCGCATCAGCGAGCCGATGCGCGCGACGAGCAGGGCGAGCTCGAGCGGTTTGGAGACGAAGTCGTCGGCGCCGGCTTCGAGCCCGCGGATGCGGGTCGCGGCGTCGGCGAGGCCGGTCATCAGCACGACCGGCAGCAGGCCGCCGTTGGGCAGGGCACGGACGCGGCGGCAGACTTCGAGGCCGTCGAGCCCGGGCATCTGCACGTCGACGAGCAGCAGGTCGGGAACATGGATCTGGAGTTCGTCGAGTGCCTGCTCGCCGTTCTCGGCGGTGCGCACGTGGTAGCCGTGCCGGACGAGAAGGCGTGAAAGAAGACCGCGGATCGCGGGGTCGTCGTCGCAGACGAGGACGCGGTCGCTCATGGACAGTGGACTCCTGTCCGAGGGTGGGGAGAGCGCGGCGCCGAGGGTCGTGGGGGAAGCGGTGCGAACATCCTGTTCGCGCGCACTCGTCCATGAGCGGACCCGGACTGTAGCGCGTTCCGGATGCATACGGAACGCGAAAGTGGTCCTCACGATGCCGCGAGGGCGCTCGCGATCGAGGGCTGCCGACACTGTGCTATCGTCGCGCGCGTCGGGTGCGACCACCGCGGGTCGCGCCACCGTGATCCCGGGAGGAAACATGAGCGGAAGCATCTCCGAGCGCCTGCAGGCCGACATGGTCAAGGCGATGAAGGAAAAGGACGCCGAGACGCTGAGCACGCTGCGCATGCTCAAGGCCGGCCTCATGGAAGCCAAGACCGCCAAATCGAAGGACGCCGTGCTGAGCGCCGAGGAGGAGATCGAGGTCCTGCAGCGCTACGTGAAGAAGCGCCGCGAGACGATCGAGATCAACGCCAAGGCCGGCCGGGCGGACCTGAACGCCGCCGAGGAGCGCGAGATCGGCGTCACGCAGAAGTACCTGCCCGAGGCGATCGGCGAGGACGCGCTGCTCGAGATCGTGAAGCAGGCGGTGGCGTCGACCGGCGCGACGGGCCCGCGCGAGATGGGCAAGGTGATCGCGGCGGTCATGGCGCAGGTCAAGGGCCGGGCCGAGGGCAGCACCGTGTCCCGCCTCGTGAAGCAGGCCCTGGGCGGCTGAGCCCGGCTACCGTGCGGCCGAGTCGGGCGGCGCGGCCGGCACCGTCTCGGCGGGCGCCGGGGCCAGCGTCGTGTCGGGCTCCGGCGGCATTCCCAGCACCGCGCGCCAGTCGCGTTCGGAGAGTTCGCCGCGCCGGCGCATGCGCGAGGCGATCATGCGCACGCGCCGCTCGATGCGCCGCGGCGGCTCGACGGGCGAGAAGCGCCGCGGGTTGATGATGACCGCGGCGAGCCGCACGGACTGCCGCGCACTCAGGGCCGACGCGGGCACGTGGAACCAGCGGCGCGCGGCCGCCTCGGCGCCGAACGTGCCGTCGCCCCACTCGATCACGTTCAGGTAGAGCTCGAAGATCCGCTTCTTGGAGAGCGTGCGCTCGAGCTTCAAGGCGAGCAGCACCTCCTCGAACTTGCGCCAGGGCGTGCGGCTCGTGCCGAGCCACAGGTTCTTCGCGAGCTGCTGCGTGATCGTGCTGCCGCCGCGGGCGAACCGCATCTCGTGGAGATCCTTGCGTGCGCTCGCCTTGATCTCGTTCCAGTCCAGCCCGTCGTGTGAATAGAACGCGTCGTCCTCGGCGATCAGCACGGCGCGCCGCAGGTGCGGCGAGATGCGCTCGTAGGGCACCCGCCGCCAGGCGGGCGACCACGGCTTGCCCTGCTCGCGCGCCTCGCGCTCGCGCTGGCGCATGAGCGCGGTGGGCCCGGGGTCGTGCGTCGCGAGCGCGGCCACGTCGATGCTCGAGACGTGCACCCACGCCACGGCGACCATGGCGGCGAGCAGCGCCAGCACGCCGGCGGCGATGCGAACGAGCGTCCCGGCGAATCCCGGGCCCCGACGGCGTCTCGATCGTGGGGACATGCGCGGCTCCGTGGGAAAGGTGTTGCGAGTTCACGCCAGTCTAATGAAGTTGCGCATGGCTTCAAATTGCGCGCGGCGCGAGGGCGAGCAGCCTTGCCTCGGCGAGGGCGGTGCCCGAGGCACGTGTGCTCACACGTACCTCGGGTCGGCGAAGTGGCGAACGCGAGCGAGAAAGACCTCGACGTGCGATCGCACTTGCGTATGCTCGCGACGCGTCCCCCAGACGTGTGTGCGAACTGGCGGTGGGTTCACGTGGCCGGCTCGCCGAGCCGCATTCGCATGCATGGTACGGAACGACCCTCCGGCCACACTGGGGTGACCGATGCGCCTCCGCGCGTCCCGATGTGCTGCGCCATTCGTGGTTCATCGCGAGCGTTCCCATCGCTCGATCCGGCATCGTTTCACGCTCATGCTGCTCGGCGCCCTGCTCGTTCTCGCCCCGGCCCGATCCGGGGCCAACGGCCAGTTCACGACACCGCTGTATCCCTCGCTCACGCAGGAACTGTGGCTGGTCGGGAACGGACCCGAAGACCTGTTCTCCGGGATCGCGTTCGATCGCGCGGGCAATGTATGGCTGTCCGACGGCACGACGCCCACGCTCCGTCACTACGGCGGGGGACCGCTTCCGGAGTCCCAGGCGCACGGGTCGAAGACCGTGCATCTCGTCGACAAGACCTCACCGAATCCGGGGCATGGCATCACCCTGATTCGGGACATGGTCAACGACCGGACGGACAAGGGCGTGATGTACGGCCTGACGCCGCAGGGGGTCGTGAAGTTCTCGACGGACGACGGAAGCTGGCTCGCGGGGCCCTACCTGCCACCGGGCGCTGCGGCGGGGTATCTCGCCATCGCGGTCAGCCCTGCAGATGGCACGCTTTACTTCGAGGCGAAGCGCACCACGACCAACGCGATCGGGATCTTCCGCTGCGGACCGAACCTCACGGGCGGGCAACTCGTCTATCCGCAGGACACGGACCTCGACATCATTCACGAGGCGGACGGCATGGTCTTCGAGCCGACCGGCCAGTATCTCTTCGTCGCGCTCGATGGCGACCAGGCCATTCGCGTGCTCCAGCCCTCCGCGCCTCCCGCGAGCATGGTCGTGCAGACGTTCTCGACCGTCGGCCCCGGGCATCCCGCGAACAATCCCGACGGCCTCGCGTTTCACGACTGCGGCGACCCCTTCCTGGTCTCGAGCGACAACTCCGGGGCGCTGAGCCGGTACGTGTTCCCCCCGGGCGACTACTCGGCGCCGCCGACCATCGGCTATCTCGCGACGGGTGGCTTCCGCGGCGACTTCGTCAAGGTTGGCGGAGACAAGCTGTACGCCATCCAAACCCATCAGTTGGCCAATGAACCCTACGGCCTGATCCATGGGACGCGGTACGACGACGGCACGGTGTCGACCTCGTCTTCGGTGGTTCGCGTCGGGCCGTGCTTCCAGGCGTCCACCGCGGACAGCGCGTGCGCCGCGGCGCCGACGAACATGGTGGCCTGGTGGCCGCTCGACGATGGCGCGCCGCTGCTCGCTCGTGAGGCGCTGCAGGGCAAGTACAACGGCACCCAGATCCCGGCCTTCCCACCCTCGGGATTCGTGGCGGGGAAAGTGAACGGTGCCTACTACTTCGGGACCGACAATCGCTACGTGTCCGCGGGGCACGAAGTGGGGAAGTTCAGCGGTGATTTCACGGTCGATGCGTGGGTCAAGCTCGACCCGGGCCGCTCGACCTGTGGCGTCGTGGTGGACAAGGAGTCCGGGAACGCCACGACCAACATGCTCGGTTTCCAGCTGTCCGTGAACAACACGAACAACGTGGTCTGCGTCGTGGGACTGGGGGGGAAGCCGGATCTCGCCGGCCACCCGACCACCCCGACGCGGCTGCTGGGCCCGGTGCTGACGCCGAGCGTCTGGCACCACCTGGCCTTCTCCGGCCAGCAGATCCACCAGTTCGTGCCTGGATCCGGGTGGACCACCCGGTACCTGCTGCGGCTCTGGGTCAACGGCATCTTCGAGGCGAACACTCAGACGCCGCAGACGGTCGGCCTCCTGAGCGTGGTGAACGACGGCGACCTCCGCATCGGCCGCGGTTCCGAGAACCAGGGACCCTGTCCGTTCGGCGGGGCGATCGACGAGGTGGAGCTGTTCGATCGCATGCTCTTCAACGACGAGGTCCTCGGCCTGGCCGAACGTCCGAAGTGCAAGTGCAACGTCCAGGTCTGCGACCCCATCCAGTTCGGTCCCAACGACCACACCCGTCCGGCCAAGATCCGGATCTGCAATCAGGGGCCGAGCACGTCGATTCCGTGGACCATCACCAAGCTGCCAGCCCAGGCTGCGCCGTGTTCCAAGGACTGCACGCCGATCGACATCTCGCCGTCCTCGGGCTCGGTGTTCGTGCCGCAGGGCACCTGTGCCGTGGTCGACATCACGATCACGATGCCGCCGAACACGGTCGGCTACCTGCCCGACGACAAGACGGGCGCGTGCTTCATGCTGAGTTCTTCGAGCTGCAGCCCGACCGGGAACGCGATCGGGCACATCTTCGGCCCGACGATCATCGACTCCGTGACGCAGTGCGTGACTGATCCGGTGTGCTTCAAGCGCATCGTGCGGCCCGGCGAGATCCAGGCGGACTGGACGATCTACAACACCTCGGCGAGTTCCGCCGCCTTGCGGTGGTTCGCCTTCGAGACGCCACCGCTCGGGAGCCATTCGTCGCCCTCGCTCAGCCTTGACGGGTTGCCCCTGGGAATGCCGACGGCACCCCAGTTCGTCACCGTGCCCGGAAACGGGTCGGTGCAGGTCGGTGTCACGGCGCGGCCCTACCTCGCCGTGACGCAGGAACCCACTCACCTGCAACTCGTCGTGGGCGCCGTCGCCGATTCCGAACCCGCGATCGTCTCGGACCTGGGCGTGAACTCCGACGAGTCCTGCGGAGGGCAGTCCGCCTCGTGGATGGTCGTTCCGACCGACAGTCTCGAGCCCGCGCGCCGGTCCGCCGGAACGATGATCACGGACGTTGCGAACGGCCGCCTGGTCCTGTTCGGGGGAACGGACGGGGTCAGCTCGTTCGACGATGTCTGGACCGCCGCGATCGGCACCAGCACCGTGTGGACACCGCTCGCGGTCGCGGGGACGCCGCCCGCGGCGCGGAGCGGGCATGCGGCCATCTACGACCCGCTGCGCCAGCGCATGGTCGTGTTCGGCGGCCGTAACGGCTCCGACCTGAACGACGCGTGGGAACTGAGCCTCGGGATGGGATCCGAGACCTGGACGCCGCTCGGCCCGCTCGGATCACCTCCGTCTCCGCGTTCGGGAGTCGCATCGATCTACGATCCGAATGGTGATCGGATGATCGTCTTCGGCGGCTCTTCGATGACGAACGACCTCCATGCGCTGAACCTCGGTGGCTCGACGTCGTGGACGCCGCTCTCGGCATCGGGAACCGCTCCGGATGCACGGCAGGGGGCGAGCGCCGTCTACGATCCACAGGGCCACCGCATGCTCGTCTTCGGCGGGGCAGGGACGCTCGCGGACCAGAACGACCTCTGGCAGCTCTCGCTCTCCGGAGCGCCGGCGTGGAGCAATGTCGGCGTCTCGGCGCCGTTGCCCGCGGCCCGGCACGATGCCTTTGCCGTCCTGGACACGGTCAGCCACACGCTGACGATCTTCGGCGGCGCGGATGGTGCGGGGCTCCGAAGCGACATGTGGTCCCTCGATCTCGCCGGTCCCTCGCAGTGGGTCGATTCGGCCCCACTCGGCGTGGCGGGACCCGGCGCACGCTCCGGCGCGATGGGGCCGGCGGCGAGCATCGCCGGCCGGTCGTACCTGTTCGGCGGCGCGGACTCGAGCGCGACCGCCATCGGCCTGTGGTCGCTGCCCAGTGCGCGCATCTGCGTGCCCTCGACCACGGTGGCCGGCGTCGCGCCTCCGGTGGTCGCCGGGGGCAGCCGATTCTCCCTGGCACCCAACCCGTTCCGCGGCGCCACCAACATCGCGTTTTCGCTCGCGGAGCGAGCTCCCGTGGTCGTGGGCGTGTTCGACGTCGCAGGCCGCAAGGTCCGCAAGATGGACCTGGGGATGCTGGGCCCGGGTCCGGCGATCATTCACTGGGATGGCAAGGACGACGATGGCGTGTCGCTCCATGCGGGGTTCTACTTCGTACGCGCCCGGATCGGAACGCAGTCGGTGGTGAGGAGGGCCGTGATGCTGCGGTGAGCGCCGCGCTTCCGCATCCCGGCGCAAGATCCACCTCCGGCGGCCGCGCGGCATGCGGCATGCGCGGCCGCCGGATCCGTTCGGGCGCGCGTCGCGGGAGCCCCGCCGGCGTTCTGGCGCGCGGCGGGGACGCTGCCTATACTGCCGCGCCGGTTTCGCACTCCACCTTCACCCGGGGGCCGCCATGAGCGCCACGAGCTTCCGTTTCCTTCTCGTCGAACGTCGCGGCGCGGTCACCGTGCTCACGGTCAACCGCCCCGACAAGCTGAATGCCATCGATCGCGCCGTGCTCGAGGAGATCTCGGTCGCGGTGCGCGAGTTCGCCGCCGACGTGACGCAGGGCGTCCTGATCGTGACCGGTGCGGGACCCAAGGCCTTCATCGCCGGCGCCGACATCGGCGAGCTGCAGCCGCTGGGGCCCGTCGCCGCGGAGGACATCTCGCGCTTCGGCCAGTCGGTCGTCGACCAGCTCGAGAACTCGCGCAAACCCGTGATCGCCGCGGTCAACGGTTTCGCACTCGGCGGTGGCTGCGAGCTCGCGCTCGCGTGCCACATCCGGCTCGCGTCGGACAACGCGGTCTTCGGGCTGCCCGAGGTCAAGCTCGGCATCATCCCCGGCTACGGCGGCACGCAGCGGCTGCCGCGGCTCGTGGGGCAGGGGCGCGCGCTGGAGCTGATCCTGACGGGCCGCAACGTGAAGGCCGAGGAAGCGGCGGCGATCGGGCTCGTGAACCGCGTCGTGCCGCAGGCGGACCTGCTCGCCGAGGCCGAGGCGATGGCGAACGCGATGCTCAAGAACGGCCCGCTCGCGATCGAGGCCGCGCTCGAGTCCGTTGTCCGCGGCGGCAGCCTGCCGCTCGACCAGGGCCTGCGCTTCGAGAGCGGCCGCTTCGGCATCGTCGCGGCCACCGAGGACATGCACGAGGGCCTGCAGGCATTCCTCGACAAGCGTTCGGCCAACTTCCAGCGCCGCTGAACCGCCCGTTTCCGGCCGCGGGGCCGTTTCCGGCTCCGCGGCCGGACCGTTGCGTGGCCGGCAGGGTCCGGCTTCGCGGTTGAACCCCCGGCCGCCCCGTGCCGATAATGCGGACGACCCCTGTCCGCGGAGAAGTCATGGAAGACATCCTGCACGACCTGATCCCGATGTCGCTCTCGCTCCTGCTCGGCACGCTCGTCGGCTGGGAGCGCCAGATGGGCCGCAAGCCGGCCGGCCTGCGCACGCACGTGCTCGTGTGCCTGGGTTCGACCATGTTCTGCCTCACGACCTCGTACGCGTACGCGGTGTTCGGCGGCCGCAGCCTCGACGCCACGCGTCTCGTGCACGGCGTGATCACCGGCGTCGGCTTCCTCGGCGCGGGCAGCATCATGCGCCACGAGGGCTACGTGGCCGGCCTCACGACGGCCGCGAGCGTGTGGATGGTCGCGGCGATCGGCGTCGCGGTCGGCGTGCACGCGTACGCGCTCGCCGTCATCGGCACCGTGTTCGCGCTCATCGTGCTCGAGGGCTACCGCTGGGTGGAGCGATTCCTGTCGCCGGGGCACGAGAACAGCGAATAGTGCGCGCGGCTCGCGACACGAACGCCGGGCTCCTTGCGGAGCCCGGCGTTCGTGTTCGGGGCGAAGCGGCGATCAGCCGATCGTCACGCGGCGCGAGGTGACGACGCGATCGGCGATCGTGAGACGGACGTGGTACTCACCGGACGGCACGCCACCGCCGCCCATGTCGCGGCCGTCCCAGCGGCAGGCGTGTTCGCCTGCGGGCAGCGCGCCATCGAGGAGCATGCGCACCAGGTGGCCGCCGGAGTTGAACACGCCGACGGTGGCCGTCACCGGACGCGGCAGCGCGAAGCGCAGCACGGCGACAGGCCCCGGATCCGGGACCGCCGCGCGCACGGGGCCTCGAGACGGGGCATGAGCCCAGGGAATCGGAACTGCGAACGATTCGGCACGACGAGCCATGAAGCAGGCCTCGTCCAGCCGGGTGCGGGGGCCGGGCCGGAAAGTTGAGGGACCAAGATCGACGGGTTCGCGGGGGTCGTCGCCGCGCAGCCGGTACGATCGCCAAGGGGTGGATCGGAGGGGCGGGCGTCGAAGCGCGTCGACCAAGGCCGACTATACTCCGGGCTGCATCCGAGCCAAGTAAACTCGTCCTGAACGTACGCTGAACGCCCGAACCCGCCGGCCTTTCGGACTCTCCGCGCACATCCCTTCAACGTGCGGACCGGCCCGAGCGCACGGAAAAAATGCGGTTTCGATCACCCCGGCCGATCGATGTTCAGTGCGAGCCGTACGCGGCACGCGAAGTGCCGCGTGCAACCCCTACGCCCGGGCCGGGTTGGCTCAGGCGGACTCGAGCGCGGCCAGGACCAGGTCGCCGACGGCTCGCGTCCCCACGCCGGAGTCCATGCCGAGGTCGGGCAGCTTCCCGGAGCGCAGGACGCGGACGACGGCGGCCTCCACCCGGGCCGCCGCGCGGGGCTCGCCGAGGTACTCGAGCATCATGGCCACGGCCATGATCGTGGCCATGGGATTGGCCCGGTCCTGCCCCGCGAACTGTGGCGCCGAGCCGTGGATCGACTCGAACAGGCTCGTCCGGCCGGGATGCAGGTTCGCGCTCGCGGCGAGCCCGAGGCCGCCGACCAGCGCGGCTCCGAGATCGGTGAAGATGTCGCCGAACATGTTGCTCGTCACGACGGTGTCGTACTGCTCCGGCTGCGTGACGACGAACATGCACGCGGCGTCGATGTACTGGTGCCGCCGCTCGACGTCCGGGTACTCGGCGCCGATCTCGGCGAACGCGCGCGTCCAGAGTTCCATGGCGCGGATCGCGTTCGCCTTGGTGAGCAGCGTGAGCGAGCGGCGGCGTGCACGCGCGCGGCAGAGATCGAACGCGAAGCGCAGTACGCGCTCGACGCCCTTGCGCGTGAACAGGATCTCCTGCGTCGCGATCTCGTCGGGCGTGCCCTTCTTGAACTGGCCCCACATGCCGGCGTAGGCGTCTTCGGTGTTCTCGCGCACGACCACGAAGTCGAGATGCTCGGGCCCCTTGCCCTTGAGCGGCGTGAACGCGGAATCGTAGAGCTTGACCGGCCGCACGTTCGCGTACAGGTCGAGCTCGAAGCGGAGCTTGCCGACGATGCCGAACTCCAGCGTGCCGGGCGTGACGCGCGGATCGCCGATCGCGCCGAGCAGGACGGCGTCGTGGCCGCGAATCTCGGCGAACGCGGACTCGGGCAGGATCTCGCCGGTCTTCAGGAAGTGCTCGGCGCCGAACGGATACGTGGTGCGCTCGAAGCGCAGGCCTTCCAGCTGCTCGATGCGATCGAGCACGCGCAGGCCTTCACGCACGACCTCGGGGCCGATGCCGTCGCCGGGAACGACCGCGATGCGCCGCATGCGGGTCACGGGAACTCCTCGCGGGCCGGGCCCGCGGTCAGGGTTGGAGCGAGTACTCGACGTTGATCCAGACGCGCGCCGCATGCCCGGAGCGCACCGCGGGCTTGAAGCGCCAGTGTTCGGAGAGCTCCATCATCCGGTGCATCAGCAGCGGCGAGATGCGCGCCGGCGGCAGGTAGGGGAACTCGACCGCGAGCGCCCGCCCGGACTCGTCGACCAGCGCCGAGGCTTCGATGCTGAGCGTCGAGGCGAGCTGCATGCGCGCCCGGTCCTCGTCGCCGAGCTTGAGCGTCGGCAGGCCGCCGTAGAGGCCGGGGATCTGGTCCATGGGGAGCGTCTCGACGAGCTTGGGCCCGATGGGCGGGATCAGCGCGGTCGCGCGGCGGCCGCCGCTGAGGAAGCGATCGGGCAGCGAGTCCGGCTTCGCGGCGGGGTTCGCGAGGCGCACGAGCGAGAGCGCGGCGGTACGCGCCACCGAGTCGCGCTCGATCGCCGCGACGAAGCAGCGCCGCGCGAGCGCGCGATCGCCGTCGCGCCACGCCCAGAGCCCGCGCAGCTCGTACGCCTCGGGCAGCGTCGGATCGAGCCCGAGCGCGAGCGAGGACTCCTCGCGGGCGAGCGCGGCGTCGCCCGCGCGGCCGGCCGCGACGGCGAGCAGCAGATGGTCCCGGCCCGACAGCGGGAACGCGCGCGTCGCGACGTGGGCCGCGGCGACCGCCTCGTCCCAGCGCCGCAGGCGCAGCGCCAGTTCGGCGCGCGCGCGGGCGATCGTCCAGTACCAGCCGTCGAAGCGGCCGTTGATCCACGTGCGGTCGCGCCCGGGCCCGATCGGGTGCCACTGGTTGGAGTGCGTGCTGTCGGCGAGCGCGGCCTCGAGGATCGGCGAGTGCAGGCGCGCCCACGCGCTGTCGGTCGCGCCCGAGCGCGCCTCGTCGAGCGCCAGCGCGACCTCGAGGTCGGCGTCGGGAGGCACGAGCGCGCGGAGCTCCTTCAGCGTCGCCGCGGCGCGGGCGTACGCGAGCTCGTCCTCGCGCTCGCGCGCCTGCTCGGCCAGCAGCGTCGGCGATGCGCCGGCGGGCCGAGCGGGCGTGGCGGTGCGCGGCGCCGCCGTCGCGGGCTTGCGCGGCAGCGGCCGGCGCGCGGCCGGCGGCGGCGCCGCGAGCGCGGCCAGCGCGCCGGCGGCGGCGAGGGCGAGCAGCAGGGCGAAAACGAGCGGGAGCGAGGCGGGACGAAGGCGATGGAGTTTCATGCGCGATCTTGGAGCGAGGGAATGGGGGAGTCGTTCAGGGGACGCGGGTCTCCGCGAGCGCGGCGAGCACGGCGTGGATCTCGTCGTCGGTGAGCAGGCGATCGACGCTCTTGGCGCGCTGGAACACGGCCTGCACGCGCTCACGCGTGGGTTCGATGCGGCGCGTCTCGAGCCAGTACACGACGTTGCTCTCGCCGCTCATCGGGCCGACCTCGATCTCCTGGCGCCGGCCGATCAGTCCCGCGGGCACGCCCGAGTAGACGCGGTCCGCGAGCCAGTCCTCGCCCTTGCGGTAGGCCTTGATCACCGCCGCCGCGTGGACGCCGGTGCCGGTGCGGAACGCGTCCGCGCCGACCATGGGGTAGTTCACGGGAATCGGCACCTGCGTGTACGTGGACGTCTTCTCGCAGTACTCGGTGAGCGCGGTGAGGTCGTTGGGAATCCACCCGAGGAGCTTGAGGTTCACGAGCAGCTGGTCCATGGGCGTGTTGCCGACGCGCTCGCCGATGCCGATCGCGCAGCCGTGCACGCGCGTCGCGCCGGCTCGGATGGCGGCGATGGTGTTGATCACCGCGAAGCCGCGGTCGGAGTGGCCGTGCCAGTCGATCCCGACGCGCCGGCCGCTCTCCTGCACGACCTCGTGCGTGAATCCGAGCAGGTTGCGGACCCCCGACGGCGTCGCGTGGCCGACCGTGTCGCAGAGGCAGAGCCGCTTCGCGCCGCATTCGATCGCGGCGAGGAACAGCCGCCGCAGCGTGGCCGGATGCGCGCGGATGGTGTCCTCGGTGACGTACATCACGTCGAGCCCGTGCTGCGTCGCGAACGTGACGGCCTCGCGCGTGTGCTGCAGCATCACGTCCTCGGTCCAGTTCTCCGCGTACTGGCGGATGGGCGAGGAGCCGATGAACGTGCACACCTCGATCGGCAGGCCGACCTTCTGCGACACCTCGACCACCGGCTCGATGTCGCGCACGACGGTCCGCGCGGCGCAGTTGGCGCGGATCGAGAGCTTCGCCGAGACGATCTCCTGCGCCAGGGCGGTGACGTCGCGGACCACGTGCGGCCCGGCGCCCGGAAGCCCGATGTCGGCCGTGTCGATCCCGAGCCGGTCCATGAGGTGGAGCAGCTCGATCTTCTGGTCGATCGTCGGCGTCATCACCGACGGCGACTGCAGGCCGTCGCGCAGCGTCTCGTCGTCGAACTGGATCCGGAACGGCGGCTGGTCCCACACCTCGCCGGCCAGGTTCCAGTCGTAGATCAGCTCGCGTTCGTCCATCGGAGGCTCCTGCGCTGGGGGCACGACGAGGACCCGTGCGATTCCGGGGCCGAGGATACCGTCCCGAAGCCCGGCCGGCTACGCCCGTTCGACCAGCACGGCCATGCCCTGGCCGCCGCCGATGCAGGCGCTCGCGATGCCGAACTTCTTGCCGCGCTTGCCCAGTTCGATGAGCAGCGTGTAGAGGAGCCGCGTTCCCGTCGCGCCGAGCGGATGGCCGAGGCCGATCGCGCCACCGTTGACGTTCACCTTCTCGCGATCGAGGTCGAGGTCCTTCTCCACGGCGAGGTACTGGCCCGCGAAGGCCTCGTTGATCTCGAACAGGTCGACCTGGTCGAGCTTCATCCCGGTCCGCTCGAGCACCTTGCGGATCGCGGGCGCCGGCCCGAAGCCCATCGTCGCCGGCTCCACGCCGACGTACGACCAGCCGCGCACGAACCCGATCGGCTTGCGGCCTTCCTTCTGCGCGTTGCCGGCCGTGGTGACGACGAGCGCGGCCGCGCCGT
The DNA here is from genome assembly GCA_044223005.1 of Candidatus Eiseniibacteriota bacterium. Lineage (GTDB taxonomy): Bacteria > Eisenbacteria > RBG-16-71-46 > RBG-16-71-46 > RBG-16-71-46 > CAIXRL01. Next base: position 221,109 of record JBGAML010000006.1, read on the forward strand.
CCACGACGCCGCTCGCGTTGCCCGCGGTGACCATGGACTCGGGCCCGAACGCGGCCGGCAAAGCCGCGAGTCGCTCGATGCTCGTGCTGGGGAAGAGGTGGTCGTCCTTGTCCACCGACGACGTCTTCTTGCCCTGGCGCACCTCGACCGGGACGATCTCCTCGGCGAAGCGGCCGTTGTTGTTCGCCTCGTTGGCGCGCTCGTGCGAGCGCAGCGCGAACTGGTCCTGCTGCTCGCGCGAGATGCCGTACTTGCGCGCGAGGTTGTCGCTCGTCTGCGCCATGAAGAAGCCGCACATGGTGTCCTTGAGCGCCACGAACAGCGAGTCCTCGAGCGCCGCGCCGGGCCCGAGACGGAAGCCGCTGCGCGCGCCGCGCACGACGTGGGGGGCCTGGCTCATGTTCTCCATGCCGCCGGCGACGATCCAGTTGGCCTCGCCGAGCTGCAGCAACTGCGCCGCGCTCACGACCGACTGCAGGCCGGAGCCGCAGAGACGGTTCACGGTGAGCGCCGGGCACTCGGTGTCGAGGCCGGCCTTGAGCGCCACGTGCCGCGCGCCGTAGAGCGCGTCGCCCGAAGTCTGGAGCGCGTTGCCCATCACGACGTGGTCGAAGATGCCGGGCGGCAGGTCCGCGCGCTCGATGGCGGCGCGAGCGGCAGCGGCGCCCAGGTCGAGAGCCGAGACGCTCGCGAGCGCGCCGCCGTTCAGGCCGTCGCCTCGCTTGCCGCCGATCCACTCGGCCATGGGAGTGCGGGCGCCGGAGATGATGACGACTTCGGGCAGGGCGTTCGACACGGGTGGATCCTCCGGAAGGACGGGGCTGGGCCAGTTGAGATGCCGCGAAGGGCCGGAAGGTAGCAGAGCGTCGGGAGGCGTCAACGGCCGGGCGGGAGGGGCCGGCGGAAGCGTGCGGCGGTGGCCCGCGATGCGGTGCGCGCGTTCGAGCGGAGGGTGAGCGCGTGGCTCGGGGAGCTCGAGAAGCGGAAGTTCGGTTCGGAACGGCGAGCGTCGCGGCCGGCGCCTGCGCCCGAAGGTGCGGCGTCGGGCGCACCGCTCCCGCCGCCGCGATCGACGGGGCCCCGGGTGCGCGGGCCGTGCTACCTTCGCTCGCATGAAATCCCACACCGAGTACCTGTGGATGAACGTGCCCGAGCGGCGCGCGTTCGTGAACATCACCCGCGAGGTCGCGGCCGCCGTCGAGAAGTCCGGCGTGCGCGAAGGACTCGTGCTGGTCAACGCCATGCATATCTCGGCGAGCGTGTTCATCAACGACGACGAATCCGGGCTGCACCACGACTACGATGTGTGGCTCGAGAAGCTCGCGCCGCACGCGCCCACGTCACAGTACCGGCACAACGACACGGGCGAGGACAACGCCGACGCGCACCTCAAGCGCCAGGTGATGGGGCGCGAGGTCGTGGTGGCGATCACGAAGGGCCAGCTCGATTTCGGGCCGTGGGAGCAGGTCTTCTACGGCGAGTTCGACGGTGGCCGCCGGAAGCGCATCCTCATCAAGGTGATCGGCGAATGACGCGAGTGACCGTGCGCCCCGTGCGCCGCGAAGACATGCCGCAAGTGTGGACGATGGTGCGCGAGCTCGCCGTGTTCGAGAAGCTCGAGGACATGGTGACGGGCAGCGAGGCCGCGATGTCGCGCGCGCTGTTCGACACGCCACCGATGCTGTTCGGGCTCGTCGCCGAAGTGGACGGCGCGCTCGTCGGCTACGCGCTCTATCACTTCACGTACTCGTCGTTCCGCACCAATCCGCGCATGTGGCTCGAGGATCTCTACGTGCGCGACACCGCGCGCGGCACCGGCGCGGGCCGGGCGCTGCTCGCGGGCTTCGTGCGCGACGCGCTCGCGCGCGGCTGCCATCGCGTGGACTGGAACGTGCTCGACTGGAATCCCGCGCGCGCGTTCTACGAACGCCAGGGCGCAGAGCCGTCGACGGAGGGCTGGACGCAGTACGGCATGGACGCCGACGCCATGCGCGAGCTGGCCCGGGACGAGGGGCGCTAGCCCCGGACTGTCGGTCCAGACGACAGTTCTTCGGGAACCGGCATTCGTCAGGCTGGGCCGAACCCGCCGCAATCCGGGACAAAACTCATCCATCGCGTCAGATGGCTGCCGCATCGCGTTCCGGGCACCGCACTTGCAGTGACACCCCCGCGGAGTGGTGTGCCCGCGGGGAGGCCGTTGGCTCGTGCCAGGGTGGCGCGAGGGCCCGAGGGGACGGAGCCGCTCCGCGGAGCCCATCATGCCGAGCCCCAATCGCAGCGCACGTGCCCCCCGAGTGCTGCCCTTCCTGTTCTCGCTCACCTTCACGCTGCTCGCCGTGCACGGATCGCACGCGACGCCGTCGTGGGTGACGCAGGTGCCGCCCGAGAAGCTGCTCCAGTTCCAGCCGCGCTCCGCGGACGACTTCGCGCGCTTCGCGCAGGAGGTCGGCCTCGACGCGAGCGCGCGTCGTGCCGGTAGCATCGCCGCGGCGGAACCGGCGAGCGCGCTCACGGGCGTCGGCCTCTGGCGCGAGTGGGGACCGCCGGTGCGCGCGGGACACACGATCGTGTTCGATACGCGCCGTCATCGCGAGATCCTGCTCGGCGGCCTCGGTGTGTACGATCCACAGGGGACGGTGTGGATGCGCTCGCTGCCCGGCGGCCAATGGGCGCCGCTCACGCACCTGCCCTGGGTCGTGACCTCGGCCGACGGACTCGGCGCCGAACTCGGTGCCGTCTACGATTCGGTCGGCGACCGGCTCGTCGTGCTCCACGCGGACGGCCAGTTCGAACTGGACGCGCTGCCCCTCGGCGCGGCACCCGTCTGGTCGCACCTTTGGACCGGGCCGAGCACCGCGAACGGTGCCCTGGCGGGATTCGCTCTCGACTCGCAGCGAAACGCCGTCGTCCTGCTTGGCGTGTGGGACTCCGCGGCGAGCGCGCATCGCGTGATCCGCGTGCCTCTCGCCGATCCGACTGGCTGGATCTCCATGCTGACGTCGGGGGCGCAGCCGGCGCCGACGCGCAGCGGCGTTGCCGTCTATGACGAGACACGTGACGCGTACGACGTCCTCTTCGATCCGAGCGCCTCGTCCATCACCGGAGGGACCGCGCTCTATTCCACTCCGGCCGGCGGGACGATGGCGTGGACCGCGATCCCGCTCCCGGGATTCCCGTCGGGCTCGCCGCGCCGAATGGTCCGTGATGCCGCGACGGATCGCCTGATCCTCGTCGACGAGACCTGCGCGGCGCTCGGCGTCTCCATGACCGGCGGCGCGTGGCAGTGGCTCACCGCCCGCGGGCCGGGTTCCCGCTACGATGCGGCCGTGGCGTTCGATCCCGTGACGCGTCACCTCGTACTCGATGGTGGCACCTGGCAGCCGAGCCTCTCCCAGCCGAGCACGTTCGCGCCGCTCGCCTACGGTGCGAGCGTCGACTCGGGTGTCGCGTGGACGCAGGTCCAGCCCATGACGGGGCCGGCCGCGTGGACGCCCGAGGGCGATCCAGGGCTTGGATCCCGCATCTGGCACGAAGTCGTCCTCGACCCGATCGGCGACCAGCTCGTGGCCTACGGCGGCGCCGGCTGGTTCGGCGACCCCGGCTTCACGGCCGTGCGCGCGCTGAACGAGACCGGCGGCTGGCGCGCGCAGGGCACCGGTTCGGACTCGCTGCCGCGCCGCCGCTTCGCGCAGCAGGTCGTCTTCGATCCCGAGCATCACGCGTTGCTGCTGTACGGCGGCCAGGCGACCGACGGCACGGGCGACATGCTCGCCGACCTGTGGTCGCTCTCGCTCGATCCGGGCGGGCACTGGACCCGGCTTTCCGCGCCGGGCGGTCCCGGCGTGCGGCGCAACGCGTCGCTCTGTTACGACGCGTCGCGGCACCGGTTCGTGCTCGCGGGAGGCGACGATCTGCACGACTACTTCTACGACGCGTGGGAGCTGAAGCTCGATCCCACGCCCACGTGGCGAGCGCTCTCCGTGACCGGCGCGGTGCCGGCGTATCCGAACCTGGTCGCGGACCCTGCCGTGGGAGATGCGTGGTGCGCGTTCTACGGGCCGGTCATGCTGCGTCATGTCACGGTGACGGACGACGGGCTCGCCTATGAAGATGTGCCTGCCATCGGCTCCGAGGCACTGCTCGGCCGTACGCCCGCGCTCGCGGGGTTCGACCCTTCGCAGCACCGGTTGCTGTGGCTGGGAACCGGATCGAATACCTCCAACGTCAACCTCGGGCAGATCTGGACGACGACGCTCGGCGCGACGGCGACGTGGCAAACGAGTTCGATCTCCGGCATCACGCCGACCTGGCGCTCGCTCATGGGATCGCTCTACGACGCGAACGGCCACCGGCTGGTCATGGTCGGCGGCTACCAGGACAACGGGGCTTACTTCGGCGACACGTGGTCGCTCGATCTCGCCGACCTGCCCACCGCCACGCAGGTCTCGCTCGCTCAGTCCACCAGCGACGCGGCCGGCGTGACGCTGCGCTGGATCGTCGCGGGCGGCGCGGCGAGCGCGGAAGTCGAGCGCAGCGACGACGGGCAGGCGTGGTGCTTCGCGGGTGACGCGGTGCGCGAAGGGCAGGAGGCGTGGCGCTTCACCGGCGCGCCGCTCGCGGCGGGTGCGCGCGCGGCGTACCGACTCGTCGTGCACGACGGCGCGTCGTCCCTGACCAGTGCGGCGGCGTGGCTCGACGGACCGGCGAGCACGCGCGCGGGCCTCGCGCTCGCGCCGATCTCGAACCCGGTGCGCGGCGCCGTGTCGATGCGCTTCACGCTGCCGAACGCGGCGCCTGCGACGCTGCGGCTGCTGGACGTCTCCGGCCGCGTGGTGGGCGAGGAGCATGTTCCGGCGGGTGCGGTGGCGTGGACATTCGCGTCGCGACCCGCGGCGGGCCTCTACTTCGCGGAGATCGCGCAGGGCGCCGAGCGGCGCACGGCGCGCGTGGTGCTACTCGGCGGGCGGTAGTGATTCCAGCCGGGCCCGCATCGGAGCGGGCAGCGGCTGGGAGAGCAACGCGGCGACGGACGCGCGATCCGCGCCGTGCGCGGCGAGGTGGGTGAACAACATCTCGCCGCGCGCCGCCCGCTGTGCCTGCTTGGGGCCGCCTTCCAGCGCGCCCATCAGCGAGTAGGCGACCGCCCAGCCCTCGAGGCTCCCGAGCGGAACGCCGTTCCACGTGCCCGAGACGAGCGTCGGGATGCGCACGACGCCACCGTCCACGAAGAACGCGAAGTTCGCGATCAGCTCGATGCCGTTGGATTCGAGGTTGAGCTTGTGGTCGGCGTGGCAGCCGCTGTTGCCGTACGTCTCGTGCGGCACGTCCGCGAACACGCGGCGCAGCGTGTCCAGGTCCGCCTCGCACGTGACGTCCCAGTCGTGCACCACGTCCGCCAGCCCGTTCGCCGCCAGCAGCCCGCTCGCGCCGAGCGCGTGCGGGATCCCCGCAGCCACGAGCCGCGCGAGCGCCGCGTGCAGCGGCGGCAGCGGCGGATGGTCGATCGCGGGCGTCACGGTCAGCCCTCCAGCTCGCGCGCGCGCTGGGTCGCGCGCTGCGTGGCTCGGACCACGGCCTTGATCAGCGTCACGCGCAGGCCGCCGTCCTCCAGCTCCAGGATGCCGTCGATCGTCGTACCCGCCGGCGTCGTCACCTCGTCCTTGAGCTTCGCCGGATGCTCGCCGGTTTCCAGCACCATGGCGCCCGAGCCGAACACCGTCTGGGCCGCGAGCTCGGTCGCGATCGGGCGCGGCAGGCCGACCTTCACCCCGGCTTCCGCGAGCGACTCGATCACGATGAACAGGAACGCCGGCCCGCTCGCCGACAGTCCCGTGACCGCGTCCATGTGCGATTCGTCGACGATCACCGTGCGGCCCACCGCGTCGAAGATCTTCTTCGCGCGCGCCAGGTGCGCGGGCTTCGCATGGCGCCCGGCGCAGAGTGCGGTCATGCCGCGCCGCAGCACGGCGGGCGTGTTCGGCATCGCGCGCACCACGGGGACGCGCGCGGGCAGCCGTGCTTCGAGGAACGCCGTGCTCATCGAGGCCGCGGCCGAGATCAGCAGCTGGGACGGCTTCAGGTGCGGCCCGATCTCCTCGGCCACGCGGCCGACCTGTTGCGGCTTCACGCAGAGCAGCACGACGTCGGCGTGGCGCACCGCTTCGGCGTTGTCGCGGGCGGCGCGGACGCGCAGGCGACGCGCGACGTCGCGGGCGCGGGCGACGTGTCCGGCGGTGACCACGACGTCGGCGGGCTTCACGACGCCGGCGGCCACCAGACCGCGGATCAGCGTTTCGCCGAGCTTGCCGGCGCCCAGGACGGCGATGCGGAGGCGGGCCATGGAGGCTCCTCGGGAATGCGGTGGGAAACGCGCGGGCCGGTTCGTCGCGAGGACGACCCGGCCCGGGAGAGGAACGGTGCGCCCCGCGATCACGACGGCGGGTTGGTGCTCCAGTCGTAGAAGCCGCGGCCGCTCTTGCGGCCGTGCATGCCCGCCATGACCATGCGCTTGAGGAGCGGCGGTGCGGCGAAGCGGGGCTCCTTGAACTCGTCGAACATGATCTCGGAGATGTAGTAGGTCGTGTCCAGCCCGACGTAGTCGGTGAGGAGCAGCGGCCCCATCGGGTAGCCGCAGCCCAGCTTCATCGCCGTGTCGATGTCGTCGCGGCTCGCGAGTCCCTGCTCGTAGACGCGGATCGCGTCGAGCATGTAGGGGACGAGCAGGCGGTTGACGACGAAGCCCGTCGAGTCGCCGCAGTTGACGACCGTCTTGCCGATCGCCATGCACCACGCGTTCGCCGCCTGGACCGCGTCGGGCGCGGTGCGCACCGTCTTCACGACCTCGACCAGCTTCATGAGCGGGACCGGGTTGAAGAAGTGCAGGCCGATCACGCGCTCGGGCCGCTTCGTGAACGTGCTGAGCTCGGTGATCGAGAGGCTCGAGGTGTTCGACGCGAAGATCGCGCTCGGCGCGCAGCTCGCGTCGAGCGTGCCGAACAGCTCCTTCTTGAGCCCGAGGTTCTCCGTCGCGGCCTCGATCACGAGGTCGCAGTCGGCGAGGTCCTTGAGTTCGACCGTGCCCTTCAGGTTCGCCAGCGTCTTCTCCATGTCGGCCGCGGCCAGCTTGCCCTTGTCCACGCCGCCCTGGAGGAACTTGCGGATCGAGCCGAGCCCCTTGTCGAGGGCGTTGGCCGACACCTCGCGCACGACGGTCGGGAAACCCGCCTGCGCGCTCACCTGCGCGATGCCGCTGCCCATCAGGCCGCAGCCGATCACGCCCACTTTCTGGATCGCCATGCCGCTCGGGCCTCCGCGAAAAAGGATTCGTCGCCTGTGCTTCGGGACCGGGCGCGCAGGATAGAAGAGCGCGCGGAGGCGAACAAGCGCGGCGCGTCAGCGCGCCGCGGCCGGCGCGGCGATCCCGCGGCCGTGCCACAGGCGCTCGAGCCCGCAGGTGTCGGGGGGCGCGGCCGCCAGCGAATCGAACAGCGCCACGGCCGCCGCGGGTTTCACGCCGCCGCGGCCCCACACCATGCCGAACCAGCGCCCGCCGGCGGCGTCCACCGCGTGCACCTCTTCGGCGCTCGCGACCTCGCGTGCGGTGACCACCGCGGCGCCGTCGAAGTAGGGGACCCGCTGGCGCATCGGGAGCAGCCGGTTGCGCGCGTGCGGGAAGTAGCGTTGCGCGAACAGCAGCGTGTGCGGATCGGCGTGGAAGATCACGTCGCCGTCCCGGACGCGTGCGGCGAGCCACGTCCGCGCGACGGCGTTGCTGCTCGCTTCGGAGTTCACCGGTTGCAGCGCGAGCGCGCGGCCGGCGAGCACCACGAGCGCCGCGATCGCCACGCCGCGCGTCCAGCGGCCCGGCAGGCGCAGCAGCCCCGCGGCGAGCAGCGTGAACATGCCCGGGAGCGCGAACATCATGTACTTCACCGCGAAGATGTGGATGCCGTGCGTGCCGAGCCACCAGCACGCGATCACGGCCAGAGGGCCGATCGCGAACGCGAATGTCGTCGCGCGCCACGCGCGGCGGTCGACGAACGCCAGGGCCGCGACGAGCGCGACCGGGATCGCGACGCGGGCGTTGCCGAACGAGCAGCGGCGCGCGAAGTCGAACAGCGACCCCAGCGTGGGCGGCTTGAGCCAGAAGTCGACCTCGACCCGGTGCAGTTGCATCCAGAGGAGCGGCATCAGCGCCGCGAACAGCCCGCCGATCGCCGCGTGCAGCAGCACCCACTGGAACAGCCGCCGCGGCTCGCGCGCGAACCGGGCCACGCCCCAGAGCCACTGCGCGAACACGACCACGCCGGCCAGGTAGTGCGTCCACATCGCCGCCGCCGAGGCGGCGACGAAGAGCAGCGCGTCCGGGCGCCGGCCATGCTCGCTCCAGCGCCACGCGCCGAGCGCGGAGAGTCCCAGCGCCAGCCAGAGCAGCGCGTACGAGCGCATCTCCTGCGACACGTACACGTGCCACGGATGCACGGCGAGGAACGCCGCCACGATCCAGGCGGCCGGGCGGCCCAGCATCTCGCGCACGAGGAGGAATGCGACGTACAGCGCGCCCACGGCCGCGGCGATGCTCAGCCCGCGGAGCGCCACGTCCCACGGCGCCACGCGGCACCACAGCCACACGAGCACGTAGTGGAGCGGTGGGTGCACATCCGCCGGCAGCAGGCTCAGCATCTCGCCCCACGGGCGGCGGGCGAGATCGAGCGTGTACAGCTCGTCGAACCAGAGCGGGGTGCGAAGGGCTTCACGCAAACGGAGCAGGACCGCCGTCGCGAGCAGCGCGGGGAGGGCGAAACGCTCGAGCGGCGACGGCGCATCCGGGCGACCAGTCGTCATGCGCGGCATGGTACACGACGGGAGATCGCTCCGCTCGTGGGCGCTCCGCTCGCGTGCTAGATTCCGAGCCGTCATGCGTTCCTTCCATGTCCCGACGCGCGTCGTGCCGCTCGTGCTCGCGCTCCTCGCGGCGGCGGCCGTACACGGCGCCGCCGTCGCGAAGAGCGCGCGGCCCGCGCCCTCCGCCACCGGTTCGCACCGCTACGCGCTCACGCTTCTCCGGCGGGGAACCCGCGACTCCATTCCCGATTCGGAAGCGCGTCGCCTCCAGGCCGGCCACCTCGGAAACATCCGCCGCATGTTCGAGCTCGGCGCGCTCGACGCCGCCGGTCCGTTCGGCGACGACACGCCGCTGCGCGGCCTGTTCCTCTTCCGCTCCGACACGCTCGCGCTCGACTCGCTGTTCGCGCCGGATCCGCTGATCGGCGCGGGGCGGCTGCGTGTGGAGACGCACACGTGGATCACGCGCGAGGGTCTGGGCGACGCCTACCGCGCCCGCGGCGTGGCGAGTCCCGGTGCGCGCGATTCCATGGTCACGTTCTCGTTCGTGCTCTTGAAGCGCGGCCCCGCGTGGAGCGCGGTCGCGACGCCCGAGCTGACGCGGCTGCTCGAACGCCAGCAGCGCGAGCTCGCGGCGTGGAGCGCGAGCGGCCGCCTGCGGCTCGCGGGCCCGATCGCGGGCACGGGCGAGCTGCGCGGCGTCTACGTCTTCGACGCCGACACGGCGACGACCGCGCGGCTGCTCGCGCGCGATCCGCTCGTGCGTGCCGGCCGCATCGTCTTTGAGATCCATCCGTGGTGGACCGCGTACGGAGTCGTTCCCGGCCCCTGACCGATCCACGTCCCGACGCAAACCCTCCGCCCGCTCCGCGGGCGTCGCATCGAGCAAGAGAAGGAGATCGCGCCGTGAACCGCTCGCTGGTCGAAACGCTCGTCATCCCCAACACGACCAAGATCGTCCTGCTGGTCCTCGACGGTCTCGGCGACCTGCCGCACCCCGAGCAGGGCGGCCGGACGCCACTCGAGGCCGCGCGCACGCCGAACATGGACGCGATCGCGCCCGCCGCCGCGCTCGCGCGGCTGCTGCCGGTCGAGCCCGGCGTCACGCCCGGCAGCGGTCCGGGCCACCTCGGGCTCTTCGGCTACGACCCGGCGACGACGATCGTGGGCCGCGGCGTCCTCGAAGCGCTGGGCGCCGGGATGGAGCTGAAGCCCGGCGACGTCGCCGCGCGCGCCAACTTCTGCACGCTCGGCCCCGACGGCATCGTCACCGACCGCCGCGCCGGCCGCATCCCGAGCGAGAAGTGCGCGGAGCTGGTCGCGAAGCTGCAGAAGGATGCGTCGCGCTTCGAGGACGTGGACGTCGTGCTGCAGCCGGGCAAGGGCCACCGCTTCGTCGCGGTGCTGCGCGGCCCCGGCCTGGGCGGCGACGTGAGCGACGCCGATCCGCACAAGGAAGGCAAGCCGATCCCGCCTGCGCACGCGCTCGTGGCCAACGCCGCGAACCAGAAGACGGCGCGCATCGTGGACGCGTTCGTGAAGCGCGCCGCCGAGATCCTGAAGGGCGAGTCGCCCGCGAACGCCGCGCTCGCGCGCGGCTTTTCGGAGCGACCGAACTTCCCCGGCTACAAGGAGCGCTGGCAGCTGCGCGCGGCTGCGATCGCCGCGTACCCGATGTACCGCGGCGTCGCGCAGCTCGCGGGCATGGACCTGTTCGTGCCCACGGGCGAGGCGGCCGCCGACGCGATCGCGATCGCGAAGCAGAAGTGGAACGACTACGACTTCTTCTTCCTGCACGTGAAGGGCACCGACATGGCGGGGGAGGACGGCAACTTCGCCGCCAAGCAGGCCGTGATCGAGGCCACCGACGCCGCGTTGCCCGAGTTGCTCGCCCTGAAGCCCGACGTGCTCTGCATCACCGGTGACCATTCGACGCCGGTCATGGTGAAGGGACACTCGTGGCACCCGGTGCCGGCGCTGATCGCCGGCAAGTGGGCGTTCATGGACGGCTTCGCGCGCTTCACCGAGAAGAACTGCCGCGGCGGCAGCTTCGCCGGACTGCGCAGCTGCGAGCTCATGCCGGTGCTCATGGCCAACGCGGCGAGGCTCGACAAGTTCGGCGCCTGACGCCGCCCGCGCGGCCGTTTCCATTTGCAACGACCGAGGGCCGCCCGCCGTGGGCGGCCCTCGGCGCGTGTGCTAGACTGCCCGCCGTTTGCATCGTGCGGGATGCGGGCTCCGCGGCCGCGCGGCCCGGTGCGCGCTCCGGCGCGCCCGGTCGTGCGTGTGGGCGAGGGCCATGCCGGACCCGGCTGCGAGAGTGGCGGAACTGGCAGACGCGCCGGACTTAGGATCCGGTGGGGAAACTCGTGGGGGTTCAAATCCCCCCTCTCGCACTCTCATCTCAAGGAACCCTTTCACCGTCTTGCGAGGCCTGGACAGACGATGAGCCATACCGTTCGCGAAACCGGCACCTGGCAGCACACCGTATCCGTGGAGATTCCCGTCGAGGAAGTCGAAGCCCGCCTCGACCAGGTCGCGCGCACGCTGCAGCGCCGCGTCGTCATGCCGGGTTTCCGCAAGGGGAAGGTGCCGCTCGATCGCGTGCGCGCCGAGTTTGCCAGCCACATCGAGCAGGAGTTCCTCGACACGATCCTGCCCGAGGCCGCCGGCCGCGCGATCCAGGAGTCGGGCCTGAACCCGGTCGTCCCGCCCACGGTGTCGAACCTGCGCTTCACGCCCGGCCAGCCGCTCACGTTCGACGCGCAGATCGACGTCGCGCCGGTGATCGATCCCAAGGACTGGAAGGGCCTGCCGCTCGTGCGCCGCGCGCGCGCGATCGACGATCAGGCCATCGACGACGTGGTCGCGAACCTGCGCGAGGAGTCGGCCGTCTTCTCGGACCTCGACCGCGAGGCCCAGAAGGGCGACGTGGTCCTGCTCGACTCCCAGCGGCTGGACGCCAACGGCCGCCGGCTGGCCCACACCCGGGCCAAGGGCACCCGGATCCTGCTCGGGGCGCCCGAGCTGCTCCCGGACCTCGAAAACGGCCTGCTGGGCTCCAAGGCGGGCCAGGAGCGCACGATCGCCGTCAATTACCCGGCCGACTACCGCCAGGAGGAACTGGCTGGAAAGGCCGTGCGTTACGTCGTTTCCATCCGGAAAATCCAGGAGAAGAAGCTGCGCGAAGTGGACGATAACTTTGCGCGAGAGCTGTTCCGACTGGACTCGCTGCAGGCGCTGCGGGATCGCGTCCGCCAGAACCTCGAAGCCGAGGAAGGCGTCCGCGTCCGGCGCGAGATGGAGGGGATGGCCACCGAAGAACTGATCCGCCGCAACCCGTTCGAACTGCCCGGACGACTGCTCGAGTACATGCTCGGCCAGGTGCTCCGCGAGCAGACCGGCGGCCGCGACGTGCCCGAGGACCTGCGCAAGCAGCTCGAGGAGCACTACCGCCCCGGGGTCGAACGCTCGCTGCGACGCGAACTGATCCTCGGCGGTGTCTCGCGGCAGGAGTCGCTGTCGGTGACGGACGACGAAATCGCGGCAGAGATCGAACGGATGTGCGCGTCGGACCCGCGGCAGGCATCGCGGATCCGCGCGAGGTACCAGTCGGCCGACCGGCGCCACTCGCTCGGCGAGGGCCTGGTCGAACGCAAGGCGATGGACGCCGTGATCGCGGCGGCGCAGGTGAAGGACGAACCCGTCGGACCGGTGATGGCCGGCTCGGCGGCCGGACGGTAAGCGAAGCACCGCCGCAGGACGCGGCGGAGGACTCCACGAGGAAAGGGTCGAACGGGATGGGTCTCGTACCGATCGTCGTCGAGCAGACCGGGCGTGGCGAACGCGCCTACGACATCTACTCGCGGTTGCTGAAGGACCGCATCATCTTCATCGGGACGCCGATCGACGACCAGGTCGCCGACCTGATCGTGGCGCAGATGATCTTCCTCGAGGCCGAGGACCCGGATCGCGAGATCAACCTGTACATCAACAGCCCCGGCGGCGTCGTCACGTCGGGCCTGGCGATCTACGACACCATGCAGTTCGTGAAGCCTCCGGTGTCCACGCTGTGCATGGGCCAGGCGGCGAGCATGGCCGCGGTGCTGCTGGCCGCCGGCGCGACGGGCAAGCGCTACGCGCTCCCGAACGCCCGCGTGATGATCCACCAGGTGCTCGGTGGAGCGTCGGGCCAGTACAGCGACGTCGAGATCATGACGCGCGAGATGCAGAAGATCCGCGACGCCCTGAACGGCATCCTCGCCAAGCACACCGGCCGCACCGTGGAAGAGATCCAGAAGGACACCGACCGCAACAACTTCATGTCGGCGACCGAAGCCAAGACGTACGGCATCATCGACGAGATCCTGGACAAGCGCCGTTGACGATCCCGCGGGGCCGCCGCGAGACGGCCCCGCCAGCTCTGGCAGGCTCGGGGACGGGAACCCAATGAAGAAGCGCATCGCCACGCCGCATCCCATTCGCTGCTCGTTCTGCGGTCGCGGGCAGGACGAAGTGGCCCGCCTGGTCTCGGGACCGTCGGTCTACATCTGCAGCGAGTGCGTGAAGCTCTGCAACGACATCCTCGAGGGCGAGATCGAGCGCGAGCAGCCGTCCGCGTCGGGTTCGCTCCCGAAGCCGTCCGAGATCAAGAAGATCCTCGACGATTACGTCGTCGGCCAGAATCGCGCGAAGAAGACGCTCGCGGTGGCCGTATACAACCACTACAAGCGCATCTTCTCGCCGCCCGCGGCGGGCGAGGTGGAGCTCGAGAAGTCGAACATCCTGCTGATCGGGCCCACGGGCACGGGCAAGACCCTGCTCGCGCGCACGCTCGCCAAGGTGCTCAAGGTCCCGTTCGCGATCGTGGACGCGACCAGCCTGACCGAGGCCGGCTACGTCGGCGAGGACGTCGAGAACATCCTCGTGCGGCTGCTGCAGTCGGCGGACTTCAACCTGGTCAACGCCGAGCACGGCATCGTCTACATCGACGAGATCGACAAGATCTCGCGCAAGAGCGAGAACCCCAGCATCACGCGCGACGTGTCCGGCGAGGGCGTGCAGCAGGCGCTGCTCAAGATCCTCGAAGGCACCGTCGCCAACGTGCCGCCGCAGGGTGGCCGCAAGCACCCGCAGCAGAAGTACATCGAGGTGAACACGAAGGACATCCTGTTCATCTGCGGTGGCGCCTTCGAGGGCCTGGACAAGATCGTCGAGCGCCGCGTCGGCCAGAAGGTCCTGGGCTTCGGCGCGGACATCAAGAGCAAGAAGCAGCGCAACCCGGGCGAGTTCATGGCCATGGTCGAGCCCGAGGACCTGCTGCGCTACGGCCTGATCCCCGAGCTCGTCGGCCGCCTGCCGGTGGTCGGCACGCTCGATTCGCTGGACGAGGAGGCGCTCGTGCGCATCCTCACCGAGCCGAAGAACGCGATCACCAAGCAGTACGCCAAGTTCCTCGAGATGGAAGGCGTCAAGCTCGACTTCACCGAGGACGCGCTGCACGCGATCGCGACGCTCGCGATCGCCCGCGGCACCGGCGCGCGCGGCCTGCGTGCGGTGATCGAAGAGGCCATGCTCGAGGTCATGTACGACATCCCGTCGCGCTCCGACGTGATCGGCTGCACGATCTCGAAGGAGTGCATCCAGAACAACGCCCCGCCGCTCCTGACGTTCCGCGGCGAGCAGAAGCGGCGCAAGGAAGCTTCCTGAACGCGCGCTGAAGACGAACGCACGAGCGCCCCGCCGCGGAAACGTGGCGGGGCGCGGTGCTTTGGGGGGGGCGCGGGATCGCGAGGCCGAGGCGAGCATGTGCTCGACTCCGGGGGGCTGCCGATCCGCCGCCGCGGGCCGGGACGTGGAGCCCGGCCGCGAATCGCCATTGACACGTTTGCGCGCGTCATGCGCGCGAGACCGAGGCTCTTCCGCTCACGCATCGTGTGCGCGACGTGCTCGCGCGTGCGAGGCGAAACGCGCGTGAGTCTTCGCGAGTTGTCGCGACGCGGCGCGATTCGCCGTGTGCGGGCGCGTGCAGCGGCCGTTTTCGCGTGTGCTACAAAGGACGCGCGCCCGACGCACACCCGCCCCCGACGCGGATGTCGTCATGAACACGTTTCGCCGCTCGCAGTTCTCGGATCACGCGCTGGTCGCCGCCTGCCGCGAGCACGTCTCGCGCGAACGTCGGGCGATCGCGGAACTGCTCGCCGATCTCGCCGAGGTGGATGCGCGGCGGTTGTATGCGCCGGCGGGGTACTCGTCGCTCTATGCGTGGTGCGTGGGGGAGCTGCATCTCTCCGAGGACGCGGCGTACAAGCGGATCCAGGCGGCGAAAGCGGCGCGGGACTTCCCGGTGCTGCTCGATGCGCTCGCGGATGGCCGGCTGCACCTGAGCGCCGTCGTGCTTCTGGGGCCGAGCCTTTCGCGTGAAAACGTGGCGGTACTGATCGCCGCTGCGGCGCACCAGACGTGCGACACGATCAAGCTCGTGCTGGCCGAGCGCTTTCCGCGTCCCGACGTGCCGACGAATGTGCGCCCGGTCGCGGAGCATTGCGGCAACCCACTGGATTTGAAACCAGTCATTGTGACGGAGGCTGAACATCCGGGAAGCGAGCCGGTCGCGGTCGACGCCGTGCCCAGCGCAAGCGCTGCACCCCACACCCGCGTCGCCCCGCTTTCGCCCGGCCGCTACGAGCTGCGCGGCACGCTGGACGCCGACGCGCACGCGGACCTGCGCGCCGCGCAGGAGCTGCTCGGCGTGCACGCGGGCGACGCGATGAGCGTGATCGCGAAGGGGCTCAAGCTCCTGCGCCGCGACCTGGAGCGCCGGCGTTGTGCCGCGACCGAGAAGCCGCGGAAGCCGCGCCGCGCCGGGAAGGGCCGTACCATCCCGGCCGCGACCCGACGTGAGGTCTGGCAGCGCGACGGCGGACAGTGCACGTACACGAGCGACTCCGGCCATCGTTGCGGGGAGCGCAAGGGACTCGAGTGCGATCACATCGTGTCCCGGGCGCTCGGCGGCGACGACTCGGCCGGGAACCTCCGGCTGCGCTGTCGCGCGCACAATCAGTTGGAGGCCGAGCGGGCCTTCGGCGTGGCGTTCATGGAAGGGAAGCGCGCCGCCGCGCGCGAGCGGAAGCTCGAACGCGAGCGGCAGCGCGCCGCGGACCGAGAGGCCCGCGCCAGGACGGAAGCGCAGCGCGCCGCCGAGCGCCAACGCGAAGCCGAGTTGCGCGAACGGGCGGCCGAGGTCGTGCCGTGGCTGCGCACGCTCGGATTCCGCGCGGACGAGGCGCGCCGGGCGGCCGAACGGTCCGCGCACCTGGCGGACGAGCCGCTCGAGGAGCGGGTCCGCGTGGCGCTGCAGGGGCTCGCTCCGCCGCGGGCGCGGCATGCCGGCGGTGGCGACTGATGCCGTGCCACTCCGGAGCCGTGCGGCCCCGGAATCCGCGCGCCTCGCGACGCCGGTTCGCTCGCCGGAATCGCCCCGAGACCCGCCCCTCACTCGGCCCCGCCCACGGCTTGCGCGCTCCCGCCGGAGACCTCATCCTGTGCCGGAATGGTGGCCGTCCCGTGCCGGGATCGCCGCCCGTGAACCATCTCGCGGCGGAGCGCATCCGAGGGTGTCCCGCCGCGATCGCGGGGCGCCGTGGCCGACGGCGTTCCCGGCGCGCCCGGCCGTCCCGGGCGCCGTTCGCCGATCGCAGTTCCTCCGGGTGCGCACGATGCGCGACCGGAGCGTTCGCTCCCGGAAGGAGTTCCACGTGGCCAAGCCGTCCTCCCGCAAGCGCCCCGCATCCCGCCGCCGCACCGCGACGCCCGCCCGCAAGCGGCGGAGCACGGCCTCCGAGCCGGAGGGACGCCTGACGCTCACGCGTGGCGAAGAGACCTTCACCTGCGCGGATCGACTGCCGCTGCTGCCGCTGCGCGAGCTGGTCGTGTTCCCGTACATGACGATCACGCTGCTGGTCGGCCGTCTGCCCTCCATCAACGCGATCGAGAAGGCCGTAGCGCGCGATCGCATCCTGTTCGTGACCGCGCAGACGCGCGGCGAGGTCGCCGATCCGCAGCATGACGAACTCTACAAGGTGGGCACGATCGTGCGCGTGCTGCAGCTCTTCCGGCTGCCCGACGGCAGCATGCGCGTGCTGGTCGAGGGCCTCGCGCGCGCCGAGGTGAAGAAGTTCCAGTGGTCGACCGACTTCTACACGGTCGCGCTGCAGCCGCTGCTCGAGGACGATGCGCGCGGGCCGGAGCTCGAGGCGCTGCAGCGGAACGCGCTGCAGATGTTCCAGGACTACGTGCACCTCAACCGCCGCATCCCGGACGAGGTCCTCGCGACCACCGCCGCGATCGCCGAGCCGTCGCAGCTCGGGCTCACGATCGCGTCGCACCTGCTGGTCAAGGTGCCGGCCAAGCAGCGCCTGCTCGAGGCGCCCACCACGAGCGCGCGGCTGCGGCTGCTGTCGGAGACGCTCGCGGCGGAGCTCGAGATCGTGCGCCTCGAGCGCAAGATCGAGGGCCAGGTGCGCTCGCAGGTGCACAAGAACCAGAAGGAGTTCTATCTCAACGAGCAGCTCAAGGCGATCCGCAAGGAACTCGGGCACCAGAACGAGTTCTCGAGCGAGATCGACGAGCTGGGCGCCGCGATCCGCAAGGCGAAGATGCCGCGCGAGGTGCGCGCCCGCGCGCTCAAGGAGCTCGACCGGCTCTCGCGCATGAGCTTCATGTCGCCCGAGGCGACCGTCGTGCGCAGTTACATCGACTGGCTCGCCGGCCTGCCGTGGCGCACGGTGACGCGCGACAACCTGGACATCGCCAACGTCGAGCAGGTGCTCGACGAGGACCACTACGGGCTCAAGAAGGTGAAGGAGCGCATCGTCGAGTACCTGTCGGTCCTGAAGCTCACCGGCCGGAACAAGGCGCCCATCCTCTGCTTCGTCGGGCCTCCCGGCGTGGGCAAGACCTCGCTCGGCAAGTCGATCGCGCGCGCGATCGGTCGCCGCTTCGTGCGCGTCGCGCTCGGCGGCGTGCGCGACGAGGCCGAGATCCGCGGCCACCGGCGCACGTACATCGGCTCCATGCCGGGACGCATCCTGCAGAGCCTGCGCCGCGCCGGCAGCCGAAATCCCGTGTTCCTGCTCGACGAGATCGACAAGCTCGGCGCCGACTGGCGCGGCGATCCGTCGAGCGCGCTGCTCGAGGTGCTCGACCCCGAGCAGAACCACACGTTCAACGACCACTACCTCGAAGTCGACTTCGACCTCTCGCAGGTCATGTTCATCTGCACGGCGAACTCGCTCTACACGATCCCGCCGGCGCTCGTGGATCGTATGGAGGTCATTCGGCTCCCCGGCTACCTCGAGACCGAGAAGATCGAGATCGCCAAGCGCTTCCTGCTGCCCAAGCAGCGCATGGCCGCGGGGCTCGAGGAAGGCGACATCAAGGTGAGCGACGCCGCGCTGCGCGACCTCGTGAACGGCTACACGCGCGAGGCCGGCGTGCGCAACCTCGAGCGCGAGATCGCGGGCGTCTGCCGCAAGGTCGCGAAGAAGAAGGCCGAGGGCAAGCTGGACAAGCCCTGCGCGGTCACGCCCGCGGCGCTCGGCAAGATGCTCGGGCCGCGCCGCTGGCTCGACACCGAGGTGGAGCGCACGTCGCGCGTCGGCGTCGCCAACGGTGTCGCGTGGACCGAGACGGGCGGCGAGCTGCTCACGATCGAAGTGTCGATCCTGCCGGGCAAGGGCGACCTGCTGCTGACCGGCAAGCTCGGCGACGTGATGCGCGAGTCCGGCCAGGCCGCCATGAGCTACGCGCGCTCGCGCGCCGCGCAGCTCGGGCTCGACCGCTGGTTCCACCGCGAGATCGACGCGCACGTGCACGTGCCCGAGGGCGCCATGCCCAAGGACGGTCCCTCGGCGGGCATCACCATCGCGACCGCGCTCGTGTCGGCCCTCACGGGCCAGCCGACGCGCGCCGACGTGGCGATGACCGGCGAGATCACGCTGCGCGGCACCGTGCTGCCGATCGGCGGGCTCAACGAGAAGGCCGTGGCCGCGCGCCGCGCCGGCATGAAGACGCTGCTCGTGCCCGCGGCGAACGCCAAGGACATCTCGGAGATTCCCGAGGAAGTGCGTGCCGACCTGCAGTTCGTGCAGGTCGAGACGATGGACCAGGTGCTCGAGCATGCGCTCGAGCGCCCGGCGGGCAGCCCGCAGCCCGAACGGCCGGATGCGCCGGACACGCCGGGTGCGCCGGCGACGAACTACGCGCACTGACGAGCCGTCGATTCTCCACGACGCTGGCGCTCCCCGTGATCCGGGCGGGCGCCGGCACCCGAATCACCCGACCCCCATCCGAGAGAAGGGACCGGCGTCCATGACCGCCACGCCTGCCGCCACCGCCGCGAAGACCAGCACCCGGCCGCGCCTGTTCACGCCCGGCCCCGTGGAGATCCCCGTGAGGATCCTGCGCGCGATGTCGCAGATCCCGCCGCACCACCGCACGGACGTGTTCCGCGCCACCTACAAGAAGGTGAGCGAGGACCTGAAGTGGCTGCACGAGACGCAGGGCGAGGTGTTGATGCTCGCGGCGTCCGGCACCGGTGCGATGGAAGCGTGCGTCGTGAATCTCATGGCGCCCGGCGAAAAGGCGCTCGTGATCGTGGGCGGCAAGTTCGGCGAGCGCTGGTCGAACATCTGCAAGGCGTACGGCGTGCCGTACCAGGAGATCAAGGTCGAGTGGGGGCACGTCGTCGAGCCCGCCGCGATCGACGCGGCGCTCGCCGCCGACCCCGCGATCACGACCGTGTTCGCGCAGCAGAGCGAGACCTCGACCGCGACCGTGTACGACGTCGAGGGCTTCGCGAAGGTGACGCGCGCGCGCGGCAAGCGGCTCGTCGTGGACGCGATCACCGGCGTCGGCGTGCACCCGTTGCCGCAGGACGCGTGGGGCGTCGACGTCGTGGTCACCGGTTCGCAGAAGGGCCTCATGAGCCCTCCCGGCATCGCCACCGTGAGCCTCGCGCCGTGGGCGCTGGACGCGATCGAGGGCGACAAGCTGCCGCGCTTCTACTTCGACCTGCGCAAGGCGCGCAAGAACCTGCCCGCGGGCGAGACCGCGTTCACGCCGGCCGTGAGCCTGGTGTTCGCGGTCGAGGAAGCGATCGCGATGATGAAGGAAGAGGGCCTCGCCGCCGTGCACCGCCGGCACGCGAAGCTCGCCGCCGCCGTGCGCGCGGGCGCGCAGGCGCTCGGCTTCTCGCTCTTCTCGAAGCGTCCCGCGAACAGCGTGACCGCGCTGCTGCCGCCAGAGGGCGTCGACGCGTCGGGCGTGGTGAAGCGCCTGCGCGAAGTCCACGGCATCACCGTTGCCGGCGGCCAGGACCACATGAAGGGCAAGATGCTCCGGATCGGCCACATGGGCTCGTACGACCTCTCGGACATCTACGTGGTGCTCGGCGCGCTCGAGGAGTGCGTGAACGCGGCGGGCCGGCCCGCCACGGGTGCGATCGAGGCGGCGCGGCGCGCCTGGGAGGCCGCGTGAAGGTCCTCGCCTGCGACAAGGTGGACCGCAGCGTGATCGAGATGCTGCGGGCGGCGGGACACGAGGTGAGCGAGGGCAACGCGCTGAAGGGCGCCGAGCTGATCGCCGCGCTGAAGGGCGTGCAGGGCCTCGTGGTGCGCGGCGCCACCAAGGTGACCGGCGACGTGCTCCGCGCCTGCCCGGACCTGAAGGCCGTCGTGCGCGCCGGCACGGGGCTCGACAACGTCGACGTCGCGGCTGCGGCCGCGTGCGGCGTGCAGGTGATGAACACGCCCAACGCCAACTCCGTTTCGGTCGCCGAACTGTCGTTCGGTCTCATGCTGGCGCTCGAGCGTCACATCGTGCCGGCCGCGAGCGACCTGCGCCGCGGCGTGTGGGAGAAGAGCAAGTACGCGGGCCGCGAGCTCTGCGGCCGCACGCTCGGCATCCTCGGGTTCGGCCGCATCGGCCGCGAGGTGGCGACGCGCGCGCGCGCGTTCGACCTGCGCGTGATCGCGCACGATCCGCTCTACGATTCCACGAGCGAGGGCTTCAACTGGGTGCGCGCCGTCAGCAGCGACGACCTGTTCCGCGAATCGGACGTCCTCACGATCCACGTGCCGCTCAACGACCAGACCCGCGACTCGATCGGTGCGCGGGCGTTCGGGCTCATGAAGCCCGACGCGATTCTCGTCAACTGCTCGCGCGGCGGCGTCGTGAACGAGCCCGCGTTGCTCGACGCGCTCGCGTCCGGCCGGCTGCGCGCGGCGGCGTCGGACGTGTTCACCGAGGAGCCGCCGGCGATGGACCACCCGCTGCTCGCGCTGCCCAACTTCCTCGCGTTGCCGCACCTCGGCGCCAGCACGGCCGAGGCGCAGAAGCGCGCCGGGACCGAGGCGGCGCAGCGGCTGATCGACGCACTCGCGTCGCTGGGCTGAACTCCGGCGGCGTTCCGGCACCTCGACGGGCCGCCCGGCGTTGCGCCGCGCGGCCCGTCGTCTTACCTTGCGCCGTCCGTTTCGATCCGGAGGGTGTCATGCCGTGCACGGTCGTCGTCGGGGCGCAGTGGGGTGACGAGGGCAAGGGCAAGATCGTCGACGCGCTGAGCGCGGCCGCCGACCTCGTGGCCCGCTACCAGGGCGGCCCCAACGCGGGCCACAGCGTGATCCACGAGGGCCGCACGCTCGTGCTGCACCTCGTGCCGTCGGGGATCCTGTATCCCGGCCGCCGCTGCCTGATCGGCAACGGCGTCGTCGTCGACCCGTTCCGCCTGCGCGAAGAGGTCGACATGCTCGAATCGCGTGGCGTACCCGCGAGCGAGCAACTGGGCGTCTCCGGCCAGGCGCACCTGATCCTGCCGTACCACCGCGCCGTCGAAGCGCTCGCCGAACAGGGCCCGGGCGCGATCGGGACCACCGGCCGCGGGATCGGCTTCGCGTACCGCGACAAGGCCGCGCGCGTCGGGCTGCGGATCGAGGACCTCTTCGACCGCGAGCGCTTCGTCGCCCAGTGCGATCGCAACCTCGCGCGGCTGCGGCGCGAGTTCGCCGAAGTCGATCTCGGGGGCAACACGGGGGAGTCGCTGTTCGAGAGCCTGCGCCCAATCGCCGACTGGCTCGGGCCGCATCTCGCGGACGTGTCGCTGGAACTGCACGACGCGCTCCGCGCCGGCCGGCGCGTGCTGTTGGAAGGCGCGCAGGGCACGCTGCTCGACCTCGACCACGGCACGTACCCGTACGTCACCTCGTCCGCCGCCAGTGCCGCGGGCGCGCCGCTCGGCGTGGGCCTCGGGCCGACGGCCGTGGACGAAGTGATCGGCGTCACCAAGGCGTACACCACGCGCGTCGGCCACGGGCCGTTCCCGACCGAGATGCCGGAGGCGGAAGCCGCGGCGCTGCGCGAGGCGGGAGAGGAGTACGGCGCGACGACCGGCCGCCCGCGCCGATGCGGCTGGCTCGACATCCCCGCGCTGCGCTACGCGGCGCGCGTCAACGGCCTCACGGGGCTCGTCGTGACCAAGCTCGACGTGCTCGATGCGTTCGACGAGATCCTCGTCGCCGAGCGCTACGAGTCCGACGGCGCCGACGTCGCCGCGTTTCCCGTCTCGGCTCGCGCACTCGAGCGTTGCCGGCCCGTGTGGAGGCGCTTCCGCGGGTGGAAGTCGCCGACCACCGGAGCACGGAAGTGGAGCGACCTGCCGGCGCCCGCGCGCGAGTACCTGGAGTGGATCGAGCGGGCCGTGGCGGTACCGATCCAGCGCGTCTCGGTCGGCGCGGGGCGCGACTCGGAGCTCTCGCGAGCGTAGTCCCAGTCTCATGGCGGGCAACGACATCCCGTCACGCTGGTGACGGAATGACATGCCCTCGTCATGACCCCGGCGAGAGAACGCGCGCGAATACCGGGTAGCGTGATCCGCACGTAAGCGATTTTCGGACATACCACTTCGCCCGATCGCTCGTGCGACTTCACAGGGTCCGAACATCGTGGCCCGGTCCTTGCCCTTCCGGCTGCGGGCCGTTTCCTCGGAATCGTTTCGGCGGCCGCCGGTTCACACGAGGCAGCGATGTTCTCCCGGGCCCTCACGGGGGTGGCGGGGAAGCGTCGTTGTCTTTGGTGCGTGCCGGCATGGCACCGATGGAACGGTACCCGAGACCGGAGCACGCCGCTCCGGGATGACGCGTTGCCCGTCGCTCACACCCGCACCGCGGGGAAACCGCAGACCCGACAGGGAGCCGCAATGAACGCACAGCTCGACTCCTTCAAGTACGACGACGCGATCGTCCGGAAGTTCATGGTCGCGACCTTCGTCTGGGGCCTGGTCGGCATGCTGGTGGGGTTGTTCGTCGCCCTGCAGCTCGCCGTTCCGGCGCTGAACGTCCCGCCGCTCCTGACGTTCGGCCGTCTCCGCCCACTGCACACGAACGCCGTCATCTTCGCGTTCGCGGGCAATGCCATCTTCACGGGCGTCTACTACTCGACGCAGCGGCTGCTCAAGGCCCGCATGTTCTCGGACCTGCTGAGCGGGCTCCACTTCTGGGGCTGGCAGCTGATCATCGTCGCCGCCGCGCTCACGCTCCCGACCGGCTTCACGCAGTCGAAGGAGTACGCCGAGCTCGAATGGCCGATCGACATCGCGATCGCCGTCGTCTGGGTGATCTTCGCGGTCAACTTCTTCATGACGCTGGCGCGCCGCCGCGAGCGGCACATCTACGTGGCGATCTGGTTCTACATCGCCTCGATCGTCACCGTCGCGATCCTGCACATCTTCAACAACCTGTCGCTGCCGGTCGGACCGCTCAAGAGCTATTCGATCTACGCGGGCGCGCAGGACGCGCTGATGCAGTGGTGGTACGGCCACAACGCCGTCGCGTTCTTCCTGACCACGCCGTTCCTCGGGCTCATGTACTACTTCATGCCCAAGGCGGCCAACAAGCCCGTGTTCTCGTACCGGCTGTCGATCCTGCACTTCTGGACGCTGGTGTTCATGTACATCTGGGCCGGCCCGCATCACCTGCACTACACGGCTCTGCCCGAGTGGGCGTCCACGCTCGGCATGATCTTCTCGGTCATGCTCTGGATGCCGTCGTGGGGTGGTGGCGTCAACGGCCTGCTGACGCTGCGCGGTGCGTGGAACAAGGTCGTCGAGGATCCGATCCTCAAGTTCTTCGTCGTCGCCGTGACCGCGTACATGATGTCGACGTTCGAAGGCCCGATGCTCTCCGTGAAGAGCGTCAACGCCCTCGCGCACTACACCGACTGGATCATCGCGCACGTGCACACCGGCGCACTCGGCTGGAACGGCTTCCTGACGTTCGGCATGGTGTACTGGCTGCTCCCGCGCATCTTCCAGACGAAGCTCCACAGCCAGAAGCTCGCCGAGACGCACTTCTGGGTCGCGACGTTCGGCATGATCCTCTACTCGACCGCGATCTACAGCGGCGGCGTGACGCAGGGCCTCATGTGGCGCGCGTTCGACGAGACCGGCCGCCTGCAGTTCCCGGACTTCGTCGAGACCACGATGAAGCTCATGCCCATGTACTGGATGCGCGCCCTCGGCGGCACGCTGTACATCATCGGCATGCTGCTGTTCGGCTACAACATCCTCCGCACCTGGATGGCCCGTCCCAAGACGTACGAGGAGCCGATCATCCAGGCTCCGGCGCTCGCGAAGGCGTCGGGCGAAGGCGCGAAGAACTTCTGGGCGGGCTTCTCGATCGCCGGGCACCGCAAGTGGGAGGGCCTGCCGCTGGTCTTCACCGTGTGGACCGTCGTCGCCGTGGTCGTGGCGTCGCTCTTCGAGATCGTCCCGACCTTCCTGATCCGGACGAACGTCCCGACCATCGCGTCGGTGAAGCCGTACACGCCGCTCGAACTCGCGGGTCGCGACCTGTACCAGCGCGAAGGCTGCTTCAACTGCCATTCGCAGATGATCCGCCCGATGCGCTACGAAACCGAGCGCTACGGCGAGTACAGCAAGCCCGGTGAGTTCGTGTACGACCACCCGTTCCTCTGGGGTTCGCGCCGCATCGGCCCGGATCTCGGCCGCGAGGGTGGCAAGTACAACAACCTCTGGCACGTGAACCACATGCGGGACCCGCGTTCGGTGACGCCGAAGTCGATCATGCCGCCGTATCCGGGCCTCTACACGAGCACGATCGACTGGGCGTCGATCCAGAAGCACGTCGACGGCATGGCCATGCTCGGCGTGCCCTACGGCGACATGGTCCAGGAAGGCAAGGCGATCGAGGACGCGAAGGTGCAGGCGAAGAGCATCGCGGACGACATCGCGTCGAACGGCGGCGGCACGGACCTCCAGGACAAGGAGATCGTGGCGCTGATCGCGTACCTGCAGCGTCTCGGCACCGACATCAAGAAGGCGGGCGGCATCGCTCATCACTCGCCGCTGCTCGGAGGCATGTGACATGCACTCCGACGTCATGAGTGGAGCGGGGCTCGCCGGCTACGCCGAAGTGGCGATGGTCCTGTTCCTTCTCGCCTTCATCGTCATCGCGTTCGTCACGTACCGGCCTTCGAACCACAAGGCCATGGACGAGGCGAGCCGCCTTCCGTTCGAGGACGATCCCGCCGGACAGCGGGAGGAGGACTTCCGGTCATGAGCCCGTCGAAGGACGAAGATCGCCTGCTCGATCACAAGTACGACGACATCCAGGAGTACGACAATCCCCTTCCGGGGTGGTGGACCGCGATCCTGTGGGCCACCATCGTCTGGTCGATCCTGTACTTCTTCAACTTCATTCCCGGCGTCGGCACCGGCAAGGGCCGCATCGCCAACTACGAGAACGACGTGAAGGCCGCCGAGGAGAAGTACGGCACGCCGCAGCAGCAGGCGGCGAAGGCCTCCGCGTCGATCGACGTCAGCCTGATGCTGGCGGCGCTCAAGGACCCGGCGCAGATCGCCGAGGGCAAGGCCATCTTCGAGGACGCTTCCAAGTGCGCGTCGTGTCACGTCGCGGACGGCGGCGGCCTCGTCGGGCCGAACCTCACCGACGATTTCTGGATCCACGGTGCGCAGCCGAAGGACATCCTGACGACCATCGTCAACGGCGTGCCGGACAAGGGCATGCTGACGTGGGGCCCGATCCTGGGTCCCGAGAAGTGCGCCAAGGTGGCCGCGTACGTGTACACCATGCACGGCATGCACCCGGCCAAGCCCAAGGAGCCCCAGGGCACCAAGGTGGAGTACGACGCCAACGGACCGATCGCCCCCGCGGCGACCGATTCGGCGGCGACTGCCGCGAAGTAACCCCACTGCAGTACTCAGGCCGCACCTGAGGAGGCTTTTGCCATGGCCGTGGAAACGCAGCCGGTGAAGGCGCCCGGGCGCGTCCTCTCGACGCTCAACGAGGACGGATCCCGCCGTTGGATCCGTCCTCGTCCGTCCCCGGGATCCTGGTGGCACCGGCGCCGCGTGCTGGCGTACGTGCTGATGTTCGTCTTCTTCGTGATCCCGTACCTCAAGATGAACGGGAAGCCGCTCATCCTGCTGGACCTGCCGCGTCGCGAGTTCACGCTCTTCGGGACGACGTTCCTGCCCACCGACACGCTGCTGTTCATGCTGCTGTTCGTCAGCGCCGGTATCGCCATCTTCCTGGTCACGACGCTCTTCGGGCGTGTCTGGTGTGGCTGGGGTTGTCCGCAGACCGTGTACATGGAGTACCTGTTCCGCCCGATCGAACGCTGGCTCGAGGGCGGATTCCGCGGCTCCATGCGGCTCGACAAGCAGGGGCCGTTCGCCGGCAAGCGCCTGCTCAAGTACCTCATCTACTTCCTGCTGTCGGCGTTCCTCGCGCACACGTTCCTGGCGTACTTCGTCGGGATCGAGCAGCTCGTGCAGTGGGTGCAGGGCTCGCCGAAGGACCACCCGGTCGCGTTCATGGTCATGGCCGGGACGCTGATCGCGATCTTCATCGACTTCACGTGGTACCGCGAACAGACGTGCCTCGTCGCCTGCCCCTACGGCCGGCTGCAGAGCGTGCTGTTCGACCGGCGCACGCTGATCGTGACGTACGACCCGACGCGCGGCGAGCCGCGCATGCCGGGCACGGCGCCGCGTCCCGAGGGCGCCGGCGACTGCATCGACTGCGGCAACTGCACGCGCACGTGCCCAACCGGGATCGACATCCGCGACGGGCTGCAGATGGAGTGCGTGCACTGCACGCAGTGCATCGACGCGTGCGACGAGATCATGGTCAACATCGGCAAGCCGAAGGGCCTGATCCGCTACGGCAGCCAGGACGAACTGCGCGGCAAGCCGCGCCGGTTCGTGCGCACGCGCGTCCTGCTCTATCCGGTCGCGCTGGCGGTCAGCCTGGGGCTCTTCCTGTTCTTCCTCACCAATCGCGCCACCACGGAAGTCACGGTCCTGCGAGGCACCGGCGCGCCCTACCAGATGCAGGGCGACCAGGTGGTGAACCAGGTGCGGCTCAAGTTCTCGAACCGCAATCGCGAGGAACACCAGTACAAGGTCGAGCTGACGGGCAGTCCCGATGCCCAGTTGATCGACCCGCTGGATCCGTTCCCGGTGCCCGGCGGTCACACGCTCACGAATACCGTGTTCGTGGTTTCGCCGCGGTCGGCCTACGTGGACGGAGCCCGGCGAGTGATGTTCCGGGTGGACGACGGGCATGGATTCGCGCGAACCTACGTGCACCCGCTGCTCGGCCCGAAGGACCACGATCACGGGCACGAGGGCGGCGACGAACGGCACGGCGAGCACGAGCGGGAGGGCGGACGGTGAAACCGGGAGCCTGGTGGCCGGTGGCGGTGGTCGGCGTCCTGGCGGTGACCGTGGGCGCGAACATCGCGATCCTCGTCGCCGCGCGCGACAAGAATGCGTACGTGGTCGAGCCCGACTACTACCGCAAGGCGGTCGCGTGGGACACGACCATGGCCGAGGCCCGGCACGACCAGGCGCTCGGCTGGCAACTGGACGCGGCGTTCGCCGGCTGGTCCGCCGCCGGCACGCCGCTCACGGTGCAGCTCGCGGATTCGGCCGGCGCGCCGCTCGCGGGTGCGGGCGTGCACGTGGAGATGCTGAACAACCTCGCGCCCGAGGACGTGATCCGCGGCGTGGCGACCGACGCGGGAGAGGGGCGTTACCAGTTGCTCGCGCACCTGCCGCGGCCGGGGCTCTGGGAGCTGCGATTCCAGGTGGTGCGCGGCGCGGAGCACTTCGCCGCGGACCTGCGCCGCGACGCGCTGCGAGGTGCCGCGAAGTGATCGCGCTGGCCGGCTCGGTGCTCCTCGCGAGCCTGCTCGGCAGCCCGCACTGTGCGGGCATGTGCGGTGGCTTCGTCTGCTTCTACTCCGGCCAGGACGGGCGCGGGCGCTGGCTCGCGCACGTCGCCTACAACGCCGGCCGGCTCTTTTCGTACGTGCTGCTCGGCCTGCTCGCGGGTGCGCTCGGCCACGTGCTGGACCGTGCCGGTGCCGCGGCCGGCCTGCACCGCACCGCCGCGATCGCCGCGGGTGTGGTGATGGTGGTCTGGGGCATCGGTGCGCTGATGGTCGCGTTCGGCGCCAAGCTCCCGACGGCCGCGGCGCCCGCGATCCTGCGCACGCGCTTCGCGAGCGCCATGCGTGCCGTGCACGCGCAGCCACCCGAGGTGCGCGCACTCACGCTCGGCCTGGTCACGGCATTGCTGCCGTGCGGCTGGCTCTGGGTGTACGTCGCCACCGCCGCCGGAACGGGATCGGTGGCCGGTGCGGTGCTGGTGATGGGGGCCTTCTGGCTCGGGACGCTGCCGGTGATGGCCGGGCTCGGCGTCGCGGCCCAGACGCTGATCGGCCCGATCCGCCGCCGCCTGCCCGTGGTCACGGCGAGTGTGCTCGTCGTGCTCGGACTCCTCACGATCGGCGGCCGGCTGGGCGCCATGACACCGGGAGGCGGGCACTGCCCCAAGTGCGCGCCCGCCACGGAGCATGTCGGTCACTGAGTTCGACGCGTCACGGCCCCGCGAAGCCGTGATGTGCGCCCACTGCGGGCTTCCGGTGCCCGCGGGGGAGCAGGAGACCGACCCGCCGTTCTGCTGCAACGGCTGCCGTGTCGCGTGGGACGTGCTGCACGACTCCGGGCTCGCGAAGTACTACGACCTCTCCGAGCGCCGCAGCCTTCGCGTCGACGCCAGCGGGCGGGCGTTCGCGGAGTTCGATCACGACGCGTTCCAGCAACTCTGGGTGCGCACGCGCGCCGACGGCATGCTCGAGACCGACCTCTACCTCGAGGGCGTGCACTGCGCCTCGTGCGTGTGGCTGGTCGAGCGGACCCCGCTCGCGGTTCCGGGCGTGGCGCGCGCCGAGCTCGACATGGCGCGCGGGCTCGCGCACCTCGTCTGGGATCCGCAGAAGACGACACTTTCGACCGCCGCACGCTTCCTCGACACGATCGGCTACCGCCCGCACCCGTTCCGCGGCGTGAAGGCCGACGTGATGCGGCGGAAGGAGGATCGCGAGGCGCTGATCCGGATCGGCGTCGCCGGCGCGATCGCGATCAACGTCATGCTCGCGGCCGTCGCCATCTACACCGGCTGGGGCCGCGGCGGCATGGAGCCGGGGCTCATGCGGTTCTTCCGCTGGGTGAGCATGATCGTCACGGCGCCGACGATGATCTGGCCCGCACGGCCCTTCTACCGCGGGGCGCTCTCGTCCATCCGTGCGAAGGCGCTCCACATGGACGTGCCGATCGCCATCGCGATCACGGCGGCGTTCGCCCACGGCGTGGTGAACACGGTGCGCGGCAGCGGGCCCATCTACTTCGACGGCGTCTCGACGCTGGTGTTCCTGCTCCTCTGCGGGCGCTTCCTGCAGACGCGCGCCCAGCGCGCCGCGGTCGATTCCGCGGAACTCCTGCACGCGCTCTCGCCCGCGCTCGCGCGCGTCGTGGAGACGTCGGGCGTGCGCGAGGTCCCCGCCGAAGCGCTCGTGCCCGGCATGGTCGTCGAGGTGCGCGACGGCGAAACGCTCCCCGGGGACGGCATCGTGATGGAGGGCCGGTCGGCGCTCGACCGCGCGCTGCTGACGGGCGAATCCGTCCCGCAGCCCGTCGAGCCCGGCGACGAGGTGTTCGCCGGGACCGTCAACCACGGCGCTGCGCTGCGGATCCGCATCGAGACCGCGGGCGAGGCCTCGCGCGTCGGCCGCATCCTGGCCGAGGTCGAGCGCAGCGCCGCGCGCCGTGCCCCGATCGTGCGCACCGCCGACGCGATGGCCGGCCAATTCGTGCTCGTCGTGCTCGTGCTCGCCGTCCTGACGCTGTGGCGCTGGTGGTCCGTGAATCCCGTGCGCGCGTTCGACTACGCGATCGCGCTCATGATCGCCACCTGCCCGTGCGCGCTCGCGCTGGCCACACCGCTCGCGATCACGGTCGCGATCGGGCGCGCCGCGCGTCGCGGGATCCTCGTGAAGGGCGGCGACGCGCTCGAGTCGCTGAGCCGGCCCGGCACGCTCGTGCTCGACAAGACCGGCACGCTGACCGAGGGCCGCGTCGCGCTCGCGACGTGGGAGGGGAGCGACGACGCGCGTCCGCTCGTGCTCGCGCTCGAGCGGCACTCGTCGCACCCGATCGCCGCGGCGTTCGCGGTGGCCTGGCCCGATCTCGCGGTGCCGGTCGCGACGGATGTGCACTCGACCACCGGCGGCGGCCTCGAGGGCACCGTGGACGGCCGCGCCGTCGTCGTCGGCTCGCCCGCGTTCGTGCGCGCGCGCGTGCGGGACGCCGCGCCCGCCACGCCCGCGACCGGCGGCCTGACGCCCGTGTGGGTCGGCGTCGACGGCATGCTCGTGGCGCGTGCCGGGCTCGGGGACACGGTGCGCGCGGACGCCGCCGCGACGCTGGCCGCGCTGCGCGCGCATGGCTGGTCCACGCGGCTCCTCTCGGGCGACGACGCCGGCGTCGTCGACGCCGTGGGCGATTCGCTCGGCTTCGCACCCGACGCGCGCCGCGGCGGTGCGAGCCCGGAGGACAAGCTCGCCGAGATCGACGCGCTCGCGAAGCAGGGGCACGTCGTGATGGTGGGCGACGGCGTGAACGACGCCGCCGCCATCGCGCGCGCCACCGTCGGTGTCGGCGTGAAGGGCGGCGCCGAAGCGTGCCTGGCCGCCGCGGACGTGTTCCTCGCGCGGCCCGGTCTGGGTGCACTCGCGGAACTCGTCGACGGCGCCGCGCGCACGGTGGGCGTCATCCGCACCGGCATCCTCGTCTCGATCGCGTACAATGCCGTCGGCGTCGGCCTCGCGTTCTTCGGGCTCATCAATCCGCTCGTCGCCGCGATCATGATGCCGGCCAGTTCGCTCACCGTGGTGCTGATCGCGTGGCGGGGCCGTACGTTCGAGGAGGAGAAGCGATGAGCGTGATCTACATCGTGCTCCCGCTCGCGCTCGTGGTGGTGCTCGCCGCCGTGATCGCCTACGTGTGGGCCGCCCGCAGCGGGCAGTTCGACGACACGACGACGCCGTCCGTGCGCCCGCTGATCGAGGACGACGAGGCGCCGAAGGAGAAGTAACCCCGTCCCGTTGAGCCCCATGGGGTTAGGGGCTCCGAGCCGCGTGCCAGCCGGGCGAATCCGTGAGAGCGGGGGCGCATTGCGTTTACTCCGACGCGCGCCCGTTTCATGGGACGAAAGGCGTAACTCGCGCAGTTCCGGCAATTTGCGTTGCGTTCAGCCCACCAAACCCTGCACAATATTTTCATAACATCGCTGCATCCGGCCCCTCCGGCGCGACGCTTCTCTCGCGCCTCCCGGGGCCACCCTCGGCCACCCGTGCCCGTGAGCACGAGTCAACCCCCAGCTCCACGCGAGCCTGCGAGTCCCCCTGCCGCAGCGTCGGAGTCCCCGATCGATGCACACCCCTCGCCGCAAGGACGCGTCGTCGAATCCCGTTCTCAACGCTCTTCTTTCTCATAGCCGCACCAGGCCGCTCGACGACCGTGTCGTGGACACGGTCGTTTCTTTGGGAGGAAGCACCACCATGTCCCCACGCAGGACCCCGGCCGCGAGAGTCTCGGCCTTCGTTGCGTTCGTACTCCTGCTCACGTTCGGCCTGACGGGCGCGGCCTGGGCGGCGAACCTCCTGGCGGACGATTTCACGGGAACGGGAAACCTGACCGCGAATGGTTGGACGGCCCACAGTGGAGCGGGCACGAACCCCTGGACGATCAACACCAACTACCTGCAGTACCCGGGGTTCTTCGGTTCCGAGGTCGGGAACACCGCCGGCAACTCGAGTACCTCCGGTGAAGATGTCAACAAGGGCTTCACCGCGCAGACGTCCGGAAATGTCTACGTCGCCTTCATGGTGAATCTCGCAACGGCGACCCAGACACCGGACTACTTCGTCCATCTCGGCACGACCAGCGGCAGCGGCATCGGGAGCACGTACGCGAAGGTCTGGTGTTCCACGGATGTCGGTGGCACCAACCACTCCTTCGGCCTCTCGAAGTTCGCGAGCTCGGCGACGGCTTCGACGGGATTCGTCTATCCGAGGCTGACCACGTACCTGATCGTCCTCAAGTACACGTTCGTCGCGGGCTCGCAGAACGACGTCGTGAGCCTGTGGATCAACCCCGCGATCGGCGGCACCGAGCCCACGCCGACGCTCACCGTCACCGAGGCCACCCAGGCGGATGCGAGCGCGCTCGCTTCGATCTGCCTGCGGCAGGGGTCCAACACGCCTTCCGGCCGCATCGACGGCGTGCGCGTCGGGACGACGTGGGCCGATGCCGTCGTTCCCGCGACCCAGTATCGCTCCGTCGCGAGCGGCGATTGGAACTCGACTTCCACGTGGCAGAGCTCGACGGACGCGGGGACCACCTGGTCCGCGGCCGCGGCCTATCCGCTCTACACCGACGGCGCGGTCACCGTGCGCAGCCCCAACACGGTGGCGGTTCCCAACCTCGGCACCCTGTACGCGAACGAACTGACGATCGAATCCGGCGCGACGGTCTCGGTCGTCAGTGGAATGACCTTCATCCTCAAGGACGGTCCCGGAACCGAGGCGACGGTCAACGGAACGCTCGCAACCTCCGCCAGTGTGCTCAACCAGGGCACCATGTCCATTCCCGGAACGTTCCGGATCGATCAGGGCGGATGGGGTGGGAACACGGGCACCTGGACCTACACCTCGACCGGGCAACTCGTCTTCAACAACAGCAGTGGCAGCTACGGGATCGCGGCGTCGGATGTCTTCTGGCCCACCAACCCGACGAACCTGAACGTCAATGTGCTGGGTGCCGGCGGCCTCACGCTCAACTCGACACGCACCGTTCCCGGGACCTTCCAGACGTCGGCGGGTGTGACGAACGCCAACAACCTGACGCTCAACGGCACCTGCCAGATCAACGCGGGGGGCTTCCTCGTCGGCTCGCCGACGTACGGTGGGTCCAGCACACTCAAGTACAACACGGGCGGCACCTATGGTCGCGGGAGCGAGTGGGCCGCCGGCGCCAGCGAACCCGCGAACGTGCAGGTCGGCGGAAACACGACGCTGAACTACCCGAACGGCGGCGGCAGCTTCGCGCACACGATCTCGGGCAACCTCACCGTGGATTCCGGTTCCGCGTTGTACATGGACTACGGCTCGCCGGGAACTGGTGTCGGTACGCTGACGGTGGGCGGTGATTTCTCGATGGCCGGCAACGTCTCCCTGGGCAACGCGTCGGGCGGTGACCTGCACGTCGGGGGCAACTTCACCCGCACCGGAGCGGCGGCGTTCCAGCCGAACGGTCGCTCCGTCGAATTCACCGGAACGACCGGCAAGTCGATCACGGGCGCGACCGGATTCGACTACCTGACCGTCAGCAACACCGGCGGCTTGGCGCTCAACAGCGACGTCACGGTCAACAACCAGCTCGCCCTCGGCGCGAACAAGGTCACCACGGGCGCGAACAAGGTGACGCTCGCCTCCGCGGCCGCGCTGACCCGCTCGAGCGGCTACGTCGTGGGCAACCTCGCGAGAACGATCGCGACCGGCTCGAGTTCGCCGACGTTCGACATCGGTGACGCGTCCAGCTACACGCCGGTGTCACTGGCGCTCAACAACGTCACGGCGGGCGGAACGCTCACCGCCAGCACGACGACCGGGGCGCAGCCCAACCACGGAACGTCGACGTTGAGCGCGACGAAGAAGGTCAATCGCTACTGGACCTTGAGCAACAGCGGGGTCGTTCCGACCTCCTACGACGCCACGTTCAACTATGTGAGTGGCGACGTCGCGGGCGGCGCGAACACCGCGAACCTGCTCGTCGGCAAGTACGACGGCTCCAACTGGTCGTATCCGGCGGTTGGAACGCGCACCTCGACCTCGACGCAGGCGACGGGCCTGACGTCGTTCAGCGACTTCGTACTCGCTGAATCGGGCAGCCTGACCATCACCGCCTCGGCGGGCGCCAATGGCTCGATCTCGCCCAGTGGTGCGGTGTCGGTGGCGAGCGGCGGGAGCCAGTCGTTCACGATCACGCCGAGCACGGGCTACCACGTGGCGGACGTCCTCGTGGACGGCGTGAGTGTCGGCGCCGTGAACAGCTACGACTTCACGAACGTGACCGTGAATCACACGATCTCGGCCTCGTTCGCGATCAACACGTATACGCTGACTTACACGGCCGGCGCCAACGGCTCGATCTCGGGGACGAGCCCGCAGACGGTGAACTACAACGGAAGTGGCTCGGCGGTGACGGCGGTGCCGGCGACGGGCTACCACTTCGTCGACTGGAGCGACGCCTCCACCGCGAACCCGCGTACGGACAGCAACGTGACGGGTGACGTCACGGTGACCGCGAACTTCGCGATCAACACGTACACGCTGACCTACACGGCCGGCGCCAACGGTTCGATCTCGGGGACGAGCCCGCAGACGGTGAACTACGACGCCAACGGCTCGGCGGTGACGGCGGTGCCGGCGACGGGTTATCACTTCGTCGATTGGAGCGACGCCTCCACCGCGAACCCGCGCACGGACACCAACGTGACGGGCGACGTCACGGTGACCGCGAACTTCGCGATCAACACGTACGCGCTGACCGTGGACGCGACGAACGGTTCGGTGGCGAAGAACCCCGATCAGGCGTCGTACACGCACGGTTCGACCGTCGACCTGACGGCGACGCCGGACGCGAACTACCACTTCACCGGCTGGAGCGGCGACGCGACGGGCTCGGCGAACCCGTTGACGGTCACGATGGACGCGGCGAAGAACATCACCGCGAACTTCGCGATCGACACCCATGCGCTGACCGTGAACGCGACGAACGGTTCGGTGGGGAAGAGCCCCGACCAGGCGTCGTACGCGCACGGCTCGACCGTCGACCTCTCGGCGACGCCGGACGCGGGCTACCACTTCACGGGTTGGAGCGGCGACGCTTCGGGCTCGGCGAACCCGCTGACGGTGACGATGGACGCGGCGAAGACCATCACCGCGAACTTCGCGATCAACACCTACGCGCTGACGGTGAACGCGACCAACGGTTCGGTGGCCAAGAGCCCCGACCAGGCGTCGTACGACCATGGGACGTCGGTGCAGCTGACGGCGACGCCGGACGCGGGCTACACGTTCACGAGCTGGAGCGGTGACGCTTCGGGCTCGGCGAACCCGCTGACGGTGACGATGGACGCGGCGAAGACGATCACCGCGAACTTCACGCTGAACACGTACACGATCACGGCGTCGGCGGGTGCCAACGGCACGATCTCGCCGAACGGCGCGTCGACGGTGAACTACGGCGGGTCGCTGGCGTACACGATCACGCCGAGCTCGGGCTACCACGTCGCGGACGTCCTGGTGGACGGCTCGAGCGTGGGCGCGCAGACGAGCTACACGTTCACGAACGTCCAGGCCGGGCACACCATCGCGGCCAGCTTCGCGATCGACACGTATACGCTCACGGCGTCGGCCGGCGCGCACGGCAGCATCTCGCCGAACGGCGCGACGACCGTGAACTCCGGCGGTTCGCAGACCTACACGATCACGCCCGACGCCAACTACGGCGTCGCCGACGTGCTGGTGGACGGCTCGAGCGTCGGTCCGGTGACGAGCTACACGTTCTCGAACGTGCTCGCCAACCACACGATCGCGGCCTCGTTCACGTCGTCGTACTCGCCGGCCGCGGTCGACGCGGTTTCGCCCGCAGGCACGCTCTCGAGCGCGACGACGTCGCTCAGCGTCCCGGTCAACCTGTCGCGTTCGTACAACAATGCGATTCGCGCCTTCTCGGTCACGGTCCAGCTGTCCTCGAACCTGTCGCTGACGGGCGGGACGGCGGGCATCACCGAGGGCTCGCTGCTCAACGGCAACGGTGGCACGACGAGCTTCCACGTCACGGACCTGGGCAGCAACACCTACAAGGTGGACGGCGCGTTGCTCGGCCTGCCCTGCGACGTGACCGCCCTCACGGGCAACTTCTTCAACGTGGCCGTGGGCAGCTCGGCGGCCAGCGGCACCGGCACCGTGACGGTGACGGCGAGCGACCTGCGGGACTGCGACAACGGCATGCTGCCGTCGGCCGCGGGCACGACGGCGTCGGTCGCCATCGACAACGAAGCCCCTGTGGCCGCAGTGACGTCGCCCAACGGCGGCGAGTTCTGGGTCGCGGGTTCCTCGCACGCGATCACGTGGACCGCGACGGACAACTCGGCCGTTGCGTCGGTCGACATCGCGTATTCGACGGACGGTGGCGCGACCTATCCGAACGTCGTCGCGACGGCGATCGCGAACAGCGGTTCGTACGCCTGGACCGTGCCGTCGACGCTGTCGACCACGGCGCGCGTTCGCGTCACCGCGCACGACGACCACGGCAACAGCGGTTCCGACGCCAGCGACGCCGACTTCACGATCGGCCAGTGGATCGTCACCGCCTCGGCCGGCGCCAACGGCAGCATCACGCCGAGCGGCTCGGTGGGCGTGAACGACGGCGCGAGCCAGGCGTTCACGATCACGCCGGCGGCGCACTACCACGTGGCCGACGTACTGGTGGACGGCGTCTCGGCCGGCACCGTGGGGAGCTACACGTTCACGAACGTGCACGCGAACCACACGATTGCGGCCAGCTTCGCGATCGACACCTACACGATCACCGCGACGGCGGGCTCGGGCGGCAGCATCGCGCCGGCCGGTACGTCCACGGTGAACTACGACGGTTCGCTGGCGTACACGATCACGCCGAACACGGGCTTCCACATCGCCGACGTGAAGGTCGACGGGGTGAGCCAGGGCGCGATCGGGTCGTACACGTTCAGCAACGTGTCGGCGAACCACACGATCGACGCGACGTTCGCGATCAACACGTACGCGTTGACCGCGACGGCGGGCTCGGGCGGCAGCATCGCGCCGACGGGCACGACGACGGTCAACTACGGTGACTCGCAGACGTACACGGTGACGCCGGACGCCGGCTACCACATCGCCGACCTCAAGGTCGACGGGGTGAGCCAGGGCGCGATCGGGACCTATACGTTCAGCAATGTGTCGGCGAACCACACGATCGACGCCACGTTCGCGATCAACACGTACACGCTGACCGCGACGGCGGGTTCGGGCGGCAGCATCGCCCCGGCCGGCACGACGACGGTGAACTACGGCGACACGCAGAGCTACACGATCACCCCGGCGACCGGCTACCACGTCGCAGACGTTCTCGTGGACGGCGTGTCGGTGGGGGCGGTGACGAGCTACGACTTCACGAGCGTCGCGGCGAACCACACGATCGATGCGACGTTCGCGATCAACACCTACACGTTGACGGCGACGGCGGGCTCGGGCGGCAGCATCGCCCCGGCCGGCACGACGAGCGTCAACTACGGCGATTCGCAGGCGTACACGATCACGCCGAGCGCCGGCTACCACATCCTCGACGTCAAGGTGGACGGCGTCTCGGTGGGAACGGGCGCCAGCTACACCTTCTCGGGGGTGTCGGCGAACCACACGATCGGCGCGACGTTCGCGATCAACACGTACACGTTGACGGCGACGGCGGGCCCGGGCGGCAGCATCGCGCCGGCCGGCACGACGACGGTCAACTACGGGGACTCGCAGACCTACACGATCACGCCGGACGCGGGCTACCACATCGCCGACGTGAAGGTGGACGGCGTGTCGGTGGGCACGGGGGCCAGCTACACCTTCAGCAGCGTGTCGGCGAACCACACGATCGACGCGACGTTCGCGATCAACACGTACACGTTGACCGCGACGGCGGGCTCGGGCGGCAGCATCGCGCCGACGGGCACGACGACGGTCAACTACGGTGACTCGCAGGCGTACACGATCACGCCGGATGCGGGCTACCACATCCTCGACGTGAAGGTGGACGGCGTGTCGGTGGGTACGGGTGCCAGCTACACGTTCAGCAGCGTGTCGGCGAACCACACGATCGACGCGACGTTCGCGATCAACACGTACACGATCGTGGCGAGCGCCGGTGCCAACGGCAGCATCGCGCCGGCGGGTACGACGACGGTCGACCACGGTGACTCGCAGAGCTACACGATCACCCCGGCGACTGGCTACCACGTCGCGGACGTTCTCGTGGACGGCGTGTCGGTGGGGGCGGTGACGAGCTACGACTTCACGAGTGTCTCGGCGAACCACACGATCGACGCGACGTTCGCGATCAACACCTACACGCTGACCGCGACGGCGGGCTCGGGTGGCAGCATCGCGCCGGCCGGCACGACGACGGTGAACTACGGTGATTCGCAGACGTACACGGTGACGCCGGACGCGGGCTACCACATCGCCGACGTGAAGGTCGACGGGGTGAGCCAGGGCGTGATCGGGACGTACACGTTCAGCAGTGTCTCGGCGAACCACACGATCGACGCGACGTTCGCGATCAACACGTACACG
>JBGAML010000035.1:0-6116 GCA_044223005.1 Candidatus Eiseniibacteriota bacterium
CGGGCGTCGCAGGCGTCGCCGGTGCCGCAGCAGCCGCCGCCGCGACGGGCGCAGCCACTGCAGCCGCCGCCGGCTTCGCGGGCGCGCCTTCGGTCGCGTGCGCGGGCGCCGCACCGGGCGCGAGTCGAGCGAGCACGGCCTTGCAGATGGAGCGCAGCGTCTCGGAGACGCCGCGGCCGTCGCTCGCCACCGCCTCGATCTCCGGCCAGCCGCGCGGATTGAGCGCGGCGGTCAGCGCCGAGGTCGGGATCGCGAGCGGCAGGTCGCGCTTGTTCCACTGCATCGCCCACGGGATCCGCGCCAGCGCGGGCCCGGTGATGCCGAGCGTCGCCAGGTGCTCGTGCAGGTCGGTGAGCGACTCGCGGTTCGCGCGCTCGCGCGAGGGATGCGAATCGGCCACGAACACCAGGCCGTCCACGCCCTGCAGCACCGCGCGGCGCGAGAGGCGGTAGTAGACCTGCCCCGGCACCGTGTAGAGGTGGAAGCGCGTCAGGAAGCCGTTCACCTGTCCCAGGTCGATGGGCAGGAAGTCGAAGAACAGCGTGCGCTCGTGGTCGGTGGCGATCGAGATCAGCTTGCCGCGGCGCTCCTGCGGCAAACGATCGTGCAGGCTCTTCAGGTTGGTGGTCTTCCCACACAACCCGCAGCCGTAGTACACGATCTTGAAATGGATCTCGCGCGTCCGGTGGTTGATCAGGGCCACGGACGGACCTCCGAGGGGCGCGTGTGTGCTACTCGCCGAACAGCGCGTCGACCTCGCTGGCAGCCGCCGTGGCGAAATCCGGTGCGGTGTCGGACAGCTCCATCATCGGTGCATCCGCGATCCCGACCTTCTCGAACAGGCCACGGAACACGGTATCCAGGACGACCGCTGCGCGGCGGGCCCTGAAACGCACCAGACCCAGCGAGCTGCGACGGTCGAACACCGTGCACAGGATCACCCGGTCGGCCAGCAGGCACGAATGGATCGAGCGTGAACCGCCCTCGCTCACCACCGCTTCCACGCCGCTCTCGCCCAGCAACTGGGCCAATTCGGCGTTGGCGGTGAAGTCGGCGGCCACCAGGCTCGCGAACGACATCGCATCGAAGTCGTCCACGCGGCCGGCGGACGTGATGAGCTGTCCCGACCGGTCGATGAGGTGCGTCGAAAGCGCATTCGTGCGCTCGAGCAACTCGGCGAGAACCTGGTCAATCGATCGAAAATCGTTTTCGAACAGAGTCCACTGCGGCATCAAGCCCCCCGCTCTCCGGCGGTCCGAGGGACACCAATAGAAAGGAGTGTCGTCGTCGGAACTCTGTGGCACGTCCATGTTCCAGTGAGATTGGTAACACGCATCGTGCCGACGCCGCAAGCGCTCGTTGTTTCGCGAGTTCGCCGATCGGCACGCTCCCGCCGAAAGGACCGCCGCCCCCGGAGCGCGTCGCGCGCGTCCGGAGGCGGCGGGGGAAGCTCGTGCGAACCGTCAGGCCGACGGCTGCAGGTCGGCGCTCGGGTAGTCGGTGTAGCCCTTCTCGCCCGGCGTGTAGAAGGTCGCGAAGTCCGGCGTCGCGAGCGCCGCGTTGCGCGCGAGGCGTGCGACGAGGTCCGGGTTCGAGATGAACGGCCGGCCGAACGCCACGAGGTCACCGCGGTTCGCGGCCAGCGCCGCCTCGGCCGACGAGCGATCGAAGCCGCCCGAGACGATGAACGTGCGCGGCCACGCCCGGCGCAGCGCGTCCTTGAGCGCCTGCGGCACCGCGGGCGCGCCCATCGGCGAGTGGTCGACGAGGTGCAGGTAGACGAGGCCCGTGCCCGCGAGCGCCGAGACCAGCGCCTGGTACGTCTCCTCGATCCCCTCGTAGAGCGGCATGCCGGCGTTGACGCCGTAGGGCGAGAGCCGCATGCCCACACGCTGGCCGCCGATCGCCGCCGCCACGGCCTTCGCCACCTCGACCGCGAACGCGATCCGGCCCTGCACCGTGCCGCCCCACGCGTCGTCGCGCACGTTGGTCACCGGGTTCAGGAACTGCTCGATCAGGTAGCCGTTCGCGCCGTGCAGCTCGACGCCGTCGAAGCCCGCCGCGATCGCGTTCTTCGCCGCGTTCACGAACTCGGCGATCGCGACGCGCACCTCGGTGTCGGTCATCGCGCGCGGCGTCGGGTGGTCCTGCATGCCCTGCGCGTCGGTCCACATCTGCCCCGGCGCGGCGACCGCGCTCGGCGCGAGCATCTCGGCGCCCTCGACGTAATTGCCCGGATGGCCGACGCGGCCCGTGTGCATCAGCTGCGCGAAGATCCGGCCGCCCTGCGCATGCACGGCCTCGGTCACCGGCTTCCAGGCGTCCACCTGCGCGGCGTTCCAGAGGCCCGGCGTGCGCGCGTAGCCACGGCCGTTCGGCGAAGGCGCCACGCCCTCGGTCACGAGCAGGCCCGCGGCCGCGCGCTGCGCGTAGTACTCCGCCATGATCGGCGTCGGTACCGCGTCGGCGCCGGCGCGGCTGCGGGTCATCGGGGCCATCACGATGCGGTTGGGCAGCACGATCGGGCCGAGCGCCCAGGGCGAGAACAGCGTCGAGGTCGGCATGAGGCGGATCACCCTTCGGAGCGGGAACGGGGCCGGCCCGGGGCGGTTCCCCGGCCGGCGGAGTTCGTAACTGGTATTGTGATGAATGTCCGCCCCGCCGGGATTCCGTGTTTGAACACATGTTTGACGTGTGACCGCTTCCGAAGGGTCCAGTTCAGGAACGCGAACGGGGCCGGAACGCCGTTTCCGGCGCTCCGGCCCCGTCGCTCCTGGTGACCGGCGAATACGCGCCCGCGTCAGTGCAGCGTGAACCGGAACGGCACCGCGACCCAGACCGCGACCGGGTGGCCATTGGCGAGCGCGGGCGTGAACACCCACTTCCACGCCGCCGAGATCGCCGCCTCGTCGAGCAGCGGTACCGACTTGAGCAGGCGCACGTCCTTCACGTGCCCGTCGACGTCGACCAGCAGCCGCAGCATCACGGTGCCCTCGACCTGTGCCTCGCGCGCGATGTCGGGATAGGCAGGCGTCGGCGCGACCGCGGGCTGCGGCTCGACGTCGTGGAAGACCCACTCGTCCGGGCTCGGGAGCGTGGGCGGCGGTGCGACGGGCGTGATGCCGGATTCACCCGAGTGCGTGTCCCCCGGCCCCGGGGGAACCAACTCCGCCTGCGACGGTAGCGTGCGGCTGGGATCGGCGGTCTCGTCGGGCGTCGGCACGGCGCGCCCGCCCGACGGCGGCGTCACGGCCGGAGCCGAGACCGGCGGCGCGATCGACGGCGGCGGCGGAATCAACGGTGGCGGCTCGAGGACCCAGACGCGGTCGTGCCCCATCGGCGTCTCGATCGGGTGGCCCGCGAACCATGCGGTCACCGCGAACGCGAGCAGGAAGAGCAGCACGACGCCGGTGCTGGCGGTGGAGACGGCTCGGGTCAGGTAGGACCGCTGGACCTCGAGCAGCTCGGGGGCTCCGTACGGAACGAACTCGTACAGCGCAACGCGGGTTCGGCTCATGTCAGCCTCGCTTCCGCCCGGCCTGTGAGCGGATTCTATCCCTCGTTACGCCGTTTCCCTACGGGATATTCCCGGACCGGGCGGCCTTTTTTCGCGGGCGCCGTCCCCCCGGGCCGCGGCCCGGGATGGCGGGACGAGCGTCAGTCG
The DNA here is from genome assembly GCA_044223005.1 of Candidatus Eiseniibacteriota bacterium. Classification (GTDB taxonomy): domain Bacteria; phylum Eisenbacteria; class RBG-16-71-46; order RBG-16-71-46; family RBG-16-71-46; genus CAIXRL01. The sequence goes on from JBGAML010000035.1 coordinate 3,665, forward strand.
TGCTCGTCCTCGATCTCGCCGACGATCTCCTCGAGGATGTCTTCGAGCGTCACGATCCCCAGGAAGTGGCCGTCGGAATCGCGCACCACGGCCATGTGGCGCTTCTCGCGCCGCAGCCGGGCCAGGATGCGGCCCACCGGCTGGTCGGGATCGACGAAGAGCGGCGGGTACATCGCGTCCATCAGGATCACGAGCCCGCGCAGGCTGAAGATGTGGAACAGGTCCTTGGTGTTGACGATGCCGACGATGTTGTCCGGGTCGTTCTCCCAGACCGGCATGCGCGTGTGCGCCGTCTCGCGCGACGTCTCGAGGATCTCGTCCTCGGTGGACGCGATCGAGAGCGTGACCACGTTTTCGCGCGGTACCATCACCTCGCGAACCGTCTTGTCGGTCATCTCGAACACGTTGCGGACGAGGTTCGCCTCCTGCGGCGGAATCACGCCGGCCTCCTGCCCCTCCTCCACGAGCCGGTCGATCTCCTCGGACGAGTGCACCGACTGCTCGGCGCTCGCCTCGGGCACGCGCAGCAGCTTGACGACCAGCCCGCCCGAGCGGCGCATGAGCGCCGACAGCGGGCGGAACACGCGACTGAAGGCCAGCAGCGGCGGGGTCAGGATCAGCGCCACGTTCTCGGCGCGCTGCAGCGCGACCGCCTTGGGCGCGAGCTCGCCGAGTACCACGTGGAAGTAGGTGATCACGAGGAACGAGATGCCGATCGACACCGCGTGCAGCGCCACCTCGCTCCACGGGAGCGGCAGGCCCGCGAACCACGGCGTGAGCATGTGCGCGAGCGCCGGCTCTCCGAGCCAGCCCACGCCCAGGCTGCAGAGCGTGATGCCGAGCTGCGTCGCGGCGATCGTGTCGTCCATGTGCTCGGTCGCCCACTGCACGGCCTTCGCGCCCAGCACGTTCTGCGCGACGAGGTCCTCGACGCGCGTCCAGCGCACCGACACGAGCGCGAACTCCACGGCCACGAAGCAGGCGTTGAGGAGGATCAGCCCGAAGATGGACAGGAGACCGAGCGAGTCGGACATGGCAGGCCGCCGGCGGAGCCGGTCAGTCGACCTCGCGACGGCCCTCGAGCGCCCGGCTGAGCGTCACGAGGTCGGAGTACTCGAGGTCGGAGCCCATCGGCACGCCGCGCGCGATGCGCGTGACGCGCACGCCCAGCGGTCCGATCAGGCGGGACAGGTAGAGCGCCGTCGCCTCGCCGTTCACGTTCGGGTTGGTGGCGAGGATGATCTCGCGCACCTCGGCGTGGCCGTCGGGCGCGGTCGCGCGCAGCCGCTCGAGCAGCTCGCGGATGCGCAGCTGCTCGGGGCTCGTGCCCTCGAGCGGCGAGAGCGCGCCGCCGAGCACGTGGTAGCGCCCGCGGAACGTCCCCGTGCGCTCGAGCGCGAGCACGTCGCCCGGCTGCTCGACCACGCACACGAGGCTCGCGTCGCGCTGCGGGTCGCGGCAGATCTGGCACGGATCGCTCTCGCTGAAGTTCCCGCACGTGCCGCAGAAGCCGACGCGCTCGCGCACCGCGCGGATCGCGTCGGCCAGCCGCAGCGCGTCCTCCTTGGGGACGCGCAGCAGGTGCAGCGCGAGCCGCTGGGCGCTCTTCTGGCCCACGCTCGGGAGCTTGACCAGCTCCTCGATCAGCAGCTCGAGGTACTTGGAGCTGTACACGGGGATCGGCGCGTCAGAACGGCAGCTGGAAGCCGCCGGTGAGCTTCCCGTACGCCTCGGCCATCTTCTCGCTGGACGCGCGCTGCGCCTCGTTGATGGCAGTCATGACGAGGTCCTCGACGATCGTGACGTCGCCGTCCTTGAGCGCGTCGGGGCTGATCTTGAGCTCCTTGAGCATCTGCTTGCCGTCGACGACCACCTTGACGAGCCCGCCACCGGCGCTGGCTTCGTAACGGTCCTCGGCCAGCTTGCCCTGCAGTTCGCCCATCTGCTTCTGCACCTTCTGGGCCTGCTTCATCAGGTCGCCGAAACTCTTCATCATGCGCTGCGGTCTCCGCGGCCGGGACGCTCGATCACTTCCGCGTCGAAGAACTCGATCGCCCGGTCGATCAGGGGTTTCACATCGGCGGCGGTCGCCGGTTTGGGGCGCAGGTCGCCCTCCAACGAGACGCACTTGAGGTCCAGCGCGCGGCCGAACGCGCCGAGCAGGGCTTCGCGCACGATCGCGCGATGCTCGCCCGCGTCCACCACCGCGCGGTGCAGGTCGTCCATCGCGAGCACGAGGCATTCGCCCTGGAGGCCGACGAGCCGGCTCTCCTCGAGGAACGCGCCGAGCATGCGCTTCTTTCCGTTCACCACGCCGATCGCCGACCGCCATGCGGTCTCGATCGGCCCGTCGAGCTCGAGCGATTCGTCGCCCTCGGTCGCCACCGCGACCGGCGGCGCCGGCAGCGGCGCGGGCGCCGGGGCCGGAGCGGCCGCGCGCACGGGCGCCGGC
>JBGAML010000026.1:0-39070 GCA_044223005.1 Candidatus Eiseniibacteriota bacterium
ATCTGGCGCAGGGCCGAGCCCCCGAGCAGCCGGTGCGCGACCGGGATCAGCCGCTTGGGATAGCGGAGCCAGTAGGTGGTGGCGAAGGTCTGGGTGGAGAAGTTGCGCCCACAGTGGTCACAGCGGAAACGGGCGATGCGGCGGGGGCGGGCCTGGCGGGTGTAGCAGCCGGCGTGGGACCAGCGCCACAAGGCACGCTCGGCCTTGTGGTAGCGACAGCTCGGGTTGGGGCAGAACGGCGGCACGAAGGTCGTCATGCCGGAGGATCACTGCACCTCCCGCGCCAGCTGCATTCTTCCGAGCACAACCCTTGATATGGGGCGGGCGACTCTTTAGCGTTGGTCTCCACCGCTGCCCCCCCGCAGTTCATGCGGGGCTCCAGCGGATCGATTCTGGCGCTGGCCGACCCCGGGCATCCGGCCAACATCCGAGGGAGGCGAGGCGTGCGGAAGAGATTGCTCGTGGCGGCGGCATTGGCTGCGGAGCTGGTGATGGCGGGAACGGTTCGCGCGCAGGCGGGCCTGAACATGATCTGGGACCAGTGCCTCGGGGACGCGACGACGTACACGCTCAATCGCTCGTTCGCGTGCGACCTCAACACGGGCAGCGTCCAGCTCGTCTGCTCGGTCGTGCCGCCGGCAAGCGTGCCGTCGTTCAGTGGCGCGGAGCTCTTCGTGGATCTCATCACGCAGGCCTCGCCGCTGCCCGACTGGTGGCGTTACCTGAACGTGGGGACCTGCCGACAGTCCGCGCTCTCGGTGAACTTCAACTACTCGGGCGCCGGGACTGGATGCCACGATGCCTGGCAGGGCAGCGGCATCGGGGGACTCTCGAGCTACGGCAATCCCTACGTTTCGCTGCCGACCATCACGCCGGACCTTTCGACGCAATACGCGACCATCGACCTCGCGGGCGCGATCGCGGGCGGCGGTGGACGCACGCTCGATGCGGGCACCGAGTACTTCCTCGCGAACATCGTGATCCAGCTCGAGAAGTCGACGGGCGCCGGGGCGTGCACGGGTTGTTCGGTGCCGGCTTGCATTTCCTTCACACGCTTGCTCATGTCCCAGGCGGGCGGCGGCCCGGACGTCTACCTTTCGACCCCCGGGACCAGCAGCATCGTGACCTGGCAGGGAACCGGGGCGAACTGTTTCGCCGTGCCGGCGCGACATTCGACCTGGGGGGCGCTGAAGAGCCTTTACCGGTGACCGGGCCGAGCCGGTAGAATCGAGTGTCGCTTCGCGCGCGGAGGCCTCCGGGTTTCGCGACGGCTTCGAGCGCATCCTCCCCGACCGGCCCCGCGGCCCGCCCTGGCGGGCACTTTCCCGGAAAGCTCCTGGATGAAGTTGCCACGACCGAATGGCGTCGTATTCCTGTTCCGCGCCGCGCGCATCGCCCTCGTGGGGCTTGCGGCGATCGGCGGCATGGTGATCACCGCCCACGCCACGACGGGCGAGCCCGCGAGAGTTCCCGCGGACACCGCCGCCGCTCCGTCGCTCGGGAACGTCTCCAACCCGAACTTCAGCGTGCTCGATTCACTGCTCGCGCAGGCCGACAGCATCGCCCAGTCGCAGCGCGCCAACAACGAGCGGGCGCGGATCTTCCTGTCGTGGGATGCCCCGTGGGGCATGCCGCGCGCGAGCCGCACGCACTGGCCGAAGTCGGGCGATCCACGCGCCGCCGACACGCTCTGGCTCTGCCTGCTGCCTGGCCGCACCAGCGTGGGCTTCCTCGGCTTCATGGCGGATCTCTACTTTCGCGCGGCGCCGGGAGACACGCTCGGGCCGTGGTGGCATATGGAGCACGGCGCACCGAACAACGGGGGCGTGATCGCCGAGTTCGGTCCGGATGACGAGTCCTTTCCCCAGCGCCAGCCATGGAAGTCGAGCGGCATCCCGTACGCGAAGATGGATCGCACGCCGGGAAGCGCCCACCTGCAGCTGTTGTTCGCCGTGCCCTACACGCAGGCCGCGCCGGTCATTCCCGATTCGATCTACACGCTCTGCCGTGTGATCTTCCGGCACCGCCGGAACCTGCCCGGTGCCGGACAGCCGGTCTGCATCGAATGGGGCAGCAGTTCCCTCGACTACTGGCTCAAGGACTCCGTCGGGTGCAATCGCGGCGAGCGTTTCGTCTCGTACGCGAGCGATCGGGACGTCTGCGAAACGTTCCGGCCCATCGAACCCAAGCCGCCCGCGTCCTCCCCGAACGGCAAGCGCAAGCCCGCGACGGGAAGGCGGCGCGCGGCCCCGGCGCATTCGCGCCCCTGAGCGCGCAGGCCGAAACGAAGACGCCCCGGATCGTGCGATCCGGGGCGCCTTCGTTTCGTGGTCCCGCGTTCAGCGCGGGCGCGTGAGCAGGATCTTCATCACCAGTTCGGGGCGCGAGGCGATGTGGAACCTCGGCCGCAGGTTGGCGAGCATCGCCTGCAGGCGGGCTTCGGACTTCTGCGCCTGGACCGCGGCGTCCGTCTCGGCCTGCACCTCTTCGAAGGCGCGCTGCCGGCCCGCGTCGTACGCCAGCAACTGCAGGACCGCGTAGTCGCCGCCGCGGTCGGGGCCCATGACCGAGACACCACCGGGCCGGAGTTCCTCGAACAGGACCTTGTGGTACGGCCCCGGTTCGTCGAAGCGGCGATGCTGGTAGCCGCCGGTGACGTCGCCCTGCAGCGAGTCCGCACGCAGGATTTCCGCCGGGTTCGCGCCGGAGACCAGTGCCTTCGCGACGGAGTCCGCTCCGGTCTTGTTGTGCCGCAAGATGGCGACGAAGTCCGCCGAGGGCGAGCTCATGAACTCCGGCAGGTGCTGCTTGTAGTAGGCGAGGCGCTCGTCGCGCGAGACCCACACCTTGCTCGCGACCGAGTCCTGGTACATGTGGTCGACCATGATCTGCTCGCGCTTGTCAGCCATGCGGCGGTGGTAGATCGCCAGCGTGTCGAGCCCTCGATCGCGCGCGATTTGGGCGCGATAGGGCTCGTAGAGCACGTTCTCGAGCTGCGCCATCAGGCCGTCCGGGAAGTTCACGCTGGGGCGCACCATGGCGGGGATGCCCGAGTACCAGGCGACGAAGGCCCCGATCGTGTACTGCCCGCCGTTCCACCGGCACAGCACGCGTGCCGTGTCGTCCGCCGAGAATGCCGGCAGCGACTCGTCGAACATCAGCGTCGGGCGGCCGTTCTGCGTGTCGATGGACGACGTCGGCTGGAAGTGCGCGGCCGCATAGCGGACGTTCACCGTATCGAACTGCATGCCGATGCGCGTGCGGATCATGCTCTGCACCGCTTCCGCGTACGAGGAGGCCCGTTCCTCGGCGAGCTGCTTCTGGACCACGTTCCGGAACGCCGTGAAGGTCCCTCCGGTCCGCTGACGCTTTTCGAGAAGCTGGATGACCTCGTAGCCCGACCCGGTCCGCAGGACCTCCGAGATCTGCCCTGGCTGGAGCTTGAAGAGCGGGGCCGCGAGGCCGACGGGGAAGTTCGCCCAGCCGACCCAGCCGCGATCACCGCCCGGACCCTTGTCGTCGCGAGCGATGGTGTACTTCCGGGCCGCCTCCTCCCACTTCAGCTTGCCGGAGACGAGCGCGGCGCGGACTTTCTCGGCAGGGGCGCGTTCCGCGAACAGGATGTGGCGGAAGTGACCTTCCATCCCGATCTGGCGGGCGGCCGAATCCGCTTCGGCATCGCTGACACGAACCGAGTCCCACACGTAGCGCTGGAAGAGGATGTCCGACAGGACGCGCTGCTCGAACTCGCGCATGGCGGCGCGATCGGTGAAGTCCATCGGGCGGTTCGTGGCGACCGCGCTCAGCCCGAGGACGTCACGATCGATCAGCATGTTCAGGAAGCGCACCCGTCCGGCGCTGTCGGGTGCGGGGCGGTAGTTCGGATCGCCGCCGAACCAGCGCTCGACGAAATCGGACGCACGCGTGACCCGGCCGTCGACGCGCACCAGCCAGGCCGTGTCCGGGAGGAACTGCCCGGTATCCGGAACGCCGTTGATGTACGCCCGGATGGGCGTGCCCGACTCCGTGTGCGTTGCGCGCGGCTTCCGGCTGGGCTTCGCCGGGTTGGCCGGAGCCAGCTTCCACGGGGTCGGGGAGGTCCCTTCCCGGGTTCCCTTCGCGCTGGGGTCGTTGGCCGCGGCGGCGGTGAACGCGAACAGGATCAGCGCCAGGGGCAGCAGGCGTTTCGTCATTCCAGCATCTCTCCAGTAGGGGCCGTCGGGGCAGGGCGATTTGGGGAGTCGAGCGCGACCCAAGAGGTTAGGGGCCTGCTTCGGAGGCCGTCAAGACTCGTGGCGCCCCCGTCGCCGGGGTTGTCAACGCTGTGACCGAAAAGCAGCGAAACGCCCGCCGGGGCAGGGGAATCCGGGTGCCGGCGGGCGTCTCGGGACGGTCCAGACACCTTCAGCGCACCAGCGGCTTCGCTCCCGTCATGTAAGGCGAGGTCCGGTTGGGGACCACCATGGCCGAACGCATGAGCGAAGTCATGAGCGCCTGCATGCGCCGCTCGCTGTCGACCTGCACCCAGTCGTCCTTCACGTCCTGTCGCGCTTCGGCGAACGTGCGGGGGGCGGACGGCACGATGTGCATGACCTTGAGCGCGCGCCAGCCGTCGCGCGTCATGTCCGGCCCCAGCACCGCGCCCTCGCCGGCGCGGCGGATGCGGCCGAAGAGCGTCGTGTCGCTGTTGGCGTCGAGCGTGGTCTGGTACGGGATCCCGGCGCGGGCCGACTGCGTCGCGAGCGACTCGGCGACGCCCGGCACCTTGAGGCGCTGGACCAGCGAGTCGGCTTCTTCGCGCGTGTCGAACACCGTCCGCACCACGGTCGCACGCGCCACCGAGTCGAACGCCCGGGGCTTCGACTTGTAGTGGCGTTCCAGCGTCACCGAATCGAGCGGGATCTTGTCGTAGACCTCGCGGGCCACGAAGCGCTGCACATCCAGGTACTGCGCGCGCTCGGCGAGGATCGGGGCGATGCGCGGATCGTGGAGCATGTCCTTGCGCTGGATTTCGGCGCGAAGCATGCGCTCGTAGAGCGTGCTGCTCACCAGGTCGCGCAGGTCGCCCTTGCCGCGCACCGGCGGCCGGCGCATCGCCGACATCTTGCCGAGGTCGGTGAGCAGTTCGCCGACCGTGTAGTTGCCGATGTCCGATCGCACGAGCGTGATGGCGCTGTCGGCCTTCGAGACGCGCGGGATCGCGGTCGACATCTCGAGGCGCTCCATGAGCGGCAGGTCCGGCGTCGGCTTGGGCATCGCCGCCCAGTCGGCGATCAGCATGTCCAGCGTCGCCTCGTCGAACACGGGGTGGACGCGCTGGACGGACGAGTCCCGGACCATGATCCCGAGCGTCTGCCGGTCCGGGATCGAGTCGCCGCGGCCGCCGACCTGGAACATCATCTCGGTCATCGCCGAATCCAGCGCGCCGATCAGCGTCACGCGGTCGGACAGGGTGCGGTAGTCGGTGCTGTCGGCCGCGTTCCAGTGCCGGGGTTCCTGCTGGACCCGGTGCGTCAGGACGGCCTGCTGGACCATGAGTTCGAGGACCTGCTGGCGGTCCTTCGGGGTAAGGTTGCGGGGGTTCTTCCCCAGCTTCATGGCGCCGGCCCGGAAGGTCGCGAGCCCGATGTCCGTCTGCCCCTGGGCGAAGAAGATCCGCGCCAGGACCGTGTCGGGCAGGGTGGTCCGGATCTCGGTCCGGGCGTTCCCGAGCACCGCGCCGGGGGCCGGGCGGGACGAGGGCGGAGCCGAGGGCCGGCCGTGCGAACCCGACGGCGGCGCCGCGGGCGCGGCCGCGAGGGACGTGGCCAGCGAAAGGACGAGGGCCGCGGCGGCGACCAGCGGACCGAAGCGCTTCATGGGGATGGCGTCTCCTGGAAGGGGGGCCGGGCCGCATCCGCGGCCGGCCGTGCTCGGGGGAACGAGGAAGTCTAACGTGGAAAGTCCGCGAGCCGCCACCCCCCGGGAGGCGGTTCCCGATCCGGGGCAACTTGGTTAGACTCGGGAGCTACATGCACACCTTTCGACTCCGCCATGCCGTCCTGACCGCGCTCGTGCTCGGTGCCCTCGTGGCACCCGCCCGCGCGGACGTCCTGCAGGTCGTTTCCACCGACGCGCACGGCCTCACGGTGCGCGTCACGACCGAGGCGTGGAGCCTCGCTGCGCCCGGCGCCGACGGGCGCCGCAAGGTGATCGGTGTTCCCGATGCGCATTCGCTCACCGATCCGGGGCACGCGCTGTTGCCGGCGTACTCGGCGCTGCTGCTGCTGCCGCCCGATGCGCGCCCGAGCGTGCGGGTGCTGTCCGCGTCCGCGCCGGTCGAGAGCACCGGCGTCCGGCTCGCGATCGCGGGCAAGCCGTCGTTCGTGCCGGGGCCGCACCAGACGTTCGAGCCGGCCATGGACGACGTGGCGCCCGTGCTCGACGGTGCGTGGCCGCGCGAACCGGTTTCGCTCGGCGCGATGGGCGCCTGGCGTGGGCGCCGCTACGCGTCGCTCGAGGTGCGCCCGTTCCAGTACGACGAGGCTGGCGCGACGCTGCGCGCGACGGCGTCGATGCTGGTGCGCGTGGAGTTCAACCGGCCTGCGGGCGCCGCGGCACTGCCCGCGCGCGCGACCGCGCCGGATCCCAACGCCGACGACGTCATGCGGGCGGCGGCGATCAACTGGGATCAGGGGGCGTCGTGGCGCCTCGCGCCCGCGGCCGACCCCGCGGTGGCGCGCGTGTCGCGCGGCGCGTCGATCGCGTCGACGCGGGCGCTCGGGTTCGACGAAACGCAGCCCGAGGTGCGCGTGAAGCTCGACTCGGCGGGCGTGTGGCTGCTGCCCTTCGACCAGCTCGCCGCGAACGGCTTCCCGGCCGGCGTTCCGGTCGCGCAGGTGAGCGTGCACCGTCACGAGTTCCTCGAGAACAGCGCGGTGCAGCCGTACGCCACGCAGGAGATCCCGGTCGAGGTCGAAGACGCCAACGGCAACAACGTGTTCGACTCGGGCGACCGCGTCTGGGTCTACACGCGCACGTGGGCGCAGCGTTCGGGCGCGAGCGAATACCAGCGGACGTGGGGCGATGCGGAGGTGGTGTACGCGACCGTGCGGACGGCGGGCGGGCTGCGCATGGCGACCCGCCCGGGCTGGCGCGGCCAGGTCGGGCTCACGCCGCCGGCGTCGTACCCGGCGTCCGAGCACTGGGAGCGGAACTACGCCTCGCCGATGGGCTTCATCGACGCGGCGACCGACACCTCGCAGGATCTCTTCCCGTGGACGGAGATCACCTACTACTACGATCGCCAGGACACGATCCAGTTCACGGTCAACGACATCGACACCTCGCACGCGGTGCAGATGGCGGTGCGGTGGCAGGGCCGCACGTACGGCCCGCACAACCAGTCGGCCGCGATCAAGAACCGGAACAACGTCCTCACGACCGCGGTCGATTCGCTGTACTGGACCGACAAGCAGCCGCGCGTGGGCACCGGCAGTGTGCGCGGCTCGGCGTTCTCCGAGGGCCTGAACCGCTTCGTCACCTGGGGCCGTGGGGGCAACGCCTACTTCGGCGGACCGAGCCCCACCGGCAACTTCCTCGACAATGCCGGCCTGAACTGGTTCGAGACGACCTACTGGCGACGGTACAAGGCCGTGCACGACGTGCTCGCGTGCAGCTCCGCGGACGCGACCGGCGAGATCCAGCTGCACTGCACCGGCATGCTCGCCGACTCGCTTCGCGTCTTCGACGTCACGGATCCGGAGAACCCGGTCCGCCTCCTGATCGACGAAGCGCACGTCACACGCTCGGCCCCGATCTCCTTCGATTTCCAGGATTCGGTCGCGACCGGGGCGCCGCACCTGTACATCGTCACCGGCGCGCAGGATCCGATCGCACCCTCGTACGGACCGCGGGTGCCGGCGGACGACCACTTCGCCGCGGTGACGCGCCTGCACCTGCAGGACCACGTCGCCGGCGACTACGTGATCATCGTGCCCGAGGCGTTCCAGTCCGCCATGGCGCCGCTGGTCGCGATGCGCCAGGCCACCGGCCTGCGCGTCGTGCTCGCGACGGCCGAGGACGTCTACGACGAGTTCAACGGCGGCCGTCACTCGGCGGCGGCGATCCAGCGCTTCGTGCGCTACGCCTACCGGCGCTGGAACATGCGCTTCCTGCTGCTGGGTGGCGACGGCACGATGGATCCGCAGCAGCTCGTGAAGGACGGCAGCGCGTTCCCGCAGCCGTATTCCGGCGTGGACTGGATCCCGGTCAACCCCGTCGCCGGCCCGGTCACCGTGAGCCTCGGCTACGAAGTGACGGTCAGCGACAACCTCTACGGCATGCTCACGGGCAACAACGACCCGATCCTGAGCTCGGGTCCGGTGATTCCCGAGATCATGATTGGCCGGCTGCCGGCCAACTCGCTCGCCGACATGACGGCGATGGTGTCCAAGATCGTCAAGTTCGAGGACCACACCACCGATCCCGCGTGGCGGCGCAACGTCCTGCTCGTGGCCGACGACGCGTACTCGGGGGATTCGTTCTTCGGCGGTGGCGGCGGCGGTGCGTCGGGCTACTGCTTCAAGGACTACGAGCAGCGCTTCGTGCGGCTGAGCGACAAGTGCCGCTCGGTGATCCTGAACGAGGCCGGGCTGCGGCGCATGAACGTGATCAGCTTCAACGAGCGCTACTACCTGCCCAACGAGGCGGTCACGATCGGCGCGTTCGGCGACACCTGCCGCAACGACCGCGCGCTGACGAGCACGCACACGCACGCCGTGGCGACCAAGGCGATGTTCGACGACCTCAACGCGGGCACGCTGTGGTGGAACTACCAGGGCCACGCCAACGAGGGCGTCCTCGCGCACGAAGGGCTCTACGTGAACAGCGGCGAGAACCCGGGCGCCGACGACAAGTGGCAGTTCGGCAACACCGACCAGACCGGCATCTGGAGTGCGTTCTCGTGCCACGCGAACATGTTCGCGCGCTGGAACGGCAAGCCGACCGGCGCGACGGGCGGCTGCATCGGCGAGGACCTCGTGACGTTCCCGCAGCGCGGCTGCGTCGCGTCGTGGGCCTCGGTCTGCTACGAGGTCGTGCCGGCGGACGATTCCACGCACATCAATGTGGAGTTCGCGCGCTCGATGTTCCGCGACCCGCCGCGCGACAACCAGCTGTGGGACCACGGCTCTCGCGTCGTGCTGGGCGAAGTGATCCAGGCCACCTACCTGCGCTACATGACGGCCGTGGAGTCGCGCTTCTCGTTCTTCGAGCGCGGACTCGCCACCACGTACACGCTGCTCGGCGACCCGGGCCTGCGCGTCTCGATCGGCCTGCCGCAGTCCACCGTGTGGGCGAACGACTCCGCCACGACCGACGGCCAGTTCGTACGTCTGCACACGGCGGGGGACACGCTGACACTGGTCGCCGACCTCGCCTCGACCGCGCGGCTCGACAGCCTCGGGCTCTGGCAGGTCGACGGCAACCTGGCGCCGGTGGGCGTCGCCGCGTCGCAGTACTCGCTCTCGCCCACGTTCCCCGACACGGCGGGCGGCGGCATCTCGGGCGGCCGGCGCTTCCGGCTCACCTATGGCACGCACCTGCCCGCGTCGACGCGCAGCTACGTCTTCCGCGTGACCGATCGCGACGGGCTCAAGACCACGTACACCGTCGGCTTCGCCCTCGACGCGACGCTGCGCGTGGACGGCGTGGCGATCCACGACGGCGACGACGTCTCGCCGACCGCCAACCTGAGCCTGATGCTCGTCTCGCCCGCGCCGCTCGACCCGCAGACCGAGATCACGATGACCGTGAACGGCGTCGCGCAGGCGTTCACCGCCGTCGCGGCGCCCGGCGACGCGTCGGGACGCGAGTGGATCCTGTCGTGGACGCACCCGGCCTACGCCAAGGACGACTACGTGGTCGAGACCGTGGTGCGCGGTGCCGCGAACCTGACGCGCCGGTTCAAGGTGTCGACCGCGACGGGGGACCTGCGGATCTCGAACCTGTTCGCGTTCCCGAACCCGTTCGACAACGACGGCACGACGTTCACGTACCAGCTGCTGGGATCGGATCCCGCCGACGTGCGGGTCACGGTGATGACGATCACGGGGCGGCGCATCTGGTCGCAGGACCTGAAAGGCCTCGCGCCCGGCTATCACCAGCTGCCGTGGAACGGCAGCGACGCCGAGGGCGACGAGCTGGCGAACGGCGTCTACTTCTACCGCCTGAGCGCGACGTCGACTTCGGGACGCCACGCCGACCAGCTCGGGCGACTCGTGAAGCTGAGGAAACCCCGGCACGTGGACGTCGCCGCCACGCCTTAGTGTTTCGCGCCGGATCGACCAGGGAGGATCGTCCGTGAACCGCGCTGCCGCCGTCGTCTGTGCCGTGCTGCTCGCCGCGCCCGCCGCCCGTGCGGCGGGCACGTCCGCCGTCGCCACGCCGCAGCGCACGATCGCGATCGCCGAGGACCAGCGCCGGTGGCGCGACGGCGAGCTCAAGTCGTTCATCTGGAGCCCCACCGCGGCCGTGCGTGCACGCGCGGCGCTCGCGATCGGACGGCTGCAGGATTCGACCGCGGTCGACGCGCTGATCCCGCTGCTCGACGACGTGTCGCGCGACGTGCGCCGCGAAGCCGTGTTCGCGCTGGGCCAGATCGGCAGCCGCGAGGCGCGGCCGTCGCTGCAGGCGCAGCTCGGCGACGCCGACGTGGAGGTGGTGCGGCTCGCGCTCGAAGCGCTGGGCAAGATCGGCGACAAGGGCGCGACCGGGGCGGTCGTGGAGTTCCTCGACGGCCGGTTGCCGCGGCTGCGGGGCGAGGCCGCCGTGGCGCTCTGGCGGCTCGCCGACACGAGCGCGGTGGGCCGGCTGCTTCCGCACCTCGCCGACATCGACGCCGACGTCCGCTGGCGCACGGTGTACGCGCTCGAGAAGCTGCCCATGCCGGCGATCATCGTGCCGCGGGCGCTGCCGCTGCTCACCGACCCGAACGCGCTGGTGCGCGCACACGCGGCCCGCACGCTCGGCCGCATGAAGTCGCCCGCGGCGACACGCGGGCTCGTGGCCGCCGTCGCGGATTCCGACGCGGCCGTGCGCATCAACGCGATTCGCGCGCTGCAGGGGATCGCCGACTCCGCGTCGGCCGAGATCCTGCCCGTGCTGTCGGGCGCGCTGGCGGACCGCGACCCGTACGTGCGCGTGACCGCCGCCACCGCGCTCGCCGAACCGTTCGCGTGGCGCAGCGCGGGCACGGTGGACGCCGGTGCGGCGCACACGGCGCTCGTGCGCGGCAGCACGGACCCCGACGCCGCGACGCGCGGCGCATGCCTGCGGGCGCGGGCGATGCGTTTCGGCGAGTGGGCGCTCGTCGAGGATCCGTCGCCCTACGTGCGCACCGCCCAGCTCGACGGCCTGCGCGGCATCGCGCAGCGCCGGCCCGCCGCGATGACCGGCGCGTTCGCGCCCGCCGCCGTCCTGCTCGGCGAACTCGCGCCCGCGCGGCCGCTCCTCGTGCGCATGACGGCGGCCGAGGTCGCGGGCACGGTGCATCCCGCGAAGGACCCGGGGACGCCCGCGCTGCTCGCGGCGCTGCGTGCCGGGCTCGAGGACGGGAACCCGCTCTATGCCGCCTCGTGCGCCGGTGCGCTCGGTGACTGGGGCGACAAGGAGAGCGTGCGGCGGCTCGCGGCCGCCTACGCGGCGCGCGGCAAGGACGCCGAGCCGGACGCGCGGCAGGCGATCCGCGACGCGCTGCGCCAGCTGGCGACGCGTGCGTTCGCCGACAGCGTCGAACGCGCGAACCCCGCGCCGCCGCTGCCGTCGGTCTACCCGCCGTTCTTCGAGCAGGATCCGAAGGAGAAGCGCGCGATCGTCCACACCACCGCCGGCGACATCGAGTGGGAGCTGCTGGGGCGCGACGCGCCGCAGACGGTGCGCAACTTCGTGCTGCTCGCCCGCCGGAAGTACTTCGACGGTTCGTGCTACCACCGCGTGGTGCCGGACTTCGTGATCCAGGACGGCGACCCGACCGGCACCGGCAGCGGCGGCCCCGGCTGGACGATCCGCTGCGAGTACAACCGGCTCCAGTACGACGCCGGCATGGTCGGGATGGCGCTCTCGGGCAAGGACACCGGTGGCAGTCAGTGGTTCATCACGCTGTCGCCGCAGCCGCACCTGAACGGCCGCTACACGATCTTCGCGCGCGTGACCAAGGGTCTCGACGTGGCCCGCCGCGTGACCCAGGGCACCGTGATCCGGAGCATCGAGATCCTGCCGTAACGGCGCGGGGACAGCGCCCACTCGCGGCGTGTATCGTGGCGGTCCCCATGAGCGCCCGGTCCCGCCAGAAGCCCGTCATGCCGATCCCGCCGGCCGCGCCCGCCCCCGAGCCGCTGCCGCGCGCGGCGGTGGTGCTGCTCGCCGCGCTCACCGCCGCGGTGATCGTCGCGCTCTGCAGCTGGCGGATCGCGGACCTCGACGTGTGGCAGCACCTGGCCGTCGGCCGCGCGATCTGGCAGCTGAAGCGCGTGCCGCTCGAGCAGGTGTGGGTTTGGCCCGTGTACGGGCAGCCCGACGTGCTGCCCTCGTGGCTCTTCCGCGTTCTGCTCTGGCCGTTCTGGGCCGCGGGCCAGGTGCAGGGTCTCTTCGCGTGGCGCTGGCTCGCGGCGCTCGCGGCGTTCGCGCTGCTCTGGCGCGCCGCACGCGAGGCCGGTGCGCGCGGGCCGTGGGTGTTCGTGGCGCTGACGTGGTGCGCGATGTTCTACCGCTTTCGCTCGCAGGTGCGGCCCGAGACGCTCGTCGCGGTGCTCGCCGCGGCGCAGATGTGGGTGCTCGAACGCCGGCGCGTCCGCGGCGTGCCCGAGCGCGGGCTCGATCCCGCGTGGGCCGTGGTGCCGATCGCGCTCCTCTGGGCCAACACGCACTTGTCGTACACGGTGGGCCTCGCGCTCACGGCGTTCCACGCGATCGACGCGTGGTGGGCGTCGCGCCGCGGACCCTCGCGCCGGCCGGGCACGCTCGCGCTCGTGCTGCTCGCGAGCGTGGCCGTGTCGTTCGCCAATCCGTTCGGGTGGCGGGCGCTCGCGCAGCCGTTCGAGTACGCGCTCCTCTGGCGGCACGAGGCGATCTACCAGACGATCGGCGAACTCGCCCCGATCGACTGGCCCATGTACGCCGCGAGCGGATTGCCATTCTGGCTCGCGGCGCTCGCCCTGCTGGCGCTCTGGCGCTGGCGGCGTTCGGGGCCGGACCTGGTGCAGCTGCTCGGACTGCTCGTGTTCGTGCCTCAGGCGCTCTCGACGCAGCGCTTCCTCGGCTACCTCGGTTTCCTGCTCGCGCCGGCCTTCGCCCGCGACGCCGACGCGCTGCTCGAACAGCTCTCGGCGAGGTTCCTGCGCGGCGCGTGGCCGCGCACCGCGCTCGCGGCGGCGCTGATCGTCGCGATGCCGTGGCTCTCGTGGCGCGACGACACGGTGCGGCCGTGGCCCACGGTGCGCTGGGACCTGGTGCCCGTGCGCGCCAGCGACTGGATCGAGGCGCACGGCGTGCGTGGGCGGGCGTTCAACGACTTCGATCTCGGCGGCTGGCTGCTCTGGCGCTTCTGGCCGCAGCCGGACCGCCTGCCCTTCATGGACATCCACCAGTCGGGCACGCCGCTCGACCGCAATCTCACCGCGCTGGCGCACGCGCAGCCCGGGCCGTGGGCGCAGCTCGACGCCGAGCGGCGCTTCGACTGGGTGCTGCTCGACCGGCCGCGCACCGAGTGGAACCACCTGCCCGACCACCTCGACGCCGATCCGGCGTTCGCCCTGGTCTTCGCGGACGACGCCGCACTGCTCTACCTGCGGCGCGACGGCGCCGACTCGCTGCTCGCGCGGCGCTTCGCGTTCCGCGTGCTGCCGGGCGGCACGGCGTCGATCGCGCGTGTGGGCGCCACGGTGGCGGCGAGCCCGGTGGCGCGGGCGGCGCTGCGCGCGGATCTGCGCCGCGCGCTCGCGGACTCGCGCTGGAACGGTGGCGCGCACAGCCTGCTCGCCAACGTCGACCTGCTCGAGGGCCGCTGGGGCGATGCGGTCGCGCAGCTCGATTCGGCCCGGCGCGCGGATCCGTCGCTGCCGCTGCTGGCCGAGCGCGCGCGTCTCGCGCTCGACTCGCTCGAGGCCAGCCGCCGCTGATCGCCGCGGCGCCACGCGGCGGCACTCGGCGGCTCGAGTATCGCGCCGGGAGGAACCGGGGACCGGGCGGCGGAGCCCCACGCACCGGTCGCTCCGGACCCGGCCCTCCACGTCGCGATTTCACCCGGCCGGGCGTCCTCGCCCGGCCGTCTCACCACGGAGCCCCACGCACCGTCGCGGACGCCGGTCGCATCGACCCGGCCGGAACTGCGAACGGACTACTTGCCCTTCTGCTTCGCGATCACCATGCCGCCGAACTTGTCGTAGGCGGCCTGCGTGACCACGCCCTTCGAGACGAGCTGCGCCTTGTTCGTCCACGGGCGGCCCTTGATGATCTTGTCGCTGATGGCCTCGCCGATGCCGGGCAGCTTCATGAGCTCGGCCTTCGTCGCCGAGTTCAGGTCCACGAGCTGGGTCGAGGTGGCCGCCGCGGCTTTGGTGTCCTTCGCGGCCTTGGCGCCGGTGGTCGCCGCGGTACTGGCCGTCGCGGCCGCCGCACCCTTCGCGTTCGTCGCGGCGCTCGCGGCCGAGGACTTCGTCTTCGCCATCGCGCTCCTGGGAGCCGTCGTTCCGGCGGCCGGGGCCGTGCCCGCGGCCGTGGCGAGCGACGCCGAGAGGAGCAGCGCGAGCGCCGCGAGGACGACCGAAGACTTCCGCATCATGGATGGAAACCTCCGAAGGGCGTGTTCGTGCACGCGATCGCCCCCTTCAGGCGGTCCGCGCGGGAACGGGAGTTCCGCTCCAGGAGAGCCGAATCGTTCCCCGGGACACCGGGCGTACTCGCCGGCGGGCACGCGAACGCCACCGCGGTGCGCACGCACGCGGTCGAGGCATTGGTGGGTGTCTGGGGATCGGGGGGGGCCGCGGAAGGTACACACGCAGGCGAATCAGGCGGGACGAAGGCGGAAGCGCGCGAGGTCTCGAAGGAGGTGGGGCCACGTGGGGGCGCGCGCCCGGCGAGCAGCGTGCTCGGTGCCGAGTTCGCGTCGAGCATCCGGAACGAGAGTTCGCGACCCTGGCCCGCGCCGATGCGCAGCAGGCCGCCCATGCCGGGCGTCGCGGGCATGCTGCGTACCGCACCCTTGGAGCGCTGCGTCACCGGGCGATGCACGCGCAGCGTCGCGCTGTTGGGGGTGCGTCCGCGTTCGCGTTTCTCCGAATGCCGGTCGGGCGCGGGCGTCGCGGGCAGCGCCGACCGCGACGGCGTCGCGCGCTCGACGCGCGACGCCTGCGGCGCGCGCGGAGCGGTGAGCGGCGGATCGTCCGTCGGCGAAAGGTGCGCGGGCGTCGGCGCCGGCGTGGGCGCGGACACCGAGGAGGCCGGCGAGGCGTGCGGAGTCCGCGTGTGCGTGCCTTCCTCGAAGCTCGTGCCGCCACCGGCCCACGCGACCGCCGCTCCGGCGAGGAGCGCGAACGCGAGAGCGAGCGAACGGCGAGAGAGGACGGAAAGGCGCATTCGGCGGTCGGGCTCCTTCGAAGCGTCGGTCGTCGAGGCTGGCGGCGAGGCGGCTACGGTACACCCGGATGCGGCGCGTGCCGCACCGGAAAACGCCTCCCTTTCGAAGCCCCATCAGCATGCTGGGATTCGGGGAACAATTATCAGGGCCGGGTAAAATCCTGCCCGGATCCTACGTTCTGGTACCGCAGGAGGTTGCAGGTGGCCCGGAGTTCAGCGACCGCGTTCGGCGTCGAGAAACCCTTCGAGGATCGCCCGCAGCCGGACGGCCGCCGCGTCGGCCACGACCGTGACCTCTTCGTGGGTGAGCGGGGCGTCCGAGAGGCCGGTCGCCTTGTTGGTGAGACACGAGATGCAAGCGGCCTCGCAGCCCAGTTCGGCCGCGAGCGTCACCTCGTGCACCGTGCTCATGCCGGCGGCGTCGCCGCCCAGCGTACGCGCCATGCGGATCTCGGCGGCGGTCTCGTAGGTCGGGCCGTGGCCGCCGACGAGCACGCCGCGCCGCAGCTGCACGCCGGCGCGCGTCGCCGCCGCGAGCAGCGCGTCGCGCAGGCGGGGCGAATACGGATCGGCGACGCGGCGGCCGGCGCGCCGCTCGGTCAGCTCGCGCGTGGTGAAGAGCCCGCGCTTGCCGATGAAGTTGAGGTGCCCGGTCGCGAGCATCACGTCGCCGGGGGAAAAGTCGCGATGGATCGCGCCGACCGCGCTCGTGAACACCATCGTGCGCGCCCCGAGCGCGTGCATCACGCGCACGCCGAACGTGAGCCGCTCCATCGCGTAGCCTTCGTAGCGATGGCTCCGGCCCGCGAGCGCGGCAACCGGGACGCCGCGCCAGGTGCCGAGCGCGAGGCGTCCCGCGTGACCGGCCACCGTGGAGGCGGGCCAGTGCGGGATCTCGCGCGTCGAGACGGTGACCGCGTCCGTGAGCGCGTCGACGACGCCGCCCAGGCCCGAGCCGAGCGTGAACGCGACACGCGGCACGAGCGGCGAACGCGTGCGCAGGAACGCCGCGGCTTCCGCGACGCGCGCGTCCAGGTCGGCGCCGGGCAGGCCCGGGAGCGCGGGCGGCACGGCCGGGCGGCTCACGCGTCCTCCGGGTCGTACGGCACGCCGTCGGCGCGCGGCGCGACGGCGCGGCCGATGAAGCCGGCGAGCGCGAGCATCGTGACGAGGTAGGGGAGCGCCTGCAGCAGCTCGCTCGGGAACGCCGAACCCTGCAGCGTGATCTGCAGCGCCTCGGCCGCGCCGAACAGCAGGCACGCGGCCGCGGCGCCGGCGGGATTCCACTTGCCGACGATCATCGCGGCGAGCGCGATGTAGCCTCGGCCGCCCGTCATGCCGTCGGTGAACGAGTGCTGCTCGCTCGCGAGCCACGCGCCGCCGAGCGCGGCGAGCACACCGCAGAGCAGCACGCCCGCGAACCGGTGCGCCACCACCGAGAGACCGAGCGTGGCGGCGGCCTCGGGGCGCTCGCCGATCGCGCGCAGGCGCAGGCCGAACACCGAACGGAACAGCAGCACCTGCACGAGCACGACGAGCAGCACCGTCGCGATCACGAGCGGCGAGGCGAGCAGTGCGCCCAGGGCGGGCAGCTTGGCGAGCGGGCCGATCGGCAGCTCGGGCAGCCCGGGTACGCGCGGCGAGTTGGACGACGAATGGAACACGCGCACGAGCACGAAGCGGGTGAGGCCCGCGGCGAGCAGGTTGATGCCGAGGCCGGTCGTGATCTGGTCCGCGCGGAAGCGCACCGTGGCCTCGGCGTGGATCCACGCGGTGAGCAGCCCCGCGAGCACCGCGGCGCCGACACCGAGCCAGGGATTGCCGGTGGCGTAGGCGCCGAGCGTGTAGGCGAGCGCCCCGTTCAGCATGAGGCCCTCGAGCGCGATGCACACCACGCCGCCGCGTTCGGAGATCGACGCGCCGAGCGCCGCGAGCGCGTAGGGCACGCTGATCCGCAGCGCGGCCGCGACGAACAGGAGCGCGATCACGACCACCGCCTCGCGACGCGCTCGAGCAGCGGGCGCGCCGAGATCGCGAACAGGATCACCAGCGCCTCCAGCACCTCGACCAGCTCGCGCGGCACGCGCTGGTTCACGACCAGGCCGCCGTAGGAGAGCGCGCCGAAGAAGAGCGAGGCGACGAGCACGCCGAGCGGGTGATTGCGCCCGAGCAGCGCGACGGCGATGCCGATGAAGCCCGCGCCGCCGGTGAACCCGAGCTCGAACCAGTGCTTGTAGCCGAGCACGAAGTTGGTGCCGCCCAGGCCCGCGATGGCGCCCGAGAGCGCCATGGCCAGCACCTGCGTGCGGCCGATCGACACGCCGCCGAACTCGGCCGCGGGCGCGTTCAGGCCGACGGCGCGGATCTCGTAGCCGAGCCGCGTGCGGAAGAGGAGCAGGCCCGTGATCACCGCGAGCATCAGCCCGAGCAGCAGCGACACGTTGACCGGTGCGCCGCGCAGCGCGGGGAGCAGGGTCTCGAGCCGCGGCAGCGTGGCGCCGGCGGCGATCTCGCGCGTGCGCACCGTGGCGGTCTCGAACAGCGAGTGCCCGAACCACGACACGAGCGAGAACGCGATGAAGTTGAGCATGATGCTGTTGATGACCTCGTGCGCGCCGAAGCGGGCCTTGAGCGCGCCGGGAATCGCGCCCCAGAGGCCGCCCGCCAGCGCGGCCGCGATCACGGCCGCGACCATCGCGAGCGCCCCGGGCAGCGGGGCGTAGGCGCCCACGAGCGCGGCGGCGAAACCGCCGAGATACATCTGGCCCTCGACACCGATGTTGAAGAGCCCGGCGCGGAACGCGAGCGCGACCGCGAGCCCGGTGAAGAGGAGCGGGGTCGCGCGGAACAGCGTCTGGCCGAGCCCGTAGCCGGTGCCGAACGCCTCGCGGAAGAGCAGCGCGTAGATCTCGAGCGGCTTCTCGCCGATCCCGGCGATGAAGATCGCGCCCGCGCCGAGCGCGGCCACGACCGCGATCAGCGGCGCCGCCGCGACCAGCCAGGCGCCGCGGTTCGTCGACACGGCCGGTGCGCTCACGCGAGGCCTCCGCGTTCCGGCGCGCCGCGCGGCGGCAGCGGCGAGTCGACGTGCGTGGCGCGGCCGGTCATGTGCAGGCCGAGCGTGCGCTCGTCGGTCTCGGCGGGCGTCGTCTCGTGCACGATGCGGCCCTCGTAGAGGACGAGGATGCGGTCCGAGAGCGCGAGGATCTCCGAGAGCTCCGACGACACCAGAAGCACGGCGCGGCCGGCGTCGCGCTCGGCGAGCAGGCGGCGGTGGATGAAGTCGATCGCGCCCAGGTCGACGCCGCGCGTCGGGTGTGCCGCGAGGATCGCCGCGCGGCCCTGCGAGAGCTCGCGCGCCGCGATCAGCTTCTGCTGGTTGCCGCCCGACAGCCGGCCGGCGGCGTAGCCGGGATCCGGCGGGCGCACGTCGTACTCGGCGAGCCGCGGCCGCGCCGCGTCCTCGAGCGTGTGGCCGCCGAGCCACGGGCCCACGCCGGTGGCGCTTTCGCGCTGCCGGCCGAGCACGAGGTTCTCGGCCAGCGTCATCTCGGGCACGAGCCCGCGGCGCAGCCGGTCGCTCGGCACGTGGGCGAGCCCGGCGCTGCGGTGTTCGCGCGCGCTGCGGCCCGACACGGCGCGCCCGGCGATCGCGATGCGGCCCGCGCGCGGCGGGCGCAGGCCGGCGAGCGACTCGATCAGCTCGTGCTGGCCGTTGCCCTCGACGCCGGCGATGCCGACGATCTCGCCCGCGCGCACCGCGAACGTGATGCCACGCACCGCGGGCAGGCCGCGGTCGTCCGGCACCTCGAGCGCCTCGGCCTCGAGCCGCGCCGGCCCCGGCGGCGTGTCGCCGCGTTCGGTGAGCGGCGCGGGCACGTGGCCGACCATCAGTTCGGCCATGCGCTCGATGCTCGTTTCGGCCACGAGCCCGCCGCCGACGACGCGGCCGGCGCGCATCACCGTGACGCGATCCGCGAGCGACTTCACCTCGGCGAGCTTGTGGGTGATGAGCACGATGCTGGCGCCGTCGGCGCGCAGCGCGCGCAGGACCGCGAACAGCTCGTCCACCTCCTGCGGCGTCAGCACTGCAGTGGGCTCGTCCAGGATCAGTACCTGGGCGCCGCGGTAGAGTGCCTTGAGGATCTCGACCCGCTGCTGGGCGCCCACCGAGAGCTGCGCGATCGTCGCGCGCGGATCGACCGGGAGCCCGTAACGCTTCGCGAGTGCCTCGACGTCGCGCTCGGCCTGCTCGCGGCGGAACAGTCCGCCCGCGCCCGGCTCGCGCCCGAGCGTGACGTTCTCCGCCACCGTGAGCGGGTCCACGAGCATGAAGTGCTGGTGCACCATGCCCAGCCCCGCGCGCATCGCGTCCAACGGGCTCGCGAAGCTGGCGGGCTTTCCGGCGACGTGGATTTCGCCCTCGGTGGGGCGCAGCAGGCCGTAGAGCACCTTCATCAAGGTGCTCTTGCCCGCGCCGTTCTCGCCGACCAGCGCGTGGATCTCGCCCGGGTGGAGGTCCAGCGACACCTGGTCGTTGGCGACGCAGGCGCCGAAGCGGCGGCAGATGCCGCGGAGGGAGATCGCAGGGGCGAGCATGGCCCGCCAGCGTACGACCCGCCCGCAGCACGGTCCAGCGCGCGCGACCGGGCCGATCGGACCATGCCCGGCGGGAGAAGGGCGCGCGCCGCGCGTGGTTCGATCGTCGGGTCGGCACCGGCGTGCACGATGCCCAGCTCGCGATCGTGCCGAACGCGGAGGGCCTCGCGAGCGATCGCCGCGAGTGCGCCGGCCCGCGCCGCGCGCGTCTCCGGTCGCGCGCGCGAGTGAACGGAGTTCGCCCGCGCCAAACCGCGTGCGAATGCCGTGGAGCGAATTCGCGCTTCACCTGAGCCGCACGACGGTCCAGTATGCCGGAGTCGGGGAGATCATCCCCGCCAACGTCCCTCCGGCAAGCGGCCGCTCGCGATTCCCCCGGGCCCCCGGCCTCACCGCGATCCCCCGCGGAAGACGTCGATGTCGAATGCGTCGACGTGCGTGCTCGTCGTTTCACACCCCGCCCTGCACGCTCCCCCCGTGACGCGCGAATGCACGGTCCCCGCTTCTCTCTCGTGTTCGCGTGGTTCCCCCGACGCGCCCAGTCGAAAGGACGGATCATGCTCCGCATCCGTTTCCTCACGGCAGCGCTCGTATCGCTCGCCGCACTGGCGATGCTTTCCGTCGCCGCCGTCGCCGCACCTTCCGAGCCGTTGCGCCCGTTCGAGCGCATCGGCCACGTCCCCTCACCCGGTGCCGCGGCGCGCGCGCGCGCCGTCGCGCCGGCGCGCGCGACCGGCATCGCCACCGTCGCCGTGAACGCGGCGTGGTCGGCGCTCTCGCCGGGCACGCCCGTGACCGTCGGCGCCAATGGCTACATCGTCGGCACCAGCGCGTTCGCCGCGGTCCAGGCCGGCATCGACGCCGTCGACCCGGGCGGCACGGTGCTCGTGCTGCCAGGCACGTACAGCGAAACGGCCTCGGGCCGCACGCTCGCGTATGCGGGCGGCACCTACCAGTTCGGGCTCTTCTTCGGGCTCGCCAAGGGCGCGATCACGCTGCAGGGCGTCGATGCGTCCGGCAACGCGATCACCTCGGCGGCCGCGGTGGCCGCGACGATCTACACCAACGGCACCGCCGACTTCGGCCCCGACGGCATCTTCGTCGAGGGCGACGGCGTGACGATCGCCGGCGTGCGGATCGGCACCAACTCGGCCGGGCAGAACAAGACGATCGAGGTCACGGGCGACGCGTTCACGCTCCGCGACTGCGACGTCGCCGATCCGTACGGTTCGCTCTACGTCAGCGACTGGGATTTCGACGTCCCGAACGACCTCTCGCACGTGCGCTCGTACCACGTGACGGGCAACACGTTCGCCGACGGCTGCAGCATCGACTTCGCGAGCGGCGCCGGGTACACCGGGCCGGCGAGCGGCCGCGTGATCAGCGGCAACACGTTCGTGAGCGACGCGGTGGACGTCTACTGGCCGGCGATCAGCTTCAACGGTTCCGGCACCGGCGTGCCGTGGTTCGTGCAGTCCGTGGGCGGCGCGGTGATCACGGGCAACACGTTCCAGAACGACTATCCGCAGGGCCAGCACATCCGCGCCCGCGGCACGTACGACAACTCGCAGTTCGCGTGGGGCACCTACTTCTCGGGCAACACGTACACGCGCGCGGCGGTCGTCGGCGCCACGCCGCCCGCGACGGTCACGCCCTACAGCTACGTGAGCGGGCCGTACACGATGAACGACGTGCGCCGCGTCGGCGCGTCGATCCAGGGCGAGGTCGATCACGGGCTCGCGGGCGACATCGTGCTCGTGGCCCCGGGCACGTACGTCGAGCAGGTGCTCGTCGATGGCCGCAACCTGACCGTGCGCGGCGCGGGCCGTGCCGCGACCACGCTGCGCGCGCCGGCCTCGCTGCCGGCCTCCTTCACGAGCAGCGCCGCCAACCACCCGGTGTTCCTCGCGTCCAACGCCGCGGACATCCGGCTCGAGCAGCTCACGGTGGACGCGGCCGGCATGGGCGCGGGCAACTACCGGCTGACGGGCGTCGCGTGGTCGAACGCCGGCGGCCGGCTCGTCGACGCCGACGTCGTGCACGTGCGTGACACGCCCTTCTCGGGCAACCAGCACGGCACCGCCGTCTACGTCTACGAGTCGGGTCCGGGCGCCTACGCGTTCGAGATGGGCGGCTGCAACCTGTCCGACTTCCAGAAGAACGGCACCGTGTTCTACGGCCCGGGCCTGACCGTGAACGTGCACGACTGCACGGTGACCGGACAGGGCCCGACGACGCTGAACGCCCAGAACGGGATCGAGACCTATGACGTCGCGTCGTGCACCGTGACCAACGTCACGGTGACGGGCCTCTTCTACACGCCGGCGACGTACTCGGCCGCCGGCCTGCTGGCCCTCTACGGCGGGACGGTGAACCTGTCCGGGAACAACGTGTTCACCGGCTGCCAGTCGGCGCTCTACTACGTCGAAGCCAACGGCACCGCCGCGGGCTGCCACGTGTCGGGCTCGACGTGGGCCGCGAACTTCGAGAACGACCAGGCCTCGGCCGCCAACGGCGCGTCGCGCGTCGCGGCGGGCCGCGTGGGCGGTCCGCCCGCGCCGTCGCCGTTCTCCGTCGCACCGGCGCCGACGCGCGCGTTCCGCGCGCTCTCGGCCGCGATGTCGGCGGCGATCACGAACGGCTGCTTCACCGGCACCGGTGAGCCCGGCGGCCAGGGCGTGTGGGCGTATTCCGCCGGCGGGCCGACCAGCGTGTCGGTGACCGGCATGGAGATCACGGGCTTCGACATCGGCGTCGCCGTGCAGGGCGCCGCGTCGCTCGCCGCGGATCACGACGCGATCACCGCGAACCTCACGTCGGGCCTCGACGACACGAGTACGGGCGGCGTCACCGCGCCGTACGTGTGGTGGGGCAGCGCCGGCGGACCCGGTACCGGTGGCGCCAACCCGGTGACCGGCGCGGGCGCGACGTTCTCGCCGTGGCTGGTCTCGGGCGCCGACACGAATTCCGGCTGCGGCTTCGCCGCGGGCCCGGACAACGTGATCGCGATCGGCCCGGCGCCGTCGTGCATCGACAACGCGCACGCGTGCATCACCGTGCCGGTGACGATCGCGCGCACGACCTCGGATGCCGTGCGCGGCTACAGCGTCACGTTCCAGCTGTCGAGCAACCTCGCGCTCTGCGCGGGCGCGGCGAGCGTGCACGAGGGCGGCTACCTCGCGGGCATCGGTACGACGCACTTCGAGGCGGTCGACCACCACGACGGCAGCTGGACGGTGGACTGCGCGATCCTCGGCCTGCCCTGCGGCGCGACCGCGGCGGCCGGCTCGCTGTTCACGCTCGACCTCGCGCGCGCCGGCCTCGACGGGCCTGCGTCGGTCACGATCACCAGCGTGACCGTGCGGGACTGCGACAACCTGCCGGTCGCCGCCACGGCCGGAGCGCCGCTCGCGATCACGGTCGACACCGCGGCTCCGGCCGCGATGAGCGGCATCACCGCGATTCCGCAGGCGACGGGCAACGGAGCAGGCTTCACGAGCCGCATCCAGCTCGTCCTCACGCCGCCCTCGGGCGCCGCGTCGGTCGAGGTGTGGCGCAAGGGCTACGGCCAGTATCCCGAGTACGACGACGCGGGTGGCGCCGTTCCCGCCATGCCGGTGGGCTATCCGCCCGCGGGCTGGACGCTGACGGGCATCACCGCGAGCGGGCAGTACGACCAGCCGGCGACGCGCGACTTCTGGTACTACGTCGCGTACAGCCACGACGCGTGCGGCAACGTGTCGGCGGTGAGCAACATGACGAGTGGCACGCTCGACTATCACCTCGGCGACGTGGTGAACCCGGGCAA
Source organism: Candidatus Eiseniibacteriota bacterium (assembly GCA_044223005.1). Classification (GTDB taxonomy): domain Bacteria; phylum Eisenbacteria; class RBG-16-71-46; order RBG-16-71-46; family RBG-16-71-46; genus CAIXRL01. The sequence continues at coordinate 24,020 of JBGAML010000026.1, forward strand.
CCCGCTCGCGCAGGGCGACAACCTGGTCGACGGCGCGGACATCTCGCGGCTCGGGGCGCACTACGGCATCTCGCTGGTGCTCAACGATCCGTACAACGCGCTCGACGTGGGGCCGACCACGAACTACTCGGTCAACGCGCGGCCGACCACGGACAACCTGATCGGCTTCGAGGACCTGATGGTGTTCGCGATCGACTACGGCGTCGTTTCGGCGCCGCAGGGCGCGGCGAAGCCCGCGGCCGCAGGCCGCGACGCGATCGCGCTCGACGTCCCGGCATTGCCGGCGATCGGCGAGACGTTCGCGGTGCCGGTGCGCCTGCAGGGCACCGGCGCGGTCCAGGGCGCGAGTGTCCAGCTCGCGTGGAACCCGGCGGTCGTCGAACCGGCCGGCGTGGAAGCGGGCGAGCTGCTGGCCCGCCAGTCGCGCGGCTCGGTCGTGCTGTCGGGCGCCGCGGGCGGCGTGGACTTCGCGCTGCTCGGCACCGGCGCCGGCATCACCGGTGACGGCGACGCCGCGCACGTGCTGTTCCGCGTGAAGGCGGCGGGCGATCCCGGCATCGGGCTCGCGCACGTGACCGCGCGCGACGCGGCCAACGCCGCGGTGACGCTCGACGCCCAGGGCGCCGCGACGGCGCCCGTGACGCCGCTGCGCACCGAGCTCGGCACGCCCTACCCGAATCCGTTCGGGCACACGGCGACGCTGCAGCTCTCGATCGCCCACGCGGCCCCGGTGCGGGTCGCGGTGTTCGATCTCGCCGGCCGCCGCGTGCGTACGCTGCTCGACAGCGTGCAGCCGGCGGGCGTGCGCGTGCTGGTGTGGGACGGTCGCGGTGATGCCGGCGTGCGGATGGCGCCGGGCGTCTACGTGATCCGGATGGTGGCGGACGGCGCGGTGCAGTCGCGCCGCGTGCAGCTGGTACCGTGAGGCCGCGGGGCGGGGGCGGCATCGCCGCCCCCGCCCGTCGCGGGAGGGTTTTCATGATCCCGATTCGCGCTCGCATCGTCGCGCTCACCGTCGCGATCGCGGCCGCCGTGGCTCCCGTGCACGCGGCCGGGCTCGGCGTGCGCGCGATCGTGCTGCCGGAGACGGTCGCGGTGGCGCCGGGCGACACGTTCACGGTGCAGCTCGTGGTGCCCGCCGCGCGGGACTCGTTCAACGGCTACGACGCGGTGCTCGAGTTCGATCCCGCGGCGCTCCACTTCGTGCCGCAGGCCAAGGCGGTGCAGCAGAGCCCGCTGCTCCTGGGCGGCTGCGGCAACACGTTCTACTCGTTCGCGGCCGCGGGAGACAGCGTGCACGCCAACGAGACCATGCTCTGCAACACGCTCGAGATTCCCGGCCCCGGCGTGCTGCTCACGCTGAAGTTCGTCGCGACGGGCTCGCCGCAGGTGACGGCGATTCGGCCGCGGCGGCTGCACTTCTACAACGACGGCTACTACGTCCTGCCGGTCGAGACGGCCGGCACGACCGTGGCGCTCGGCGTCACCCTGGGCGCGCCACCCGCGTCCGCGCCGTCACCCGGCCTGCGCGCGTGGCCGAACCCCGCGCGTGGGGAGACGACGTTCGCGCTGCCCGGCGCGCCCGCGAGCGGGCGGCGCGTGCAGGTGTGCGACCTCGCCGGGCGGTGCGTCCGGCGGCTGCTCACCGACGCGCAGGGCCGGGCTCGCTGGGACGGGCGCGACGATTCCGGGCGCCGCGTGCCCGCGGGCGTCTATCATGTGATCGAGACGGGGACCGGCACGCGTTCCGGGCTCCGGATCGTGCGGCTCGACTGAACGAACGAAAGGCGACTCCATGCGGCTTCTTCTCGGATTCCTCGTTGCGCTCGTGCTTGTCGCGACCGTGCTGCCCCGTGCCGCCGGCGCCGTCACCGTGTCGATCGTCCCGGCGGACACCGGGCTCGTCGTGGGCCAGACGGCGACGCTGCGCGTCGTCGTGGACGGCGTCGCCGACCTCAAGGGCTACCAGCTGATCCACGCGTACGAGCCCACGCTGCTCTCGGTCGTGAACGCGCAGCCGGGCGGCGTGCTGACGGGTTCGGGGCGCACGTGCACGTGGTACTACGTGCCGGATCTGGTGGCGCCCGCGGACACGCTCTGGCTCGATGCCGCCATGCTCGACGGTGCGACCAGCGGCCCCGGGATCCTCGAGACGATCACCGTGCAGGCGCACGCGACCGGCACGGCGCACGTGAGCTGCGCGAGCGCGCTGCTGCGCGATTCGGCGAATGCGACGATCCCCGCGGACTGCCTGGGCGCCGTGATCCACATCACGGGTCCGACCGCGATCCGGCCCGCGAGCTGGGGGCGGCTCAAGTCCGTCTATCGCTGACGGTGCATCCGTGGAAACCGCGAGGCGGGCGGCGCTGCGGCGCCGCCCGCCTCGCACGTCTTCCGGGCACGAAGGCTACGGCAGCCGCCGCACCACCATCACGGTGACGTCGTCCTCGAACGGCTTCTTCGGGCTGTGCTCGTCGAGCCGGTCCATGAGCGCTTCCACCGCCTTCTCGGCCGAGAGCTTGCGCGTGTCCTTGAGCCACTTCTTGAGCTTGCCCATGCCGAACGGCTCGCCCCACGTGGTGCCGCGCTCGATCACGCCGTCGCTGTAGAGCACCAGCGTCGCGCCGCGGTCGACGTGCGTGTAGCCGAGCTTGAAGTGCGCGTCCGGGTCCGGCCCGAGCACCATGCCGCCCACCGAGAGCGCCGAGATGCCGCGCGCGTCGGCGAGCAGCGCGGGCGGGTGGCCGGCGTTCACGTACGCGAAGTTGCCGTTGGTCTCGAGCTCACCGAAGAACAGCGAGATGAATCGCGACGTGAGCCCGCTGCGGTGGACGACGCGGTTCAACTTCTCGATCGCGGCCACGATCTTCAGGTCGCGCTCGACCCCCATGCGCAGCCCGATCGCGACGTCGCGTGCCTGCAGCGCCGCGGGCAGGCCGTGCCCGGACGCGTCGGCGACCGCGAGCCCGAGCGTCCCGGGCGCGACGGGGAGGAAGTCGTAGAGGTCGCCACCCACCGACGATGCCGGGAAGCTCGCCGCGTGCACGTCGAAGCCGGCGAACTCGCAGCGCGAGGGCGGCAGCAGGCTGAGCTGGATCGCGCGCGCCTGCTCGATCAGGTCGTGCAGCTCGCTCTTTTCCAGGTGCTGGCGCATCGCGAACAGCAGCGACGTGAGCGCCGAGGCGAACTCGCCGCGCGAGGGGCCCTGGTCGAGCGCGCCACGGGCGGGACCGAACAGTGCGAGCAGCGGGCCGTCCATGCCGCCGACGGCGATCAGGCCGACGCGTTCCGAGTGCACGTCGCCGACCCACGGCAGCTCCGCGATCCGGTCGTCGCCGGTGCTCGCGAACCGGCGGGCGAGATCCGGACCGATGTCCGGGCGCTTGCCGCCGAACGTCTTGGCGGGCGCGAACCCGTCCTTGCGCGGCTCGTAGACGTGCACCGCCGCGAGCCCGAGCGGGCCGCGCAGCGCTTCGAGCAGCGCGGGCGCGATGCGCATCGCGAACCGATCACGCTGCTTGCTGCGCCCCGCGGAGGCGAAGACCTTTTCGAGACTGCGATAGAAACTCTTGGATTGGATCATGCCCCCACACTACGCGCCGCGCCCGCGTGTGGGAAGCCCCGCGGCGGCCGCGTCAACCGCGGGCGGCGACGGTGATCGTCGTGCGGGCGCGCGGTCCGGCGAACGCGGCCACCAGCCGCTGCGCAGGCACGCGCTGCGAGAACCGCGGCGCGTGGCCGGAAGCTTCCACGCTCCAGGGCGCGAGGCCCTCGGCGGCGAACGTGGCGGCGGAGTCGCCGCACTCGACGATCGCTCGCCCCTCCTCGAACCGGACGTTCGCGCCCGGGGCGAGCGGGAATGCGATCCGCGGGTCGGTGCCCTCGACGGTGTCCTCGATCGCGACGTTGGCGCCGATCACGTCCACTCGGCGCACGTGCGACTCGCCGCTCCACCAGCGGCAGCGCCACGCCTCGCCCGCGCGCGTCGTCTCGGCGCGGCGGCCCCAGAGGAACGCGCCGAGCATCTCCGACTGCGAACGGCCGCCGAAGCTCACGGTCGCGTGCGCGGGCGTGCCGCGCGATTCGGTGCGGGCGGCCTCGTCCTCGTGGTAGGCGAGCGTGCCCGGGTCCACCACCAGGCCGTCGGCGCCGCGCCACACCGTGACGGCCAGCGCGTCGGCGTGCCCGTGCGCGGCGATCGCGCCGAGCCCGAGCGGGCCGTGGTCGAACACCACGCGCAGGTCCCGCACGCGGTCGCGCCACACCGTCCAGCCACCGTCGGCGAAGTCGTGCCGCCCGTCGGCCGCGCCGCGCGGCGTCGTCGGCCGCAGGCCCAGCACGCGCGCGTAGAGCGACGGCTCGGCCGAGAGCGCGTCCACCCCGAGCCACGCGGCGAGCGCGTTGCCGACCAGGTCGAGCCGCGGCGCGTCGTGGCCCGCGAGCAGGATGCGGCCGTCGTCCTCGTCGCCGACCTGCGGCGCGCGCCCGTCGGGTCCGCGCAGCACGCGCGCGACCTCGAGCGACGCGGCGAGGCGTTCGCGCACGGCCGCCGAGGGCTCGATCCCCGCGGCGTCCGCGGCGCGCAACCCGAGCAGCGTCATCTCCCACACGAACGGCAGGTAGCCGAACGCCTGCTCGGCGTTGACGCCGTCGGCGTGGAACTGCGCGAGCACCTCGCGTTCGAGCCCCGCGGCGCCCGCGCGCGCGAGCGCGTCCGCGCCGCGCAGGGAAGGCCACAGCGAGCCCATCACGGCCATCGCCATGTACTCGGAGAGGAGATGGTTGTTCGCGCTCGATCCCAGGCTCAGGTGATCGCGGCACCACAGGGCCTGCTGCGCGGCGAGTGCGAGCGTCGGTTCGAGCAGCTCGTCGAGCGCCGCGGGCTCGCGCGCGCCGAGCAGCGCGAGTGTCGCGCTCGTGGTCGCGACGCGGAGCGCCATCTCGATCCCGCTCGTGTGGTGGATGCCGTGGCCGAGCGGGTTGCGTGCGTTCCACTGCGCGAGCAGCGCCCGCGCGCGTGCGCCGGCCGCGCTGTCGCCGAGCCTCGCCGCGAGCGCGAGGTCGGGCAGGAACGTGAGCCGGCCCAGCTCGCCCACGAACTTGGCGCCGCCGGTGTCGCCGGCGTCGCGATAGTCGATCGCGCGGCTGGGCGCGTCGGGCCAGCGCGCGCCCGTGATCGGGTTCGCGTTCCAGTCGACCGGGTCGCCGAGCCGGACCGCATGGCCGAAGAGCGACCACTCGCCACGGACCAGCGCGCCCGCGAGCGCGCGCACCGCGGCGGCGTCGGGCTCCGGCAGCGTCTCGGCTCCGGGCAGCCAGCGCGCGGCGCGCTCGAGGTCGTGCGCGTGGCGCGCGTGCGGCGAGCCCGCACCGGCGCCCGCGAACAGTTTCCGCGGCGCGGGAAAGAGCGCGTGGTAGGCGCCGGCGGGCGAGAGCCGCGTCCAGCCCGGCGCGAGGAAGCGGTCGCGGAGCGCGATCCGGCCGCGATGCGCGATCTCGGCTGCGGACATCGCGCGCAGGCGGCGCAGGAGCCAGGCCGGCGAGCTCACGCGCGCGTTCCCCGGGCGTGCGGTCCGGTCGTCGCGGGGAGAATACCGCCGGTGCGGCGGAAGCGGGGATCTGCGTCGCGGCCCATGCGTGCTGCGTACACTACCGCGCGTCCCGCGGGTCCCGCGAATCGGCGCCGCGTCGCCGTCATGTCGACGATTCCGGCGGGGAGGCCGCCTCGTGCATCGCCTGCCACGCGAACTTCACGTTCGAGCGATGGACGTCGAGCATGTCGTAGGCCGCGCCCTTGCCGAGGTAGTCCATGCCCGCGAGCTCGGCCTGCGTGTCGTCCAGCGACAGGCCCTGCGCGAAGGCGTCGTGCACGCCCTGCTCGAGGTGCAGCAGGTAGTCGATGTCGCGGAGCACGCGCCGGTAGCCGTCGAGCCGGCCCCGCGCGACGCTGCCGTGCCCGGGCACGAGCGCGCGCACGTCCTCCTGCTCGAAGATCCAGTGCAGCGCCGTGAGCGAGCGGCGGTAGACCCACGGCGGACCGTCGAGCCACGGGATCTCGAGGTCCGAGAGCGTGTCGCCCGACACCAGCAGGCCCTCGCGCGGCAGGAAGAGCGCGATCTGGCTCGCGCAGTGCCCGGGAATCTCGTACGCGACCATCTCGAACGGGCCACACTCGACGCGCGCCGTGCCGCGCACGGCGAGCCTCGGCGCGAAGGGCCGGAAGGGGCGGGGCCACGGCTCGCCGGCGCCCTCGATCCACTTCTTCGCTTCCCGTTCGATCGTCTCGGCGTCGCGCTCGGCCTCGTCGGCGAAGCCGACGTGCGCGAGCGTGGTGGCGGCCGGGAACCAGTCTCGTCCGAGCACGTGATCCCAGTGGGGGTGCGTGAACGCCACCGTGACCTGTTCGAACCGCGGGGCGAACGCCGCGACGCGGTCGGCGATCTCGGTCATCTCGGACGGCAGCACGCCGGGATCCACCACCAGCGCGTGGTCGCCGTGTTCCACGACGACGCTGTTCATCCAGTACGCCCGGCTCTGCCGGACGTGCACGCCGGGAAGGGGTTCGGACCAGGGACTCGCGGGAGCGCTCATGCCCGCAGGGTAACGCACTCTCGCGACCGCGCGCCCGGCGGAGGCGCAGGGGCCTCCGCCGGACGCCGCAGACGTGCGCTATTTCCCGAGCGGGAGCGTCAGGCCCACCGTCATCGACACGTCGTGCTGCACCGCGCGCGAGAAGCCGGGCGTGCCCGCATCGTCGTCGACCTCGATGCCGGGCCCGTGCATGCGGTCCGTGCCGTCGATCTGCAGCGCCACCGCGTCCCGGAGCATCCACGACGCGCCGAGCCCGGCGATCACGGAGAGCCGCGTCCGGGCGTGGAGGCCGGAGTTGCCGCTCGACCGGATGAGGTCCGCGAACGAGCCGCGCAACCGGTACGCGCCGACGCCGGCGAGCAGTTCCCACTTCACGGGTCCCGGATCGCGGGCGATCCCCCAGCGGGCGATGGCGTCGGTGTTCACGAACGCCTCGTCGAGATCGACGTAGTCGTTCGAGATGAGGTTCATCTGGTTCCGGCCGTAGCCCACCGTCGCGTCGAACGCGAGCCGGGACGAATGCCGCCAGCGGAGTGCCGCGCCGAGGCTCGTTCCCGGCTCCAGCTGGACGATGATCGGCGCACTGGTGCTGAAGGCGAGCCGGGTGGCAGGAATGTAGGGGCCGAGTTCGGGCGTGAGCGACCAGCGGCCCGCGTGCGCGGGCCGTGCCGGGATTCCGGCGGCGAGGGCGAGTGCGGCGACGAACACGAATGCTGCACGGAACATGAAGCCTCCTCGGCGGGGATGGATCCGCACGCGGCCACGAGCGAGTGCGCGGGGATGCGACACTCGGGTCCGCATCCTACGCAGCGAGGCCCGCCGAATGGGCTCCACGTGCGACCCGGGACGCAGAGCGCATGATCGGGTGCAGCGTCGCTGAACGCGGAAAGGCCCCGGCGGAACGTTCCGCCGGGGCCTTCACGTGCGTTCGCGTCGCGATCAGGGCTTCGTCGGCACCACGATCTTGCCCGCGATGATGTCGGCCTGCAGCGCGTCGACGCGCGCCTTCACCGCGTCGGGGATCAGCGCCTTGTTGTTGTCGTCGTAGACCCACTTCACGCCGTTCTCGGCCAGCCCGAGGTGCTGCACGCCGCCCTGGAAGTGGTTCTCCTTCACGGCGCGGATCGTCTCGTACACGGCGGTGTCGACTCGCTTCACCATCGAGGTGAGGATGAAGCCGGGCGCTTCGTGGAACTGGTCGGAGTCGACGCCGATGGCGAGCATGTGCAGTTCGCGCGCGGCCTCGAACACGCCGAGGCCCGTCGAGCCGGAGGCGTGGAAGATGATGTCGGCGCCCGCGTGGTACTCGGCCAGTGCGAGCTCCTTGCCCTTGGTCGGGTCCTTGAAGGCCGCGCCGGTGTTGCCCGCGTACTTCACGAGCACCTCGCACTTGGGGTCCACCGCGTGCACGCCCGCCACGAAGCCGGCCTGGAACTTCTGGATGAGCGGGATCTCCATGCCGCCCACGAAGCCGACCTTGTGCGTCTTGGACATCAGCGCCGCGAGCGCGCCCACGAGGAAGCTGCCTTCCTCTTCCTTGAACGTCAGCGCCACGAGGTTGGGCGGCAGCGAGTCGCCGGGGTTCACGGTGAAATCGACGCACGCGAACTTCTTGTCCGGGAATTCCTTCGCGAGCGCCTTCACGTCGTCCGAGAACAGGAAGCCGACGCCGAACACGATCTGCGCGGGGCCGGCGGCGAGCTGGCGCAACTGCGCTTCGCGATCGGCGCCCTCGCTGGTCTCGAGCGTGGTGAACTGCGCGCCGAGGAACTTCTGTGCGCTGTCGAGGCCGGCGTAGGCGGCGTCGTTGAACGACTTGTCCCCGCGGCCGCCGACGTCGAACACGAGTCCGACCTGGACCGGGGCCCCTTCGCCTCCTGCGGCGGGCGCCTTCGTGCCGGTGTCGGAGGCCTTACCGCACCCGGCGGCGAGGACGGGAAGGGCGAGCAGCGCGAGTGCGACGAGCAGGTTTCGCGATCTCATGGGATTCCTCGGGGAACTGGTGCACGGGCGCGGCGGCCTTGGCGCGCTGGCCCAGGTCGAAGCAACGGCGGCAGCGCGCTTCGTAGAGATCGGCTCCGCCCACGACCACGCGACCGCCCTTGGCGACCTTGCGGTAGGTACGGTTGGCCGGCGCGCCGCACACCATGCAGATGGCGAGCGTCTTGGTGATGTACTCCGCGATGGCGAGCAATTGCGGCATGGGCTCGAACGGCTGGCCCATGTAGTCCTGGTCGAGACCGGCGACGATCACGCGCTTGCCCTGCCGCGCGAGCCGTTCGCAGACGTCCACGAGCGCGGGCCCGAGGAACTGGCCCTCGTCGATCCCGATCACCTGCGCTTCGTGCGCCCAGCGCAGGATGTCCTTGGCGGTCTTGATCGAACGCGACGGGATCCGCAGTTCGCTGTGCGAGACGATGTGGTCGCGCGCGTAGCGGTCGTCGATCACGGGCTTGAAGATCTCGACGCGCTGGCGGGCGATCTGCGCGCGGCGCAGGCGGCGGATCAGCTCCTCCGTCTTGCCGCTGTACATGCTGCCGACGATGACTTCGAGCCAGCCGGAGCCGGCGCGGGGCGGAATGTGTTCGTCCATAAGGACGTGCAGGCTATCCCGCGGGTTCCGGGTGCCGCAAGCGCGCCGGGCCCGCACGGGCGGCGGCGATCGCGCGCCGGCCGATGACGGCGCGAAACCCGCGACTTCCGCGCGCATCTGACGCTGTGACCCCGGGTCGCCGAATCGCGGGCGGCCCGCCACCCGAAAGTTCTCGAGGAGATCCCGTGGGCATCCTGGTCATCGTGTTGCGTGCACTCCACATCGTCGGCGGCGTGTTCTGGGCCGGTGCGACGATCATGCTCTATGGCTTCGTGCTGCCCTCGGTCGCGGCGACGCGCCCGGACAGCAACCGGTTCGTGCAGTACTTCGCGAACTCGAGCGGCTACACGCGCTGGGTGACGATCGCGTCGATCGCGGCGCTCGTGGGCGGCCTGGCGCTGTTCGCGCCGGTGACGGGCTCGCTGGACCGCGACGTGATGCGTTCGGCCCGCGGCATCGCGCTCTCGCTGGGCGCGCTGCTCGGCATCGGCGCCTTCGTCGAGGGCCAGATGATCCTCGCACCGACCGGTCGCCGCATCGGCGCGATCGGCCGCGACATCGCCGCCGCCGGCGGCACGCCGACGCCCGCGCAGGCGCAGGAGCTCATCTCACTGCAGGCCAAGCTGACGCGCGCAGGCAACCGCGGCGCGTGGATGCTCGGCATCACGGTCGTCCTGATGGCGGTGGCACGGTACCTGTAGCGCGGCGCGTTCTCGTTTCGGTCGCGCTCTGCCGTGTGCTCGTGGTGCTCTCCGTGGCGTCGTGTCGCTCGTTCGTCGCGTGTCGGGAGCGCTTCGTCGTCCGCCCCACCGCTTCGAGGGCGTGGTACCGCGAAAGAGGGGACGTTCGGCTCGGGCATCCTGCCCTCACCTCACTAGCGCTCCGCTCGCTCCGCCATCCCTGGCTCCCGCTCGCTGCGCGACTCCCCTCTTTCGCGGTACCACGCCCTCGAAGCTCCGCCCCCCCCACGCAGGCGGAATCGGAAGCGCCGGGCATGCGCCTCGATGCTCGAATCCCGCTCGGCTCTCGCTCCGCTCCCAGCCGTTTCGCCTCTGGGGGCGGCGGAGCTCGGTGAGTGGGATACCTCGGAGGAGGGGAGTCGCGGAGCGAGCGAAGCCAGGGATGGCGAGAGCGAGTGGAGCGCCTAGCGCAGTGAGGGCAGGATGCCCGAGCGGAGCGTACCCTCCTCCGAGGTATCCCACTCGCCGAGCGGTGGGGCGGAAAGACGTACCGCTCCCGAACGCAACGAGCCACCCCCGAAGCAGCACGGCAGAGCGGTGAAAGAGGCCGGGACCCGCTCAAATGCCGGGAAATGCGCATGTTGCGGGACCCCTCAAGTTCTGGCGGGCTGCGCCGAGACTGCGAGGCGCCCGGAACCACGTCTCTGGCGCGGGCCGGGAGAGTGAGCAACCAGAGGGGAGATGGCCATCCCGAGGGGAGACCGAAGATGGGCGAGGTCGGAAGCATCACGAGCACGACCCAGGCGGTCTACACCGGCATCGCGGCGCGCAAGGTCCAGTCGGCCTTCCACAGCGCGTCGACTCGCGACGCGGACGGGGACGGAGACCGTTCGCCGCCGGGAACGAAGGGGATGAACGCGCCCGCGAAGGGTGGACTGGTCGACGTCTACGCCTGAGCGGATCGCAGGCCCGAGGGCCGCGGCGCACGCGCGCCGCGGCCCCGGCGTTTACGGGCGAAGGCCCGCGTTCGTGCTTCCGCGGGAACTCCGCGCGCGTTCGGGCGTCCTTACCCATGCATGGCGTCGCCGCGGCTGGCTGGCGCCGCCCCTCGACCGGGTGCAGGCGCGTGAGCCTTCTCGCGCGCCCCCGCGGCACGCCGTGCACGATCGCGCCGCGCGATCCGCTGCGGCCCCGGACGCCGGGACCTTCCCGAACGGAGAGAGCACCGATGACGATCCGCTTCCACGCCCGGCTTCTCGCCGGTGCACTGCTGACCGTGTGCGCGCTCGCGGCGCACGTGGCCCTCGCCGCCGACGGTGCGGACCGCGCGCCCGCGCCCGCCGCCGCGCTCGCCGCGGGCGGCCACGCGTCGCTCGAAGGCATCTGGATGTTCGACGCCGCGCACTCCGACGATCCGATGAAGATCATGCAGGCGAGCCGGCCGCAGGGCATGGCGGGCCGCGGCGGGCCCGGTGGCGGTGGCATGGGTGGTGGCATGGGCGGCGGCGGCCTCGGTGGCGGGCCGCGTGGCGGCGGCTTCGGGCAGCGTGAAGCGCCGGGCGAGAACGGCGAGGGGCCCGTGGACACCAGCGATCCCGAAGGCCGCGCGCAGATGCGCCAGCGCCAGGCGGGGCAGCAGGCCATGGGGCGCGTGATGCGCCCGGCGAAGAAGGTCGTGATCGCGCTCCTCGCCGACGAAGTCACGGTCGCCGAAGACGAGCGCGAAGCGCGTCCGTACGCGCTCGCCGACAGCCTCTCGGCGCACGGGCGCGATCTCGTGACCGAGTACACGAAGGCGAAGTGGAAGGGCGGCAAGCTCGAGATGTCGCAGGAACTCGGCCGTCGCGGGACGCTGGTCGAGACCTACGAGCTCTCGCCGGACGGCCGCACGCTGACGATCCGCGCGCGCCGCGAGGGCGGTCCCGAGGGCATGCCCAACCCGACCTTCACGCGCGTCTACACGCGCTACGACGGCGAGTAGCGTCGCGGCTCCACGCTCCGGCGGCCTCCCGTGCGGGTGGCCGCCGGCGCGTTTCGCCGCACGGACTTCGCCGCCCGGGTGCGCCAGCAGCCTCTTGCCCGGCCGGGCGCGCCGCGTTTCACCCCGCGGCGCTCGGCGCTATGCTGCTCCCGCACGCGCCTGAGCGGCCGGCGCGCCGATCCCACCGCACGCGCTCCGGCCGGGGCCGCGACCTTCCTGCACGGAGGAATCCCATGAGCGAGATTCGCGTCGGCCGCGAACGGCTCGGTCACCTCGATTCGGCCACCGCGCTCGAGTGGCTCGTCACCAACGGCATCGGTGGCTACGCCTCGGGCACGGTCGGTGGCGCGCTCACGCGCCGTTACCACGGGCTCCTCGTCGCCGCGCTCAAGCCGCCCGTCGATCGCACCCTGCTGCTGGCGAAGTTCGCCGAGCGCGTGTGCGTGGCGGGCGAGTGGGTGGACCTGGATCTCAACCACTGGGTGGGCGGCAGTTCGAGCCCGCTGGGGCACCTGCAGCTCGAGTCGTTCCGGCTCGAGTCGGGCGTGCCGGTCTGGACGTGGGCGATCGGCGACACGCGCCTCGAGAAGCGCGTGTGGATGGAGCAGGGGCAGAACACGACCTACGTGCAGTACCGGCTCGCGGCCGGTCCCGCGCCGGTGACGCTGTCGCTGCGCGCGCTGACCAACTGCCGCGACCATCACGACACCACGTCGCGCGGCGAGTGGACGGCGCACGTCGAGGCGGCGACGGGCGGGATCATGGTGCGCGCGAAGGAGGACGGCCCTTCGCTGTGGCTCTTCGCCGAGGGCGCGACGGTGACGCCGGCGCACGTCTGGTACCGCAACTTCACGCTGGCGATCGAGACCGAACGCGGGCTCGACGATCGCGAGGACCACCTGCTGGTCGGCGAGTTCACGCGCGAGCTCGCTCCGGGCGAAGCGTTCACGGTCGTGGCGAGCACGCAGCACGACGCCGGCCGCGGCCCGCTCGCGCTCGCGGGCGCACTGCCGCGACGCCACGCGCATGCGCGCTCGCTGCACGAGAGCTGGGAGCGCGCGCACGGCAAGCTCGCCAAGTCGGCGCCCTCGTGGGTGCGGCAGCTCGTGCTGGCCGCGGACTCGTTCGTGGTCGAGCGCTCGCCGGGCGGCGAAGAGGCGTTGCGCGGCACGCCGGGCGCCCCGCGCAGCGTGCTCGCGGGCTATCCGTGGTTCACCGACTGGGGCCGCGACACGATGATCTCGCTGCCGGGACTGGCGCTCACGACGGGCCGCCCGGAGATCGCGCGCGCGGTGCTGGAGCTGTTCGCGGCCAACGTCGACCGCGGCATGCTGCCCAACTACTTCCCGGACGACGGCTCGCCGGCGGAATACAACACGGTCGACGCGGCGCTCTGGTTCTTCCAGGCGGTCGAGGCGTACGTCGAGTCGACAGGTGATCTCGAACTGCTCGAAAAGGTCTACCCGGCACTCGAGGACATCGGCGCCTGGTACGAACGCGGCACGCGCTTCGGCATCCAGGTGGATCCGCACGACTGGCTGGTGACGCAGGGCGCCGACGGCGTGGCGCTCACGTGGATGGACGCGCGCGTCGAGGAGTGGGTGGTCACGCCGCGCAAGGGCAAGCCGGTCGAGATCAACGCGCTCTGGTACAACGCGCTGATGGCGATGACGCGTTTCGCGCGCCGGCTGGGCCGGCCGCACCTGGCGTACGACGACATGGCGCAGCGCGTGGTGAACTCGTTCGCGCGTTTCTGGAACCCGGACGCGAACTGCCTCTACGACGTGCTCGACGGCCCGAACGGCCCGGATGCGTCGCTGCGCCCGAACCAGGTGTTCGCGTGCTCGCTGCCGGATTCGCCGCTCGACACGCCGCAGCGCCGCGCGGTGGTCGACACGGTGGGCCGCCACCTGCTGACGTCCTACGGTCTGCGCAGCCTGGCGGCGAGGTCGCGCGAATACCGCGGCCGCATGGCGGGCGATCGTCGCACGCGCGACGGGGCGTACCACCAGGGCACGGTCTGGACGTGGCTGCTGGGCCCGTACGCTCTGGCGCACTTCTCGGCGTACGGCGATCGCGACGCGGCGCTGGCGCTCCTGGAGCCGATGCGCGACTTCGAGCGCGCGATGTGCGTGGGCACGCTGGCCGAGGTGGCCGACGGCGACGCCCCGCACGCGCCACGCGGCTGCTTCGCGCAAGCCTGGACGGTGGCGGAAACGCTCCGCGCCTGGCACGTGATCTCGGCCGCCCGCTCGACCCCGAAGAAGCGCCCCGCGAAGCGAACCGTCCGCAAAGCTCCCAATCGCGCGATCGTCACGCCTCGCGCCTGACGGCTCTCGAAAGGCCACGGCCCTCGCCCGAAGTGCTGGCCCCGAGGGACGGGAGATGTGGACGAAAGGACCACTCGACCGATTCCGTGCGCGAGGGGGAGAATTCGACCCAGGCGTGCGGCGGATTCGTGTTCCCCCGATTCGACCCGCGCCGCCGCCCGGTCACGGTTCACCGACTTCGTCCTTCGCTCGCGCGCTCGGATGCAGCTTCCGGTGGCGCCAGCGGAACCCCACCGGTGAGGCCCAAATGCGCTACTGCCTGCTCGCCGTTCTGTTGTCGCTCCTGCCCGCCTCGGCTCATGCGGTGATTCCCAAGCTCCAGGTCAACGTCATCTCGGCGAACGCCGAGACGGTCTGGGTCGCGGTCACGCCGCCCCCGAACATCTGCGGAGTGTGGACCCCGGGACCTTACTGTCCTCCCTTGTCGTGGACGACGTATTCCATTTCGCCGTGCCCGCTCGGACGCCCGTGTTCCGCCGGGACGTACACGCGCTACTTCGCGAACACGTTCATCGCATCCGACACGCTCGCGCTCGACCCGCAAGCCTCCTACACGTTCGGTGGCAGCTACGACTGCGCCAACCAGCACTCGCACCCGATCTACGGCTGCGCGATCGAGTTCAGCAACACGTACTACTACGACCCGTACGTCTTCTCCTACGCCCCGACGCCGACCGTGCACCGTTCATGGGGCGCGTTGAAGAGCGTCTATCGCTGAGGCGCGGTTTCCGCGCTCGGTCCTCGAGACGTCGCTGTTCGGGAGCGGTACGTCTTTCCGCCCCACCGCTCGGTGAGTGGGATACCTCGGAGGAGGGTACGCTCCGTTCGGGCATCCTGCCCTCACTGCGCTAGGCGCTCCACTCGCTCGCGCCATCC
>JBGAML010000027.1:0-32480 GCA_044223005.1 Candidatus Eiseniibacteriota bacterium
ACCCACCACACCATCAGCTCACGGGCGGCTCGCACCCCTCGCAACCCGCTGTTCGAGGTGAACCTGCTGGACATGCTGATCCGGCACTGCGGTGCGAACCACCGGCGCGAGACGATCGCGTTCTCGAAGCGGCGGCAGGCGGCGGTGGAGCGGTTGTGGTGGTTCCTGGTGTGGCGGAACTACGGCAAGTACTTCAGCGAGCGAGCGCACACGGAGACACCCGCGATGCGGCTGCAGCTGATGGATCGGCCGCAGACGGTGCGCGAGATGCTGCACGGGCGGCTGTTCCCGGCGCGGCTCGCGGTGCCGGAGCGGTGGCAGCGCTACTACCGGAGGGAGATCGAGACGCGCGAGATCCCCAACGGGGACCGGGCGTTCCGGAAGTACGCGATGTAGCGGCAGGCCCGGGAACGGTTCGGGGCCCGCACCACGTGGGTGCGGGCCCCGGTCACCTGCAATCTTCCGAGCACAACCCGAGGAACGCCGCGTGCAGCGCCCGCGCGGCCGCTTCGCAGTCCGCCGGGGTCACCCGGATCACCAGCGCCGAGGGCGTGGCGCGCAGCGCCAGCAGGCCGATCCCGGCCTTCTCGAGCGCCGCCTCCGCCTGCGCCGCCTGCGCGGCGCCCAGCCCGAGGCCGACCAGCGACACGAACGCCGCGTCGCGCTGCACGGTGAGCGCCCACTCGCCGCCGGGGCCGCGCAGCTCACGGAAGCGCGCCTGCAGTTCGGCCGCGTCGTCGTTGGGGCCCACCCACACGAGCGCGGCGTGCGTCGAGGAGACCTGCTCGTGCGCGACCAGTTCCAGCGCCGGGTACGCGCGGGCGACCGTCTCGAGGATGTCGCGCGGCTCGCCCTTGCCGCCGGCGTTGCCCTCGGCGATCACCACCGAGACGTCCGAGCGATGCGCCACGGCTTCGACGCGGGGAGTTTCCACGGCAGCCTCCACGATGCGGGTGCCCGGCGAGTCGTCGAACGACGAGCGCACGGTGAGCGGCACGCGCTCGCGCGCGGCCAGGTCGACGCAGCGCGCGTGCAGGACGCGCCCGCCCAGGTGGGCGAGCGCCGAGCAGGCGCGGAACGAGAGCGTGTCCATGACGCGCGCGGCGGGCACCACGCGCGGGTCGGCGGTGAAGACGCCGGCGACGTCGGTGTAGATCTCGCACGCGGCCGGGGCGAGCGCGGCCGCGAGCGCCACGGCCGTGGTGTCCGAGCCGCCGCGCCCGAGCGTCGTGATCTCCTTGGTCTCCGGGCAGACACCCTGGAAGCCGGCGACGATCACGACCTTGCCGCGCGCGAGTTCGGCGCGGATGCGTTCGGGGCGGATCGCGACGATGCGCGCGTTGGAATGCGCCGCGTCGGTCAAGATGCCGCTCTGCGAACCCGTGAACGAGATCGCCTCGACGCCCAGGTCGTGCAGCGCCATCGCCACCAGGGCCATGGAGACGCGCTCGCCGGTGGTGAGCAGCATGTCCATCTCGCGCCGGTTGGGCGCGGGGGAGACCTTGCGCGCGAGCGCGATCAGGTCGTCGGTCGTGTCGCCCATGGCCGAGACCACGACCACGGTGTCGTGACCCGCGGCGCGCGCGGCCGCGATCCGCTTCGCGACGGCGCGGATGCGCTCGGGACCGTTGACCGACGTGCCGCCGTACTTCTGGACGAGGACCGCCATGGCGTATTTCTAACCGACCGCCGCCGATCCTGCACGCCGGGGGGTGGCTTGACGGCCGCGCGGGGCTCTCGCTATATTCCTCGCCGCTCTTGATTGCGGAAGTAGCTCAGCCCGGTAGAGCACAACCTTGCCAAGGTTGGGGTCGGGGGTTCGAATCCCCTCTTCCGCTCCATGTCACGGGGCCGGCTCGCCAGCCGGCCCCGTTCGTTTTCGGGCCTTCCGGAGAAGCCATGGGCGCCCTGCCTCCCGGCCGCGACACCACCGCCGTCGCGAAGGCCTTCGCGGCGATGATCGACGCGCTGAGCCTCGATCGAGCCGCCGAACCCGAGCTTCACGAGACGCCCGCGCGCGTCGCCGACCTCTACCGCGAGCTGTTCTCGGGCCTCGATCCCGCGCAGGCCCCGGAGCCGGCCACGTTCCCCCACGAGGGGCAGGGCGACCTGGTCGCGGTGCGCGACCTGCCGTTCCACTCGCTCTGCGTGCACCACTTCGTGCCTTTCTTCGGGCGCGCGCTGATCGCGTACCTGCCCGGCGAGCGCATCATGGGGATCAGCGCCGCTGCGCGGTTGCTCGACCACTACGCGCGCCGGCCGCAGCTGCAGGAGCGGCTCGGGCAGCAGCTGGCGGACCATCTCGAGCGGCTGCTCGCGCCCCGCGGCGTCGCCGTGATTCTCGAGGCGCGCCACCTGTGCATGGAGATGCGCGGCATCCGTCGCTACGGCCTCGTCGAGACGCGCACCGTGCGCGGCGAACTGGCCGATGCGCGCTGGGCGGACGCGCTGCGGCTCGGCCCCGCCGTGGACCGCTGACGGACCTCGACGCCGCCATGGCCGCGCCCTCGGTCTCGGTCGTCGTGGTCACGCGCGACCGGCCCGCGCTGCTCGCCGACGCGCTGCGCTCGGTCGCCGCGCAGACGCGCGCGCCGCTCGAGGTGCGCCTCGCCGACGACGGCGACGGCGGCGCGTTGGACGCGCTGCCCGAGCTGCCGCTGCTGGAGCTCACGGCGATGCACGTGTCGTTCGGCCGCGCGGCGCTCGCGCGCAATGCCGCCGCCGCCGGCGCGCGCGGCGAGGTGCTCGCGTTCCTCGACGACGACGACCTCTGGCGGCCCGGGCATCTGGAAGGGCTCGTGACGGCGTTCGCAGATCCGGCCGTGGGCTTCGCGTGGCGCGACAGCGAAGTGGTGCGCGAGCGGATCGAGCCCGACGGCGCGCGCACGGCGCTCGAACGCGTGACGCTCGCGCGCGAGTGGGATGACGCGCTCATGCGCGTCAACGACTACCTGCCGCCCAGCGCATGGGGCGTGCGGCGCAGCGTGTTCGAGGCCCTGGGCGGGTTCGACGCGGAGTTCGCGTTCAGCGAGGACTGGGACTTCGTGCTGCGCGCCCGCGCGGCCACCGCCATGCGGCGCGTGCCCGGCGCCACGGTCGAGGTGCGCCTGCGCGAGAGCGGCAACGCGTCGTCCGACACGGGTCCCGGGCGGCTCGCGTGCCTCGAGCGGCTGCGCGAGCGCCACGGGCTGCCGCCGCTCGAGACGCGCACGTTCTGGGAGGTGGCGCACGCGATGGGGAGTCCGGCATGAGCCGCGAGCTGCTCGTCGTCGGCGCCGGCCCGGCCGGGGTGTCGGCGGCGCTCTGGGCCAAGGCGCTCGATCTCGACGTGCTGCTGCTCGACGCCGGCGCCGGTCCCGGCGGGCAGTTGCACCGCGTGCACTTCCATCCGCACGACGTGCCGGGATTCGAGCAGGGCGACGGCCCGGCGCTCGCGGCGGCCTACTCGCGACAGCTCGCGTCGTCGGGCGTGCCGGTGCGCACGAACGCGCCCGCCGGGGCGATCGCGCGCGCCGCGGCCGACGGCGTCGCGCTGCGCCTGGCGGATGGCGAGGAACTGCCGGCCGCCGCGCTGCTGGTCGCGACGGGCGTGCGGCGCCGCCGGCTCGAGGTGCCCGGTGAGCGCGAACTCGAAGGCCGCGGCGTCTCGTTCTCGGCGACGCGCGACCGCGAGCGGCTCGCCGGCGGTCGCGTGATCGTCGTCGGGGGCGGCGATGCCGCGTACGAGAACGCGCTGCTGCTCGCCGACGCCGGCTGCGACGTCACGGTGCTCGTGCGCGGCACGCCGCGGGCGCGGGCGGAGTTTCGCGCCCGTGTCGCGGCGTCCCCCCGCATCGCGGTGCGGCCGGGCCTCGCGGTGCGCGCGATCGAGGGCGAGGGGGCGGTGCACGCGGTGCGCGTCGCCGGGCCGGCGGGCGAAGCGTCGCTGCCCGCCGACGGCGTGGTGGTGAAGGTGGGGGTGGTGCCCAACAGCGAATGGTGCGCGGGCGCCCTCGCGTGCGACGCCGAGGGCTTCGTGCGCGTCGACGCGAACCTCGCGACGACCGCGCCGCGCGTCTGGGCCGCCGGCGACGTCACCCGGCCGGTCCCGCCGAGCATCCCGGTGGCGCTCGGCCAGGGCGCCCAGGCCGTGTCGCGGATCCGCGCCGAATTGCGGGGTTCCTGAGGGGATTTCGCCCCCCCTCAAGCGACCCCCCTCCGGGGCCGAAAACCCTGTCAGCCCGCGCTCCCCGACCCGGGGGCCGCCGCGGCCGTTGCTTCCGGAGGACCATGCCGCTCCGCGCGACCGATCCGACTCCAGCGCTCTCCCGTCCGCTCCGCGGTGCCGCGTTCGCGGCGCTCGGGTCGGTGCTGCTCGCCCTCGCGCTCGACGCCGCCGGGGTCGCGCTCGTGCCGGCGTTCCCGGCCGTGCGGGCGCTGCATCTCGCGGCGCTCGTGTGCCTCGCGCTGGCCGCGACGCTGCCGTCGGCGTTCCGCGATCTCGAGGCGTGGTCCACGCCGTTCGACGGGCTCGTGCTCGCCTCGCTCGCGATCGCCGCGATGGGCGCGGTGCCCGAGCACGGCGACGGGCCGTATTCGCGCCTCCTCGAGCAGGTGCTCGGCTGCGCGGGCGTCTTCTTCGGGGCGACGCTCCTGCTGCGCCGTGCGGCCGCGGGCGATCTCGCGTGGCGCGCGCTCGCGCTCGGGACGGCCCTGCTCGGCGCGCACGCGCTGTGGGCGGCCACCGGCGGCGTGCAGGCGCTCGCGGCGCAGTCGGCGGCCGCGGACGCGCACTGGGCGGGGCGCCACGGGCTCGCGCGCGCGCTCGCCTTCTGCACCCTCGCCACGCTCGGCCGCGCCGCGGAGCGCGGTGCTCCGCCGGCCTGGCGGCTCGCGTCGGCGATCGGGCTCGTCGGCCTCGCGCTGCACGCCGCGGCGGGTGGCTTCGCGATGGAATCCGCGTCGCTCGCCCGGCTCGACCACCCGCTCGAGTTCAGCGTCGTGTCGGTGACGTGGCTCGCCGCGGCCGTGCTGGGCCGGGTCGCGTGGAGCCTCCGGCGCGAACGCCGGGCCGAAGCGCAGCGCTGGCGGTTCATGGCGCTCGCGGGCTGGGGCCTGGGCGTCGCCTGCGCGTTCGGGGACGGCACCGGTGGCGAGGGCGTGCGTGCGCTCGCCGTGCTCGCCGCCGCGGGCGCCCTCGCCGCGCGGGACGAACCGCAGGCCGCCGCGAAGACCGCGGACCCGCCCGCGGAAGAGCCGCTCGCCCGGGCGGCCTGAACCGCACCCCTCCGGCGGTGTCGCAGCGTGCATTTCGCACGCTCGCCGGCCCGCTCAAGCCGCACCCCGCTCCGCCGAGACTGGAACGCGTCGGGTCCCGGCGCGCTCTGCCCGGTGACCGCAACGGAGTCGCGATCACGGAGGGGGATCGGATGCAGATGGAGGACCGCCAGGTCGGGGCCGTGCTCGTGGTGCGGCCGGTCGAGCAGGCATTGGACGCCTACGCGGCCACGGGCTTCCGCGAGCGCATGACCGAATACATCCACGACGGCCGCCGCCGCATCGTGCTGGACCTCGGCGCGGTCAACTTCCTCGACAGCACCGGTCTGGGTGCGATCGTCGCGAGCCTCAAGCGGCTCGACGGCGACGGCGTGATGGTGCTGTGCAACGTCGGCGAAATGGTGATGGACGTCTTCCGCCTCACGCGCATGGACCGCGTCTTCCCGATCGTGGCCACGCTCGACGAGGCGGTCCAGGTCGCCGAGACGAAGAACCGCACCGCGGCCTGACCTCGAAACACGAACGCCCCCGGCGCGTGCGCGCCGGGGGCGTTCGTGTGCGTACCGCGCGGGTTCAGGCCGCCAGCCGGCGGGACATCGCGAGCGTGTTGCGCTCGCCGTGGCGGCGCACCTCGACCTGGTCCATGACCTGGTGGATCAGGAACAGCCCCATGCCGCCCTCGGGCAGCGAGGCGACGTCGGCGGGGTCGAAGTCGAGCACCGGCGACGTGCGCGGCGCCATCGGCGTGCCCTCGTCGGACACCTCGATCGTGACGCGCCCGCGTTCGAGCACGAACGCGACGTCGATCGGATGGCCCGTCTCGCAACCGTACGCGTGGCGGATCACGTTGTTGACGGCTTCCGCGACGGCGATCTCGACGCCGGCCGCGTCGCGGCCCGGCATGCCCGCGGCGGCGCAGAGGCCGCGCACGGCGCGCGCGACCAGTTCGACGTGGTCGAAGCGGCTGTCGATGCGCAGCGTCACCTCGCGTGCTTCGTCCGGGCGAAGCGGATGCAGGCCGCTCATGCCGCCCTCCGTTCGATCGCGAGGAGCGAGACGTCGTCCGCGAACGGCGCCGCGTCCCGCCACGACCGCAGCGCGTCTTCGATCCGCGTGACGCACGCGGGCAGCGGCTCGGGGGCGAGCGTCCCGACCACGGCTTCGAGCCGCCCGATCCCGAACGCGCCGTGTGCGGGCGAGGCGCACTCGGTGACGCCGTCGGAGTAGAGGAAGAGCCGGTCGCCGGGAGCGAACGCGTGTTCGGACTGCTCGTAGTCTGCCCCGGGCAGCAGGCCGACCGGGAAGCCGGAATCGCCCAGCCGCTCGACGCGGCCGTCCGCGCGCAGCAGCAGCGGCGACGGGTGCCCGGCCTGGGCGAGCGTCACCGTGCCGCGGGCGCCGTCCACGATCCCGTACACCATGGTGAAGTAGTGCTGCGCCTCCGAGTCGTCCTGGAAACGCCGGTTCAGCGCGTGCAGCATCTCGGCGGGCGGCGTCACCTCCCAGTGCGGCGGATGGTCGATGGGCCGCTTCACGAGCCCGTCGACGCCCGCGGTGGGCGCGAGCAGCTTGCTGAGCGTGAACGACAGCATCGCCGACGGTACGCCGTGCCCCGCGACGTCGAGCAGGTAGAAGGATGCCCGGTGCTCGTCGAGCACGTGCACGTTGAAGACGTCGCCGGCCACGGTGCTCGCCGGCAGGAAGCGCCACGCGGTGCACACGCTCGGCGGGTCCGCGTCGCGCGTCGGCAGCAGCGCCTGCTGCATCGTGGCGGCCGCGTCGAGGTCGCGCTGCGCGAGCTGGTTCGCCCGCTCCAGCCGGTGATTGCGCTCCTCGAGATCGGATTCCAGTTGCAGCACGCGCTCGCCGGCGCGCAGCCGGGCGCGGAGCTCGTCCGTGACGAAGGGCTTCTGCACGAAGTCGTCGGCGCCCGCCTCGATGCCCTCGACGAGCGCTTCGGTGCCGCTGCGCGCGGTCAGCAGGAGCACGTAGGTGTAGCCGCCGAGCGGCGACTGCCGGATGCGGCGCGTGAGCTCGAGGCCGTCGACGCGCGGCATCATCCAGTCGGTGATGACCATGCGGAACGGCTCGCGTTGCATGAGTTCCCACGCCTGCTCGCCGTCGACCGCCTCGACGGGCT
Organism: Candidatus Eiseniibacteriota bacterium; assembly: GCA_044223005.1. Lineage (GTDB taxonomy): Bacteria > Eisenbacteria > RBG-16-71-46 > RBG-16-71-46 > RBG-16-71-46 > CAIXRL01. Next base: position 7,397 of record JBGAML010000027.1, read on the forward strand.
CATGGCCCCATTGGCGGAGCTTGCGCTCGAGCACCATCCGGTTGACGCGTTCGTCGTCGACGATCAGGACGCGCATGGTCGGGTCGGGTTCCGTTGGAGGACGCCGTGGCGCCGGGAATCCGCTTGCCGCCGGCGGGCGGTGCGGGCATGTTGGCGGGACTCGCGTCCGGCCCCTGGGGCACGCTGCCCCGTGAGCCGCAGTCTCGGCCGCGCCGGCGGGCCGCTGAAGGGGCCCCCGGCGATTCGAGTCGCATCGTCCTTCTCCGGAGTCGCGCACTTTCCGTGTTTTCCGCCGCCGATCTCGCCCAGCTCGCCGCTCGGGGCATTCCGCCCGCCGAAGCCGAACGCCAGCTCGCCCTGCTCTCCGCGCCGCCGCCGGCGCAGGTGCTCGACCGCCCGTGCACGGTGGCGGACGGCATCGTGCGGCTCGACCCGGCGCGCGAGGCGGACCTGCTCGCGCGGCACGCGCGCGACGCCGCGGCCGGCCGCGTTCTCGCCTTCGTCCCGGCGTCGGGCGCCGCGACGCGCATGTTCAAGGACCTGCTCGCGCCGCTCGGCCGCCCGGGCGACGTCGGCCCCGCGCCGGGCGCGGCGGGCCCGGAGTCCGCCGCCGTGGCCGCGTTCGTCGGCGGCTTGACGGGTTTCGCGTTCCACGACGCGCTCGTCGCCGCGCTGGGGCGCCGCGGTCTCGACGCCGCGCGCCTGCGCGAGGCGGGGCCCTGGCGGCCCCTGCTCGAAGCGCTGCTCGAGCCCGAGGGTCTCGACTACGCGCGGCTGCCCAAGGCGCTGCTCGCGTTCCATCGCACTCCCGCGGGCGTGCGCACGGCGCTCGAGGAGCACCTCGTGGAATCGGTGGCGCTCGCCCGCGACCAGGCCGGCACGTGCCGGCTGCACTTCACGGTGTCGCCCGAGCATCGCGCCGGGTTCGAGCAGCGGCTCGCCGCGAGCCGCCCCGCGCTGGAGGCGGCCCTCGGAGCCCGCTGGGAGGTGACGCTCTCGGAGCAGCATCCCGCGACCGACACGCTCGCGGGAGATCCGGCGGGCGGCCCGTTCCGCGACGACGCGGGGCGGCTGCTCTTCCGGCCCGCGGGGCACGGCGCGCTGCTGCGCAACCTGGACGAAATCGGCGGCGACCTCGTGTTCCTCAAGAACGTCGACAACGTGGCGGTCGATGTGTACCGGACCGAGACGACGCGCTGGACGCGCCTGCTGGTCGCGCGCGCGTCGGAGCTGGCCGAGCGCGCGCACGCGCTGCGCGCGCGGCTCGACGACGCCGGCGACGCCGCCGCGGCCGCCGACGCGCGCGCGTTCCTCGCCGCCGAAGTCGGCGAGGACGCCTCGGCGCTCGGGCGCGACGCGCTCGCGGCGCGGCTCGACCGGCCGGTGCGCGTGTGCGGCATGGTGCCCAACACCGGCGAGCCCGGCGGCGGACCGTTCTGGGTGCGCGGCGCGGACGGCGCGGCGAGCGCGCAGATCGTGGAGTCCGCGCAGGTGTCGGCCGAGCCCGCGCAGCAGGCGATCCTGAAACGCGCGACGCACTTCAATCCCGTCTTCCTCGCGTGCGCGCTGCGCGACCGGCACGGCCGTGCCCACGATCTCGATCGGTTCGTCGACGAGCGCGCGGTCATCGTGACGCGCAAGTCGGCGGGCGGGCGGGACCTGCTCGCGCTCGAACGGCCCGGGCTCTGGAACGGGGCGATGGCGGGCTGGCTCACCTCGTTCGTCGAGGTGCCGCTCGCCGTGTTCAACCCGGTCAAGACCGTGCTCGACCTGCTGCGGCCCGAGCACCAGGGCTGACGCGGCGCCGGGAACGCGAACGCCCCGCGGCCGCACGGCCGCGGGGCGTTCGCGTTTCGCCCTGCGTCAATCGAGCACGACGACGCGCTGGACGCGGGCGCCGAGTCCGGTGGCGAGGCGGGCGAAGTAGAGTCCCGGCGCCACCGCGCGGCCGGCGCCGTCCGTGCCGTCCCACGTGACCGCGTGCAGGCCCGGCGCGAACGCGCCCGCGGCGAGCGTGCGGATCGCGCGGCCGCCGACGTCGTGCAGCACGAGCGAGCCGGTCGTGCCCGCGGGCAGCGTGAACGACAGCCGCACCGGGCCGCGCGCGGGATTCGGGCTCGGGGCCGACAGCTCGAGCATGCCGGAGCGCGCCGGCGCGGGCACGTCGACGTACGAGAGCGGCGCGAGCACCGCGAAGGTCATCTTCGGGAGCGAGACCGCGAGCGACTGCACGAACCCGTCGTAGGCGATCGGGTCGGTGTTCAGCGTGCCCGCGTTGACGGGGCCGCTGCCGCCGTACTGCGGATCCTGGCTGTTCACGAGCTCGGTCCAGCCGCCACTCGAGGGGACGCCGAAGCGGTAGTTCGTGTAGTCGGAGTTGGAGAAGTTGGCCACGACCATCACGGGATTGCCCGCGCCGTCCATGCGCCGGAACGCGATCACGTTCCCGGCTTCGTTGACGTGCGAGACGTAGGTCGCGCTCGAGGCGCGCAGCGCGCTCAGGTGCGTCCGCAGCCCGACCAGCTTCTGGTAGAAGTGGAAGATCGGCGCGTAGGTGATCTTCTTCGACCAGTCGATCCGGGTCGCCACGGCGGCGCCGAAGTCCACGCTCTCGAGCCATTCGTCGCCCATGAGCATGGCCGGGATGCCCTGCGAGGTCAGTACGAGCCCTTCGGCCAGCTTGGTGCGGCCCTGCGCGTACGCGTCGTCGTACGGCGCCGTGGTGTCGATCGTCTTGACCAGGCGCTGCCCGCCGCTGGAGGGCCAGGCTTCATCGTGCAGCTGCACGTAGTTGACCGCGCGCGTGCCGCTGATCCACGTGCCGCTGCCGACGAGCGCGCTGCGCACGTCGTTCATGCTCGGGTCGCCGCTCGCGGCCGTGATCACGGCGGCGCGCACGTTGTCACGGAACAGCATCTGGTACTGCGCGTCGAACCCGGCACCGCCGGAAGTGGTGGGCTGGGTGTACGAGGCGTAGCTCGGCAGCTGCTCGGCGATCGTGAACCGGTCGGCGTTGCGGTTGGCCTTCTCGTTGTTGAGCCGCTGCATGAGCTGCCAGCCGCTGGTCGAGTGGATGCCCGCGGTCATGGCGCTCGTCGCGTCCATGCGGAAGCCGTCGAGGTGGTACTCCTCGAACCAGTACTGCGCGCTGTTCGCGAAGTAGTCCGCGACGGCCGTCTTGCCGAACGCCGCCTGCGAGCCCCACGACGTCTGCACGTCGGGCGTCTCGAACCACTGCTGCGTGCCGTCGTAGTTCCAGAGGAAGTTGTCGGTCGGCGAGAAGTGGTTCCAGACGATGTCGAGCACGACGGCGATGCCGTTCGCGTGCAGGACGTTCACGAGGTACTTGAAGTCGTCGGGCGTGCCGTACTTCCACTCGGGCGACCACTGGGTGATCGGGTTGTAGCCCGCCGACCAGTCGGTGGGGAACTCCGTGACCGGGTTCAGCATCACGGCATTGACACCCAGTTCCTTCAGGTGCCCGACGCGCGCCGCGACGTCGCGGTAGGTCGAGGGCTGCGAGGCGGCGCCGTAGGGATCGTTCAGGCCGCAGAACGTGCCGACGTGGAGCTGGTAGATCACCAGGGAGTCGAGCGCCGGGTACACGTACGACGTGTCCGTCCAGGCGAAACGGAACGGGTTCTCGACGATCGAGTTGTAGTTGCTGCCCGAGTTGAGCCCGCGCGCGCGCGGGTCGGGCATGTAGCCGCTGTTGTTGGGCTGCGTACTGAACCAGTACTTGTAGTTGGCGCGATCGGCGACGCCCGCGGCCACGCGGGCGATGTAGTACTCGCCGATCCGCGACATCGGGTTGGTGGTGCCCCAGCCGTTGAAGTCGCCGCGCACGTACGTGGTGGCGCTCACGGTCGGCGCCCACACCTTGAAGACCGCGCCGCCGCCCGAAGCGGGCGTCGCACCGACCGGTGCGTGCGCGAGCGTGAGGAAGTCCAGCGGCCACCCGCCGTCCGCGGGCGTCGTGTGCGAGAGCCCGGTGACGCTCAGGTAGTCGGTGAGCGAGCCGTCGGTGAGCGCGATCCAGTAGCTCTCGGTGTTCGAGGCCGTCGCGGGCACCGTCGCGGCCCACACGTCGTACGGGCCGCGGACGCCGACCTTCGCGGCCGGGACGTCGGACGTGCTCGCGCCCGTCACCACGTGCACGGACGCGGAGGTGATGTCGTTGCGCCACGTCTGGAAGCGCACCTGGAACGACTCGCCGCCGATCGGGCAGAGCGGTCGCCGGTCGGTCGTCGAGACGTGGGACACGCCCGCCCACTCGATGTTGTTGTCGGGAGCGGCCGCGCGCGCCGCCGGGGCGCCGAAGGCGAGGAGGAGCGCGAGGAGCGGGAGCGGGCGCACGAGGGCGTGGCGAGGCATGGCGGATTCCCCGAAGGAGGTGTGAAAGCTCCCCACCAGCATGACAAACGCACGCGCCGGGGTCCAATGGGACACCCGGCGCGTGCGAAAGGGGCTTGCCGCTATTTCGCGGGGACGAAATCGAGCGACACGGAGTTCATGCAGTAGCGCTGGCCCGTCGGGGGCGGGCCGTCGTCGAACACGTGCCCGAGATGGCCGCCGCAGCGGGCGCAGACGACCTCGCTGCCGGCGCCGTCCACGGAGCGGTCGGACGTGAGGTGGACGTGCGACGGGGCGATCGGCTTCCAGAAGCTCGGCCAGCCCGTGCCGGACTCGAACTTGGCCTGCGACGTGAAAAGCGTGAGGCCGCAGCCCGCGCAGCGGTAGGTGCCCGCGCGGTGCTCGTTCCAGTACTTGCCCGTGAACGCGCGCTCGGTGCCCGCGCGGCGCAGGACGTCGTAGGCGAGCGGTGAGAGACGCGACTTCCAGTCGGCGTCGGTGCGGACGACGCGCCCCACCGTGTCGGCGCTCGCGGCGCGCGCGGCGCTTGCGGCACCTGCGACGGGGGGGAGCGAACAGGCGATCGCGACCGCGAGTGCGGCGAGACCGGACGACTTCATGACTTCCTCCTTGACCGTAGGCGCGCCCGGTTCGGGCGTCGCACGCGGATGACGGAGGAGACTCGCGCGATGTGACCGCGGGAGTGTCGTGGAATCGTCAGGCTGCGGCGGCGTCGCCCTTGCGCACGTAGAGCTCGAGCTCCTCGCGCGTGAAGTCCTCCCACAACCGGCCGCTGTCGTGCAGGCGCACGAACGCTTCGACCACCTCGGGGAAGAACTGCGAACCCGCGTTCGCCGTCAACTCCTTGCACGCCTGGCCCGGCGTGAGCCCGCGGCGATACGGCCGGTCCTCGGTCATGGCGTCGTACGCCGAGCACGCCATGACGATGCGCGCGCCGGCCGGGATCCGCTCCGGCGGCAGCGCCCGCGGGTAGCCGCGGCCGTCGGGGCGCTCGTGGTGTGCCCACACGATCTCGGCCGCTTCCTCGAGCCCGGGGATCTCGTGCAGCATCTCCCAGCCGATGGTCGGGTGCGTCTGGACGATCGCGCGTTCACCCTTGTCGAGCGCGCGCGGGCTCATGAGCACGTCGTTCAGGAGCGCCGTCCGCCCGATGTCGTGCAGCAGCGCGCCCAGTTCGACCACGGTCAGCGCGTCGCCCTCGATGCCCAGTTCGCGGGCCGTGCGGACGGAGTAGCGCGAAACGCGGATCGAGCGGCCACGCGAGAACGGATCGCCGGCGTCGACGACCGAGATCAGCGCCCGGATGGTGAGCAGCAGCGGCTGGCGCGAGTCCATGAGGCACCTCCGGCGGCGGCGCGGATCCGGGAGCGCCCGGGCCGCGTGCCGCTTCGTCTTGGGGTTCGGCGGCACCACCCGGCGCGTGCCGGGTGGTGGTACGTCAGGCGGCCGCCTCGCCCATCGGGGCGACGTAGCGGTCGAAGAGGGTGCGGTCGATCGCGTGCTCGTAGGCCTCCTCGCCGCTGATCGTCTCCTTGCGGACGAGTTCCGTGAGCACCGCATCCAGGCTCTGCATGCCGAGGCGCTGCCCCGACTGCAGGACCGAATGCAGCTTGTGGGTGTTGCCCTGCCGGATCATCGAGCTCACGGCGGTCGTGCTCACCATCACCTCGGCCGCCGCGAGCCGGCCGGTGCCGTCCAGCTTGCGCACGAGGCGCTGCGAGACGACGAGCCGGAGGCTGTCCGCGAGCATCGTGCGGACCTGGTCCTGCCGGCGCGGCGGGAACACGTTGACGATGCGGTCGACCGTGCGGATGGCGCCGCTCGTGTGCAGCGTCCCGAGCACGAGGATGCCCGTTTCCGACGCGGTGAGCGCGAGCGAGATCGTCTCGAGGTCGCGCATGTCGCCGACCAGGATGACGTCCGGGTCCTCGCGCACGGCGCCGCGGAGGGCCTCGGCGAACGAAGGCGAATGCGTGCCGATCTCGCGCTGCGTGATCTCGCACTTCTTGAACGGGTGGAGGAACTCGACGGGGTCCTCCAGCGTGACGATGTGACCCTTCAGGTTCTCGTTGATGTGGTTGACCATCGCGGCCAGCGTCGTCGACTTGCCGGCACCCGTGGGGCCGGTGACGAGCACGAGGCCCTTGCCGATGTCGAGCACCTGCTGCACCACGTCCGGGAGCCCGACCGAGGCCAGCGACGGCGGATCGGACGCGATCGCGCGCATGACGGCGGCGACGCCACCGGCGTGCTTGTAGACGTTGGCGCGGAACCGGCCCGCGACGCTCGAGACGTAGGCGAAGTCGACGTTGAGCTTCTCGTCGAGCTGCGCGCGCATCTCCGGCGTCATCATCTCCTCGAGGAAGCCCTCGATGTCCGCGTGCGTCAGCTCGCGGAACGGCACCGGCTGGACGTCGCCCGCGGAGCGCACGCGCGGCGGCACGCCGGAGACGAGGTGGAGGTCGGAGCCGCCCTGCCGGACCGCGAGTTCGAGGAACGTGTCGATGCGGTTCATGTCAGGCCGCCTTCTCGCCGCCCGGCCCGCCCGTGGCGAGCGCGAGGAGCGCCTTGTTGCGGACGAACGGTGCGAAGCCCCACTTGTCCTCGGCCCGCATGAACGCTTCGTCCGGATCGACCTCGCCCGCGCGGACGAGCGCGAGCATCGCCTGGTCCATGAGCTGCATGCCGAGCCGGCGCCCGGTCGCGATCGCGCCGGGGATCTGGAACGTCTTGCCCTCGCGGATCAGCTGCTGGATCGCGAAGGTGACCACGAGCACTTCCGCGCACACGCGGCGGCCGCGGCCGTCCGAGGCCCGGAGCAGTTCCTGGCTCACCACGGCGCGCAGGTTGTCGGCCAGCGAGTGCCGCACCTGCGACTGGTTGTCCGACGAATGCGCGTCCACGATGCGGTCGATGGTCTGCGCGGCACCGCGCGTGTGCAGAGTGCCGAGCACGAGGTGGCCCGTCTCCGCCGCTTCGAGCGCGAGCGACACCGTCTCGGCGTCACGCATCTCGCCGACGAGGATCACGTCCGGATCCTCGCGCAGTGCGGCGCGCAGGCCGTCGCGGAACGAGTGCACGTGCGTCCCGACCTCGCGCTGCACGATCAGGGAGCCCTTGCTGCGATGCATGAACTCGATCGGGTCCTCGAGCGTGATGATGTTGAAGCTCTGCTGCTCGTTGATGAGCTGGATCAGGGCCGCGAGCGTCGTCGACTTGCCGGTGCCGGTGGCGCCGGTCACGAGGATCAGGCCCGTGCGCAGGCGGGCGAGGTGGCCCACGACACGCGGCAGGCCCAGCGAGTTCAGGTCGGGGACCTCGTTCGGGATCACGCGGCAGAAGATGGAGACGCCGTGCTGGTGCCGGCACGCATTGACGCGGTAGCGGCCCTCACCATCGATGTGGTGCGAGAAGTCGACCGCGCCGAACTCCTCGAAGTGCCGGCGCTGGGCGCCGCCGAGCATCTCGCCGAGCATCTCGCGGAGCTCGTTCGACTCCACGGGGCTCAGCTCCGTGGGCACGAGCTCGCCGTCCATGCGCACGAGTGGCGGCTGGCCGGGCGTGAAGTGCATGTCGGAGCCGCCGAGCTCTCGGCCGAGCGAGAGGATCGCGTCGATGCGCGCCACGGTCAGGCCGCCTCGTCCATGGCCGCCGCGAGCATCTCCAGCGCGACGTCGGCGCCGGCCGGACGGTCGATCGGGTTCCGCGCCATGCAGCACATGACGAACTCGTCCAGCGACTCGGGGATGTCCGGATTGATCGTGCGCGGGTTCGGCACGGTCGGTTCGAGGTGCTGGAAGAGCACGTTGACGGCGTTGGGGCCGTGGAACGGCTGCTTGCCGGTGAGCAGCTCCCAGAGCACGACGCCGAACGAGTAGAGGTCGGTGCGGCCGTCGATGGCCTGGCCGGTGATCTGCTCGGGCGAGATGTACTCGGGCGTGCCGACGAGGATACCGCTCTGCGTCAGGCGCGAACGCGTCGACTGCCCCACGGACGCGAGGCCGAAGTCGACGATCTTCACGAGGTCGCCCTCGCCGATCAGGATGTTCGCGGGCTTGATGTCGCGGTGGATGATGCCCAGCGCATGCGCCGCGACGAGGCCGTCGAGCGTCTGGCGAGCGACGGACGCCAGGCGCTCGACGGGGAAGGCGCCCGTGACGCGCAGTTCGTTGCCGAGGTCGCGGCCCTTGAAGTACTCCATGGAGATGGCGTGCGCGCCCTGCAGGTCGAGCAGGTCGTGGATGCGGATGACGTTCGGGTGCGTGACGCGCCGCGACAGCCGCAGCTCCTGCACGAAGCGGCGGATCATGCTCTCGTCGAGCGAGAGCTGCGGGCTCAGCACCTTGAGCACGACCTCTTCGCGCACCACGATGTCCTCGACGCGGTACACCGTGCCGAAGCCGCCACCGCCGATGCGCTCGAGCACCTTGAAGCGCTTGGCGAGGATCGTCCCGGGCTCGAGCCGCTGGACGTTGAGCGCCGGCGCGATCTCGTGGATCGTCGGCGAGGGGTCCGTCGGCACCGGGTCGGCTTCCACCGGACGGCCGGTGTCGGGCGAGCGCACCACGCGCGTGAGCGAACGGACGGCGCGCGGGCCGTCCTCGTCCACGCCCACGGAGCCCAGCGTCTCGCGCGCGAGCGTCCGGCCCTCTTCGGGCAGGCTCTCCGCATCGGCGAAGCGCTGCAGCGCGACCAGGACCTCGCGGCGGATGTCCGTCTCGTCGACGTCCACCATCTCGCACAGCGCCGGCAGCGCGCGCATGTCGGGAATCTGGCCGAGCGCCTTGATGCACAGCGTGCGTGCCTTCATGTCCTGGCCCAGCAGCGCGAGCAGCGGCTCGACGGCGCGCGGATCGCGCGTCTTCGCCAGGGCGTCGATCGCGCGCTCGCGGACCCACCAGTCCTCGTCCTGCAGCGCGGACAGCAGCGCCTCGACGGCCCGGGAGTCCGGCACCATGTTGAGGATCTCGACCGCGTAGCGCCGCACGAACTCGTCGGCGTCCTTGACGAGGTCGATCACGGCGTCGATCACGCGGGGTCCGCCGAGCGAACCGAGAGCGTCGGCGGCCCGGACGCGGACCCACCAGTCGGAGTCGCGCAGCGCGCCGACGAGGTCCTTGACGGCCTCGGTGGTGACCACCTGGTTGAGGACCTCGACGGCGCCGCGGCGCACGTACTCGGATTCGTCCTTCAGGTACTCGAGCAGGTGCACCACCGACGACGCATCGCCGATCGAGATCAGCGTCTCGACCGCCGCCGTCTGCACGCGCACATCCGGATCACGCAGGCGCTGGCACAGCGTGCGGACCGCGCTGGCCGCCTGCAGCGTTCCCAGCGTGCGCACGGCCTCGAGCCGGACGGCGGGATTCTCGTCGCCGAGCAGCTTCTCGACACCGGCCACGACGGGTTCGCCCGGCAGCCGGGCCATGAGCTTCACGGCGTGCAGGCGCAGCCACCATTCGGCGTGCGTCGCGAGTCGCACCGTGTCCTGGACGATGCTCGAATCGGCACTGCGCTCGAGCAGCCGGAACACGGAGCCGCGCGCGTCCTTGCTCAGGTCGGGGAGCACCCGGACGAGCGTGACGGGCTGCAGGCGCTTCATCTGCGATGCGAGGATGCCCTCGAGTCGCGACTTCGGGATGCGGGCGTCGGCGAACAGCGGCAGGAGCCGCGTGGGATCGTACGATTCGGCTCGCGACATCGCGGCAGTCGCCGCGTCCACGACGGTCGGCACCGGGGAGCGGAGCGCCTCCATGAACGCAGGCAGCGTCTCGTTGCTGAGCAGGTGCTCCAGCACGTCGATCGACGCTGCGGCGGGACTGCCCTTCGCGATGGAATCGAAAACCGTGCGGATCGCCGCCGGTCCGAGGGCGATGAGTTCGTCGCGCGCAGCAGCAACCTCCTCGGCCGAGTGCATGCCACTGGCCTGGAGTCGCTGGGCGTAACGCCCTGCCTGGAATCTCCGCAGGAAACTCATGCCGTCCGGAGTTGGTGGGGTCGCCGGGCCGGTTCGGTCAGCGGTCCAGGAGGAACCAGACCAGGCCGGCGCCGAGCACCGCACCGAGCGCGAACGCGACGAGGATCGCGGCGATCGGAGCCGGGCCGGCACGCCGCGCGACGGGCGCGGGAGCGAAGTCCGGCGGCGGTGCCGGGTTGGATTCCTTCTCGCGCGCGGAGTCGAGCATGTGCCCGAGCTCGGAGCGCGACAGCACGATCGTGTGCTTCTCCTGGTCGGGCGTCTCGCGGCGCACGCCTTCGGCACCCGACCGGCGGTCCTGGTCGTAGCCGATCCAGAGCGTGTACTTGCCGAAGCGCACGACGTCGTTGTTGCGCACGGTCGCCGTGTTGATCATCTGGTCGTTCAGGAAGGTGCCGTTGGCACTCCCGAGGTCGACCACCTGGTATTCACCGGCGGGCGTCTTCTCGAGCCGGAAGTGGTCTCGCGACACACCCGGGTTGTCGACGAAGACATCCGATTCGGGATCACGGCCCACCGTGATCAGCGGCTTGTCGAACGTGTAGTTCCGGACAGGACGCCCCATGAGCGCGAGCCGGAGTTTCAGAACGGTCTGATCGGACATGCTCGAAGCCTCCCCACTCGATCCGGATCGCCCCGCGGCCGCGAGGGAGCCATGGATCCGAGCCTAAACTTCGGTACCGAGGGGGTATCGGCCGGCCGCCCCCCGGCGCTTGAGCACGAACCCGCGCCCGATGCGCGAACGCCCGCGCGGAAGTCCGCGCGGGCGTTCGTGATCGCACGATCTCGTCGTGGGATCAGCCGTCGGTACCGGTCTTCGGCTCCTCGGCGGTGGCGTCGTCGTCGGCCTCCTCGGCCGCAGGCGCGGCTTGCGCGGCGGCCGCGGCCTCGGCTTCGGCCGCCTCCGCCGCGGCGATCTCCGCGGCCTCGGCCTCGGCCGCTTCGCGCGCGGCGGCATCCCGCTGCACGCGGCGCTCGAGCGCCTCCTCGATCTTGGAGCGCAGGACCTCGGGCGTGAACGGCTTGATGATGTAGCCGTCGACGCCCGCGCTCGCGGCCTCGACGACGTCGTCCTTGCCGTTGCGGGCCGTGATCAGCAGGACGGGGATCGGGGCGAGTTCGGCGTGGGAGCGCAGGTTGCGCACCAGTTCGACGCCGGGCATGCCCGGCATGTTCCAGTCGGTGATCACCACGTCCACGTCGGAGGTGCAGACTTCGAGCGCCTGCTTGCCGTCCGACGCCTCGATGATGGACTTGAACCCGATGGTGCGGAGGTTGTTGACGAGGATCCGGCGGGTGATCGCGGAATCGTCGACGACGAGGCACTTCATGTGCGTCGGGCCTCCGGGCGCGTCAGGCGAGGTCGCGGGCGATGCGGCGAACGACCTGCGCCTGGACGTCCGGGCGGTCGTAGTGTCCGTCGTTCATGCGCGTGGTGATCTCGCGCAGGCGGTCCGCCGGCAGTTCGCCGCCGCTCGCCTGCAGCGCGTCGCGCTGCTGGAGCTCGCGCGCCTGGGCCGAGATCTGGACGTCGTCGCGGCCGGCCCCCGCGTTCGCGGGCGTCGTCGGTTCCGACGGGCGTGGCGCCGCGGCCGGAGTGTTCGCGCGTTCGGCGCGACCCACCTGCGGGCGGGGCGTCTGTCCGGAGGAAGTCGGGCGGACGGTCATGGTTCCCTCTTGGCGGTGGCGCGGGCGAGGAGCCTTGCAGCCGAGTCGCACGCCGTTTGCGTGCCCGGTCGGTGGAGCCACCACTCTCGGCCGGAAGTATCGGCCGGTACCGCCCCCGGCTTGAGGCCCGGGCGGTGCTTCCCGCCCGGCCCTAGGCGCTCGCGGCCGCCGGGGCGGCCACCGGAGTCGCCAGGCCAGCCGCGATCTCGCGATCGATGTCGATCAGCGACTTCAGGCCGTCCGGGGTGGGCTCGGCGTGCATCTGGAACGTGCGCCGGTCGATGAAGGCCGAGATCAGCAGGAGGTTGCGCCGCAGGTCGACCGGAAGCGGGCAGTCGGGCGCGGCGATCTCGGTCTGGAAGAAGGTCCAGAGACGCTGGTTGTAGCGCAATGCCTCGGCGAGCCGTTCGGACCGGTCGGGGGCGTTCCAGGCCTGGCGGCACGCCTCGAGCTGGCGCGCGGCCTTGTAGAGAGCGGCCGCTTCCAGCTCGCGGCCCGAAGCCGCCCGCGTGCCGCTCTCGTAGGTGCGCTTCGCGCTATTGAACATTCGAGAGGAGATCCCTTTCGTAGGCCAGTAGTGCCTTGCCCTGCTTCAATGCGGCGTAGAACTTGCCCTGCTGTACGAGATCCGTGATGGGTCCCAGCCACCGCCGCGAACTCGGGCTCGCGTCCAGGACGTCCTCGACCAGTGCGAGGAACGTCTGCTCGTGCGCCGCCCGGCGGGCCGGATCGACGTACATGAGCTGGATCGCCAGCACGATTCGTTCGCACGGGGTGCGGACGAGCGTCGGGCTGAGGATGTCCGAGCCGCGAAGCACGGGGACTTCGGTCTCCACGAACAATTCGGCACGATGCTTCCCGTTCGTGAGGACCGCGCCACCGAGGATCGCGCGCTCGTGGGGTTTCAACGTCAGGCGCAAGGCCATGAGTTGGTCCGTTCTGTCTGCGACTTCTTCCTGGATCCCGGCCGTTCCTGCGGCCGGCGGGCGCCGGTGAGCCGGGGAACTTCTGGTCCCGGCTCACGGACCCGACGACGGGCCCGCCTGGTTCAGAAAAGTCGCATGATGGACGACTGCGCCTGGGACGACAGCTGCAGCGCCACGATGCCGAGCTGCTGACGGGTCTGGAGGGCCAGCATGTTGGCCGACTCTTCGTTCGAGTCCGCCGCGGTGAGCTGGTCCGCGCCCGTCGTCAGCGTGTTGATCATGTTCGTCGTGAAGTCCTGGCGGGCCGTCACGACGCCGTTGTTCGACGACAGCGTCTGCGCCTTGGTGCGGAGCGTGCTGAGCGCGGAATCGAGCGCCGTCACGGCGGTGTCGATGTTCGCGTCGGTCGCCCAGTTGCCGGCCGCCGCGGCGATGTTCAGGCCACCGGTGCCCGTCGAAGCGTCGAAGCCGGAGATCGTCAGCGTCGACGTGCCCGCTTCGTTGAAGTCGACCTTGAGGCTGCCGGACGCCAGGAAGTTGGTGCCCTTGTAGCCGGAGTCCGCAGCCAGCTTGTCGATCTGCGTGCGCAGCGCGTCGAACTGCGACGCGAGCGACGAGCGGTCCGTGGTGCTCGCCGAACGGGCCGACGCCGCGAGACCCTTCGCCTGCTGGATGAGGTTCGTGATGCCGTCGATGCCCTGGAGGCCGGCCTTCACGGTCTGGATCGCCTCGCCCATGCTGTCCTTACGGGCGGCGAGGTCCGTCGCGCGGTTCGTCGCGTTCTGGGCGGCGAAGTACGCCGACGGATCGTCGATGGCGCTGTTGACCCGCTTGCCCGTCGAGAGCCGCTGCGTGGTGCGCGACTGCATCGACGCGACGTTCTGCAGGTTCACCAGGTTGCTGCGCATTCCACCGGCCAGGGTGACGTCGTTGATGGACATGATGCTCGGTCCCTTTCTCGGGATCCTGTGGTTCTGGCCCGGCTTCTGCCTGGCTGCCGGCGTTTGCCGACAGCCCTAGCGTCGGAGGGGGACGCGGAAACTTGAGGGGGCCAAATCGCGTCGCAGCCGCGGTTTTCGCGGGCAATTCGCATCCCGCCGCATTGCGCTCCGCGAGCGGGAGGGGGCTCCGGGGAAAACGACACCGGCGGGCGTCGAAGCCTGGCTTCGAGCCCGCCGGAGCGTACGTCCCTGTGTTCGGGGCGGCCGCGCGTCCTGCGCGTGCGACCCCGTCCTGCCCTTCCGTGGGACTAGAACAGCCGCATCACGCTCTGCTGCGCCTGCGACGAGAGCTGCAGCGCCACGATGCCGAGCTGCTGGCGCGTCTGCAGCGCGAGCATGTTGGCACCTTCCTCGTTGGTGTCGGCCGAGGTGAGCTGGTCGGCGCCCGTGGTGAGCGTGTTGATCATGTTCGTCGTGAAGCTCTGGCGAGCCGTCACGACGCCGTTGTTCGACGACAGCTTCTGCGCGTTGACGCGCAGCGTGGCGAGTGCGGAATCCAGGCTCGTCACGGCGGTGTCGATGTTCGCGTCGGTCGCCCAGTTGCCGGCCGCCGCGGCGATGTTCAGGCCGCTCGCGCCCGTCGAGGCGTCGAAGCCGGAGATCGTCAGCGACGACGTGCCGGACTCGTTGAAGTCGACCTTCAGCGTGCCGGCGGCGAGGAAGTTCGTGCCCTTGTAGCCCGAGTCCGACGCCAGCTTGTCGATCTGGCCGCGGAGCGCGTCGAACTGCGCTGCCAGCGACGAGCGGTCCGCGGTGCTCGCCGAACGAGCGGACGCCGCGAGACCCTTCGCCTGCTGGATCAGGTTCGTGATGCCGTCGATGCCCTGCAGCGCGGCCTTCACGGTCTGGATCGCCTCGCCCATGCTGTCCTTGCGGGCGGCGAGGTCGTTCGCGCGGTTCATGGCGTTCTGGGCCGCGAAGTACGCGGACGGATCGTCGATGGCGCTGTTCACGCGCTTGCCCGTGGAGAGCCGCTCGGTCGTGCGCGACTGGAGGGAGGCCACCGTCTGCAGGCTGACGAGGTTGTTGCGCATTCCGCCCGCAAGAGTGACGTCGTTGATCGCCATGGCATGGACCCCTTTCTAGGATCGGAGAAGATGACATCCGGCGTTCTGCCGGGCTGCCGATGTTTGGACCAACGCGAGCTAGCTTCGGTGGGCCGCGCCGGAACTTGAGGGCCCGCGATCCCTCGGTCGGATCGATGCGGGGAAGTGACGGCGAGTACGTGCGCGCGGTCCGGGGCCGTGGAACGCGCGCGCCGGCGCGCGATGGGCGCGCGCCGGCGGCGAACTCACTTGAGGTAGTCGGTGAGCGTGGACTGGAGCACCCGGCCCACGACCGCGTACGCGCGTTCGAGTGCCGACTGTTCCTGCTGCAGCGTGACGATCGCCGTGGCCGGGTCCACGTTCATGAGCGTGTCGCGGCGGTCGAGCAGCGCCGAACTCTGCGTGGCGAGCTGGTCGCCCGCGGTCTTCACGTCCTGCAGGCGCGAGCCCACTTCGGACTGCGTCTGCAGCGCGACCTGCACCGCGGACTCGATCGTGTTGGCCGCCGCCGAGATCTGCGCCGGCGTGCCGCTCTGCAGCTGCTGGATGAGGTTGTCCACCGCCGAGATCGCGCCGGTGAAGAGCGGGAAGCCCGGGTGGTTGAGCCGGAGCGTGACCCCGTCGCCGATCTGGGTCGTCAGGACGTTGGAGTTGCCCCAGTAGGACCCGTCGGCCTGGAACGGCGGCCCCGTGGTGTACTCGCCGCCGAAGATGTACTGGTCGCCGACTCGCGTGTTGCCCAGCGCCACCACCTGTTCCCGCAGCGCGTACGCCTGGTCGAGCGCCGCCTTGCGGGTCGGGTCGTTGGGGTCCGCCGAGGTCGTCGTGAGTGCCAGGCCCTTGGCTTTCGAGAGCACGTCACGAAGACTGGAGATCGCGGTGTCCTCGACCGATAACTTGGTCGTCGCGAAGGTGCCGTTCCGTCGGTACTGCTCGATGTCGTGGATCTGGGCCTGCATCCGCATGATCTGCGAAGCATCCACGGGATCGTCGGAAACGGTGTTGATGCGGTGTCCGGTGGTGGCCTGAGTCGAGGCCTTGGCGATCGCGGTCATTCGTCCGCGGAGCCCGGACATGAGACTCTTCTGAATCATCTGGTTGGTGATCCGCATAACCCCCTCGTGTGTGCGGGTACGTCTGACACGAAGTATCGGATCGCGCCGGAGCCGTCTTGAGCCGGCCGTGACGAACACGGGTGCGCGCCCGGGTCCGTCCGGCGGTTCGGGGGAGCGCCGGCCCCGCCCCGGGACGTTCCGGGACACGCGAACCCACACGAGGGACATGTCGAACATCCTGTGCATCGACGACGAGCCGTCGGTCGGCGTGGTGCTCGAACACCACCTGACCGAGATCGGCCACCAGCCCACCCTGGCCACCAGCGTGGACGAAGGCCTCCGGGCCGTGCGGGACGGCGAGATCGACCTGATCATCTCGGACTACCGCATGCCCGACGCGACCGGCCTGGACCTGCTGGAGATGCTCCGGCAACAGGGTGTCGACGTCCCGGTCATCATCATGACGGGGTATTCGAGCATCGAGCACGCGGTGCTCTCGATCCGTCACGGCGCGGTCGACTACCTCACGAAACCCCTGCGCCAGGAGGCGTTGCGGATCGCGGTCAACAACGCGATCGAGGTCGCCCGGCTCCGGCGCGAGAACGAGGCGTACCGCCGCGAGATCACCTCGCTGCGCGGCCAGCGCGTGATCGTCGGTGAATCCAAGATGCTCCGCGGCGTCATGGACACGCTGGCGACGGTGGCGCCGACGCGCGCGACGGTCCTGCTCGAGGGCGAATCGGGAACGGGCAAGGAGCTCTTCGCGCGTGCCCTGCACGCCCAGAGCCCCCGCCGCGACCAGCCGTTCGTGACCGTGAACTGCGCCGCGCTACCCGAGGGGCTCGTCGAGAGCACGCTGTTCGGCCACGAACGCGGCGCCTTCACCGGCGCGACCCAGCGGCAGCCCGGCGCGTTCGAGCGCGCCCACCGCGGGACGCTGATGCTGGACGAGATCTCGGAGATGCGGCTCGACCTGCAGGCCAAGCTGCTGCGGGCGATCCAGGAGCAGGAGTTCGAGCGCGTCGGTGGCAACCAGAGCGTGCGCGTGGACGTGCGCATCGTCGCGACCACCAATCGCGACCTGCTCGCCGAAGTCGGCGCGGGGCGGTTCCGCCAGGACCTCTACTATCGTCTCGCCGTGGTGCCCGTTCGCACGCCGCCCCTGCGAGAGCGGCTCGAGGACCTGCCGCTGCTGGTCGAGCATTTCGTCGCGCAGGCCGCGGCCGAACTCGGCGTGAAGCCGCCCGCGGTGCGGCCCGAGGCGCTCGAGGCACTGCGCCGCCGCGGCTGGCCCGGCAACGTGCGCGAGCTCGCCAACGCGGTCGAGCGCGCGGTGCTGCTCGGGCGCGGCGCGCCGCTCGGTCCCGAGGCGTTCGGTCCCGCCGTGCCCGCGTCCGTTCCGGCTCCGGCCGCGGCGGCTCCGGCCGGCGCTCCGGCGCCCGCGGGGACGGCGCCGGCGCCGCTCAACCTGCGCGAGCTCGAGAAGCAGGCGATCGAACGTGCACTCGCCACGACCGGCGGCCATCGCCAGAAGGCGGCGGAGCTGCTCGGGATCAGCGAGCGCACGCTGCGCAACAAGCTCAACGGTCCGGGGGAAGCCGCCGCGTAGCCGCTGCACGCCTTCGGGACGTCCGCCGCGCCCGGTGCGAGAGCACCGGGCGCGGCACTTTCTTCCGGCAGGAAGTTCCCGGGCGGGTTCCCGCGGGAACCGCGCGGCCTCCGCGTCCGCGAACGTGCGCGCGGCGAACCGGCGCAGGCGCGGGGCTTTCGCGGCCCTCGCACGGACCGAGCGCGCCGCGGCACGTCGCTTGCGGTGTCCCCTTCGGATTCGAACGAGGGGGTTCGCATGTTCCGATCGCTTTTCGGTACGGGAACGTTGACGTCCATGCTGCGGGGCGGGCTCGAGGAGACCTCGGCCACGCACCGGGCGATCGCGCAGCGCGTCTCGGGCGCGCTGAGCGCGAGCACGAGCACCGACTTCGCGAGCGCGCTGCAGGCGAAGCAGGGCCAGTCGAAGGTCGCCGCCGCCGATCTCGAGCGCGACATGGCGTCGCTGGCGGACACGCAGATCCGCTACGAAGCGGACGCCAAGCTGCTGCAGGGAGCGTACGCCCAGCTGCGGGCGACGATGAAGAATGGCTAGTCCGGTCACGCGGTTCCCGCAGTGGCCGCGCCCCGTGCGGCAGCTGATGCCCGGCCTCGGCGCCAGCGCCGACGGCATGGCGGTCCAGCAGCGCTTCCTCGAGGTGATCTCGCGCAACCTCGCCAACGCCGAGGTCACGCGTACGCCCGAGGGCGGCGCGTACAAGCGCGAGGTGGCCGAACTCGGGATCGATCCGTCGACCGGGCAGGCCGGACTCGTCGTGAAGCAGGACCCGCGTCCCGGGCGAATGGTCTACGACCCCGGTCACCCGGACGCCAACGCGCAGGGCTTCGTCGAGTACCCCAACGTCGACGTCAACACCGAGCTCGTCGACCTGATGATCGTGCGCCGCGTGCACGAAGCGAACGTCAGCGTCTTCCAGGCCGCGAAGAGCATGCTGCGGCGGGCGCTGGACATCTGAACCCGAGGAGCGAGTCATGAGCGTCCAGGGACCGACGCCCCTTCCGATCCGGCCGTTCGTGCCGCCCGCGGCGAACGCCGCTCCGGCGCCGCGCGCGGCGTCGGCGCACGCCCCGGCGGCCGCGAAGCCCGCGGCGAGCGCCGAGGGTTCGCTGTGGGACGTGCTCACGGACGAGGAGCGCGCGTTCTTCGCGCAGCAGGCCTCGCTCGGATCGCTGACCTACGGCCGCGCGCGGACCTCGACGCCCGCCGCCAACGGGGCGCCCATCGGCGGGCGCCTGGACGTGAGGGGCTGAGCCGTGGCCGGCCTCGATCGCATCGGCGCACCGCTCACCGGCCCGCTCGGGCGGCCCGAGCTGCCGTCGCTGCCGGCGCCCGACGCGCCGGGGGCGTCGTTCTCCGACCTGTTCCGCAAGTCGATCAACGACACCTCGAACATGCAGGACAACGCCAAGGACATGATCGCCGCCTACCTGCGCGGCGAGCCCGTGGAGCTGCACCAGGTGATGGCCGCGAGCGAGGAAGCCTCGATCTCGCTCGAACTGCTCGTCGAGATCCGCAACAAGCTCACCGAAGCGTATCGCACCGTGATGAACATCCAGTAGGCGACCGCCCCCATGGCCGATTCCCCGGTTCCATTCCTCTCCAACGTCCGCGGCATGGACGGCTCGCGCCGGTTCCTGCTGATCGGCGCGCTCGTCGTCCTCGCCGTGGCGATCGGCGTCGTCGGCCGGTGGGCGTCGACGCCGACCTACGTGACGCTCTACCACGACATGGACCTCAAGGAGTCCGGCCAGGTCGGAGAGACGCTCGCCAAGTCGGGCATTCCGTACCGGCTCTCCGGCAGCGGCACCGAGATCGAGGTCCCGGTCGCCGACGTCGCGCGTGCGCGCGTCGCGCTCGCGAAGGACGGCCTGCCGACGCAGGGCCGCCCCGGGCTCGAACTGTTCGACAAGCCGTCGTGGGGCATGACCGACTTCACGCAGCGCGTCACCTACCAGCGCGCGCTCGAGGGCGAGCTCGCCCGCACGATCGGCCAGATCCAGGGCGTGGAGCGCGCGGAGGTGCACCTGCTGCTGCCCACGGCGAGCGCGATCCGGCGCCAGGAGCGGCCGGCGGGCGCCTCCGTGGTGCTGACCCTGAAAGGTGGCACGCCGCTCTCCTCCGAGACCGTGCAGGGCATCACGTACGTGGTGAGCAACTCGGTCGAGGGGCTCGCGGCGGACAACGTCGCCGTGATGGACAACGCCGGCCGCGTGCTGTCGCTGCCGTCCGCGGGCGCGGGCGGCGCGGGCATGACCGGGCGCCAGCTCGAAGTCGCCCACGGCATGGAGTCGCGCTACGTCGACAAGATCGAGAACCTCGTCGCGACGGTGGTCGGGGTCGGCCGCGTCCGCGCGCAGGTGGCGGCGCAGGTCAGCTTCGACGAGGTCGACGCGACGACCGAGACGTACAACCCCGACGGCCAGGTGCTGCAGACCGAACAGCGCAGCGAGGGTGGCCCGGCCGACGGTGGCACGCCGCAGACCATCGTCAGCAACCAGTACCAGAACTCGCGGCGCGTCGAGAAGAGCAGCAGCCTCGCCGGCCGGCTCACGCGGCTGACCGTCGCGGTGCTGGTCGACGAGAAGTCGATGCGTGCGGGCGAGAAGGCCCGCATGCTGTCGGACATCGACGCGATGGTCCGGAACGCCGTCGGCGTCGACAGCACGCGCGGCGACCGCCTCAGCGTCATGGCCGTGCCGTTCGAGCCGGTGCAGGTGGCGGACGCGGGCAAGACGCCCAAGACGACCGTGGATCCGGTGGTGCTGGTCGAGCGCGTCAGTCATCCGCTCGTCGGCGTCGTCGCGATCGTGGTCATGCTCATGATCGGGCTGCAGATCCGCGGCCTGCTCGCCCCGGCACGGAAGCCGGCCGCGGGCGGCGCGGGCGCGGCGCGCGCGGCGGGCGGCGCCGGCGGCGCGGGCGCGGGCCCGGCCGGCGAGCCGGAGGCGCTGCCGCCCCCCGAGGACAGCGAAGTCGTGAAGCTCAAGAACCGGCTCAAGCAGGAGACCGGGGAGCGCCCCGAAGTGACGGCCCAGGTCCTCAAGGCCTGGCTGGCGGAGAACTGACGTGGCCGCCGCGCTCGCGAAACGCGGGGGAGGCCGCTCGGCCGAACCCGACGCCCTGACGGGGCCGCAGAAGGGGGCCGTGCTCTGCATGGCGCTCGGCGCCGAACGCTCCGCGCGCATCATGCAGCTGCTTTCCGCGCGCGAGGTCGAGGTGATCTCGCGCGAGATCGCGTCGCTGCCCATGGTCGGGGCCGACCGCGTGAGCACCGTGCTCGGCGAGTTCCAGCAGGTGTCGCGTGCCGTCGAGTCCGTGGCGCGCGGCGGTGTGGACTACGCACAGGAGATCCTCGAGCAGGCGCTGGGGCCCAACAAGGCCAAGGCGATCCTCGAGAAGATCCAGGAACAGCTCGTGGACACGGGGCTCAAGCGCCTGCGCAACGCCGCGCCCGAAGTGCTCGGCGGCATCCTGCGCGGCGAACACCCGCAGACGATCGCGCTGATCCTCGCGCACCTCGACCTGCGCCAGGCCTCGAGCGTGATCTCGGGCATGGAGCCCGAGCTCGCGTCCGAGGTGCTCTACCGGATCGCGCGCATGGACAAGATCTCGCCCGAGATGCTGCTCGTGGTCGAGAGCGGGCTGTCGAGCAAGACGGACCTGTCGCTGTCCGAGGAGATGACGCTGTCGGGCGGCCCGCAGGCGGTCGCCAAGCTGCTCAACATGACGGGCGGCAGCCTCGAGAAGGAACTGCTCGAGGGCATCGAGACGCGCAACGGCGAGATCGCCGGGCAGATCAAGGCCCTCATGTTCGTCTTCGAGGACCTGCTGCTCGTCGACGCGCGCGGCATCCAGCGCGTGCTGCGGGACGTCGACGCGAAGGACCTGGCGCTCGCGCTCAAGGCGGCGAGCGACGACCTCAAGAAGCACATCCGCTCGAACATGTCCGAACGTGCGGGCCAGGCGCTCGAGGAGGAGATCGAGATGCTCGGGCCGGTGCGCGTGAAGGACGTGGAAGCCGCGCACGCCCGGATCATCGAGGTGGTGCGACAGCTCTCCGATGCGGGCGAGATCATGATCGCGGGACGTGGAGGCGGCGATGACATCATCCAGTGACGCCGGCGCCTGGCAGCCGCTGGACCTCGTCCACGACCGGCCGGATCCGTCCGCGCCGCCGGCATCGCCCGTGCCGTTCACGGCCGCGGCGGTCGCGGCGTGGCCGGCGGGAGCTTCCGGCGACTGGCTGCCGCCGCTGCGCACGCACGGCGAGTCCGCGGCGGAAGACGCGCGGCGCCGGCGCGAGGAGGACGCCTTCCGGCGCGGCCGCGAGGACGCGATCCGGCTGGAGCGGGACCGCGTCGATGCGCTCTGCGCCACGGCCCTGCAGGCCGTCGGCCGCGCGGCGGGGCATCTGGGCACGATCGCCGACGAGTTCGCGCGCGACCGTGAACGCGACCTGCAGGGGCTCGCGATCGCGATCGCGCGGCACATCGTGCAGCACGAGCTGACGATCGACCCGCTCCGGGTCGGCGAGCTGGTGCGGCGCGCGCTCGAAATGCTGCCGAGCGACCACGAGATCGAGGTGCGCCTCAATCCCGAGGACCTTCGCACCCTGGGACCTTCGCTCGCGTCGCTGGGCCCCGGCGACGGCAGCGTGAAGCTGCAGTGGGTCGGCGATCCGTCGATCGAGCGCGGGGGCTTCGTCGCCGAGACGCCGCAGCGCATCGTCGACGGCCGCGCGGACGTGGCGCTGCGCGCCCTGTACGAGAGGTTCGACCATGAATGACCTCGCGCGCGACTGGCGGGAGCGGGCGGGGGCCACGCTCGACGACCTGGACCGGTTCACGGTCTTCGGGCGCGTGACGCGCGTCATCGGCCAGGTGATCGAAGCGAGTTCGCTGCCCGTCGCGGTGGGCGAGATGTGCCGCATCGCACCGGACGAGACGCACGGGATCCTCGCGCAGGTCGCCGGCTTCCACGAGCGCGGCGTCATGCTCATGCCGCTCGGCGAGCTCGAGGGCATCCATCCCGGCGCGACGGTCGTGCCGCTCGGGCGCGGATTCTTCGCGCGCGCGGGTGAATCGCTCGTCGGTCGCGTGCTGGACGGCCTCGGCCGCCCGATCGACGACGGCCGTCCGCTGGGGCGCACCCGCCGCATGCCGCTGCTCGCCGAGCCGCCGTCGCCACTGGAACGGCCGCGCATCCACCGGCCGCTCGCGACGGGCGTGCGGGCGATCGACGGCCTGCTGACGCTCGGCCGCGGCCAGCGTATCGGCATCATGGCCGGATCGGGCGTGGGCAAGAGCGTCCTGCTCGGCATGGTCGCCCGGCGGACGAGCGCCGACGTCAACGTGATCGCGCTGCTGGGCGAGCGCGGGCGCGAGGTGCGCGAGTTCATCGAGCGCGACCTCGGTCCGGAAGGCCTCGCGCGTTCGGTGGTCGTGGTCGCGACGAGCGACCAGCCTCCGGTCGTGCGCGCCACGGGCGCGCTGGTCGCCACCGCGATCGCGGAGTGGTTCCGCGACTCGGGGCGCGACGTGCTCCTCATGATGGACTCGGTCACGCGCGTCGCGATGGCGTGGCGCGAGATGGGACTCGCGGTCGGCGAGCCGCCCACCACCAAGGGCTATCCGCCGTCGGTGTTCGCGGCGCTGCCGCGGCTGCTCGAACGGGCGGGGGCGTCGGCGAAGGGCAGCATCACGGGGCTCTACACGGTGCTGGTCGAGGGCGACGACTTCAACGAGCCGGTCGCCGACGCGGCGCGTTCGGTACTGGACGGCCACATCGTGCTCTCGCGGCGGCTCGCGAGCGCCAAGCACTTCCCGGCGATCGACGTGCTCGAGAGCGTGAGCCGCGTGCGCGACGACGTCGTCACGCGCGAGGAGCGCGAGCGCGCGAACCAGTTCCTTCGGCTCGAGGCGGCCTACCGGGCGCACGAGGACCTCATCACGGTCGGCGCCTACCGCGCCGGGGCCGATCCGCTGGTCGACGTGGCGATCGCGCTGCGGCCGCAGATGCAGGCGTTCCTGCGCCAGACTCCCGAGGAAGGCGACACGTACGCGGAGGCGCACGGCCGCATCGCCGAGCTCCTGACCGGGACGTCACGGCCGGGAGGTGAGTCGTGAAGCGTTTCGCGTTCCGGCTCGAGCGGATTCGTGAGCTGCGCGCGCGCGCCGAGCGCGAGCGAGCCGCGGACCTGGGCGCGGCCATGCGCGAGGAGCACCAGAGTGCGGAGCTGCTGGCGGCCGCGCGGCGGGAGCTCGAGCGGACGGGCGAGCAGGCCGCAGCCGCCGCGAGCGCGACGCCGCAGCCGGCGGGAATGCTGCGGAACCTGAACGAGGCTCGCGACGCCGCCGAGGTGCGCGTCGAGGCCGCGTCGGCCGAGCTGGAGGCGGCGCGCGAGCGCGTCGCGCAGGAGCAGGAACGATACGGCGAGGCCCGCCGCGAGCTGCGCGTGGTGGAGAAGCTGCGCGAGAAGCGACTGGACGCGTGGCGCGAGGACGGCGCGCGCGAGGAGCGGAAGGAAACCGACGAAGTGGCGACGAACCGTCACTTCACGAAAGAGGAGCGGTCATGAAACTCGCGATCTTCGGCGTGCTGGCGTTCGTGCTCGGCCTGGGCGGCAGCACGGGAGTGATGGTGATGACGCACCCGGTGCGGCTCACGGCCGCCGACTCGGTCCTCATCGCGCACGCCGACACGACCCACGCCGTGCACCTGCCCGGCGCCGCCACGGCGGCCGCCACCGGCGAGCACGCCGCGGCTCCGGCCGTGCACGCACCGGCGCCCGCGGCCGAATCGACCGCGCACGCCGCTCCCGAGCACGCGGGCGGCGAGGCGGCGGCGACGGCGGCGGCGAACCCGGCGGTGCCGCAGGTGAAGCCCGTCGAACCCGAGGGCGCGGTGCACGAAGGCCGCTCGGCGACGGTGCCGACGACCGAAACGTACAAGCAGGTCGGCAACATCCTCCTCAACATGAAGCCGGCCGAAGCCGCGAAGATCGTCTCGTATCTTTCGGACGAACAGGTCGAAGGCCTGCTCCGCTCGATGGCGCCGCGCCAGGCGGCGACGGTGCTCGGGCAGCTGCCGCCCGAACGGGCCGCCGCGCTCAGCAAGCGGCTGCTCGCGCCCGCGAAGGAGGTCCGTCCGTGAAGGCGCCTTCCCTCGGCATCCTGCCCGGCCTGCGCGCGGCGCCGCGCCCGGCGGCGACGTCGCGTGAATCCGGCCTCGGCGACGGCTTCGAGCTCGCGCTCGGTGCCGCGGCCGCGACCGCTCCCGCGCCCGCGCCCGAACGCCCGGCCGCGCCCGAGCGGCGGGAACACGACGACGAGCGCCCGGCGGCGGACGACGCCGCGGGCGAGCGCATCGCCGAGCGCGATGCGAAGGACGACGACACCGGTGCCCACGCGCGTCCGACGGACGCGCCGG
>JBGAML010000007.1:0-207606 GCA_044223005.1 Candidatus Eiseniibacteriota bacterium
GCGTCCGGCCGCACCGCCGGCCGCGCCGCCCGCGCCCGCGGCGCCGCGCGTCGCGCCCACGCCGCCCGAACGTCCGCGCTCGGTATGAGAGCGTTCGCGACCAAGCTGGCCATGCTGTGGCCGGTCGCCGCTCCCCCGGGGCCGCGCGCCACGTACGGCAGCTTCGTGGTCGCGCTGGTGGGCTGGTTCCTGCCGGTGCCGCCGCTCTGGCTCTTCGCGGTGCTGCTCGTGCTCGGTACCGCAGTCGCGGTCTGGGCCGCCGGCGAGGCCGAGCACGAGCTCGGTCACGACGCGAACCCGATCATCATCGACGAGGCGATCGGCCAGTCGCTGGCGCTGGTGCTGGTGCCGCACGTGCCGCTCGCGTTCTTCGCGTCGTTCCTGCTCTTTCGCTTCTTCGACGTTCTCAAGCCCTTCGGCGCCCGCGAAGCGCAGGCCCTGCCGGGCGGCTGGGGTGTCGTCGCCGACGACGCGATCGCCGGCGTGGTGTCGTGCGTGGCGTTCCACCTGCTGCGCTTCGGCCTCGTGAAGCTGGGGCACCCGCTGCTCGGCTGAACGCTCGCTCGCCGGCGCGCGCCGCTGGACGCGCGGGCGCGGCGGTGCCATGACTTCGCCCGCATCCCCCGGGTCGGAGGGCCGTGACGATGGAGTTCATGCTCGCCGTGGTGGGCCTGGGCCTGCTCGGCATGATCGTGCTCGGGTTCGTGCTCGCGGTGAGCCAGGTGGGGACGGTGCGCCGGCTCGCGCGCCGCGTGGAACTGCTCGAGAACGAGGTGCGGCGCCTGCGCACCCGGCCCGCGACGGCGCCCGCCGAGACGATCGACGCGGACGTGCCGTGGCTCACGCCCGAGGTGACGCCCGCACCGGTGCCGCCGCCCGCCGTCGCGCCGCACGCGCCCACGCCGTCCGCCGCACGGCCGCCCGCGCCGCCGCCACGTCCCGCGCCCGCGCCGCACGACGCGATCGACCTCGCACGCGTCGAGCAGCTGGTCGGCGGCGTCTGGCTGCAGAACCTGGGCGCGGTGCTGTTGCTGGTCGGCGTGTTCCTCATGATCCTCTGGGGCTACACGACGGGGCGCTTCGGGCCGCAGGTGCTCGTCGCCGCGGGCGAACTCCTCGGCGTGGCGTTCGTGTGGCGCGGCGATCGCGTCGCGCGCCGGCTCGCGACGTTCGGCCACGCGCTGATCGGCATCGGCCTCGGGATCGTCTACCTGACGCTTTACCTCGGCTTCGCGCGGCTGCACGTGCTCCCGCCCGCGGCGGCGCTGGTGCTGCTCGCGCTCGTCTCGGTGGCCTCGATCGTGGCGGCGCTCCGCTACCGCGTGCAGCTGATCGGCGCGCTGGGCGTGATCGGCGCGTTCCTGCCGCAGTTCCTCGCCGCGTGGCTCGACCTCGGCGGCTTCCGGCTCTCGCCGTGGATGCTGTTCGCGTACCTCGCCACGATCGACGTGGTGGTGTTCGCGCTCGCGGCGCGCGCGGGCTGGAGCGCGCTGGACCTGGCCGCGCTCGTCCTTTCGGCGTGCGCGTGGCGCGCCGCGTTCCCGGGCATCCACTGGGGCTGGGGCCAGCAGCTGGCGCTCTCGGCGCTGTTCACGCTGCTCGGCGTCGCGCCGCTGCCGCGCCTGGTCGCGGTCTCGGGGCGCGTGCGCGCGATCGACCTCGCGGTGGTCGCGCTCGCGCCGCTGGCGCTGCTCGTCGCGACGGCGCCGTTCCTCGCGTGGGCGAGCCGCGAGACGGCGGCGGGGCTGCTCTTCGCGCTCGCGGCCGCATTGCTCGGCGCGGCGTGGTGGACCGACCAGCGCCGCCCCGAGCGCGACCTGTGGGCGCCGCTCACGGGCGCCGCGGCGCTGTTCGTGGCGGTGGGGCTCGAGCGCGCGTTCGGCACCGACGTCACGCCGTTCGCGTGGTGCGTCGAGGGCGTGCTGCTGATCGCGCTGGGACTCGCGCCGCGTGCGGGTGCGTTGCGGGTCTGGGGCTCGCTCGTGCTCTTCGCGGGCGCGGTGACGACGCTGCAGGCCATGGCCGACACGCGCTGGACGCCGGACCAGTTGCCGCTCGTGCACCCGGCGGCGTTGCGCGCGCTGGGCTCGATCGCCAGCGTCCTCGTCGCGTCGGCGCTGCTCGCGCGGGCGCGCGAACGGCTCCGGGGTTCGCTCGATCGCTGGAGCGCCGAGACCTGGGGCGCGATCGGGCACGCGCTGCTGCTCGGCTGGATCGGCGCCGAGTCGGGCCGCGTCGCGACGTGGTGGTATGCGCCGGCGCACGGGCATCCGCTGCCGACCGTGAGCGTGTCGCTGCACGATCGCCGCGAATCGCTCGCGGCCGCGCTCCGCAGCGCGGCGTGGGCCGCGCAGGCGGGCGTGCTCGCGTGGCTCGGCGCGCGCGCGGGGCGCGCGTTCCCGCGCCTGGCCGCGCTGGTGGTGGGCGCAGTGAGCGTGGTCGGCATGCTGTTCTGGCTCGGCGTCGACGGCTGGTGGCTCGACCAGTGGCCGGTGCTGCACGTGGCGAGCCTGCTGCAGCTCGCGGTGGTCGCGATCGCGTTCGCCGTCGCGGCGAACCTCGCCGCCATGCGGGCGCGGCTCGCGCCGTGGGAGTCGCGCACGCCCGAGCTGTGGGCGGGCGCCGCGGCGTTCGCGCTGGCGCTCTGGGGCGTGCGCGAGGCGGACCACCTCGCGCGCGCGATCGTCGGTCCCGGCGCGATGGGCGATCGCACGTTCGCGCCGCCGGACCTGCGGCGGTTCAACACGCTGCGTGCCGCGTGCTGGAGCGGGCTCTGGCTGCTGGAGGCGGTCGGCCTGCTCGTGGCCGGCTGGCTGCGCGGCTCGGCGTTCCTGCGCTGGACGGCGCTCGGGCTGCTCGCGATCACGCTGCTCAAGTTCATCGCGATCGACCTGCAGACCGTCGACGTCTTCTGGCGCTTCCTCACCGCGATCGTGGTCGGCGCGGCGATGCTCGCGATGTCGTACGCCTACCAGCGCCGCGTGCGCGGTCGCGAGCCTTCGTCGACCGGCGTGCGGCCCGACTGAACGAAACATGCCTCGCGGCATGTTTCGTTCGTCGGCGTCGAACGTCGTGAGCCCCGGCGAAACGCCGCGTCAGCCCTGCGTGCGCCCCGGCCGCCGGTCGTCCAGCACGTCGTCGATGAGCGGCCGGCCCGCGAGCGCGGCCCACGCGCCGTAGAGCGCCAGGCCCGACAGCAATGCCAGCGCCGTCACGCCGCGCGCGCCGAACGTGGCGCCGTCGCCGAACACGGGCGGGGTCACCGACAGCACCATCTGCATGAACAGGCTCGCGAATGCCGTGAGCAGCCCGAAGCGGAACAGCGAGACGAAGAGCGCGACGGTGGGAACCACCGACTCGACGATCGGCAGCGGCGAGAGCGGGCCAGCGCCACCGAGGTAGGTCAGGCCGGTCTGGATCGCGCCGGCGACGAAGAAGGTCCCGCGATCGTTGCGCGTCACGAGGTGCACGAGCAGGCAGGTGACCAGGGCGATCAGGACGCTGAGCACCATGACCGAACCGGCGTAGCTGACCTGGAAGCCGAGACCCGCGGGGCTGGCGAGCGCGGCGAGGTCGGTCGCGTTCGGGACCAGGAACGTCGCGGGCAGGTGCAGCGCGGCCATCGCCTTCCAGGCGAGCAGGCTGGCGACCGTGCCCACCGCGCCGATCGCGAGCCCCATCAGCAGGTCGCGGCCCACCATGGGGTCGCGCGTGCGGCCGGACGTGAGCCGCGCCCACGAGACGAGCATGCGCGGCCACAGGCGGCGCACGTAGGGCTCGATCGCCACGTAGGCGACCCACATCTGCCCCGCATGGACGAGCGCGTGGCCGAGCGGCGCGTCGCTCAGCAGGTCGCCGATCAGGCCCTGCAGGCCGTTCTCGCCCGAGTTCCACGTGAACACCGATTCCATCGCGGTGGCGACGAACACGAACGCTGCGAGCCGGAACGCGCCGCGCGGATCGCCGCGGCCGAGCTTGAGGTTCCGGGCCGCGAGCCAGATCTCGCCCGCGTTGAGGAGCACCCAGAAGACGAAGCTGATCCACGCGCCGGCGTCCCACGGGGCGTCGGGCGCGGGGGCGTGCACGGGGTCGATCGCGGCGCCGACCGAATCGGCGATCGCGAAGTAGACGATGCGCCCGCGGCTCGCCGCGGCGCGCACGTGCCACTCGGATCGCCCCGGGGTCGGCGCCGGCATCGTCCAGGCGCGGATGCTGTCGCTGCCGACGGGGGCCACCCACGGTCGCGGGTCGGGCGCGAGCGCCGTCGAATCGAGTCCGGCGAGCGCGAGCACCGGGGCCCACAGGCCGCCCGCGCCGGGCGCGTGCGTCGCGGAATCCGGCGTGGGCGCGGCCTCGAGCCCGATCAGCCGGCCGCGCATGTCCAGCATCACCGTCACGCTGCCCGGGCCCGACTGCGGCGGATCGGTGAGCGTGCTGACGTTCGAGTGGATGTCGAGCGGCTGCAGCCGGCGGGGAGCATAACGGCGCCAGTACGCGTAGCCGCCCGGGCCGGCGCCCGCGAGCGAATCCACGGGGAGCTTGCGCTTCGCGAGCCGCGTGGCCCAGTCGCGCCGGGCCGAGAAACCCGAGGCGGTGTGCTTGGGCAGCGCGTCGTACCCGAGCGTCTCGAGCGCCGACTGCGCCTTGAACGCGAGCATCGCGGGCGCTCCGGACGCGCTGCGCCAGCTGGGCGCGCCGAGCCACGTGGCCACGAGGCACGCCACGATCGTGACCGCGAGCAGCGCCGCGGCCTGCCAGGGCGCGAGGCCGCCGGCTTCGCCCGCGTGCGCGACGAGTTCGGGCGAGGGCGTCTCGCCCGCGGCCAGCGCGGCCGCGAGCGGATCGCCACCGGGCAGCGCGCCGAGCACCGCGTACGCCGACGGCGGCCGCAGGCGCGGATCGGGATCGAGGCAGCGCTGCAGCAGCCGCTCGATCACCGGATCGAGGTCGGAGACGACGCTCGAGGGCGTGGGCATCGAGCCCGAGGCGGCGCGGCGGCGCAGCTCGGCGGGATCGGACGTGTCGTTCGCGCGCTTGCCGGTGAAGAGCTCCCACATCACGAGCCCGAGCGCGTAGACGTCGCTCTGCACCGACACCACGCCGGCCGTGAGCTGCTCCGGCGCCATGTAGGCGGGCGTGCCCACGATCTCGGTGGCGTTCGGGTCGCCCGCGATCGCGGCGAGACCGAAGTCCATGATCCGCACGCCGCCGCGCCCGTCGATCATGACGTTGGAGGGCTTCAGGTCCCGGTGCAGCACGCCGCGCTCGTGCGCGGCCGCGAGCCCGAGGCAGAGCTGCCGGGCGATCTCGACCGCCTTGTCCTTGGACGGCCGGCCCATGCGCCGCAGCACCGAGGCGAGGTCCTCGCCGTCGACGTATTCCATGCTGAGGAAGATCTGTCCGTCGGCCTCGGCGATGTCGTAGACGCGCGCGACGTTCGGGTGCGCGATCTGGCGCGCGAGCCGCACCTCGGCGCGGAAGCGCGACAGCATCGAAGGCTCGTGGCGGAGCCGGTCGGGGAGGAACTTGAGCGCGACCGACTGGCCGAGCTCGAGGTCGTCGGCGCGATAGACCTCGCCCATGCCACCGCGGCCGAGCATGCCGACCATGCGGTAGCGGCTGCCGAGCCGGTGCCCGGGCTCGAAGCGGCCGTGCCCGAGCGACGACGAGTCGCTCGCGTGCGAGGCGGTCTTCGCCGCCATCGTCTCGGCCGAGGTGACGTCGGTGTCCGACGGCGCGCCGCAATTGGGGCAGAAGCGGTCGGCGCTCGTCAGGGTGTGGGAGCAGCGGGAACAGTTCGGCATGGCCTCGCTCGTCGGGAAGGATGGGGACCGGCGAAAGGGGCGCCGCGGGGCGTCGACCGGCTGCGCGCGAGGGGAGCGCGAGACGCGGCCGTCGGCGACGATGGCCGGCAGTCTAGGGACTGGACGCCCCGGCCGCAGCAGGAATCTCGCGATCCGGCGACCTCGCGAGATGTGGCTTTGCGTCACCTTCCGGCATCGGGCAGAGTGCCCGTCTCCGCCGCGCCTTCATCCCCCCGGAACCGACCGCGCATGAACGTCGAGATCGTCACCATCGGCAACGAAGTCCTCTCGGGCCGCACCGTGGACACCAACTTCGCCTCGCTCGCGCGCTGGTGCGAGGAGGCGAGCCTGAACGTCCAGTGGCACTCGACCGTCGGGGACACCGCGGAGCGCATCGCCGAAGGACTCTCGCGCGCGCTCGACCGCGCCGACGCCGTGATCATGACCGGCGGCCTGGGGCCCACGCCCGACGACGTGACGCGCAAGGCGGTGGCGACCGTGCTCGGGCGCCCGTTGCAGCTGGACGAGGGCGTGCTCGAGACGATCCGCGAACGCGGCCGGCGTTTCGGGCGCAAGCTGCCCGCGTCGGTCGAGACGATGGCGCTGATCCCGCGCGGCGCCGAAGTGTGGCCGAACCCCGTGGGCGCGGCGCCGGGCCTGCTGCTGCTGCATCGCGACAAGCCCGTGATGCTGCTGCCGGGCGTGCCCGCCGAGATGGAAGCGCTCGCGAACGAGTTCGTGATTCCGTACCTGCGCGAGAAGTCGGGCCGCACGATCGAGAGCTTCACGCTGCGCTGCTACGGGGCGTTCGAGAGCCAGCTGCACGAGAAGATCGGCCCGCTGCCCGAGGATTGGCCGGGCGCATCGCTCGCGTACCTGCCGAGCTGGTTCGGCGTCGACCTGCGCGTCACCGTGAGCGGCACCAACGCCGCCGCCGTGCGCGAGTCGCGCGTGCGGGCGTACAACGAGCTGATGGCGACCGTCGGCGGCGTCGTGTACGCCGAGGGTGGCACCGCGATGGAAGAAGTGGTCGGCGCGATCCTGGCCGAGAAGGGCTGGTCGATCGCCACCGCCGAGTCGTGCACGGGCGGCCTGCTCGCCAAGCGGCTCACCGACGTGCCCGGAAGCTCGCGCTACGTCGAGCGCGGGTTCGTGACCTACTCCAACGCCGCCAAGCTCGAGCTGCTCGGCGTCGACCGCGCCACGCTCGAGGCGCAGGGTGCGGTGAGCGCCGCCGTCGCCGAGCAGATGGCGAGCGGCGCGCGCGAGAAGGCGGGCGTCCAGGTCGGCGTCGGCATCACCGGCATCGCCGGACCGGACGGCGGTAGCGAGAACAAGCCCGTCGGCCTCGTCTACGTGGCGATCGCTTCGCCGCTCGGCGAGTTCGTGCGCCAGCTGCGGCTCGTCGGCTCGCGTTCCACCGTGCGCGAGCGCGCGGCGCAGACCGCGCTCGACTTCCTGCGCCGCCACCTGCTCGGCCTGCCGGTGGACCCGACGCTGGACTGAAGCGCCGTGCGCGTCTTCCTCGCCGTCTTTCCGCCGCCCGAGACACAGGCGCGAGCGCTCGGCGTGATCGAGGCGCTGCGCCGCCCCGGCGACATGGTGTCGTGGGTCAAGCGCGAGAACCTGCACTACACGCTGCGCTTCCTCGGCGAGATCGGCGAGGACGGCGCCCGCCGCGCCGCCGACGCCGCGCGCGAGGCGGCCGCCGCGCATGCGGCGTTCGCGGGCGTGCTGGCCGCGCCCGGAGCGTTCCCGAACGCGCGCCGCGCGCGCGTGCTGTGGTTGGGCATGGGCGAGGGCGCGGATGCGTTCCGCGCGCTGGCCCACTCGCTCGAGGATGCGCTCGCCCGGCGCGGGTTCGAGCGCGAGGGCCGCCCGTTCGCGCCGCACCTGACCATCGGGCGCGTGCGCGCCGACGCCGACTGGACGGCCGCGCTGGCCGCCGTGCCGCCCGTGGACGCGAGCTTCCCGATCGAGCGGATCGTGGTGGTGAAGAGCACGCTCTCGCCGCGCGGCTCGCGCTACGACGTGCTGGCCGAAGCCCCGCTCGGGGTGGGCTGAGGGGGAGCCGGGCCGGGCTTCGGCTGGGCCGCGGGGCCTGCGATCGCGGCCGGCGAGCCGCCCGCCCGCCGCTGTGATTTTCCCGGCGGCCTCCCGGTCTCAATGGGCACGAGCGCCCGCGTCGGCCCCGACC
Organism: Candidatus Eiseniibacteriota bacterium; assembly: GCA_044223005.1. Lineage (GTDB taxonomy): Bacteria > Eisenbacteria > RBG-16-71-46 > RBG-16-71-46 > RBG-16-71-46 > CAIXRL01. The sequence continues at coordinate 8,002 of JBGAML010000007.1, forward strand.
GGGGCCCGGGACCCGGTCGGCGAGCGAACTCCCGCCGGGACGGGCCGCGGTGATGCGGCGGCTCGTGCGTGGGCGTCCCCCGCGGCGACCCACGACAAGCGCAGCGTCCGCGATCGGAGGCCCCGTGCTCGACCCCTCGACTGGCATCGCATCGCGCCCGCAACCGGCGCCCGGCGGCTGCGGCGCCGATCCGCTCTGTGCCCGTGCCTACGGCGAGCTCCATGCGATGGCCGCGCGCCACCTGCGGCGCGAGCGCCCCGACCCGACGCTGCAGGCCGCCGATCTCGTGCACGAGGCGTGGCTCAAGCTCGCCGGCCAGTCGCGCACGTCGTGGCGGAACCGCGAGCACTTCCTCGGCGTCGCCGATCTCACCATGCGCCGCATCCTCGTGGACCGCGCGCGTGCCCGCGGCCGCGTGAAGCGCGGCGGCGGCTGGGAGCGCGTCGCGTTCGACGACGCGCTCGCCGTGGGCCGCGAGGAACACGTGGAAGCGCGCGTCGACCTGGACCGCGCATTGGAACGCTTCGAGCGCACCGGCGCGCGCCGCTCGCGCGCCGTCGAACTGATCTTGTTCGGCGGCCTCACGCACGCCGAGTGCGCGGCCGCGCTCGGCGTCTCGTGCCGGACGATCGAACGCTGGTGGGACTTCGCGCAGGCATGGCTCTGGCGCGAGCTGGGAGCGGCGGGCGCGACGAACTAGCGCGAGGCGCGGCACCGGGCACGGACGGACCGTTCACCCGCACCGAGGAGCGCAGGTCCGAGGCCGCCGCGCGTGACGGATCCGCGCGAGCGTCAAGCCGCCGAACGTGATCCGCGCGGCCCGAGCAGCCGCAACGCCGCGCGGACGCGCTCCTCCAGCGAAGCGCCCTCCACGATCGGGACGCGCCGCGCGACCTCGCGCGCTTCGTTCGCCCGCAGCCCGAGTCCGCGCAACCAGGGGACGAGCTCCTCGGCGGCGGCGAAGCGCGAGGCTTCCTCGGCGGCCGCCCGCTCGCGCTCGGCTCGGGCTTGCTCGCGTGCGGCCGCCGCTCGCGCATCCTCGGCGCCGGTTCTCGCGGCCCGATCGGCGCGGATGCGCTCGCGCTCGGCACGGCGGCGCTCCTGCTCGGCGCGCCTGGCCTCGCGCCGTCCCTCGACGTAGCGCTTCCCGAACGCGCGCTCGGCTTCGAGCTGGTTGTGCTCGCGGCAGCGCAGGCGCTGGTTCGCCGCCGAGTCGTCACCGCCGAGCGCTTTGGGGATCACGTGGTCGTATTCGAGCTGCTTCCGGCACTCGCAGCGCCGGCCGGTGTCGCTCGTGTAAGTGCACTGGCCACCATCGCGTTCCCAGACCTCGCGGCGCACGTGCTTGGGGATGCGGCGGCGGCCGGGTACCCCCGAAGCGCTCGTGCGCGGGGCCGGTCTCTTGGACGCGGCCGCCGACTGTGACGCGCGCCGGCCGGTCCCGAACTTCCGCTTCTCCAGCTTTTCGCGCCACGCCGCGACCATCTGCTCGAAGACGCGCGCCCCGTCGTGCGCGACGTCATATGACGCGAGCGCGAGCGCGTCGCGATAGGCGTCGGCGAGCTCGGCGGGAACGCTAAACGTGATCGTGCGCCGCGCCAGAGTGGCAGGCGCTGGCTCCGCAGCGGTCGCCTGAGCCGCCGCGACCGCTTGACCATTTCTGGAAATGACCGGATCCGGATCCGGTTCGCTATCCGTATTCGCAACGACTTGCGCGAGCAGGTCGCCGACCACCTGCGGCGAGCGAGCTCGTGCGCGCTCCGCAAGCAGCCAGCTGATCTCGTCCCGCGTGCGATGTGCGGCAGCGGAGATCAGCTCGTCGGCATTCTCCGGCTCGATGTGCGGGGCGAGTAGCAGGACGGCCCGAAGGTGCAGCCGCCCGTCCGCGATCGCCGACAGCAGTGCCGGCACGCGGCGCACCGCGCGTGCCGCCTGGATCTTCTTGTCCGCCGAATCCGGTTCCATCCCCAGCTCGCCGACCAGGAACGCCGTCGTCGAGCCGTAGGCCGCTTCGACGTAGAGCTTCCGCGCGTCGATCTCGGCGAGATGCTCGAGCAGCTCCGCGGTGTTCTCCGCACGAGCGGCGAGCAGGTGGCGCGTCTCCGAAACCAGGACCTGGGGCGTGAGCGAGAACAGCGAGCGAACGGTCCGCATGTGCACATCCGCGTCGGGGGCGGGTGCGTGTCGGGCGCACGCACTTTGTAGCACACGCAAATTCGGCCGCCACAGACGCGCGCACGTCGCGAGTTGACACGCTTCGCGACAACTTCGCGGCGATCGCGCGCGCGATGCGCCAAACGCGCGGGGGAGGCGCGCAGGCGCGGAGCCATGGTCGCCGCGGCGACATCGAAGTCGTGGCGCGTGGAATCGTGTCAAGGGCCGAGTGCGGTCCAGACCGGGGACACTGGTAACAGTGCAGACCGGGGACATGGGTTACAGCACGAGAGCATCCTCCGCGGTCGAGCCCGGGTCCGGATCTGGCGCACGGTCGGAGCTTTCCGCTCCCATCCTCCGCGCTCGCCTCGCGACCGGACACGGCGCCTCGGCCGTGTCGCCTGCCTGCCGCCCACGTCACCGCGCGTCCCGCACCCGTCCCGCCGCTCCGTCTTGGCCCGGCCCGCTCGGGCCCGTACACTCGTCCCCCCATGAAGCCCACCCAGGACCTGCGCGTCACCACGTTCACGCGGCTGTCGCCGCCGCGCGCGCTCAAGGCCGCGCTGCCGGCGCCCGAGAGCGCGCACGAGCACGTCGCGGCGGCGCGCGAGCGGATCGGCGCGATCCTCGAGCAGCGCGATCCGCGGCTGCTGGTCGTGGTGGGGCCGTGCTCGATCCACGATCCGGCGGCGGCGCTCGAGTACGCGGGGCGCCTCGCGTCGCTGCGCGCGTCGCTCGCGGACCGGTTCGAGATCGTGATGCGCGTCTACTTCGAGAAGCCGCGCACGACGATCGGCTGGAAGGGCCTCATCAACGATCCGCACCTGGACGGCTCGCAGGACATCGAGACCGGGCTCGCCGTCGCGCGGCGGCTGCTGCTCGAGGTCGCGGCGCTCGGGCTGCCCGCGGGGACCGAGTTCCTCGATCCGATCGTGCCGCAGTACCTCGATGACCTGGTCGCGTGGGCGGCGATCGGCGCGCGCACGACCGAGTCGCAGACGCACCGCGAGATGGCGAGCGGCCTCTCGATGCCGGTCGGTTTCAAGAACGCGACCGATGGCAGCGTGCAGGTCGCGGTCGACGCGATGCGCGCGGCGATGACGCCGCACAGCTTCCTCGGGATCGACCTCGACGGCGTGACGAGCATCGTGCGCACGCGCGGCAACGCGGCGGTGCACATGGTCATGCGCGGCGGTGCGGCGCGCACCAACTACGACGCCGAGAGCATCCGCGACGCCGAGGCGCGCCTCGCGGCGGCGGGCCTGCCGCGCGCGATCATGGTCGACTGCAGCCACGCGAACTCCGGCCGCCAGCCCGCGCGCCAGGAGGACGTGTGGCGCGACGTGCTCGCGCAGCGCCGTGCCGGCACGCGCGCGATCGCGGGGATGATGCTCGAGAGCCACCTCGAGGGCGGCAGCCAGCCGTTCCCGGTGCCGGCGGCCGACTTGCGCTACGGCGTCTCGATCACGGACCCGTGCCTCGACTGGGAGAGCACGGAACGCCTGCTGCGCGAGGGCCACGCGGCCCTGGGCGGCTGATCCGGGCGCCGCACGCGGCGCTCATCCCCGGCAAGTGCCCGGCCGATAACCCCTTGGACGGACGCCGTCCCGGTGCCGGCCACGAGGGCCGCGCGGAGCGTCTGGTCGTGCATGCGAACGAGGGGTCCATGCCGCGAGTGTTGCTGGTCCACGACGACCTGCGCGCCACCGAGCGCGTGCTCCGCGTGCTCGCCCTGCGCGAGCCGCAGTGGGAGCTCGATCACGTGGCCACGATCGCCGACGCCTGGAAGCGTGTCGAGGAATGGCAGCCCGACGCGGTCGTCGCGGCGGCCAAGGCGCCGGAGCTCGACGGCATCGAACTCCTCTCGCGCGTCCAGCACGCGTACCCGAACACCGTACGCATCGCGGTCGGCGTCGACGGCGAAGCGGAGAAGGGCCTGCGCACGCTGCGCATCGCGCACCGCGCCGTGACCGAGCCGATCGAGGTCGCGACGCTGCAGGAGATGGTGAAGCGCCTGCTGCTCCTCAACGCGCTCGTCTCGCGTCCGCCCGTGCGCGAGCTGCTCGGCCGCATGGGGCCGCTGCCCGCGGTACCGAGCGTCTACACGAAGCTCTCCAAGCGGCTCGAGGACCCGAACACGTCGGTGTTCGAGCTCTCCGAGATGATCGCGGCCGACAGCACGCTCGCGGCGCAGGTGCTGCGCATCGCGAACAGTGCCTACTTCGGGCACCACCAGCACGTCACCAAGATCGAGGCGGCCGCCGCGCGGCTCGGCACGCGGCTGCTGAAGTCGCTCGTGCTGACCGCCGAGGTCTACAACCGCTTCCCGGTCTCGCCGTTCATGGTCGAGCGGCTGGAGGCGCTGCAGTCGCACGCGTCGCTCGTCGCCCGCATCGCGTCCAACCTCGAGCCGGCGGCGCCGTGGCGCGACGACGCGTTCACGGCCGGGCTGCTGCACGACATCGGCAAGCTGCTGCTCGCCGCCTACCTGCCCGACCTGCACGCGAGCATCGTGCGCGAGGCCGAGCGCGAGGGCCGGCCCGAGCACGAGATCGAGCTGCAGCGCATGGGCGCCCACCACGGCGGCATCGGCGCCTGCCTGCTGGGCATGTGGGGCCTGCCGAGTGAGATCCTCGAGGCGGCCGACCGCCACCACGACCCGATGCCGGTGCTGCCGGTGACGCTGGACCCCGTGAGCGCGGTCACGATCGCCGACGCGCTGGTGCATGGCGCCACCTCGACGGTCGGCCCGCACTCGATCGACCTCATGTGGCCCGAGGCGGCGCTCAAGGATCCGCGCTGGCCGCAGTGGCGTGAGCTGGCGATCGAGACCGTCGGGCGGGAAACCGCCGCATAGGTCTCGCCGGCGAACGGCTCAGGCCGCGCCCCCAGATTCGACACGGCGTTGACACGGAGCGGCCGCGCCCGGGAGTAATTCTGGGGTTGGTCGAACCCGCAGAGGAACACGCTCCCCGCCGCCCACGCGTCCCGAATCGCGTGAAGGAGAGTTTCCCATGAGGCCGCGCCCCACGCCGTGGTCCGTCCCCGCGCTCGCGCTGCTGCTCGTCGCGCTCGTCTGCTGCGCCGGACCGACCGAACTCGCTCGTCGCAGCCACGTCGCGCTGGAAGGCGGCGACGCGCTCAAGGCCTACCAGCTCGCGCGCAAGGCGCTCGAGAAGGAGCCGCGCAACGCCAACGCGCGCGAATCGATGATCGAGGCCGCGCGCGCGGTCGGCTCCGACTACCGCGCGCGGATCGGCAACCTCGCCGCCGTCGACACGCTCGGCGCGGCGAAGCTCGTGCTCGAGTTCGCCGCGTTCCGCGACGAGCTGCGCGGCTACCGCGTCGCGCTCGATCCCGATCCCGCGTGGGATCGCACCGAATCGCAGTTGCGTGCCGGTGCCGCGCGCGGGCTGGAACGCGCCGGCGTCGAGGCGATGGAAGCCCGCCGCGCCCGCGTCGCCTACGCGCGCTTCCAGGAAGCCGCGACCTTCGTCGCGCCGTCGCCAGAACTCGAGCGCCGCACGCAGCGGGCGTGGCAGCTCGCCCAGACGCGCGTCGTGGTGCTGCCCGTGCGCGACGAGAACGCCGGGCCGACGCTGGCGCGCGAACTCACGGACCGGCTCTACGACGACCTCGCCTCGCGCGTGAAAGGCAGCGGCTGGAAGTTCACGCGGCTCGTGCCCGAGGCCGACGTGTGGAACGTGGTCACGGTCAGCCAGCTCGACGGCATGGACCGCGACGAGGCCATGAAGATCGCGCGCAAGCTGGGCGCGCAGCGCGTCGTGTGGGCGCGCACGTACGGGCTCACCACCGACACGCGTTCGGAGCACTTCCGCGGGCCCATCTGGCACCGGACCGAGGTGCGCGATTCCACCGGGCGGCGAGTCGATGACTGGGTCGAGATGCCGTTCGAGTCGATGAAGCGCGAACGCGAAGTGAACGTCCACTGGGACGTGCAGGTGCTGTCGGTCGACGACGAGGTGCTGCTCGCGCGCGACCGCGACACGCGCCAGGGCGTGGCGCGCACGGTCTGGACCTCGTTCCTGCCGCAGGACGACGCCGACCGCTACGTGCTGTTCCCGCCCAACTGGAAGGACCTGCACCGCGACCGCTGCACGGAGATCCAGAAGCGCTGGGACGACAACAGCGAAGGCTTCACGCTGGCGGAGTTCCTCGACCGCGCGAAGCGCCAGCACGGCCGCCGCGAGTACAAGAGCGACTACCGCGGCGAGTTCACGGGCGGCAAGCCGGTCTTCCTGAACGACCTGCCGCCCGCGGGCGACATGGCGTTCGTCGTGCTCGCCGAGCTGTGGCGCCCGGTCTACTCGGCGCTCAAGCGCCTCGACGCACTCGACGACGTCGACGTGCCCGCGGTCGATCCCGCGAAGTAGCCGGCGTCACGCGAACGGGCCCGGGGCGGATCGCCGCCCCGGGCCCGTCGTGCGCCCCGCGTGTCAGTACGCGCGCACGAAGCGCAGCGTGCGCGTCTCGCCGCCCGCGACGAGTCGCGCGAAGTAGAGCCCGCTCGCCGCGAGGTTGCCGCGCGCGTCGGTGCCGTCCCACGCGCGCGTCCACTCGCCTTCGCCGAACGCGCCGTCGGCGAGCACGCGCACCTCGCGGCCCGCGGCGTCGTACACCGCGATCCGCACCGGCGCCGCGTGCGGCAGCGCGAAGCGCAGGCGCACCGGTCCCGCGGCCGGGCTCGCCGAGGCGAGCGCGAACGCCAGCGCGTGCGGCGGCGGCGCGTCGTCGACGCCCGCGACTCCCACCGGGACCAGCGTCGCGACCGGCGATTCGTTGCCGTGCGCGTCGATCGCGGTCAGCTTGTAGACGCCGATCGGCGCGCTCGCCGCCCACCACGCGGTCGTGACCGGCGAGGCGACGAGGTTGCCCGGCCCCGGCACGAACGCCGTCGTCGCGCCGCGGTAGAGCCGGTAGCCCGCGAGGTCGCCCTCGTGGTTGGCGCCCCATTGCAGCGAGGTGAGCGCGGGCGTGAAGCTGCCCGTGAACGGCGCGGGAGCGGCGGGCGGCAGGTTGTCGACCGAGTAGCCGCTGTCGGGCACCGATTGCCAGAACGCCTTCACATCGAGCGCCGAATGCGCCTCGACCATGTACACGGTGTACGGGTTATAGCCCGGCAGCGAATCGGTGGTCGTGCTCGCGACGTAGCTGTACTGCGCCGACGCGTTCGCCGGCTGCTGCGTCACCAGCTCCCACGCGTAGCCTTCGATGGCCGCAGGCTGGAACACGCGTCCCGCCGCGGCCGCGCCCGTGCCGCCCAGCCACGCGCCGCGGCCCGCGGCGATCGCCGCCTGTGCGGCGGTCGCGGGCGTCTGGCGCCAGATCCAGTAGTTCGAGATGCCCCAGTCGGGATCGCCGTCCATCGGGCTCGCGTTCCACGCGAGCCGCACCGCGCCGCCCTGGTCGCCGCGCACGTCGCGCGCCTCGAGCCCCGTGGGCCGCGAATCGCCGAGCGACGCGTAGTGATCGAGGTGCTGGGCGTAGACCAGGCTGGAGCCGGCCGCGACTCCGAGGACGATCGCGCCACCGCTGCCGTCCGGCACGACCCCCGCCGACGCGATCTGCGCCTGGATCACGACACGGCCCCCCTCCACCGACAAGGGCGCGAGCGAGCCCCCCGGCGTCAGCCGGTTCGCGTAGGCCTCGCGGCTCTCGGTGCCCGCCCGCGTGTCCACCATCGCCAGGATCGCGCCGCCCGCTCCATCCGTCGTCGCGTGGATCTCGGAGTTGAGCGCGTAGGGCTCGGCGATGCGGCCGAGCGCCCATGCCGGGCCCGTGAGGCCCAGGGAGTCCACGTGGCAGATGCGGTCACCGGCGACGCTCGACCAGGTGCAGAACACACCTCCGCGGCCGTCGGCTGCGAGGTGAGTCTGGTAGTTCGGACCGTTCGCAGCGCTGAATGCCGCTCCGTCCGCGGAGTTCCCCGTCGCCGGGCCGCTCGGGAGCATGCGCATGCCGCGCTGCTGGGTGGTTCCGGAGCCGCTGCGGTCGTCGCGCCATGCGAACCACGCCGCCCCGAATCCGTCCGCGACGGCGACGGGATTGCTCTGGCTGCCGCTCATGAGCAGGCTCGCGCTCCCCGTGACGCTGCCTTGCGCGCTCCAGTGCTGGAACGACAGGTCGGGATCGGAGTTGACCGAGACGAATCCGAGGTAGAAGCCACCGACTCCGTCGGCGGCGATGCACGGTGTGGTCTCGTTCAGGGTCGAGTTGGCGGCCACGAACGTGGAGGACGTGCCGTTGGCGAGGACGTGCGTGACGTAGATGTCGTGGTCCGAGCTGGAAAAGTCGTATTCGAACGCCACGTAGGCGCCACCGGCGCCGTCGGCGCAGACGGCCAGGTCGTGCTCGTTGACGGTGGGCGAGCCGCTGATGGCCACGCCGCCCGCGGTCCATTGCGGGACTCCGGTCGCACTCACGCGCTGGGCCCACGGACGCCACATGCCGCTCGATCCGTCGTTCCAGATCACGATGCCGCCGCCCGTGCCGTCGGCGACGACGCGCTGTTCACCGATCGAGCTGCTCAGGATGGAGTGCACCACGACGCCACCGGCCGGCCAGCCCGGCGAGGTTCCACCGGTCGCGGCGACCCGCTGCACCCGGATGTCCGCGGGACCGAAGATCCCGCCCAGGGTCTGCAGCGGGAAGAGCACCCCACCGTAGCCGTCCGGCACGGCTGAGTCGGTGGCCAGGGACGAATACTGGTTCGGCGTGCAGACGACCGACGGCGCACCCGGGTCGCGCGACCACTGCGCACGCGCGGGCGCGACGGGGAGAAGAAGCAGCAGCAGGAGCAGCGGGGCGCATCGGCGCACGATCGACCTCCACGGGCAGCGGGCGGGCGCTCACGGGGCCCGTCCCTCGAACGAAGACGCCGGCGCGCGGCCCACCGGCCGTGCCCGACGCACTCGCATGGATAGACGCAATCGCGCGCCCGGACCGGACATCGCCCGCGGCCGCGGCCGACGCCCACGTGAAACGGGCCCGGGGCGGTGTTCCGCCCCGGGCCCGGCGTGTGGCGAGTCGCGCCTATCGAGCGCGCACGAACCGCAGCGTCCGCTCCTCGCTCGCGGTGGCGAGTCGCGCGAAGTAGAGCCCGCTCGCGGCGAGGTGGCCGCGCGCGTCGGTGCCGTCCCATGCACGCGTCCACTCGCCGGCGCCGAACGCGCCGTCGGCGAGCACGCGCACCTCGCGGCCCGCGGCGTCGTAGATCGCGATCCGCACGGGCGAGGCCTGCGGCAGCGCGAAGCGCAGGCGCACCGGTCCCGCGGCGGGGCTCGCCGAGGCGAGCGCGAACGCCAGCGCGCGCGGCGCCTCGGGCTCGTCGACGCCCGCGAGGCCCGTGGGCAGGAGCGTCGCGACCGGCGATTCGTTGCCGTGCACGTCGATCGCGGTCAGCTTGTACCAGCCTGCGGGCGCGCTCGCTGCGGACCAGCCGTTCACCGCCGGCGTGGCGACGAGGTTGCCGGGGCCGGGCGTGAAGTTGGCCGAGCCACCGCGATAGAGCCGGTAGCCCGAGAGATCGGCCTCGCGGTTCGGGTCCCAGTGCAGCGTCGTCAGCCCGGGCGTCCAGCTGCCGGCGAAGGGCGCGGGCGTCGCGGGCGCGAGATTGTCGGCCGAATAGCCGCTGTCGGGCAGCGACGCCCACAGCGCGCGCGCGTCGGCGGCCGCGTGCGCCTCGACCATGAACGCCGTGTATGGATTGTGGCCCGCGACCGAGTCCGAAGCGGTCGGCGCCACCATGCTGTACTGCGCGGCCTGGTGCGCGGGCGTGCTGCCGAGGTACTCCCACGCGTAGTCGGCCGCGGCGTTGCTCGAGGCGCGGAACACGCGCCGGCCCGCCGCCACGGCGGCCGCGGTCGTCGAGCCGGCGTCGCTCCACGTGCCGGTGCCGCGCTGGACCGCCTGCTGCGCGGCGGTGATCGGCGCCTGCCGCCACAGCCAGTACGAGTCGATCCCGTAATCGAGCCGGTTGTCGAGCCAGCTCGCGTTCCACGTCACGCGCACCTGCCCACCCTGGTCGAAGCGGATGTCCTTGACGCCCGCGCTCGTGGGGCGCGGGTCGCCGAGCGTGACGTAGTCGTCGAAGTGCTGGGCGTAGACCTGGAAGTACGGCAGGCCGCCCACGAGCGCGTGGGAGTCGTTCCACACCGCGAACGCGCCGCCCGCGCCGTCCGATTGCAGCGCCACCGTGCCCACGTAGCCCCCGGTGATGCCCACGAGCCGGCCCCCGGGAACGGAGAGGGGCCGCAGGTGGCCGAGGACATCGACGTGGCTCGCCAGGAGGCTGCCGCTCGGCGGCGAGATGGCGTCGCTCCACGCCGCGATCATGCCGCCGCTCCCGTCGGCGACGAGGTCGTAGGTCCACGGCAGGCCGAGGCTGCCGTTGCAGAGGAAGACGCCGCCGGACGGCCAGCCGGGCGCCCGCTGGCCATTCCGGTCGAGCCGGCCCGCATACAGGCCGGCGCCCGCGCCCGTCGAACGATTGTCCAGCCAGGCGACGAGGCAGCCGCCGAGGCCGTCGGGCACGGCGCGGTAGTTCAGCTGCGACGTGAGCGCGTCGAAGAGCACCGGTCCGGGATCCGCCCCCTGGGCACCCGCCGGAGTCATGAACCCGGTGGTGACGCGCTGGCTGCCGTTGCCGGCGCTCGCATCGACCCAGAAGACTTCGGCGTTCCCGGTTCCGAGCAGGACCACCTGCGGAGACCACTGGTCCGCGGGGGTGCCCGCGAGGGTCTTGGTGCCGAACGACGACGCGAGCGCCGAGTTGTAGCGTGCACCCATGACGTCGGCGTTGCCGGTCGCGTTGCTCGAGTACGCCAGGTAGCAGCCGTTCGACCCATCGGAGGTGATCGCGATCTCGGATTGGGTCGCCGCGGAGCGGTCCACGGGCACCGAGGTCACGACGCGTCCCGAGGTCACCCGGGCGAGGAACACGTCGATGTCGAGGCCGTTGAAGCGCTGCGCGTAACCGACGAAGGCGCCGCCGAGGCCGTCGGAGCAGGTGGAGATCCAGAGGTTGTCGAAGTTGACCACCACCACGGCGAGCCCATCGCTCGGCCATCCCGGCGCCACCGAGCCCGACCACAGGACGTGCTGGGCGTAGATGTCGCTGTTCGGCCGCCCCTGCCGCACCTCGATCCACACCAGCAGCACGCCGCCGGCACCGTCCGGCACCAGTTGCGGAGCATTGCGCTGGCCTGCGGCCGAACACGCGAGCACGCCGTCAGCCGGCCAGCCGGAGGCGACCGAGCCGTCGGCGTTCAAACGCTGCACGCGGATCGGCGAGTTGCCCGCGTAGTCCGTGCCGGCCCACGCGACGAACATCCCGCCCGCGCCATCGGGCAGCGTCGAGTGCCGGTACTCCAGCGTCTGGTCGAGCGGGATCGTCTGCAGCGGGATCGGGTTCGCGGGGTCGTGGCCCCAGGCCGCGAACGCGACGCGGGAGGCGAGCAGGAAGAGCGCGATGCAGGTGAGCGCGGCGAGTCTCAGGGGCAGCGGGCGCATGGGGCCTCCGGACGGGAACGGGCGAGGGTGCGGACGGCGCGGGGGAGGAATCGATGCTGCGAACCCCCTCGCTTCTGGGACAACGTGCGAGTGCTCGCGATCGTTCGCGTTGACTTGACCTTCCGGGCGCGGGCCGGGGCCGGCGCCGGGCGAAGACCCGCCCGCGATTCCGCCCTTGCCGGCTACTGCACACTTGTGTAGTATGCCCGCATTGCTTCACGGCGGGAGCGGCCGAGGCCCGACGGACGTGCCCGGGCCCGCCGCCACCGCCACCATCCCCGCACCCGCAGTTCGCAGCCCCTGCGAAGGAGACGCAGCCGATGAACTTCACGCCGCCGCCCAACGCCAAGGAACGGACGAAGGCGCTCGACCTCGCCCTGCAGCAGATCGAGAAGCAGTTCGGCAAGGGCGCCATCATGAAACTCGGGGACGGCAGCGAAGTGGCCGGCATCGAGACCATCTCCACCGGGTCCATCGGGCTCGACATGGCGCTCGGCGTCGGCGGCGTGCCGCGCGGACGCATCGTCGAGATCTACGGCCCCGAGTCCTCGGGCAAGACCACGCTCGCGCTCACGATCATCGCCAACGCGCAGCGCGCGGGCGGCAGCGCCGTGTTCGTCGACGCCGAGCACGCCCTGGACGCCGGCTACGCGCAGAAGCTGGGCGTGGACATCACCAACCTGCACGTCGCTCAGCCCGACACGGGCGAAGAGGCGCTCGAGATCGCCGACACGCTCGTGCGCTCGGGTGCCGTGGACATCGTCGTGATCGACTCGGTGGCGGCGCTCGTGCCGCGGGCCGAGATCGAGGGCGAGATGGGCGACTCGCACGTGGGCCTGCAGGCGCGGCTCATGTCGCAGGCGCTCCGCAAGCTGACCGGCTCGATCAACAAGAGCAACACCACGGTCATCTTCATCAACCAGATCCGCATGCAGATCGGCGTCATGTTCGGCAACCCCGAGACGACCGCCGGCGGCCGTGCGCTCAAGTTCTACGCCTCGGTGCGCCTCGACATCCGCCGCATCGCCACGCTCAAGGAAGGCGAGACCGCGGTCGGCAACCGCACCAAGGTGAAGGTGGTCAAGAACAAGGTCGCGGCGCCGTTCCGCGAGGCCGAGTTCGACATCCTCTACAACGAGGGCATCTCGCGTGAAGGCGAGCTGATCGATTTCGCCGTCGACAAGATGGTGATCAGCAAGGCTGGCACGTGGTTCAGCTTCGGCGACGAGCGGCTGGGCCAGGGCCGCGAGAACACGCGCATGTTCCTCAAGGAACACAAGGACGTGCGCGCGAAGATCGAGGCCAAGCTGCTGCCGCAACTCGGGCTCAAGGCCGCGGCGGCACCGCCCGCCGCAGCCAACGGCGCGACGCCGTCGCCCGACGCGGCGAAGGCGGCCGCGGCGGTGGGAGCGGGCGCTCGTCCGCAGCCCGCGGTGGCTGCGCGCGACGCCCGGCGCTGACGACACGATTCCTCGCATCGCAGACGCCAGGGGCGGCCCCGCACGGGACCGCCCCTGCGCACTTCCGGAGATTCGCTCGATGTCCGCGACGACCGCGCTTCTCGTGATCGACGTGCAGGTGAACATGTTCGACCCCGCGAACCCGTGCGCGGGCGGCGATGCGCTGCTCGCGCGTGTCGGCGACCTCGTCGCGCGGGCGCGTGCGGCGGGCGCGCCGATCGTCTACGTCCGCAACTGCGGCGGCCCCGGCGATCCCGACCAGGAAGGTACGCCGGGCTGGCAGCTGCACCCTTCGCTGCGCCCCGCGGCCGGCGAGCCGGTGCTGGACAAGCGCACGTGCGACACGTTCGCGAGCACGATGCTGGCGAGCGAACTCTCCGGGCGCGGCGTGGATGCGGTCGTGATCGCCGGGCTGCAGTCGGAGTTCTGCGTGCGCGAGACGGCGCTCGGCGCGCTCGCGCGCGGGCTCGCAGTGACGCTGGTCTCCGACGCGCACTCCACGTTCGGGGGCGGCGATCGTACGGCGGCGGCGCTCTCGGCCGAGGTCGAGGCCGAGCTCTCGGAGCGCGCGGCCATCACGCCGTCGGCGGCGGTGACGTTCGCGTGAGCCGCGGCCGGGGTACGCCGATCGGCCCCCTGTCGGCCCGCCCCCGCGTGTCCTAGGGTAAGTGCATGCAACCGTTCCCGAATCCGGGTTCCGCGACGGCGCCGGGCCGGCGGCCGGCGATCGTGCCGAGCGTGCTGGTCAACGTCCTGCTGCCGCTCCTGCTCATGGGGCTCGCGTGGCGGCTCGACATCGCGGGCTTCTACCGCTCGTGGATCCGTGCGGCGGCGGCGCTGCTGTTCGTGCTGCCCAACTTCGTCGCGATCGCGTTCACGACCGGCTACGACGCCCACGCGCGTCCCTCCGGCGAGAGCCCGTGGGTGCTGATGTCGGCGAACCTCGTCTCCAACCTCGGCATGCTGGGCACGATCTTCATGGACGCGATGGGCTGGTGGCGACTTCCCGGCGGCGAGGGCGTGCGCGTGGCGGGGCTCGTGGTGTTCGCGCTGGGGACGGCGTTCCGGGTCGCGACCATGCTCGCGCTGGGCCGCATGTTCTCGCTGCGCGTCTCGGTGGCCGCGGATCACCGGCTCGTCACGTCCGGACTCTACGCGCGCGTGCGTCATCCGAGCTACACGTCGGTGATCGTGCTCTGCATCGGCATCGCGCTCACGTTCCGCAGCTGGTTCTACGTGCTGCTGATCCCCTCGATGATCTTCGGGCTCACACGCCGCATGGCGGTGGAGGAGCGCTTCATGCTCGAACACTTCGGCGAGGAGTACAGCGCCTACATGGCGCGCACGAAGCGCCTCGTGCCGGGGCTCTGGTGAGCGCGTTCCGCGGGCGTCGCGATTCGGACGCCGAGCCGGATCCGGATCCGGAGCACGCGCGTGAGGCCGCGCTCAAGCTGCTCGAGCGCTCGCGACGAACCCGCTCGGACCTCGTGAAGCGGCTGCGCGACAAGGGCCACACCCCGGCGGCGATCGACGAGGCGCTCGACCGGCTGGCGCGCGTCGGACTGGTCGACGACACCGAGTACGCTCGCGCGTTCCTCGCCGGGCGCTGGGGACGCCGGCCGTCGGGCTGGACGCGCCTGCGGCAGGAACTGCGCGCTCGCGGGGTCGACGACGAGGCGATCGAGGCCGCGCGGGCCCAGGTCGCCGAGCGCGAGGGCGGTGTCGACGAACTGGCTGCCGCGAGCAAACTGGTCGCACAGGCGGCGAGGCGTTACGCCGGGCTCGAACCGCGCGTGCGCAAGCAGCGGCTCTACGCGCTGCTCGCGCGCCGGGGGTTCGACGGCGACGTCATCCGCCGCGCCCTCGCATTGCCGGAGGGCGGCGAGTCCGACTGATCCGCGGCCGCGCGCGGTGAAGTCGCGCATCGAGAGGCGCCTCGAACGCTTCCCGGATCGGCCGCACGGCCCACCGGGACGCCCCGCGTCGGTGGTCGCCCCCCACTGCACCCTCAATACCGCTTCATGGCATCGACATGGAGCCAGTATTCGTGTGAATCAAGTTCCGTTCACCTCTACGAGAGGTATGTAGAACAATTCCTTGACCGGTGTTCGGCGGGTGTACGACTCTATGAGATAAGCGGATGTGTTCGGATGCGTCGGCGCAGGTCCTCGATCGCGAGGACGCGCGGACGAACCGAATTGGCTCTCCCGATCTCACCCCCAGGGACGGGAGCCCCGGGCCCACCCGGCATCCGTGAGCCGATCGGGCTGAGCCTTTCAGCCGCTGTCTCCCCCTTGCAGGTCCGACCGGAGGACAACGTGAAGCGAATCGTACTCTTCGGAACCGTCGCACTGCTGATCGTGCTCGGCGCCGCGCAGGTGTTCGCGCAGGAGTCGAAGCTCGACGCCCGCGCGCGCATCGCGCTCTCCGAGCTCCAGGCTCCGGGGGCTTCGGCCACCCGGCTGCGCGCCACCGGCACTGCCGTCACCGCGACGGGTCAGCTCGACGTCTTCATCCGTGGCGACGTGAGCCGCGCCCAGCTCGAGGCGATGGGCGTCAACGTTCGCACCGAACTTCCGGGTCTCTTCACGGCCGACGTTCCCGTCGACGTGGTGGACCAGCTCGCCGCCCGCGCGGACGTCGCGGCCATCAACGGCGCCGCGCTCTGCGAGCAGTACCTGAACACCAGCGTCCCGACGACCGGCGCCAACGCGCTGCGCGGCGCGGCCCCGACCTTCACCGGCATGAATGGCGCCGGCGTGCTCGTGGGCGACGTCGACTCGGGCATCGACTGGAAGCACAAGGATTTCAAGGACGCCTCGCTGGCCTCGCGCATCCTCTACATCTGGGACCAGTCGGTCACGACCGGCACGCCGCCCTCGGGCTTCACCAAGGGCCGCGAGTGGACCAAAAGCCAGATCGACCTGCTCCAGTGCACCGAAAACGACACGGGCACGGTCGCGAACGGTGACGGCCACGGCTCGCACGTGATGGGCATCGCCGCCGGCAACGGCCAGGGCACGGGCGCCGCGATCCCGGCGTACACGTACGTCGGCATGGCCCCGATGGCCGACATCGCGATGGTGAAGACGACGTTCTACACCACCGACATCATCGACGGCGTGAACTACCTGTTCCAGAAGGCCGCGGCGCTCGGCAAGAACGCGGTCGTCAACCTCTCGCTCGGCAGCGAGTACGGCCCGCACGACGGCACCAGCACGTTCGAGTCCGCGCTCGACGCGCTCTCGGGCCCCGGCAAGGTCGTCGTCGTGGCCGCGGGCAACGACCGCGGCACGAGCTGGCACGCGGCCGCGAACGTTCCGGCCACCGGTGACAGCGTCAAGTTCACGGTCACCTCGGGCAACGTGAACGGAGCCCTGCTCGCGTTCGACGGCTACTACAACGCGCCGGACAACATGACCGTCACGCTGCGCTCGCCGGGCAACAAGATCATCACGCTGCCCATGGGCGGCATCAACAAGGCGTACCCCGGCGACACGACGGGCGTGAACGGCGTCGTGTACTTCGAGAACGGCGCGTCGCTCACCAGCACGGGCGCGCGCGAGGTCTACATCGAAATCATGTCGACGGGCAGCACGGCCGGCAAGACGACGACGGGCGTGTGGACGCTGACGTTCACCCCGGTGTCGCAGGCGGCTTCGACGACGCGCTTCGACATGTGGCGCTTCTACTCGAACTACCCGAGCGCCACGTTCACCTACAACATGGTGAACGACCATCTGGTCTCCGAGCCCGGCAACGCGGCGCGCGTGATCACCGTGGCGGCGTGGGAGACGAAGAACAGCTGGACGCGCTGCTCGGGCACGACCGTGTCCTACAGCGGACCGGCCCCGATCGGCGCGATCGCCACGTTCTCGGGTATCGGCCCGACGCGTGACGGCCGCAACAAGCCGGACCTCGCGGCTCCCGGCATGGGCATCGGCTCGACGCGTTCGTCGTCGGCGACGGGCACCTGCGGTTCGCAGGCGTTCCTGCTCAACGACAACGGCGTCCACGTGATCAACCAGGGCACCTCGATGGCGGCCCCGCACGTGGCCGGCGCGACGGCGATCCTGATGCAGAAGTTCGGCGCGATGACGCCCGAGCAGGTGAAGACCTACCTGTTCTCGCACGCCACGATCGACGCCAACACCGGTGCGCCGTGGAACAACAGCTTCGGCATGGGCAAGCTGCACCTGGGCGACCTGCTGGATCCGAGCGTCCTCGTGGCCTACCCGAACGGCGCCGAGATCCTGTTCATCGGGACCCCGACCACGTTCACGTGGACCGCGTCGGACAACGTCGCGGTGACCAGCGTCGACGTGCTGCTCTCGCGCACCGGCCCGGCCGGTCCGTGGGAGACGATCGCGAGCGGCGTGCCGAACAGCGGCTCGTACAACTGGCTCGTCACCGCGCCGACGACGGGCGCCGCGTACGCGCGCATCGTGGCGCACGACGCCGAGAACAACACGGCGGCCGACCTGTCGGACGCCGCGTTCACGATCGCGAGCGAAGCGACGGCGACGCTGCTGTCGACGTTCGTCGCGAACCCGACGGCCAAGGGCATCGAGCTGCGCTGGGCGCTCGCGTCCCCGGGTTCGTTCTCGGACCTCGCGGTCGAGCGCGCCACGAACGCGACCGGCCCCTGGACCTCCGTGGCCGCGTCGGCGTCGCAGGACGGTGACCAGTTCGTGGTCGTGGACGAGGACGTCGTCTCCGGCCAGAGCTACGTCTACCGCCTGACCGGCCGCAACGCGGGTGGCGTGCAGACCACGCTGGGCCAGATCACCGGCACGGCGGGCCAGCCGATCACCGAGTTCGCGCTCACGCGCATCGCCCCGAACCCGAGCCGCGGTGGCATCACGGCCGTCGAGTTCACGGTGCCGCGTTCGGCGAACGTGAAGATCACGGTGCACGACGTGCTCGGCCGTACGGTCGCCACGCTGTCGGACGGCGATCGCGCCCCGGGCCGCTACCAGGTCATGTGGAGCGGTGAGATCCACGGCCGCCGCGCCGCCGCCGGGCAGTACTTCGTCCGGATGCAGGCGCCTGGCGTCCACGCGACCCGCCGCGTCACGGTGGTTTCCGAGTAGTTGCGCCGCACGCAACGGGCGGCCACTCCCGCGAGGGGGTGGCCGTCCGTCTTTTCGCCGGGGCCGGCCCTCGCGCCGAGCGCCGGGTGCGCCGCCGCCGGCAGGGCTTCCGGGGGCCGCGGGCGCGGCTGACCGGGGAGGGGGTTTTCCGCTATCCTGCCCCGGATTCCGACTTCATCGTGCCCGGCGCGGCCGCACGGCCGTCGCCCGACTTCATTGTGGGAGACCGATGTCCGACGCCCCGATGCTCCAGACCGGCGCCGCCCTCCGCCGCGCGTTCCTCGACTTCTTCGTGCGGAACGGACACGCCGAGGTGCCGTCCTCGCCGCTCGTGCCGCACGGCGACCCGACGCTCATGTTCACGACCGCCGGCATGGTGCAGTTCAAGCCGTACTACACGGCGACCGGCGACGTGCCGTACACGCGCGCGGTGTCGGTGCAGAAGTGCCTGCGGCTGACCGACCTCGACAACGTCGGCCTGACCCCGCGGCACGACACGTTCTTCGAGATGCTCGGCAACTTCTCGTTCGGGCCGAAGGCGAAGGGCGCCTACTTCAAGGAAGAGGCGACCGCGCTCGCGTGGGAGTTCGTGACCAAGGTCCTCGGACTGCCGAAGGAGCGGCTCTTCGTCTCGATCTTCGGCGGCGAACCGGGCGTGCCGCGCGACGACGAAGCCGCCGAACTCTGGAAAAAGCTCGGGCTCGCGGCGGACCACCTGGTCGCGCTCGGCCGCAAGGACAACTTCTGGGGCCCCGCCGGCGGCGCCGGCGCCTGTGGCCCGTGCAGCGAGATCTACTTCGACCTCGGCGAGAAGCGTCCCGACTACCTGCCCGAGGGCGCCTTCTGGGGCGAGTCGGCGGGCGACGCGGGCGACCGGTTCATGGAGTTCTGGAACCTCGTCTTCCCGCAGTTCGACGCGCAGCCCGACGGCACGCTGAACCTGTTGCCCAATCCCGGGATCGACACCGGCATGGGCATCGAGCGCCTCGCGCTGATCCTGCAGGGCAAGAACACCATCTTCGAGACCGACCTGTTCGCGCCGCTCGTCGACGCGGTGCTGTCGCAGGCCGGGTCGCCCGCGGACCGCAAGGCGGCGCTGCGCGACGCGCGCATCATCGCGGACCACGTGCGTGCGCTGACGTTCGCGATCGCCGAGGGCGCGCTGCCCGGCAACGAGGGCGCGGGCTACGTGCTGCGCCGGCTGCTGCGGCGCGCGGTGACGCGCGGCCGCTCCCGTCAGGGGCTCGCGATCGCGGATGCATTCCTGCCGCGCGTCGCCGAGCGCGCGATCGCGCAGTTCGGCGGTCACTACCAGGAACTGGTGCAGCATCGCGATCGCGTTCTGCGCGTGCTCGAACAGGAAGAGACGGGCTTCGGCCAGACGTACGAGGCGGGGATCGACCGGCTCGAGGAACTGCTCGGCAAGGGTGCGAAGCGGATCGCGGGCACGGAGGCGTTCCTGCTGCACGACACGTACGGCTTCCCGATCGAGCTCACCCAGGAGATCGCCGCGGACCGCGGGGTCGAAGTGGACACCGACGGCTTCGAGCGCGCGATGGACGAGCAGCGCACCCGCGCGCGCGCCGCGAGCAAGTTCGCGAAGGACGGCGACGATGCGCGTGTGCCGTGGACCGTGGTGAAGACGGGCGCCGACTCGCGCTTCACGGGCTACGACTCGCTGGCCGAGACCGGTGTGGCGATCGCACGCTGGCGCGCACGCGGGGACGAGCTCGAGCTGGTGCTCGACCGGACGCCCTGCTACGCCGAGTCCGGCGGTCAGGTCGCCGACCGCGGTTCGCTGCGCGGCACCGGCGTGGTCGCGGTGATGCAGCACGTGTACCGCGAGGACGACGCGATCGTGCATCGCGTGCGGCTGGCCGAGGGCACGCGCGAAGCGCTGCTTCAGGCGGCCGCGTCGGGGGCGCTCTCGGTGGTCGTCGACCCCGCGCATCGTGCGCCGACCCAGCGCCATCACACCGCGACGCACCTGCTGCACGCGGCGTTGCGGCACACGCTGGGCACCCACGTGCACCAGGCCGGCTCGCTGGTGTCGCCGGAGCGGCTGCGGTTCGACTACGCGCACTTCGAGGCGCCCTCCGACGTCCAGCTGGGCGAGATCGAGACGCGCGTCAACGACTGGGTGCTCGCGAACCAGCTGGTGAGCTGGAAGGTGATGCCGATCGACGAGGCCAAGGCGCAGGGCGCCATGGCGCTCTTCGGCGAGAAGTACGGCGCCGAGGTGCGCATGGTCACCGTGGACGGCGTGCCCGATGCGGGCATCGAGCCGAGCCGCGAGCTCTGCGGTGGTACGCACGTCGCGCGCACCGGCGACATCGGCGCGTTCGTCCTGGTCGCCGACTCGGCGATCGCGAGCGGCGTGCGCCGTGTCGAGGCGCTCTGCGGCGCGCAGGCGCTGGCGTGGCTCAAGGAGCGCAGCCAGCTGCTGCACGAGGCCGAGCGCGCCCTGCAGGCGCCGGCGGTGCAGGTGCCGGTGCAGATCGAGAAGCTGAAGGGCGAGCTCGCCGAGGCGCGCAAGGCGCAGGCCGAGGCGAGCAAGCAGGGACTCGAGGCCGAGTTCGCCAAGCTCGCTTCCGGTGCGACCGCCGCGCCGGGCGGGCGCTGGATCGTGGCCGAGCTCGCGTCGGGCGCGGACACCAACGCGGCGCGCGACGCGGCCGACAAGCTGCGCGGCGCACTCGGCACGGGCGCCGCGGTGCTGGCGCTGCAGAACGACGGCAAGCTCACGTTCCTCGCCGCGGTCACGGACGACCTGGTGAAGGACAAGAAGCTCAGCGCGTCGGACCTCGTGAAGAAGGTGGCGCAGGTCACGGGCGGGAGCGGCGGCGGCAAGCCGCACCTCGCGCTCGCGGGTGGCAAGGACGCCGGCAAGCTCGGCGAGGCACTGGCGGAGGCGCGCCGGCTGCTCGCGGAAGCGCTCGGAGGCTGACGGCCGTGAGCTGGATCGAACTGGCGTTCCTGATCCTCCTCGGTGTCTTCATCATCGCGGGATTCCTCATCTTTCTCCGGAGGCTGGAGTGAAGGCACTCGTCCTCGCCGGCGGCCGCGGTACGCGGCTGCGCCCGATCACGCACACGCGCGCCAAGCAGCTGGTGCCGGTCGCGAACAAGCCGGTGCTCCACTACGGCCTCGAAGCCATCGCGGCCGCGGGGATCCGCGAGGTGGGCATCATCGTCAGCGATCCGCGCGAACTGCTGCAGCCGGATCACCGCACGGGCGAGCTCGTCACCGTGCTCGTGAACTCGCAGGCCGAGATCCGCGCCGACGTCGGCGACGGGTCGCGATTCGGGCTGAAGGTCACCTACATCGAGCAGGAAGCGCCGCTCGGCCTCGCGCACGCGGTCAAGATCTCCGAGGAGTTCATGGCGGGCGATTCGTTCGTCATGTACCTCGGCGACAACCTCATCAAGGACGGCGTCACGCCGTTCGTGCGCGAGTTCGAGCGCGAGAAGCCCGAGGCGCAGATCCTGCTCGCGCAGGTCGCACGACCGTGGGAGTTCGGCGTCGCCGAGCTGCAGGGCGATCGCGTCGTGCGGCTCGAGGAGAAGCCGAAGCAGCCGCGCAGCGACCTCGCGCTCGTGGGCGTCTACCTGTTCACGAAGTCGATCTTCGACGCGGTGCGCGCGATCCAGCCCTCGCCGCGCGGCGAGCTCGAGATCACGGACGCCATCCAGCACCTGATCACGACCGGGAAGAACGTCCGCTCGCACGTGATCCGCGGCTGGTGGAAGGACACGGGCCGCGTCGAGGACCTGCTCGAGGCGAACCGGATCGTGCTCGCGGACTTGGTCGCGAAGAACGAGGGCTCGGTGGACGAGCACACCGTGGTCGAAGGTCCGGTGCAGATCGGCCCGGGCACCGTGGTGGAACGCTCGCACCTGCGCGGTCCGCTCGTGATCGGCGCCGGCGCACGCGTGACGGATTCGTACCTCGGGCCTTTCAGCGCGATCGCCGACGGCGTCGTGCTCTCGGAGTGCGAGATCGAGCACTCGATCGTGCTCGACCGCAGCGAGATCCGCGACATCCCCGGCCGCATCGAGTCGAGCCTCATCGGCCGCGATGTTGTCGTGACGGCGAGCGACGCCCGCCCGAGCGCGCACCGGCTGATGCTCGGCGACTCGAGCCGCGTGGAGCTTGCGTGAGGGTGATGGTCACCGGCGCCGCCGGCATGCTGGGGCACGCGCTCGTGCCCCGGCTGCGCGAACGCGGCGACGAAGTGCTTGCGCTCGACCTGCCCGGGGCCGACGTCACGAACCTCGGCGCCATGCGCGAGTACGTCGCGGAGTTTCGCCCCGACTGGGTGGCGCACCTGGCGGCGTTCACCGCGGTGGACCTGTGCGAGAGCGAACCCGACCGCGCGTTCCTCGTGAACGGCGCCGGGACGCGGAACGTCGCGCAGGCGGCCGCCGAAGCGGGCGCAGCCGTACTCGCGGTCTCCACGGACTACGTCTTCGCAGGCGACGACCCCGCGCCGCGGCGCGAGAACGACGCGACCGAACCGGTCACGGTCTACGGGCGCTCCAAGCTCGCGGGCGAGCAGGCGGCGCGCGAGGTGAACCCGCGCCACGTGGTCGCCCGCACGGCGTGGCTCTACGGCGCGGGCGGCCGCAACTTCGTGGACACGATCCTCGCGAAGGCGCGCGCGGGCGAACCGCTGCGCGTCGTGGACGACCAGCACGGATCGCCCACGTGGACGGGCGACCTCGCGGGCGCGATCCTCGCGCTCATGGACCGCGCCGTGTACGGGACGTATCACGTCACCAACTCGGGCGAGTGCACGTGGTGGGATCTCGCGAGCACCGCCTGCGAACTGGCGGGCGTGCGCGCGCAGATCGCGCGGATCGGTTCGGCCGAGCTGTCGCGCCCGGCGCGCCGGCCGGCGTTTTCGGTGCTGCACGGCGGCGCGTATGCGTCGGTCACCGGGGCGGCGATGCCGCACTGGCGGGACGCGCTCGCGCGTTACCTCGCGTCCGGCGTCGCGGCCGCGACCCAGGGAGGGAAGGAATGACTCGTCGGGGCGAAGGCAACGGACCGCTCGTGCGCGAGGCGCGGGCCGCGCTCGCGGACGCGGCGCGCAGCATGGCGAAGCTCGCGCGCGCGAACGCGTCGGCGGTCGCGGCGGCGGCCGAGGCGCTCGTGCAGTGCTTCGAGAACGGCGGCACCGTCTACTTCTGCGGCAACGGCGGCAGCGCGGCGGACGCGCAGCACCTCGCGGCCGAGTTCTCGGGCCGCTACCTGATCGAGCGCCCGGGCCTGCCGGCGGTGGCGCTGACCACCAACAGCTCGGCGGTCACTGCGATCGGCAACGACTACGGCTACGACGACGTCTTCGCACGCCAGCTCGAGGGCCTCTCCTCACCGGGCGACGTGCTCGTGGCGATC
Organism: Candidatus Eiseniibacteriota bacterium; assembly: GCA_044223005.1. Taxonomy (GTDB): domain Bacteria; phylum Eisenbacteria; class RBG-16-71-46; order RBG-16-71-46; family RBG-16-71-46; genus CAIXRL01. The sequence goes on from JBGAML010000007.1 coordinate 31,640, forward strand.
ACGACCAGCGGCGGCTCCGAGAGCGTACGCCGCGCGGTCCGCGTCGCGCAGCAGCGCGGGCTCACGGTGATCGGCATGACCGGCGCACGCGGTGGTGAGTTCGCCGCGATGTGCGACATCGCGCTGGTGACGCCGCACGCCTCGACGCCGCACGTGCAGGAGGGCCACATCGCGATGGGCCACGCGTTCTGCCAGCTGGTCGAGCGGGCGCTGTTCGCGGAGCGTCCCGCGGCGAAGCGCGCGGCCGCGGCTCCGCGCCGGGCGGGACGGGGGAGGAAGCGCTCGTGATCGGCGCGATGCTCGAGGCCCTGAGGCCCAAGCAGTGGACCAAGAACGGCCTGCTGTTCGTGGGCGCCATCTTTTCGCAGCACCTGCGCGACCCCGACGTGCTCGCGCGCGCGGCGGCCGGCTTCTTCACGTTCGCCCTGCTCTCCGGCTCGGTCTACGTGCTCAACGACCTCATGGACGTCGCCGCCGACCGCCAGCACCCGCGCAAGTGCCGCCGCCCGATCGCCTCGGGCCGACTGCCCATCCCGGTCGCGTGGGGCATGCTGCCGCTGCTGTGGGCGGCCGTCGCCGCGATTTCGTGGTGGCTCGGGCCGCGGTTCTCGCTGGTCGCCGGGCTCTATCTCGTGAGCAACCTCGCGTACAGCTTCTGGCTCAAGCACCACGTGATCCTCGACGTGTTCCTGATCGCCAACGGCTTCATGCTGCGTGCGATCGCGGGCGTCGAGCTGGTGCGCCACGTGCGCGGCGAGGTCGTGCTCTCGCCGTGGCTGCTCATCTGCACGTTCTTCGGCGCGCTCTTCCTCGGCGTCGGCAAGCGCCGCCGCGAGATGATCAACGCCGGCGGCCAGGCGACCGAGCAGCGCGCGGTGCTGCGGCTCTACTCGCCCGAGTTGCTCGAGGTCATGTTCACGGTCTCGGCCGCGTGCACGCTGCTCGCGTACGCGCTCTACACGATCTGGCCGTCGACCGTGGCCAAGTTCCACACCGAGGCGCTCATGTACACGGTGCCGGTCGTGGCCTACGGCGTCTTCCGCTACCTCTACCTCGTGCGCGATTCCGAGACGAGCGAGGATCCCTCGGCGGTGCTGCTGGGCGACCGGCCGATCCAGCTCACGGTGCTGCTGTTCCTCGCGGTTGCCGTCTGGATCATCTACCTGCGTCCATGAGTGCACGCCGGCCGCGGCGGGTGCACGTCACCGCGCGCGCGAAGCTGAACCTCTCGCTCGCGGTGGGGCCGAAGCGCCCCGACGGCTTTCACGACCTCGTCTCCGTCTTCCAGTCCGTCTCGCTCGCCGACGAGCTCGTGGCCGAACGCACCGCGCGCGGGTTCTCGCTCGAGGTGGCGATCGATCCCGCCTCCGGTCTCGCGGCCGGCGACATCCCGCGCGGCGGCGAGAACCTGGTGCTCCGCGCCGCCCGGCTGGTGCGCGACACGTACGGCCTCTCCGGTGGCTGCCGGTTCCGGCTCCGGAAGCGCATCCCGGCCCAGGCCGGGATGGGGGGCGGCAGCGCCGACGCCGCAGCCGCGATCGCCGCGATGCTCGCCCTGCACGGCCTGCGTCCCCGCCGAGCGGAACGGATCGCGCTCGCGGCCCGGGTCGGGTCGGACGTCCCGTTCGCGATCACCGGCGGCACGGCTCTCGGCACCGGCCGGGGGGAGAATCTCCGGCAACTCCGGCTCGCGAGGGCGTTCGAAGCGGTGATCGTGATGCCCGAGTGGCGGGTCTCCACGGCAGCCGCATTCGCACGAATCGACAGTGCCAAATATGGCTTGACACTATGGGAGCATGCGTCCAGATTTGCCGCAAGCCTTGGGCGCAAGGAACTTACGACATCGCGCGCTGCTCGCCTGGGGAACACGTTCGAACGGGTGCTGGGCCGCCAGGAAGGCGATTTCGAGGCACTTCGCGCACGCATGCGCGCGGCTGGACTACCTGATCCACACTTGACCGGGAGTGGGTCGGCAGTCTTCGGGATCGTTCCTGCCGGATCGCGGGCCCGGGCCATCGCGGACCGCCTCGCGGGTACGGAGCGGGTGTTCACCGTTCGATCCGCCGGTCGTGGTCTCGTGTTGCGCTCGCACGGTTAGGTTCGACCCAGGCAGAGGAAAGGCCGGAGAGCGGTTCCCGAGCAGCACCCCGGTTGCGTCCATGACGGCCGCGCCGCACCGAGCCAGCTACCCCTCAAGGATGGCTCCGAGGTAGATCTTCAATGATCGAGATCACCGAGGTCAGGGTTTCCCTGCGGAACGACGAGAAATTGAAGGCGTTCGTCAGCATCACCCTCAACGACTCGTTCGTGGTTCGCGGGCTCAAGATCATCAAGGGCAACTCCGGGCTGTTCGTCGCGATGCCGAGCCGCAAGCGGCCCGACGGCCAGCACCAGGACCTCGCCCACCCGATCAACGACCTGACGCGCAAGTACTTGACCGACAAGGTGATGGCCGAGTACGAACGCGAGCTGGCGAATCCCTCGGCGCCGCCGCAGCCGCACCACGAGCACCACGAGGAAGAGCACAGCTACTGACGGCCCCTCCGTCGCCGCTCTTCCCGCGCTTCCGCGCCCCCCATCCGCGCGCGGAAGCCGTTGTATTGACGCAGGCAAGCTCCTCCCGTTATGCTGCGTCCCGCTTCAACCCATCCGGTTGTTCCTCTGGGCCAATAGCCAGCACCCCGGGAGGCTTTCGGGCCGAACGGACCGTGACGGAAATCCCGTTCTGTTGGTGGGGCGTGGCCAAGCGGTAAGGCACGAGACTTTGGATCTCGCATTCGGAGGTTCGAATCCTCCCGCCCCAGCCATTTTCCCGGGCGGAGGATCCGGTCTTCGCGTGTGACGTCGGGCCGTACGGATTCGGCGCCGTAACCGAATGCGTGCGCGACGTTCGTTCATGCGCGGGGCTCGCGGAGCCTCCGTGCCGGTCCAATTTCGAGCCTGAAGCGGTGCTACGGGAGGTACGCGCTTGGATCCGTGTCGCATCTTCGCGGGCAACTCCAGCCGACGGCTGGCGGTCGCCATCTGCGAGAAGCTGAAGGTTCCGCTCGGCGACGCCGAGGTGTCGAGTTTCGAAGACGGCGAAGTCTCGGTGCGGTTCAACGAGAACATCCGCGGCAGCGACGTCTTCATCGTGCAGAGCACGAACGCGCCGGCGGATCACCTCATGGAACTGCTGGTCATGCTGGACGCCGCCAAGCGTGCGTCCGCTCGCCGCGTGACCGCCGTGATGCCGTACTTCGGCTACGCGCGCCAGGACCGCAAGGACCAGCCGCGCGCGCCGATCACCGCGAAGCTCGTGGCGAACGTGATCACCGTCGCGGGCGCCGACCGGGCGCTGACGATGGACCTGCACAGCGCGCAGATCCAGGGCTTCTTCGACATCCCGCTCGACCATCTCTACGCGGCCCCGGTGCTGATCGAGCACTTCTCCAAGCTCGGCGTGCCGAACCTCGTCGTGGTCGCGCCGGACATCGGCAGCGTCAAGATGGCGCGCGCCTACGCCAAGCGGCTGAACGCCGACCTGGCGCTGGTCGACAAGCGCCGCCCGCGCGCCGATTCGGTCGAAGTGATGAACATCATCGGCGACGTCGAGGGCAAGAACGTCGTGATGTTCGACGACGTCGTCACCACCGCACGGACGCTGTGCCAGGCGGCCGCGGCCATGCGCAAGCACGGCGCGCTCGACATCTACGCCGGCGTCACGCACGGCGTGTTCTGTCCGGGCGCGTTCGAGCGCATCGCCGAATCGCCCATCAAGGAAGTCGTGGTCACCGACACGCTGTCGCACGAGCCGGGTTCGCTCCCGGCCAAGGTGCGCGAGCTGCCGGTGGCGGGCCTGCTCGCGGAGGCCGTGATGCGCATCCACGAGGAACGCTCGCTCAGTTCGCTGTTCGTCTAGAGAACTCGCCGCCGGAGCGGCGCGAGAAGCATCCGGGGCGCAGCTCCGGTGTGATGTGAAAGGGAGGAGAACCTCATGTCGTCGGTGATCCAGCTGAACGGCTCCAAGCGCACGGCGCTCGGCAAGGGCGGCGCCCGCAAGGCGCGCGCGAAGGGCGAGATCCCGGGCGTGCTCTACGGGCACGGCGAGACGCCCGTCGCCGTCGCCGTCGTGTCGCGCGAGTTCCAGACCGCGATGCGCTCGCACAAGGGCGGCAACGCGATCGTCAACCTGAAGCTCGAGGGCGGCGAGTACACCGCGCTCGTGCGTGATGCGCAGTACGACCCGCTCACGCACGCGGTGCTGCACCTCGACTTCCAGCACATCTCGCTGACCGAGACGATCCAGGTCCAGGTGTCGGTGCACGCCACCGGCCTCGCGATCGGCGTCAAGGACGGCGGCGGCATCCTCGAGACGATCATCCGTTCGCTCGAAGTGCGCTGCCTGCCGACGGCGATCCCGGCCCAGATCGACGTGGACGTCACGGCGCTGAACATCGGCGACTCGCTGCACGTGCGCGACATCCATGTCGAGGGCGTCGAGATCCTCGACGACCCGGACGCGACGGTCCTCACGGTCGTCCCGCCGACGGTCGAGGAGGCTCCGGCCGCGGACGCGACGGCGGCGGCCACCGCCGGCGCGACGGAGCCGGAAGTCGTGGGCGCCAAGGGCAAGAAGGAAGAAGCCGGCGCCGAGGAGAAGAAGTAGCCGCGAATGCGGCTCGTGCTGGGTCTCGGCAATCCGGGTGGGCGCTACGCCGCCACGCGTCACAACGTGGGCTGGCAGGTGCTCGACGAGCTGGTGGCGCGTCACCGCGCCACGGCCGGTCCGGAAGGCCGGGAGTATCGAACGCGGCGCGCCCGCATCGGCGGGCACGACGTGGAACTGATGGAGCCGCTCACGTTCATGAACCTGAGCGGTGAAGCGTTGCAGGCATGGCGGCAGGCGAACGGTCTGGAGACGGGCGACCTGCTGGTGGTGACGGACGACGTGTACCTCCCGCTCGGCGTGATTCGTGTGCGCGCCAGCGGGTCCAGCGGCGGACACCGGGGCCTCGAGAGCCTGGAAGCCGCACTGGGAACGCGCGAATACGCGCGGGTGCGCGTCGGCGTGGGCGCCGTGGAGGACAGCGCGGCCCTGCGCGAGCACGTGCTGGAGGAGTTCGCACCGGACGAAGTGCCGGTGCTGGAAGCGGCGGTCCGCCTCGCGGCGGACGCAGTGGAGTGCTGGGTGTCCGAGGGGACCCTGGCTGCCATGAATCGATTCAATCGCAGGGTCCGCAGGGAGGAATCCGAGTCGTGACCAAGTACGAAACCGTGTTCGTCCTCGAGCCGAGCTTCGACGAAGCGAAGGCGGGCGAGGAATCCGATCGCGTCTCCGGCTGGATCAAGGATCTGGGCGGCGAGGTGGTCGAGGTGCAGAAGTGGGGCAAGCGCCGTCTCGCGTACGAGATCCGCAAGAAGCGCGACGGTGTCTACACGATGATCGTGTGGAACGGCCAGGGCCCGATGGTGAAGGAGCTCGAGCGCCGGCTGCGCCTGAACGAGAGCGTCATGCGCGCCCTCACGACCGTCTACGTTCCGCCGGAGCTCACGCAGGGCGTGCCCGAGGGCGAAGCGGTGGCCGCGGGTGCCGACGACGGAGACAACGACTAGAAGCGAAGACGTCCCCGAGCGGAGGGTTCATGTCCGAGCTGAGGGTCCCGGAGATCAACCGGGTCATGCTGACCGGACGCCTCACGCGCGATCCCGACAAGCGGTACGCGTCGGACGGCACCGAGGTCACGCGACTCGAGCTGGCGTTCCACCGCCGCTACAAGACGCGCGAAGGGCAGTGGGCCGAGAACACGGGGTTCGTGACGGTGATGTGCTACCAGCGTCTCGCGGAGGTCTGCGCGCAGTTCCTGCGCACGGGCAGCCCGGTCCTGGTGGAAGGCAGGCTCCAGATGCGGGAGTGGACGAGCTCGCGGGGCGAGAAGCGACAGTCGCTCGAGCTGCGTGCGGAATCGGTCCACTTCCTCGAGAAGGCACCCGCGGACGGCGACGTCGCCGGCGGCGGACCTTCCGGGGATCCAACCTCATGAAAGAAGAGAGATGACACATGGCGCGTGAACGCGACAGCAAGGGCAAGGGCAAGGGTAAGGGCAAGGGCAAGGGCCCGAAGGGCATCAAGAAGAAGTACTGCAAGCTGTGCCTCGAGAAGGTGCAGTTCGTGGACTACAAGGACGAGAAGCGGCTGGGCCGGTTCGTGACGGACCGCGGCAAGATCGTGCCGCGTCGCGTCTCGGGAACGTGCTCCATGCACCAGAAGCAGCTGACGACCGCGATCAAGCGGGCGCGCGTTCTGGCGCTGCTGCCGTTCACCAGTGACTTCTATCGCTGAGTTTCCGCGCGAGCCGCGCCCGGTCACCTGGGTGCGGTCCGTGCTGCTGGTGTTGTTCCTGCTGTTCGGCGCGCTGTCGTCGCCGTGGCCGTGGTCCCTCGGTTGGATCGCGGTGCCGGCGTCGACCGCGGTGGCGCTGCTGCTCGCGTGGCGATTCGGCCGCGTGGCGATGGTGCTGCCGCTCGTGCTGGCCCTCGCGGCCGGTGCGGGTGCGGTGATCGCGGGTGACCGGGCGCCGTTGTGGCTGACGGCGTGGCCGGCGCTCGCGGCGGTCACCGGCGCGTGGATGGGCTGGCGCGAGGAAGGCGGCGGCCCGTCGCTCGGGGAGCGGGCGTGGATGTTCGTCCCGATGCTGGTCCTCGCGGCCGCACTGCCGGTGCTGCCGGGGTTCCCCGCGGCGATCGAACGGCTGGACGCGCGCATGCGTACGGAACAGGAACGCATGCTCGCGAGCGTGAATCCGTCGGAGACGCCGTCGGCGCTGCGGGAGGCCCTGCAGCAGGCGGCGGCGATGCCGGTGGAGGAGCGTCGCAAGTCGCTGTTGCTGATGATCCCGAATGCGATGTTCGCCTGGGTGGCGCTGCTCGCCGCCGTGGGCCGCGCGCTTGCCGCGCGTGCAGCCGGGGTGCTGGGATGGCCGCCGCTCTCGCGGGCTCCGCTCGCGACCTGGCGGTTGCCGGATGCGGCACTGGTGCCGTTGCTGGTCGGCATCGCGGTCGCGGTGTTCGCGGATCGCGCGTGGCAACCGGGCGCGCTGACGCTGCTGGTGATGGTGGTGCTGGGTTATAGTGTGCAGGGCGTGGCGGTCGTGGAGTCGGTGCTGCTGTCCCGCGGCATGTCTCCCGCCTTCGTCGCACTGACGATGCTGCTGGTGATCGCAGTCAGCCTGCTCTGGGTCCTGCCGGCGATCGCCGTCGTGGGACTGAGCGACGTCTGGCTCGACTACCGCCGACTGGAGCCCTCCTCCGAAGGAGAGGCGTAGGAGAGAACGATGGAAGTGATCCTGATCGAAGACCTGAAGGGCGTCGGATCCAAGGGCAGCACGGTCAACGTGAAGCCCGGATTCGCGCGCAACTACCTGCTCCCGCGCCGCCTGGCGATCCCCACGGGGACGAAGGCCGCGAACCTCTACCAGGAGCTGCAGCGCCAGCGCGACATGCAGTCCGAGAAGCTCATCGTCGCCGCGCGCGCCGAGGCCGCGAAGGTGGACGGGCTGTCGGTCAACATTCCCGCGCAGGCCAACGAAGAGGACACGCTCTTCGGATCGATCACGAGCTCGGACGTCGCCGCGGCGCTCAAGGCCGCCGGTCACGACGTCGACAAGCGCCGGATCGAGATGGACGACCACATCAAGCAGCTCGGCAACTACGACGTCGCGATCCGCTACTACGGCGGCGTCACGGCGACCGTGAAGGTGTGGGTGGTGCGGGCATGATGACGCGCGCGCGCATCGCTCTCGGAGTGCTCGCGCTGCTCGCCTGCTGCGTGGTGACGCCGTTCGCGGCGCCCGCGAAGAAGGCCACGCCCGCGAAGCCGGCCAAGGCCGCTGCCGTCAACGACTCGGACGTCGTGCTGGTGCGCATCGGGAAGGAAGCGATCACGCGCCGCACGCTCAACGACCGGCTCCAGGAAATCCCCGAGCAGTACCGGACCAACTACCAGACGCCCGACGGGCGCCTGCAGCTCCTGCAGCGGCTGATCGAGGAGCGCGTGTGGATGAACGATGCCCAGTCGCACGATGTGCAGGGGCGTCCGGACATCCAGCGGCAGCTCGAGGCGCAGCGCCGTGACCTGCTGATCCGCACCTGGGTCAACGAGCAGATGTCGACGTCGCCGGCGCCGAGCGACTCGGAAGGGATGGCCTACTACCAGTCGCATCTCGAGGACTTCCGCACGCCCGCGAGCGTGGCCCTGAGCCACATCCAGGTGAAGACCGAGCTCGAGGGCAAGAAAGTGCTCGCGCTCGCGAACGCCAAGGGCGCCGACTGGAAGAAGCTCGTCACGCAGTACTCGACCGACACGCTCACGCGCGCCAACGGCGGCAACCTCGGGACCGTGACGAAGGACGGCAACTTCGTCGCGCTCGGGACGCTGCCCGCGCTCGCGGAGACGGCGCTCGCGCTGCCCGAAGGCGCGATCCGTGGCCCGTACAAGACGCCCAAGGGCTGGAGCGTGCTCAAGATCGACGCGCATCACGACGAGGCCACGCGCACGTTCGACCAGGTGCGCAGCTTCGTGACGCGCACGATCAGCCAGCAGCGCCAGAGCACGTTCTACCAGGACCTGCTCGGCAAGGCGCGCGCGCGCGTCGGCGTGACGCCGGACTCGGCGGCCATCAAGGGCTTCCTGTCCGCGACCAAGACCGCCCGCGAGATGTTCCAGGACGCGCAGACGGCCGGCGCGCCGCAGCTCAAGATCGACGGCTACCGCAAGGTGGTCGAGCTCTACCCGGACGCCGACATCGCGCCCCAGGCGCAGTTCATGGTCGGGTTCGTGAACAGCGAGGAGCTCAAGAACTTCGAGGAGGCCGAGAAGGCCTTCAAGGAGCTCCTCGTGAAGTACCCGAAGTCCGAACTGGCCGCCTCCGCGCAGTGGATGATCGACCACATGCGCACCGAAGACGCGCCGAGCTTCCCGGGTGCGGATTCGCTCGCGGCCGCACCGGCGAACGGGAAGACCACGAAGAGGTAGCGTGAAGATCCTGGAGGTCCGCGTCCAGGGGCTCGTGTTCGACCAGAAGCAGCAGCAGCACGTCGTCGTGCTGCGCGAGGCGGAAGGCGAACGCGTGCTGCCCATCTGGATCGGACCGGCGGAGGCGCTGGCGATCCAGCGGTTGCTGAGCGGGCAGGCGTTCCCTCGCCCGCTCACGCACGATCTCTTCGCGCTCGTGGTCGAAGGCCTGAAGGCGCGCGTCACGCGCGTCGTGATCGTCGAGATGCGCGAGGGCACGTTCTACGCGTCGCTCATGATCGAGCGCGAGAAGAGCGTGCTCTCGGTGGACGCCCGGCCCTCGGATTCGATCGCCATCGCGCTGCGCACGCAGGCGCCGGTGTTCGTGAACGAGGACCTGCTGCAGCCGCCGCCGAGCGAGGAGGCCGGCCTCGAGCCGCCTCCGTCGCCGCCGTCGGAACCGCCCAGCGAGGAAGACAAGGCCGAGCAGTTGCGGCGCTTCCTCGAGAAGCTCAATCCGGAAGACTTCGGCAAGTTCCAGATGTGAGGCCCGCCCTGCGCCCACCCCTCGGCGCCCGCGTTCCCCTGCCGCGGCCGCTCGTCCCATTGTTCCTGGCCGCCACGCTCGCGTTCGCCGCGAACGCGGGTGCGGCCGCGCCGCCGCCGGCCACCGCGCTCGCGGCCGACGCGCTCGTCGGCACGCGCGGCCCCGACCGGGACGCGCGCCTCGACGCGTGGATGCGCACCGCGTCGTTCGACGACCTGCTCTGGCTGCTGCGCCGCGACCCCGCGGAACTGGGGCCGCTCGAGGCGCGCCTCGCCGACGCCGCGCTCAGGAAGGCGCCCGCGGCGCGCATGGACCTGCGCCGCCGGCTCGAAGCCCGGCGGCTGCTCGCCGATCCGGCCGCGCTGCGCAAGGCCGGGCGGGACGCCGCCGAACTCGAAGCGATGCGGCCGCGCGCCAGCGCGTGGCGCGTCGCCGCGCTGCTGCCCGACCAGGGCGACTACGCGAGCTACGGCGCCGAGGTGCGCGCGGGCCTCGCCGTGGGGCTGTCGTCCGGGCGACCCGCCGGCGCGCGGCCGATCGCGCTCGACGTTCACGCGACGGGCGAGGGCGATCCCGCGCGCGGCGCCGCCGCGCTCGATACCGCCTCGCGCGCGTGCGCCGTCGTGGTCGGCGAACTGCTGAGCGTGCCCACGCTGCCGCTGGCCGCGGCGACGCGCGTGCTCGGCATGCCGCTCGTCTCGCCGACCGCGACCGACGAGTCGATCGGCCGCATGGGGCCGCTGGTGTTCCAGTGCGGGCCATCGGGCGAGCGCCGCGCGGCCCGGCTCGCGGCCGCCGTGCTCGCCGCCCGCGGCAAGCGAGTGGGCATCGTCGTCTCGGGCGCCGCGGACGAATCGCCCTTCGCGCACGCGTTCCCCGCGGCGGCGGAATCACTCGGCGCGACGATCGTGCGGCGGGAACGCTACGCGCCCGGCACGATCGACTTCCGCCCGATCGTGAAGTCGCTCTCGGCCGCGGGCGCGGAGGTCGTGTTCTGGGACGGCGAGAGCCGCGAGGCCGACGCGCTCGTGCGCGAACTGGCGGCCGAAGGCGTGAAGGCGCGTCTCTGCGGTGGCACGGCGCTTTCGCCCGAGCGTTTCCACGCGCCCGCGCGCACGTTGCTCGAGGGCGTCGCGTTCGTCGCCGACGAGTGGCGGCTGCCCGCCTCGGTGCGGGCCGACTCGGCGTCGGCGCACGGCGGCGACCCGGGGCCGCTCTGGACACGCGGCTGGCTCGCGGGCCGGCGCATCGCGGCTGCTGTGGACGCGGGCGCACGCACGCCCGCGGAGCTCGGGGCGCGCCTGCGCGGACGCGATCCCGTGGACCGCGATCTCGGGTTCCTCGACGCCGCGGCCGAAGGCGCGGACCTGCCCGTGTTCACGATCGTGCGCGGCCGCGCGGTCGAGCCGCCCGCCGCCGGCTCCGCTCAGTAGAGCGAGAAGTTCACGCGGAAGTACGCCCACACCGGCTGGGGCGTGCCCTGCGTCAGCCGGTACGGGCGATAGCGGCACTGCAGCGCCGCCGAGGTCGCCGCGTTCTCGAGGAGCGGCTCGTGCGTACCGCCGAGGATGTGCACCTCGCGCACCGCGCCGGTCGTGTCCACGAGCGCCACGAGCTCGACCAGGCCTTCGATGTCGGCGTCGCGTGCGGCCTCGGGGTACTCGGGGCGCACGAGCCGCTCGGCGACCAGGTCCTCGGAGCGCACGACCGGGCCCTCGAGTGCCAGCGCGCGCATGCGCGCGAGCAGGTTCGCCTCGTCGTCGCCGGGACCGATGCCGCGCCGCGCGGCCGCGGGCTTCGTGCCCTCGTCGCTCGTTTTCGCGCGCGTGGTGCCGCCGCCCGCCCGCATCTCGACCGGGACCAGGTTCTGGAGATTGGCGCCGGGCTGCTCGTTCTCGGCGACCATCTCGAGCAGGATGCGGCGCACGTACTGGTCGGGCCCCTCGAAGCCGAAGCGCTTGGGGTCGTTGAGCGTGGAGACGGCCGCGGGGTGCCGGAGCACGAGCTCGACGAGCAGCACCGCGACGGAGACCGCCACGCCGAAACGGGCCATGCGCGTGCGGTCGCGCGAAAGCGTCTCGAAATAACCGTCGATGCCGTGGGGCATGGGCAAGCCGGGGTGAAAGGTTCTGGCGCGCCCGGCGGGTCAGCGCGTCCCCGTCAGGACGCGGCCGTGCTCGGAGTCTAGCAGAAGCGGGTGCGTGTCGAACGCCGGATCCGCGACCTCGAGCGGCATCGGGCCGGCCTCGGTGCGCAGGAACCGCACGCGGCCGTCGGGCCCGGACTGCAGCAGCAGCCCGCCGCCGAAGCGCACCGGAACGCCCGGACGCGGCACGCCGGCCGCCGAGCGCAGCTCCAGCGAATCGCTCGTCCACGCGTTCGCCGCCTCGGGCGCGAACTCGGCCGCGAGCGAACAGAAGAGCGCGTACGCCTCGGCGCGCAGAGCGCCCGGTGCGAGCAGCCGCGCCTCGCCGGCGCGCGTGTCGACGCGTTCGAGCGAGGCATAGAGCGCCACCGCCGAGCTCTGCGTGAGCGGGTACTTCGTCGCCTCGGCCACCGGCAGCGAATCCGCAAGCCCGAGCGCCGCGCAGGCGCGTGCGAGCGATCCGCCCCAGCGCCGTCCGCCGCCGCTCGCGTAGTAGTGGCCCGCGACCGGCGGCGCGGCCGCGTGCCCGATGCGCAGGTAGCGCTCGGCGCCGAACGCTTCGCCCACCTGCACGCGCTCCATTTCCGAGACCGAGGCGTCGCTCGTGCGCGTGAGCGTCACCTGCGCGCCCGCCGCCTCGAGCATGCCCTGCAGCGCGCGCGCCACGTCGAGGTTCAAAGTCGACGCGCGCGTGCCCGACGGGCCCGTTCCCGCCGCGTCGTCGCCACCGCCCTCGGGGTCGAGCACGATGCGCCGGCCGACGAGCGCGCCGCTCGCGATCGCGGTCACGCGCGGCGGCCAAGCGGTGTCGGCGCCCCACGTGCGGAAACCGGCGAGTTGCGGCGTCGCGGCCCGCCCCGCAGGATCCGCGGGCACCACCGCGACGCCGTCGCGGTCGAGCCACGCCAGCGCGGGCCGCGCCCCGGTGCTGCTCGGCGCGTCGCGCAGCGGCACATCCTCCGGCATGCGGTGCACGCGTCCCACGCGTACCGGCTCGCGCGGGATCGCGAGCGCGACCGGTACGCCGCGCCGCAGTGGCGTAGGAATCGCGACGGCCGTGTCGGACGCGAGCATCACGCGCACGCGCAGCGAGTCCGGCCGCGCGCCACGCACGCGCAGCAGGAGCGGTGCGTGGCCGTCGCGCAGGACGAGCGTCGTCTCGCGCGGCGTCGCCCGCGAGGGCGCGAGCACGCGCAGCCGCGCACGCAGGGGCGCGGTGCACGGCAGGCCTTCGGCGTTGACCGCGCGGAGGTCCAGCGCGAGTGCACCGCCGTCGCGCGCGCCGTAGCCCGCCGCGGCCAGCGTCACGGCCGCGGGGACGCTGTGCACCGTGAACGCGCGCCGCAGGGTGCGGGCCGAGCCCTCGCCGGCGAGCCGCACCGCCAGCGTCGCCACGTGCGCTCCGTCCTCGAGCGGCCGCAGCGGCGCTCCGGCGAGCATGCCGCCGGGGACGACGGTCCCGGGCACTTCGGCGCCGTCCACGCGCAGCGTCGCGACGTCGAACGGGCCGCGCACGACGGCCTGCAGCCGCGGCCGTGGGCCCGTGTGCTCGCGGGCACGGCCCACGCCGTCGAGCACGTCGAAGTGTTCCACCACCGGCGCGCGCCGCGCGAAGAACCGCGCGATCCCGAGGTAGAGCGCCTCGGCTTCGAGCAGGCGCGCCTCGGGCGTGCGCAGCTTCGCCTCGACGTCGGGGTTCGTGAGATGGCTCGCCTCGCTCAGCACCGCGGCCGCGTCGGTGCCGCGCACGACGGCGAAGTTGCCGGGCAGCAGCTTCTGCGTCGCGATCCCGACGTTGCGCGCGAGCGCGCGCTGCAGGTCGGTGGCCGCGTCGTAGGAAGGACCGTCGTCGCCGAGCTGCCAGTAGACTTGCGTCTCGTTGACGTCGTGCGCGCCGGACGGATCGGCGTTGTGGTGGATCGACACGAACAGGTCCGGCTGGAACGCGTTCGCGATCGCCGCGCGCTCGGCGAGGTCGGACTTGAGCGTGCTGTCGGAGCGCGTGAGGAAGTCGCGATCGCGGTCGCGCGTCAGCTTCACGAGTGCGCCCTGCGCGCGCAGGAGCGAATCGAGCGACAGCGCGACGCCCAGGTTCACCTCAGCCTCGGTCGTCCCGCCGACGCCGATGCAGCCCCTGAACCAGCCGCCGTGACCGGGATCGAGCACGATCCGCCGGCCCCGCAGCACGCTCGCGTCCACCGCACCGAGCGAATCGCGCAGGCGGTCGTAGCCGGGCGCCGGCCGTGGGCGGGGACGCACCGCGGCCGCGGCGGGCGGCGCCGCGGGAGCGCCCGGAGGCGCGGGCGGCGCCACGCGCGGGCCACCGCACCCGGCGGCCGCCCACGCCAGCACGAGCGCGCACGAGACGCGCGCGCCGAGCCGGTGCATCCGTGCGACCGAGCCGAGCATGGCCGCAGGCTACACCGGCCCCGGACCCGCGCCAAACGGCGTCGCGAGAATGGCTTTGGGCCTTGATCGGCGTGTCGCGGGCGTGATACCCGTTGCCATTCGGCTGTCCTGTTCGTTCCGGTCCCGCCCGCCGCGCGATCCCGCGCGTGCGTCGCGCCCCTCTGAGGAGGCGCGGAGGTTTCGACGCTTCGCACACGGAGGTCCGACATGACGTTCCGCTCCACTCGGTTCGCGCTCGCACTGCTCGGGTTCGCCCTCCTCGCGGCGCTCACGGGCTGCTCGTCCGGTGGCGGTGGCGGCAAGGCGGAGCTGGTGGTGGGCGAGTACGGCTCGCTGACCGGCAGCGACGCGACCTTCGGCCAGTCCACCAAGATGGGCGTCGAACTCGCGCTCTCGGAACTGCAGGAGAAGGGCGGCAAGATCGGCGGCCTGCCGGTGCGCGTCGTCTCCGAGGACGACCAGGGCAAGGCCGAAGAGGCCGCCAACGCGGTTCAGAAGCTGCTGAACCAGGACCAGGTGATCACCGTGATCGGCGAGGTCGCTTCGTCGCGGAGCCTCGCGGCGGCTCCGATCTGCCAGCAGGCCGGCGTCCCGATGATCTCGCCGTCCTCGACCAATCCCAAGGTGACGCAGGTCGGCGACTACATCTTCCGCATGTGCTTCATCGACCCGTTCCAGGGCACGGTGATGGCCAAGTTCGCCTCCGGCAGCCTCGGGCTCAAGAAGGTCGCGATCCTCAAGGACATCAAGAGCGACTACTCCGTGGGCCTGGCCGACTTCTTCTCGCAGGCCTTCACCGCCGCCGGCGGCACGGTCGTCGCCGAGCAGGGCTACCAGGCCGGCGACCAGGACTTCAGCTCGCAGCTCACCGCGATCAAGGCGAAGGGCCCCGAGGCGATCTTCGTGCCCGGCTACTACACCGAGGTCGGCCTCATCGCCCGCAAGGCGCGCGAACTGGGCATCACGGTGCCCCTGCTGGGCGGTGACGGCTGGGAGAGCGAGCAGTTGATCGCGATCGGCGGCGACGCGCTGAACGGCTCGTACTACTCGAACCACTTCGCGGTCGACAATCCCGATCCGCACCTGCAGCAGTTCCTGCAGAAGTTCAAGGCCAAGTTCGGCAAGGAGCCGGACGCGATCGCCGGCCTGGCGTACGACGCGGCCAACGTGCTCTTCGGCAGCCTCGAGACGCTCGCCGCGCGCGACCCCGCGACGTTCGCGGGCCTGTCGGCCGCCAAGGCGAACTCGCCCGAGCGCAAGGCCGCGTGCGCGAAGCTCCGCGACCTGATCGCCGGCACGCAGGCCTACGCGGGCGTGACCGGGCAGATCACGCTGGACCAGGACCGCAACGCCACCAAGCCCGCGGTGGTGCTCGAGATCAAGGGCGGCAAGAAGGTCTACAACACGACCGTGAATCCGTAGCCGGCTCTCGTGACCGAGTTCCTGCAGCAGATCGTCAACGGGGTGACGTGGGGGAGCGTGTACGCCCTGATCGCACTGGGCTACACGATGGTGTACGGCATCCTCCGCCTCATCAACTTCGCGCACGGCGACATCTACATGCTGGGCGCGTTCATCGGGCTCTACACCGCGCGCTTCCTGCGCGCCGGCGAGGACCCGAGCCCGGGACGGGCGCTGCTGGTGATGCTGGTCAGCATGATCGGCTGCGCGCTGGTCGGCCTGCTGATCGAGCGGTTCGCGTACAAGCCGGTGCGGAAGTCCTCGCGGCTGTCGGCGCTCATCACCGCGATCGGCGTCTCGCTTCTGCTCGAGAACGGCGGCGTGCTGCTGTTCGGCGCCGATCCCAAGTTCTTTCCCCAGGTCATTCCCTCGCGGAACATCCCGCTCGGGATGGGCGTCACGCTGAGCAACCAGCAGCTGATCCTGCTCGTCACCTCGCTCGTGCTCATGCTGCTCCTGCGGCTGCTCGTGACGAAGACCCGCGTCGGCAAGGCCATGCAGGCGGTCTCGCACAACCACACGGCTGCGGCGCTGATGGGCATCTCGGTGGACCGCATCATCACGATCACGTTCATGATCGGCTCCGCCCTCGCCGCCGCGGCCGGCGTGCTCGTGTCGCTGCAGACGCCCAAGCTCGAGCCGTACATGGGCATCATGCCGGGCCTGAAGGCCTTCGTCGCCGCGGTGTTGGGCGGCATCGGCAACATCCCGGGTGCGGTGGTGGGCGGCATCGTGATGGGCGTCGCGGAGGCGCTGGTCAAGGGATCGCCGTTCTCGACCTACAGCGACGCGATCGCGTTCGTACTGCTGATCTTCATCCTGCTCGTGCGCCCGGCCGGCATCTTCGGCAAGGCCGTGACCGAGAAGGTGTGACGATGAAGCGCCTGCTCGTGCCGGTGGTGGTCGTCGTGGCGCTCGCCGTGCTCAACACCGTGCTCCAGCGCGCGCTCAACCCCTACTATTTCCAGGTGCTGATGCTGGTCGGCATCAACATCATCCTCGCGGTGTCGCTGAACCTCGTGAACGGATTCACGGGCCAGTTCTCGATCGGCCACGCCGGCTTCATGGCGGTGGGCGGGTACGGCTCGGCGATGTTCACGCTCGGGGTGGGGCAGAAGCTCGCGACCGCGATGATCGGCATGCACGTACCCGAGGGGATCGCGCAGGGAATCGTGCTGCTGCTCGCGCTGCTGCTGGGCGGCGCGCTCGCGGCGGCGTTCGGGTGGTTCGTCGGGCTGCCGAGCCTGCGGCTGCGCGGCGACTACCTCGCGATCGTGACGCTGGGATTCGGCGAGATCATCCGCGTGCTGATCCTCAACATCGACGCCGTCGGTGGGCCGCGCGGGCTGCCCGGGATCCCGAAGTGGTCGAACTTCTTCTGGGTGTTCCTGAGCGTCGCCGCGGTGATCGCGTTCTCGCGCAACCTCGCGCACAGCACGCACGGGCGCGCCCTGTTCGCGATCCGCGACGACGAGATCGCGGCCGAGGCCCTGGGCGTCGACACGACGCAGTACAAGATCACGGCGTTCGTGTTCGGGGCGTTCTTCGCCGGCATCGCCGGCGGGCTGTTCGCGCACTACCTCGCGTACCTGAACCCGAACTCGTTCACGTTCCTCAAGAGCATCGAGATCATCGCCATGGTCGTGCTGGGCGGCATGGGCAGCGTCTCGGGCTCGGTGCTCGCGGCGATCGTGCTCACGCTGCTGCCCGAGGTGCTCCGCCCCGTGAAGGACTTCCGCATGGTGATCTACTCGCTCATGCTGATCGTCCTCATGATCACGCGGCCGCAGGGCCTGCTCGGCACGAGCGAGCTGTCGCTCTCGGGCCTCTTCCGCCGCCGCGCGCCGGGGAACGCGTCGTGAGCGCGCCGCTGCTGCAGCTCGAAAAGTGCACCATGCAGTTCGGGGGGCTCAAGGCCGTCTCCGAGCTCGAACTGGCGATCGCGCCCGGCGAACTGGTGGGCCTGATCGGCCCCAACGGCGCGGGCAAGACCACCGTCTTCAACATCGTCACCGGCGTCTACACGCCCACGCGCGGCGCCGTGCGGTTCGACGGCAAGGTCGTCTCGGGCCAGCGCGCGAACCGCATCGCCTGCTGCGGCATCACGCGCACGTTCCAGAACATCCGGCTCTTCCCGCGGCTCACCTGCCTCGACAACGTCGCCGTGGCCGCGCACCCGCACCGCAAGACCGGCGTCTGGGAGGCCGTGTTCCAGACGAACGGCTTCCTCGCCGACGAGGCGGCGCTGCGGCGGCAGGCGATGGAGAAGCTCGAGGTGCTCGGCCTCGCGGCGCACGCGAACGCACTCGCGACCGAGTTGCCGTACGGCCAGCAGCGGCGGCTGGAGATCGCCCGCGCGCTCGCGGGCCAGCCGCGGCTGCTCCTGCTCGACGAGCCGGCCGCCGGCCTGAACCCGCAGGAGAGCGAAGAGCTCATGCGGTTGATCCAGGATGTGCGCCGGCGCTTCGGGCTCACGATCCTGCTGATCGAGCACGACATGAAGGTGGTCATGGGCATCTGCGAGCGGATCGCGGTGCTCGACTACGGGATCAAGATCGCCGAGGGCACTCCCGCCGAGATCCGCAGCGACGCGCGCGTGATCGAGGCCTACCTCGGCGAGGAGGCCGCGCACGCATGAGCCAGCTCGAGGTCGAGGGGCTCGACGTCTTCTACGGCGCGGTGCACGCGCTGAAGGGCGTCTCCGTCCGCGTCGAGGCGGGCGAGATCGTCACGCTGATCGGCGCCAACGGCGCCGGCAAGACGACGCTGCTGCGCACCATCTCCGGGCTCGTGCCGCCGAAGGCCGGGCGCGTGCGGTTCGAGGGCCGCGACATCACCAAGGTGCCCGCGCACCAGATCGTGGGGCTCGGGCTTTCGCAGGCGCCCGAGGGCCGCATGGTGTTCGCGAACCTCTCGGTCGAGGACAACCTCGAGATGGGCGCGTACCACCGCAAGGACCGCCCCGCGATCCGTGCCGATCGCGACGCGCAGTACGTGCTGTTTCCGCGCCTGCTCGAGCGGCGCAAGCAGCTCGCGGGCACGCTGTCGGGCGGCGAGCAGCAGATGCTCGCGATCGCCCGCGCGCTGATGGCCAAGCCGCGGCTGCTGCTGCTGGACGAGCCCTCGCTCGGGATCGCGCCGATCCTCGTGCGCGACATCTTCCGCAACATCGTCGAGATCAACCGCCGCGGCGTCACGGTCGTGCTGGTCGAGCAGAACGCGCACATGGCGCTCTCGGTGGCGCAGCGCGGCTACGTGCTCGAGACCGGCCGCGTGGTGCTCGAGGACGAGGCCGCGAAGCTCGCCGCCAACGACGACGTGCGGGCCGCCTACCTGGGCGGCTGATTTCGCACGGCCGGCGCGGGCCGGATGGCCCGATCGCGCGGGCCGCGTTGCGTCCCGCCCGGCGTCCCCGTCGCCCTCCGGCGCCGGCGGCGATGCGCGCGTGCCGCGGTGCCGCCGCTCTGCTAGCGTGGTCGCCCATGGCCACGAAGAACCTCCGGGCGCTGCCCGCCGTCGAGACGCTCCTGCAGCACGAATCGCTCGCCGCCGCCGGCAAGAAGGTGCCGCGGCCGCTGCTCGTCGCCGCCGTGCGGGACACGCTGGCCGAGGCGCGCGTGGCGCTCCGGCGGGCGCCGAAGGCCGGCGCCGTGCCCGAGGCCGACGCTCTCGCGCGCGCCGCCGCCGCCCGCGCCGAACGCGATGCGCGGCCGCAGCTGCGGCGCGTGCTCAACGCGACCGGCGTGGTCCTGCACACCAACTTCGGCCGCGCGCCGCTCGCCGAGGAGGCGCGCCGCGCCGTGGCCGAGGTGGCCGCGGGCTACAGCTCGCTCGAGTACGACCTCGACGCCGGCAGGCGCGGCGAGCGCGGCACGGGCATCGAGCGCTGGCTCGTGCGGCTGACGGGCGCCGAGGCCGCGCTCGCGGTCAACAACGGCGCGGGCGCGCTGCTGGTCGCGCTCTCGGCGCTCGCCGCGGGCGGCGCGGTGATCGTCTCGCGCGGCGAACTGGTCGAGATCGGCGGTTCGTTCCGCGTGCCCGACATCATGGAGAAGAGCGGTGCGCGGCTCGTCGAGGTGGGCACCACCAACCGCACGCACCTGCGCGACTACGAACGGGCGCTCGCGAAGCACGACGACGTCGCCGCGATCCTGCGCGTGCACCGCAGCAACTTCCGGCTCGAGGGCTTCACCGCGCGCCCCGAGATGCGCGAGCTGGCCGCGCTGGCGCGGAAGAAGAAGCTGCCGCTGATCGAGGACCTGGGCAGCGGCGCGCTCGTGGACCTCGCCGCGTTCGGCCTCGAACACGAGCCGACGGTCGCCGAGGCGCTCGCCGCGGGCGCGGACGTGGTCACGTTCTCGGGTGACAAGCTGCTGGGCGGCGGGCAGGCGGGGCTCGTGCTCGGGCGCCGCAAGCTCGTCGAGCGGATCCGCAAGGACCCGTTCGCGCGCGCGCTGCGCATGGACAAGCTCGCGCTCGCCGCGCTGGAGGCCACGCTGCCGCTCTACGCCGATCCCGAACGCGCCGCCGCGCGGATCCCCGCGCTCGCCGCGCTGCGCGTGAGCCCCGAGGCGCTGGGCGAGCGCGCCGAGCGGCTCGCGGCCGAGCTGACCGCGCGCATCCCGGGACTGGTCACGCGGATCATTTCGGGTCACGGTGAAGTGGGTGGCGGCGCGCTGCCGCTGCAGAAGCTCTCCGGCCCGGTCGTCGAGCTCGAGCACCCCGCGCACGCCGCAGCCGAGCTCGAGCGCCGCGCCCGCGCCGCCGAGCCGCCCGTGATCGGCACCGTGCGCGCGGGCCGTTTCCGGCTCGACCCGCGCACGCTCGCCGAGACCGAGATCGGCATGGTGGCGACGTCGCTCGCGAAGGCGTTCGCGTCGTGAGCGCGGCGGCGCGCACGGTCACCACCGCCGCAGGTCCGTTGCGCGTCGTACCCCTCTCGGAGGCGTCGCGCCGCGCGCTCGCGGAGTTCTTCCCGGAGCTGCGGCCGCTCGAGCACGAGGGCCGCGCGATGCTCGGGCTCGTCATGGCCGGCGCCGGGCACCGCATGCACGGACTGCGCACGGGCTACGGCTGGTACGAGGGCGAGCGGGCGATGGTGGCCCGCCGCGCGGCGCTCTTCGGGCGCATGCGGCTGCCGCGCGCGCTCAAGGCGTTCCGGGATTCGGGCTTCGACGGCGTGCTCCTGCCGGCCGCCTGCGTGCTGGACGGCGGTGCGGGCGCCGTGCAGGAAGGCGAGCTGCTCTTCGTGCACGCCCGCGCACCCATGACCGGCGAGTGGGCGAGCGACCCGGCCGAGTCGTGGGAGCGCACGATCGGGCGCCACTCGACGGGCGCGCTGCTCGCGTTCGTCGCGGCGGTCGCGACGGCCTGGAAGGAGGGCGGCGTCGCCCAGCGCACGCTCACCGACCTCGAGCCCTGCGCCGCCGACTTCGCCCCGGTGCGCTGGCTCGCCGACGTCGCGCTGGTCGACGGCCGGCTCGTGCTCGTGCGCACCGTGCTCGAGGACGCCGACCCGCTGCTCGGGGCGCTCGTCGAGGCCGGCTTCGACCAAGTCGAGTGGGAGCCGTGCGGGTTCGTGCTGCCGGCGCCCCCGGAACCGGACGGCCCGCCGGCCTGAGCCGGCCCCACGGCCGCGCGGGCGAGGGCGAAACCGCCTGCCGGAATGGATTGACCGGCCCCCCGGCGGCCCGTAAAGTGCGTCACGGCAGGACGTCCCAGACGCTTCGACCCGATCGGCCGCCACACGCAGGGGATCCCCCGATCTCCGGCGGAAGATCGTGGTGCGTCACGCCTTCGGGCGTTCGCCAGAGACAGCGCACGCGCAACCTTTAGACCGACACCGAGGTCTCGAAACTCGGACACTTTTCGCGGGCCGACTCCCGCGGACGGTGATCGAGAGTGGTCCAGCGTACCGGAAGGACCCGTCCGGCCCGCGGCTCCGCCGCAGGTGCCGCCGGTCGCCCGTCGCTCCGCGGACCCCTCCCGCACACCAGTGGAGAGCGCAGGGATGTTCCTCTACAAGCTCGATATCCAGGGATTCAAGTCGTTCTGCGACAAGACCGAGCTTCGGTTCGGCGAGGGCATCACCGGCGTCATCGGGCCCAACGGCTGCGGCAAGACGAATGTGTCCGATGCCATTCGCTGGGTGCTCGGCGAGCAGAGCGCGAAGCAGTTGCGCGGCGACTCGATGGAGGACGTGATCTTCAACGGCTGCCCGACCCGCAAGCCGCTCGGCATGGCCGAGGTCCACCTCACGTTCAAGAACGACCGCGGCATCCTGCCCACCGAGTTCAGCGAGGTCACGGTCTCGCGGCGCGTCTTCCGCTCCGGCATGTCGGAGTACTTCCTCAACAAGACGCCCTGCCGCCTCAAGGACATCAAGGATCTCTTCTTCGACACCGGCATGGGCAGCCACGCCTACTCGGTGATCGAGCGGACGATGGTCGACAACATCCTCTCGGACAACACGAACCATCGCCGGTTCCTGTTCGAGGAGGCGTCGGGCATCACCAAGTACAAGGCCCGCAAGAAGGAAGCGCTCAACAAGCTCGACGCGACCGAGGGCGACCTGACGCGCCTGAACGACATCGTGTTCGAGATCGAGCGCGAACTGCGCTCGCTCGCCCGCCAGGTCGGCAAGGCGCGCCGCTACCAGCGGCTGCGCGACGAGGTGCGCGACCTCGACCTGGCGCTGTCGGCGGCGACGATCGAGGCGCTGCGCGCCCGCGAAGCGAAGGCGCACGAGGAGTGGCAGGAGGAGGCGGTCCGCCGCGAGGGCGTCACCACCGAGCTCGACACGATCGAGGCGCGACTCAACGACCAGAAGCTGGCGCTGCTCGAGCTCGAGCGCGAGCTGACCACCGCGCAGGGCGGCCTGAAGGACCGCGAGGAGGCCCGCGTCGCGGCCGAGCACCAGGTCGTGCTGCTCCGCGAGCGCGCGACCGGCCTGCTGCGCCGCGCCGAAGAGGCGGCCGACGAGGCCACGCGCATGCGCGAGCGCCTCGCCGAGACGCAGGCGCGCGAGCAGGAAGCGCAGGCGAAGCTGGCCGAGACGCGTGCCGCGCTCGAGACGAGCCAGGTCGAGGCCGAGACCAACGAAGCCGCGCTCAACGAAGTCGAGATGGCGCTGCGCGAGCGGCGCACGGTGGCCGCGACGCACAAGCAGCTGTCGCTCGACCTGTTTTCGACCGAGGCCGAGAAGAAGGGCGCGTGCGAGCGCATCCGCGAACGCCAGGCGTCGCTCACCGAGCGCCGAGCGGACGCGGAGACGCGCCGCGGTGACCTGCTCGAACGCGTCGCCGATCTCGAGCGCGCGCTCGTGGACGGCGCCGAGCGGCGCGGCCAGCTCGAGGAGGCGGTCGAGGCCGCCCGCGGCGAACTGGTGGCGAGCGAGGACGCGATCCGCGTCGTGGACGGCAGCATCGTCGCGGCCGACGAGGCGCTCTCGCAGCTGCGGCAGCAGGCGGCCGCGGCGGATTCGCGACTGCGCACGCTCATGGAGCTCAAGCGCAACTTCGACGGCGTCTCGGAAGGCGTGAAGGCCCTGCTCGCGCACGAAGGCGAGCTGCCCGGCATGCTGGGCGTGGTCGCCAACGTGCTCGAAGTGCCGTCGCAGTACCTGGACGCGCTGGAGGCCTCGCTCGGCGAGGCGTCGGCGTTCGTGCTCGTCGAGGATCGCGGTGCGATCGACCCGGCGCTCGCGCGGCTGCGCGGGCTCGAGAGCGGGCGCGCGACGCTGGTGGACCTGTCGGCGCTGGGCGCCTCCGCGCCGCGGATCGACGGCCCGCAGCACGCGGGCGTGCTCGGGCGCGCGTCGGACCTGGTCAAGTGCGAGGAGCGCTTCCGCCCGCTCGTCGACCGCCTGCTCGGCACGGTGTTCGTGGTCGAGTCGCGCGAGGTCGCGGCGGAGCTGGCGCACGCCTCGATGGGCGGCATGCGGTTCGTGAGCCTGGACGGCGAGGTCTGGGAGCGCGGCCGCGTCCGCGCCGGGCAGACGTCCAGCAAGGGCGGCCTGCTGCACCGCGAGATGGAGATCCGCGAGCTCTCGGGCCGGCTGGCCGAGCTCTCGCTGGCGGTCGAGGGCGCGCAGAACGAGCGCACGGCGCTCGAGGCCGCGCGCACGAACGCGATCGAGCAGCGCGACCAGTCGCGATGGATGCTCGACGAGTCCAAGACCGCGCTCGAGTCGCAGGTGCGCGAGCTGTCGGGCGTCGAGCGCGAGAAGGGCTTCGCGGCCAAGGAGGCCGAGGAGCGCACGCGCGAGATGGAGAACCACGCGCTCGAGCTGGATTCGCTCGCGCGTTCGCTGGAGCAGGCCGAATCCGAGCTGGCCGAGTTCCAGGCCCAGCTGGACGCCGCCCGCGCGCAGCTGGTCGAGGCCGATCTCGAGGTGCGCGGCATGGAGATGCGCCGCGACGAGGTCGCCACGCGCGCGCAGGTGTCGCGCGAGACGCTGCTGCGGCTCTCGCGCGAGGCCGGCGAGTGGGAGGCGCAGTGGGCGCGCGCCGAGCAGACCGTGCGCGAGCTCGAGGCGGGCATCCGCGCCCGCGACGAGGAGGCCGGCCAGCACCGCGGCCGCATCGCCGAGATCGAGGCCGAGGTCGCGGGCCTGTCGGCGGGCCTCACCGGGCTCATGCAGTCCGAAGGCGAGCAGCGCGACCGCGTGGTCGAGCTGCAGAAGCGCTTCCTCGCGCTCAAGGAGGAGGTCGGCGCCGGCGAAGAGGCCGCGCGCGCCAAGCGCTTCGAGCAGACCGAGCTCGGCGAGCGGCTGCACATGCTCGAGCTGGATCGCGTGCAGGCGCGGGCCGACCTCGACCGCACGTTCGAGCGGCTGCGCACCGAGTACGAGATCGATCCGGCGAACTGGGAGCCGCACGCGCTGCCCGAGGGCGTCGACGCCGAGACCGCGCCTGCCCGGCTCGAGGAGTCGCGCACGCGACTGCGCGGCCTGGGCCCGGTGAACCTGCTGGCGCTCGAGGAGTACTCGCGCAAGAAGGAGCGGTTCACGTTCCTCACCCAGCAGCGCGAGGACCTGCTCAAGGCCAAGGCGCAGCTGCTCGAGGCGATCGAGAAGATCAACATCACCGCGAGCCAGCTCTTCAGCGAGACGTTCGCCAAGGTGCAGCAGAACTTCAAGGACATCTTCAAGACGCTGTTCGAGGGTGGCGACTGCGAGCTGCGCATGGTGGGCGAGGATCCGATGGAGTGCGAGGTCGAGATCGTCGCCAAGCCGCGCGGCAAGCACCTGCAGTCGATCTCGCTCATGTCGAGCGGCGAGCGCGCGCTCACCGCGATCGCGCTGCTGTTCGCGATCTACCTCGTCAAGCCGTCGCCGTTCTGCCTCCTGGACGAGGTCGACGCGCCGCTCGACGACGCGAACGTGGATCGCTTCCTCAACATGCTCCGCCGCTTCGGCGACCGGACGCAGTTCGTCGTCATCACGCACAACAAGAAGACGATGGAAGCGGCCGGCTGCATCTACGGCGTCACCATGCAGGAGCTGGGCATCTCCAAGCTCGTGTCGGTGGCCCTCGACGGCGTCGACGTGAGTCACGAGTCGCGCCGCGAGGCCGTGGCGCCCTCGCTGAGCTGATTCCTCCTTCCCGGCCCGCGCCCGCGTTCCGCGGGGCGCGGGCCGAATGGTTTCCCGCGATCCCATGAACCTCTGGAACAAGTTCCGCGCCGGGCTGCAGCGCACGCGTGACGCGATCGTCGGCACGGTCGGCGCCGCGCTGGGCATCGCAGGCCCGATCGACGCCGCGACGCTCGAATCGCTGGAGGAGGCGCTGCTGGGCGCCGACGTGGGGCCGGACACCACCGACCGCCTGATCGCGCGCGCGAAGAAGCTCATGGGCTCCGAGCGCGAGCTGGACCTGCGCGGCGCCCTGGAGCGCGCGGCCGCCGAGATGCTGCGCGGCCGCGGCGAGCCGGCGCGCTTCGCGCCCGGCGAGGGGCAGCGGCCCTGGGTCGTGCTGATCGTGGGCGTGAACGGCGCCGGCAAGACCACATTCGCAGGCAAGCTCGCCGCGCGCTTCACGCGCGACGGTCACCCCGCGCTGCTCGTCGCAGCGGACACGTTCCGCGCCGCGGCGTCGGACCAGCTCGTCGTGTGGGCCGAGCGCGCGGGGGTGGAGATCGTGCGCGCGCGCGACGGCGGCGATCCGGCCGCCGTGGTGCACGACGGGATCGAGGCGGCCAAGGCGCGCGGCGCGCACGTCGTGCTCGTCGACACCGCCGGCCGGCTGCACACCAAGCAGAACCTGATGGCGGAGCTCGAGAAGATCGGGCGCGTCTGCGCCCGGCTCGTGCCCGGCGCGCCGCACCACGTGCTGCTGGTGCTCGACGGCACGCAGGGCCTGAACGCGCTCGCGCAGGCGCGCGAGTTCGGCAAGGCGGTGCCGGTCACGAGCCTCGCGGTGACCAAGCTCGACGGCACGTCCCGCGGCGGCGCCGTGCTCGCGATCGCCGACCAGCTCGAGGTCCCCGTGAGCCTCGTGGGGCTCGGCGAAGGCCTCGACGACTGGGAGCCGTTCGACCCCGAGAGCTACGCCCGGGGCCTGTTCGAGTAGCTCAGCGCTTCGGCGCCGTGCCCGTGGCCGGACGCCGCGTGGTGCCGGCGGCACGTTTCGGCGACGCTTCGGCCGCGAGCTGCTCGAACGACTTGCGCCGCTCCGCCGGCAGCAGCTTCGCCTGGAGCCCGTGCCCGTACTCGATCAGCCGCGCGCTCACCGTGCCGCCTTCGAGCGGCGTCGCCGGTGCGGCCTCGCGCGAGCGCCCGATCAGCCACGCCTTCATCGTCTGCAGCGCGTCCATCTGCTCCTTCGCGCAGTGCGTGATGGGCACCTGGTCGGTGAGCCAGCGCGTCCGGTCCTGGCGGATCTCCTTGTAGATCGTGCTGTCGCCCGAACCGCCCGTGTTGCCCCAGCCCTCGTGGATCACGAGCTTGCGCGTCGGCAGCACGCCCATCGAGGTGTGCACCGTGTCGGCGCCGAGCGTGTCGATCACGCTGGTGTGCGGCTTCTGCAGCGACGTGCGGCTCGTGAGCGCCGTGGCCTTCGGGAGCACGAGCACTTCCTGGACGCCGCCGTCGGAGTTGATGCCGAGGATGGTCTTGCGCATGTAGAGGTCGCGGCGCTCGGCCCCGATGCTGTCCTCGAAGATCGAGTACGACATCAACGTGTTCGTCATGCCGCGCGGGCGCTTGGCGTCCTCGGTCCACGTCTCCACGTCGAAGCAGCGCTCGCCCCAGAAGATCTCCTGGCCGGCGATCAGCAGCGTGATCGTGTAGTGGTCGGTGGCGACGCCGTCGAGGTTCGTCATGATCACGTCGTACTTCACGTAGTCGCCGACCTTGAACTCGGGCTTGCGGGTGTAATCGATCAGGCCGACTCCGTTGATGCGGGTGACGGGGCCGGCGGCGCGGGCCGTCCGGACCGCGGAGAAAGTCAGCAGGGTGAGGAGCAGCACGAGAACGATCGGGGCACGACGCATGCATGGACCTCGGGACGGAGCCGGACCGGAACGGCCGCCGCGGACAGGTGGCCGGACGGAAAACGAGGCGAAGATTATGGCCGAGATCCGCTCCGCGCGAAAGGCCCCGAACGCACTCTCCACGCGCCCCCGCGAGCCGACGTCATGACTCGTTCAAGCGATTCCGCCGGCGATCCCGAGGCCTTCCTGCCCGCCCGCGCCTCGCCCGAAGGCGACGACGCGCGTTCACCCGGCGCGCTCCGGGCGATGCGGCCGCGCGAGAAGCTGGCCCAGCGCGGCGCCGCCGCCCTCGCGGAGGCGGAGCTCTACGCGCTGCTGCTCGGCTCCGGCGTGGCGGGCCGCAGCGCGGTCCGGACCGGGCGCGCGCTCGCGCGGCACCGGGCCGCCGAGCTGGCCGAGTGGCCGCTCGCGCGCTGGCTGCGCGTGGCCGGGGTCGGGCCCGCGCGCGCGGCCGCGATGTGCGCCGCGTTCGAGCTCGGCCGCCGGGCGGCCGAGTGCCCCGCGGGCGGGCGGCCGATCCGCGGGCCGGACGACGTGCTGCCGCACGTGCGCGACCTGCTGCGGGCGCGGCGCGAGCACTTCCTCGTGCTGCTGCTCAACGCGCGTCACGAGATGCAGCGGCGGGACGTGATCTCGATCGGCAGCCTCAACGCCAGCATCGTGCACCCGCGCGAGGTGTTCCTGCCCGCGATCCTGCACTCGGCCGCGAGCGTGGTGCTCGTGCACAACCACCCGAGCGGCGATCCCGAGCCGAGCGAGGAGGATCTCTCGATCACGCGGCGGCTCGTCGAAGTGGGCGACCTCGTGGGGATCGGGGTGCTGGACCACGTCATCGTGGGCACGCGCGGGCTCGTGAGTTTCCGTGCGCGCGGGCTGCTGTGACGGCGCTTGCGGTGTGCGATGCTGCGCCCATGCACGAGGGCTGGGAGACGTTCGACCACACCGCCGACCTGGGGCTCGAGGTGCGCGCCGCCACGCCCGAACGGCTCTACGCGCTCGCTGCCGAAGCGGTGCTCGCGCAGGTCGCCGAATGCCCCACCGTGGCGCCCACGCTCGGGGCCGCGGTCGAGGCCTCCGGCGCCGACGCCGCGGACCTGCTGGTCGAGTGGCTCAACCGTGCGCTGCTCGCGGGCGAGCTCGCGAACGCGGTCTGGACACACGTCGAGGTGCAGGCCTGGTCGCCGACCCGGCTCGCGGCCGCGCTGCGCGGCGTGCCGCGCGAGCGGAGCGTGGTCACGTTCCTGCGCGAGGTGAAGGCCGTCTCGCACCACGGGCTCGAACTGGAGCTCGCCCCGGGGCACTGCCGCTGCCGCGTGGTGCTCGATCTCTGACGCGGGGCGGGAGCGGCCTCCGCCGGAAAACGACGAGGGCGGCGCGTGAGCGCCGCCCTTCGACGTGAAGCGGTACTTCGGGCGAATCAGGCCCGACGAACGTTCGAAGCCTGCAGGCCCTTCGGGCCGCGCACGACGTCGAACTCCACGGCCTCACCCTCGGCGAGCGTCTTGAAGCCTTCGCCCGTGATGGCCGAGTAGTGCACGAACACGTCCTCGCCACCCTGCTGGGAGATGAAGCCGAAACCCTTCGCCTCGTTGAACCACTTCACATTGCCAGTAGCCACTGAACCACTCCTGAAACTTGGGGTCGAAACCCCCGTGATGATCGTCGCTCCGGGGGGAGCGATGCCGGCCACTTTGGCCGACCCTTCGGGTCCGAGCGCGCATGAAAAAACCGCCGGATTGCTTTCCGGCGGCAAGAAACGCACATGCGCACTGCGACAACCGAAGCAAGAGAAGTATCGGCCAGCGGCGGCCCGAACGCAAGCGGATTCGGCAAGCTGCGTCGCAGCCGCGAAAACCGCGGTCCGGAAGGCCCTCGCCACCGCGGCGTGCGGCGGGGGGATCGCCTCGCGTCGCGCGGCCGCGAAGCGCATCGATTAGAGTGGATGCCGTCGAAACGAGCGCGCGTGGCGCGCGGTGTCCCGTCCCCGGAGGGCCGTTCATGAGCATCGAAGGCCGCGATTCGCTCCCGCCCGAAGAGCTCGCGCGCCGTCGCGCGGCGCTCTGGGATCGCGTCGTGGCCGGCCAGGCAGCGGTGCTGCCGGCCAGCGCGCCCGAGTGGCTGTGGAGCGCCGAGCACGGCGCGGCGCGCGAGACGGCGCTCGAAGGCCTGCTGCCCGATCCGCTCGAACGCGCCGTCGCCTGCCTGCGCGTGCTGGGCGCCGCTCCGCCCGAGTGGCACGTGGGGCTGCCGCTCGACCGGCTCGTGGAGCCCTACCTGCGCACCGCGTTCCCGGCCGAGGTGCTCGCGCGCGCGATCGATCGCGTGCGCCACGAGCCGGTCGGGCTCGAGGGCGTCGCGCGCTGGCTCGTGCACGCGCGCGGCGTCGAGAAGATCCCGCCGGCAGTGGCCGCTCGGCGCCTGCCGGAGGTGGCGCGCTGGGCCCTGGAGCACCCGGTGCCGCGCAACCGCACCGAGACGCTGGAGCTGCTCGCCGACGTCGAGTCGCCGTTCGTCGTGCCGCTGCTGCACGAGGTGCTCGCGGGTGGGTTCGAGCCGCGCGAGGCCGAACCCGGCGTGCGCGAGCTGTTCCACCTGTTCGGCGAACCGGAGACGTTCTTCGTGCATGAGGACCTCGTGCGCGGCACGAGCGACCGGGCGTACGCCGCGCTGCTGCTCGCGCGCCGGGGCGAGCGGGGCATCCGCCCGCGCGTGCGCGACATGATGGACGAGGCGAACACCGCCGACTTCCACGCGCTCGCGCTCGCGCTCGAAGCGCTCGAAGCCGCGGGCTGACCCCTCCGGGGCACGCGCGCGCGGGGCGTTCGCGCCGCTGATATGATCCCGGCGACATGGTTCCCGAGCCCCACCCGCTCGCGCCGGTCGCCGCGCCCGCGGCGGATCCGGCCCGCATCGCCTGGGCGCTGCAGGAGCGCGTCAAGGAACTGACGTGCCTCTATGGCATCGCGCAGGTCCAGTCGCGCGCGGACCGCACGCTCGACGAGGAACTCGCGGCGATCGTCCTGCTGTTGCCGCCGGCGTGGCAGTACCCGGCCGCGACGTCGGCGCGCATCACTCTCGACGGGCGCGCGTTCGATTCGCCGGGCTTTCGCGGGGGCGCGGCCTGCCAGGCGGCCGCGATCGCGGTCGCCGGGCACGAGCGGGGCCGCGTCGAGGTCTTCTACGACGGCGAGCACGCGCCGATGGACGAGGGCCCGTTCCTGCACGAGGAGCGCAGCCTGATCGACGAGATCGCGCGTCAGGTCGGCCTCGGCGTCGAGCGCCGCGAGGGCGAGGTCGAGCGCTCGGCCCTGGCCGAGCGGCTGCGCCACGCCGACCGCATGTCGACGATCGGCCAGCTCGCCGCGGGCGTCGCGCACGAGCTCAACGAACCGCTCGGGGCGATCCTCGGCTACTCCGAGCTGATCCGCGACAGCTTCGGGCTGCCCGACCAGACGGCACGCGACCTCGAGCGCATCATTCGCGCGAGCCTGCGTGGCCGCGAGATCGTGCGCCAGCTGCTCGTTTTCGCGCGCCAGCACGCCGCGGAGCGCAAGCCGCTGCGGATCGAGCCGGTGCTGCGCGAGGCGCTGTCGCTGGTGGGCGCGCGCATCCGCCGCTCGCACGTGCAGGTGCACACCGAGATCGCCGCCGACCTGCCGATGGTGACGGGCGATTCGGGCCAGCTGCAGCAGGTGTTCGTCAACCTCTGCGTCAACGCCGCGCAGGCGATGCCCGCCGGCGGCCAGCTCGCGCTGCGCGCGACGCGCGCGGGGGACGGCGTCGCGGTCGTCGTCGAGGACACCGGCACGGGCATGGACGAGGATACGCTGCGGCGGGCGTTCGATCCCTTCTTCACGACCAAGGACGTGGGCCAGGGCACCGGCCTCGGCCTCTCCGTCGTGCACGGCATCGTGACCGCGCACGGCGGTACCATTCGCGCGAGCAGCCGGCCGGGCCACGGCACGCGCTTCGAGCTGCAACTTCCGGGGGTACCGTCATGAAGACCGTGGAACGCGAGCGCATCCTGCTCGTCGACGACTCGCGCGAGACGCTGGAGTTCGTCGGCCGCATCCTGGCGGGTGCCGGATACGCCGTGACACCCGTGGGCGGCGCCGTCGCCGCGCTCGAGCGACTGGCCACGCATCGCTACGAACTCGTCGTGACCGACCTCAAGATGCCCGGCGTCTCCGGCATGGAGCTGCTGCGTGAGGTGCGCGAGCGGCATCCCGAGTGCGAGATCATGATGATCACCGGCTACGCCACGATCGAGGGCGCGGTCGAGGCGGTGAAGAGCGGCGCGCAGGAGTACCTCGCCAAGCCGTTCACGCAGGACGAGCTCCTCGGCGCCGTGCGGCGCGCGCTCGCGCGCCTGCGGGCCTCGCGCGCCGAGCGGCCGGACGGCCTGCGCTTCGGCCTCGCGGGCCGCAGCGCGGGGATGCGGCGCGCCTTCGAGGCGCTCGAGCGCGCGGCGACGGGCCGTGGGGCGCTGCTCCTCGTCGGCGAGCCGGGCACCGGCCGCTCCACCGCGGCGCACGCCGTGGCGCGGGCGCGGGGCGTTTCGCCGGACCGCATCGTCCGCGCCGGGGCGCGCGACGTGCTCGCGCTCGGCCGCGATCTTCCGGGTGCCGACGGCGCGCTCTGCCTGCACGAACTCGAGTGGGCCGGGCCGGACGCGCTCGCACGCATCTCCGAGCTGGTCGAAGGTCCGGGGGCGGTGTTCCTGTGCGCGGGCGAGCGGCTCGAGCGGCTGGTCTCGCTCGGCGTCGTGCGCGGCGACCTGCACGCGAAGCTCGCGCCCACCGCGGCGGCGCTGCCGCCGCTGCGCGAGCGGGGTGAGGACGTCGAGCAGCTCGCCCGGCTCTTCCTGTCGCGGCTCGAAGGCCGGCTCGGCTCGTCGGCCGCGGGCCTCGAGCCCGAAGCGCTCGCGGCGCTGCGCGCGTACCCGTGGCCCGGCAACGTGCCCGAGCTGCGCGACGCCGTGCTCGAAGCGGCGCTCGCGGCGCGCGGCGCGGCGATCGCGCTCGCGCACCTGCCGGGACGCATCGCGCGCGCGCCCGGCGAGCCGCTCGCGCGCACGCTCGCCGACGTGGAGGCGGAGCACATCCGCGCGATGCTCGGCTACGCCGAGGGCCGCAAGGGGCGCGCCGCCGAGATCCTCGGGATCGACCGCAAGACGCTGCGCGAGAAGCTGCGCGCGATGGGCGAAGACGCGGGCGAGGACGCGTAGCGCCCGGCGTCACGAACGGACGCGGCGCGCCGCCCGAGGGCGGCGCGGTACGCCTGCTCGCCGTGCAGCGACTCGTCGAGCCCGGTGACTTCCTCGGCCTCGGGCACGCGGACCGGCGTCACCAGGTTGATGAGCCAGAGCATGAGCAGCGTGAGCGCGAACGCCCACACCGACGAGAAGACCACTGCCACGCACTGGGCGAAGAAGAACGCCGGGTTGCCCGCCAGCAGCCCGTCGACGCCGCCCGAGGACGCCGGGTTCCACGCCGTGCTCGCGAAGATGCCGAGCAGGAGGATGCCGATGAAGCCGC
Organism: Candidatus Eiseniibacteriota bacterium; assembly: GCA_044223005.1. Classification (GTDB taxonomy): domain Bacteria; phylum Eisenbacteria; class RBG-16-71-46; order RBG-16-71-46; family RBG-16-71-46; genus CAIXRL01. The sequence continues at coordinate 64,225 of JBGAML010000007.1, forward strand.
CGACGCCGTGCACGCCCCAGACGTCGAGCGCGTCGTCGAGCTTCAGCCTGTTCTTGAGCGAGACAGCGCCGTAGCAGACGAGCCCGGCGATCACGCCGATCAGCGCGGCGACCATCGGCGAGACGTACCCGGCGGCCGGCGTGATGGTGGCGAGTCCGGCGACGGCGCCGGTCAGCAGGCCGAGGATCTTGGGCTTGCGCTCGAGCGCCCACGCCAGCAGCAGCCACGCCATGGCCGCGAACGACGCGGCGATGTCGGTGTTGAGGAACGCGATCGCGGTCACCGAGTCGACGCGGAACTCGCTGCCGGCGTTGAACCCGTACCAGCCGAACCACAGCAGGCCCGTGCCCAGCGCGACGAGCGGGATGCTGTGCGGGCCGCGGTCGATCACGCGGCGCTTGCCGACGTACAGCACCGACGCGAGCGCGGCCATGCCGGCGATGTTGTGCACCACGATGCCGCCGGCGAAGTCCTTGACGCCCCACTGCGCGAGCAGGCCGCCGCCCCAGACCATGTGCACGAACGGGAAGTAGACGAACACGAGCCAGCCGGTGAGGAACAGCATGTACGCCTTGAACGTCACGCGGTTCGTGAACGCGCCGGTGATGAGCGCCGGCGTGATGATCGCGAACATCATCTGGTAGGCGCAGAAGACGATCATCGGGATCGTCTCGTTGGGCGACGGCGCCGTGAGCGTCACGTTGCGCAGGAAGGCCCAGTCGAGGTTGCCGGACAGTCCGAGGAAGTCGGTGTGGTGCTGCATGTCGCCCGAGAAGCACATCGAGAAACCGAACGCCCACCACAGCACGGTCGTCCAGCCCATCGAGACGAAACTCTGGATCATGATCGCGAGCACGTTCTTGCGGCCGACGAGGCCGCCATAGAAGAACGCGAGCCCGGGCGTCATCAGCATCACGAGGCTCGAACAGAGCAGCATGAAGCCGGTGTTGCCGGTGTCGATCTGGAGCATTGCGGTCCCCTCATCCTGGAGCGGCCCGTCGGGCCGCGGTGGGTCCATGCGACGCCGCCCACTGAGGCGGGCGGTTCATGGGGCATTACGCCCCGGATGATGGGAGTTTCGTCCCCACGAGGCGAAGGGGAAAACGAAGCGTCTCCGGCGGGAGATGGGTCGTGCTCGGGAGATTGCGGGGCGGCGCGGGGGATCGCCTTCGCACGACGCGGGATCGGCCGTTCGCGGGCGCCGGGCGGCCGTAACATCCCGATCCCGTTGACCGTCAATGGCTTGCGCTCGAGCCGCCAGCAATCTCCGGAGCACAACGGCTCAGAAGTGGATCGTGACGGTCGGCAGGATGTAGCCGCGCGGGCGGTAGCGGAGCCGCTGGTCGATCAGCTGGCCCTCGGTGGCGTAGCCGCGCTGCCATTCCAACGCGACGACGGCCTCCGGCGCGAGGCGCTGGCCGTCCGGGCCGCCGCGCAGCCGCCTGGGCGTCACGGTGACGCCGGCCATCGCGTGCCACGTGCCGGCGTAGTGCCGGAACTCGTGCCCGTAGCGCGCGTCGGTCCAGAGCCGCGGCGTCCACACCTCGCCCGCGCCGGTCGGATCGTCGCCCGCGGCGAAGTCGAACGGCTTCGCGAGCGCGAGGTCCACCGCGCCGAACCATTCGCCCCCGTACTCGGGCGTGCGCATGAACCAGCCGACCACGCGATCGAGCGGCGTGTGCCCCACGTCCGCGCGCGCGCCGGAGGAGCGCCATTCGCCGCCCACCTGCCACACCGGCGATGTCATCTGGCTCGGGCGCAGGCCGCCGATCGGCAGCCACGAGGGCTCCACGATCCGCAGTTCGACGCCGCCGTAGGCGCGCAGCGTCTGGCCGGCGAGCGCGCGGCCGGGCAGCGCGTGCTCGACCGAGACCACGTTCCGCAGCGCTTCGTAGGAGAGGTCGAAGCGCTTGACCGGAGGGTGCAGCATCACCGGCGTCGCGCCTTCGGCCCAGCCGCGGTTGCGGCCGAACCACGAGTTGGCGAGGTACTCGTCGCCCAGGTGCGAGCTGCGGTGGAACAGCACCGTGCGCGAGGTGACGACCGTGCGCGAGAAGTCGCCGAGGCCCTGCTCGTCGCTCCAATCGCCGCGCCAGAGCACGTCGAGGCTGCCGCCGAACTGGTAGTCGACGTTCACCTCGGACGCGGTGCCGTCGAACAGCGCGAACACGCTCACCGGAATCCCGAGCTGGTAGCGCACCCACGGCCCACGCCAGCCGAGCAGCGAGCGCAGCGCGCGCCAGCGCAGCGTCTCGCCGCCCGCGACGTCCCAGCGCTTGCCCTCGCGGTCGCGTTCCCAGCCGCCCCGGCTCGTCGAGTCCGTGATGTCGGTGCCGTAGCGCCAGTCCTCGGTGTAGTGCGCCTGGCGCCAGCGCGACTGGTTCTCGCGCGGATCCGCGGTGAGCGGGCGGAAGATGCGCGGCGCCGGCCCGGCGAGCGCGGGCGGGACGAGCGCGGTCGCGAGCGCGAGCGCGGCGAGCGCGCGGCGGACGAACGGTCGCGGGAGCATCGGCGCAGTCTAGTCGACGCGGCGCGTGTGGGCACGTGCGCCACGAACGCGAACGCGGCGCCCGGTCGCCCGGGCGCCGCGTCGTTTCGCGTGAAACTCGTCCGCTACGCGGTCTTCACGTAGCGGCGGATCGCTTCGAACTGCGCCTTGCCGTCGAGCCCGGCTTCGGCGATCACCATCGCGCCCTGGCCGCTGCCGAGGAAGTGGCCGTGGCCGAACGGATGCAGCGAGGCCGCACGGCCGCGCTCGGAGAGGATCCAGCGGTCCAGCGTCGGGCGCGTGAAGTCGGTGATGCCCATCGCGACCCGGCGTGCGGACTCGGGGAAGATCGCCTCCTGCTTCTCCGCGGGCAGGCGATCGAACAACTCCACCGACGTGACGCAGTAGACGTCGAGCTGCAGCCCCTCGGCGTCGATCAGCGGCAGCGCCTGCTCGACGAATGCGTACGTCACCGCGCTGCCCTGCAGCACGATTACGCCCTGCGGCGTGCCCTTCGCCGCGCGCAGCTTGTAGACGCCCTGCGCCGACGCCGACGCCGGCGCGAGGCCGAGCGCGGCGCGGTCGAGCACCGTCTCCGGCGGCCGCGTCACGAAGGGCGCGATCACCGCGGGCCGGGCCGCGAGCGCGGCGGTGAAGAGCGGGAACAGCTCCTGCGGATCCCACGGCGTGAGCGTGATCATGGTGTCGGCCGGGAAGTTCTCCTGCAGCAGCTGCAGCGGCTGCGGATCGGCGTGCGTCGGGCCGTCCTCGCCGGTCTTGAGGCCCGCATGCGCGCACACGAGCACCACCGGCCGGTAGGACGAGCCGTCCACCATCTTCCGCGACCACTGGCCGATCGCGTGCAGGCGCGCCGCGATGTGGCCGAGCGGCGCGAGGAACGCGCCGTACGACGAGCCCGCGCCGACGTGTCCGCCGAACGCGGCGATGCCCGCGAGCTGCGCGACCATCGCATCCTCGCAGATGCCGCCGATCGACAGCGTGCGCGAGAGCGGGTTGCCGCGCCGGTTCCAGAAACCCGCCGGGAAGCCGTCGACGGCCTTGCTGATGCTCGTCGAGCCCAGCAGGTCGGCCGCGGCGACGACGAACGCGCCCTGGCTCGCCTGGTTGTACCAGAGCAGCGTCGCGCCGAGTGCGTCACGCAGCGTCGACTTGCTTCCGGCCTTGAGCTGCAGTTCGGCCGGCGTGTTCGTGCCCGCCTTCGCCGCGGCGTCGTAGGCGCGTTCGAGCTTCGGCGCGTCCGGGCGCACGGTGCGGGCGCGCTTCTCGAGCCGCTCGCGCGAGGCGCGCAGCTTGCCGGCCAGCGCGTCCATCACCGGCCGCTTGCTCTCGAGCGCCGAGCGCACCGACAGCAGCGCGTTCCAGTAGCAGGACTCGATCTCGTCGGCCTTGCCGCCGGCCGCGCAGCGCGGCGACGCGGCGTCGCACGTCGGCAGCACGACGAGGCCCTCGCCCGCGATGCGGTTCACCGCCTCGTGGAACGCGGGTGAGCAGAGCGGGTGGCCGGCGCCGTGCGAGCCGCGGCCCTCGATGCCGTACGTCCAGCCCTTCACCGTGCGGTAGACGATCGCCGTGGGCTGGCCGTTGTCGAGCGCGAGCGCGGTCTTCTGCGCGACCGCGATCTGGTGCCAGTCGAAGCCGTCCGGCACCTCGATCACGTTCCAGTCGTGCATCCACGCGAGCTCCATCGGATTCCACTGCACGTAGTCGCCCGGCTGGTCGCCGTCGCGGCAGACGCGGTTGGAGTCGATGGAGGCCTGGTTCCAGTCCACGTGCAGGATCGCGTTGCCGAGCGAGCCGGTGCCCGCCGCGGCCATCGCCTCGGCGACGCGGCCGGGCGTGAGCCCGCCCTCGCCCTCGACGACGTGCACGCGCGGCGCATCGGCGCCGTAGAGATCGGCGGCGCCCCACGCGAGCCCGAGCGAGGCCGGCAGCCCGACGCCCGAGGCGCCGGTCGAGAGCCGCACGAACGGCGTCGACGGCGTCGGATGCCCGTCGAGCGCCTTGGCGGCGAACGCCTTGAACTTCGGCGTCGCGGTGACGGGGTTGCGGCGGAAGCCGAGCAGGTCCTCGAGCCGCAGCTGCTGTGCGACGTTCTTCGCGAGCAGCTCCGGCGCCGCGATGCGCGCCACCTCGTTGCGCAGCGCCCACAGCGCGTACAGGCCGAGCGCCTTGTGGCCGGCGGCGTAGGACACGATGTCCGCGTCCTGCCGCTCGGGGCGGGCGAGGTCCACGTCGAGGCCGCCGAACAGCAGCGACTGCACGAACCGGCCCGACGAGATCGAGCCGCCCGGATGCCCGGAGAGCGGCACGTAGTTGAACATGAGCGTCACGACCGTGCGGTAGATCCGGTCGAACGTCTCGAGGTTCTCGACCGTGGCCGCGTCGAGCGGCGACCCGTCGCGCGCGAGCAGCTCCTGCGCATTCAGGTAGGTGCCGCGCCGCGCGCCGAAGGCGAGCGCCTTGCCGGGAGTGGGAAGCGTTCCGGTCACCACAGGTGTTCTCCTTCCTGGACGAACGCGCGGAAGCCGTCCTTGTCCGCGGCCGCCTTGCGGATCCGCTCGAGGCCGAGCTTGAGGTCGTCCATGCCGGTCGCGATCGAGAGCCGCAGGTAGTGCTGGCCGTCCGAGCCGAGGCGCCCGAACGAGCGGCGGTCCATGGTCGCGACGAAGTTCTTCCAGAGCAGGAACATCTGGAACAGCGTCGCCGGGCTGGTGCGGTCACGGTCGGCGGGCGAGAGCTTCTGCCACGCTTCGACCGCGCCGATCGATTCGCAGATGCCGCCGATGTTGGGGAACAGGTAGAACGCGCCGCCGGGATTCTGGCACTTCACGCCGGGAATCGCGTTCAGCCCCGCGACCATGAAGTCGCGGCGGGCCTGGAACGAGCGGCCCATCTCGGCGATCACGCGCGGGCTCTCGGGCGATTCCAGCGCCATCTTGGCGCCCATCTGGTTGTATGCCGGGATGCAGGAGAAGTAGTTGATGTTGAGGTTCTTGAAGATCTGCGCCTCTTCGACCGTGGGGAAGACGGCCCAGCCCACGCGGCCGCCGGTCCACGCGTACGACTTGGACACGCCGCCCACGATCACGGTGCGCTCGGCCATGCCGGTCAGCGACGCGATCGAGAGGTGCGTGTTGCCGTCGAAGAGGATGTCCTCGTAGACCTCGTCCGAGTAGACGCGCGCCTGGGGCGCCTTGCGCCGGATCACCTCGGCGATGCCCTCGAGCTGCTCGCGCGTCGCGACGCCGCCCGTGGGGTTCGAGGGGAAGTTGAGGATCACGAGTTTGGTGCGCGGCGTGAGCAGCGGCTCGAGCTCGGCCGCCGTGAAGCTGAAGCCCTGCTCTTCCTTCAGCTGCAGCGGCACCGGCTTGGCGCCCACGTAGAGCGTGAACGACTCGTAGATCGGGAAGCCCGGGCTCGGGTAGACGACTTCGTCGCCCTCGTTGCAGTAGGTCTGCTCGCAGAGCCCGATCGGCGGCTTGGCGCCCGGGAACACGACCACGCGATCCGGCGTGATCGGCAGCCCGCGGCGCTCGCCCATGCTCTTCGCGATCGCCTCGCGCAGCGGCAGGATGCCCTGCGGGTCCACGTAGTGCGTCTGGTCGGCGTCGATGCAGCGCTTGACCTCGTCCGCGATGTGCTTCGCGAGCGGGAAGTCCGGCTCGCCGAGGTTGCACTTCACGACCTTGTGCCCGGCCTCTTCGACGGCGCGGATGTAGGGACCGATCTTGAACGCGTTCTCGGTGCCGAGCTTCTGCGTGCGCGCCGAGAAGAGCCCGGCGGGCGGTGTGGCCGGCGCCTGGGGTGACAGGGACGTGCTCATGGGATGACTCCCGGGATTTCGGGGTGACGGTGCCGGCCTCGAACGAGGCCGGCGGGCGAGGCAAGGCTTCGCCGCGGCGAAGCCGTGATGGTCTTCACCAAGCTCAGCGAATTTGTCGCGCGGGAGAATGCGGGCGCAACGGTCCGAAAGGCCCGGCATGGCCGAAATGCCGACGATTCTTCGGCGAACCGTGCACTTTGCCGTGGGGCTGTTGCCGGACTGGCGCGCGGCCCGGGCTTTCTCCGGCAGCGTGTCCCCGGGAGGGCACCTGCGCGGGGCGAGTGCACGCGGGCGTGCGCCGAGGAACCCCGCCGGCCGATCACCACGGACGTAACCCGTTGGGATTCCGAGACCGCGGCGCAGGGCACGTGGCTTGCGCCGTGTCACGGGCGTCGGACCCCTTGCTGGTGAGACCTCGAACGACCGGAGCCCCCATCATGAAGACCTCGCCCCTGCATCGACTCCTGCTCGCCGGCACGGTGCTGCTCGTACTTGCCGCGACCGGCTGCGGCCAGAGCACGCGCTCGACCGCCAGCTCGAACTCCATGGACCAGGCCACCGCGGATGACATCGCGCTCCAGTCGGCGGCCACTCTCGACAACGCGGCGCTCGACGTCGGCGGCGCGGCGACGGTGGCCGCGACGGCCTCCGCGACGGCGCCCGTGTCGCCGCAGTGGGCTTCGGCCCAGGCCGCGCAGTGGGACACCACGTTCACGCACGGCACGCTCAACGTCTCGGCGTCGCGCGAGTTCTACGACGCCCAGGGCAACGTGCTCGCCGGCTACGGCCCGACCGCGGTGCAGATGGTGTGGACGTCGCGCGTGTGGGGCACGGCCGAGACGCCCCGCGACACCCTGACCGTGGGCCGATCGGCGTCGACGTCGATCCGCGGGATCTCGCCGCTTCAGGACACGCTCACCGTCAACGGCGCCGCGCTCGACACGCTGGTCAATCGCTTCCGCTCGCTCGACGGCGCGCGCATGCGCTGGTTCTACTGGCGCAGCCTGCTTTCCACCGCCGACGTCAAGCTGCTCAAGAGCACGCTCGGCACCGGCGCGTGGCCGCTCTCGGGCACGATGACGCTGACGGTCAACGCCGACCGGCTGCGCAGCAACAGCGTGACCGACGTCGAGGCGCACCTGGCCGCGCAGGTCACCGTGACCTACAACGGCACCTCGCAGCCCGACGTGGTCGTGAACGGTACGTGGCACTACAAGTGGAACATGCTCACGGGGGCGATCGTCCGCGCCTGAACCCCCGTCTCGCGGACGTGCCCGGCGGCCCTGCGGCCGCCGGGCACTGCGTTTCGGTGGGGATTGCCGGGCGGCGCTCGAACGGGCAGGATGCCGCGATCCGCGCCGGGCTGCCCGGCGCCCCACCGGAGGGCGGCATGAGCGGTTCGGACCTGCATTCCCCGAAGGCGACCGGCATCGAGCTCGAGCGGCTGCTGTTCTTCAGCGATGCCGTGTTCGCGATCGCGATCACGCTGCTCGTGCTCGAGATCAAGGTGCCGGAGCGCGAGACGATCCACACGGCCGCCGAACTGGGCGCCGCACTGGGCGGGCTGCTGCCGCACTACTTCGCGTTCTTCCTCAGCTTCGGCGTGATCGGCTACTACTGGTACGTGCACCACCTGATGTTCCGCTACATCCGGCAGTGGAACGACGTGCTCGTGTTCATCAACCTCGCGCTCCTGCTCTGCATCGCGTTCCTGCCGTTCCCCGTGGCGCTCCTCGGATCGTTCCGGCATTTCGCGCCCGCACTCGTGTTCTACTCGGCGGCGCTGACGGTCGCCGGGGCGCTCCAGGTCGGTCTCTGGCTGTACGCCACGTCGGGGCACCGGCTCGTCGCTCCGGACCTGCCGAAGAGCACCGTCGGGCTGGTGCTGCTGCGCGCCACCGTGCAGCCGGTCATGTTCGCGGTCTCCATTCCGCTCTCGCTCGTGAGCCCGGGTTTCGCCCTGCTCGCGATCCTGCTCGTCGTTCCGGTCGTGCGGATCGCCCGCGCCCGGCTCAAGCGCGCAGGCGCCTGAGCGCGATTCGCTCTGGCGGTCGGCCCGCGCGCGGCGCTACCGTCCGCTGCGGTCCGGCACCGGACGAGTCCCCCTCGGCCGCACCGCGCGCCCCGGCGCCGCGGGCGACCTCGACCGGAGGTGCGATCATGCGCGAGAAGGTTTCGGGTACCCGGCTCTCGGTGCGGGCGATTTCGGGGAACCATGTCGTCGTGCTGGCGTGGGACCTGCGTGACTACGACACCACGAAGCTGCTCGGGTTCGCGATCGAACGCACCGAGTTCGACGGCGCGAACGTGCGCGAGCGCTATTTCCTGCGCGGCATCAAGCGCTTCGCCGACAAGGACAAGGGCATGGCGGCGGGCCAGCCCGTGCCCACTTCCGAGCACCCGGTGCAGTCGTTCCAGTGGGGCGACTACACCGCGAAGCCCTCGACCACGTACGAATACCGCGTCGTGCCCGCGACCGGCGAACCCAAGAACCTCGCGCTCGACGACGCGAACGCCGTGGCCGTGCGCGTGACGACCGAACCGCTGCACGGCACGCCGCACTCGGTGTTCTTCAACCGCGGTGCGGCGGGTTCGCAGGCCTACGCGAGGCAGTTCCCGAACCCGACTCCGGACACGACGCATCCCGACACGCCGCAGATGCAGTGGCTTTCGCGCGGCCTGTTCGAGGCGCTGGTGGCGTTCGTCCAGCGCGCGAGCGGTCCGGGCTGGGCGCTGCGTGGCGCGCTCTACGAGTTCCACTACGCGCCTGCCAACGAGGAGTTCCGCAAGGCGAAGGCGCGCGGCGTCGACGTTCAGGTGCTCTACGACGAGCCCAACTACGGCAAGCCGAACCGCGCGGCGATCGGGCGCGCGAAGCTCACCGCGGTCTGCGCGCCGCGCGCGGCCGGCGGCGCGCAGAAGCACAACAAGTTCGTGGTGCTGCTGCACGGCGGCCAGCCGGTCGCGGTGTGGACCGGCTCCACGAACCTCTCCGACGGCGGCCTCTTCGGGCACTCCAACGTGGGGCACCAGGTCGACGACCCGGCCGTCGCCGCCCGCTACTTGGACTACTGGACGGCGCTCTGCAACGCGACGCCGGGCGCGGCCGCGAGCAAGCCGCTGCGCGACCGCCGCACGGATCCCGGCACCGCGAAGCTCACGGGCGCGAACGGCGCCGCGACGCCGACGCCGCCGGGCCGGACGCCGGAGAACTCGATCGTGGCGCTCTTCAGCCCCCGCGACGGTGCGACGCTCAAGTGGTACGCCGACCGCATGGCCGAGGCGCGGGACCTGGTGTGCTTCACGCTGGCGTTCGGACTCGCGAAGGTGTTCGAGCCGTACCTGGCGGAGGACAACGCGGTGCTCCGCTACGTGCTCTCGGACAAGGCCCTCGCGCAGCGCGAGCTCATCACGCGCGACAAGGACGTCGTCTACGCGGCCGGGGCGAAGTTCGACAAGGGCGACCTGCCGACGTTCCTCGCCGAGAAGCTCGCGCACACGAAGGGCATCCTCTACATCCACGACAAGTTCCTGCTCGTGGACCCGCTCGGCGACGATCCCACGGTGATCACGGGCTCGGCCAACTTCAGCCCCGCCTCGCAGACGAGCAACGACGAGAACATGCTCGTGATCCGCGGGGACGCGCGCGTGGCGGACATCTACTTCGGCGAGTTCATGCGGCTCTTCGACCACTTCTATTCGCGCTACGTCGTGAAGAAGATCAAGGACGAAGCGAAGAAGGCCAAGGCCGCGAAGACGGGGAAGAAGAAGCCGGCGGCGGCGAAGAGTTCGGGCGGCTACCTGTGGCCGGACGCGTCGTGGGTCGCGGCGCACTTCGCGGAAGGTCCGAAGTCGCGCCGGCGGCAGGTGTTCCACGGCGGCTGGTAGGCCGTCGCGCAACGCCGCCGCCTCGGCGGCGGCGTCGCGCCGGAGAGGCGCAGCGCCACGCCCGGGGCCCACGCGCGGAATCGGCCTTGTCATCGACCGCCCGGCGGGCGGACCTTTGGTGCCGGCGGCGGCGCCCGAAGGCCGGCGGACGCGAGCCGCGCGGGGGGGGTGCATGAGCGGATGGCCAGCGAGGTACCGCGCGATCGCGCGTGTGGCCGCGACCGTGCTGTTCGTCGCCTCGCTCGCGCCGGCCGGGGCGCATGCCAGGCCCGCGGACGGCGGCTGGGTCGATCCGACCCCCGAGATCCTGCGCCGCATGGACCGCTACCTGCAGCTCTACCAGGTGGACGGCGTCACCATGGACTGGCGCTACAGCGTGAGCCCGTCCGAGGAGATCCGGCAGACGGTGGTCTGCCAGCTGCTCGGCTACGTCGAGCTCTATCGGCTCGACCCGCGGCCGCGGCTGCGGCACGAGATCGAGCATCACGCCGATTTCATGATCGGCCGCCTCGCGGACATCCGCTCGCACTCGCCGTTCGACGGCATGCTCGCCTACGCGCTGCTCGAGGCGTACGAGGTCACGAACGAAGCGCGGTTCTACGTGGCCGCCGCCGACGTCGAAGACGAGATGCTCGCGATCCCGACGTACCAGTGCGTCCTGAACGGCGGCCTCATGGTGGCTCTCGGAACCGGGGAGGACTGGTTCCTCACCGGGAACCCGGAGGCGCGGCAGAAGACGATCGACATCCTCGCCCAGCTCGCGCCCTACCAGAACGCCGACGGCAGCTTTCCGCACTGGTGCTGGGGCTCGCGCGACATCCACTACACGGGATGGATGGCGACCGAGCTCGTGCACATTCGCCGGCACGTGCCGGACCCGAGCATTCCCGGCTACCTCTCGCGCATGAACGCATTTCTCGACGGCCGCGTCGGCAACGACGGCCGGTCCACGTACGAAGAGCCTTGCCCGGGCGTTCCCGGCTGCACGAACTACTACTACAGCCGCGCGAGCGGCTGCGGGATCGACTACGACACGCGCGGGTGGACGGTGGAACCCGCCTACTGCGCGCTGCTGTTCGACGTGCAGGGCTCGGCGAAGTTCGCGCCGGTGATGTCGTTCTTCTCGACGCTGGAACACGACGGCTTCGTCGCCGATCAGTACGGCTGGTGGCCGCCACCGGACGATCCCGAGTACCCGTGGACGATCGCCGACACGTCGGCGGTGAACACGAGCGTCGACTTCTGGGTGTTCGCCACGCTGATCGCCGAGCGCGTCGCGCGCGGCGTGCCCGTGCAGCTCGTGCTGGACGACCTGGTCGACGGCGTCGGACCGCCGCCGCCGGTCGTGCCGCGCGACGCCGCGCTCGCCGCGTCCCCGAATCCGTTCCGGGCGAGTTGTTCGCTCGCCTTCTCGCTCGCTCGCCCGGCGCCGGTGCGGCTGGACGTGATCGACCTGGCCGGCCGGCGCGTCCGGACGCTGGCCGACGGCCCGCTCGGGCCGGGCCCGCACGCGTTCGCCTGGGACGGCCGCGACGCGCGCGGTGGCCGCGTGGGGGAGGGCGTCTACTTCGCGCGCCTGGAGCGCGACGGGCGCCGCGAAACGAGCCGCCTGGTCCGCGTGCCCTGAGGCCGCGGCCGCCGTGCCCGGCCGCCGGCAGATTCCCCGAATCCATCTCCCGTGCGCCCGCATCTGTAGCCAAAGTTGTGACGAAATGCCGCCCGCGGGTCCGGCGGTGCATTCGGTTCCCAGGTCTCGTTCGAGGGAGTGGTCCATGTACGTCGTCGCGGGAGTCACCGGTCATACCGGCAAGGTGGTCGCGGAAACGTTGCTCGCCCAGGGTCACGCGGTGCGCGTGATCGTGCGCGACGAAGCGAAGGGCGCGCCGTGGCGCCCGCGGGGCGCCGAGGTCGCGGTCGCCTCGCTGGACGATGCCGCCGCGCTCACGGCCGCGCTGCGCGGCGCGGCGGGCGCCTACCTGCTCGTGCCGCCGCAGTACGGCTCGAACGACATGCTCCGCGACCAGGCGGTCGTCGCCGACGCGATCGTCGCGGCCGTGAAGGCGAGCGGCGTGCCGCACGTGGTGATGCTCTCGTCACTCGGCGCCGGGCACGCGCACGGCACCGGCCCGATCCGTACGCTGCATCGCTTCGAGCGCGCACTGGAAGCGGCGGCGCCGAACGTGACGTACCTGCGCGCCGCCTACTTCGTCGAGAACCTGGGGCAGGTGCTCGGCGAGGTGACGACGAAGGGCGTCTATCCCACGTTCCTCTCTCCCAACCGCCCGATCGCCATGGTCGCGTCGGCCGATATCGGCCGCACCGCCGCGGCGCTCCTGCTCGATCCGGCGCGCGGGATGCGCATCGTCGACCTGTTCGGGCCGGCGGAGCTGTCGCAGGAGGAGGTCGCGCGGGTCTTCTCGGAGCAACTCGGCCGCGAGGTGACGCCCGCGTTCGCGCCGCTCGAATACGCGGAGCCCGCGTTCATCGCCGGCGGCATGCCGGCGAACGTGGCCGCGCTCTTCCGCGAGATGCTCGGCGCCATCAACGGCGGGCTCGTCGCGCCGAGCGGTCCGCCCGCCGAGGTGCGCCGCGGCACGACGCCCGCGAAGGACGTGATCGCCGCGCTGCTCGCGGGCGGCGTCGCGGCGCACTGAGCCGGCCGGGACGAGCGGCCGCCGGGGTGATTCCGGCGGCCGCTCAGGCCCCGCGGGCGCTCGCGGCTCCGGCCTGCGCGGAGTGGATCGTGCGCGAGGCGTCGCCCGAGATGATCCGGTAGCCGAGCCACACGAAGCAGACGCCGATCAGCTCGGTCACGTAGAGCACCTCGACGTGGCCGAAGCGCGTGAACGAGCCGCCGATCCCGGGCAGGATCGCTCCCAGCGCGATCGCGACGTTGCCGCGCACGCGCGCGCTCGCGCCGCCCTGGCGCGCGTAGCGCCACGCCGACCACGCCGCGCCGCCGACCAGGAACGCGACCGCGTACAGGTTCACGAACGGCGAGATCATGCGCACCCACTGCCAGCCGAGCACCTTGCCCGTCAGGCGCGTGCGGTCGACCAGCTCGTAGTGGATGGGCGAGAGGAACACGCACACCGCGCCCGCGAGCACCACCGTGACGAGCGCGACCGTGAGCCGGTTCGCCGTGCGCCGCGACAGCAGCAGGTACACGGTGCCCTGCGCGAGCGGGGCGCCGCCGAGCAGCGCGCCGGTCACGTACCAGAAGCGGAACACCTGTTCGTGCCAGCCGAACAGCGTCGTCAGGCTCTCGGTGATCGTACCCGCGGCGTAAGTGACCAGCCCGAGGAACCACCAGAAGAGGTAGGTCGCATCGGGCTTTCGCCGCCAGTGCACCCACAGCCGCGCCGCGAAGGTGATCGAGACGAGCGTCGTGAGGATCGGGATGTAGTGGACCGGGTGCGGCATCGGGCCCTCGTCGGTGAAGGGTGGGCGGGCGCCCCGGCGATCCTGCGCCGGCGCCGATCCTCCTCCGATGCGGCGGGAGCCCCTGCGGGTGTGATTCCCGGACCCTTACGGGTTTCTACGGAGGCCACCCGCCCGGCGTGAGCCGGTCCGGTTTCGCGCGCGTCCGGTCGAGTCCGGCCGCCGATCGTCCCCATCCATCCGCTCCCCGGAGGCTCCGATGCGCCGTTCGATTCCGCCCGTCCTGATGCTCCTCACCTGCGTCCTCGCGGCCGCGCCCGCCGGCGCACAGGGCATGATGCGCATGGCCGGCGGTGGCGCGCCCGGCGGCGAACGCATGTTCACGTTCGGCATCGGTGGCGGCGTCGCGGTGCCGGTGAGCAACGCGGCCGACGCACTCAAGAACGGATTCCACGGTCTCGGCTACGCGCGCGTGACCATTCCGGGTACCGGACTCTCGGCGGGCGTCAACGTGTCCTTCCAGCGCTTCGATCTCAAGGACGCGAAGGTGACCGCGCCCTCGCTACCCGGGGGCACCGCGAGCACGAGCACCGCATCGAGCGACATGCTCGCCGGGCTCGGCGACCTCAAGTTCGCGCTCATCCCGCGCGGTCCGGTGCGCCCGTACCTCACCGCGGGTCTCGGCGCCTACAACCTGCGCACCGACGCGCCGGGCGGCGGCACCTCGAGCGACACGCGCTTCGGCATCAACGGTGGCGCGGGCGTGGACGTGTCGCTGGGGCGGATTCGCGCGTTCGTGCAGGGCCGCGTCGACAATGTCTACACGTCGAGCGGCGGCGTGATCGACACCCAGTCGATCCAGGTCGTCCCGGTCACGCTCGGCCTGGAGTTCTGACGCCCGGGCGTACGCGATCGCCCGCCGCGCCGGACGGGGGACCGGCCGCGGCGGGCGCGGGGGGCGGGTTCCGCGGTGCCGGGCTTGTGCGCCGCCCGCGCGTCGTGTAAACCCGCACGCCAAGCGCCCACCGGGCCGCGCATCCGGCGCGGCTCCCGCGGGCCGATCGTGCGAGGGCCGACCGCTGTCCACGTCCCCTGAGCAGGGATCGCTTCGCATCGCCCGCCGAGGTCGTCGCTGAGCCGGCCCCGCCGCGGCGCCGCCGGCCTCGTCGCCGCCGGCATCCTCGCGAGCCGCATCGTCGGGCTCGTGCGCCAGCGCATCATCGCGCACTACTTCGGCCAGGCGACCGATGCCGCCGACGCGTTCTTCGCGGCGTTCCGGATCCCGAACTTCCTGCAGAACCTCTTCGGCGAAGGCGTGCTCTCGGCCTCGATGATCCCGGAGTACACGCGGCTCGTCGCCGCCGGCCGCACCGACGACGCGCGCCGTCTCGCGGGCGCGGTGGCGGGCCTGCTCGGCGCCATGGTGATGATCGTCGTCGCGCTCGGCGTCGGCGCGGCGCCCGGGCTCGTGGACGTGATCGTGCCCGGGTTCCACGGTCATCGCCGCGAGCTCGCGATCACGCTCGTGCGGATCCTGTTCCCGGGCGTCGGGGCGCTCGTGCTCTCGGCGTGGTGCCTCGCGGTGCTCAACAGCCACCGGCGCTTCCTGCTCTCCTACAGCGCGCCGGTGCTCTGGAACCTCGCGATCATCGCCGCCACGCTGCTGCCCGGTCACGGCCTGCCGCGCGAGCAGCTGGTGCTCTGGACCGCCTGGGGCGCGGTGATCGGCAGCGTGCTGCAGTTCGCGGTGCAGGTGCCCACGGTGCTGAAGCTGACGGGCGGCGTGCCGCTCTCGGTCGACTGGCGCGAGCCGCGCGTGCGGATCGTGCTGCGCAACTTCGGGCCCGTGTTCCTGAGCCGCGGCGTGGTGCAGATCAGTGCGTTCATCGACGCCATGATCGCGAGCCTGCTGCCCGTGGGCGCGGTCGCGGTCATCTCCAACTCGCAGACGCTCTACCTGCTGCCGGTTTCGCTCTTCGGCATGTCGGTCGCGGCCGCCGAGCTGCCCGAGCTTTCCGAAGACGCCGGCGCGCACGCCGGCGACGCGCGCGCGGAGTTCCTGCGCGAGCGGATCGCGCGCGGCAGCGAGCGGATCGCGTTCTTCGTGGTGCCCTCGGGCGTGGCGTTCCTCGCACTGGGGCACGTGCTCGCGGGGCTGCTGCTGCAGTCGGGCGCGTTCTCGCAGCGCGACGCCGAGTGGCTGTGGGCCACGCTCGCCGGATCCACCGTGGGCCTGCTCGCCACGTCCATGGGCCGGCTGCTCACCTCGACCTACTACGCGCTCAACGACACGCGCCGGCCGCTGGGCTACGCGGTGCTGCGCGTGGCACTGACGCTCGCGCTCGGGTTCGCGGCCGCGGTGTGGCTGCCGCGCGCGCTCGGGATCGATCCGCGCTGGGGCACCGCGGGCCTCACCGCGAGCGCCGGAATCGCGGGCTGGGTCGAGTTCCTGCTGCTGCGCCGCGGCCTGCGTGCGCGCATCGGCGCGATCGGGCTCGCCCCCGGGCGGCTGCCGCGGCTCTGGATCTCGGCGGCCATCGCCGCCGCGCTCGCGTGGGCGCCGCACCTGCTGCTCGCGCCGCACGTGCACGGCGGCTTCGCGCGCGGGCTCGCGGCGGCGTTCGTGCTCGCGGTCTTCTGCGCCGGCTACGCCGCCGCCACGCTCGCGTTCGGGATCCCCGAGGCGCGGGCGTTGCTCGCACGCGTCCGGCCGGACCGCGCGGCATGAACGCGCGCGCCGCCGCGGCACGCCTCGCGCTCGCGGCGCTGGTACTGGCCGTGCTGGCGGGGTGCTCGAGCCACAATGGGACGATGCCGATCACGCGCGTGACGCTCGGCATCGAGTGGCAACCCGTGGGCGCGGCGCCGGCGCTCGCGCCGCGGCCGATCCCCGCGCTCGACTGCTTCGGCGTCGGTGATCCCGCGCTGGCGCGGCTCGCCGACGGCACACTCGCGATGTGGTATTCGGCGGGCGGTACGAGTGGCGGCCCGTTCGTCACGCGCGCGACCCTCGACGGCGCGTTCGGCGTCACGCGCTCGCCGGACGCGGCGCTCATTCCGCCCGGCGCGGACGGCCTGTGGGATCGCTTCGTCGAGACCGTCTCGGCGTGGCCCGACAGCGCGAGCGGGCACGTGCGCATGGCCTACCTGGGCTACGCGGACACCGGCTTCGTCGCGCCCGCGATCGGCGTCACCGTATCGGGCGATTCGGTCGGCACGCTGTGGACGCGCGCGCCGGCACCCGTCTATCGCCCGAGCCCGGGCGCGTGGGACGGCGCGCTCGTCACCGGCCCCAGCCTGATGCGCGGATCGGACGGACTCTGGCGCATCTACTATTCCGGCGCCGGGACCACGATCGGCATCGGGCTGCTCACCTCGCCCGACGGCGTCACGTGGACGCCGTACCCCGGCAATCCCGTCTTCGAGCGCCGGCTCGGCCAGTGGGACGAAGCGACGCTCGAGCCGTGCGTGCGCGAGTTCAATGGCTGCTGGTACCTCTGGTACTCGGGCTATCGCGAGCCGCTCGCCGACAGCACGACCATCGACATCGGCCTCGCCATCTCGTACGACGGCATCCATTGGATGCGCGAACACGAAGGCCCCGTGCTCGCGCACGGCGCCGCCGGCGCGTGGGCGTCGCACCGCGTGCTCGCGCCCGACGTGATCCGCCTGGGCGACGGCAGCCTGCTCATGGCCGCGTACGGCCAGACCCGCGCCGACGTGGGCGTGGTGAGCGGGAAGATCGGGTTCTGGCGTTCGAAGTAGGGACGGCCCGGGGTTTCGGTGGGCCGCGCGTCCGACCGCTCGCCGCTCGCCGTTCCATCCGATCGTTGCCTCGGGTCGCCCGCGCTCCGTATGCTCCCGCTGCCGCGGCCTCCCGACGCTCCCCGCGGTCACGGGCCGCCTCTCGCGGGCCCTCGCTCGCCATCGGCGCGATCCGCCGCACGCTCGCGCCCGCCGCACATGCTCTGCAGGAGGCCGCGATGTTCCCTTGGACGCTACTTCGTGCGCGCCGTACGCCGTGGCTCGCCGTCGCGCTCGCGCTGTTCGCGCGCGTCGCCGCGGCCCAGAACCCGGTCGTCACCGAGAACGCGCTGCCGGGAAATCCGCCGAGTGAATGGGACGTCTCGGGCGCCGGCGATCCGAGCATCCAGGGTTTCACGACCGACATCAGCGTGAATCACGGCGGCACGGTGTTCTTCAAGATCGCGACGCCCTCGACGCAGTACCGGATCGACGTCTACCGGATCGGCTGGTACGGCGGGAACGGCGCGCGCAAGGTCGCCACGGTCCATCCCTCGGTGACTCTGCCGCAGGTGCAGCCCGCGCCGCTCACCGATGCCGCGACCGGGCTCGTGGACTGCGGCAACTGGGCCGTCTCCGCGTCGTGGAACGTGCCGGCGGCCGCGGTGTCCGGGATCTACGTCGCGAAGCTCGTGCGCGAGGACACGACCGGTGCGCCCGCGAGCCACGTGCTGTTCGTGGTGCGCGACGACGAGCGGCATTCCGACCTGCTGCTGCAGGCGAACGACGAAACGTGGCACGCGTACAACACGTACGGCGGCAACAGCCTCTACAACGGCGCGCCCGCGGGGCGCGCGTACAAGGTGAGCTACAACCGCCCCTTCACGACGCGCTGCTGCAACTACCCCGACGGCGCCATCGTGACGTGGTTCTTCAGTGCGCCCTACCCGATGGTGCGCTGGCTCGAAGCCAACGGCTACGACGTCGGCTACGCGAGCGGCGTGGACACGGACCGCTTTCCCGCGCACCTGCTCGACCACAAGGTGTTCGTCTCCGTGGGACACGACGAATACTGGTCGGGCGCGCAGCGTGCGAACGTCGAGGCCGCGCGCGACGCGGGCGTGAACCTCGCGTTCTTCAGCGGCAACGAGGTGTTCTGGAAGACGCGCTGGGAGACCAGCATCGACGGCAGCGGCACGCCCTATCGCACGCTCGCCTGCTACAAGGAGACGCACGCGGGCGCGAAGATCGATCCGCTGCCCGGCACGTGGACGGGTACCTGGCGCGACCCGCGCTTCAGCCCGCCCGCCGACGGCGGCCGGCCCGAGAACGCGCTCCTCGGGACGATCTTCGTGGTGAACGGCGTCACCGAGAACCAGCTCGCCGTGCCCGAGGCCGACGGCAAGATGCGCTTCTGGCGCAACACGAGCGTCGCGACGCTCGCGCCGGGGCAGACGGCCGCGTTCGCCACCGGCACGCTCGGGTTCGAGTGGGACACCGACCTCGACAACGGCTTCCGGCCCGCGGGGCTCTTCCATCTCTCGAGCGCGACGTGGAGCGGCGTGCCCGTGCTGCAGGACTACGGCTCGACGTTCGCGACCGGCACCGCGACGCACCACCTGACGATGTACCGCGCGGCCAGCGGCGCCCGCGTCTTCAGCGCCGGCACGGTGCAGTGGTCGTGGGGGCTCGATGCGACGCACGACAACCCCGGCACGCCGGCCGATCCGCGCATGCAGCAGGCGACGGTGAACCTCTTCGCCGACATGGGCGCGCAGCCGGGCTCGCTGCAGCCCGGACTCGTGGCCGCGAGCGCGTCGACCGATGCGCTCGCGCCGGTCTCGGGCGTCACGACGCCGCTTCCGGGCGCGTCGGTGGCCGCGGGCAACACCGTGACGATCGCCGGCACCGCCTCGGACGCGGGCGGCCGCGTCGGCGGCATCGAGGTGAGCGTGGACGGTGGCGCGACGTGGCACCCGGCCGAGGGCCGCGAGAGCTGGACGTACGGGTGGACGCCCGCCGACTCGGGTTCGGCGACGATCCGCTCGCGCGCCGTGGACGACTCCGGGAATCTCGAATCGCCCGGCGCGGGGATCGCGGTCCACGTGACGCCGCCGCAGCCGGGCACCTGCCCGTGCACGATCTTCGCGGTCAGCGGCGGCGCCGCCAGCAGCGACGCCGCGTCGGTCGAGGTGGGCGTGCGGTTCCGCTCCGACCGCGACGGCTTCGTGCGGGGCCTGCGCTTCTGGAAGCCCGACGCCACGAACGGCGGCTCGCACGTGGGTCACCTGTGGACCAACGCGGGCGCCGCGCTCGCGACCGCGACGTTCGCGAACGAGACACCCTCCGGCTGGCAGGAGGTGCTCTTCGGCGCCGGGAACGACGTGCCGGTCACGGCGGGCACGCTCTACGTGGCGTCGGTGCTCATGCCGCAGGGGCACTACGCGGCGGCCACGGGCTGGTTCGCGGCGCACGACACGGACCGCGCGCCGCTGCACGCGCCGCAGGACGGCGCGGGCGGCTTCGCGAACGGCGTGTACGCGTACGGCAGCGGCGGCTTCCCGACGAGCACGTTCGCGTCGGCCAACTACTGGGTCGACGTGGTCTTCGACACGCTCGCGACCAGCGCGCCGCCCTGCGCCGCCGACCGCACCGCGGCCGACTTCGCGCAGGGCACGTTCGGCCCCGGCACGTTCGCGTCGACCGAGATCGACGGCGAGGTGACGCTCGCGCCGTCCGCGGGTTCGGCGTTCGACGGGAGCGCGCTCCCCGCGGGCTGGTCGGGCGAAGCGTGGTCCGCCGGCGGTGCCGCCACGGTGAGCGGCGGCGCGCTGCACGTGGACGGCGCGCGCGCGGCCACGGACTCCGCCTACGGCGCGGGCCGGGCGCTCGAGTTCGTCGCCACGTTCGGGAGCGATGCGTTCCAGCACGTGGGCTTCGTTTCCGACCTGGCGTTCGATTCGCCGTGGGCCATGTTCAGCACGTTCGGCGGCGGCGGCCTGTGGGCGCGCACGAGCGACGGCGCGAACACCGCCATCGCCGGGAGCTGGCTGGGCGCGCCGCACCGCTACCGCATCGACTGGAGCGCGGGTGGCTTCCAGTTCGCCATCGACGGTGCCACCGTCGCCGCGAGCGCGTTCACGGTCGGCACGCCCATGCGGCCGCTCGCGAGCGACTTCACCGTCGGCGGCGCGGGGCTCGCGCTCGGCGAACTGCGGCTCGCGCCGTACGCCGCGAGCGGGAGCTACACCTCGCGCGTGGTGGATGCGGGCACGCTCTCGAGCTGGGGCGCGGCGAGCTGGACCGCGGACGTGCCCGCGGGCACGAGCCTGGCGCTGCTCGCGCGCACGGGGAACACGCCTGCGCCCGACGGCACGTGGAGCGCGTTCACGCCGATCGCCGGCAACGGCGCCAGCGTCGGGCGCACGGCGCGCTACCTGCAGTACCGCGCCGACCTCGCCACGAGCGACCCGGCGCGCACGCCGGTGGTGCGCGACGTGTCGGTCGCCTGCTCGCCCGCGGCCGGGAGCGTCGCGCCCGAGGGCGGCCCGTTCACGATGCGCGCTCCGACGATCGCCCCGAACCCCGTCGGTGCGCGCACGACGATCGCGTTCGCGATTTCGCCCATCGAGGCGCCGGCGGGACGCGTCGCCGTGGAGGTCGTGCTGCACGACGTGCAGGGGCGCGTCGTGCGCGTGCTCGAGCGGCGCGAACTCGCGCCGGGGCGCTACGAGGTGGCCTGGGACGCCCGCGACGACGGAGGCGCCCGCGTGCGGGCCGGCGTCTACTACGTGCGTTTGCGGGTCGGCGACACGAGCGCACGCCGGGCCGTCGTCGTGCTTCGCTGACTTCGGCGGAAACGCGCGGGGCGGCCCGGTGACACGCACCGGACCGCCCCGCGTCGTTTCGCCGCGACGGCGCGATTCAGCGCAGCACGTGGAACGCGTGCGTCCAGGAGTTGCGCAGGAAGCCCGGCGCACACCACAGGATGCAGAGCGGTTCGATTGCGCGTGCGCCCTCGACGCCGCCCACATCCTCGCTGTCCCAGCCGAACTGGTCGAGGATGCGCGTCACCTCCGCCTTCGCCGCGGCATCGTCACCGGCGATGAACATGGTCGGGCGCGTGCCGCCGAAATCGGGGTTCACCATGCGCCCGTTGCCGACGCACGAGAACGCCTTCACGAACCGCGCACCGGGCGCGCGCTTCTGCAGGCGCTCCATGAGCGACTCGTTGGGCCCCGTGAAGAACTGCAGGATGCCCTTCACCGGCGGCGCGTCGGCGATCGGGTTGGTGGCGTCGATCACCAGCTTGCCGGAGAGCGCGTCGGCTCCGGCCAACTTCACCGCCTCTTCGGCCGCGGTGCCCTTGACCGCGAGCACGACGATCTCGCCCGCCCTCGCCGCGTCCGCGAACGTCGCAGTGGAGGCACGTGCGCCCGCCTTCGCCTTCCAGTCCGCGAGCTTGCCCGGATCGCGCGAGCCGCGCACCACGTCGTGTCCGTACTTCAGGAATCCGTCCGCCAGCACCTGCCCGACCATGCCGGAACCCAGTACCGCCACCTTGCTCATGACGACCCCTCGGGAAATGGGAATGGCGCGCTCGCCGATCGCGGCGCGTGGGCTTGGATGCCGCGCAGTGCGGGAGGAGTCGGGGAAAAGGGTGCGGCGGGCAGGGGCCCGCGCTTCGGTCATGGACCGCCAGATCCCGACGAGCGCGGCGCCCGATGCGCCCGGACGCCGCGAGAAGGCCTTTCCCTGCACGCCTCCGATGCGCGATGATTCGCGGCCTTCCCCGTCGTCCTGTCTGGCTGTCGCCCCCGGAGGAGTTTCCATGCGGTCGTTCGTGCGTTTCGCCGTACCGGCTCTCGCGCTGTCCGTCGCCTTGACCCTGGTTCACGTCGGCAGCTCGCAGGCGCAGGGCGATGACGGGAAGCCGAAGAACCTCAAGGTCCTCCCCAAGACGATGTCGCATCGCGAAGTCGAGAACGTCATGCGCGGCTGGAGCATGGCGCTCGGCGTGCGCTGCTCGAGCTGTCACGTGGAGGCGGCCCCCGGCGAGGAGCCCGACTTCGCGGCCGACAAGAAGCCGGCGAAGGAACGGGCGCGCGACATGCTGCGGATGACCCTGTCGATCAACGACCAGCTGCAGAAGATGAACTTCAAGGAGACGCCGCAGGTGACCTGCGTGACCTGCCACCACGGCGTCGCGCAGCCCAGGACGCTCGGCGCGCTCCTGATGAAGACCACGCACGAGAAGGGCGCCGACGCGGCCATCGCCGACTACCGCAAGCTCCGCGACCAGTACTACGGCAGCGGCGCGTACGATTTCAGCCCGGCGTCGCTGAACGACCTGGCCGGCCAGCTTTCCGAAGCCCGCGACTTCGACTCGGCGCTCAAGTTCCTGAACCTGAACCTCGAGTTCTCGCCCAAGGACGCCGGCACCTACGTCGCGATGGGCCGCGTGCAGATGGCGAAGGGCGACGCGGACGCGGCGAAGGCGAGTTTCCAGAAGGCGCTCGACATCGATCCCCAGAACCGCTGGGCGAAGCGGATGCTGCAGCAGGTCCAGGGCGGCAAGTGACGCCCAGTCCGATCCTGCGTGGGGCCGCGGTGGTGATCGCCGCCGCGGCCCTGCTGCAATTGATGCCGACGAAGCGCGACAACCCGCCCGTGCGCACGGAAGTCGTGGCGCCCGCCGACGTGAAGGCGATCCTCGAGCGCGCCTGCTACGACTGCCACTCGAACCGCACGACGTGGCCGTGGTACAGCCGCGTGGCGCCGGTGTCGTGGCTGGTGGCGAGCGACGTGCACAAGGGCCGCAAGGAAGTGAACTTCACGGACTGGCCCGCGTTCGACCAGGACGCGCAGGACCGCATCCTGAAGCACATGGTGAAGCAGGTGCGCACGCGCGCGATGCCGCTGCCCATCTATCTCACCATGCACCCCAAGGCCCAACTGAGCGCTGCGGACCGCCAGAAGCTGATCGACTGGGCCACGGTGGAGTAGTCAGCCGCACGACGCCCTCGCCTCGACCGCCCGGTACTGCAGCGCCTCGGCGAAACGCATCTCGCTCACGCGCTCCTCGCCGGCGAGGTCGGCGATCGTGCGGGCGACGCGCAGCGCGCGGTGGACGCCGCGCGCGCTCATGCCGCCGCGGTCCACGGCGTCGGCGACGAGCCGGCGCCCGGCCGCATCGAGCGCGGCGTGCTGGCGCAAACCCGCGTTCGGTAGCAGCGCGTTCAAGCCGCCGCGGGCGCGCTGGCGCTCGCGGGCGGCGAGCACGCGCTCTCGCACGGCCGCGGAGGGCTCGCCGTTGGTCGCGAGCAGCAGTTCGTCCGACGTGAGTGCGGGCACCTCGATCTGCAGGTCGAGCCGGTCGAGGATCGGGCCGGAGACGCGCGCTGCGTAGCGCGCGACGTCGCCGGTCGTGCAGCGGCACCCGCGTTTGGGGTGGCCTCGCCAGCCACAGGCGCAGGGATTCATCGCCGCCACGAGCAGCGGCCGCGCGGGAAACTCCGCGTGACCGCTCGCGCGCACGAGGTGCACCGAGCCCGTTTCGAGCGGCTCGCGCAGTGCATCGAGCAGGTGACGCGGGTACTCGGCGAACTCGTCCAGGAACAGCACGCCGTGGTGCGCGAGTGAGAGCTCGCCCGGCCGGGGCGGCGCGCCCCCGCCCACGAGTCCGGCGCGCGACAGTGAATGGTGCGGCGCGCGGAACGGCCGCTCGCGCATGAGCCCGAGCCCCGGAGCGCGCAGCCCGGAGGCGCTGTGCAGGCGCGTCACCGCCAGCGCCTCGGCGGGCTCGAGCGGCGGCAGGATCCCGGGCAGGCGGCGCGCGAGCATCGACTTGCCCGCGCCCGGCGGCCCGACGAGCAGCAGGTGATGCCCGCCCGCGGCGGCGATCTCCAGCGCGCGCCGCGCGACGGCCTGCCCGCGCACGTCGGCGAGGTCGTCGTCGGTGCGCTCGTGCGGATCGGGCGCCGCGGGCGTCGCGCGCTCGAGCTTGCCCTCGCCGCGCAGCCACGCGACCACGTCGGCGAGCCCGGGCGCGGCGAGCACCGTGAGGCCCTCCACGAGCGCGGCTTCGCGCGCGGCCTCGGCGGCGCACACCAGCGTGCGCGCGCCGCCGCGCCACGCGGCCTCGGCGAGCGAAAGCGTGCCGCGCGTCCCGCGCAGCCGACCGTCGAGAGCCAGTTCGCCCAGCGCCGCGGTGCGTGCGAGCGCGTCGGCGGGCGCCTGCTCGGTCGCGGCGAGCAGCGCGATCGCCAGCGCGAGGTCGGTGGCCGCGCCCTCCTTGCGCCGGCCGGCGGGCGCAAGGTTGGCGACCACGCGCCGGTCGGGCGGCGAGAGGCCGGCGTTTCGGAGCGCGGGCCAGATGCGCTCGCGCGACTCGCGCGCCGAGGCGTCGGGGAGGCCGACCAGCGCGAAGCCGGGCAGCCCGGGGCCCACGTCGACCTCGCAGTCGACGGGAAACGCTTCGAGGCCCCACAGCGCGGCGGTGCGAACGCGGGCGAGCATGCGACTCCGGCGGGGGCGGTGCACCGGAGCGTCTCGCAAGAGCCGTGCGCGGGGCGATCCCCACGTGGCGCGCGCGCCCGCGCGGCCCGCGGTGCGCACGCCGGTGCCACAACGCGCACGCGGGCGACGGGACGCGAATGCCCCGTCGCCCGCGATGGGGTCAGCGTCGGCGCGTCAGGGCTGCTGCTCCGCCTTGCGGCGCTGCTTCTCGTCGTTCCAGTGGTCCTCGAAGCCCTTCACGGTCGCGAACATCGCGGGCGAGTCGGCGACCTCGGGCCCCAGCATGACCGTGGTGTTGTCCGCGCTGCGCATGTGGCCGGTGGCGTCCAGCTCCAGCGTGGTCACGCCGGCGTACTGGCCCTGTTCGCCGCCGTAGCATGCGATGGTGTTCTTCACCATGCGGCCCTTCTGGTAGAGCGGCACGTTGCGGCCGATGATCACGGCGTCGATGCCGTCCACAGCCACCACCAGGTCCTCGGCCTCGACCTTGCCGACCTGCGAGAGCAGCACGATCACCGTCGCGCCCTGCTGGCGCAGTTCGGCCACGGCGCGCCGCGCCGCGGTCGTCGGGTCCTCGACCGTGAGCGAATCCCGCGAGGGCCCGAGGTCGGCCTTGTCCGACGTCACGCCGAACACGCCCACCTTCGTGCCGCCCAGCGTCACGATCCGCCACGGCGCGACCAGCGGCTGCTGGCTCGCGCGATCGAGGAGGTTGGCGCAGACGAGCGGCACGCCCGTGCGCTTCGCGTTCGCGAGCAGGAAGCCACGGCCGAAGCGCAGCTCCCGCTCGGTCACGGCCGCGGCGTCGGTGCCGATCACCTTCATCGCGTCCATCATGAACGCGGCGACGGGCGCGTCCGTGTCGGCCTCCGGAAAGAAGCCGCCGGCGTCGACGAGCAGCACGGGGGCGTCGCCAGCACGCAGGCTGTCGGCGAAGTGCGCGAGCCGCGAGAGCCCGCCCTTGGGAACGTGGCAGCCGCAGGGCCCGGTCTTGCCCTTCACGTCGGTGGTGGAGACGACGACGAGCTTGCTCGTGCGTGCGTGCGCGGTCTTGGCGGCCTTCGCGGAGGCCGCCCGAGAGAACGGCGCGGCGATCGCCAGCACGACGAAAACGCCCGCGATGATTGCGCGCGCGGCGCGTGCGCGCGAGACGAGGGTGACGAGGTGCACAGGGTCCTCCCGGAAGAGCGACGGAGTGGCGGTGTCGACGTCGAGCGCTCGGATCACCGCGCGGACAATTCTAGTGGGACCATGCTGAAGCGTGTCCGGAAGTTGTCGAGAATCATGACCGGGCGCGTTCAGTGCGGCGTGGTGCGCGTGCGCATGGGCCGGGGTACGTCGAGCGCGGGCAGTTCGGCCGCGCCCTTGCTGTGGTCCACGTAGGGAGCGAAGCGGGCCATCGCGAAGCCGGGGCTCGTCTCCTTCGTGTGGCAGGCCCGGCACGTCGCTTCGGCGACCTTCCGTCTCTCGCTCGCATACGCATCGTGCGAGGTGCCCATGCCGTGGCAGCTCTCGCACTGCACGGCGGCGAGTCGCGGCGCGTCGTTGGTGGCCTGGAAGCCGCCCGCCTTGCGAAAGCCCAGCACGTGGCAGCCGACGCACGTTTCGTCGCTCTCGCGCCGCGCGTCGACCAGCGACTGCCACGCCTGCGCGTGGCGCGTGTCCTTCCATTGCGCGAGTTCGCGCGTGTGGCAACGGCCGCAGAACTCCGAGCCGAGGTAGTGGTCCGCGGGCTGGCTGCCCGCGGTGGCGCCGGCGGCGCCCGCGGCCTCGAACTGCTGCTGGCGCTCGTTCGCGAGCCGGCTCTTCTCGTCGTGGAACTGGTCCTCGAAGTGCTTCACGCTCGCGAGCATCGCGGGGGAATCCGCGACCTCGGGCCCCAGCATGACCGTGGTGTTGTCCGCGTGCTGAACGCGCCCGGCCGCATCCAGGTCGAGCACCGTCACGCCCACGTACTGGCCCTGTTCGCCGCCGTAGCTCGCGATCGTGCTGCGGATCGTGCGGCCCTTCTCGTAGATCGGCACGTTGCGCCCGATGATCACGGCGTCGATGCCGTCCACTTCGGTGACCAGGTCTTCGGTCGAAATCTTGCCGATCTGCGAGAGCAGCACGACCACCGTCGCACCCTTGCGGCGCAGTTCCGCCGTCGTGCGGCGGGCCGCCTCGGTCGGGTCCTCGACGATGAGCGAGTCGCGCGAGGGCCCGAGGTCGATCTTGTCCGAGGTGATCGCGAACACGCCCACGTCGACGCCTCCCAGCTTCAGCATCCGGTAGGGCGGGAACAGCGTTTGCCGCGTCGCCTTGTCGTAGAGGTTCGCGCACGTGAGCGGCACGCCCGTCCGCTTCGCGTTCGCGACCAGGAAGCCGCGGCCGAAGCGCAGCTCGCGTTCGGTGACACCGGCGGCGGCGGTGCCGAGCGTCTTCATGGCGTCGAGCATGAACGCACCGACGGGGGCGTCGGAGTCGTCCTCGGGAAAGAAGCCGCCATCGTCGACGAGCAGCAGCGGTGCGGGACCGGCGCGCAGGCTGTCGGCGAAGTGGGCGAGGCGCGAGAGCCCGCCCTTGGGCACGTGGCAACCGCAGGGACTCGTCTTGCCCTTCACGTCGGCGGTCGACAGCACCACGAGGCGCGTCGCGCGCGCGGGTCCTGCGCCGGAGGGCCGCGCCGGCAGCACGAGCACGCCGATCGCGGCGAGCAGCAGGGCGACGCGCAGGCGATGCCCGTTCGCGCGCGTCAGGGTCAGGCGGAGGCGAGCGGCACGCAGCCGCGACGCCATGGAAGAAGGTCGCACGGGATCCTCCCGGAAGGATGGGAAAGCCGGAATCGACGATTCCGGTGCCGGGGTGTGCGGGCCGTACGAGGCGAGCGCTCGAACGTCAGGACGAGTGGATGGACCCGCCACCCATGGGGCGGGCCGCTCAACCGTACTCGTGGCGTTCGTGGGCGCAGTTCATGGCGCGGGAGATTGTGGCGGCCGCGCGCGCTGCGGGCAAGCGCCGAGCGCGCGAAACGTGTCCGGGAGTTGTCGGGAATCGCGGCCGCGCTACGGGCTCACGAGCTCCAGCGCCAGCGACCAGGGCCGCGGGGCCTCGCGGTGCCAGACGTGCAGGTAGTAGCTCGTGTCGGTCTTCGCGTCGCGCGTGACGAACCGCATGCCGTACGTGTAGCCGAGATCGCCGCTGTTGGCGACGAACTGGGCCGTCGACACGAGCTTCTCGGTGAGCGGCTCGGCGGCGAGCGAATCGCGCGCCGCGTCGTGCCCGCGGACGCCCGCGTGCCCCTCGCGCAGCAGCCACACGTCGTCGGCCGCATGCGCGGCCAGCGCCGCGGCGCGGCCCTGCTCGGCGGCGAGCTTCGCGTACGCGGCGTCGGCCTGCCAGAGCGAGCGGCGATCGGAGAGCGGGCCCGGCGTGGTGCGGGTGCCGGGCAGCGTGCGGCGTTCGACCGTAGCCGAGTCACCCAGGTCGGGGCCCGAGACGCCCATGTCGAGCACCGCGCGATACGAGCCGTCGGCCTGCCGGCGCCACACGGTGACGAAGCGCCCGGTCGCGTCCGGCGGGCGGTGCGAGTGGTCCTTGCGCCACCACCATGGACCGGTCGTCCAGCCGATGTCGCCGGCGCCGCTCATGGTCGCGGTCGCGGGCACCCACGCGAGCAGCGCCGGCGTGGGCTTCTTCGCCGCATAGAACTTCTGCGCGTCGACCGGGCCAGGATCGAACACCACGCTGCGCGGCGCGAGGAAGCGCACGAACGCGTCGCGCACGTTGTGGTCGGCCGCGTACTGCGCGAACGCGCGCTCGGCCGCGACGAGGGCGTCGGGCCCGATGGGCCCGACTGCGGCGATGGCGACGGGAAAGGCGGCCGTGGCCAGGGTGAGCGCGAGGAGGAGGATCCGCTTCAAGTCGCACCTCGTGAGTTGTGCTCGGGGCATTGTTGGCGAGGGAGTCTCAATTCGTTGCCGGTCAACGGGATCCGGATGTTACAGGCGACACGTGGCCGAACGGAACCCGATCTTGCGTCCTCCCAGGGCCCTCGCCCGGAGTGGCCAACAATCTCCCGAGCACGACGCATGGGCTGGAATGGCAAGGTGTTCCGCCAACTCGGGCTCAAGCCACGGTCCCTCAGGACCGATCACTGAAACGGTATTCCGTCGCGTGTCCGGAGACCTCGGGTGAACCGTTCCATCGCGCGGTACTTGAAACGGAATCGGCACCGGATCGTCGCATCGGTGACCGGGACGTTGCAGCCGGTATTCGGCCATGACCGGGCCGATGCCGAGGCCACGGCATTCGTCGATGGCCTCGCCGCCGCATTCGTTCACGCCGACACGCTGGGCGTGCTCGACCGCATGCGCATCCGGTTCTCGGACTGGCAGCGCATGGGCGCGGATTCCGACCGGCTGCTGCGCGTGATGCTGGCACTTGTGCGAGCGCCGTCGGACGAGGCCCGGCCGGCCGATCCGCACTGGCTGCACGACGTGCGGCCATTGCTCGACCTGGTGCCTTCGGCGATCGTACTCGTGGACGGCGACGACCGCGTGCTCGCGGCCAACCGCGCCTTCTGCGCGCTCGGCCACGACCTCGCCGAGACGCTCGCCGGGCTGCCGCTCGCCGAGCTGCTCGTGGACGCCGACGCCGACGCGCCCGGCGGGGCTTCGGCGGGCCACGCGCGCGTGGCCCTGCGCACGCTGCCGGCGCGGCCGCTGCTCGTGGAGCGCGTGCCGCTCTCGCGGGGCGCCAACGCGGGCGCGCTCGTGATGTTCACGCCCGACGTCGGTGCGGCAATCTCCGAGGCGTCGCTCGCGGAACTGCTCGAGCGCGAGAAGCACCAGAAGGAGCAGTTTGCCGCGCTCCTCACGGTGAGCCACGCGGTGCTGGGGACGCTCGACATCAACACCGTGCTCTCCACGATCGCCAAGCAGGTCCGGCAGGTGATCCAGACCGACGAGTGCACGGTCTTCCTGTTCGACGAAGCGGAGCAGGTGCTCAAGCCAGTCGTCTGCGACGCGACCTCGTACGTGGACGAGATGATGGCGATCCGGCTGCGGTTGGGCGAGGGCATCACGGGCACGGTGGCGCTGACCGGGCGCGGCGAGATCGTGAACGATTCCGAGGCCGATCCGCGCGCGGTCAACGTGCCGGGGACGCCGCCCGAACAGTCGTCGCTGATGTGCGTGCCGCTGCTGGGGCGCGAGCGCGTCGTGGGCGTGCTGACACTCACGAACATGGGTTCGCGCGGGTTCCAGAAGGAGGACCTGGACCTCGCCACGCTCTTCGCCGGCCAGTGCAGCGCCGCGATCGAGAACGCCCGCCTCTACGACCAGACCAAGCGCGCGTACGACGAACTGAGCGCGACCCAGTCGCAGCTCGTGCAGTCGGCCAAGCTGAACGCCCTGGGCGAGATGGCCGGCGGCGTGGCGCACGACTTCAACAACATCCTCGCCGCGATCCTCGGGCGCACGCAGCTCATGCTGCAGACGGCCGACGAGCCGGAATTTCGCCGCCAGCTGCAGGTCATCGAGCAGGCGGCGCTGGACGGCGCGCAGACCGTACGGCGCGTGCAGGAGTTCACGCGCGTCCGGCAGGACGAGCACTTCGAGACGCTCGACATCAACAAGGTGCTGCTCGACGTGGTCGAGCTCACGCGGCCGGCGTGGGAGAGCGCGCCCAAGCGCCGCGGCATCGGGATCGACGTGCACCTCGAGCTCGCCGCCACCCGCAGCACCGCGGGCAACGCCTCCGAGCTGCGCGAGGTGTTCACGAACCTGATCCTGAACGCGGTCGACGCCATGCCGCGCGGCGGCCAGCTCACCGTGTCGACCGAGAACGGCCTCGACTCGATCCACGTGCACGTGCGCGACAGCGGCGTGGGCATGGACGAGGAGACACGCTCCAAGATCTTCGATCCCTTCTTCACCACGAAGGAGATCCAGGGTAACGGGCTCGGACTGTCGGTGGCCTACGGCATCGTGTCACGCCACCGCGGCACGATCGAGGTGCACAGCGAGCCCGGCTCCGGGACGCTCTTCACGCTCACGTTCCCGGCCGGCGTCGCCGAGCCGGTGCTCGACTCGCCCGATCCGGACGCGCCGGTGCCGCGCATGCGCGTGCTGGTGGTCGACGACGAGGAGGCCGTGCTCGAGGTGCTGGGCGACATGCTCATCGCGCTCGACATGGAGGTGACGCGCGCGCTTGGCGGCCCGGCGGGCGTCGAGGCGATCCGGCAGAAGACGTTCGACGCCGTGTTCACCGACCTCGGCATGCCCGAGGTGAACGGCTGGGACCTCGCGCACGCGGCCAAGGCCGCGCGGCAGGAAACGGCCGTCGTGCTCGTGACCGGCTGGGGCTTCCAGCTCGAGGAGGACGCCGCCACCGCGCGCGGCGTCGACCTCGTGATGGCGAAGCCGTTCTCGTGGGACGACGTCGAGGCGGTGATCCGCCACATCGGCCACGCGCCCTCGCGCGCGGCCTGACGCCCGGTCCGAAACGACGCGGCCCCGGTCCGGGAACTCCGGACCGGGGCCGCGTGCGTTGCGGCGGCGCGCGTCAGCGCGCGTGCATCGAAGCGTTGGCGGGCGCGCTCGGGTCGGGCAGGTCCAGCGCTTCGCGCGCGACGGCGGCCCACGGGCGGCCGGGCCACGTGCCGTGCGCGAGGTCGCGCACGCGGCCGGCGCGGTCGAGCACGAACCATGCGGCCTGGTCGGCCCCGGAACCCTCGTCGACCGCGTTGAACTGCGCCGCGATCACGCCACGCGGGTCGGGCACGATCGAATAGCCGAGTCCCAGCCGGCGCGCGGTCGCGGTACAGGCTCCGGCCCGCTGGTCGATCACCGCGACGGGCACGACGCCGAGCGCGAGCAGCGCGGCGCGCTCGTTCTCGAGCGCCACCATCTGCGCGTCCTCGGGGGCGATCACGAGCAGGACGTGGCCCTGCGCGCGCAGGTCACGCAGGCGCAGCGAGCGGCCCTGCGCATCGAACGAGAAGTCGGGCGCACGCGAGCCGACGTCGACCACGGCGTAGTTGGCGCCGGGATCGATCGGGTCGATGACGTTGGTCGTGGGCGCGGGAACGGGCGTCGGCACGCGGGGCGTGCCGGCGAATACGGTCGACGCGGCGAGCGCGAGGGCCGCCACCGCGAACTTCGTCGGGCGATTCATGCACGGACTCCGGAGGGGGTTGGGCGACATCGGGAAGAACCACCGCAGAGGAGGGATCGGCGGTTCCGGAGCCCCGGTTGAATCGGTGCACGCTGCGAGAGTTCAAGCCCGGGCGCGGCAATCAATCCCGGCCGGGCGTTGCATTCTTAGAGGCCCTCCACGGCCATTTGCACGAGCCCCGGAACCGACGGCGGGCCGACCTTCTGCCCGAGCAGCGCGAGCTTCACGATGCCGTGCGGGTCGATCAGGAAGAGCCCGGGCCTCGTCGTGCGACGCGGCGCGTCCCACAGGCCGTAGATCGCCGAAATCTCGCCGGTCTCGTCGGCGAGTGGCACCAGGTGGGGCGTCACCTCGGGCTTCCACGCGGCGATCGCCTGCACCTTCTCGCCGCTCACGACGTACGTGCGCACCTGCAGCGAATCGAGCGTATGCGCGAGCGCATCGATGCGGTCGAAGTCCCCGCGGCCGTCGGTGAAGAAGAGCGCCACCCACGTGCCGCGCGACTGCTTGAGGCGGAAGCGCGAGCCGTCGGCGCGCAGCAGGTCGAAGTCCGGCGCGCGCTCGCCGACGCGGACCTGCATGGTGAGCTTCGGCAGCGCGCCCGAGCCGCTCAGGCTCGGGACCGTCGGATCGATGGGGCGTCCGCCGGTGTTGGTGCGGGGATCCGTCTGTGCCGTCGCAGTGGCGGCGACGAGCGCGAGTGCCACGACCATCACGAACCGCAGCATGGCGCACCTCCAACGCGCCGCGGCGGCGAGAGCCTCGCCGCGGGCATGGGAAGCGCCGCCCCGGCGCGTCAGCGGGCGATGCGCCCCCGGAGATCCGGAGTGCGATCGATTGCGTCGCGCAGCGCCGCGAGGTTGGCCTCGGGCGTCGCCGGCGGGATCGAGCACCCCGGCGCGACCAGCCAGCGTCGCGCGCCCGTCTCCTCGAGCGCGCGGCGATATTGCGTCAGCGCCGCCTCGGGCGAACGCTCCTGCAGTGCGCCGTCGTGGGCGATGCCACCCATCACGGCGCCGGGCAGGCGCGCGAGCGCCTCGGCGAGCGAGGGATTCCCGGGCGCGGTCGCGTCCCACGAGAACGCGCCCACGGGATAATCGGCGAACTCGAACAGCAGGTTGTCGCCCTTGCAGACGTGCAGCGTGTGGAAGGGCGACGCACCCGCGGCGGCGAGCACGCGCAGGTCGTAGGGCCGCGACCAGCGGCGGAGGTCGTCGGGCGTGACGAACGCTCGGCAGCCCCAGTCGACGGTGGCGAGGAACAGCCCGTCGGCGCCCGTCTTCACGTACTCGGCGGCGAGCCGCTCGAACACGCGCGTCACGCGCTCGAGTGCACCCGCGACCTTTTCGGGTGCGCTCGTGAGGTGATCGCGCAGCACGGTGGGCGGTTCGGTCAGCTCGCCGAGGATCGCGAGCGGCGTGAAGATCGTGGCGAGGATCGGCACCTCGCGCGGCAGCTTCTCGCGCAGCATGCGCAGCGCTTCGATCTGTTCACCGAGCGCGCCCTGGTCGTGCGGCACCTCGCCGATCGCGTCCCAGTCGGCCGCGGTGCGCACCGGGTACGACTCGAGTGTCGGCTTGGCGTCGGGCACGCCGGAGTAGTGGTAGCGCACGCCCCACGGTTCGACGTGGTAGTGCTTCCGCGGGTTGAGCTTGATCCAGTCCCACTGTCCGCGCTGCCAGCGTTCGAGCGTGTGCTCGACGAGCGCCTGGGCGGAGGACTCCCGATGGTAGACGTGTCCCCAGAACGACACGGGGGGACGATCCACCGCGTCGCCGCGCAGGGCGGCGAGTACCCGGTCACGCGAGGTCATGAGTCGAAATTAGACCTCCCGGCGCGGGGCCACAAGCGCCGCGCGCGCTTGTCGGGGGCGCCGCGCCGCGCGTACCGTCCCGCCATGCGATTCGCACGTTCATCGCTGCTCGCGCTCGCGCTTCTCGCGGGTTGCACGCGCCGAAGCGAGCCGCCGGCGGCGGCCCCGGCACGATCGATGCCCGTGACGGTGCTCGCCGACTCGGCGCCCGGTGTGGCGCTGCCGCCCGCGCACGTGAGCGCGCCGGCGGCGACGTGGGAGCTGCTCGCGATCTCGCCGCAGCGCGCGAGCGCGCCGCCGCCGGTGGAGGCGAGGCCGGGCGAGCCGCCCGCGCCGCGCGGCGAGCCGGAGGCGCTGCCGGTCGACGACCGGCTGCACCCGCCGGTGCCGCGCGAGCCCGCGGTGCTGCACGTGGGCGCGGCGCGCGGCGCGGTGGAGCTCGACGTGCGCGTGGACG
Source organism: Candidatus Eiseniibacteriota bacterium (assembly GCA_044223005.1). Taxonomy (GTDB): domain Bacteria; phylum Eisenbacteria; class RBG-16-71-46; order RBG-16-71-46; family RBG-16-71-46; genus CAIXRL01. The sequence goes on from JBGAML010000007.1 coordinate 98,516, forward strand.
AGGCCGGGCGCGTCACCGCCGCCGAGTGGGCGGGCGGCGCGCGCGACACATCGCTCGTACGCGCCGCGATCGCCTCGGCGCTCGGCATGCGCTTCTACCCGGCGCACCGCGCGGGCCGCCCGGTCGCGGTGTGGTGCCGGCAGCGTTTCGACGTCGCGCGCTGAGCGCGCGCGTCAGCGCGACCGGGGCAGCGCCCAGATGCGGCGCGTGCGCGCGACCGCGAAGCCTTCGGAGCGATAGAGCTGGAGCGCGCCTTCGTTCTCGCCGTCGACGAGCAGCGTCACGGGCAACGGTGTCGCGCGCTCGAGCCAGCCGACGCCCCAGCGCAGCAGCGCGCGCCCGAGGCCGATGCCTCGCGCGTCGTGCGCGACGCCCAGCGTGCCGATCTCGCCGCGGGTCGCGTGCAGCTCGTTGCGGCAGAAGCCCACGCAGCGGCCGCCCCGGTAGGCGAGCACGAGACCGTCGGCACGGAACGTGGGATCGGTGACGAGTTGCCGCGTGATCGCGACGTCCGCGCGCACCCAGCGATAGTGCCGGGCGAAGGAGTCGTTGTAGACGTCGGTCCACTCGTTGAGCAGGGTCTCGGAGCCGTCGAACGTGCGCGTGGTGACGCCGGCGGGCCACGTGGGTTCGGACACCGCGCCGCGCGGGCGCTCCATCATCCAGAACCAGCGCTCGTGCTCGCCCCCCAGTTTCGCGGCGAGCCGCTCGGCGGCCTCGCTCGGCATCCACGCGCTGCCGGCCAGCTCGAGCGGGCCGCTCGCCGTGCGATCGAGGTGCGCGATCACCTCGCGCGCGAGTGCGGCGCCGAGCCCGCGGCGGCGGTACGGCTCGCGGACGGCGACGCGCAGCATGGCCCAGTGGCCCGTGCCCGCGGGCAGCTTCCACGCGAGTCCGAAGCCCGCGGGCTCGCCGTCCACGAACGCGAGCCGGAGGGCGTCCCGATCGAGCCGCGGGTCGGCGAGCTTGTGTTCGAGCCCGTGCTCACCCTGGAACTTGTCGAACTGCGGCGCGATCGACGCGTCGGCGGTCAGGGCGCGCAGGATCGGGGCGTCCGTGGGCGCGTAGGGGCGGAGGTCGTGGGGCATGGCCGCCACGCTACCGCAGCGCGCGCCGCGGGGCACGCCCGGCGTTGACGCCCGGAGCGCTCGCCCCGTAGCCTGCGCCGCATGGCCGATCCATCGTTTTCGCTGGAAGCGCTGCTCGCCCGCATGGAGCAGTTCGCCGGGCGCCGGGTGCTGGTCCTGGGCGACGTGATGCTCGACCACTATCTCTGGGGGCGCTGTGAGCGCATCTCGCCCGAGGCCCCGGTGCCGGTCGTCGACGTTCAGCGCGAGACCACCTCGCTCGGTGGCGCGGGCAACGTGGCCGCGAACCTCGCCGCGCTGGGCGCCGAGCCGGGCCTGGTGGGCGTGATGGGCGACGATCCGCACGCGCAGAAGATGCTCGACGCCTTCGCCGAACGCGGCGTGGACACGCGCGCGCTGGTGCGCGACGCGGGCCGGCCGACCACGTTCAAGACGCGTATCCTCGCGCAGAACCAGCAGGTCGTGCGCGCCGACTGGGAGTCGCGCGCGCCGATCGACGGCGCGGTGCGCGATGCCGTGCTCGCCATGGTCGAGCGCGAACTGGCCCGCAGCCAGGCGCTGGTGATCAGCGACTACGGCAAGGGCGTCGTGACCGGCGAGGTGCTCGAGCGCGTGATGGCGCTCGCCCGCGCGCGCAAGATCCCGGTCGCCGTCGATCCCAAGGAGAGCCACATCGACTCGTACCGTGGCGCCAGCATCCTGACGCCCAACCAGCACGAGGCCGGCTACGTGATGGGCCGCCGTGTCGTGGACGAGGCGAGCCTGATGGAAGTGGGCTGGGGCCTGCAGGGCAGGCTCGACGCCGAGTGCGTACTGGTGACGCGCGGCGCCGACGGCATGAGCCTGTTCGAGAAGGGCGGCCGCTACACGCACCTGCCGACCGTCGCGCGCGAGGTCTACGACGTGACGGGCGCCGGCGACACGGTGGTTTCCGTGGTCGCGCTCGCGCTCGCCGCGGGCGCCGAGTACCCGGAGGCCTGCTTCCTCGCCAACCACGCCGCGGGCGTGGTGATCCGCGAAGTGGGCACGGCGAGCTGTTCGCCCGCCCAGCTCAAGGCGTCGCTTTGGGAAGCCCTGACGTGAGCGGCGGGCCGCTCGAGCTGCCGGCCGAGGTGCGCGCGCGGCTCGATCTCTGGCGCGCCGCGGGCGACACGTTCGTGTTCACGAACGGCGTCTACGACATCCTGCACCGCGGGCACGTGGAGTACCTGGAAGAAGCGCGGGCGCTGGGCGACCGGCTGATCGTCGGGGTCAACAGCGACGCGAGCGTGCACCGGTTGAAGGGGCCCGAACGCCCGATCCTGACCCAGCGCGACCGCGCCGCGCTCGTCGCGGCGCTCGCGTGCGTCGACATGGTGATCGTGTTCGACGACGACACGCCCCTGCGGCTGATCGAGGCCGTGCAGCCGGACGTGCTGGTCAAGGGCGCGGACTGGGCCGCCGACGCGATCGTCGGTCGCGAGGTGGTGGAAGCCCGCGGCGGCCGCATCGAGCGCATCACGCTGCGCGAGGGCCTGAGCACGAGCACGATCGTGCAGCGGATCCGCGACGGGAAGTCGGCGCTCGATCCCTGGTGAGTCCGGCGCGATTCCGTCCGTGACTGCGGAGCCGTTCGCGGGTTCCCCCACGAGAGCGTGCCGCGCCGCCGCCCCGGCGCTCGTTTCGGAGCGGCGGGACGGGGCCGTGCGAGACCCGATGAAACCGCTTGCGAACGCTTCCCGGGGGCCACTTGCCGCCGGGCTCTCGCGGGAGCATGATTCGCGAGTCTCGCCAGCGTGGATTTCATGACCGGTCACCGACCGGTTTTGCGCAATTGAGATCAAGGGGCCTCGTGCCCCGCACGTGTCCGGCCGCCGGCCGCGATCGTGGCTGCCTTCGGGGGAAGCGCCATGATTCGTGTGTCGGCGGTCGGCATTCGTTCTCTGAGAGCGCTCGGAGGGACGTTCACCCCGTGGCGCTCGCCGGGCGAGCGCGGGCGTCAGGCCCGCGCGGTGCGCCGCACGTCGCTCGGGGCACCGCCGGCGAACTCGCGCCAGGCGCGACGCAGCTGGCGCGACGAGCCGAAGCCGGAGCGTTCCGCAACCCGCTCGAGGTCGAGCCGCGTCTGCGTCAGCAGCTCGCGCGCGAGCGCGATGCGCAGCCGCGTGCGGTAGTCCATGACGCTCATGCCGGCCTGCTCGCGAAACAGCCGCGCGAGATGGCGCGGGCTGGTGGCGGCGATGCGCGCGAGCGACGTCGCGTTCCAGGGCCTGGACGGGTCGGCGGCGATCGCGTCCTGCACTCGGTGCACGGCGGGGTGCAGGTGGTTGCGGCCCTCGAGCCAGGGCGAGAGCTGCGGGTCGCTGCCACCGCGGCGCAGGTAGAGCACCAGCGAGCGGGCGACGGCCATCTCGGTCACCGAGTCGGTGTACCGCCCGACCAGGTGCAGCATGAGGTCGATGCCGGCCGTGTCGCCGGCGCTCGTGAAGCGGCTGCCGTCCTCGACGAACAGGCGATTTTCCAGGACGCGCGCGCCGGGCGCGAGCCGTGCGAGTTCGGCGCAGTCGCTGTGGAACGTGGTGCAGGCGTAGCCGTCGAGCAGGCCGGCGCGGGCCGCGAGCAGCGAGCCCGAGCACATGCAGACGACCGTGTTGCCCGGGCCGACATGGGTGCGGAGCCAGTCCACGGTGCGCGCGTCGTGGGCGGCGTCGGCGCGCGGATCGGACGGCCGGTCGCCGAGGATCGTCCGGCGCGTGTTGCCGCAGAGCAGCACCATCGCGTCGGCCGGGATCGTGTCGGGGAGCGGCTCGAGGTTCGCGACGGCCAGCCCGATCGAGCTCTGCACGCTGGGCGAGGCCCCGACGTAGCGGACCTCGAAAACCACTTCTTCCTGGAGGATGTTCGCGGTTCGCAGCACCTCGATCGGCCCGGCGATGTCGAACATCACCGGCCGCGCGGGAACGACCACGACGACGGGAATGCGGCGAGCGGGCTTGCGGACCATGTTCCCTCGAACGGACACGGTGGGCGAGGTGGACGGGGGCGGCACGACCGGACATTCGATGCGGCGGGGCCGTGCAGCGATCGGCCACAATTGGGACATTTCCGGACACGGCCCTGCGAGGGGCGGAACGGGGCGGCGGACCCGGTGGGGGCCGGGTCCGCCGAAACGCGTTTCAGTGCGTGGTGCCCGGCTTGAACTTGCTCCAGGCCGGATCGCCGCTGGCGGAGCGGAACTTGAGCGACTTGCCGTCCTTCGTGACGACCGAGGCCAGGACGACGTGATCGTCGCCGCGCGTGACGAGCGCACCGGTCACCGTGACGGCGTCGCCGACCGCGAGCTGCAGCGGCTGCGCATCGACGAAGACGGCGGGACCGAGCTCGACCCAGACCTTTTCGCGGCCCGCGTCGACGTAGGCGTGCACCCCTTCGGCCATGCCGGCCTGCGGGACGAAACGCGCGATTTCGAGCACGTGGCCGGGCACGACGACTTCGCGGGCCGGATCGTAGAGACGATGGTACGCCTCGCCGCGGTTCCAGCCCGCCAGGGCGGCCACGGACTCCGCGGCGCGCGCCGGAGCGCCCGCGAGCGCGACGGTGGAGACCAGCGCCAGGGCGGAGAGAATGCGACGGAACGACATGGAGGGACCTCCTCGAACAGATGGTGAATCGGACGGCCGGTGAACGTGCGGGGACTCGGAGTGCCGCGGCGGATGCGAGTGCGAAGTGGGGATCGCGAACGTGCGCGTGTGCGCGCCGTGGCTTCGACGCTTCCTACGCTAGGACGTCCGATGCGGTTGCGACAGGCCCGCTGCTGACGGAATGCGGACGCAATCGGACACGCGAATCGCCGACGATCGTTCGGCGAATGCGGACGATTCCGGACATGGCGCGACGCGGGACGGTGCGCGACACGTCCGCGAGACGCGTGGTGGCTTCGTCGCGAGCGGAGAACGTTCTTGCTTACATACCGACTGGTCGGTATGCTCGGGTTCGACACGACTCGCGACCCCGCGTGCCGCCCGAACGGGCGGCCGGCGCGGGGCGCCCGCTCGGGAGCAGACGCATGCGGAAGATCCGTCGCATCGAGCACGCCCGGCGCGGCGCGCGGCCCACGGCCGGGGCCGCGCGGTCCGGTGCGGCCCCCGGGCGTGGCGCCGACTCGCGCCGGCGGCTGCTCGATGCGGCCCTGCGCGTGATCCGGCGGCAGGGGTACGCGGCGACGAGCGTGGACGATCTCTGCGCCGAGGCGGGGCTGACCAAGGGTGGCTTCTTCCACCACTTCGCCGGCAAGGAGGACCTCGCGGTCGCGGCCGCGGCCCACTGGTCGGAGACCACCGGCGCCTTCTTCGCCGCGGCGCCGTACCGGAAGGTCGAGGACCCGCTCGAGCGCGTGTTCGCCTACGTCGATTTCCGCCGCTCGCTGCTCTCGGGTGCCGTGCCCGAGTTCACCTGCTACGCCGGCACCACCGTGCAGGAGACCTACGCCACGCATCCGGCGCTGCGCGAGGCCTGCGCCCGGAGCATCCTCGGCCACGCCGCCGAGGTGGCGAAGGACATCGCCGAGGCCAGGCGCCTCCACGCGCCGAAGGCCCCGTGGAGCGCCGAAAGCCTCGCGCGCCACACGCAGGTCGTCCTCCAGGGCGCGTTCGTCCTCGCGAAGGCCACCGGCAGCCCACGTCTCGCCATCGAATCCGTCGATCACCTGAAGCGCTACCTGGAACTGCTGTTCGGTCGTCCATCCCGAAAGGACTGAGTCCCATGGATCCCAACGCGCCCGCCCCGTTCACGTGGTACGAGCTGCTCACGACCGACCTCGACGCCGCGCTCGACTTCTACCGCCGTGTGATCGGCTGGAAGACCGAGTCGTTCCCCGGCATGCAGCCCCGCTACGACGTGCTGAGCGTCGCCGGCTCCGCGAGGGGCGTCGCCGGTGCGATGGCGCTCACCGACGAGATGCGCGCGCGCGGTGTGCCGCCGTGCTGGACGGGCTACGTCGGCGTCACCGACGTCGATGCGACCGTGACGCGCATCACCGCGGCGGGCGGCTCGGTGATGAGCCCCGCGATGGACATTCCCAACGTCGGGCGCTTCGCCGTCGTCGGCGACCCGTGGGGCGCCGCGTTCATCGTGTTCCGGCCCACCGATCGCGAGGCGCCGCCGCCCCCGACGCCCGGGACGCCCGGCACGATCGGCTGGCACGAACTGCACGCCGGCGACGGCCCGAAGGCGTGGGAGTTCTACTCCGGGCTCTTCCGCTGGGAGAAGGACATGGCGGTGGACATGGGCGCGATGGGCGTCTACCAGACGTTCAAGACCGGCACCTCGGCCGGCGGCGGCATGATGACGAAGATGAAGGAGATGCCCGTCTCCTGCTGGCTCTACTACTTCAACGTCGACGCCGCGGACGCCGCCGCGGCGCGGGTGACCGAGCACGGCGGCAAGGTGCTCATGGGCCCCCACGAGGTCCCGGGCGGACAATGGATCGTCCAGTGCCTGGACCCGCAGGGCGCGATGTTCGCGGTGGTGGCGCCCAAGCGCTGACCGCTCGCGATCTCGCGTGACGAACGGCCGCGCTCCACGGACGGAGCGCGGCCGCTTCGTCGTGCGTCCCGTTCAGCGACCGTTGATCGCGAGGTGGACCGCGATGCTCGCGACGAAACCCGCCGCGACCGCCCACGCCCAGCGCAGGTGGCTCGTGAAAGTGTACGTGCCGCGCGCCTGCCCCATCAGCGCGACTCCCGCCGCGCTCCCGATGGACAGCAGGGACCCGCCCACGCCGGCCGTGAGCGTGACCAGCAGCCACTGGGCGTGGGACATCTCTGGATGCATGGTCAGGACGGCGTACATGACGGGGATGTTGTCGATCACGGCCGAAAGCAGTCCGACGAGGACGTTCGCGGTCGTCGGACCCAGGTGCGAGTAGAGCGCGCCCGAGAGCAGGGCGAGGTAGCCGAGCAGGCCGAGACCGCCGACGCACAGCATCACGCCGTAGAAGAACATGAGCGTGTCCCACTCGACGCGCTGCAGGATGCGATAGATGTCGAAATGCGCGTCGGCACCGTCGTCGACCGCCATCTCGGCCAGCACTTCCTCGCTCGACGCCGGCTCCCGGCCGCCGCGCGACCGTTCGAACGCGTGGCTGTAGAGCTTGAGCGCTCCGAGCCCCGTCATCATCCCCAGGACGGGAGGAAGATGCGTCGACTGGTGGAGCAGGACGGTGCCGAAGATCGTGCCCAGGAAAAGCACGACGACGCCGGCCGCTCCCGGGCGCATCCGGACGCTGCCGCGCTCGGCCGTGGGCCGGCCCGCGGGCACGGCCGCGGTGAGGATCACGGCGGGCACGAGCCAGTTGGCCAGTGCGGGCAGGAGCAGCGCGCCGAACTCCCCGAAAGCCACGTGCCCCTTCTGCCAGACCATGAGGGTGGTGATGTCCCCGAACGGGCTGAACGCGCCGCCCGCATTGGCGGCGACCACGATGTTGATGCACGCGGGCACCTGGAAGCGCGGATCCCGGCCCCCCACGGAGAGCACGACCGCTCCCATCACGAGCGCCGTGGTCAGGTTGTCCGCGATGGGCGAAAGCAGGAACGCGAACGTTCCGGTCGTCCAGAAGAGCGCCCGCAGCGAGAGATCCCGCCGGACCAGCCACGCCCGCAGTGCCGCGAACACGCGCCGGTCCTCCAGCGTGTTCACGAACGTGATCGCGGACAGCAGGAAGAAGAACAACTCGGCGAACTCGAGCAGGCTGTGGCGCAACGCCTCCGTCATCGCCTCGGTGTCGCCGGCGGCCGAGAAGGAGATCCCGACCAGCGTCCAGATCAAGCCGGCGGCCAGCATGACCGGAACGGACTTGCGCAGGTGGAGCTTGTCCTCGAGCGCGACGAGGAGGTAGGCGATCGCGAAGATCCCCAGGCTGGCGGGGCCAACCCAGGCGTTGGGAAGCGGCATCGGCATCGACCTCGGTTCGGGGTGGGGCTCGCCCTGCGAGGGGCGCCGCGAGGAGGAAGGCCGGGCGGGCACGAGGCCCGCACCTCCTCCACGAGCGCGGAGGGCGTACCCGCACGTTATCCCGCTCCCCGCCCGCCCGGCCAGCAAAACCGCCCCTTGTGCTCGGAGGATTGCAGGTGGCGCGGGAACTGCGACTCCAGCCCGGCATGCGCAGAGCGGTGACGCCGGACCGACGTGTCCTGTTCGGCCGCTATCCCAAGGCCGAACGCAGGTTGTCTCCCAGGGGCGATACCGGGACTCGATCCGTCCCGCCGACCCGCGCCGTCACGACCGTTGGCGGTGTGGCGACGGCGCGTACGATTTCGTCCACTCACGCCTCGAACCGCGACGGACTCCGCAAGCGCACGGCACCCGATTTCGAGCGACTCCGGCCGCCGACGGCGCCCGGGGATCCGCGGCTCGCTGGACCCGATCACGAAAATACCCCCGGCAGGGAGGGCTTCCGCCCAAGCAGTGACGACAGCTCCCGGTAGCCTGGAATTCGCGCAAGGGCCCGCAGCAGAAGGGCATGAGCCCCGCCGACCTGCATTCTTCCGAGCACAACCAGCGGCTTGCCACGCCGGTGCCGCTTCGGTAGCTTCCGGCGCTCAGTGTGTCCACTCCACTCCATGCTGGCCCGGGGCTGCCCAAGCCGTTCGCGCCCGGCCGCGATACGGGAGATTTCATGAACCTCCACGAATACCAGGGCAAGGAGTTGTTCGCCCGGTACGGCCTGCCGGTGCTTCCCGGACAGGTGGCCGCGACGCCGGACGAGGCGCGCGACGTCGCCGCCCAGCTCGGCGGGCTCGTGGTCATCAAGGCCCAGGTGCAGGTGGGCGGCCGCGGCAAGGCGGGCGGCGTCAAGCTCGCGCACACGCCCGACGAGGCCTGGGAGAAGGCGCGCGACATCCTCGCGCTGACGATCAAGGGGCTCCCGGTGCGCAAGGTGCTCGTGGCGCAGGCCGCGGACATCGCGAAGGAGTACTACCTCTCGATCGTGATGGACCGCGAAAAGAAGGCGCCGCTCATCATGCTCTCCGCCGAGGGCGGTGTGGACATCGAGGAAGTGGCGCGCGTCGCGCCCGAGAAGATCCTCAAGCAGCACATCCCGCTCGAAGGCCTGCGTCCGTACGCGGCCCGCGCGCTGATGATGCAGGTGTTCAAGGACTTCGCGCAGGCGCAGCAGGCGGCGGCGATCCTGCTCAAGCTCTACAACGTCTTCATGGACGGCGACTGCTCGCTCGCCGAGATCAACCCCCTGGCCGTGACGCCCGAAGGCAAGGTGATCGCCCTGGACGCCAAGGTCGTGCTCGACGACAACGCCGACTACCGCCACAAAGACTGGGAGCACTGGCGCGATCCGGCCGACGAGTCGTCGTGGTCGCGACTGGCCCGGGAGAAGGGCCTGTCGTACGTCAAGCTCGACGGTGACATCGGCTGCGTCGTCAACGGCGCCGGGCTCGCGATGGCGACCATGGACCTCATCAAGCACTACGGCGGCGAGCCGGCCAACTTCCTCGACATCGGCGGTTCATCCAACCCCGAGAAGGTCACCGCCGCGCTCAAGATCATCACGGGCGACGGCCACGTGCGCGCGATCCTGTTCAACATCTTCGGCGGCATCACGCGCTGCGACGACGTCGCCAACGGCATCGTCGCCTCGCTCAAGGAGTCGCCGCTCCCGGTGCCGCTGGTCATCCGGCTCACCGGCACCAACGAGGAGAAGGCGCGCCAGATCCTCTCGGACTACGGCCTTGGCGCCACCACCAGCATGGACGAAGCCGTGCGCATGGTGATCGCCCGCGCGCAGGAGGTGAACGCGTGAGCGTCCTGATCGACAAGAACACGCGCCTGGTCGTGCAGGGCATCACGGGCCGCGACGGCGCCTTCCACACGCAGCAGATGATCGCCTACGGCACCAAGGTCGTCGCCGGCGTCACGCCCGGCAAGGGCGGCACCGAGATGCACGGCGTGCCGGTGTTCGACACGGTGGCCGAGGCGGTCGAGAAGACGAAGGCCAACACCTCGGTGATCTACGTCCCCGCGGCGTTCGCGGCCGACGCGATCCACGAGGCGGCCGACGCCGGCATCTCGCTGATCGTCTGCATCACCGAAGGCGTGCCGGTGCGCGACACGCTCGCGGCGTGGCACAAGGTCATGGCGATGCGCGGCGAGGGCAACCCGCTCGGCCGCCCGCGTCTCGTCGGCCCCAACTGCCCCGGGCTCATCACGCCGGGCCAGGCCAAGGTCGGCATCCTGCCGGGCCACATCGTGACCCCGGGCCCGATCGGCGTCGTCTCCAAGAGCGGCACGCTCACCTACGAGGTCGTGAAGCAGCTCACCGACCGCGGCCTCGGCCAGACGACGTGCATCGGTATCGGCGGCGATCCCGTGATCGGCACCGACTTCATCGACGCCCTCTCGCTCTTCGAGGCGGATCCGAAGACCGAGGCGATCGTGCTGATGGGCGAGATCGGCGGCAACGCCGAGGAGCAGGCCGCGCAGTTCATCAAGCGCCACGTGACCAAGCCCGTCGTCGCGTTCGTCGCGGGCCAGACCGCGCCTCCGGGCAAGCGGATGGGGCACGCGGGCGCGATCATCTCCGGCGGCACGGGCACGGCGGCGGAGAAGATGGCGGCGTTCGAGGCGGCCGGCGTGCCGGTCGCGCGTATCCCGTCGGAGATCCCGGGCCTGATCTCGGAACTGCTGCAGCGCCGGCGCGCGCGCAAGAAGAACGGCGCGGCGAAATCGGCGAAGAAGGCCACGAAGAAGCCGGCGCCGAAGGCGAAGCCCGGCAAGAAGCCGGTCCCCTCGAAGCGCTCGGGGGCGTCCCGCAAGGCGGCGCGTCCCGCATCCCGAAAGAAGACCGCGCGCCGCAAGTAGGCGCGAGACCATTCCACCGAAGCAGCGCGGAGCGGCCCGCAGGCCGGCGTCCGCAGGAGGTTTCACGTGGCGCTGGAACGTACCCTGTTCATCGTCAAGCCCGATGCGACCGAGCGGCACCTCATCGGCAAGATCCTCGCGCACGTCGAGGACAAGGGGTTCTCGATCGTCGAGGCCCGGCTCGCGCGGCTGACGCGTGAGCAGTGCCAGGAGTTCTACGCCGAGCACAACGGCAAGCCGTTCTTCAACGACCTGGTCGATTTCATGACCTCGGCGCCGGTCATGCTCTGCTGCCTCGAGCGCGAGAACGCCGTGACCACCCTGCGCGAGGTGATCGGCGCGACCGACCCGGCCCAGGCGGCCGAGGGCACCGTGCGCAAGCTGTACGCGAAGTCCAAGGGCGCGAACTCGGTGCACGCCTCCGACAGCCTCCCGAGCGCCGAGCGCGAGGTGAAGCTGTTCTTCGGCGTCGCGGCCCTGGCGCACTGACCGGCCGGACCAGCAGAGCTTCGGGCGGCCGTCCCCACGGGGCGGCCGCCCAGTTGTTGAAATGCTCGTAAAGGATTGTGAAAACGTCGCTTGGTTCGTATGGGCCGGGGCCAGTCCCGGACCCGACGGAAGCGCCGTCCATCTGGACTCAATCCCCGCAACTATGCTAGTTTCCGCGCGTTTGGAGGGTCGGCCCGACGGCCGACTCGTTCCTTAATGACCGACTTCATTCTCGACCTCGCGACCCTGAAGCCCACGCTGAACCGGGTGGAGGTCGAAACACCGGCTCATGACGTCGGGCTTCCCGACGCCGAGTGGCCCGGATCCGTCCGGGCGTCGCTCCGCGTCGAGAAGTCCGGGTCACGAGTCACGGTGCGCGGCACGGTGACTTCGGCGGCCCGGCTGGAATGCGTGCGATGCCTGCGCGAGTTCGACCAGGCGCTGACGGCCGACCTGACCGTGTTCGCCGAGCAGAGTGGCAGCGCGCGTCGCGACGAGCAGGAACAGCTCGAGCGTGACGATTACATGTTGTTTCACGATGGGCGGCGGCTGGACCTGCGCGAAACCGTGCGGGAGTCGTTGCTGCTCGAGTTACCCATCTCTCCCCATTGCCGGGAGGATTGTCCGGGGCTGTGCCCGAAGTGTGGCGCCGACCTCGACGCAGGGCCGTGCGGCTGCACGGCCTGACGTCACGGTCCGGGCAGGGCTCCGATCCAGGAGGACAGGCATCATGGCGGTTCCGAAGCGGCGGCACTCGTCCACGCGCGGCAAGAAGCGGCGCACCGGCTGGAAGCTGAAGACGTACGCGACGAACGTCTGCAGCCACTGCGGTGCCCCGCGGCTGCCGCACCGGATCTGCCCGAGCTGCGGCTACTACCAGGGCGAAGAGATCGTCACGCCTCGCGAGCAGTAGGCGCGAGCGACCCGATCATGTCCCAGATCCCGCGCATCGGGATTGATGCGATGGGAGGCGACTTCGGCCCGGTTCCCGTGGCCGAAGGTGCCGCGGCCGCGCTGCGCGAGAGTCCCGGGCGCTTCCAGCTGACGCTGGTGGGCGACGAGGCCGAGATTCGCGCGGCGCTCCGGCGCGCGCACGCCGATTCGCTGCCGATCGACGTCGTCCATGCCGCCGAGAAGGTGGACATGGGCGCCAAGGCGGCGGCGGCCGCGCGCCGTTCCGGCACCTCGCTCGGCGTGCTCACGCAGCTCCACAAGGAGCGCAAGCTCGATGCGATCTTCAGCGCCGGCAACACGGGTGCCGTCGTCGCGTCGGCGCTGCTCGGCCTGGGCCGCATCGAGGGCGTCGCTCGCCCGGCGCTGGCCGCGCTCTTCCCGAACGTCGGCGCCGGCACCGTCGCCCTGGACGTCGGCGCGAACGCCGAGGTGAAGCCGCAGTACATCGTCCAGTTCGCCCACATGGGCTCGTGCTACGCGCGCTACCTGCTCGGCCGCGAGAATCCCCGCGTCGGGCTGCTGTCGATCGGTGAAGAGGACAGCAAGGGCAACCAGCTCGTGCAGGAAACCCTGCCGCTGCTGCGCGCCGCCAAGCATCTGAACTTCATCGGCAACGTCGAGGGACGTGACCTGTTCAAGGGCACGTGCGACGTGATCGTGACCGATGGTTTCACCGGCAACGTGCTGCTCAAGACGGCCGAGAGCGCCGCGAGTTTCCTCGCGAGCGAGGTGCGCAGCCAGGTCAAGCGCGACCCGCTGGCCATGGTGGGGGCGGTGCTCATGAGCGGCGCGCTCGGGCGGCTCAAGCGCCGGCTGGACTGGGAGGAATACGGCGGCGTTCCGCTGCTGGGCGTCAATGGAGTGTGCTTCATCGGCCACGGGGCCAGCCGGGCGCGCGCGTTCCACAGCGCGATCCGCACGCTGACCGCGTTCGTCGAGAAGCGGGTCAACGAACACATCCGCGAGGAGATCCAAGCCGACCATGTCACCGCGGCCTGACGCCATGCGCGGCACCACCATCACGGGGACCGGCCACTACGTGCCGGAGCGCGTGCTCTCCAACCACGACCTCGAGAAGCTGGTGGACACCTCCGACCAGTGGATCGTGGAGCGCACCGGCATCCGCGAGCGGCGCATCGCCGCGGCGGACCAGTCGTCGTCGGACCTCGCCGTCGAAGCCTGCCGGCGCGCGCTCGAGATGGCGAAGGTGGACGCGAAGGACGTCGACCAGCTGATCCTCGCGACCACGACGCCGGATCGCATCCTGCCGTCGTGCGCGTGCACGGTGCAGCGCAAGCTCGGGCTGCCGCGCGCCGCGTGCTACGACATGTTCGCCGCCTGCACGGGCTTCGTGTTCGGCGTCGGCATGGCGCGCGGGCTCGTGAGCGGCCGCATGGCCGACACCGTGCTCGTGGTGGGCGTCGAGACGCTCTCGCGCATCGTCGACTACACCGACCGCAACACCTGCGTGCTGTTCGGCGACGGCGCCGGAGCGGCCGTGTTCCAGGCCTGCGCGCCCGGCGAGGGCGTGCACGCGGTGGACATGCACAGCGACGGCGACCTCGGCGAGGTGCTCGAGGTGCCGGCCGGCATCTCCACGAATCGCGCCAGCGCCGAGACGATCGCCGCGGGCGATCACTTCATCCGCATGCAGGGCAAGAAGCTCTTCCCGTTCGCGGTGCGCAGCATGGAGGAGTCCACGCGCATCTGCTGCGAGCGCGCCGAGTGGAACCCCGCGGACGTCGACCTGTTCATCCCGCACCAGGCGAACCTGCGCATCATCGAGGGCGTTCGCGAGCGGCTCGGCCTGCCCGAGGACAAGGTCTACGTGAACATCGACCGGCTCGGAAACACGTCGTCGGCGTCGATCCCGATCGCGCTCGACGAGTGTGTGCGCGCGGGCCGCGTGAAGAAGGGCGACAAGCTCGCGTTCGCCGCGTTCGGCGGCGGCGCGACGTGGGGCGCCACCACCATGACCTGGACGCTGCCCGCGTACCTCGAAGGTTCGCTGGCCGGGGCGACGGGCGCGACGCGCGGGGCCAACGCGTGAAGCTCGCCTTCCTGTTCCCGGGCCAGGGCGCGCAGGGCGTCGGCATGGGCCGCGCCCTCGCCGAGGCGCACCCCGCGGCGCGCGAGACGTTCGCCACGGCGGACCGCGTGCTCGGCTACGCGCTGAGCGAGCTGTGCTGGAACGGTCCCGCCGAGGACCTGAAGAAGAGCGTGCACACCCAGCCCGCACTGCTGACGCACAGCGTCGCGGCGTGGCGGCTGGTCGACGCCGCGGGCTTCGCGCCCGCGTACGTCGCGGGACATTCGCTGGGCGAGTACTCGGCCTGCGTCGCCGCGGGCGCGCTGTCGTTCGAGGACGCGCTCGTGCTGACGCGCCGGCGCGGCGAGCTCATGTACCAGGCCGGTCTCGACCGTCCGGGGGCCATGGCGGCGATCCTCGGCCTCTCGGCCGCGGACGTCGAAGCCGCGTGCGCCGAGGCGGCCAGCGCGGGCGTCGTGCGCGCGGCGAACCTCAACGCGCCGGGACAGGTGGTCGTGAGCGGTGAGCCGGCCGCGGTGGACGCGGCGTGCGCGGCGGCCAAGGCGCGCGGCGCCAAGCGCGCGATCAAGCTGGAAGTGAGTGGTGCATTCCACTCGCCGCTGATGGGCTCGGCCGCGAAGGGCCTCGCCGAGGCGCTCGCGCAGGCGTCGTTCCGCGACGCGCGCTGCCCCATCGTCTCCAACGCCTGGGCGCGTCCCGTGCAGCGCGCGGACGAGATCCGCGCCGCGCTCGAGGAGCAGCTCCTGGCGTCGGTGCGCTGGGAGGAATCCATGAACGCGCTGGTCGGGCTCGGCGTCGAAGGCTTCGTCGAGCTGGGTTCGGGCAAGGTGCTGCGGGGGCTGCTGCGCACGATCCACTCGGCGTCGCCGAGCTGGAACGTCGAGGACCCCGAGAGCCTGCAGGCGACGCTGTCGGCACTGGCGCCGGCGGCAGGGAGGAGCGCATGAGCGAGACGCAGGCGATGCCGGACGTCGCGGTGACGCGCGACCTTGCCGGACAGGTGGCGTTCGTGACCGGTGGCGCGACGGGCATTGGACTCGCGGTGTCACGACGCCTGGCCGCCGCGGGCGCGACGGTCGCGATCTTCAACCGCAACGCCGAGCGCGCGGAGGCCGCCGTGGCCGCGATCCGCGGCGCGGGTGGCGCGGCGCACGCGTTCGCGGCGGACATCGCGAGCGCGGAATCGGTGGACGCGGCGTTCGACGCGGCCACGAAGCAGTTGCAGCGCGTGGACGTGCTCGTGAACAACGCCGGCCTCACGCGGGACGGGCTGTTCGTGCGCATGAGCGATGCGCAGTGGGACGAGGTGCTGGGCACGAACCTCGGCGGCGCGTTCCGCTGCTGCCGCGCCGTCGCGCGCGGCATGATGAAGGCGCGCTACGGCCGGATCGTGAACATCTCGTCGGTGGTCGGCCTGATGGGCAACGCCGGCCAGGTGAACTACGCGGCCTCCAAGGCCGGGCTGCTCGGGCTCACCAAGTCGCTCGCGCGCGAGCTCGCGTCGCGGAACGTGACCGTGAACACGGTGTGCCCGGGCTTCATCGAGACGGACATGACCGCGAACCTGCCCGAAGCGGCGCGCGCGGAACTGATGGCGAAGATCCCGCTGGGCCGGCTCGGCACGCCGGAGGACGTCGCGGAAGTCGTGGCGTTCCTCGCGTCGCCGCGCGCCGGCTACGTCACCGGCCAGACCTGGACGGTGGACGGCGGCATGGTGATGGAGTAGCAGACCCAGGACGGATCCTCGCGGATCCGCGGAAGGAGGAGGTGAACCGCATGGCAGCGTTCAATGAAGACAAGGTCAAGGAGATCATCGCGAAGGAACTCGAAGTGGACGCGAAGCAGCTCGTCCCCGAGGCCAAGTTCATCGAGGACCTCGGCGCCGACTCGCTCGACATCGTCGAGCTGGTGATGGCGCTCGAGGAGGAGTTCGGGGTCGACATCCCCGACGAGGACGCCGACAAGCTCAAGACGGTCGGTGACGCGATGAAGTACCTCCAGGAGCACGCGAGCGCCTGATCGGCGCGAGCGAAAGGACACCGGGCCGGGTCCCGGGTCCGCGACGCGCGTCCGAGTGTCGAGGCGCACGGCGCGGTCCCAGCGGACCGGCCCGGAACGCAGGGAGAAGGACAACGAGATGAGTGCAACGAGTGCACGCGTGTTCGTGACCGGAGCCGGAATCGTGTCCCCGGTCGGAAACACGGTCGAAGACTGCTGGCGCAACCTCGTCGCGGGAGTTTCGGGCGCAGGCCCGATCACGCGATTCGACACGACGAACTTCGACACGAAGTTCGCGTGCGAGGTGAAGGACTTCAGCATCGAGGGCGTGCTGGACCGCAAGGAGGCGAAGCGCATGGATCGCTTCGTCCAGTTCGCGGTCGTGGCGAGCCACGAAGCGATCAAGACTTCCGGCCTGGACCTGGAGACGATCGACCGCGAACGCGTCGGCGTCGTCATCGGGTCGGGCATCGGAGGCATGGAGACCTTCGAGACCCAGCATTCGGCGCTCGTCGAGAAGGGGCCCGGCCGCGTGAGTCCCTTCTTCATCCCGATGATGATCTCGGACATGGCCGCCGGCCAGGTGTCGATCCAGTACGGCCTCAAGGGCCCGAACTTCGGCACCGTGTCGGCCTGCGCCAGTGGCGCGCACGCGATCGGCGAGGCCCTGCGCCTCCTGCGCGCGGGCGATGCCGACGTCATCATCGCGGGCGGAGCCGAAGCCACGATCACGCCCATGGCGGTCGCCGGCTTCAACTCGGCTCGAGCCCTGTCCCTGCGTAATGACGACCCCACCCGCGCGAGCCGCCCGTTCGACAAGGACCGGGACGGCTTCGTCATCGGCGAAGGTGCCGGATTGCTCGTGCTCGAAACCGAAGAGCACGCCCGGCGCCGCGGGGCATCACTGCTGTGCGAACTCGTCGGCTACGGAGCCTCGGGTGACGC
Organism: Candidatus Eiseniibacteriota bacterium; assembly: GCA_044223005.1. GTDB lineage: Bacteria > Eisenbacteria > RBG-16-71-46 > RBG-16-71-46 > RBG-16-71-46 > CAIXRL01. The sequence continues at coordinate 115,892 of JBGAML010000007.1, forward strand.
CTATCACATGACCGCTCCCTGCGTGGACGGTGACGGCGCGGCGCGCGCCATGCGGCGCGCGCTCCAGGACGCCGCGATGGGTGTCGAAGAGGTCGGCTACATCAACGCCCACGGAACGTCGACGCCTGCGGGAGACCCGATCGAGGTCACCGCCGTGAAGACGATCTTCGGCGACGCCGCCCGCAGCGTCTGGATGGGTTCCACGAAGTCCATGACCGGCCACCTTCTCGGTGCGGCTGGCGGACTCGAAGCGGTGGTGACCGCGCTGGTGCTCGCGCGAGGAGTCGTGCCTCCGACGATCAACCTCGACACACCGGATGAGGCATGCGATCTCGATTTCATTCCGAACCAGGCCCGGGAGAAGAAGTTCCGGGCGGCACTGTCGAACTCGTTCGGGTTCGGCGGGCACAACGTGTCCCTGGCGATGAGGGCTATCGCGTAAGGGCTCGCTCGCGCCGGCGCGGCGGCCGTGGCCGCCGGCGTGGACGTAACGCACCACCACCACCACCCGCGCCGCGCGGATTCTGGGGCTGGCTCCGATCGCTGTTCGGGGGCGGCCGGCCGGCGAAGCGTTCGCGCGAGGAGCGCCGCGAGGGCCGTCGTGACGGCTCGCTGGACCGGCAGGAGGAGAAGGTCCTCGCCGAGTTCCAGAAGCAGTTCGGGATCACGTTCAACGATCCGGGCCTGCTCAAGCTGGCGCTCACGCACCGCTCGTACCTGAGCGTGACGGGGCAGGGTCCGCGCGAATCGAACGAGCGGCTCGAGTTCCTGGGCGACTCCGTGCTGGGGCTCGTGACGAGCGAGTACCTCTATCGCCGGCATCCCGACGAGCACGAGGGCCAGCTCACCAAGACCAAGTCGCTCCTGGTCTCCAAGGCGATCCTGTCGCGGCGCGCGCTGCGCATGGGGCTCGGGCGCTACGTGCTCATGAGCCACTCCGAGGTCGAATCGGGCGGCCGGCAGCGGTTGTCGATCCTGGCCGACGCGTTCGAATCCGTGCTGGGTGCGATCTACCTCGACCAGGGCTTCGAGGTGGCGCGGCAGTACATCCACACGCACCTGCTCGAGGACTCCGACGAGATCGTGGCCGACAAGCGGCACACGAACTACAAGAGCCACCTGCAGGAGTACGTGCAGAGCACCTACCGCACGCATCCGGTCTACCGGATCCGCAGCGAGTACGGCCCAGACCACTCCAAGCACTTCATGGTGGAGGTCATGGTCGGCCGCCGCACGCTGGGCGAGGGGCGCGGCCACAACAAGAAGGAGGCGGAGCAGGCGGCCGCGCGCGACGCGCTCGAGAGCGTGAAGCGCGTGCGTTCGGGTGGCGAGGACGAGCGCGAGCCGCGCGAGTCGTCGCCGGCTCGGAGCGGCGAACGCGAACGCGAGCGCGACGAGGCCGGCGACTCGCGCCGCCGGCGCCGGCGCCGCGGCGGGCGTGGGCGAGGTGCCGAAGGCGATGGCGAACGCGAGGCCGTGGTCGCGGGCGTCGCGCCGGTCGCGGGCGAGCCGGTCGTCGAGGAGTACGAGGCCGAGGAGGACGCGATCCTGGACGAAAGCGCGGCCGCATCCGAGTTCGACCTCGAGGTGATCGAGCCGGGCGCGCGCGATCCACGCACCGCCGGCGTGGATGACGACGAGGACGACGAGGACGCGGACGACGACGAGATCGTGGACGATCTCGACGAGGACGACGACGAAGCGGATGACGAAGCAGACGACGATGCGGACGACGATGCGGACGACGACCTCGTCGACGACGAGGAGATCGACGAGATCGAGGAGCCCGAGGAGGCGGAGGAGTTCGAAGCACCGGCGCCGCCCGCGCCGGCTCCCGCCCGCCCGGCGTATCGCGAGGAACCGGAGCCGGCCGCACCGCGTGCGGCCTCGCCGGCGCCCGCGGAACGCGCCCCGATCGCGTACGGCCGCGGCGGCCGCCGCGGTGGTCGCAAGCCGCTGCCCGCCGCACCCGCCGAACCGGCCGCCGCCGAGGCGCGCCAGGTCGATCCGTTCGGCATGGGCGAGCCCGAGCCCGTCCCGGAGCCGCCGGCACCGCCGGCACCCGAGCCGGAGGAGGACGAGCTCAACGTGGACGAGGAGCGGGTCGCCGAGATCGAGCGCGCGATGGACAGCTTCGGGGCGCGCAAGTCGGGCGGCTACGGGCGCAAGGGTCGCCGCGGCCGCTGATCCGCGGAAACGAAGACGTCGCGCGGTGCCGGAGACGGCGCCGCGCGACGTGCGTTTCGGGCCCGGAACCCCGGGCGGAAAAACAGCAGGGCGGGGAGTGCGCGCTCCCCGCCCCAAAACTGCCGCCACATACGCTCAGGACAGGCCCCTCGGAATTTCCGTGCCCTTTCACATAGTGGCGACAGAACTCTGCGCCGTCATGGCGCTCTGTCGCGAGGGACCGGAAACTGGCGGTGCTTCGCCTTCCGTGCGGCCCCTCTTGACCAGTTATCTATGCACTATCGGTGCCAAACCCGAGTACGACATTGCTCTCAGAGAATTTCGGCTTTGTTTCCAATGATTTGCGGGGATTGCGGTCCGGTGCGGCCGCAAGAAATGTCCGCCGAATGCACCGGTCGGTGCGACAGGATGTCGCGGGTTTCCTGGCTCCAAACCACGGAAACTCCGTTCCCATGCGCGGATCGGGCCGGTGCGACATTTTGCCGCGGTTCGCGACAGGTCGTCGCAGTGCTCAGGGGGTGCGACGGCGGCGAGCGGCCATTCTTTGGAGGGTGCGGCGCGTGATGCCAAGAATTTCTGCGGCCTCGGTGCGATTGCCGCCCGTGAGGCCGAGCACTTCGTCGACGTACTCCTCCATCTTCTCGCGCAGCGTCGGCATCGTGCTCGACGTCGTCACCGGCGCACCGCCGCCGACGGTGCGCAGGCCGTCCTGCACCAGGTCGGGCGTGACGAGCCCGTCGGCGCAGAACTGGACCGCGTTCTGCGCCACGTTCTCCAGTTCGCGCACGTTCCCACGCCAGTCGTGCCGCTGCAGGATCGCGAGCGCGTCGTGCGTGAGCTTGGGCACCGGCCGGCCCGCCCGCGCGGCGAAGCGGGCGAGGAAGTACTCCATCAGTTCCTCGATGTCCTCGCGCCGGTCGCGCAGCGGCGGCAGCGAGATCGAGACCACGTTGATGCGGTAGTAGAGGTCCTCGCGGAACTTGCCTTCGCGCACGAGCAGCGGCAGGTCGCGGTTGGTCGCGGCGATCAGGCGGATGTCGACCTCGACCTCGGCGTTGCTGCCGACGGGCTTGATCGTGTGTTCCTGGATCACGCGCAGCAGCTTGACCTGGATGCCGGGGTCGAGGTCGCCGATCTCGTCGAGGAACAGCGTGCCGCCGTGGGCCTGCTCGAAGAGGCCGAGCCGGTTCTCGATCGCGTCCGTGAAGGCGCCCTTGCGATGCCCGAAGAGCTCGCTCTCGACGATCGTGGGCGAGAGGGCGGGCACGTTGACGGGGACGAACGCCCGATCGGCCCGCTCGCTCTTCTCGTGCAGCGCGCGCGCGACGCGCTCCTTGCCGGTGCCGTTCTCGCCGAGGATCAGCACGGTCGCGTTGCCGCGCGCCGCGCGCGCGACGCGCTTGAACGCGTCCAGCATCAGCGGCGAGCGGCCGATGATGTCCGTGAACGTCGTCGGCGCCGGTTCGCTGCGGCCCGTGGCGCGCTCGCGCGCGATCAGGCGCTTGTGCTCGATCGCCCGCTTGAGGATCTGCGCGAGCACCTCGTGGCGGACCGGCTTGCTCAGGTAGTCGTAGGCGCCCGCGTCCATGGCTTCCATGGCCGCGGTGACGGTGGCCTCGCCGGTGATGAGGATCACCGGGACGTTCGGGGCCCGTTCCTTGATGCGCTTGAGGAGGTCGAACCCGCCCAGGGCGCCCATTTTGACGTCCGACAGCACCGCGTCGAAGGGCTGCTCATCGAACAACTGGAGGGCATCGACCACGTTCTGGCTCGTCACGACGCGATGCCCGCTCTTTTTCACCATCTCGGCGAGCGTGCGGACGATCATCGGCATGTCGTCGACGACGAGAACGCGCGTTTCGTTCATGTGAAGTCCCGTCGGGTCCGTTGAGGAGGAGCCGCGTGGAGCTTTACCACGGCCGCACTTCGGCGGCCAGAAACTTGGCTCGGGCGGCGAGCGGCGTGTTACGCTCGTCGGCCATGAAGCGCCTCGCGTGCCTCGTTCTCGCCGCCATCGGGCTCGCCGCTTCGGTGGCCCACGCCGGCGAGGACCCCGGCGGACGCACGCCGAGCGACGAGGCGCTGCGCCATTACCTCAACGGGCGCTGGCTCGAGGAGGAGGGCGACCTGGCCGGCGCCGGCGCGGAGTTCGCGCGCGCGGCCGCACTCGATCCCACCGCCACGGACATCCTCGTTCATGCCGCCGAGGTGGCCGCGCACGCCGGCGACCCGGCGCGCTCGCTCGAGCTCGCCCGCCAGGCGCTCGTGCGCGTCCCCGGCGAGCCTCGCGCGCTCTGGCTGCAGGGCGCGGCGCTGTTCGGGCTCTCGCGTCCCGCCGAGGCGCTGCAGCCGCTGCGCCAGGCCGCGCTCGCGGACTCCGAGAACGCCGACGTCTGGCGCACGCTCGCCCACACGGGCGAGGCGCTGGAGCTGCCGGCGCTGGTCGATTCGTGCTGGGAACGCGTCACCGATCTCGATCCCGACGACGGCGAGAGCTGGTTCCAGCTGGCGACGACGCGCGCGCGGCTCGGCCGCTACGCCGATGCCGATTCCGCGCTGACGATCGCGCTCGAGGACAACCCGACTCGTCCGGGCGCGCTGTTCCTGCGCGGCTGGCTCGCCGAACAGCTGGGCCGCACCGCCGACGCGATCTCGCTCTACACGCACCACCTCGAGGTGCACGGTGGCGACGGCACCACGCGGCGGCGCCTCGTCGCGCTGCTCGCGAGCGAGGACCGCTACAAGGAGGCGCTGCCCCACGCGCGCCGCGTCGCGGCCGATTCGCCGCGCGATCCGGGGGCGCTGCAGGCGCTCGCCGACCTGGAGTTCTACGCCGGCCACGCCGACGCGGGGATGCGCGAACTCGAGCGGCTGCGCGCGCTCGAGCCCGGGGACATGGATCCGGTCGTGCGCAGCGCCGAGGTGCTGTTGCGGCACGAGCGTGCGGACGCCGCGGTGACGCTCGTCGACCAGTGGGCGGCCACGCGCGCGGGAGACCCGCACGCGTACCGCGTGCGCGCGTGGGTGCGTGCCGCGGCGGGCCGGCTCGACTCCGCGGTCGCGATGCAGCGGCTCGACGTCGCCGCGAATCCCGACTCCACCGTGCCGCGGCGCGCGCTCGCGCGCTACCTGCGCGAATCGAAGCAGTGGAACGCCGCGATCGAGCAGCTTTCGTGGCTGCACACGCGCCTGCCGGAGGATCCCGGAGTGCTGATGGACCTGGGCTACTGCCGCGAGCAGTCCGGTGACCTGCCGGGCGCGATCCAGGCGGGCCGCGACGCCCTTGCACTCGCGCCCGACGAGGCGCAGACCCTGAACTTCCTCGGCTACCTGCTCGCCGACCACGATCGCGACCTGTCCGAAGCCGAGGACCTGATCCGCCGCGCCATCGAGCAGGATCCCGACAACGGCGCCTACCTCGACTCGATGGGCTGGGTGCACTTCCGGCGCGGCAACCTCGACGCGGCCCGGTCCGAGCTCGAGAAGGCGGTCGATCGGGTGGGCAACGACCCGGTCGTCCACGAGCACCTGGGCGACGTCTACCGGCAACTCCGCCTGATCGACCTGGCCCGTCAGCAGTACCGGGCGAGCCTCGACGCCGATCGCGGTAACGAACGCGTTCGCAACAAGCTGACCGAGCTGCGCTGAGCCACGGCGATCTCCCCCCAGAGTGCCCGGGAACTGTCAGGGCCGTGCGGGGTAACACGGGTAGGTGAGGTCCACATTGGCCCCTGATCGAGAGCCGCTGTCACCCCAGGTCTTGAGCCTTTCCGACGAAGATCTCATGGCCCGGGTGGCCGAGGACGACGAGCGCTCGTACACCGAGCTCGTTCGCCGTTATCAGGGCCGTGTGACCAATCTCATCAGCCGCGTGTTGAACGACCGCAACGGTTCGGACGATCTGGCGCAGGAAGTGTTTGTCCGGGTCTTCGTGCACCGCAGGAACTACCGGCGCGGGTCGAAGTTCTCCACGTGGATCTTCACGATCGCCGCGAACCTCGCGAAGAACGAGATCCGGCGACGGGTGCGGCGGCGCAACTGGTTCTCGCTCGACGCACTCACGGAAGTGCTTCACGACAGCATGAGCCAGCTGGCGGACCCGACCGAGGGCAGTGAGTCCGGGATGGAACGCGAGCAGCTCCAGGGTGAAGTGGGACGTGCCATCGCCACGGTGCCCGAGAAGTACCGGCTCGCGCTGGTGCTGCGGGACATCGAGGGGCTGGCCTACGAGGAGATCGCCGAAGTGCTCGGGGTTCCCGGCGGGACGGTGCGCTCGCGCATCAACCGCGCGCGGGGAATGCTGAAGCGCAAGCTCCAACCGCTACTCAAGACGCAGGAGAAGGCATGAGCCGTTGTACCCGGGCCCGCCAGTTGTTCGGGCCGTACTGGGATGACGAGACGACGCGCGCCGAGCGCGAATGGCTCGATGCGCACTTCGCCGAGTGCGCCGCGTGCCGCACGGAGTACGAGACCCTGAGCCGTACGCTCACGGCCGTGGCGTCGCTGCCGCGGCACGAGGCGGCGCCGGATCTCGCCGAGCGCGCACTGGCCGCGGCGCGCCGCGCCTCGACCGCGCCGGACCGCGTGTTCGCGCCGCAGCGCCCCGTGTGGGTGCCCGTCGCGGCCACGGCGGCCGTCGCGCTGATCGCGGTGGTCGTGCTGGGGCCGAGGTTCCTGGGACACGCGCCGGCGCCGACGCCGGTCGCGCACGTCCCGAGCGCCGCGGTCGCCGAGCCGACGCTCGCGGCCACGACGTCGCCGGCACCCACCGGCACCGCGCCGGTCGCCGTGGCGATCTCGGACACGCTGTTCGATCACACCGAGGACGTGGACTTCGTGCTCGATCCCGTCGCGCTGCACCGCGGCCGCGCCCACACCGTGGCGCGACTGCCCGAAGGCGTGCGGGGCGAGCAGGCCGTCATTTCCTTCTAGAACGGAGCCCGATGCGCGACATGACCGGTCACGCTCCGAGCGGCCGCGGCCGCCCGGGGACGATCCGGCGCCCGCGAGCGGCGACCTTCCGGTCGCGGCTCGCGGGCGTGCTGCTGTGTGGCGCGCTCGTCCTGCCGGCCGTGCCCGTGCACGGCCAGGGGGTGCTGTCGGCGATCGAGGCCGACGTCGACCAGATCGCCCAGCACGCACGGCCGAGCGTGGTGACGATCGTCGCGCAGAGCCATCCGCTCGTGAACAAGGGCAAGGGCCTGCAGCGGACCTCGCGCATGCACAGCCGCGTCGGCTCGGGTTTCGCGGTGGGGCCGGACGAGATCGTCACGACGGCGACCGTGGTGCTGGGCGCCGAGAAGGTGACCGTGGTCACCGACAACCGCCTGCAGATGGAGGCGATCGTCGCCGGGCTCGACCCGATCCACAACGTGGCGCTGCTGCGCGTGCCGGGCCTGCGCATCTCGCCGATCGCGTACGCGGATCGCCCGCCGCGGCTCGGCGACTGGGTCGTCACGCTGGGCACGTCGTACGGCACGCAGCCGACGCAGTCGGTGGGGACGATCTCGTACCGCTGGAAGGAGCCGCGGCTCACGCTGCTCCAGCTCACCAACGACGTCTACCCGGGCAACAGCGGCGGCCCCGCGCTCAACTCGCGCGGCGAGCTGATCGGCATCGTGAAGGGCGAACTCGGTTCGCCCGAACTCGCCAACGCGCGCACCGAAGGCGACCGGCGCCCCGGCAGCGCGAGCTTCATCATCCCGCTCCAGGACGCCCGGCCCGCGATCGAGTCGCTGCGCAAGGACGGCCGCGTGGCGCTCGGCTGGATGGGTGTTTCCACGCGCGCCGGCTTCATCGAGAGCTCGACCGAGCCCGGCCTGCGCGTCGCGCTCGGCGCGATCGTCGAGAGCACGCGGCCCGGTGGCCCGGCGCAGCGGCTGGGCCTGCGCCCCGGCGACCTCATCGTCGCGTACGACGGCGAGCGCGTGGAGTACCCGGAACAGCTCGCGCGCTGGGTGGGCGCGACCCCGCCCGGGACCTCCGTGCAGCTCGTCTGGGTGCGGCACGAGATGCGACAGGAGGGACGCGTCGTGATCGGCTCGTCGCCGACCGCGATCCCGTCGTGGACGCAGCCCGCCGCGACGGCGGGCACGAGCGGTGATGCGCGCCCGGGCGTGTCGGACCCGGCGCTGCGTGCGCGCAGCGCGGTGCGCGGTCTGGGCGGCGTGCGCGGACAGCAGGACACCGCGCGCTGAACGGCGGGCGCGCGGGTGGTGTAACCTGCGCGCGTGGCCGACCTCGTCCTCGACTATCCCGGTTCCGGCGTGCGCTCGCGCGTGCGCATCGCGCGCGGATCGCTCACGCGCCTCGGCGCGTTCGTGCGCGCCGCGACGGGAGCGAGCCACGTCGTGCTCGTCACCGACACCCGCGTCGCGCCGCTCTGGGGCGAGCCCGCCCGCCGCGCGCTGCGCGCGGCCGGGATCGCGTCCGAACTCGCGGTGGTGCCCGCTGGTGAGACGAGCAAGCGCGCCGAGCACCTCGTGCGGCTCTGGCGGCGGTTCGCCGACGCGCGGCTCGACCGAGCCGGCGCCGTGGTCGCGCTGGGCGGCGGCGTGGTCGGCGACCTCGCCGGCTTCGCGGCGGCCACATGGCTGCGCGGCGTCGCGTGGGTCGGCGTCCCGACCACCGTCGTGGCGCAGGTCGACAGCAGCATCGGTGGCAAGACCGCGATCGACCTGCCCGAGGGCAAGAACCTGGTCGGCGCGTTCCACCAGCCCGCCGGCGTGCTCGTGGACCCCGACACGCTCGCGACCCTGCCGCGCCGCCACGTGCGCGCCGGGCTCGCCGAAGTGATCAAGAAGGGCTTCGCCGTCGACGCGCCGCTCTTCGCCTGGTGCGAACGCGAGGCGGATGCGCTCGCGGCCGGCGCGCCCGAGGCGCTCGCCGGCGCGGTCGCGCGCGCGATCCGCGCCAAGGCGCGCGTCGTCCGTGCCGACGAGCGCGAGCGCGAGGGCGGCGTGCGCACGGCGCTCAACTTCGGCCACACGCTCGGACATGCGATCGAAGCCGCACGAAGCTACCGTGGCATCCTGCACGGTGAAGCCGTGGCGATCGGCATGCGCGCGGCGGCCGACCTGAGCGAATCCGTGGCCGGCCTGCCCCGGGGCGAGCGGGTGCGACTCGAAGCGCTGCTCGACCATGTGGGATTGCCCGTGGTCATGCCGCCCACTCCGGCACGGGCGCTGCTTGCGGCCATGGCGAACGACAAGAAGCGCGCGCGGGGCGAAGTCCGCTGGGTGTTGACGCCCACAATCGGACTTGCTAGCGTGCCGCGCGCTGTCCCGAACCCGCTCGTGCGTGCCGCGTTGCGGCGCGCGGGCGCGCGCGGCTGAGCCCGGAGAGGAGAGCGGTGACACCACGCATCCTGGTCCTCCACGGGCCCAACCTGAGCGCACTCGGCACCCGCGAGCCCGACGTGTACGGCCGCGTCGCGCTGTCCGACGTCGACGAACGCCTCCGGGCGCTCGGCCGCGAGCTCGGCTGCGAAGTCGAGTGCCGGCAGAGCGAGCACGAAGGTGTCCTGATCGATGCCCTCTACCAGGCGCGCGGTCGCTTCGAAGGAGTCCTGATCAACCCGGGTGGGCTTACCCACACGAGCGTCGCGTTGCGCGACGCGATCCGGGGCGCCGGACTCCCGACGGTCGAGGTCCACGTGTCCAATCCGCATACGCGGGAAGCATTCCGTCACACCTCCCTGGTCTCGGGCGTCGCACTGGCGGCCGTCCAGGGCTTCGGTCCCGACAGCTACCTCCTCGCCCTGCGCGGCCTCGTCGCGCACCTGCGCCATGGCCAGCCCGCGTAAGCGCGCAGCGGCACCCGCCGCCAAGTCCGCCCGCGCCGCGAAGGCACCGGCCGCGAAGGCGCCCGCCGCGAAGGCCGCGCCGGCCGCGGCCGCGGCCGGGTTCGACCTGCAGGAGCTCAAGGCGCTGATCCGGCTCGTCCAGCGAACGGGCATCGGCGAACTCGAGCTCACGAACGAAGGCCGCGCCGTGCGCATCTCGGCGACCGCGGCCGCGGGAGCCGTCGGCATGGTGCCCATGGCCGCTGCGGCGGCGCCACTGGCCCGCGCGGCCGCGCCCGCGGAGGCTCCGGCCGCCGCGCCCGCGCCCGCACCGAGCGGCAACCAGAAGGCGGTCACCTCGCCCATGGTCGGCACGTTCTACCGCGCGCCCGCTCCGGACGCCGATCCGTTCGTCGAGGTCGGCGACATCGTCGAGGTCGGGCAGACGGTCTGCATCATCGAAGCGATGAAGCTGATGAACGAGATCGAAGCGGAAATGCGGGGCCGCGTCGTCCAGATCCTGGCCGAGAACGCGCAGCCCGTGGAGTTCGGGCAGAAGCTCGTCCTGATCGAGCCGGCGTGATCGTCCGGCGCACCGACCGCGCGGGGTCGTCCGCCCGCCGAGCGAGGGTCCGATGAACATCCGCAGCGTGCTGGAGAAGATGATCGCCGCGAGGGCGAGCGACCTGCACCTCAAGGCCGGGACGCCGCCCGTCGTGCGCGTGGACGGCGTGCTCTACACGCTCGACGAGCCGGCACCGACCGCGCAGGACCTGCGCGAGGTGAGCAACCAGCTCCTCAACGAGGACCAGCGCGTCTACTTCTCCTCCCACAGCGAGATCGACTTCGCATTCGGCGTCGCGGGCCTGGCCCGCTTCCGCGCCAACGTCTTCATGCAGCGCGGTACGCCGGCGCTCGCGCTCCGGCACGTGCCCGTCGAGGTCCCGACGCTGGACGACCTCGGCCTGCCGCCGGTCGTGCGCGACCTGGCGTTCTCGCCCCGCGGTCTGGTGCTGGTCACGGGCCGCACGGGCTCGGGCAAGTCGACGTCGCTGGCCGCGATGATCGACACGATCAACCGCACCACGACGCGCAACGTGATCACGGTCGAGGACCCGATCGAGTTCCTCCACCGCGACCGGCTGTCGTTCATCCACCAGCGCGAGGTCGGTCTCGACACGCAGTCGTTCCACGACGGCCTGCGCTACGTGCTCCGCCAGGATCCCGACATCATCCTGATCGGCGAGATCCGCAACCTCGAGACCATGAGCACCGCGCTCATGGCCGCCGACACGGGGCATCTCGTGATGAGCACGCTGCACACGACGGACGTCGTGCAGAGCATCCAGCGCATCATCTCGTTCTACCCGCCGCACCAGCACGACGAGATCCGCATGTCGTTGGCCGCGAACCTGCGCGCCGTGATCTCGCAGCGCCTGATCCCGCGGCGCGACGGCGCCGGCCGCGTGCCCGCCTGCGAGGTGATGGTGAGCACGCCGACGATCCGCGAGTACATCCTGAACGCCGACAAGCTGCCGCTGATCCATTCGGTGGTCGGCGAGGGCGTGACGCAGTACGGCATGCAGACGTTCGACCAGTCGGTGCTCGCGCTGCTGCGCGAGGGCCTCATCACCGAGGAAGAGGCGCTCCGGAACTGCAACAACCCGAACGAGCTCAGTCTCAAGCTCAAGGGCATCTCCGCCACCAGCGACCGCACGTGGCAGGCGGTCGAAACCGGTTCGAGTGAGAAGTCGTCGGGAACGCCGGCCGCCTCCGCGGCCAGCGGCCCGCGGTCGCCGGACTGGATGTCCCGCGAATAGCTCCAGGAGCCTCCCGAGCCGCCCATGTTCAAGAAAGTCCTGATCGCCAATCGCGGCGAGATCGCGCTGCGTGTCATCCGCGCCTGCCGCGAACTCGACGTCGCCACCGTGGCCGTCTTCAGCGAGGCCGACCGTGACAGCCTGCACGTGCGGCTGGCCGACGAGTCGGTCTGCATCGGCCCGCCGCCGCCGGCGCAGTCGTACAACTACATCGCGCGGCTGATCTCGGCGGCCGAGGTGACCGGCGCGGACGCGATCCATCCCGGCTACGGGTTCCTGTCCGAGAACGCGCACTTCGTCGAAGTCTGCGAGTCGTGCGGCTTCACGTTCATCGGGCCGAGCCCCGAGATGATCCGCCGCATGGGCGACAAGGCCGAGGCCAAGCGCACCATGAAGGCGGCCGGCCTGCCGCTCGTGCCCGGCAGCGAGGGCGAGCTCGCGAGCGTCGACGAGGCGATCGACGTCGCCAAGCAGATCGGCTACCCGGTGATCATCAAGGCGTCCGCCGGCGGTGGCGGCCGCGGCATGCGCATCGCGTACGACGAGCGGCAGCTGCGGACGAGCATCGGCATCGCGCAGGCCGAGGCCGGCGCGGCGTTCGGCAACAGCGCCGTCTACCTCGAGAAGTACATCGTCAAGCCGCGCCACATCGAGTTCCAGCTCTTCGGCGACGGCAAGGGCACGGTGGTGCACCTCGGCGAGCGCGAGTGCTCCGTCCAGCGCAACCACCAGAAGCTGATCGAGGAGGCGCCGAGCTCGGTGCTGACCCCGAAGCAGCGCGTGTCCATGGGCGAGCTGGCGGCCCGCGGCGCGGCGTCGATCGGCTACCGCAACGCGGGCACGATGGAGTTCCTGTTCGACGAGGACGGGTCGTTCTACTTCATGGAGATGAACACCCGCATCCAGGTCGAGCACCCGGTGACGGAGGAAGTGACCGGGATCGACCTGGTGAAGGAACAGCTCCTCGTCGCGGCCGGCGAACCGATGTCCTTCCGCCAGAAGGACGTGACCTGGCGCGGCCACGCGATCGAGTGCCGGCTCAACGCCGAGGACTTCGAGCACGGCTTTCGCCCGAACCCGGGCCAGATCACATACTGGTACCGCCCGGGCGGCCCGGGCCTGCGCGTGGACAGCCACGTGTACGGCGGTTATTCGGTGCCGCCGTACTACGACTCGATGATCGGCAAGATGATCGCGTTCGGGAAGGATCGGCCGGAGGCGATCCGGCGCATGCAGATCGCGCTCGAGGAGACGATCGTGGAGGGGATCAAGACGACGATCCCGTTCCACCGCCTCGCGCTCAAGCACCCGCGCTTCCAGGCGGGCGAGCTCGACACGCGGTTCGTCGAGCAGCTGCTGAAGGAGTACGAGGCCGCGCGCGCGAAGAAGGGCTGATGCCCGGCCCGCGCGTTCACGTGGACCTCGTCCCGGCGAGTGCGCCGGGCGAGCCGCGCCCGCGCGGCGCGGAGGGCTGGACGGGCGTCGCGATCGACGTGCTGCGCGCCACCTCGACGCTCACGCGCGCCAGGGCCAGCGGCGCGGGCGCGATCGTGCCCTGCGCGACGCCGGCCGAGGCGCTGGCGTACCGCGCCGCGCACCCGGGCACGCTGGCCTGCGGCGAGCGCGGCGGCCGCATCGTGGACGGCTTCGACCTGGGCAACTCGCCGTTCGAGTACGAGCGCGAACGGGTCGAGGGCCGCACCCTGGCCTTCGCGTCCACGAACGGCTCCATGGCGATGCGCGCGCTGCGCGAGTGCCGCACGCGCAAGCTGGCGGCGTTCGTCAACGCGACCGCCGCGGTCCGCGCGCTGGCGGGAGAGGCCCGCGTCTGGATCGTCTGCGCCGGCAAGGAGGGCGCCTTCGCCCTCGAGGACGCCGCCTGCGCCGGGTGGCTCGTGCGCGCGCTGCTCGCCGCCGGAGGCGAACCCGCCAACGCCGCCGCCCGCCTCGCCGAAACCCTGGCCCCCAAGGACGCCGACGGAGTCCGAGCCACCGTCGAAGGCGCCGACCACGCGCGGTACCTCGACAGCCTGGGCCCCGACTACGCCCGCGACGTCACCTGGTGCGCGACCCTGGACGCGTTGGACCACGTGTCCGACTTCTAGCGGTCTCGACCGGCATCTGTTCGCCAGCGTCGTCGCTCGCTCCCCAGAACCCGGTCCCGAAAGTCGGCCCCGCCCCACCGGTGGCCGTCAGCCACTCGCGTTCCGCGGCCCGTTCGGTTCGGCATCCTGCCTCACCTCACTGCATCCAGGCGACGCTCCCGCCATCCCTGGCTCCGCGTCGCCTCGGACGCACCGCCGAACGAGAGTGGTGGTATCCCGCCGGTGGGGCGGGGCCGACGTTCGCTGTCGGGCTTTGGCGGCGGTGCGGCCAACGCGTGCGCGAAGGTCTTGGCTCGACGCTGCGGAGTTCAGCTCCGCTGCGCCTGGCGCATCATGATCAGGCCCATCGTGCCGAACAGCGCGTCGCCCATCCAGGCCGCCACGTAGGGCGGCAGCGCGCCGTTGTGGCCCAGCGCCTGGCCCGCGCGCATCACGCCGTAGTAGACGAACGAGATCGCCACCGAGAGCCCGAAGCCCAGCGCCGCGCTCTGCATGCGCAGGCGCGTCGCCATCGCGCCGCCGATCATCACGACCACGATGCAGATGACCGGGAACGCGAGCTTGAGGTGCAGGTCCACGAGGTAGTTCGCCACTCGGGCGCCGCTCGCGCGCAGGCGTTCCACGTAGCGGTGCAGCTCGAGGAAGTTCATCTCGTCGGGCTGCACGTCCTCCTTGGCGAAGTCCTGCGGGCGTTCGGCCAGGCCGCCCACCGCCATGCGCTGGAACGGCTCCGCCTTCTCCTTGCCGCGCTCGAACGTGCGCAGGTAGCCCGACGTGAACACCCAGCGGCCGCCGTCCCACGTCGCCTCGGCGGCGTCGATCCGGCGCCAGAGCGCGCCCGAGCGGAATTCCTGCAGCGACACCTCGTGCATGCGCTTCTCGTTCACGAGGTAGAGCCGCGTGTACCAGATGCGGCCGCCCTCGCCGAGGTACGTGATGTCGGCGCGTTCGCTCTGGCCGATCGTGTTCATGTGCTGGATGCGCTCGTTGTAGATCGTGTCGCGGGTGCGCGTCGCGCTCGGCACCACGAGTTCGCCCAGCGCCAGCGAGGCCAGCGCGCAGAGCACCGCCACGCCGAAGACCGGCACCATGATCCGGATCAGCGAGATGCCGGCCGCGCGCATCGCGGTCAGCTCGCCGAACTTGTTGAGCTGGCCCAGCGCGAGGAACGTGGCCAGCAGCAGCGCCACCGGCAGCACCTTCACCACGATGTCCGGCGCGAGGTTGCCGTAGTACTCGAGGATCAGCGCCAGCGGCGCGCGGTGGTCGAGGAACACGTCGATCTTCTCGACGACGTCGACGACCACGAAAATGACGATGAAGCCCACGAGCCCGAGCACCAGGTAGCCGGCGAACTCGCGCAGGAGATAGCGGTCGAGGATCCTCACGCCGCGGCCTCCCGCGGGGTCGGGTCCGGGGTGCCGGTGCGCGGTACGCGCGGCTGGCGGCGGTGCCACGGCAGCACGATGTCGCAGGCGCGCGCGGTCAGGTCGAGGCCGAGCAGGCCCAGCACGAGGTTCGCGAGCCACATCGCGAACCATGCCGGCAGGATGAGCCGGTTGGCCAGCTCCTCGCCGACCACGAGGCACGCGTAGTAGAAGAGGAAGAACCCGATCGACATGAACGCGACCGCCGGTCCGCCGCGCTTGACGCGCATGCCGATCGGGGCGCCGATCAGCACGAACACGATGCACGCTGCGGGCAGGGCGAACTTCTTGTGGATCTCGACCGAGAGGCTGGCCATGCGCTTGAGCAGCGCCCCGCGCTCCATCTTCCAGAGGTCGGCTTCGACGGCGAGATCGGGGTGCGCCTTCACGATCGGCGCCAGCGCGTCGCCCTTGTTCGCCATCGCCGTCCACAGGATCGCGAGCCGCGTGCGCCACGGCGCGCGCTCGGGCGCCAGCGCCTGCACCTGCTTCGGCAGCAGCCCCGAGGCGCGGAAGCGCTGCAGGCGCTGCTGGTAGGAGCGCTCGTACTGCGCGGCCACCTCGGCGCGCTCGTCGAGCAGCATGCGCGCGCTCTTCTCGCGATCGCCGCGCGAGGAGCGCACCGACCGCTCGAGCATGCCGCCCGCGCCCTGGATGAAGATCGTGTGGCGCTTGAACGACAGCCGGTGGTAGCGGCGCGCGTCGCCGGCCTCGGCCTGGATCTCGTGGATCTCGCCGTCCTTGAGCTCGATCACCGCGGTGCGTCCGTCCGGCGTGTAGGTGAGGAATCCCGAATGGGCGAGGATCGTGGTCGGCGGGCCACCGGCGTTCATCTGGTAGATGGTCACGCCGCGCATCTCGTTGGTGTGGCCGTTCACCGACTGCACCAGCAGGTTGTACCCCGGCAGGTCGGTGATGAACACGCCCTCCTGGAGCTTCACCGTCGGGCGCATGCGGTGGATGTCCACCAGCAGGTTGGCGAACGCGTGGTTCGCCTCCGGGTAGACGTAGTTGTTGAAGAGCGTCAAGCCACCTGCGAGGAGGACCGAGACCAGCAGCGAAGGCAGGATGGCCCGGAACAGGTGCACGCCACTCGCGCGCAGGGCCGTGATCTCGTTGTCCTGGGACAGCCGGCCGAAGGTCATGAGCTCGGCCACGAGCACGGCGCAGGGCACGGAGAGGGCCACCACGAAGCCCAGGGACAGCACGAAGAGCTGCAGCACGGCTCCGACCGGGACGCCCCGGTTGATGACCAGGTCGAGGTACTCGAACAGGACGTCCATCTCGAAGATGAACGTGACCACCCCGAAACCGATCAGGAACGGAACCAAGTGCTGTCGCAGGATGTACCACGGCAGGATCTTCACGGCGGGGCAGACTACCCCATGACCGCCCCATGCCGCACCCGGCCCCGGCAAACACTTTGACCGGCCCGGAGCGGGCTTGATACGGTCAGCGTTCCTGCTCGCGCTCCCCGGCCGGGCGCCCCGCTAGGCGAGAATGACGACCCTGACGTTGCCCGCATTCGCGTTCCTGATGGCGATTTCCGGGATTCCGGGCGCGAAGGCGCTGCCCTGGTTCCGGGGGATCGCGCATCACAAGCCGCGCCTGACGGCCGCAGATTCCCTGCCTCCGCAGTGGAAGACCGCGTCCCGCCTGGCGCTCGAGCACGATTTCGTGCGCGCGGGACTCCCGGGCACCGACTGGGACAGCCGGCTGCGGTTCAAGGTCAGCCCGTCGTACGACCCCCGCAAGTTCAAGACGAGCGTCGAGCCCGACTCGGGCTACCTGCGGGGCACCGTCGAGGTGGGGGATCTCACCCTCGGCCGGCCCTACCGCGTCGGCCTGCAGGACTTCGGCAGCCGGACGATGCAGCGTTCGTTCGCTGATGCCTGGCGTGAGCGCTCGCGCAACAACCTGAACAACCTCGCCGGCCGTTCGTCCGGGCAGACCCAGCGCACCGGCCTCTCGCTGCCGATCCCGGTGCAGCTGCCGCCGGTGGTGACGAGCATCCTCGGGCCTGGTGGGCCGGCGCTCAATGTCTCGGGCTCGGAGAGCATCCGGCTCTCGGGCACGAGCAATTGGAGCAGCCAGCAGGTCGGCGTGCTCGGCCAGAGCCGCTCGCTGTTCCCATCGCTCGACATGCAGCAGGACCTCAACATTCAGCTCGAGGGCCAGCTCTCGGACCGGGTGAAGGTGAACCTGCTGCAGAACTCGGCGAACCAGATCCCGCTCTCCAATCGCATCGCCATCAACTACAAGGGCGAGGAGGACGACCTCGTCCAGGCGCTCGACCTCGGCAACACGAGTCTCGCGCTGCCCGGCACGCAGTACGTCTCGTACAGCGGCCAGAACGAAGGCCTCTTCGGCGTCAAGCTCGCCACGCGCGTCGGGCCGCTCGACTGGACGGTGCTCGCGAGCAAGCAGGAGGGCCGCAGCGAGCGCGCGTCGTACTCCGGCGGCGCCTCGGTGCAGTCGCAGATGCTGGCGGACATGGAGTACGACAAGGGCCGCTACTTCCTGCTCTACGATCCGCAGTTCGGCCTCGTGGACATCTCGGACACCGACCTGCAGCTCTTCCGCGACGACGCCAACTACAGCAACGACCAGAACACCGTCCCGGGCAAGGCCTACGTCGATCCGCTCGGCGTGATGGGCGTGCCGGTGCCGTCGGGCACGGACACGGCCGCGGTGCGCGGGCGCTTCGACCTGCTGCGCGCGCCCGACGACTACGAGATCCTGCAGAACTACTACCTGTTCGGCGACGGCTCGGGGAAGACGGTCAAGCTCAAGATCATCCGCATGAAGCAGCCGCTCACGGGCGAGATGGCGCTGGCGGCGATCTATCGCGGCACGATCTTCCCGACGGGCGGCACGATCGACATCGGCAGCGTGACCGGCGAGCGGCTCGGCCCCGCGGCCGGCGCGGATTCGAGCCGGCTGGTGATGAAGCTCCTGCGCGCGCCGCGCTCGCTGCTGCGCGCGCCCGCAGGCACCACCGACCTCAACACCGCGCTCTACGACACGACCGCGGCGTTCGACCTCACGCGCGAGCTGGAGATGAAGAACTTCTACCAGCTCTCCGGCTACCAGATCGATCCCAAGAGCTTCAAGCTCTCGATCCAGCGTACGACCGCGAGCCCGGCGCAGAACTACGCCCGGCTCGCCGACGCGACGCAGGTGAACTACCTCGAAATGGCCGGCCTCGACGTGTGGGACGAGTCGCAGACGACCGCGACGCTCGGCCACGACGGCAAGGTGGACGGCCAGGGCTACGGCTCCGGCATCGCGCCGGTGATCGACTACAACAACGGCGTGGTGTGGTTCCCCGACCCGCGGCCGTTCGCGCCGCGGCTCAGCGGTCCCTCGACGCACGCGTTCGACGTCAGCGTCGCGGGCAGCCTGCCCCGCCGGCTGCACTTCGTGGGTAGCCCGATCACGGCGAGCGGCGACCAGGGCGCCGCCTCGGACAGCGCGGCCAATCCGCTCATCTACGACAAGTACAACCCCGACCGCACACAGGACCCGCGCTACTACATCCTCGCGGAGTTCGCGGGCCAGCGCGGCGGCGGCGAGATCACGCTCGGCCGCGGCAACCTGCTGCAGGGCTCGGACGTGGTCACGGTCAACGGCGAGCGCTGGACGCGCGACCGCGACTACACCGTGGACTACGACCTCGGCCGCATCTCGCTCAAGCGCAACCTCGGGCCCACGGACCAGCTCAACATCGACTACTCGTACGCACCGCTCTTCGCGCAGGCCGGCAAGACGCTGCTCGGGTCGGCATTCCAGCTCGAGGGGCGCGAGCGCGGGCTCGGCGGCGCCTTCCTCTACGAGAGCCGCGGCGCGCAGGACCTGCGTCCGCGCATCGGCGAGGAGCCCTCGCGCACGCTGATCACCGACCTCAACACGCACTACCAGCTGCGGCCCAACTTCCTCACGCGGCTCGCCGACCACCTGCCGGGCGTGCGCACGTCGACGCCGTCCGAGATCAACATCCAGGCCGAAGGCGGCATGTCGTTCCCGAACCCGAACACCAAGAACGAGGTCTACATCGAGGACGCCGAGGGTGTCCGCGACGCGATCTCGCTCACGTTCGGCGTCGACCGCTGGAAGCTCTCGAGCGTGCCGACCCTCGCCGACAGCACGACCCCGGGACGGCAGGCGCTCTTCACGCGTTCGCTGCTCGCCGACAGCCTGCACTCGCACAACGCCGAGGTGCACTGGTACGTGCCGACGAACGCGGTCAAGGAAGGCGATCTCAAGCCCACGCTGCAGGACAAGAACCAGCTGCAGTCGCCGCACACCTCGCTGGCGCTCTCGGTGCCGCGGTTCCCCAAGTCCTACGCCGCGGGCGATTCGCTCTGGTTCGGGCTCACCTACACGCTCGACCAGCAGGGCCTCGACCTGTCGCGCTCGCAGTTCATCGAGGTCTGGGTCAACGATTTCAACGACCACCACGATCCCAGCCACCCGCAGCCGCTGGTGCGTGGCGCGCACGCGCGGCTGCACATCGACCTCGGCGTCGTCTCCGAGGACATGATGCGGGCGCCCAACCGGCTGCCCAACAGCCTGCTCGACACCGAGGACCAGGTGCGCGGCGGCCTGCGCGATCACGAACTCACCGTGTCCGGCAACATCGACGAGGACACGGGCTACGACGGGCTCAAGGACAAGGAAGAGCCCGGCTACCAGGCGTCGTCGTTCACGTGGGCCGATCTCTCGACCGCGCGCGACGTGGATCCGGAGGGCGACGACTACCGCGAGCCGGACCAGAAGTACCACGACATCGACGCGCGCAAGTGGGCGGGCGGTGACGGCAGCGTCGACGGCACGGAAGGCAACAAGAAGATCTTCCCGTACACCGACACCGAAGACCTGAACCTCAACGACCACCTGGACACGAAGGAAGACTACTTCGAATACACGATCGACCTCGGCGACAGCGCGAGCAGCTACATGCTGACCGACGTCCAGAACGACCCGCGCTTCCGCGGGCTGCCGAACGTGACGGTGGACAACGGCTGGCGGCTCTACCGCATCCCGATCGCCGACGGGCAGCGCGTGCAGTTCGGGCAGCCCGACCTCACGATCGCGCGCCACGTTCGCGTGTGGGTGGACGGCCTCAAGGACCACGACGTCCAGACCG
This sequence comes from Candidatus Eiseniibacteriota bacterium, assembly GCA_044223005.1. GTDB lineage: Bacteria > Eisenbacteria > RBG-16-71-46 > RBG-16-71-46 > RBG-16-71-46 > CAIXRL01. The sequence continues at coordinate 136,363 of JBGAML010000007.1, forward strand.
GCACCGAGTACCGGCCGACGCTCATGCTGGGCGGGCTCGACATCGTGGGCAACCGCTGGCAGCAGGCGGTGCTCACGCCGCGCCAGCGCGGCACGATCGGCACCACGATGACGCTGAACTCGATCAACTCCCAGGACAACTCCGACAAGTACGTGACCCCGTTCGACCCGGGCAAGGCGCTGTCGGGCAACCAGGCATCGACGCGGCGCGAGCAGTCGCTGAGCCTCGAGTTCACGAACCTCGCCGCGGGCGACACGCTCGAGGCCTACCGCACGTTCTCGGTGGACGAGGACTACACGCGCTACGGCGCGCTGAGCTGGTACGCGGCCGGGTTCGAGGTGCAGGGCTACGACGCGACCCGCGACTCGCTCGAGTACTTCGTCCGCTTCTCGTCGGACGAGCGCGGGGACGGCTACTACGAGGTCAAGCGCAAGCTGCCCAGGAACTCGGTCGCGCTGGACATCGGCTGGGAGAAGGTGAACGCGGCGCTGAACGAGATCTCGAACTTCAAGCTGCTGACGGACTACCCGAAGGTCGACCCGATCCTCTACCGCGTGGCCTACGGCGACGCCGGCGACTCGATCATCATTCGCGGCCGGCCGTCGTTCACGCGTCTGCGGCGCATCTCGATCGGGCTCATCAACGAGCACGCCGGGGGCGATTCGGTGGGCCGCATGTATCCGGCGGGGCAGCTGTGGTTCGACGAGCTGCGCGCCACGGACGTGAAGAAGGACGTCGGCATCGCCAACCGCGTCTCGGTCGGCGGTCACATCGCCAACCTCGCCAGCTTCAACGTGGCGTGGAACTCGCGCGACGCGGACTTCCTGAGCGTCGGCGAAACGCGCGGCTCGGGCAGCCGCACGACCAACCTCGCGGTCACGTCGTCGGTCGACACGCACCGCTTCTTCGAGGGCACGGGCATCCAGCTGCCCGTGAGCATGGTCTACAGCAAGGGCGTCACGAAACCGCGCTTCACGGCGGGCGACGACGTCGTGCGCACCGGTGCGCAGCAGGAGGCGAGCCAGTCCAACAGCACGTCGCGCAGCATCTCGACGACGTATTCGCGCGTCTGGAGCGAACGCTCGAATCCGCTCCTGCGCTACACGATCGGCGGCGTGACCGCGAGCGGCAGCCGCACGGTCGCCGACGCCATCGGGCCGACCGGCAAGAGCAGCAACACGAGTACGACCAAGGCCGTCAACTGGACGGTCGCGCCCCGGTCGCTGCTGGCGCTGCCGGTGGGCCTGAAGAAGCTGAAGTTCTATCCGCTGCCGGAGCGCGTGTCGGCCTCGTACCTGAGCACCGAGAGCCACAACTCGACCTACGTGCGCGACGTTTCGGACCCGACGGCCTTCCAGCTCAGCAGCGACGCCGGCGGCCGCATCGCGGGGCTGGACCTGAGCGCGGATTCGCGGCCGTTCGACTTCATCTCGCACCACGTGGACGCGCATCGCGCGCTGACGCTGTCCAACGTGCCGCTGCAGCACCTCGGGTTCCTCAACTTCGGGCGCACGACGTCGTGGCGGCAGACGCTCGGCACGCGCTACACGCTCCAGGCGCTGCCGTTCGTGCGGCCCTCGTTCAACTACGGCTCGGGCTACTCGACCAGCGCCGACCTGCAGTCGGCCAACCTGTCGGTGCACTCGATCGGCAACAACCGCAACATCCAGATGACGATGGACCTGCCCTTCGACCAGCTCACGCGTGGCATGGCCGCGGCGCGCCTGGCGGCGCCCGCGAAGCCGGACTCGGGCGCGGCCCCCGCGGCGCCGAAGCGGACGCCGCTGCCCTGGCGGCAGCTGCTGGCGCGGCTCGGCAGCATCCAGACGGACTATTCGCTCAACCGCACGTCGAGCTTCTCGCGCCTGGTCGGCAACCCGAACCCCGCGTACCTGATCGGCCTCAGCACGAACCCCGGCCTCGACGATCCGTCGCGCCTCTACGCGGCGGCGGGCAACACGTCGGCCGACGGCGTCGACTGGCGCGCGAACGCGCGCACGCGCATCCAGGTGCTCTACGGCAGCGGCGTGAACGCGCGCGCGAGCTTCGGCGACCGCACGCAGACGATGAACGGCGTCGCCACGCGCACGGCCGACACGCGCTTCCCGGACCTCGACTTCGACTTCGGCAAGCTCGCCGACGTGCTCAAGATCGGCAAGTTCCTGAACCAGCCGCAGCTGCGCACGGGGTGGACGCACCAGACCAGCACCGACTACCGCGGCAGCAGCACGAACAAGCAGGGCAGCTCGACGAGCAACGAGTTCCGGCCGCTGCTCTCGGTGCGCGGCGCGCTCAAGAACGGCACGCAGGCGGACCTGAGCGTCAACTACCGCGGCACGCGCCGCGAGAGCTTCCAGTACGGCACGTCGTCGGCCACCACCGACAACAACTCCGACGTGAACTTCACCCTGTCGCGCTCGTACTCGCAGGGCCAGAAGGTGCAGTTCATGGGCAAGACGCGCACCGTGCGCAGCAGCGTCAGCATGCAGCTCACCACGGTCTACTCGCACCACACCGGCCAGACGACGCTGTCGAGCTCGACCGAAGCCAGCCGCCTGATCGACGAATCGCGCCTCTCGGTGACGGGCACGGGCAACTACGGCTTCAGCAGCACGGTGACCGGCAGCGCGGTGCTGGGCTTCAGCCAGAACAAGGACAACGCCAAGAGCATCACCAACCGGAGCGTGCGCGTGGAGCTGCGCTCGCAGTTCTCGTTCTGATGCGCACCCGCGTGCACGGCGTGGCGCTCGGGCTCGCGCTCGCGGCACTGCTCGCGCTCGGGCCCGCCGCGTGCACCGCGCGCCCGGCCGCCGACGGCGAGCGCATGATGGCGCGCGTGCGCCGGCAGGTGGACGCGGGGCCGCGCGTCGTCGGCACCGCGGCGCACGACACGGTGCGCGACTGGATCGCCGCGGAGCTCGAGCGGCTCGGCGGGCGCGTCGAGCGGCAGGCGTTCGTGGATTCCACGCTCGGGCGGCCGCTGCCGCTCGTCAACGTGATCGGGCGCTTCGGCCCCGCGGACGGGCGCCGCATCGTGCTGTGCGCGCACTACGACTCGCGGCCGTGGTGCGACGAGGATCCCGACACGGCGTACCATCGCGTGCCCGTGCAGGGCGCGAACGACGGCGGCTCGGGCGTGGCGGTGCTGCTCGAGGTGGCCGAGCGCATGAAGCTGCAGCCGCCGCCGGTCGGCGTCGACCTCGTGTTCTTCGACGGCGAGGACCTCGGCACGCAGCAGGCGCTGGACGCGTTCTGCCTCGGCTCCAAGGGCTATGCCGCGCGGTTGCCCGCACCGGGGGACCCGGCGCGGCCCGTGGCGGGCTTCCTGTTCGACATGGTCGGTGGCCGCGGGCTGTCGATCCACGCCGAGAGCAACTCGAACGAGCGCGCGGCCAACCTGGTCGCGCTCGTCGCGATGGCCGCGAAGGCGACGCGCGCGAGCGCGTTCCACGACGACGTGAAGTGGACGATCGTGGACGACCACATCCCTCTCAACGACGCGGGCCTGCCGACGGTCGACATCCTCGACTTCGACTACCCGGCCTGGCACACGCACCACGACGTTCCCGAGCAGATGTCGGCCGCGAGTCTCGCGCAGGTCGCCGGCGTGGCGTGCTGGCTCGTGTACGAGAGCCCGCTCGCCCGGCACTGACCCCGAGCGCGTCGCGCCCTCCGGCGCCCGCTCGCGCACTCGGCCGGCCGCCGGGCCACCGCCGTATCACCCCGGCGGAGAACGCGATCCGGCCGCCCGCGGCTCCCCGCGCACCGGCACCGGGCCGCGGCGGGGGCACCGCCCGGGCCCGGAGCGCCGGAGCCACGTCCGGGGGGCCGACTTGCCCCACCGGAGGCCATCGGGTACTTTGCGGGCAGGAGTGGGGCAGGTGCGACCACTCCGTTTTTTGTCTGTATGGGAGCCAAAGTGGAAGTCCGGGAAGAAGTTCGCCAGCTGGCACAACCTCTCGCCGACGACGATGGATTCGAGCTCGTGGACGTCGAACTGTCGTCCGTCGGGCGCCATCGCGTCATCCGGGTCATGCTCGACCGCCCCGGAGGCGTGAGCGTGGGGGATTGCGCCCGGTTCAGCCGCCGGCTCTCGGATTGTCTCGACATGAACCAGACCGTCCCGGGGGCCTATCACCTCGAGGTGAGTTCTCCCGGGCTGGATCGTCCACTTCGCACGCTGGAGCACGTGGAGCGATTCTCCGGGAAGCGCGCCGCGCTCGTGACGCACGAGCCGCGCGACGGGAGACGGCGCTTCGAAGGCGTGCTGCAGGGGCCGCGCGAGAGCTCGGTCGGTGTGCGAACGGACGAAGGTGAAGAATTGTGGTTCGAGTGGGCCGAAGTGAAGTCGGCCCGTCTGGTGGTGGATCCGTGGGAAGGCCTGCGGAACCCGAAAGGCCGGACGGCGGGCGAGCGCCGGCCGCGGGGAGGGTCCCAATGAACAACGAAATCCTGGACGCGCTGAGCCAGATCACGCGGGAGAAGAGCGTCGATCGCGCGTTGCTGATCGAGACGCTCGAGACCGGCCTCGCGAGCGCGGTGCGCAAGAAGCACGGCGCCACCGCGGACGTCGACGTGCGCTTCAACGAGCGCACCGGCCAGCTCGAGTGCGCGCTCCGCATGAGCGTGGTCGAGACGGTCGAGGATCCGTCGTTCCAGTGGACCGTCGAGAAGGCGCGTGCGCACAAGGCCGACGCCAAGGTCGGTGACGTCGTGCGCATCCCGCTGCCGATCAACGAGTTCGGCCGTAACGCGATCCAGACCGCCAAGCAGGTGCTCATCCAGCGCGTGCGCGAAGCCGAGCGTGACCGGGTGTTCAAGGAGTACTCGGACAAGGTCGGCGCGCTGGTGCGCGGTGTGGTGCAGCAGGTGGACCGCGGCAACGTGATCGTGAAGCTCGACTTCAGCGAAGGCGTGCTGCCGGCGCGCGAGCAGATCCCGAGGTCGTACCACCGCCAGGGCGACTACGTGCGCGCCGTGGTGATCAACGTCGACAAGTCCGCGAAGGGTCCGCAGGTGATCCTGTCGCGCACGCATCCCGACTTCCTGCGCCGCCTGTTCGAGAGCGAGGTGCCCGAGATCGCCGACGCCATCGTCGAGGTCAAGGCCGTCTCGCGCGAGGCCGGCGCGCGCTCGAAGATCAGCGTCTTCTCCACCGATCCGCGCGTGGACGCGGTGGGCTCGTGCGTGGGCCTCAAGGGCTCGCGCGTGCAGAGCATCGTGCGCGAACTGGGCGGCGAGCGCATCGACATCGTGCCGTGGTCGGCCGACGCGTCGGTGTTCGTCTCGCGCGCGCTCGCGCCGGCCCGCGTCATGGACGTGAAGGTGCAGGAGGCGGACAGGCGCATGCTGGTGATCGTGGCCGACGACCAGCTCTCGCTCGCGATCGGCAAGGGTGGGCAGAATGCCCGCCTCGCCGCGCGGCTCACGGGCTGGAAGATCGACCTCGTGTCCAAGTCCGACGAGAAGAAGCGCGTCGAGCTGGAGCGTGCGAGCCGCATCGAGGTCGAGCAGCTCGGCCTCGGCGAAGCGACGACCGAGAAGCTCATCTCGGCGGGCATCGAGACGGCGCAGGAGCTGGTCGCGACGCCGCTCGAGAAGCTGGTCGAGATCCCGGGTATCGGCGAGAAGACGGCGGAGAAGGTGCTGGCGACCGCGCTCGAGTACATGGCCGCGCACCCGCCGGTGACGGCGTCCGAGACCCCGAACGAACTGGAATTCACGCCGGAGATGGAGCCCGCCGCGGAAGCGGCCGCGGGCGACGCCGGTCCTGCAGCATCGAGCGATGCCGCGGAAGGAGCGGAACGTGCCGAGTAACCCCGCGGCCAAGAAGCTGCGCATCTACGAGGTCGCCAAGGATCTCGGCATGTCGAGCGACGTGATCATCCAGATCGCGAAGAAGCTCGGTGTCGAGGTGAAGAACCACATGAGCACCCTCCCCGTCGAGATGGTGGAGAAGGTGCGCGCCGAGATGGCGACCGAAAAGGCCGCCGCGCGCGAGGAAGTCGTGCGGCAGCAGGAGCAGGAAGCGCAGCGCGCCCGCGACGAGCGTGCGCGCGCGCAGGCCCAGCCGTCCGCGGCGGGCGGCTACCAGCAGAACCCGGCGCTGCCGTACAACCGTCCACCCGGCGCGGGCTCGGCGGTCGTCTATCGTCCGCCGCAGCCGGTCGTGCCCGGCCGTCCCGCGACGCCGTCCACGCCGCCGCAGCGCGGCCCGCAGGGCGGCGGCCGTCCGGGTGGTCCCGGCGGTCCCGGTGGCCGTCCCGGCGGATACAGTGGCGGTCGGCCCGGTGGCTACGGCGGTGGTCGTCCCCAGGGCGCGCCCGGTGGTGGCGGCGGTGGCGGTGGCCGTCCGTGGAGCGGCCCGACGTCGTCCGGTCCCGGCGGTGGCGCGCCCGGTGGCGGTGGTGGCGGGCGTCCCGCGTTCGGTGGCGGCGGCCCCGGTGGTCCGGGTCGCGGCGGCCCGGGCCGGCGTGATCGCAAGAAGAAGAAGAACGTCGACGAGCGGCAGGCGGCGGAGAGCGTCCGCAAGACTCTCGCGACGCTCGATCTCGGCAGCTCGCGCCGCAAGCATCGCCGGCGCGACGAGGACGGTGCGGATGCGCCGGCCGAGGCGGCGAAGGTCATCAAGGCCGCGGAGTTCATCACCGTGGCCGAGCTCGCCGGCCTGCTCGAGGTCAAGCCGCAGGAGGTCATCGGCGCGTGCATGCGCATGGGCCTCATGGCGACGATCAACAAGCGTCTCGACAAGGACTCGATGATGACCGTGGCCGACGAGTTCGGCTACGAGGTCGAGTTCGTGTCGGAGTTCGGTGAAGAGGCCGAGGTCGAGGCCGCCGACGAGTCGCCGGCCGAGAAGCTGCGGCCGCGTGCGCCGGTCGTCACGGTCATGGGCCACGTCGACCACGGCAAGACGTCGCTGCTCGACTACGTCCGCAAGTCGAACGTGATCGCGGGCGAGTCCGGCGGCATCACGCAGCACATCGGCGCGTACGACGTGACGTTGCCCGACGGCCGCAAGGTCTGCTTCCTCGACACGCCCGGTCACGAGGCGTTCACCGCCATGCGTGCCCGCGGCGCGCAGGTGACGGACGTCGTCGTGCTGGTCGTGGCGGCGGACGACCGCGTCATGCCGCAGACGATCGAAGCGATCGACCACGCGAAGGCCGCCAACGTGCCGATCGTGGTCGCGATCAACAAGGTCGACCTGCCGACGGCCGATCCGCAGAAGATCAAGACCGAGCTCGCCGGCCACGGCGTCGTCGTCGAGGAGTTCGGCGGCAAGTACGTCAGCGTCGAGATCTCGGCCAAGAAGGGCACCAACGTCGACAAGCTGCTCGACATGATCCTGCTCTCGACCGAGATGCTCGAGCTCAAGGCGGATCCGGATCGCCGCGCGCGCGGCGTCGTGCTGGAAGCGCGCGTCGAGCAGGGCCGTGGCGTCGTCGCGAGCGTGCTCGTGCAGATGGGCACGCTGCGCATCGGCGACCCGTTCGTCGCCGGAGCGCACTTCGGGCGCGTCCGCGCGATGTTCAACGAGCGCATGCAGGCGGTGAAGCAGGCCGGTCCCTCGACGCCCGTCGAGGTGCTCGGCTGGGACACGACCCCGGGCGCCGGCGACATCTTCGTCTCGCTCGAGGACGAGCGCGAAACCCGCGAGATCGCGGGCAAGCGCGCCGCGCTGCACCGCGAGCAGGAGTTCCGTGCCGCCAAGCCGACCCTGAGCGACTTCTATTCGCAGATGTCGCAGGGCGGGCCCAACGAGCTCAAGATGCTCATCAAGGGCGACGTGGACGGCTCGGTCGAGGCGCTCAGCGAGTCGCTGCAGAAGCTCAGCACCGCCGAAGTCGCCGTGCGCGTCATCCGCCAGGCGGTCGGCCAGATCACCGAGTCCGACGTGCTGCTGGCGTCGGCGTCCGGCGCGATCGTGGTCGGCTTCCACGTGCGGCCCGACGCGAAGGCGCGCGAGATGGCGGAGCGTGACAAGGTCGAAATCCGGCTCTACGACATCATCTACAAGGCCGTCGAGGACGTGAAGCAGGCGCTCGAGGGCATGCTCAAGCCGGAACTGAAGGAAGTCTCGCTCGGCGTCGCCGAGGTCCGGCAGGTGTTCCGCCTCTCGAAGGGCTCCGTGGTGGCCGGCTGCATGGTCTCCACGGGCAAGATCACCCGCGGCGAATCGATCCGCGTGCTGCGCGCCGGCGAGACGGTCTGGACCGGCCGGATCGAGGCGCTCAAGCGCTTCAAGGACGACGTCCGCGAAGTGCTGCAGGGCTTCGAGTGCGGCATCACGCTCGCGGGCTTCAACGACATCCAGCAGGGCGACCGGCTGGAGTCCTTCACCGTGCAGGAGCTGGCCCGCACGCTGGCATGATCGCGGCCCGGGGCGCGCCACGCGCGCCCCGGGCATCGCGCCGCGCCGTGCACCGGCCGGCGCATCGGGTCGCGGGAGGTCCGGTGTTCGTCGGCATCGCGCGCGCGGAGCTGCACCTGCCCGCGGCGCGCTCGCTCAAGGACAAGCGCCAGGTGGTGCGCAGCCTCAAGGATCGCCTCCGCGACCGGGCGCTCGCCGCCGTGGCCGAAGTCGACTACCACGATCTCTGGCAGCGCACGGCGCTGGGGATCGCGGTCGTGGCCGCGGAGGCGGGACAGGCGCAGGAACTGCTGCAGGTGGCGCGCCGCCTCGCCGACGGTGAGGTCGCGGCCGTGCTCACGGACTGGCAGGAGAGAATCGAGTGAGAATCCGCCCCGAGAAGGTTGCCCAGCTGATGCGGCGCGAAGTCGCCGAGATCCTCGAGACGAAGCTGCGCGACCCGCGGCTCGCCACCACCGTCACCGTGACCGACGTCGAGGTCACCTCCGACCTGTCGTTCGCGCGCATCTACGTGACCGTGATGGGCGACATGTCCGTGCGGCCCGGCGCGCTCGCCGCGCTGCAGCACGCGGCCGGCTTCGTGCGCCACGAACTCGGCGACCGCCTCGGCCTGCGCGAGGTGCCCGAAATCCGGTTCCTCTACGACGACTCGCTCGACCAGGGCGCGCGCGTGGACGAGCTGCTGCGCAAGATCGAGCGCGGCGAGCCCGTGGAGGGCGACGAGGAGGCATGAGCGGCGCCTCGCGCGGCGCGGCGGCCCCGGCGTGGTCGGGCCTGCTGCCGGTCGACAAGCCGGCGGGCCCGACCTCGCACGACGTCGTCGCGCGCGCCCGGCGCGCGCTCGGTACGCGCGCGATCGGGCACCTCGGCACGCTCGATCCCGCTGCGACCGGACTGCTCGTGCTCGCGGTGGGCGCGGCGACGCGCTGCGCCGCGGTGTGGCAGGGCGGCGCCAAGCTCTACGAGGGCGTCGCGCGCTTCGGGCTCGTGACCGACTCGCAGGACCTCGACGGCCACGTGCTCGCCGACCGCGACGCGCGCCCCGCGCCCGAGGCGATCCGCGCCGCCGCCGGCGCGCTGACCGGCGAGCTCGCGCAGGTGCCGCCGATGGTGTCCGCGCTCAAGGTGGGCGGCGAGCGCCTGCACGCGATCGCCCGCCGCGGCGAGTCGGTCGAGCGCGCACCGCGCGCGGTGCGCGTGGACGCGTGGGAGTGGCTCGCGTTCGAGGGCCGCGACGCGCGCTTCCGCGTGCGCTGCTCGGGCGGGACCTACGTGCGCACGCTGGTGCACGACCTCGGCACCACGCTCGGCTGCGGCGCCGCGCTCGCGTCGCTGCGCCGGCTCGCGAGCGATCCGTTCGACGTGGCGAACGCCGCGGCGTGGGCGGACCTCGACGCCGGCGTCCGCGACGCGACGCTCGCGCGCCACGGAGTGTCGCTCGACCGGGCGCTCGAGGTGCTGCCCGCGGTCGTGCTCGATCCGCGCGACGCCGAGGCGCTCGGCCACGGCCAGCCGGTGGCGGTCGCCGAACCGCCCGCGGGCGCGCTCGGCCGCGGCGCGCGCTCGATCGTCCTGCGCGACGCCGGCGGCCGCGCGCTCGCGCTGGGCGAGCTGCAGGCGGCCGCGGACGGCACGTGGGCGCGGCCGCAGGTCGTGTTCCCGTGGGCGGTGCGCGAAGGGCGGGCGGCGTGAGCGGCAGCGTCGCGGTCGGCGTGTTCGACGGCCTGCATCGCGGGCACGTCGCGCTCATCGAGCGGGCGCGCGCGCGCGCCGCGGGCGAGCGCTGCGTGGCGGTGAGCTTCGATCCGCATCCGGACGTCGTGCTCGCCAAGGAGTTCCGCGCGCTGCCGCCGCTCACGCCGCTCGCCGAGAAGCAGGAACGCCTCGCGGCGATGGGCGTGGAGCTGCACGTGCTGCCGTTCACGCGCGAGCTCGCGCGGCTCGAGCCCGAGACGTTCGTCGCCGCGCACCTGGTCGGCCCGTTCGCCCCGCGCTGGCTGGTGGTGGGCGAGGACTTCGCGCTCGGGCGCGCGCGCAGTGGGAACGTCGACCGGCTGCGCGCGATCGGGCAGGGCAGCGGGTTCGAGGTCGAAGCCGTGCCGCTGCGGCTCGAGGGCGGCGAGGCCGTGAGCAGCACGCGCATCCGCGCGCTGCTCGAACGCGGCGACGTGCGCGGCGCCGCGGCGCTGCTCGGCCGGCGCTACTCGCTCGCCGGGCGAGTGGTGCACGGCGACGCGCTCGGCCGCGAACTCGGCTACCCGACCGCCAACCTGCGGCTGCACGAGGAGAAGTGCGTGCCCGCGCTGGGCATCTACGCCGTGTGGGCGCGGATCGACCGGGCCGGGGACTGGATCGCCGGCGCCATGAGCGTCGGGGTGCGGCCCACTTTCGGGGGCCAGGTGCGCACGCTCGAGGTGTTCCTGCTCGATTGGAGCGGCGACCTCTACGACCGCGACGTCGAGGTGGCGTTCGTCGACTGGCTCCGCCCGGAGCTGCGGTTCGACGGCCGCGAGGCCCTCGTCGCGGCCATCGACGGCGACGTGGCGCAGACGCGCCAACGACTTGCGGCCGATCCCCGCTCCCCGGGCGAGGCGCCGGGGGAGTGGTCCTGAAGGAGAAATCGGACTGGTCCCGACCGGTCCCGGGATGGTATGTTCCCGCGTCGCCCTGCGCCTGCAGGGCCGGCCGGTAGCGACTGCTCCCTCCGAACGAGACCTGACACTCGCGGACGGGGCCTCGGTTCTCACCTCTTGCAGGAGATCTCTGCTGTGACGCTCACGAAGGAGCAGAAGCAGGGCATCATCGACAAATTCAAGACCCACGAAGGCGACTCGGGCTCACCGGAGGTGCAGATCGCCCTCCTGTCCGAGAAGATCGACTACCTCACGGAGCACTTCAAGGTCCACAAGCGCGACCACGCGTCGCGCCGCGGCCTGCTCCGGATGGTGGGTCAGCGGCGCCGGCTGCTCGACTACCTGAAGGCGACCAAGGTGGATCGGTATCGAAAGGTCGTCAAGGAACTCGGACTTCGTCGCTAGGAATCACCTGGCGACATGAGACGCGGCCCTCCCGGGCCGCGTTTCGCTAGAACGGGGAAGGTCCCCGTTCGACCCGCCGGGCGTCGCTCGCCCGGACCGGGTAGGTCGTGACGACGAGGGTCGTCGTCACATGCGAGAGACAGGAAGACCAGAGGAATGGCAGAACACAAGGTAACCGTGGACCTCGGCGGCAAGGAGCTCGTGATCTCCACGGGCAAGTGGGCCAAGCTCGCCGGCGGTTCGGCCGTCGTGCAGCTCGGCGGCACCGTGGTCCTGGTGGCGTCCAGCGCCGCCAAGAGCGCCAAGCCGGGGCTCGATTTCGTCCCGCTCACGTGCGACTACCGCGAGCGCACCTACGCCGCCGGCAAGATCCCGGGTGGCTTCTTCAAGCGCGAGGGCCGTCCCACCGAGAAGGAGACGCTGAGCTCGCGCCAGATCGACCGGCCCATCCGGCCGCTCATCAACAAGCAGTGGACCTTCGAGACGCAGGTCATGGCGACCGTCGTCTCGTCGGACCAGGAGCATGATGCCGACGTCCTCGCCCTGATCGGCGGTTCGGCGTCGCTCGTCCTTTCGGACATTCCGTTCCCCGAGCCCGTCGCCGGCGTGCGCGTCGGCCGCGTGGACGGCCAGTTCGTGATCATGCCGACGTTCGCGCAGCTCGACGAGTCCGACCTGGACGTCGTCGTGGCCGGCACGGCGAACGACATCATCATGGTCGAGGGCGGCTGCCACGAAGTGCCCGAGGCCGACATGATCGCGGCGCTCGACTTCGCGATGCAGCACATCCGCAAGATCGTCGCGGCGCAGGCCGAGCTCGTCCGCCTGGCGGGCAAGACCAAGCGCCCGATCCCCGAGAAGGTGGATCTCTCCGACCTCACGGCCGAGCTGCGCACGGCGTACACCGAGCGCCTCAAGGCCGCGATCCGCATCCCGGGCAAGGAGTCCCGCCAGGAAGAGATCGACAACGTCACCGCCGAGGCCGTCGCCGCGCTCACCGAGAAGTACGCCGAGCGCGCCGCCTACATCGGCAAGATCCTCCACGACATCGAGCGCGACTGCCTGCGCGGGATGATCCTGGACGAGGGCGTGCGCGCCGACGGCCGCAACCCCGACCAGATCCGCCCGATCACGATCGAGGTCGGCATGCTCCCGCGCACGCACGGCTCGTGCCTGTTCACGCGCGGCGAGACGCAGGCGCTCGTCGTCACGACGCTGGGCACCAAGGCCGACGAGCAGCGCATCGAGGAGCTCGAGGGCCAGTCGTGGAAGTCGTACATGCTGCACTACAACTTCCCGCCGTTCTCCGTGGGTGAGACGCGCCCGATCCGTGGGCCGGGTCGCCGCGAGATCGGTCACGGCGCCCTCGCCGAGCGTGCCGTCGAGCCGGTGATCCCGGCCGACACGCACTTCCCGTACACGATCCGCATCGTGAGCGACATCCTGGAGTCGAACGGCTCCTCGTCGATGGCCTCCGTGTGCGGCGCGTCCATGTCGCTGATGGACGCCGGCGTGCCGATCAAGGCGCCGGTCGCGGGCGTGGCCATGGGCCTGATCAAGGAAGGCGACAAGGTCGCCGTCCTCACCGACATCCTCGGCGTCGAAGACCACCTCGGCGACATGGACTTCAAGGTGACCGGCACCACCGACGGCATCACCGCGTTCCAGATGGACACCAAGATCGGCGGGATCTCGTTCGAGATCATGAAGCGCGCGCTCGAGCAGGCGCGGGTCGGCCGGTTGTTCATCCTGGGCAAGATGAAGGACTGCCTCGAAGCGCCGCGCACCGAGATGTCGCCGTTCGCGCCGCGCATCAGCATCATCACGATCCACCCGGACAAGATCCGCGAGGTCATCGGGCCCGGCGGCAAGGTGATCAAGAAGATCACCGAGGAAACCGGCTGCCAGATCGACATCGAGGACACCGGCGAGATCCGCATCGCCTCCACGAACATGGAGGGGAGCAAGCGGGCCGAGGAACTCATCCGGAACATCACCGAGGACCCCGAGGTCGGGCGCGTGTACCAGGGCAAGGTGCGCAGCGTCGTCAACTTCGGTGCGTTCGTCGAGATCGTCCCGGGCCGCGACGGCCTGCTGCACGTCTCGGAGATCGACTGGGGCCGCACGGAGCGCGTCGAGGACGTGCTCAACGTCGGCGACATGGTCATGGTCAAGGTGATCGGCGTGGACAAGGACGGCAAGATCAAGCTGTCGCGCCGCGCGCTGCTTCCCGAGCCCGAGGGCTACGTGGGCAGCGGCGTCGGTGGTGGCGGTGGTGGTGGTCGCCGGGAGCGTGGCGACCGCGACCGCGATCGCGGTCCGCGCCGGCGCTAGGCACCGGTCTCGCGACGGCGGGCGGCCTTCGGGCCGCCCGCCGTTTGTGTTTTCGCCCCCGCGATGGCAGCTTGCGAGAATGAACGGTCTCGCACGTGGGGGGCGCGAATCGTGAGCGCGCGGATCGAGCGGCACGTCCTGCCGTCGGGCCTGACGCTGCTCGTGCATCCCATGCCCGACCGGCGCTCGGTGTCCGTCGGCGTCTGGGTGCGGACCGGTGCGCGTGACGAATCGCCCGTGCGGCTCGGGATCACCCACTTCCTCGAGCACATGATGTTCAAGGGCACGGCCACGCGCGACGCGCGCGCGATCGCCGAGAGCCTGGAATCGCTCGGCGGCCACCTCGACGCGTTCACGACGCGCGAGCAGGTCTGCTTCGCCGCGCGCGCCCTGAGCGAGCACCTGCCGCAGGCGATCGACGTGCTTTCCGACATCACGTGCCAGTCGCGTTTCGAACCGCGCGAGATCGAGCGCGAGAAATCGGTCGTGAAGGAGGAGATCCTCTCCTACGAGGACAACCCCGAGGAGAAGGTCGGCGACCTGCTCGCGGCGCTCGCGTGGGGCGACCACGCGCTCGGGCGGCCGATCCTCGGCACCGCCGACACGGTCGATGCGCTCGACCGCGACGCGCTGGTCGAGCACTTCCGCGGGCGCTTCCGCGCCGACCAGATCATCGTCGCGGCGGCGGGCGGCCTGACGCTCGAGGACCTGCTGCCGCTCGTCGAGCGCGGTTTCCGCACGCCCGACGGCGAGGCGCCGGTGCCGGATGGCCCGCCGCCGCCGCCGCGGCCCGCGGTCCAGCACGAGGTGCGCGACCTGCAGCAGCTCTATCTCTCGCTCGCCGGCCGTTCGGTCGCCTACGGCGATCCGCGCCGGTACGCGCTCGTCGTGCTCGAGACGCTGCTGGGCGGCGGCATGAGCTCGCGGCTCTTCCAGAGCATCCGCGAGGAAGCCGGGCTCGCGTACTCGATCTTCTCGACGCTGGACTTCATGCGCGACGGCGGGCTCGTGTCGATCCACATGGGCGTGTCGCCCGATCGCGCGCGACAGGCGCTGGCGCTCCTGCGCGAGGAACTGGTGCGCATCGCCGGCGAGGGGCCGACGGTGGCCGAACTCGAGTCGACGCGGCAGCAGCTCAAGGGCTCGCTCACGATCGGCCAGGAGAGCACGTCGGGCCGCATGTACCACATGGCGCGACAGGAGCTCTACACCGGCCGCTACGCGTCGCCCGACGAACAGGTCGCGCGCATTCTCGCCGTGTCGCACGAGCAGGTGAAAGCCGTCGCGGCCGAGTTCTTCGCTCCGGAGCGCTTCGCGCTCGCGGCGCTCGGCCCCGCGCCGGGCGGCCCGCTCGGGCCGGCCGACTGGCCCGGCGGCGTTGCGGGATCCTGACGTTCGCGCGATTCCCGGCCATGAGGGCGCCACACCCGTGGCCAGCCCACCGCGATCCCGGCGCGCACGTCCCTTCGTGCCCTCGTGCACTTCGGTCCTGCAAGGTGCATGGCGGCACGTGCTTGCCGCGCACGCTCCCGGCGCCGGCCGGCGCCGGAGCTTGACCGGCACCGTCCTTGCGTTGAGAGTCGGCATGATGACCGCTCCCCGCATGCACCCGCGCTTCGCCCCGCGCCCGGCCGCACTCGTGCTCTCGGTGTTCGTCGCGCTCGCCGCACTCGCGGGATCCGGATCCCCCGGACGTGCCGCCGACGACGAACTGCCGTCCGCCACCGCCGTTGGCCCCCGCGAAACGCTGCCCGCGGTCGAGCATCCGTTCCGTGCCGGCGAGTCGCTGCGCTTCTCGGTGCAGTACGGCTTCGTGCACGCGGGCACCGCGTGGCTCGAGGTGCCGGAGGTCGTGGACTGGAACGGGGTGCCGTGCTGGCGGCTCGTCGCGCGCGCCGAATCGAACTCGTTCTTCGATCGCATGTACCGCGTGCGGAATCGCATCGAGTCGCTCTGGGACCGTGACGGCCTGTTCAGCTGGCGCTACTTCGAGGATCGCCACGAAGGCCGGTTCCACGCCAACGACACCATCTCGTTCGACACCACGGCGCACATCGCGCGCTACAAGGACGGGCGCACGTTCGACCTGCCCGCCGAGTCGCAGGACGCGCTCTCCGCGTTCTACTTCACCCGCTTCAAGGCCCTGCCCATCGGCGGCAGCGTCACGTTCCCGTACCACGCGAGCCACAAGAGCGCGACGATGGAAGTCCGCGTTCTGGGGCGCGACCGCGTGAAGACGCCGGCGGGCAAGTTCGACTGCGTGATGATCGAGCCGATCCTCAAGGCCGGCGGCATCTTCGCCAACAAGGGCCGGCTCGTGATCTGGATCACCGACGACGAGCGCCGCATGCCGGTGCTGATGAAGAGCAAGGTGATGATCGGGTCGATCCGCGTCGTGCTGCAGGAGGCCAAGCCGGGGGAGGGCTGAGCCCACGGGCCGCACGGGCCCGCGACCGCCCGCGCCGGACGCGCGGTGCGATGACGCACCCGTGGGCGAGAGCACCCGATGGCGGGCCCGCGGCCGCGACTTCAACTGCGCCGGCCACCGCCGCCGCCGGGGTTTGCGCCCCTCGCGGTGGGCGAAGCGGCAAGTCGAGCCCGGCATGGGTCTTGCGGAATTCCAGGGGGGTGACCGGAAACGGTTCCATCGTTGACAGCCCCGTGACGCTCGGCATAGACTTCTATCCCTCATCCTGCTGCGACTTAGGGTCGCACCGCCTTCAGGGTTGGAGGAATCGCCGAGACGCGTCTTGCTAATGCTTCGGACGGGGTGCGCAGTCGTTTGGCTCAACCGTCGATTTGTTAGCCGGGTTCCCCCCAGGCACCCGAGCGCGTCCGGAAGTCGCCGGATCTTCGGCATCCCTGCCGATGGCCGACGCCCCGCCGCCTCGCCCCGGCCGGAATCCCCCCGATCATGGGAGAACGCGTGATTCGTCGCATCTCGAGAGTCCTCGCCTGCCTCGTGCTCCTCGCTGCGTGCGTGGCCGCACCCGCGCGGGCCGTCGATCCCAACGCCGCCGACAGCCTCGGCATGGACTGGAGCCGGGTTCCGGAGTACCGCATCGTGCCGGGGGACCGGCTCTCGATCGATCTCGGCCCCAAGCCCGACGGCATCTCGGAGTACCTGCACGAAGTGCTCGTGCGGCCGGACGGCCGCATCACCGTGTACCCCGTCGGCGACGTCGTGGCCGCGGGCCGCACGCCCATGGAACTCCAGAAGCTGGTCGTCGACCTGCTCTCGGCCGACATGCGGGCGCCGCACGTCACGATCGAGGTCGTGAGCATGGCGGCGAACCAGGTTCACGTGCTCGGTCGCGTCGACAAGTCCGGGCCGGTGCCGGCCGGCGCGTTCATGACCGTGTCGCAGGCGATCACCGCCGCCGGCGGCTTCGCCCCGGACGCGGCGCGCAACAGCGTGCTGCTCATCCATCGCGAAGGCTCGCGCGCGGTGCGCGTCTCGCGGGTGCGCATGGACCGGTTCCTCAAGGGCGAGTCGCTCGCCGATCCGCCGGTCCAGCGCTTCGACATCGTCTACGTGCCGCGCTCCACCGTCGGCAACATGAACGTCTTCCTGCGTCAGCTCTTCGACGGCCTCGGCCCCGCGGTGAGCACGTCGTACATCGGCTGGGAGCTCTTCAACCTCGACCGCGTGTTCGAAGCCCGCGTCTCGCGGCAGTGACGGACGGACCATGACCCTGACTCCCGGCTCTCCCCAGGCCCCGGCCACCGCGAACCGCGCGACCATGCGCGAGTTCGTCGCCGTGCTCTTCCGGCGGCGCTGGCTCATCCTGGGCCTGTTCCTCGTCGTGACCGCCACCGTCGTGCTCGTCACGCTCACGACGCCGACCTACTACTCGTCTTCCGGCCGCGTGCTCGTCACGCGCGGCGAGCGCGAGAGTGCGCTGAGCGGCCGCGTGCAGATCCTCAACGAGTGGGAACAGGATCTCGCCGGCGAGGTCGCCAAGGTCCGCAGCGACACGGTGCTCGCGCACGCCCGCGTGTTGCTCGACGCGCGCGCGAAGGTGGGCGGGCGCAAGCCGCCGGGTCTCGCGGCCAATCGCGTGGACGTGCAGGTGTCCGGCAAGAGCAACGTGCTCGAGATCGGCTACGACGACCTCAACCCCGAGGTCGCGCAGGAAGTCTGCGACGCGCTGCTGACGTCGTACGTGGAGTACCGCCGCGAGAAGGGCTGGGCGCGCTCGGACAGCATGTTCGCGGCGGCCATGGACACGCTCGATCGCCAGATCCAGGAGCGGCTCGCGGAACGCGAGCACATCAGCGCCACGTCCGGCGTCTCGGACCCGATGGAGCAGATGCGCGCGTGGAACAGCAGCTCGCTCGGCATCGAGCAGCGCCGGAACGAGGTCGCCGCCGACCTCGCCGACGCGAAGGCGGTGCTCGAGCAGCTGCGGCAGTTCCAGCAGCACCCGGATCGCGACGTGGCGGGTTCGAGCGCCTTGCCGACGGGCGACGAAGGCTCGCTGTTCCCGATCAAGATGAAGATCACCGACCAGCAGGCGGTGGTCGCACGGCTGCGCGAACGCTACCGCGACGACTCGCCCGAAGTGCAGCGCGCCGCGGAGACGCTCGAGACGCTGCAGGCGCTGCTGCGCCGCGAGATCGATTCGCGACTCGCCGTGTCGCAGGCGCGCGTGGAGGCACTGCAGGCGCGCCTCGCGGTGCACGATCGCGATCTCGCCGCCCTGCGCGCCAAGCTCGCGTCGGTGCCGCAGAACCAGCGTTCGATCGAGGACCTGAACGCGGAGATCAAGACGCTCCGCGGCCGCTACGACGAATACGCCAAGGCGCGCGACCTCGCCCGCATCACCAAGAACACGTCGGAAGGCGTGACGGTGACGCTGCTGAACCCGGCCGGCGCGGCCAAGCCGAAGAACACTCGCGACATCGTGCGCATGCTGCTCGCCCCCGCGTTCAGCCTCGTCGTGGGCACCGGGCTCGCGTTCTTCTTCGACGGTCTCGACCTCACCGTGCGCACGGCGGGGCAGGCCGAGGAGTATCTCGAGTTGCCCGTGCTCGCCACGCTCCCCGAACGCCGCCGGCAGCGCGGCTGAACGCTCGGAGGCTCCCTCGCATGACCCGCATCTTCGACGCGCTCAAGAAGGCCGACGCCTCGCGCCACCCGGCGCCGGCGCTCGCCGCGACGGCCCCGGCGATGTCCGCCCGTGGCCCCGAGATGCCTCGCTTCTGCGTGCCGCTCGTCGGGGCGATCCCGATGGGCGAGGACGTCGTCCGCGAGATGTCCGCGTTGCGCGTGAACCTCGAATCGGCCCTGCGTGACCGGATGCCCCGGATCGTGATGTTCCTCGGCCCCCAGGGGGGCGAGGGCAGCACCACGATCGCGGTGCAGTTCGCGCAGAGCCTCGCGCGCGACCCCGAACTCCGGCCGCTTCTGGTCGACTGCAACGTCCGCCGCCCGGCGTACGTTCCGGACGAATCGGGCCGCGCCGCGATCCTCGATCGCCGCCTGATCCCGGGCAGCACCGATCACGGCGCGGTCGTGACGTCGAACCTCTTCGTGGTGCCGCTCTCGCCGCAGGTGCGCACGGGAGGCCTCGTCCAGCCCGCGGTGCTCCGCCAGCTGCTCGAAGCGAACGCGCCGGGCTTCGACTGGATCCTGATCGACGGACCGCCCGTGCTCGAAGCGCCGGAAGCGGCGGCCCTCGGGGCCATCGCGGACGGCGTCGTCGTGGTGGTGCAGTCCGGCCGCACGAAGCGGCCGGTGCTCGCGCGCGCGGCCGAACTCCTGAGCAAGGCCGGTTCGCGCGTGGTCGGCAGCGTCCTCAACCGCAGAGTCCACGAGATCCCGGAGTTCATCTACCGTCGCATCTGATCCCGAGGCGGACGCCCCGTGTTCCCGGCCCGGCCGGCGGCACGCGCGGGTGTCTCGCCGGAGGCTCCCGATGGAGCCGCGTCCCGGATTGAGCCCGAACATCGTCCCCGCCGTCGAGCCCACGGCCGCCGCCCTCGCCGCCGCGGGCTCTTCGTCTGCCCGCGCGCTCGACGGTGCGCTGGCGATCGCGGACGCGTGGGTCGGCGGGCGCTGCGAGGCCATGATCCTCGCGGGCAGCCACGCGACGGGCGAAGGCGTCTGGTGCGTGGTCGGCGGCCGCGAGGTCACGCTCTCGGACCTGGATCTGTACGCGGTGATGCCGGACGAAGCGGCCTGCCACGCGGCCGAGGCGGCCGCGCGTCGCGAACGCCCGGCGCTCGGTGAACGGCTCGCGGCGCTCGGGATCGCGGGACCGCTCGAGGTCTGCTTCCGCACGCGGGCCGGGCTCGCGCGCCTGCCCGCCAAGCCCGGCACGATCGAACTCGCGCGGCACGGCCGCGTCGTGCGGGGCGATGCCCGCGCGCTGGAGTCGCTGCCGCGCTGGACCGCCGCGGACGTCTCGCGCGAGGAACGCCTGCTGCTGCTCGAGAACCGCGGCTTCGAACTGCTCCTGGCGGCGCCGACCGGCAGCCGCGACGCCCTCGCCACGCTGCGGGCGCGCCACGCGCTGCTCAAGGCCGCGGCCGATCTCGCCACGGTGCTGGCGCTCGCCGAGGGCACGCTGCCCGACGGCACGGGGGCGCGCATCGAGTGGGCGACCCGGCACGCGTTGCCGGGCCTCGAGGCGCTGCTGCCGCTCGAGCACCAGCCGGGCGTGAAGGCACTGCGCGCGATCTGGGACGCCGCGCGCGCGTGGCGCGCGGGCGCGGTCACCGCGCTGCCGCCGGACGCCGCCGCCGCGGAGTGGCTCGCGGCCGTTCGCGCGTGGTGTGCGGTGTGGTGGGCCGCGCACGGCGAGGGCCCGCGCGAGCCCTGGGCCCGCGCGCTGCGCGTCGCCGCGCGCGCACCCATGCGCCGGCGTGCGCGCCAGGCGCTCGTCGCGGCGTCGCGCGGCGGCGCGAACTCGCCGCTGGGCGCGCGGCTGCGTGCGGCGCTCGCGGGAACGCCGCAGCACCGTGTGAACGCGACGGCCGCCGTGCTCCTGCTCGCCGCGGCGTCGTCGAGCGGTACGCCCGCGCTGCCGGCCGGGGCGCTGCGCGCGCTGCACGTGCTCGGCGTGACCGATGCCGGCGGCTGGGATCACGCGCGGCGCGACGCCGTGCGCGCGTGGGACCTGTGGGTGCTCGACGGCCAGCGCACGGCAGGGGAGCAGCCGTGAAGCCGCGCATGGTGATCCTGTTCGTGGACGCCCTCGGCTGGCGGCTCGCGGGCGCGCGGACCGGTTTCGCCGCGCCGCTCGTGCAGCGCCGCGAACTCGCCACGATCCTCGGCTTCAGCGCCGGCGCGCTGCCGACCGCGTTCACGGGCCGCCTGCCGCGCGAGCACGGCCGCTGGCTCATGTACCGGCGCGCGTTCGGCAACGACACGCCGTTCGCGGGCTTCGGCGTCCTCCGCGGGCTGCCCTCGCGCGTGCGCCGCAGCTGGCGGCTGGGGCAGTGGCTCACGCGCCGCGTCGCCGCGCGCGGCGTGGCCGGCTACTTCAACCTCTACGACGTGCCGCGTGACGAGCTCGCGTACTTCGACCTCGCCGAACGCGCCGACATCTTCCGGCCCGGCGGACTGCCGCTGGATTCGCTCTGGGATTCGCTCGAACGCCGCGGCCTGCGCTGGCGGGGCTGGAACTGGCGGACGCCCGAGGCGCAGGGGCTGGACGAGCTGCTCGGCCGGCTGCGCACCGGCGACGACGACGTGCTGTTCCTGTACACCGCCGATCTCGACGCGCTGCTGCACCGCGAGGGTTCGCGCGGCGAGGGCGTGCGCGCACGCATGGATCGCTACGACGCCTGGATCCGCGAGGCGTTCGCGACCGCGTCCGGCGGCCGGCCGCTCTGGTTCTATCTCTGCTCCGACCACGGCATGGTCGACGTCACCGCGACCGTCGACGTGATGGCGCGGCTCGAGGGCCTGCCGGTGCGGCGCGGACGCGACTACCTCGCGTTCTTCGATTCGACGATGGCGCGCTTCTGGTGGCTGCGTCCCGAGGCGCGTCCGACGGTGCTGGCGGCGCTGGGCGCGGAATCGCGCGGCCGCTGGCTGTCGGCGGCGGAACTCGCTCGCGAGGGCGCGGACTTCACCCGGCACGAGTACGGCGACGACATGTTCCTGCTCGAGCCCGGGGCGCTCGCGGTGCCGTCGTGGATGGGTGAGCGCCCGGTGGCGGCCATGCACGGCTACGACCCGGCCCACCCCGACATGGCCGCGATCCTCGCGACGAACCGCGATCTGCCGGCCGGCGTGCGGCACCTCGCGGACCTGCGCGGCTTCCTCGAATCGGAGCTCGACCAGCTCGCGAAGGGGGCGGCATGAAGCCCGGCGAGGTGGCGCGGAATCTCTCGCGCGGCGCCTTCTTCCTCGGCGCCGAGAAGGCCGTCGCCAGCGCGTCGACGCTGCTCTACTCGGCCCTCATCGCGCGCTGGCTGGGTCCCACCAAGTACGGCATGTTCACGCTCGCCTTCTCGGTGGTGACGCTCGCGACCGCGTTCACGGGCAACTTCGAGACCTACCTCGAGCGCTACGCCGCGGAGTACCAGGTGCAGGGGCGCATCGGCGTCCTGCGGCGCGCCTACGCGCTCGCATTCGGCTGGAAGTTCGCGCTGGGCCTGATGGCGAGCGGGATCCTCGTCGCGATCGCGCCGTGGGTCGCGGAGCGCTACCGGATCGAGGAGCTGGGCTTCCTACTGCCGCTGCTCACCGCGTTCATCTTCACCGATGCGTTCACCACCACCGGGCGCGCGCTGCTGTTCGGCCTGCAGCGCTTCGAGTGGGTGAGCGGGCTCTCGCTGTTCTTCAACCTCGGCCGCACCGCGCTCGTGTGGGCCCTGTGGCACGAGAAGCAGGGGCTGCGCTCGCTCGCGATCGGCATGTCGGCGCTCGCGATCGGACAGGGCCTGCTGATCGGCGGCGCGACGCTGTTCGTCCTCGCGCGCCACCGCGGCGAGGCGGACCCGGACGCGGGTCCGGCCGCGGAGGAGGGCGTCCCGCGCGGGCTCTTCCACCAGATGGTGGCGTACTGCGCGCCGCTCTACGGCGCCAACCTGTCGTTCCTGTCCGGGCAGAACCTCGGCAAGCTCGTGCTCGGCATGCTGCTCGACCCGCAGATGCTCGGCTACTTCTCGTTCGCGTTCGGGACGATCGAGCGCTTCGTCGAAGTCGTGCACGCGCTGCCGCGGGCACTGCTGCCCTCGCTCACGCAGATCGTGGCGCTGCGCGACCGCGAACGGCTGCACTACGTCTTCGGGCAGGCGTTCCGGCTCGTGCAGGTGGTGGCGTGCCTCCTGTCGTTCGGGCTGTTCGTGTACGCGCGCGAGATCATCCTGCTGGTCGGCAGCCCTCTGTTCGAGCCGGCGGTGCCGTTGCTGCGGATCCTCGCGCTGGTGCCGCTCGTGCGGACCGCGCAGCAGCCGCTGACCATGCTTTTCCAGGCCCTGCGACGGCCCGGCGACGTGCTGCTGCTCGCGCTGGTCAAGCTCGTGGCCGAGATCGGCGGCTACTTCGCGCTGCTGCTGCCCCTGGGCGTCGCCGGCGCCTGCTGGGCCAATCTCGCGGGGGCGCTGGCCGCGTTCACGGGTGCGATGATCCTCGCGCACCGGCAGCTGCCCGAGGGCGACGACGAGCGCCTGGGCGCGATCGTGCGCGGCACCCTGCTCCTGGCGCCCGCGATGCTGCTGACGCTGGGGGCCGACACCTGGCTCGGGCCCGAGCGGTCGCTGTTCGTCCGGTTGCCGCTGGCCATTCCCATCGTGCTCGGAATCTTCGCGCTCGGGCTCGTGAACCGGTACGATCTGGAGAAACTCTCGTCCCTGAAGCTGCCGTCCGAGGCCGCCGGAACGGTACGCGACCGCATGGTCGCGGCCGCCGAGCGCCTCATCCGCGTGTTCGAGCCCCGGAGAACCGCATGAGCCCCCCGCGCGTGCTGGTGATCATCCCCGCCCACAACGAGGAGGAGAGCCTCCCCGGAACGCTCGCCCACCTGCGGGCCGCGGCTCCGGACGTGGCCGTTCTCGTCGTGGACGACGGCTCCCGCGACACGACCTCGGCCGTCGCGAAGGCGCACGGCGTCCCCGTCGTCCGGCACGCCACCAACCTCGGCGTCGGCGGGGCGCTGCAGACCGGCTTCCGCTGGGCGTGGGACCACGGCTTCGACGTCGCGGTGCAGCTCGACGCCGACGGCCAGCACGATCCCGCCTACCTCGCGGCGCTGCTCGAACCGGTGCTGGCCGGGCGCTGCAACGTCTCGATCGGCTCGCGCTACGTGACCTCGACGGGCTACAAGGCGCCGCTCAACCGGCGGCTCGGCATGCTGCTCTTCTCGGGCGTCGTGAAGCTGGCACTGGGGCAGACGATCACCGACACGACCTCGGGCTTCCGCGCCTACGACCGCGCGGTGATCGGCGTCTGCCGCTGGGAGTTCCCCAAGGATTTCCCGGACGCGCCGCTGCTCATCGACCTCGCCCGCCGGGGTTTCCGGCTGCTCGAGGTGCCCGTGGTGATGCGCGAGCGGGTGGCCGGCCGATCCTTCTACACACTGGGCAAGCAGCTGTACTACCCCTACAAGAACCTGCTGGCGTCGCTCATGGCCTTCATCCGGCGTCCCGCCTGACGCGGAGGTATTCGTGCACTTCCTCTCCCGGACCCAGGTGATCGTCGCGGTGGGCGCGGTGCTGCTCGCGCTCTACGTGCTCGATCTGGTGCGCCGCCGGCGCCTGTCGGAGGAGTACTCGCTGCTGTGGGTGGTCGCCACGCTGACGATCGCGGTGCTCGGCTTCTCGACGCCGCTGCTCGAGGCCATCACCCACCTGCTCGGCGTGGTGATGGAAGTGTCGACGGTGTTCGCCATCGGGCTCGGGTTCGCCCTGAGCATGCTGCTGTACCTCAGCGTCCGCCTGTCGCGGCTGGGGATGGAGAAGGACGCACTGGTGCGTGAGCTGGCGCTGCTGCGCCACGAGTTCGAGGCCGTCCGCGACGCGGCGGCCGGGAGGGAGGCGCGGTGAAGCGGACGCTGCAACTGACGGTGGGGATCGCGATCTCCGTCGTCTGCATCTGGCTGTCGATGCGCGAAGTGAAGCTCGACGAGGTCCTGCGCGTGCTCGAAGGCGCGAACCTCTGGGGCTTCCTCGCCGTCTGCGTCCTCACGATCCTCGGCTTCTGGATCCGCGCCGTGCGCTGGCGCTTCTTCATCCAGACCCCGCAGCCACCGACGACGCTCAACCTCTTCAGCGCGACGATGGTCGGCTTCATGGCGAACAACGTGCTGCCGCTGCGCCTCGGCGAGTTCGTCCGCCCCTGGGTGCTCGCGCGCCGAGAGAAGCTGCCCAACAGCATGCTGCTCGCGACCGTCGTGATCGAGCGCGCGATCGACATGCTCACGCTGCTCGCGATCTTCGGCATCTCGCTGATCCTGCACCCGATCGCCGAAACGACCGAGGCCGGGGCGCTCGTCCAGAAGGGCGCGCGGCTCCTGCTCGTGCTCTGCGTCGTGCTCACGGCCGGCGTCGTGATCAGCGAGCGCAACCGCGGGCTCGCGCACGGCATGCTGCGCGTCCTGCCCGCCGGCGTGCGGGATCGCGCCGGGCGGCTGCTGGATCGCTTCCTCGACGGCTTCGGGCTCTTCCGCGACCTGGGCAAGCTCGTGCAGGTGTTCCTGCTCTCGTTCGCGATGTTCCTCTGCTACGCCGTCGCGCTGCAGATCAGCATGTGGGCGCTGCACATCGACGTCCCGCTCTACACCGGACTCGTGATGCTCGTGGTCACGGCCATCGGGATCATGGTGCCGGCGGCGCCCGGCTACGTCGGCACGCTCAACTACTCCTGCGTGGTCGGCATGGCGCTGTTCGACGTCGGCAAGGCGCCGGCGAGCGCGCTGGGCTGGTTCTACTTCGTCAGCCAGTGGCTGCCCATCACGGCGGTCGGGCTGGTCTTCCTGAACCGGGAAGGACTCTCGCTCAAGTCGATCGGCCAGGTGCGCGGCGAGCACGAATGACCCGCCGAGCCCCCCGGATCACGGCCGCGTCAGCGGCGGAACGCGCGCGCGATCTTGCGGACGGCGTCGCAGACGTCGTCGGCGTCGCGATCGCTCATCCGCGGGAACAGCGGCAGCGTGATCGCGCGGCGGAACGCGTCCTCGGCGACCGGGAACGATTCGGGCCGCGCCTGCAGGCTGTCGCGGAAGTGCGGGTGGCGGTGGATCGGGATGAAGTGCACCGACGTCCCGATGTTCTCCGCGCGCAGTTCCGCGATGAACCGGGCCCGGTCGATGGTCAGCCGTTCCAGCTCGAGCGCGATGGGGAAGAGGTGCCAGGCGTGCGTGACGTCCGGGCGCGCGACCGGCGTGCGGACCTCGGGCACGTCGGCGAGGTTGGCGCGCATGCGCTCCACCAGCTCGGCGCGGCGGCGCTGGAACTCCGGGAAGCGGTCGAGCTGCCCGACGCCGATCGCCGCGAGCACGTCGCTCAGGTTGTACTTCCAACCGGGCGCCACGACCTCGTAGAACCACGAGCCCGTGTCGCTGTAGCGCTTCCACGCATCGCGGCTCATGCCGTGCAGGCTCAGCAGCTGGATGCGTTCGGCGATCGCCGGATCGTCGGTGACCGCGGCGCCGCCCTCGCCGGTGCTGAGGTTCTTGGTGGCGTAGAACGAGAAGGCGGTCACGTCGGCGAGCGAGCCCACGGGCCGGCCGCGGTAGGCGGCGCCCAGCGCGTGCGCGGCGTCGTCCACGATCTTGAGGCCGTGCGCCGTCGCGAGCGGCTGCAGCGCGTCGTAGTCGCAGGGCTGGCCGCCGTAGTCGACCGTGAGGATCGCGCGCGTGCGCGGGCCGATCGCGGCCTCGACGTGGCGCGGGTCGAGGTTCAGCGTGTCCGGTTCGACGTCCACCAGCACGGGCTTCGCGCGGACGTGCTCGATCACGTTGACCGTCGCGGCGAACGTCCACGTGGACGTGATCACTTCATCGCCGGGTCCGATGCCGAGGGCCTCCAGCGCGAGGTGCAGTGCGCCGGTCGCGCTGTTCACGGCCACGGCGTGCTTCGCGCCGGCGATTTCGGCGACGCGCTTCGCGAGTTCCTGCGTGCGCGGCCCCGTCGTGATCCAGCCGGATTCGAGCGACTCGAGCACGAGCTGCTTCTCGCGCTCGCCGATCCACGGCACGGCGATCGGCAGGAACGTGTCGCGCACGGGGCGCCCACCCTGCGAGGCGAGCGCGCCGGTGGGCGTCTCGGAGGCGTTGGGATCGATCATGCAGCCAGTGTAGGGCTCGCGCCACCTCCGGCGCCAGCGCGGACACGCTGAGCCGAGAGGAACCGTCCCCCATGCATCCGCGCAAGTTCATCCGCGATTCGATCGGCTACGCCTTCGCCCAGTACGTGGTGCGGGCGACGCTCATGCTGCGCGGCCTGATCGCCGCGCGCGTGCTCGGGCCGTACCTCTACGGCGCCTGGAACGCGATCCAGATCGTGACCGAATACGGCAGCCTCGCCCCGTCGGGCTCGCAGCAGGGCCTCGACCAGATGGTGCCGCCGCGCATCGTGTCGGGCGACGCGGCGGGACTCGATCGCGTGAAGCGCGCCGCCCTGTTCAACATCGCGCTGCTCTCGGGCCTGTTCGCGATGGGCTGCCTGCTGCTCGGCACGTTCGGACACAGCCGCATGCTGCACTGGTGGGGGCTCGCCGGTATCGGGGCCGCGATGGTGTGCGCCATCTCGACCAACCTCGCCAACTACCAGACCTCGATCATGCGCTCACACGGCGACATCACGACGGCCAGCCTCTTCCTGACGCTGCAGGGCGCCGTCGGGGGCATCCTCGGGCTGGCATTGCTGCCGTGGATGAAGGCGTGGGGGCTGCTGTTCGGGTGGATGGTGGGCTGTCTCGTCGCGCTGATCTTCTCGTCGGTGCGGTCGCGGACGTTCGCGCCGCTGGTGCCGCGGCCGGCCGCCGAGAGCATCGATCTCGTGCAGATCGGCTTCCCGATGTACGTGTACCTCGCGTCCACGATCGTGATGCGCAATCTCGACCGTCTCATCATCCTGCGCTACCTCAGCACCGACGCGCTCGGCTACTACAGCCTGTCCGTGATGGCGCTCGCGTTCCTGCTCTACGTGCCCGACTCGGTGTCGTACGTGCTCTATCCGCAGCTGCTGCGCGAATACGGCGCGTCCGGCCGCCGGCCCGAGGCGATCCGGCCGCGCGTGGAGCGGGTGCTGCAGGCGAGCTCGATCATGGTCCCGGCGATGTGCGGCGTGGCGTTCGTGCTCGCGCCGACGCTGGTGGCGCTCGTGCTGCCCAAGTTCGTGCCGGGCGTGGGCGCGCTGCGCGTGCTGTGCTTCGGCGCGGCGGCGCTCGCGTTCTCGAACCTCGCGTCCAACGTGCTCATGACGGTCGAGCGCCAGATGGTGATCATGCCCGCGGCGGTGTTCGCCGTCGTGGTGTACGCCGCGCTGGACCTCGCCGCGGTCAAGCTGGGCTACGGCATCCAGGGCGTGGCGTGGGCCACGCTGTCGTCGTACGCCCTGAGCAGCGCGGTGCTGGTAAGCCTCGCGTTCGGTGGCCTCGGGCTGCCGGCGCGTGCCGTGTTCGCGACCGTCGGGCGGCTGTTCGCGCCGCTCGTGGTCGCGCTCCTGCTCGTGAACGGCCTCGACCGCGTGCTGCCGTGGGCCGGCTCGCACGAAACGACCTTCATGATCCTGCGGCCCGCGGTCGCGCTCGCGAGCTTCCTGCTGCTCTACGCCCTCGCGATCCGCCCGCTCACGCGCGGCATGGGGCTGCGCGCCGTGCTCGCCGAGGTCGACGTGCCCGTGATCGGCGGGCTCGTGCGCCGGCTCACCGGCGGCCGGCGGGAGGGCGCATGAGCGCGCCGGGCTTCCGCGCGTCGCTGCCGCTCGCGCCGCGCGTCGTGTTCGTCGCGGCGGCGCTGCTCGCGGCGTTCGCCGCCGCGCTGCCCGCGCCGCTCGCGGCTGCCGCGCTCGCGGTGACGTTCCTCGTCGCGCCGGGCGTGCTCGTCTCGCGCGCCACGTTCGGCGCCTCGTCGCGCGAGATCCCGGCCGCGGCCGCGCTCGCGCTCGCGCCCGCGCTCACGGGCATCCCGGTCGTCGCGCTCATGGCGGTGGGCGTCCCGCTCGCCGCGGCCGCGCGCGCCGTCGCGTTCGCCGTCGCCGTCGCGTCGCTGCTGCCGTCACCGGCGCGCGGCCCGGACGCTGCGCCGGGCGACGCGACCGCGCGAGCCGCGTGGCTCGCCGCAGCGGCGTGGACGCTGCTGATGGGCGCGCTGCTCGTGGGCAACCGCTACCTGCCGCCGCGCTCGGACGGCTGGTACCACGCCGCGACGACGCTGCAGGTGCTGCAGCGCGGCATCCCGCCCGAGGATCCGTTCTTCGCGGGCATCCGGATGCTCTACTTCTGGGGGCTGCACGTGTGGGCGGCGGCCTGGCTCGCACTGGCGCCGCGACTCGCCGTGTGGACGCCGTTCGTGTGCTTCAACCTCGCGGCGGCGACGGCCGTCGTGCTCGCGATCGGCGGGCTCGCGCGGCGCCTGGGTGCCGGCCCGCGGCTCGTGGCGTTCGCGGCGGCTCTCGCCACGCTCGGCTATTCGCCGTTCGGCTGGATGCTCGTGGGTGGGCGGGCGATGACCGGCGACGTGCGTGGGCTGCCCGAACTCCGGCGGCTCGTCATGCAGGGCGTGGATCCCCTGCTCGGATCGATGGCGGCGCGGCAGCTGCACGGTTCGATGTCGTTCTTCGGCGACAAGTACCTCGTGCTGACCCAGTTTTCGCTGGGGCTGGCGCAGTTCGCGCTCTTCGTGATCGCTGCGCTGGAACTGTCCGAGCGTCCGCGGCCGCGGGCGGCGTTCGCGCTCGGCCTGCTGGTGCTGGCGGCGCTGTTCACGCACACCGTGATCGGCTACGTGATGCTGCTCGTCGCCGCGCCGCTCGGGCTGCTGCTGCTCGCGCGCGCGCTGCGCCGCGAGCCGGGCGCGTGGAGCGCAGTGTTCGCTCTCTCGCTCGCCGTGGTGCTGCCCCTGGTGCTGCTCTCGCCGTACCTCGTCGAGATCACCATGGGTAAGCGCGGGCAGTTCCACGCCGGATTCTCGCTGCCCAGCGTCGTGACGATGCTCGCCGGCGGGCTCGCCTACGTGGTTCCCGGGTTCGCGTGGCTCCAGGGACGGGCACGGCGTTCGCGCGAGGCGCAGCCGCTGCTGCTCGTGGCGGTGGTGCTGGCGATCCTCGCGATGAGCCTGAAGCTCCCGGAGAACAACCAGAGCAAGTTCTTCAACCTGCTCTTCCTCGTGCTCGCGGCGCCGGCGGCGTTCGCGTGGGCCGGCTGGCTCGGCGGCCGCTCGCCGCGCGTGCGCCGGATCGGCACCGTCGCGCTCGCGTGCGGCATCGTGCCCACGGCCGCGTTCGCGGTGTGGGGCTTCGCGAACGAGCACGGGCAGACGTGGCAGGGCTGGAAGCCGCCCTCCGCCGCGATGATCGAGGCGATGGCGTGGGCGCGTACGCACACGCCGCCCGACGCCGCGTTCTGCGACATCGGCGGCGGCCAGGAGGTGCTGACCCTGGCGGGCCGCAGCGTGATCTGGGGAGGCTATTCGGGTGAGCGCGACTACGGCTACGATCCGGAGGCGATTCGCGCACGGCGCGATCTCGCCGGCTCGCTCTGCCGCGGTCTCGATCCCGGCCCATCGGGCGCGGCGCTGCTCGCGGGCTTTCCGCGGGAGGTGATCGTGATGACCCGCGCCGGCATGCCGGATTCGCTTTCGGACCACGGCCGCGTCGCGGCCCGGCCCGAACGATTCGAGCCGCTGTGGCACGACGCCGAGATCGCGTTCTGGAGGGTGCGGCGGCCATGAAGCGTCCGGGGCGGTTCGCGGTGTTCGCGCTCGGCGGACTCGTCGTGCAGGGGCTCCTCGCGAGTGGGGCCCTGTCGGTGCTCCCGGTCGAGTGGCGGATCGTGCTCGCGTTCGCGACGCTGGTGATGCTGCCCGGCTACGGCTGGTTCGCGGCGATCGGCGCGTCTCCGCCGGGTGGAGCGTGGCTCGCGAGCGGCTGGGCGCTCGGCTTCGGTGTCGCGTGGCTCGGCGTCCAGGTCCTCGTCACGCGCGCGCTGCACGTGCCGTTCACCCTGCTCGCGACGGCCTCGCTGCTGCCGAACCTGTTGCCCTGGGTCGTGGCGTACCGGACGGCGCCGGCCGCGCCCCGCGCGGCGGCCGCCGGGGAGCGGCTCCGGGGCCCCGCCCTCGTGGCGGTCCTCGTCGCGGCGCTGGTCGCCGGCGTCCACGTGGCCCGCGTGCCCACGCCCGTCAGCTACTACACCGATTCGCCCGACCACATCGGGACGATTCGCCGCATGATGGCCGAGGGCGACGCCTTCCCGACGGACGCGTTTTTCCGCGACGCCGGCCGCGCGGGATCCGATCCGCGCAAGGGGCTCTGGCATCCGGAGGTCGCGACGATCGCGACTCTCGCTCGCGCCGACGCGCTCGATGCGTGGCGCGTGCTCGCGGCGCTCCTGGCGCCGCTGTTCGCGCTCAACGCCGCGGCATTCGCCTGGCTGCTCGGGGGCGGCGCGGCCGCGGCGGTCGGGGCGTGGGCACTCGTCCTGACCTACGGCAGCTCGCTCGCGGCGCCCTACCTGCGCGAAGCGGTGTTCGCCACCAAGCTCGCGGACCAGCTCGCGCTGGCGACCGCGACCGCGATGCTCGCCGACCTCGACGTGCGCGACCGGCGTTCCCGCGTGGGGGTGATCGCGCTGGGACTCGGCGCGCTCTCGGCCCACGTGTTCGCGTCGCTGCAGTTCGCGGTCGTCTTCGGTGCGCTGGGTGTGGGCCTGCTCGTCCAGGAACGCGGCTTCGGAGCGCGGGCTCGGCGGCTCGCGGTCACCGCCTCGCTGCTCGGGCTCGCCTGCCTGCCGTACCTGCTCTTCCGCGCGAAGGGTGCCTACGCACCCGCCAACGTGATCCACACGGAGCCCCAGGGACTGCTCACGCTCCTCGATGGGGTCCAGGTGGTGTCGTTCGGCGTGCTGTGGGACTGGCTCGGCCGGCTCTGGCTGCTCGCCCCGCTGTCGCTGGTCGCCTGGGGCCGGAATGCGTCGCGACCGGCGGTGCTCTACCTGCTCACGACGACGCTGGCCGTCGGCACGCTGCTGTTCTTCCCGCCCGTCGTCTCGCTGCTCCAGCCCCGGCTCGGGTACCTGCTCATGCGGTTCATCTGGCTGGTCCCGCTGGCGGGCATCGTCGCGTTCGCGGTCGTCTCGCTCGTGCGAGGCGTCGCGCACGGTGGTGGGGCTCGCCGCGCCCTGTCCGTGCTGGGCCTCGCCGGAGTCGCCGCACTCGCGGCGCCGGTGCTCGGTGATGCTGCCCGTGTGCTCACACATCCGCGCGCCGCGCGCGAGGCCGACGAGGCCGAGAGCACGCTCCGGTGGCGCGACGAACTCGCGTGGATGGATCGCGGACTGCCGGCCGGAACCGTGGTGCTGTCGGACCCCGCGACGTCGTACTCGATCCCGATGATGACGCGCCACTGGGTGACGACGCTCGTGGACCAGCACAGCTCGCCCAACGACTCGCTCGCCCTCGATCGCATCCTCGACTCGCGCGACGCGCTCGACCCGGGGCAGCCGTACGCGCGTACGCGCGACGTGGTCCGACGCTGGGGCGCCACGGCGATCGTGCTCAACGACCGTTTCGCCGAAGCGCCCAAGCTGGACTACTGGGCGCCGCAGCACACATGGTTCCGTGCCGCCCGCGCCCGGCTCGATGCGGCGCCGCAGGCGTTCCCGCGCATCCACGACAGCGGGGACTTCGTCGTCTATGGGATCGACGCCGCGGTGCTCGACACGTTGAGCGGGGGGGCGCAGCCGCGGCCGTACGTGCGGCCGTTCGATCCGGCACGGGACACCACTGCGCGTCCGGGCGGCCGCAACGGCGCCGACGTGCTCTCGCTGCGGCTGTCCGCACGCTCGGCGCAGCCGGGGGACACGCTGTCGGCGGTGATCGCGTGGCACGTGCCGCGCCGGCTGCCCGCGGGCAGCTACCACGTCGCAGTCCGGTTCGAGGGCCGCCTGCCCGCGGATTTCTCGGCCCCCGCGTGGTGCGCGAAGCCGGCGCGCAAGGTCCTCGAGGGCCTGCGCCGCCATCGCTGGCGATTCCGGGACGAGCACCTTCCCGTCGGCGGCGACTACGGCGTGGATCTCTGGCGGCCGGACCAGGTGGTGAGCGATTCGTTCACGGTCGTCGTTCCCGGCGACGTCGCGCCCGGACCGTACCGGGTGGAGGTCGTGATGCTGCGGCAGCCGCACTATCCGATTCTCCGGCTCTCGGACTACTTCTTCGACCGCGACTATTTCTCCGGGGTCGAGGTGGGCCGTCTCGACGTGCGGCCGGCCTCGGGGCGCTGACGGCTGTGCCGGCGGATCGCACGCTGCGGGTCGCGTTCGTCCAGGCCTCGCTCGCCATGGGCGGCGCCGAGCGGCTCGTCGAGCAACTCGTCCGCGGACTCCCGGCGCGGGGCGTCTCGCCCGTGGTGGTGAACCTCTTCGAGCCCGGCGCGATCGGCGAGCGCCTGGCGGCCGACGGCTTCGAGGTCGCGAGCGGCCTCGCGCGCTCGCGGACCGATCTCGCGGTCCCGGGGCGGCTGGCGCGGCTCCTCCGCGAGCGGCACGTGGACGCCGTGCACGTGATCGACAGCCCACTCCCGCTCTTCTGGATCGGATTCCTGCGCCGGATGGGCGGCGCGCCGCCGTTCGTGCTCGGAGTGCACTCGACGCAGTGGACCGACCACGCGGCGCGGAGCGCGCTGGCGCTGCGCGTCGCGATCGGAGCCGCGGCCCGCGTGATCGCACTCACGGATGCGCACCGCGACCTGCTCGTGAATTCGATCGGCGTGCCGGCCCGGTATTGCGTCGTGATCCGCTCGGGCGTCGATCTCGCGCGGTTCGACCCGTCGCTGCCGAGGGCCGATGCGAGGCGGCGGGCCGGGCTGCCCGCGGACGGCCCGCTGGTCGTGGCCGTGGCGTCGCTGCGGCCGGTGAAGAACCATCCGCTGCTGCTGCGCGCGTTCGCTCGCGCCACGTCGGGCCACCCGGGTGCGCGGCTGTTCGTCGCCGGCGACGGACCCGAACGGCCCGCGCTCGAAGCGCTCGCCGCAGAGCTCGGCGTGAGCGCGCGGGCCCACTACGCCGGACTGCGCGAGGACGTGCCGCTCCTGTATCGTGCGGCCGACGTCGCCGTGCTCGGTTCGGTCAGCGAGGCGCTTCCGGTGTCGCTCATCGAGGCGGGTGCCTGCGCGACGCCGGTCGTGGCCACTCGCGTGGGTTCGGTGCCCGACGTGGTCGAGGACGGCGTCACCGGCTGGGTCGTGGACTCCGGCGACGAGGCCGCGTTCGCGTCGCGCCTGGAGGACCTGCTGGAGGACTCGGCCCGGCGCGAGGCGTTCGGCGCCGCGGCCCGCCGGCGCGTGGAAGCGTGCTTCGACGAACGCGTCATGCTGGATGCGTTCGTGGATCTGTTTCACGACGTGTCGGGAGCCTGAGGACAACACCATGTGCGGCATCAACGGCGTCTTCCACTACCGCAGCGGTGAACCGGATCGCGAACGCGTGACCCGGCAGGCCCACGTGCAGCGCCACCGGGGGCCGGACGACTGGGGGATCTGGGCCGAAGGGCCGGTGGTCCTCGGCCAGCGCCGCCTTTCGATCGTGGACCTCTCGCCCGGCGGGCACCAGCCCATGGCCAACGAGGACGGCTCGGTCTGGGTCACCTACAACGGGGAGCTCTACAATTGGCCGGAGATGCGGCCGGCGCTCGCCGCGCGCGGGCATTCCTTCCGTGGGAACAGCGACACGGAGATGGTGCTGCACCTGTGGGAGGAAAAGGGTCCCGCGCTGCTCGAGGACCTGCGGGGCATGTTCGCCTTCGCACTCTTCGACACCCGCCAGCGCCGGCTGATGCTGGCGCGCGACCGCGTCGGCAAGAAGCCGCTCTACTACCACGACGACGGATCGAGGCTCGTGTTCGCCTCCGAGCTCAAGAGCCTCATGCACGACCCGACGGTGCCGCGCGAGGTGGACGAGCGGGCGATCGCGGACTTCCTCACCTTCCAGTACGTCCCCGGTCCGCGATCCATCTTCCAGGGCGTGCGCAAGTTGCCCGCGGGGCACCGGCTCGTCTGCGACGCCTCCGGGCCGCGTGTCGAGCGCTACTGGTCGCTGCCCGCGGCCGCAGACCCCGGCATCGCGCCGGAGGTGGCGGTGGAGCAGCTGCGCGAACTGCTCGCAGAAGCCGTGCGCATCCGCCTCATGTCCGACGTGCCGCTCGGCGCGTTCCTCTCGGGTGGCATCGACTCGAGCGTCGTGGTGGCGCTCATGGCGCAGGCGAATCCCGGACGCGTGCGCACGTTCAGCATCGGTTTCGAGGACCAGGACTACAGCGAGCTCGAGCACGCGCGCCGCGTGGCGCAGCACCTCGGCACGGAGCATCACGAGCAGGTGGTGAAGCCGCGCGCGCTGGATCTGATGCCCCGCCTGACATGGGGCATGGACGAACCGTTCGGGGATGCGTCGATGCTGCCGACCTGGTACGTCGCCGAGATGGCCCGTCATCACGTCACGGTGGCGCTGTCCGGTGACGGGGGCGACGAGGCCTATGGTGGCTACACGAGCTACGCGTGGGCGCGCGGCTACGCGTGGACGGACCACGTGCCGGCGCCTCTGCGGCGATTGCTCGCGGCGCCGGCGCGATTCCTCCCCGCGGAGCACGCGCTCGGGCGCCGCCTGCGGCGCGCCGGGGACGACGTCGCCGGGCGGCATCTCGAGATCTCGTCCCACTTCCTGCCGCGGGAGCTCCCGGGTCTTCTCTCGGCGTCGCTGCGGCGTTCCCTCGTGCGCCACGACCCGTACCGGGAGGCGCGGGCGATCCACGCGCGGGCCGCGCGCGTGATCGGCGGCGTGCCGGCCCTGCTGTCGCTGGACGCGCAGACGTACATGACGGACGACGTGCTCGTGAAGGTGGATCGCACCTCCATGCTCAACTCGCTCGAGGTCCGCGCGCCGCTGCTGGATCACCGCGTGCTCGAGTACGTGGCCCGGCTGCCGTTCGAGTACAAGCTGCGCGGCGACACGAGCAAGTGGGTGCTGCGCGAGTGCGCGCGGCCGCTGCTGCCTCCCGAGATCCTGGCGCGCGGCAAGCAGGGCTTCGCGGTGCCGCTCGAACACTGGTTCGGCTCCGATTTCGGCCGGCTCGCGCGCGAGGTCCTGCTCGATCGCCGCTGCCGCGAACGCGGCTGGCTCGAGCCGGCCGCGCTCGAGCGCGAACTCGCGGGCACGGTGCCGGATCCCGCGCGCCGGGCGCGCCGGCTCTTCACGCTCGTCTGTCTCGAGCTCTGGGCGCAGTCCTGGCTCGACCGTTCGCGCGAGGCGCTCGCCACGCCCACGAGCGGTCCGCTGGAGCTTCACCCGGCCGTGCGCACGGCGGCGGGGGTGTCGTGAGCGCTGCGGCGTCCGGGGGCGGCGGCCCTGCGAGTCGCGGCCGGATCTGCCTCTACGTTCCGCTGCTGTACCCGGTCATGAGTGGCGGGCGCGTCCCCGGCGGCGGTGGCGCCGAAGTGCAGTTCGCGCACCTCGCGCGCGGCCTGGTGCGCCGCGGGTTCGACGTGCGCGTCGTGACCTGCGATTTCGGGCAGCCGCGCGAGGAGATCGTGGACGGCGTCCGGCTGCTGCGCGCCTGGCCGCCCAACGCCGGGCTTCCGGTCGTTCGCTTCTTCCATCCCCGTCTCTCGCACGCCGCGGAAGCGCTCGGGCGGGCGGCCGCGGACGTCTACGTC
Source organism: Candidatus Eiseniibacteriota bacterium (assembly GCA_044223005.1). GTDB lineage: Bacteria > Eisenbacteria > RBG-16-71-46 > RBG-16-71-46 > RBG-16-71-46 > CAIXRL01. Next base: position 172,930 of record JBGAML010000007.1, read on the forward strand.
TTCAAGGGCGGCGGCATGTGGACGGGCTTCACGTACGACCTCGCCCGTGCGCGCGGGGCCGGGTTCGTGTTCGTCACGGCCCACGACCTCGACGTGACGCGCGGCATGCCCGCGGTACACGGGTGGCGCGACCGGACCTGGTACGCTCGCGCGCTGCGCGGCGCCGATCGGATCGTCGTCCAGACGCGCACGCAGCAGCGGCTGCTCGAGGAGAACTACGGCCGCCCCTCGACCGTGATCATGAACCACGTCGAGATTCCGCGGGAGCAGGCGGCGCCGGCGCATTCGCGCCGCGTGGTCTGGGTCGGCACGTACAAGCCGGGCAAGCGGCCGGAGTGGTTCACGCGCCTCGCGGAACGCCATCCGGATCTCGAGTGCCTCATGGTCGGGAACCTCCCGCCGCCGCCGCTCACGGATGCCGCCTACCGTGAGGCGCTCGCCGTCGCGGACCGCACGCCCAACCTTCGCGTTCTCGTGGACACGCCGCACGAACGAATCGGCGAACTGCTGCGCGACGCGGCCCTGTTCGTGCACACGTCACCCGCGGAAGGGTTCCCCAACACGCTGCTCGAGGCATGGAGCTGGGGCCTCCCCGCCGTGACCTGCTTCGATCCGGACGGCATCCTCGAGCGCGAACGGCTCGGCGAACGACACGACGGTTTCGAGGCGTGGGAGGGCGCGGTGCTCACCTGGATGGCCGACCCCGCGCGCCGCGAGGCCGCGGGCGCCCGCGCGCGGGACTACACCGCGCACGCGCACGGCTCCGGCGAGATCCATGACCGTTACGCCGGGCTGTTCGACGAGGTCATCGCCGCGCGCCGGCGCGCGTAGGGCCGGGACTTCAGGCGATCGCGGCGTCCGCCGCCACGCGCGGCGGCGGCGTCCAGGGAATCGAGCGCTCGGGAGCGCGGTCGATCCACTGGCGGTGCCAGAGCTCGAGCGTGAGCAGCGTCCAGAGCTCGCGGCTGCGGTCGCGGCGGCCGGCGAGGTGGTCCTCGACGTAGCCCCGCAGGATCGCGGGTTCGAAGTAGCCGCGGCCGAGGCACGCGGGCGAGAGCAGCGTGTCGGCCAGCAGCTCGCGCAGCTCGTTGCGGAACCACGGTGCGAGCGGCACCGTGAAGCCCACCTTGGGCCGGTCGACCACCTCGCGCGGCAGCAGTTTCCGGGCGAGCCGCTTGAGCAGCACCTTGCCCTCGAGGCCGCGCACCTTGTGCCGCGGGTCGAGCCGCAGGGCCCAGTCGATCAGCGAGTTGTCGAGCAGCGGCACGCGGGCCTCGACCGACGCGGCCATGCTCATCTTGTCCATCTTGAGCAGCAGGTCGTCGGCCAGCCAGAGCCGCAGGTCCACGTCGAGCATGCGGTCGAGCGAGCCCCGTGCGGTGCTCTCGGCGAGCGCGTCACGGAACGCCGCCGCGCCGCGGTCGGCGAACGGGCGCAGCGCGGGGCCGAGCAGCCGGTCGCGCTCGCGGCCGGCGAAGCCCGCGAACCACGCCGCGAGCCGTTCGCCCTCGTCGCGGAACCGCGCGCTGCGCCCCACGACCTGCAGCTTGCGGAAGCGGTACGGCAGCTTGTCGACGCCGTGGTCGAGGAGCGGGTCGCGCAGCGGGCCGGGCAGCATCGACAGCGTGCGCGCGAGCGGCTCCACCGCGTACTTGGGATAGCCAGCGAAGAGTTCGTCGCCGCCTTCACCGGTCAGCACGACCGTCACCGTCTGCCGCGCGAGCTGCGTGACGAGGTAGGTCGGGATCGCGGCCGGTTCGGAGACCGGCTCGTCCTGGTGCCACACCAGCTGCGGCAGTTCGCGCAGCAGGTCGGACGCGCCGACCACGATCTCGCGGTGATCGGTGTGGCAGTGTTCCGCGACCGCGCGCGCGAACGGCAGCTCGCTGTAGGGCCCGGGCGCATCGAAGCCGACCGAGAAGGTCTGCACCGGCTGGTCGAGCAGCCGGCTCATGAGCGCGACCACGAGGCTCGAGTCCACGCCGCCCGAGAGCAGCGCCCCGAGCGGTACTTCGCTCATCAGGTGCGACTTCACGGAGGCCGTGAGCCGCGCCTCGACCTCGGCCAGCGCCTCGTCCTCGCCGAGCTCGATCCGCGGCCCGAACGCCGGACGCCACCAGCGCGTGCACTCCTCGTGGCCGGGCTCGAACAGCAGGAAGTGCCCGGGGGGCAGCTTCTCGACGCCCTCGAACAGCGTCCGCGGCGACGCGCAGTAGCGCAGCATGAGGTGCTCGGCGACGCCGGCGGGATTCGCGCGCCGCGCCGTGCCGGGGAACGCGAACAGCGACTTGATCTCGGAGCCGAACACGAACGCGTCGTTGGCGCGCGCCCAGTAGACCGGCTTGATCCCGACGCGGTCGCGCGCCACGAGCATGCGGCGGCGCGGCCGGTCCCACAGGGCGAACGCGAACATGCCGTCCAGGCGCCGGAGCGCGTCCGTGCCCCACTCCTCGTAGGCGTGGACGATCGTCTCGGTGTCGCTCTGGGTGCGGTAGCGGTGCCCGCGCCGCTTCAACTCCTCGCGCAGTTCGGCGTGGTTGTAGATCTCGCCGTTGAACGCGATCTGGATCGAGCCGTCCTCGTTGCCGAGCGGCTGGTGGCCCGTGGCCACGTCCACGATCGCGAGCCGCCGGAACGCGAGTCCGGCGCCCGGTTCGGCCAGGATGCCGACGTCGTCGGGGCCGCGGTGCCGGATCGCGCGCGCCGCGCCTTCGAGCCACGCGCGGTCGGGCTCGAGCCCTCCGGGATGATGGAACGCCGCGAAGCCGCACATCAGCGCGTCCTCCCGAGTCCGGGGCGGATCACGCCAGGCCGAACCGCTTGCCGACCAGGTGCGTGAGGTTGCGCCAGCCGTCGCGCCACTTCTGCAGCTTCACTTCGCCGATGCGCGCGCCGTACGGGATGTGCGATTCGCCGAAGCGCGCCTTGCGCAGCACGGCCTCGAGCTTGATCTCCTGGCTGAACGGCATGCCGTCGGACTTGAGCACGAGCCGGGGCAGGAGCGAGCGCTTGAAGACCCACATGCCCGACTGGCTGTCGCCGAGCCCGACGCCGAACAGGATCCGGGCCGTGAGCGTCAGCACGCCGTTGCCGAGGCGGTTGGTCACGTTCATGGCGCGCGGGTCCGCGAGCGGGAAGCGGGCCGCGGAGAGGAAGTCCCAGTTCTTCGTGACCAGCTCGTCCACCAGCCGCTCGATCTCTTCGGGCGGGTAGGTGCCGTCGCCGTCCATCGTGATGATGAGGTCGCCGGTGGCCGCGGCGAGGCCGGCCTTGTAGGCGGCGCCGTAGCCCGGCGTCTTCGCCTCCACGACGCGCGCCCCCAGCGAGCGGGCGACCTCGGCCGTCCGATCCGTGCAGTTGTTGTCCACGACCACGACCTCGTCCACGGCCGCGGGCATGCGCCCGATGACTTCACGCACGCCGTTCTCCTCGTTGTAGCACGGGATCACGACACTGAGCTTGAGGTTGCGGTGCATCGGGGGCGGGTTCCTGGGGGTCGGGGTCGGCAGACGGGGGGACGCAGGAACGTCGAGCGTATCAGAGCCCCGAAAGCCGGGGCAATGCTCGGGCCGCCGGACGGGGCCCGGCCCGGGTCCGGGGTCGTGCGGGATGCAACGTGGCCGCGCCGGTCCGGCCCCGGGGTGCCCGAAGGGGCGTCAGGCCGCCCGGGCGAGCAGGCCCGCGCCCGCGGCCGCGCGGTCGCGGCGCAGGCGGTCGGCGGCCATCCAGAGCGCGAAGAACAGCCACACCTGGTACTGGTAGGTCACGTTGCGCAGGTACTCGATCTTGATCTGGTCGACGAGGAAATACGCCAGCTGCACGCGTGCGACCAGCAGGTACCCGTCGAGGTAGCTGCCCCGGGTCATGCTGTCGACGGTCGGCTTCGTGTGGCGCCACAGCGTCACCAGCATGAGTGCGAAGAACACGAACCCGAAGATGCCGACGATGTTCAGTACGTACAGGTACAGGTTGTGGGGCCAGAACCAGAAGTACAGGCCGCGCTTGAACGTGTACAGCGGGCCCGAACCGATCAGCGGATGCAGGAGGAAGCGCTCCCACGCGTCCTTCCACGGGGCGGCGCGGCTGTCGGGCACCAGCCCGTGGATCTCGGTGCCCATCACGCGGGCGAGCAGGTCGCCCGAACGCGTGAAGGTGGCGACGAAGAAGTTCATGGCCGCGATGCCGATCGCCGTGAGCGTCACCGTGAGCATCACCGGCACGACGCGCAGGTTCCGCCGCACGAGCCAGGTGAGGTACGCCAGCGCCACCGCGAGCGAGACGATCGGGCCGCGCGTGACCGTCGCGAAGATGCCGAACACCGTGAGTGCGAGCAGGCTGCCCGCCCAGAGGCGCTCCAGGGCGGTGCGGGCGCGCATCAACAGGAAGATCAGGAAGATCAGGTTCATGCCGCAGAAATCGGCGAACAGCTCGTAGTCGTAGAAGATCGAGCCGATGCGGACGTTCTTGCGATTGAACTCGTCGCCGCGCGTGTGGGCGAAGTCGATCCAGCCCCGAACGATCGCTTCCCCGGGGTGGTTCAGCTCCCAGACGGCGAGCAGCAGGATGATGAACATCACGAGCGCCTGGAAGAAATGCAGGCGCTTGAGGTCGTTCTCGGTGCGGACGCTGTTCACCACGAGCCCGTACATGAAGACGGTGCCCAGGAACAGGTAGAACGTCTCGAGCGCCGCCTGGATGTCGCGCGGGTCGCAGTTGTAGAACGAGACGATGTACGCGATCACGAGCCCGATCACGGGGCCGTCGATGGGTGTCGGGCGGGGGCGCGGCAGCTCGCGCTGCGTGACGCGCAGCAGGTAGATGACGAGCAGCAGCAGGATGAGGGCGAGGTTCGTGCTGCCGAAGGTCGTGCCGCGCGGAAACGGCAGCGCGAGGATCATCACGCCGATGCCGGCGATGATCTCGAGCCGCCAGGCGATGCCGATCACGATGACGGCCGCCGCCACCGAGAGCACGCGCTTGTTCGGCTGCACGTACTGCAGGCCCAGCAGTACGCCGAGCCCGGTCACGGCGAGGATGTTGAAGATCCGGCCGAGCCAGTCGGTCCCGCCCGTCCTGCCGGACGAGTCGCGGGAGTGGGACAGCAGGCTCATGCGCGGTTCTCCGGGTGGGTGGCGGCGCTCGCCCGAGTTGTCGGCGGGATCCGCGCTGCGGTCGAGGCCGGCGTCGGCCCCGTCCGTACCGCTTCCGGTCCGGAGGGCGGGCACCGGCTCCCGGACGCGGGAGGGAGAGCGTAACAAAGCCGCTTTCGCGGCGGCAACGCCCGGGCGCGCCGGCCGCGGCACGCGCGTGCCGGTCGACAGTGGCGCGGGCTGCACCTATGCTGCCCCGCCTATGATGCCGCAACCTCACGCTCCCGTTGGCCCGACCGCGCCGGCCGGGGTCGACCCGGCTCGCGTGGCCGTGGTCGTTCCGGCCTGGAACGAGGCCGGCAAGATCGGCGACGTGGTCCGCAAGGTGCCCCGCGCCCTCGTCTCGTGCGTCGTCGTCGTCGACGATTGCTCCCGCGACGCCACCTCCGAGGACGCCCGCGCCGCCGGGGCCGACGTGGTCCTGCGCCACGCGGTGAACCAGGGCGTCGGGGCCGCCATCCGCACGGGACTGCTCGAGGCGAAGCGCCGCGGCTACGAGTTCGCGGCCATCCTGAGCGGCGACGATCAGCACGAACCGCACGAGCTCGCGCGCATGCTGCCGCTGCTCTTCGCCGGCGAGGCCGATCTCGTCCAGGGCTCGCGCTGGCTCCCGGGCGGTGCGGTGCCGGGCATTCCGGCCGACCGCCGCTGGCTCACGCGGCTCTACCCGCGCCTCTTCTCGCTCGCCAGCGGCCAGCCCTGCACCGACGGCACCAACGGCATGCGCGCGTTCCGGCTCGCGCTGCTCGACGATCCGCGGATGCGGCTCGATCAGTCGTGGCTCGATCGCTACGAGCTCGAGCCCTACCTGCTCTACCAGGCGGTGCGCTGCGGCTACCGGGTGCGGGAAGTGCCGGTGACCGTGCGTTACCATGCCCGCGGTACCACCAAGATGCGCTGGCTCTCCGACGGCTGGCGCATCCTGCGCCCGATCGTCTACCTCAGGCTGGGGCTGCGTCACTGAACGCCCCGGAGGTCCTCACGTGAACACGCTCGAGAACACCCGCGTCCTCGTCACGGGCGGCGCCGGGTTCGTGGGCAGCAACCTCGTGCGCCGGCTGCTGCGCGACGGGGCGAAGGTGACGGTGCTCGACGACCTCTTCACGGGCCGGCTCGAGAACCTGCCCGCGGCGGGTTTCGACTTCGTCCAGGGCACCGTCTGCGACGCTGCCCTCGTCGCGAAGCTGGTCGCCGCGAACGAGGTGATCGTGCACGCGGCGGCGCGCAACATCGTGGTCTCCACGCGCAATCCGCGCGAGGACTACGAGACCAACATCGGCGGCACGCTGAACGTGCTGCTCGCGGCGCGCGAATCGAAGCCGCGCCGGGTGGTCTACACCTCCAGCACGTCCGTGTACGGCAACCCGCGCTACCTGCCCATCAACGAGGACGACCGGCTGCAGCTCCTGACGCCGTACTCGGTGTCCAAGCTCGGCGGCGAGAACTACTGCATGGCGTTCCACGAGTCGTACGGCGTGCCGACCACCGCCGTGCGCTACTCGAACATCTTCGGGCCCGGGCAGGACCCCGCGAATCCCTACTGCGGCGTCGTGGCCAAGTTCATCGAATCGCTGTTCGCCGGGCGCCCGCCGGTGATCCACGGCGACGGCAACCAGACGCGCGATTTCACGTTCGTCGACGACGCCGTCGAGGCGACGCTGCTCACCGCCTGCGCGGACCGCGCGATCGGCGAGGTGTTCAACGTCGGCACCGGCGTCGAGACGCGCGTCAACGAGCTCGCCGCGATCCTGATCAAGGTGACCGGCGTCGACGTGGAGCCCGAGCACACCGATCGCCGGGACATCGACAACATCCGGCGACGCGTCGTGAACATCGAGAAGACCCGGCGGACGCTCCGCTGGGTGCCCGAGGTGACGCTGGAGCGCGGCCTGCGCCGGACGGTGGAGTGGCAGCGTGGCGTCTCGGGGCCGCCTGGGGCCGCCCGGTAGGGTCCGTTTCGGGCGGGCAAACCCAGTCGAGAGCCGAATCCCCCTCCGGTGAGCAAAGGGCAATTCGGGGTTGAAAGCGCTGTGAGGCTGTTGTTAAGCTGGATTCACGGTCAGTTCCCCAGTTGCGCCCCCTACGCGAGGACCGATCCCACGATTCCTTGTTAACTGGGTTGAACAGCGCTGGATGAATCAGCAGCAACCGGGTCGACCTCATCGGCCCGGACGACCGGAGTGATCCGGGACACGCACCAGGACAGGCACCTTGGTTATCCCCCCGTCGCTCGGACTCGACCAATCCAGTGGCCGTCACCATCGGATGACGCGAGTGGCTTGAGAACCGTGGGGACCTCGTGCGTCCCACGGATCTGTTCGCAGGGCGACGACAACTGAGAGTGGCATCGATGGAGCCCGACATCCTCTCGTCCGCCGGAGAAGCCGTAGTCCGTGGTGGGGACTGGCCGGCGCCGAACGAGCCTCACGCGCGCAACGAAGCCGTGGACGCGGTCCCGACCGGGACGGCGGGAGCCACCCGCTCGGCCGCGACCGGCTCGAACCCGGCGACACGCGCACGCGCGCTGGCGTCCGCCAACGGCGTCGCGCACCCGCATGGTTACGCCAACGGTCACGCCCGTCCGCGCAACGGCGCGCACGGCGCGTGGGCGCAGCCGCGGCTCGTCGCGACGGGCGCCTCCGCCGCGCCCGTGCTGCCGTTCGAGACGCCGGCGCCCGAGGGCCTCTACCAGCGCTTCGGCAAGCGCATGCTCGACGTCCTGGGCGCGTGCTTCGCGCTCGTGATCTTCGCGCCGGTGATGGCGCTGCTCGCGCTGCTGATCCGGCTTGAGTCCCGCGGCCCGGTGATCTACCGCTCGACGCGCATCGGCCGCGGCGGCCGCGCGTTCACGTTCTACAAGCTGCGCTCGATGGTGAAGGACGCCGACCGGCGCCGGCACACGATCGCGCACATGAACGAGGCCGACGGCCCCGTGTTCAAGATCGCGCGCGACCCGCGCATCACCCGGATCGGCCGCTTCATGCGCTCGACGAGCCTCGACGAGCTGCCGCAGTTCTACAACGTCCTGATCGGCGACATGAGCCTCGTCGGCCCGCGGCCGCCGATTCCCGAGGAAGTCTCGCAGTACGAGCCGTGGCAGCTGCGCCGGCTCGACGTTCGCCCGGGCATCACCTGCCTGTGGCAGATCAGCGGACGCAGCCGCATCGGGTTCCAGGAGTGGATGCGACTCGATCTCGAGTACATCCGGCACCGCTCCTTCAAGCTCGACCTCAAGATCCTCCTGCGCACGATCCCCGCGGTCCTGTCCCGGGAGGGGGCGTACTGAGCGGAGTGAAATCGGACACGTCCGCGCCCGCGCGGCCAGCCGCCGACATCCCGCCCGACTCGACCTCCCCGGCCCTGACCCGCATCGTCGTCGCCGCGACCCTCGTCGCCGCGGCGCTGCGCCTGTTCCGCCTCGGCCACCAGAGCCTGTGGATCGACGAGGTGTTCTCGTGGCAGGCCGCCGGCGGCAACCAGGTGCTCGGCGTGCGCGAACTGCTCGAGAACGTGCACGGTCCGCTCTACGCGCTGATGCTGCACGCGTGGATGCGCGTGGCCGGCCAGTCCGAATGGGCGCTGCGCGCCCCCAGCGCGCTGGCCGGCGTGCTCATGGTGCCGGCGATCGCGCAACTCGCGCGCCGCTGGCTGGGGCGCGAGGCGGTGGCGCCGGCCGCGTGGCTCGCCGCCACGTCGCCGTTCCTCGTCTGGTACGGGCAGGAGGTGCGCAACTACGCGTGGCTGCTGCTCTGGGCGGTGGTGAGCGTGTCCGCACTGCTCGAGCTGCGCCGCGCGCCGTCGGCGCGCGCGGTCGCGCAGGTGCTCGGCGCCACCGCCGCGGGCCTGCTCACCAACTGGTCGTTCGCGCTGCTGCTGCCGTTCCACCTGCGGCTCTGGCTGGGCGGCGAGCCCGCCACGCGCGCCTACCGCGCCCGCGCGCTCGCCGGCGCGGCGGTCGTGCTCGCGCTGCTCGCGGCGCCGTTCGTGCCGCGCGTCGCGGCCACGTGGGACTTCCGCCGGCTGCAGCCGCAGCATGCCACCGCCGCGGGAGAAGCGCTGCGGGGGAGCACCACGTTCCACGTCGCGGCGGTGCCGTTCGCGTTCCATTCGTTCGCGGTCGGCTTCACGCTCGGGCCCTCGCTGCGCGAGCTGCACGCCCGGCCGGCCGCCGAGGCGGTCCGGGCCCACGCGCCCGAACTGGCGGCCACCGCGGCGGTGTTCGGGTTCCTCGGGGCGCTGGCCGTGCTGGCGCTCTCGCGTCGCCGGAAACTGGCCGATACCCTGCTCTGGCTGGTCGCGCCGGTGGTGCTCGTGAGTTACTTTGCCGCCCACAACTTCAAGGTCTTCAACCCGCGCTACCTCGCCGTCGGGCTTCCCTGCCTGCTCTTGGGTGTCGCGGCCGCCCTGGCGGACCTCCGCCCGGCCACGCGCCGCCTCGCCGCGGGCGCGATCGCTGCACTCTGGGCCATCTCGTTGTACCATCATTATTTCGTACCGGGGTACGGGCGGGAGGACTACCGCGGCGCGCTCACCAGCGTGCGCGCGGGGTTCGCTCCCGGCGAGCAGGTGCTGGCCGTCGGATCCCCGGATCCGGTGGAGTTCTACGGCAAGGGCCTGCGTGTCGAACCGTGGTGGCTCGGTTTCGCCGCCGATTCGTCCCGCATGGCGCTCCGGTTCGAGCAGGCCGCGTCGCACGCCCACGGGACATGGGTCGTCCTCAGCCGACACGAGGACCTCGATCCCGCGGACCACTTCGCGCGCTGGCTCGACACGCGGTACCCGGGCGCGACCCGGTCGAGTTTCGAGGGCGTGCGCGTCTGGCACGTGCCTCCGCAGCAGCAGGAGTGATCCCCCCGGGCAGCCGTCTCGGACGGTGCGGCCCGTTCGCTTCGCGTCAGGATCGAGCCGGCGCTCCGGCCGGCTCGGAGGAAGGCATATGCGGGTCGTCGTCGTCGGACTGGGCTACGTGGGTTCGGTGTGTTCGGCATGCTTCTCGAGCCGGGGGCACGATGTCGTGGGCGTGGACACCAACGCCTACAAGGTCTCGTGCATCGAGCGGGGCGAGAGCCCGATCGTGGAGAAGGACCTCGGGCGGCTGATCGCCGAGGGCCGCGCCTCGGGCAAGCTCACCGCGACGACCGACATCACGAAGGCCATGCCCGGCGCCGACGTCGTACTCGTGTGCGTGGGCACGCCCTCCGCCGAGGACGGGTCGCTCAACCTGGACCACGTGCGCCGCTCGTGCGCCGAGGTGGGTTCGGCGTTGAAGAGCACGGGCCGGTTCACGACCGTGGTCATGCGCAGCACCATGCTGCCGGGCTCGGTGATGGACCAGCTCCTGCCGGTGCTCGAACAGTCGAGCGGCGGCAAGGCCGGCGTGGACTTCGGCGTCGCCTACAACCCCGAGTTCCTGCGCGAGGGGACCGCGGTCGCCGACTTCTTCGGCGCCGAGTACACCGTGATCGGCGCGGGCTGCCCGCGTGCAGGCGAGGCGCTGAAGCAGCTCTACTCCGACGTGGGCGGCGAGATCATCGTGACCGACGTGCCGGTCGCCGAGATGCTCAAGTACGTGAACAACTCCTTCCACGCGCTCAAAGTCGCGTTCGCGAACGAGTTCGGCCGTATCTGCAAGCGCGAGGGCATCGACAGCCACGCCGTGATGAAGATCATGGTGCGCGACACCAAGCTCAACCTGTCGCCCTACTACCTGAGCCCGGGCTTCGCGTTCGGCGGCTCGTGCCTGCCCAAGGACGTGCGCGCGATCACCGCGCGCTCGCGCCAGCACGGGCTGGAGCTGCCGGTGCTGCAGAACATCATGCGCTCGAACGACCAGCACGTGGAGGACGCGATCCACCTGATCGAGAAGTTCAAGCGCCGCAAGCTCGGGTTCCTCGGCCTGTCGTTCAAGGCCGGCACCGACGACCTGCGCGAGAGCCCGATCCTGCGCGTGATCGGGACGCTGGTGGGCAAGGGCTACTCGGTGCTGCTGCACGACCCCAACCTCGACATGGAGCGCGTGCTCGGCGCCAACCGCCGCTTCGTCGAGGACGAGGTGCCGTACCTGCCCGAGCGGCTGCGCCCGGACCTGGACGAGGTGCTGCGCGAAAGCGAGGTGCTGGTCGTGGGCAACCGCACCGCGGCCTATCGCGAGATCGGTCCGCGCGTGCGCGAAGGGCAGGTGCTCGTCGACCTCGCGGCGGCCGTGGATCGCGCCAGCGTCGGGCGCGGGGAGTACCATGGCCTCGCGTGGTAGGGTCCTTCACCTCTCCGAGAACCTCACCCTGCCGTTCGACCGGCGCGTGTGGATGGAGCTCAACGCGCTCCGCGCCGCCGGCTGGGAGGTGTCCGCGATCTGCCCCATGGGCGATGGCGGCACCGAACCCTACGAGGTCCTGAACGGCATCCACATCTGGCGCTATCCCGCGCCGCCGGTGACGTCGGGGGTCCTGAGCTACATCTGGGAGTTCCTCTACTGCTGGCTGCAGACGGCGTGGCTCACGCTGCGCGTGTCGGTGCGCCAGGGCTTCGACGTGCTGCACACCGCGAACCCGCCGGACACGTTCTGGGCGATCGCGCTGCTCTTCAAGCCGCTCGGGGTCAAGTTCGTGTTCGACCACCACGACCTCTGCCCGGAGCTCTACCTGTCGCGCTTCGGCGAATCGCGCGCGGGCACGCTGCCGCACCGAGGGCTCGCGTGGCTCGAGCGCATGCAGTTCCGCACCGCGGACCTGGTGATCTCGACCAACGAGTCGTACCGCCAGGTCGCACTGGGCCGCGGCGGCAAGAAGCCCGACGAAGTGTGGGTGGTGCGCAGCGGCCCGAGCCGCGCGCGCTTCGGCACGCTGCGCCAGGGCGAGCCGGCCCTGAAGCGCGGCCGCAAGTTCCTCGTCGCCTACCTGGGCGTGATGGCGCCGCAGGACGGCGTCGACCACCTCGTGCGCGCGGCCGAGGTGATGGTGCGCGAACACCACCGCGAGGACGTGTCGTTCACGTTCGTCGGCGCGGGGGATTCGTTCGAGGACCTGAAGGCGATGGTGCGCGAGCGCGGGCTCGAGGCGTACTGCGAGTTCACCGGGCGCGTCCCCGACGCCGAGGTCGAGCGCGTGTTGTTCACGGCCGACGTGTGCGTGAGCCCGGATCCCAAGAACCCGCTCAACGACGTCAGCACCATGAACAAGGTGCTCGAATACATGGCCTGCGCCAAGCCGATCGTCTGCTACGACCTGCGCGAGCACCGCTACTCGGCGGGCGAGGGCTCTCTGTACGCGATCGCGGACGACGTGCACGACCTCGCGGCCAAGATCGAGCAGCTGCTCGCGGATCCCGCGATGCGCGAGCGCATGGGCGCGTACAATCGCGAGCGGTTCCTCTCCCAGATGGCGTGGGAGCACAACGCCGGCCGGCTGATCGAAGCCTACGAGGCGCGATGCGCAACGGCACGCCGCAACGGTTGAACGTCCTGCTCGTCGAGAGCGGACGCGCGGTCGGGGGCACCGAGCGCGTGGTCTGGGAGCTCGCGACGCGCCTGGCGCCGGAGCGGTTCGCGGTGCGCGTGTGGCTGAGCCCGGTGCCGGCGCTGGACGAGTTCGCCGCCGCGCTCGAAGCGCGCGGCATTCCGGTCGAGCGAGTGGCTGAGGTGGACTCGCGCTGGGACTGGAAGGGCATGCTCGGCACGTGGAACGCACTTCGCCGCGTGCGCCCCGACGTGCTGCACGTGCACCACGTCTGGCCCGCGGCCGATCGCTACCTTGCCATGCTCGCGCGTGCGGCCGGCGTGCGGCACCTGGTCGTGACCGAGCACATCGTGGGCGAGTCGCATTCGGACGGGCAGCGCGCGCTCAAGCGCGCCGAGTTGGGCCGCGCCGACGCCGTGACCGCCGTGTGCGGCGCGGTGGCCGAGACGCTGGTGCGCGACTACGGGATCGAGCGCGCGCGCGTGCGCGTGGTGCCCAACGGCGCCGACCTGCCGGACGAGGCGGCCGAGGCGCCCGTGGCCAAGGCGTGGCGCGAGCGCTTCGGCGCGTCGCTGATCCGCCCGCTCTGGGTGGTCGCGGGCCGGCTGGAAGAACAGAAGGGCCACGCGGTGCTGCTGGACGCGCTCGCCGAGGTGCGCAAGCGCGGACTCGACTTCACGCTCGCCGTGGCCGGCGAGGGCTCGCTCAAGACCACGCTGGAGCAGCGCGCCGAGCAACTCGGCATCGGGCCGCGCGTGCGCTTCCTGGGCGCGCTCGACGACGTCGGCCCGCTGCTCGCCGCCGCCGACGCGGTGGTGCTGCCGTCGCACTGGGAGGGCCTTCCGCTCGTGCTGCTCGAGGCCATGGTGCGCTCGCGCCCGATCGTCGCGACCGCCGTGGGCGGCGTGCCCGAGGTGATCGAGGACGGCACGCACGGCGCGCTCGTGGCGCCGGGCGATGCGCTCGCGCTGGCGGACGAGCTGGAGCGCTTTCACCGCAAGACCGAGCGCGGCATCCGGCTCGGGCGCGCGGCCGGCGAGCGCGCGCGGCGCGACTACCTGTGGCAGGCCGTCGCCGACGGCTTCGAAGCGGTGTACGACGAGGTGCTGGGGCTCGCGACGTTCACGCCCGAGGACGCGCCCGGCGCGTCTCGCGGAGGTGGCCGGTGACGCTGGCCGTGGTGATCCCGTGCTACCGGCAGGAGCGCTTCCTGCCGCGCACGATCGCCGCGCTGGAACGCGCGCTGGCCGGCCGCGACTGGGCCGGCGTGCTGGTGATCGCGACGCCCGGCACACCCGCGTCGCTGCCCGTGCTCTCGGAGCGCTGGCGCACGTTGCGCGCGCGCGAGTCCGATCCGCTGACGCCCGGCGCCGCGCGCAACCTGGGCCTCGGCGCGACCAGCGCGCCGTGGGTGCTCTTCGCCGACGCCGACATCGAGATCGACGCGCCGTGGCTCGAACGCGCGCTCCAGGCGCTCGCCACCGACGCGACGATCGCGGGCGCGTGGGGCCGGCTCGAGGAATGGTTCGTGGATGGCGCGGCCGAACGGCCCGGCGTGCACGACCTGAACCGCATGGGCGAGGCCGACCACGACTGCGAGATGATCGCCGGGCTCGCGCTCTACCGCCGCGACGCGCTGGAACGCGTGGGCGGCTACGACGCGCGCCTGAGCAGCGAAGAGGACTTCGAGCTCGGCCTGCGCCTGCGCGCGGAAGGATTCCGGCTGCGGAGCCTCGGGCCCCGCGCCGGCGTGCACTGGAGCGGACCGCGGCCGAGCTTTTCGGAGCTCGGGCGGCGCTGGAGCACCGGACTTTGCTTCGGGCAGGGGCAGGTGCTGCGGCTCTACCTGGGCCGCCGCGGCCTCGCCGAGCACCTGCGCCGGCAGCGGCTCTACTTCGCGACGCTGGCGCTCTGGCTCGCCGCGCTGCCCGCGGGACTGCTCGCCGGCGCGCGCGGCCTCGCGCTCTGGGCGTTGCTGCCGCTCGGTGTGCTCGCGCTGATGAGCGTGCGCAAGCGCAGCCTGCGGCTCGCGACGCACGCGCTGCTCACGTGGACGCTGCACGCCGCCGGCCTCGTGGTGGGCTTCGTGCGCGGCGGCGCGCGCCCGTCGCCCGGCGTGCGGGAGGCCGCATGCTGATCCACACCGCGCACGACAACGACATCCATCCCGCGCGCTTCGGCGGCACGCAGCGCAGCTTCGGGCTCGTGCGCGGGCTCGCGCGGCGGAACCAGGTGCACGCGCTGTGCGTGGTGCCCAACCGCACCGCGGCGCCGGCCGAAGAGACCGTGGACGGCGTGCGGATCGTGCGCCGCAAGGCGTGGGAGACGAGCGCCGCGTGGCGGCTGGAACGCCTGGGGCTCGCGCCGCTCTTCACCGCCGAGCGCGCGCACCGCGCGCACCGCGGCCGCTACCGCGCCGCGCTGGGCGGCGTCGCCGACGTGCTCGCCGCCGACCTGGCGCTCGCCGGGATGCTGGACGGCGCGCCCGAGCCGCTGCGCGTGCACACGTCGCAGAACGTGGAGTACGACCGATTCGTGGAGGCCGCGCCGCGGCTGCTGGCGCGCGCGCGCTGGGCCGAGCAGCTGCGCGCGCTCGAACGCGACGCCGTGGCGCACGCCGACCTGACCGTGGTCTGCACCGACGAGGACGCCGCGCGCATGCGCGAGCTGCATGGCGCGGACCCCGAGCGGCTCGCGGTGATCGCCAACGGTTACGACGAGCGCGAGCTGCGGCCGCCGACCGCGGCCGAACGCGCCGCCGCACGCACCGCGATCGGGCTCGCCGAGAACGAGTACGCGCTCGTGTTCGTGGGCGCCGACTGGGGCCCCAACCGCGAGGCGCTGGCGTTCCTGGTGGACCGCGTGCTGCCCGCGCTGAGCGGGGACGGCCTGCGGCTGCTGGTGGTGGGCTCGGCCGGCCGCCGGCTCGCCGGGCGCCGCGACCCCGGCCTGATCGTCGCGGGCGAAGTGCCCTCGCTGCTGCCGTGGCTGCATGCCGCCGACGCCGGCGCGAATCCCGTCCTGAGTGGCGGCGGCAGCAACGTGAAGGTGCCCGCCTACCTCGCCGCCGGCCTCGCGGTGATCACGACGCCGTTCGGCGTGCGCGGCTACGCGCCGCTCGTGCCGCACGTCACGGTGGCCCCGCCCGAGTCGTACCCGGACGCGGTGCGCGCGCGCCCGCGCGGGTTCGCCGCGCGCGGCGAATCGGCGCCTGCCGTGCTCGCGGAATACGCCTGGGGCCGCCTCGGCGAACGCCTCGGCGAGATCGTCGCGGAGCGGCTCGCCCGCGTCCGCCGGAAGGGAGCCGCCTGATGCGCGTCGCGATGATCGGCCAGAAGGGCGTGCCCGCGACGTATGGCGGCATCGAGCGCCACGTCGACGAGATCGCCCGCCGGCTGGTGCCGATGGGCATCGACGTCGACGTGTTCTGCCGGCTCTACTACACGCCCGAAGGCACCGAGTACCACGGCGTGAAGCTGCTCCGCCGCCCGAGCATTCACACCAAGCACCTGGACGCCATCTCGCACGTGACGTGGGCGACGATGGAGTCGATGTTCCGGCACTACGACATCGTGCACTTTCACGCGCTGGGCCCCGCGCTGTTCGCCGGGCTGCCGCGGATGACCGGCTCCAAGACCGTCGTCACCGTGCACGGGCTCGACTGGCAGCGCGAGAAGTGGGGACGGTTCGCGCGCTGGTTCCTGCGCCAGTGCGAAGGCCCCGCGGCGCACTTTCCGGATCGCACGATCGTCGTGAGCAAGACGCTGCGCCAGCACTTCGCCCAGCACCATCGCTGCGACGCCACGTTCATTCCCAACGGCACCAACCTGCCGCAGCCGCGCGCGCCCAAGAAGCTCGCCTCGCTCGGGCTCACGCCGGGTAAGTACGTGCTGTTCGTGGGCCGGCTCGTGCCCGAGAAGGGCGTGCACTTCCTGTGCGAGGCGTTCAGCAAGATCGACACCGACATGACGCTCGCGCTGGTCGGGGGCCTGAGCTTTTCGCAGGGCTACGTCGACCTGCTGCGCCAGTACGCCGGCGACCGGATCAAGCTGCTCGACTACGTGTTCGGCGAGTCGCTCGAGGAACTGTGGAGCAACGCCTACTGCGTCGTGCAGCCCTCGACCATGGAAGGGCTTTCGATCGCGCTGCTGGAGGCGCTGTCGTACGGCCGCTGCGTGCTGATTTCGGATATCCCCGAGAACATGGAAGTCGCCGAGGAGTGCGCGCTGCACTTCCGCACCAAGGACGTCGGCGACCTGCGCGAGAAGCTCGAATACCTGATTCGCAACCCCGACGTGGTGCACGAGTACGGCGAGCGCGCGAAGAAGCACATCCTCGCGCACTACTCGTGGGACAACGTCGTCGAGTCGACCGCGCAGCTCTACCGGGAGCTGGCGGGAAAGAAGTGAGCCCGCCGCGCGCCGACGACGGGCCCGCGACCGGGCTCGGTCTTCCGCCGCTCGCGGTGGTTCTGCTGGCGCTGGCCGGCGCGGCGCTGGCCGCGTTCCCGCTGGCGCACCCGTACGCCAACCCCGACAGCCGCGCGTTCGAGGCGATCGCCCGTTCGCTGCTGGCCGGCCAGGGACTGCGCTACCGCGAGCCCATGCTGCCGTGGCTCGACCTGTTCGCGTTCCGCTCGCCCGGCTACCCCGTGCTGCTCGCGCCGCTGCTCGCGCTGGGCGGCGTGAAGCTCGCGCTGGCGGTGAACGGCGCCATGCACGCGCTGACCGCCGTGCTCGCGGGCGAGATCGTGGCGCGGGCGGCCTCGCGCCGGGCCGGCGTGATGGCGCTGGCGCTGGGACTCGCGTGGGCGCCTGCGTGGCTGTTCGCCGGCCAGCTGCTGAGCGAGACGCTGTTCGTGTTCCTGTCCGCCGCATCGTTCGCCGCCGCGCAGCGCGCCCGCGGCGCGCGCGGGGCCGCGCTCGCGGGCGTGCTCGCCGCCGCTGCCACGCTGACGCGCCCCGTCGGCGTCGCCGTGGCCGCGGGCGTGCTGGTGCTGCTCGCGAGGCGCGCGCCGAAGCTCGCGTTCGCCGCACTTCTCGCGTGCGCCGTCGCGTACGCCCCCTGGCCGCTGCGCAACCAGCGCGTGCTCGGCGAACCCGTGCTGTTTACGACCAACGCCGGCTTCAACCTCTGCGACGGCGTGACGCCCGGCACCACGCACGACCTCTGGGTGGAGATGTCGGGCTGGGCCCCGCTCGGCGAGCTCGCGATCGACCACCGCTGGCGCGAGCGCCACGACGCGATCGTCCGCGCGAACCCCACCGCCGAGGCGAAGCGCTGGGTCGGCGGCATGGCGCGCGACGTGATCCCGCTCGACTACGGCCCCCAGCACTGGCTCCACCGCGCGATCACGTTTCTCGCGCTGGCGGGGGCGTTCCTGACGCTCGGGACGCCCGAAGGCCTCGGGCTCGCCATCGCCTGGTGGGGCCAGGGCGCGATCAACGCGCTGGCGCAGGTCAGCGAGCGCTACCGGTTCCCGGGCGAATGGATCGCGGTGGTGTTCGCGGCGCTGGCCGTGCACGCGATAACGCGCCGCGCCGGCTGCGGGGCGCGGTGGGGCGTTGCGGGGCTCTTGTTTCTGGGGGGGCTGGTGCTGCTAGCGCAGGTGGTGCGACATCCCGGCTGAGAGAGACTCTCGACGAGCAGTGGTGCCAGAGCGGCGGAGTCGAGCGGTGTCGAAGCTGCGACAGAGTACTAACGACACAACCTCAAGTCGCTACCGAATAGGGTGTCGCCGCCGCACAAACACAGGAGCCCGTGGGCCTTTCAAGGTCAACGGGCTCGGTGCTACTGTAGGAGTGTGGTTGGGCTGGGAGCGAGTTGGGCCGGGAGTGGTGCAGCTGAATCTACAGCTGCTCGCCCCAATTCGA
The DNA here is from genome assembly GCA_044223005.1 of Candidatus Eiseniibacteriota bacterium. GTDB lineage: Bacteria > Eisenbacteria > RBG-16-71-46 > RBG-16-71-46 > RBG-16-71-46 > CAIXRL01. Next base: position 191,407 of record JBGAML010000007.1, read on the forward strand.
CGCGTACAAGGGGGCGATCGAACGCGTGATGCTTGAGCCAGCGATCAAATGGTTAGGCGAGAACTGGGGCAATGCGGCGAGCGTCCTGGGGCTCGGTGTCAGTCTAGCGACCCTCTTCATTTCTCAGGGAGCAAGGCGGGCGGCTGAGGCAGCAGTCCGTTCGGCCGAATTTCGCACACTCGCAACTGAACTTCGCGGTGTCGCGGACGATTTGCGTTCTGCTCAGACCTACTGTGAGGAGAGGCGTTGGGATCTCTCCAGACACTATTGCAGGCGAGCAGCGCAGGACTTGAGCTTCGCCCGTGAACGGTGGGCGACTCATCTTGACGAAGGCGCAACCTCTGAGCTCGCCATGGTGTCAGCCCAGCTCCGCACTGCTCAGGAACAACTTCGACGGTTCGGGAGAGATGCGGAGCCATCTGTGAGACAGGTGGACCTACTGTCCCGGGCGCTAACTACACTTAATGAAGCGATGGCCAGACAGATTGGCCGCCACGAATCGCACGAAGTGGCCGAGGATGGAGACAACAAATGAACTCCGCGAAGACCAGTCAGCTAACCGAGTTCTTTGAGCAGGTGCTCATCGCGACTCGTAAGCGATCCCTCGATTGGACTGAGACGGCCCAGGAGGGGTGCTATTTGGCATCGCTGGGTAACGATCTTGCGGTACAGATAGAGCTAATTCCTGATCTTGACATGCGCGGTGAAGATCCGGATCACAAGGTGACATTGTTTCGAGGCAGCGTGCCCGTGATGGAACTAACCAGAGAGGACGTCGAGGCCACCTACCTCGCGCGATTGGGTAGTCCACACCCGTACGTGTTGTTTAAGGAGGTGTGGGAGCGCGCCCAAATGCGATCTACTCAGCTGGACACCACTCTAGGCGAGGCAACGGCTCTGCTCAAGAAGCGGGCCGCAAGTGGTAATCAGGGCGCAGATTCTACGGATTGAGTGTGTGGCCGACTCACTCCCGGCTCTTGGTTCACATTGCGATGCCAGTCTCTGCGACTTGATGTACTTGGCGTGGCGCTGAGCGCTCTCGTTCGGCGCCCGGTTGCCCAACGCGGTGGGTGGCCGACCCTCATTGTAGTCGAGTTGATGTACCGTGACCGCGTCCTGAGCCTCCCCCACCGTGTCCCACCAGTGCAGATTGAGCTGCTCATCGCACATCCTCCCATTGTGGCTCTAGATGATCGCGTACTTGATCGGCTTGCCAGGCTGGATGAACTCGAGGCTGAACCGCGGCGGGATTCCCCGAGGCTCCATTCCTTGAGAGGATGGGGGCATGGCGAGACCGAGCAGGTTCTCCCCAGAGGCTCGGGAGCGGGTGGTGCGGATGGTTCTGGAGGATCGCGAGCAGTACGGGACCCAGTGGGCGGCGATCACCTCGATTGCCGAGAAGATCGGCTGCGCGGCCGAGACGCTGCGTAGGTGGGTACGACAGGCGGAGCGCGATGTGGGCACTCGACCCGGATTGACGACCGACGAGCGCGCCCGTCGCAAGCAGCTTGAGCGCGAGAACCTCGAGTTGCGGCGCGCAAACGAGATCCTGAAGAAGGCGTCAGCGCATTTCGCCTAGGCGGAGCTCCACCGCGGAGCGAAGCGATGGCGCGGTTCATCGATGAACACCGCGAGCAGCGGGGCATCGCGATGCGCCACATTCAACCGGGCAACCCCGACCAGAACGCCTACATCGAGTGGTACAACCGCAGCTTCCGGAAGGAAGTGCTCGACGCCTACGTGTTCGGCTCGATCGACGAAGTGATCGCGATCGCGGAGGAAGGGCTGGAGGTCTACGACAGCGAGCGGCTCCATGACAGCCTCGGCCAGGTGCCGCCGCGAATGTTCCCGCCGAGGTCGAATCAGCCCCGGGAGTCCAGCTTCGAGCTGTCCACTTGACGGGGACGCTTACGCCTCACCTCCCTAGAAGGCCGCTGCGACGTCTTCACGCTCTGCCACATGACGGGCTATGGCGACGTCAAGACGGCGACGATTCACACCGTCGCCAGCGTTCAGGACCCGCGCGCACGGAGCTCTAGATACTCGAGGCAAGGGGGCTCGGCTTGCCGCCTTCACGCCTCAGCCTCGCCCATGTGCGCGCTCGTGCGGTGCTGCCGACGACTGCAGCATTGGGTGCGGGCTATGGCCTTCGTTTGCGACCCCGCCGGCGCCGATTCCCTTCGAGGCCAACCTCTCGACGCAATCCTGTAGCCCGTGAATCCAAGGGTTCGCGTTTCGAAGTCTCGACGTCCTTGCGAATGGCCGTTGCGTTGACGAATAGGCCTATGAGTATCACACCAAATACGGCTTCACCTCCTGCAAGGGCCCGAGCAACATCAGTAAGTGGCACGATATCACCGTATCCCACCGTCGTAGCTGTCATGGCGCTGAAGTACAACATCCGCCAGATGCTGTGGGTGCCGTAGCCTGCAGCGCCATTCTGTTCCCGGGCAAACCTAGCAACCACACGCCACGTGCTGTCGGGCGCGCTGTACCACTTGGGGTCGCTAGTCAGCATTGCAATGGTAACACTGCGAGCCAGTGGCGATTGCGATCTCATGGGGTGGCGATACCACGACAGGTCATCCCACCGAGACGCGGCCTGCACCGAATCTATGCGCATGTACGTAGCTATATTGAGAGGACCAGACGGATATATGTGTACAGTGGCTGTAAACTCGGGGACGTCGTCACTTGTGATATAGGTATTGCCTTCGACACGGCCTGGCATCCTGATGTGCACATGCATCTCGGCGGTGCACAGCGTATCGTGCGCAGTTTCAAGATAGCCCAGCGTGATGTCGGAGACGTCGCATCGCGACCAATGTAGACGCAGATGAGCGCCAACACTCTGAACGGCGCCACTGGAATCAGGCATGAAGCGGGTAAGCGTGCTCTCGGCGAGAGCGCTCACCAATCGGAATGCGCGATCCTGATCACGACGGTAGCTAGCCTCAAGATGAGCCGAGGAATGATAAAACGCTCCTGGCATAGTGGAATAGACGAGCGCCATGGCCGGGATCATCACGAGATAGCAGGTAGCCCACACGTGTACTCCAAAACGTCGCACTAGACACCTCGCAAGCCAATCAACTGGACAGCTGTCACGTCTGACATCTGTGAGCCATTGCAAACTGGAGTGTGCGTGCCACTGGCCGGCTCCCCAACTGTGGCGCAGGTCATGATGCCAGCCTCTGCAGGTTGAGGGTTGCAGTATAGCGCCGGGCGAACGCGCTCGGCGTCTTGTTGTTGGGGGTACTGTGCGGCCTGACCTCATTGAAGTCCTGCCCTGTGCGCGTCGACCCCGTCTCGAGCCTCCGTGATGCTCCGCCACCAGTGCTGGTTCAGCTGGAGCGCTCCCCGATCCTGTCGGCGCGGGCCATGGCGGGACGCCAGGTCCTAGGCCGCTACCCGAACGCTCCAGCGTCGGGTAGCGCACCAACGCGGGAGCCCTGATGAATGCCATGGGCGCCCTCTACGCTTTCAGGGCCGCTTTGTCCGGAGATCTCCCACCACATTCAGATCAGGCTTGGTCAGCCTGCGTCTCGGACGCGGAGCCGTAGGCGGCCCAAACACATTCTTCGCGCAGTTGGGGCATGCGTGGAAGCTCGTGTAGAAGGCTTGACCCCGCAGCGAGCTCGGGGATAGCGTGAGCTGGCTCAATCCAAGTCGGCTTGAGGTCTACTGGCGGGGGATCGGCCGGTGCCACGGATCTTCGATAACATCGCCCAAGAGCTGCTTCCGGCGCTAAAGAACACCTTCAATGGCTCAACGCGCGCCGACTTCTGTATTGGCTACTTCAACCTGCGCGGCTGGAAGCTCCTGGATGAACACGTTGAGGCCTGGTCAGTGGATCACGGTCCTTGCCGCCTGCTTGTGGGGATGCAAAAGCTGCCCCACGACGAGCTCCGTGAATGGCTAAGCCTCGTCGCCGAACGCGGCGGGGTTGACAACCAGACCGCGCTGCGAATCAAGAAGCGTATGGCGGAGGAGTTCCGCCAGCAGCTGGCAATGGGTGCTCCCAGCAACGCTGATGAGGTAGCACTGCGTCGACTGGCCGGCCAGATCCGGACGAAAAAGGTTGTCGTAAAGCTCTTCCTGCGGCATCCACTGCACGCAAAGCTCTATCTTCTCTTCCGGCCCGACTCTGACAGCCCGATCGTGAGCTACCTTGGGAGCAGCAATCTCACGTTCTCAGGTCTTTCTGGGCAAGGCGAGCTCAACGTAGACGTCTTGGATCACGACGCGTGCGACAAGCTGGCGCGGTGGTTTGAGGACCGGTGGAATGACTCGCTCTGCCTCGACATCTCCGAGGAACTCGCTGCGCTGATCGACCAGAGCTGGGCGCGCGAAGAACTCATCCCCCCCTACCACATCTACGTGAAGATGGCCTACCACCTCTCGCGCGAGGCCATCGCGGGGCTAAACGAGTTCACGATCCCGAAGGAGTTTGGTCAGAAGCTGTTCGGGTTTCAGACGGCCGCGGTCAAGATCGCCGCCCATCACCTGAACAAACGCAACGGCGTGCTCATCGGAGACGTGGTCGGGCTTGGCAAGACCCTCATGGCCGCGGCGCTTGCCCGGATCTTCGAAGACGACCAGTTCCTTGAGACGCTGATCCTGTGCCCCAAGAACCTCGTTCCGATGTGGGAAGACTACCGGACCCGATACGGGCTTCGGGGCACGGTGCTCTCGACCAGCCGGGTGACCCAGGAGCTTCCGACTCTGAAGCGCTACAGACTTGTGCTCGTCGACGAAAGCCACAACCTGCGAAACCGCGAGGGCAAGCGTTACCGGGCCATCCAGGAGTACATCCAGGCGAACGAGAGCAAGTGCATCCTGCTTTCGGCGACGCCTTACAACAAGACCTACCTGGACCTCTCGAACCAGCTGAGGCTCTTCCTCAACGAGGATCAAGAGCTTTCGATCCGGCCCGAGGTCCTGCTGCGAGAGCTCGGCGAGACAGAGTTCATCCGCCGTCACCAGTGCCGCATCCGTTCGCTGGCCGCCTTTGAGAAGAGCGAGCACCCGGACGACTGGCGCGACTTGATGCGACTCTATCTTGTTCGGCGCACGCGAAGCTTCATCCAAGACAACTACGCCGCAGTCGATCCGGCCACAGGGCGCCGATTCCTGACCTTTGAAGATGGGTCAAAGTCCTACTTCCCTGCGCGCGAGCCCAAGACGGTCAAGTTCAAGCTTGACGAGAAGGGCGCCACGGACCAGTACGCCCGCCTCTTTTCCCAGCCCGTGGTGGACACGATCAATGGACTGAATCTCCCGCGGTACGGGCTCGGGAACTACGTTGCGGCAAGTCCACACAAGGCCCCCACGGCCGCTGAGGCAAAGGTCCTCCAGGACCTGTCCCGCGCCGGGAGGCGGCTGATGGGCTTCTGCCGGACTAACCTGTTCAAGCGGCTGGAGAGTAGCGGAGCCGCCTTCGTCCAGTCCGTTGAAAGGCACATCCTGAGGAACTACGTCTACCTGCACGCGATCGACAGCACCCTCGCGCTGCCGCTTGGAACACAAGACGCCGAGTCTTTGGATCCACGCTTCTGCGATGAGGACGTGAGCGAAGGGCGCGGCAGCCTGTTTGAAGATGATGACGATGCCGGGGGGGGAGAAGGAAAGCGCGGCTCACTCAGGGATGAGGCTTCATTCCAACGGCTGGCGGCGACGACATACGCTGGATATGCAAAGGAGCACCCGAAACGATTCCGCTGGCTCGGCCCCCACCTCTTCATCAAGGAGCTTGCCGACGACCTTAGAAGCGATGCGGCCGCCCTGCTGAAGATCCTGAAGGACATTGGCCAGTGGAACTCGCAAGCGGATGCAAAGCTCGAAGCGCTCCACCGGCTCGTCTCCACAAAGCACGGCAAGGAGAAGGTGCTGATCTTCTCCCAGTTCGCTGACACCGTGCGCTACGTCGTCGACGAGCTAACCGCCCGAGGCGTCAAGGGTGTGGCCGGCGCGACCGGCGACGTCGAGGACCCGACGGCACTCGCGTGGCGATTCAGCCCGGTCAGCAACGACAAGCGCCAGCGTGTCGCGCCAAGCGATGAGCTCCGGGTGCTGGTTGCCACAGACGTGCTCAGCGAAGGCCAGAACCTCCAGGATGCGGCAATCGTGGTCAACTTCGACCTGCCCTGGGCCATCATCCGTCTGATCCAGCGGGCCGGCCGCGTCGATCGAATCGGGCAGCACTCGGAGAAGATCCTCTGCTACTCGTTCCTCCCCGCAGAAGGTGTTGAGCGGATCATCCGACTGCGCGCACGAGTCCGCGTCCGGCTCAAGCAGAACGCCGAGGTGGTCGGGACGGACGAGACGTTCTTTGAGGATGATTCCAGCGACCAGACGATTTTGAACCTTTACAACGAGAAGGCCGGGATCCTCGATGGCGACATCGACGGTGAAGTCGATCTCGCTTCCTACGCCTACCAGATCTGGAAGAACGCGGTGGACGCTGACCCCGGCCTTGAGAAGGTCGTCGCGGACTTACCGGACGTCGTCTACTCCACGCGGCACCATCAGGGAACCCCAAAGGCCCCGGAGGGTGTCCTTGTGTACCTGCGCACGGCCGACGACAACGATGCTCTGGCGTACGTGGACACCGCAGGCAAGAGCATCACGGAGTCGCAGTTCGAGATCCTGAAGATCGCCGAGTGCCTCCCCGGAACTCCGGCCACGGCGCGGTCCGACAAGCACCATGGCCTCGTCCAAGAAGGCGTGAAGCACATTGTCCGCGAAGAGCGGCGGGTTGGGGGGCAGCTCGGCAGGCCCAGCGGGGCACGATTCCGCACCTACGAGCGGCTGAAGCGATACGTGAACGACATGAAGGGGACCCTCTTCGAGAGCGCCGAGCTTCTGCGGGCGATCGATGACGTCTACCGGTATCCGCTGAGACAGTCGGCCATCGACACTCTGAACAGGCAGCTCAAGAGCGGCATCGGTGACTCGGCTTTGGCATCGCTCGTGATGGCCCTCCGCCAGGAGAACCGGCTGTGCCACGTCGAGGATGACCCGGAAGGCAACGAGCCCCGAATCATCTGCTCCCTTGGGCTCTTCGCCGGGGAAGGGGGGCGGTGAGGATGGCTGTGAACCTGGAGGGGGTCAGGCGGCGACTCAGGGCATTTGATTTCCCTGGGCTTTTGGTCGAGGAACTTGGCTGGAACCACTACCGCGGTGCGAAGCTTGAGGTGAGGGAGGGAGAGGACAGCTTCCGACTTTTCCCAGTAGCCGAGAAGTGCGGCTTTGTTGTCTTCACCTGCTCTGCTGGGCCCGATGGGCAGATTCCGAGTTACCCCGTGCGCCGGAGAATCGAGCGCACCGTCGCCGGCTCGGCCTTCGAGCATGCCGTGGTCTTCGTCGACGGAGCAAAGACCGCCCAAGTGTGGCAGTGGGTAAGCAGGGAAGCCGGGCGCAGGGCCGCATTTAGAGAGCATCCCTACCGCGCGGGGCAAACCGGCGAGGCTCTTGTCCAGAAGCTCAGCGGGTTGACGTTCTCGCTCGCTGAGGAAGAGAGCCTGAGCATTGCTGTCGTTGCGAACCGCGTCCGCAAGGCTCTTGACGTCGAGCGCGTCACTAAGAAGTTCTACGAGCGCTTCAAGACCGAACACGCGGCCTTCCTGGGGAAGATCGAAGGGCTTGGAACGAAAGGTGATCGGTCCTGGTACGCCTCGCTCATGCTCAACAGGATGATGTTCGTGTACTTCATCCAGAAGCGGGGCTTCCTCGACGGCGACCTCGACTACCTTCGGAACAAGCTCCGTGCCGTCCAGACGGCCGCCGGAAGGAACCGGTTCCATGACTTCTACAGGGTGTTCCTGTTGCGGTTGTTCCACGAGGGCTTCTCGGTTCCGGAGTCAGAGCGCGCGGCCGAGCTGAACAAGCTGATCGGTCGGGTCCCTTATCTGAACGGCGGGTTGTTCGACGTACACGAGCTTGAGCAAGCGGGTGAGGGCATCAAGATCCCGGACGCCGCCTTTGCCGCCGTATTCGACTTCTTCGACGCCTACACTTGGCACTTGGACGAGCGGCCGACCAGGGCGGACAACGAGATCAACCCCGACGTCTTGGGCTACATCTTCGAGAAGTACATCAATCAGAAGGAGATGGGGGCCTACTACACCAAGGAAGACATCACAAGCTACATCTGCCGCAACGCAATCGTGCCAGTGCTCTTTGATCTTGCGAGAAGCGAGTGCCCGATCGCCTTCGAGCCTGACGGGGGCGTCTGGAGGCTGCTCAAGGACAACCCGGACCGCTACATACCGTCACGCATGCTTCAGGGTGTGGACGCGCAACTCCCCCCGGCAATAGCTGCTGGTCTCAAAGACCCTGGAGCTCGCGAGGACTGGAGTCAGCTCGCTTCTGAGGAACTCGGGCTTCCTGCTGAGACGTGGCGCGAATGCGTGGCTCGCCGACAGCGAGTGCACCAGATCCGGAATGAGCTACGCAGCGGTGTGGTGAACACCCCGGACGACCTCATAACGCGGAACCTCGATCTCGCGCTCTTTGCGAAGGACGTGATCACGCAGAGCGAGGGACCCGAGCTCGTGAAAGCGTTCTGGCGGGCGATTGAGCAGGTGTCCGTGCTTGATCCGACCTGCGGGTCCGGGGCGTTCTTGTTTGCTGCGCTCATGACGCTTGAGCCGCTCTATCTCGCGTGCCTTGAGGGGATGCAGGGGTTCCTCGATGACGTCGAGCGCTCGCAGCGCGATGCTCCCGCGGAGCGGCTTAGCAGCTTCCGAGAAGTACTCCGAGAGGTGGACGATCACCCCAACCGCGAGTACTTCGTGATGAAGTCGATCGTCGTGAAAAACCTTTATGGCGTCGACATCATGGAAGAGGCTGTCGAGATCTGTAAGCTCAGGCTATTCCTGAAGATGGTGGCCCAAGTCGAGTCGGCCGATCAGATCGAGCCGTTGCCGGATATCGACTTCAACATCAGGACCGGGAACACGCTGGTTGGCTATGCCGCGGTCGAAGAGGTGCGCAAGTCCGTTGAGGGCACTCTTGGCTTCGAGAAGCAAGCCGTTGCGAAGATCGAATCCCAGGCACAAGAGGCAGCGGGGACATTTCGAGAGTTTCAAGAGCTTCAGACTCGCAAGGGATTGAGAGGGCGGGACCTCGCACGGTTGAAGGCGAAAACCCTGAAGACCCTCGACGACCTGCGAGCGAGGCTGGACCACCACTTGGCTGTCGAGAACGGCGTGGACATTCGGAAGCCCGCAACCGTCGAAGCGTGGCGGCAGCAACACAAGCCGTTCCACTGGTTCGTCGAGTTTCACCGCTTGATGGTGCAGGGCGGGTTCCGGGTGATCATCGGCAATCCACCGTATCTGGAGGTTCGGCAGATTGACTATCAGCCTGGCGCGTTCGTCAGCAAGGACACGGCAGCGGTTCACGCGATGTGCGTGGAACGCAGCTTGCAGCTACTGAATCCTGCGGGCCGCGTGAGCATGATTGTGCCTTTGTCGCTTGTGTCGACGCAGCGCATGCAGGTCGTCCAGCAGATGCTGGAGAGGGGGAGAAGTTGCTGGTACGCGAACTTCTCCTGGAGGCCCGGCAAGCTGTTCGACACGGTGAACCGCGCCCTGACGATCTTTGTCGCAGGCGCCGCGGAATCGCCGAAGACCTTCACGTCTGAGTACCGTAAGTGGTACGCGGAGCACCGTGACGACCTGATGCCAACGCTGGCGTTCGTGGAGTGTGCGCGCGAACGAAAGGAATGCTGGGTCCCAAAGCTCGGCCATGGCATCGAGCGCGACATCCTTGAGAAGTGCCTGAAGTACGGCCGGCCGTTCGAGAGCGCGATGGGACGATCGGCGCACAACGTGTTCTATAGAACGACAGGCGGCCTCTACTGGAAGGTATTCACGGACTTTGCACCGGCCTTCAAGTTGAACGGGCGGGCAGGCCATTCAACGAGAGAGACGTGGTTCAGCCTAAAGGAGGAAGCGGCCGTGCAGGCGGCGGTGGCGCTTCTGAGCAGTGATGTCTTCTGGTGGTGGTACACGATCACGTCAAACTGTCGCGACTTGAACCCCTACGATCTCAAGCAGTTCCCTGTGCCCCCGGACGTCCTGAAGGACCGCAAGGTTGCGGCATTGGGCAAGAAGTACTTGGACGACCTGCGCAAGAACAGCACGATGCTGGTCCGCAACCAGAAGCAGACCGGGCGGACCGAGACGCAGTCATTCAAGATCCAGAAGTCGAAGGCCATCATCGACGCGATCGATGCAGCCTTGGCGCCCCACTACGGGTTCACGGCGGAAGAATTGAACTTCGTCACGAACTACGACCTGAAGTTCCGTCTGGGCGCGGAGGAGGCGGAAGAGTAGTTCGCCCGGTGACTGTGTGAATCAGAAATTCGCAAAAGAGCCAGCCGCCTTCTCCGGACTCAGGCCAAGCGGGCATGCCGCAAGTTTCCCCGTCGGGTATACAACTCGAAGCTCTGCTGGGGGGCAGTGGACACCTCGGCGCCTGATCTAGCGAGCCACCTCGAACTGCCCGGGGGTGAGGTTGCGATCTGTCTGTGACGGCAGGAGCGAGCCAACCCTCTTGAGTAGGACGCCGGGCCGAGTGATAACCTGCCGGTATTCAGCCGCACGGGGTTGGCAAACGGTAGGCCAAACTTTCGGAGCCGCCCATGGCGATGCCGTCTTTCGACAAGATGCTGCGTCCGATTCTCGAGCTTGCGAGCGAGTCCGAAATCACTCGCCAGTCCGCGACCAGCGCAATGACCGCGCACTTCGGGCTGACCCCCGAAGAAGTCGCATATCGCATTCCCAGTGGCAGAGCAACTACGGTTCGGAATCGCGCTGGCTGGGCGATGACGTTCCTGACCAAGGGCGGGCTTATCTCCAAGGTGCGCCCGAAGACGTATCGCGCCACGCAGGCGGGTATCGCGTTTCTTCGAGAGCACCCGAAGGCGATCACGGTGCCCGACCTCAAGACGATTGAGGGCTGGGAAGAAGCGTGGGTGTCAAAGAAGCAATCTGGACACCCGTCCAATCTAGACGAAGGCGAGCTCAGCAGCGCGACGCCGTTAGAACTCATCGACGGCGCGATCGCGGCGTTCAATGACGAGTTGCGGTCCCGACTGCTCGACGCAATTCTCGCCCAATCCCCGGCCTTCTTCGAACAGCTGGTGCTGGATGTGTTGCTAGCCATGGGCTATGGCGGTTCCCGCGAAGATGCCGCGGAGCATCTGGGTCAGAGCAATGACGAGGGAATCGATGGGCGAATCAACCAGGATCCTCTCGGACTGGATCAGATTCTGGTCCAAGCCAAGCGGTATGCACCGGATCGCGTCATCGATCGCATGGCGATTCAGGCTTTCGTGGGTTCACTTGCGGGGAAGGGCGTCACAAAGGGCATCTTCATCACAACGAGCCGGTTCGCCGCCACGGCGGAGGAGTTCGTGCAGCGCGGTTCGAACACGAAGATCGTCCTGATCGACGGCAAGGCGCTCCTCGACCTCATGATGACGCACCACATCGGCGTTCGAGTCGAGCGCTCCCTCGAGGTCATGGAAATCGACCAGAACTACTTCGAGGAGGACGAATAACCCCTGCGAACTGAGGCTATCCCAGCGCGCAATCCGGGGAGCAGGTCAATGATCGCGCGAATGCAGCGTATCCGCAGGCTGAGGAGTGGGGCCGTGAGCGGCGAGCGCCGGGGCGACAGGTTGGTGGCCGAGGCGGATCCTGAAGCTGACGGAGACTGTTGCTGAGAGAACGATGAAGAGCAACACCCCCAGGGCCCAGGCGGTTCGTCGGGAGAGAGTTGACTCGAGGAGCTTGCGAAACCCCCACATGGCGTTCACGACCATGAGAAAGAGACCGGCCAACATCACGGGCATAGAGAGCGTGCGCTCTCCGAATCCGGCGGGCCGCTCATAGAGCTCAGCAGAAACCCAGACAACGACCGCAACCAGCCCAGCATTGCGGATGCTCGTGAAGAGCCACCCCACAACCTCGTCCTTGAGGAGCTCTGACTCCAGGATTCCCTCTTCGAACCACCGCCATGCGCTCAAGACGCACCCCCGACAAGTGTGAACAGCTACGCAACGCTCCGGACCACGGGTCTGCTCCCCATGTTTCGCGCAAGAATCGCCTCCTTTGATCGCGAGGAATGTACCGAAGGCACGGGCCGGCAAGACAAGTTTGCGCTCTGGTTCATGGGGCAGGCCCGTCTGGAGAGCTGCGCTCCAAGCATGTAGTCTCGAACCCCCGGTCGCGCCCCACGCCGACATGTGCTAATCCTGCCCGGTCATGAGCCCTGTCCACCCCGCACCGGGCGCGCTGATCCTTGCTGGAGGCCGCGGCGAGCGGTTCTGGCCGTGGAGCACCGCGGCCCGGCCCAAGCAGTTGCTCCCGCTCGCCCGTGACGGCCGCACGCTGCTCGCGGCCACGTTCCATCGTGCCCGGCGGCTGGTGCCGGCGGACCGCATCGTGGTCATGACGGCCGAATCGCTCGTCGACGCGTGCCGCCGCGAATGCCCGGGCGCGATCGTGGTGGGCGAGCCGGTCATGCGCAACACGGCGCCGGCCATCGCGGCCGCGGCGGCGTTCTTCGAGGACGACGCGGCGTTCGCGGTGCTGCCGTCGGACCACGCCATCGACGACGAAGCGGCGTTCGAGGCGGACCTGGCGCGTGCGTTCCAGGTCGCGAGCCGGGAAGCGGTGCTTGTCACGTTCGGCATCCGCGCGACGAGCCCCGAGGCCAACTTCGGCGCGTCCTCGACCGCTGCGCTGACCGGTCGGGGCCAAGCAGGTCGTCGCCCAAGCCTGGACGGGCATTGAAGCTACGAGTAAGCCCCAAGCGGGGAGCGAAACAGAAGCGGCTCCATGCTCCTGCGATCGCGTTGCGCCAGGAGGACTACGAATCGGAGCGCATTCGCTATGAGGAAGCACGACGAAGCCCGCGATAGTGAAGCTCCACCGCAGGTGCGCGGTTGGCTTCGGGTCGTGTCCGGCCTGATCTCAGCGGGAGCGCTCTGGGGTGGGATCGCCGTCGCCGCTGCGACCCGATTCAGCCTCATCGGGTGGCTGTGTCTCCTCTTCATGTTGCTCTGGGTGAGCCTCTTCGGGTTCTACGCCGTCGCAGGGAGGGACCCCTTTCCTAGGCGCGAGCGTCCCGGTGATGTGGCCTACCCGGAGGATGAATCGAGGCACGAGCAGTAGCCACTTGCATCGTTAGTGAACTGCCCCCAATCGCCGGCGCAATTCACGATGCCGCGCGCAGCTAACGGAGGCATCGCAAATCACGCTGCGTCAGCTTCGGGGGAACAAGTCAAAGCTCCCGCACTTGGCGCTAAGCGTGAGTTCATCGAGGGGGAACGCTTCTAACATTGGCGTGGCGCCTGCCTCAACCTGCGTACAAATGCGGTCTTGCTGGAGTGCCGCAGACCGTCCATCGCCGTGGAGGTGGATCCGATGGGGAAACTACGCCCGAAGCATGCCAGCCGACTAAAGGTGCTCTGGTCCGCATTGGGGCAGGGGATTGTCGGTCGAAGGCAGTATCGGACCCGGACCATCTACGCCGCAATCGCCTTGGCCTGCACTAGCGCCATCATTCTGCTGAATGCCGAGGCAAATCCGAGCTTGACGCCGTGGAATGACACCGACGTCTGGTGGTCCAGTCCGTGCAGTTGGGCATTCTTGGCAGGTGCGCGATGTGATGAGGCCCCAAGAAGTCTCGTTCCGGGGCTTCCAAGTGCGGTGCTACCCGCACCGCCTATCGGCGGTCCTGACGCGCTATCGGGCGCTTATGCTCCACATGATCGAGCCATTCTCGAGCGATTTGGCAATTCCCAAAAGGTCGTTGTTGATAGCTTGAAACGATCATTGCGGTGCACTCCGATCGAGTGGTGGAGCGGTAGCGCCGCTCAGTCGCTTAGGCTGGCTCGGGCACGGCACCTTGGCCGATATGCCCTGCCCATACCCCACAACTACTCAAAGCCATTCTGGGCGCCACTTCTGCGCTTCTTGGAGGCAGACCCCAACGTCGACCGACAGTATTTTGAATGGCTCTGGCGGCACCGCAAAGCAGCGGTCTGGTTTCGATCAATAGCGCTAGACATCGAGCCGTGGTGGCTCTACTGCATCATGTGGCCGTGCGCGACAATTATCGCTCTTGGTTTTGCTCGCTACCGCTACTTGGTGAGCCGATTGGTCCAACGTCACGAGAGCGGCCGACTGCGGCCCGGCCTGGCTTCCGTGTTCTTTCGCGTACTCATGCCTATATTTGTGCTAGGTGGGATCATAGTTGTGATGGCGAGTCAGTTGAATATCTACCTGCCGTGGCCTCAACGCGTCCTCGAATTGCTTTTCATGACAGGCGCGTTTGTTCCAGGCGCACTGTTGTTTTGCGCTGCAAGAGCGCAGCTCGAGAGTTTGACGGTAAGCGGTGAGCCTCTGAAGACTCTGCCGCACTATCGTGCTATCGCTCGACGCGTCGACGAGTTGGGGACGATTGCCCTCTGGGTTAGTTGGCTAGCGTTGCAAGAGCGTTGGTCCCCTGGCGAGCCGGCGCCCTGGCAAGGCTATGCAGACCTCGGGATGTTTCTCCTGATCTTGGCCGTGTACCTCAAACCAATTGGGAGATGGATCCATAAGGCGGTGGCTGAGCGGGACCAAGTGGTCGGCATCGTCCTTGCGGTTGCCGGGAGGCGCACTCCGCTCCCGCTCCTTGTCCTCTTCGCGAGTGTGCCTGTCATTCTTGGTGTCGAGATTGTCCGAGGGGGTCTTGAAGAACTCGGCGTCGGGCGGTTCGTTGGCTGGGTCATTGACCTCTTGACGCTGGTCGGGGCTACGAGGCGTACGTAGTGCCTTGCGAGCTGACCTGCCTCTCGAAATCCGCGCATGGGTAGCTGCCGTGGGCCGCGTTCGAATCGGTCGCCCTACTCAATGAGTCGTCACCCCACCCCCGGTCGCGCCCCACGCCGACATGTGCTAATCCTGCCCGGTCATGAGCCCTGTCCACCCCGCACCGGGCGCGCTGATCCTCGCTGGAGGCCGCGGCGAGCGGTTCTGGCCGTGGAGCACCGCGGCCCGGCCCAAGCAGTTGCTCCCGCTCGCCCGTGACGGCCGCACGTTGCTCGCGGCCACGTTCCATCGTGCCCGGCGGCTGGTGCCGGCGGAGCGCATCGTGGTCATGACGGCCGAATCGCTCGTCGACGCGTGCCGCCTCGAATGCCCGGGGGCGATCGTGGTGGGCGAGCCGGTCATGCGCAACACGGCGCCGGCCATCGCGGCCGCGGCGGCGTTCTTCGAGGACGATGCGCCGTTCGCGGTGCTGCCGTCCGATCACGCCATCGACGACGAGGCGGCGTTCGAGGCGGACCTGGCGCGTGCGTTCCAGGTCGCGAGCCGCGAGGCGGTGCTGGTCACGTTCGGCATTCGCGCGACGAGCCCCGAGACCAACTTCGGCTACGTGCGCCGCGGGGCCAAGCTGGGCGATCGCTTCCACCGCGTGGCGCAGTTCACCGAAAAGCCTGACCTGGCGCGTGCGACCGAATGGGTGGCCTCGGGCGAGTACCAGTGGAACAGCGGCATGTTCGTCTGGACGCGCCGCACGTTCCTCGCGGCGCTCGAGGCGGGGCGCCCGGCGATCGCGGCCGCGCTTCGGCCGCTGCGTTTCGCGGCGGGGCAGGAGCGCGCGTTCGAGCAGGCGCTGCGCGATACGTTCCCGGCGCTCGAATCGGTGTCGGTGGACTACGCGGCGCTCGAAGGCGCGCCCAACGTGGTGGTGATCGAGGCGGCGTTCGACTGGGACGACCTGGGCTCGTGGAGCGCGTGGGCCCGCCGGCAGCCGCGCGATGCGCGGGGCAACGTGACGTGGGGGGAGGCCGTGGCCGTGGAATGCGATCGCTGCATCGTGGTGGGCGACGGCGTGCTCGCGGCGCCGCTCCAGCTGCAGGACATGGTCGTGGTCGCGACGGCGCAGGGTGTGCTCGCGTGCCGAATCGCCGACAGCGAGCACGTCCGCAAGGTCTCCGAAGCCGTGCGCGCCCGGAGCGCCAAGTGAGCCCGCGCCGCGCGTTCGTCGCGCTCGCCGTCGCCGCGCTGGCGGCCGTCCTCGCCGGCTGCGCCGCGAGCGGCCCGGCCGAACTGCCGCCCGCGCCGGCCGCATCGGCCGCGCTCCCCTCCGCGGCGCCGCCCACGCCCGCCGCGACGCCGGCGCGCGCCTCCG
>JBGAML010000008.1:0-79955 GCA_044223005.1 Candidatus Eiseniibacteriota bacterium
GCGCGCGAGGCCCTCGCGCGTGGCGCGCACCTCGGCCTGCGGCGCGAACGCGCGCGCGAGCGCGGGCACGACGTCGTGGCGGATGCGATTGCGCAGCGCGTCGCGCGTCGCGTTGCTCGCGTCCTCGCGCCACGCGATGCGCGCGGTTCCGAGGTCGCGCTCGACGTCCGCGCGCGTGGCGCCGAGCAGGGGCTTGATCCACGTGCCGTGCCGCGGTCGCATGCCGCCCAGGCCCGCGAGCCCGGTGCCGCGCGCGAGGCGCATGAGCATCGTCTCCAACTGGTCGTCCGCGGTGTGCGCCGTCGCGATCGCGACCGCACCCGCGCGCGCGGCCGCCGCGCGCAGGAAGCGCCGGCGCAGCACGCGCAGGCCGGCTTCGCCCGAGCAGCCCTCGCGGCGCATGCGCGCGCGCGTGTCCCAGCGCGCCGCGACCAGCGGCACGCCGAGCCGCTCGCAGGTGGCGCGCACGTGCGCGAGGTCGGCGTCGGCGTCGGCGCCGCGCAGGCCGTGGTGCAGGTGCGCTGCGGTGAGCGCGAGGCCGAACTCGGGCGCGAGCGAGACCAGCGCGTGCAGCAACGCGGTCGAATCGGCGCCGCCGCTCACCGCGACGAGCAGCCGCGAGCCCGCGGGCAGCGCGCAGGGGCCGTTCAGGGCCTGGCGGAGATGCGGCTCGAGCCGGCGGAGGCGCATGCGGGTCTCGGCGGTGCGAGGGCTCGGGCGCGGAGCAACGAGCGCCGGAGGATGGTGCCAGGGGGGAGAGTTGAACTCCCGACCAAGGGCTTATGAGTCCCCTGCTCTACCACTGAGCTACCCTGGCGATCTTGGAGCCGGCCGGAAGGGCCAGCGGGGCGCGAAAATTAAGGTCCGGACCGCGAATCGTCAAGCGAGCGGCCGAAATCGGGCGAACGGCCGAGCGGCGGCCCGGAAGGGCCCGTCCGTCATCGTCCCGGCGGGAGTTCCCGATCCGCCGGGCCCGCCGCGTCAGCGCTCCTCGTGCTCCCGCAGCCAGCGCCAGATGGCGCGCATCGCGAACAGGTCGTCCTCGTTGTACTCGGCGACCTCGCGCAGCAGCGCCGCGCGCTCCTCGGCCGTCGGCGCGATCGTCGCCTGGTGGAAGCGCGCCGTCGACCACTCCGAGCCCGACTCGGGATTGCGCCACGCGAAGCCCATCCAGCGAGCGACGTGCTTGATCGAGTACGAGCGCAGCGGCAGCCGCACGGTGCGATCGAGCACGCGCTTCAGGTCGAAGCACTGCTCGCCCAGCCACTCGACGAGACCCGCGGGAGATGGGTAGCGCTCGG
The DNA here is from genome assembly GCA_044223005.1 of Candidatus Eiseniibacteriota bacterium. Lineage (GTDB taxonomy): Bacteria > Eisenbacteria > RBG-16-71-46 > RBG-16-71-46 > RBG-16-71-46 > CAIXRL01. The sequence goes on from JBGAML010000008.1 coordinate 1,302, forward strand.
CGTAGCGGCGGATCCAGAGCGGCTCGTAGTGATCCCAGTGCACCCAGCGCACGTCCGGGTGCGCGGCCCGGATCTCGGCCGCGCGCGCGAGAAAGCGCTCCCACGCGTCGCGGTCGCCTGCGGGCGGCGTCGCGGCGACGATCGCCTCGCCGCGCGGCGGCGCGTCGCCGTCGTCGAGCGCGAGGCCCCAGAGGTAGATGGGCGTCTCGGCGTCCTCGCCGCGCGCATCGCCCTCGAAGTCGAGCCACACGACCGGGTACGCGGGCAGCTCCAGCGCCCGCAGCCATACGGCGCGATCGTCGCGCCACGCGCCCGCGGCGATCACCGCGCGCTTGAGCAGTGGCGCGGGCACGCCGGCCAGCTCGCGCGCGGCATCGAGCCCGGCGAGCTGTTCCAGCGTGCGCACGCCGGCGGCGTGGTAGGCGGCGACGTGCCCGGACTGCACCTCGGGCAGCACCTCGACCCGGCGCTCGGCTTCGGCACGGTCCCAGCAGTGCTTGTAGAACTCGCACGAGCGGCAGGTGGAATGCGCGAGCAGTTCGTCGGGCTCGGTGTCCGACGCGAGCGTGCGCTCGGCCGCGGCGAGCGCTGCGGCGTAGGTGCGCTCGGAGGCCGGCGCGACCTCGACGGTCTCGCCGTAGCCGTTCACGATCTCGAAGCGCCCCGGTTCGAGTCCGGCGCACTCGCGCACGAGCGCGCGGTGGTGCGCGAGTTGCAGCGCGAAGTCGGGCCGCGTCTCCGGCCGCAGCGCGAGCCGCACGTCGGTGATCACGAAGACGTCGTCGTCCCACCACGTGAACACGGGCGTGCTCGTGCGGCGGCCGTCGGCGGAGGCGAACGCCGGGTGCCAGAGCGCGCCCTCGCGACGGGCGAGATGCTGCCGGGTCTCCTCGACCGCTTCGGTGAACGAGCGGTCGCGGCGCCAGATCGGGCCCACGAGGCCGGGGAAGCGCGCCGCGATCGCGCGTTCGTGCGCGTCGGCGCGCTCGCGCAGCATGAGCACGTGGTCGGCGGGCCCGGCCGCCTGGTCGTGCCGGCGGTGCCGCAGCCACAGGCGGCGCGTGCATTCCGAGGCCGTGACGAGCGACTGCGGCGTGAGGCGGGGGAGGCGCGGCGCGGGAGTGGGGGACGTCATGCGCGGCGGGCCGCTCAGCTCGCGGCGGCCTCGCCGCCCGGCGGTGGCGCGGGCGCGGCGGGCGCGGGTTCGTCCTGCGGCCGGATGCGGAAGATGCGCGAGAGCTCGGAGCGCAGCTGGCCTTCGTCGAGGCGCGAGTAGAGCACGCCGCGGTAGGCGACCGAGATCGCTCCGGTCTGCTCGCTCACGACGATGATCGCGGCATCGGTTTCCTCGGACAGGCCGAGCGCGGCGCGATGGCGCGTGCCGAGCGAGATCGCCGACAGCGGGTTCGACGACAGCGGCAGGATGCACGAGGCCGCGATCACCACGTCCTCGCGCAGGATCGCGGCGCCGTCGTGCAGCGGCGAGCCCGGGCTGAAGAGCGTCACGAGCAGCTCGGCGCTCACCTTGGCGTCGATGCGCGTGCCGGTCTCGACGAAGTTGCGCAGGCCGACGTTGCGCTCCATCACGATCAGCGCGCCGTGGCGACGCTGCGCCAGGCTCTCGGCGGCGCGCACGACCTCGCCCAGAACGCCGAACGCGTCGCCGCGCAGGAACGTGCGCACGTAGCGCGTGCGCCCGAACTGCGCGAGCGCGTGCCGGAGCTCGGGCTGGAACAGGATCACGAACACGATCAGCCAGACGGTCTTCAGGCTCTCGACGATCCAGCTCACCGCGATCAGGTCGAAGTGCTTCGCCACGAAGCCGATGAGGACGATCACGACCAGCCCGACGAACATCTGCGCCGAGCGCGTCCCGCGCCCCAGCGTCAGCATGCGATAGAAGAGCGCGGCGACGAGCAGGATGTCGATGATCGTGCGGATCCAGCTCGGATGGTCGGTCGTCACCATGCCGACGACGTTATCAGGTTCGCGCGCGCGTTCCCACGCCTGCCGCGGCGCGGAGCGCGTCCGCCGCCCGCACGGCGCGCACCGTGGCCGCGACGTCGTGCACCCGCACCACGCCGGCGCCGTCCCGTGCGGCGAGGGCCGCGACCGCGAGGCTGGCCTCGAGCCGCTGCTCCGGCGGGGCGTCGCCGCCGCCGACGGCGCCGAGGAAACGCTTCCTCGAGGCGCCGATCACCAGCGGCCGGCCGAGGGCGGCGAGCCGCGGGATCGCGGCGAGCAGCGCCCAGTTGTGTTCCGCCGTCTTGCCGAAGCCGATCCCGGGGTCGAGCGCCACGGCCTCCGGCGCGATCCCGGCCGCGGTGGCGGTGGCGAGCCGGGAGGCCAGGAACGCCTCGACCTCGGCGACCACGTCGTCGTACCGCGGGTCGGCCTGCATGGTCCGCGGCGTGCCGCGGGCGTGCATCAGCACCACGCCCGCTCCGGCACGCGCCACCACCGCGGCCATCCCGGGGTCGGCCAGGGCGGTGACGTCGTTGACCACGATCGCGCCGTGCGCGAGCGCGTACTGCGCCACCTCGGCGCTCGCGGTGTCGACCGACACCGGCGCCCCACGCAGGCCGTCGAGCACCGGCGCGAGCCGGCGCACCTGCTCCGCGGCCGGGACCGGGTCCGCGCCGGGCCGCGTGCTCTCGGCGCCCACGTCGAGCAGGTCGGCGCCCTCGGCGAGGAGCGAGCGGCCGTGCGCGATCGCTGCGTCCGGCGACAGGAAGCGGCCGCCGTCCGAGAACGAGTCCGGCGTCACGTTGACGATGCCCATGACGAGCGTCCCGCCGACCGCCCGCAGGTCGCGCCCGCCGCAGCGCCAGGTCACGCCTTCAGGGCCTCGCGCAGCCGGCGGATCTGCTCCGCGTGCCCGTGGGCGTGCGCGGCGTAGATCTCCAGCCAGCGCTCGGTGTGGTACGAGCCGCTCTCGGTGTGCCAGCCGAGGTGGCGCCAGTCGTCGTCGCTCATGAACGCGAACAGCTGCGCGGTCGTCTCGCGCGCGGCCCGGAACGCCGCGAGCGCGGGCCCGATCGGGCGCTCGTTGTAGTGCAGGTCACGGGCCCACTGGTCCTGGTCGTAGCCGACGATCACGGGAAACCGCTCGACGAGCAGCCGCCGCAGCCGGATCGCGCTCTGGGACTCGGAGTCGGCCAGGTGGTGGACGATCTCGGCGGCCGTCCACTTGCCGGGGAAGGGGCGGGCGGTGAGCTGGCCGGCCGGGAAGCCTTCCAGGGCCTGCTCGACCTCGGCCACCCCGGCCGCGTAACGGGCGACCAGCGCAGCACGTTCCTCGCGTGTCATGGGGCTCTCCTCGCGGTCCGGTGGGGTGTTCCGGCGGCCGCCGCTGGGGTCGGGCCTGCGTTGACCGTCCGGGGGCCGGATGCTACCACTAACCGGTCCGAGCACGTCCTCAACGGGCGGCGCCCGCGCCGCCGTCGCCGCATCTTCGGGTGCCGCGCCGGCCGGACGCTCCCTCGACACCCGCACCGGGTTCCGGAGGTTTTCCGTTCATGTCCTGGCCGAAGCATCTGCTGTGGCCCGCTCTCGCCCTCGCGCTCGCCGCCGTCCCGGCCGCCGCGCAGGTCGCGGGACATCCGGTCGAGTTGTCGGCCGGCGCCGGCATCTTGGATTTCGACACGCGTGACCAGGTGAAGATCGCGCCGGCGTTCACCGGCTCGCTGGGCCTGCGCCACTCGGACGCGGTCACCTTCGAGGGCTCGTACCTCTTCTCGTCGTCCAAGTCCAAGCTCGGCGCCGAAGCCAAGCACGACTTCGTGTTCGCCTCGCTCGACGCGCTCTGGATGATGCGTGACCCCGCCGAACGCGTGGCGCCCTACCTGCTGGTCGGCATGGGCTACGGCCACACGAAGGACGAAGCGTTCGGGGCCGTGAGCAGCGGCGCGCCGAGCGCCGGGCTCGGCTTGCGCGCGAACCTCGGTGGCAACCCGCGCACATACCTGCGGCTGCAGGTGCGCGACATCATGTTCCGCGAGCTGGGTGCGACGTCGTTCAGCCAGCACATCGCGGCGACCGCGGGGCTGACCTGGGTGTTCGGCGGCAAGATCAAGGACCAGGACCGCGACGGCGTGCGCAACTGGCTCGACCGCTGCCCCGGCACACCGTACGGCGCGAAGGTGGACGCGAAGGGCTGCCCGATCGACACCGACGGCGACGGCGTCTTCGACGGCCTCGACCAGTGCCCCGGCACGCCGAAGGGCGCGAAGGTGGACGCGAAGGGCTGCCCGACCGACGCCGACGGTGACGGCGTCTTCGACGGCCTCGACCAGTGCCCCGACACGCCGAAGGGCGCGAAGGTGGACGCGAAGGGCTGCCCGATCGACACCGACGGCGACGGCGTGTTCGACGGTCTCGACCAGTGCCCCGACACGCCCAAGGGCGCGACGGTGGACGACAAGGGCTGCCCGGTGGACACCGACGGCGACGGCGTGCCGGACGGCCTCGACCAGTGCCCGAACACCCCCGCCGGGCTGCGCGTCGATCCGAACGGTTGCCCGATCGAGGTGAGTGAGCGCGAGACCGAACTGCTCGACACCGGCACGATCCGCATCCAGAACATCAACTTCGACACCGGCAAGGCGACGATCAAGGCCGAGAGCGATTCGATCCTCGACGACGTCGCGCACATCCTGCTGCAGTACCCGGCGCTGACGCTGGAGATCGGCGGGCACACGGACAGCCAGGGCCAGAAGGCCAAGAACATGACGCTGTCCGAGGCCCGGGCGAAGGCCGTGCTGGCGTACCTGACGCAGAAGTTCCCGACGCTCGACGCGTCGCACTTCACCGTGAAGGGCTATGGCCCGACGGTGCCGGTGGCGCCCAACACGACCTCGCTCGGCCGGGCGAAGAACCGCCGCGTCGAGTTCAAGGTCACGAACGCCGACGTGCTCAAGACCGAGCGGGAGAAGCGGCACTTCCTGCGCAAGGACGAGGGCGTCCCGAAGCCCTGAGCCGTCCCGAAACGCGAAACGCCCCGCCGCGCGCTGCGCGGCGGGGCGTCGTCGTTCCGGGCGATCAGGCGGCCTTGCGTGCGGCGTCCGGTGGCTTGTGCCGGAACACCGTGGTGCGTCCGGCCGGCGTCGGCGTCCACTCGGGGTCGATGTTGATCGTCGTCTCGGCGGTGCCGAGGAACAGCAGGCCGTGCGGCTGCAGGACCTTCTTGATGCGGCCGAGGATCTGCTGCTTGGTGGGCGTGTCGAAGTAGATGAGCACGTTGCGCATGAAGACGAGGTCGAACGACGGCATCGCCGGCCACGGCTGGATCAGGTTCATGGGCCGGAACTCGGCCATGCGGCGGATGTCGTCCTTCAGGTTCCAGCGGCCGTCGGCCTTGTTGAAGTACTTGACCAGGTAGACGGCCGGCAGGCCGCGGTTGACCTCCAGCTGCGAGTACGACCCCTGCTTGGCCGCTTCGAGCGTCGTCGTGCTGAGGTCCGTGCCCAGGATGCGCACGTCCCAGTTCCCGAGCTGCGGGAAGTTCTCGCGGAGCAGCATCGCGATGCTGTACGCCTCCTGGCCGGTGGATGCCGCCGCCGACCAGATGGTGAGCTTGCGCATCGACGAACGCTGTTCGATCAGCTTCGGGATGATCTCCGTGCGCAGCGCCTCGAACGGATGGAAGTCGCGGAAGAAGAGCGTCTCGTTCGTCGTCAGCGCGTCCACGATCTGGTAGCGCATCGGGTGGCCCGAAGGCGTGCGCATCACCGCGTCGAGGTACGACTCGAGGCTCGGGTGGTTCTCGCGGCGCGCGACGGGCAGCAGCCGCGACTCGACGAGGTACTCCTTGCCCGCCTCGAGCACGATGGCGGCTTCTGCGCGCACCATCTGGCACACGAAGGTGAACTGGTCCTGTCTCAGCGGCATGGCGTTCCCCTCCGTCGGGCGTGGAACCGCGCGAGGCGCGGCGTTGAGGCGAGGTCGCGAGGGTTCATGCCGCTTGCCTCCGGGACTCGAGCACGCGACGCTCGATCTCCCGCGCGACCTGCGACAGGGGGATGACCGCTTCGGCGAGGCCGGCCTCGGCGACGTAGCCGGGCATGCCCCACACGACACTGCTGGATTCGTCCTGGGCGAGCACCGTGCCGCCGCGCTCGCGGATGACTTCGGCGCCGCGCATGCCGTCCTGGCCCATGCCCGTGAGCACGAACGAGAGCACGTGGGAACCGTAGGCGTCTGCGACGGACCGGAACATGGGGTCCACGGCGGGCCGGCACGAGTTCTCCGGCGGTTCTTCGTTCAGGTGGATCACCGGGAAGCCCATCTCGCGGCGGACGATCATGTGCTTGCCGCCCGGGGCGAGGTAGCCGTGGCCGGGGAGTGGCTTCATGCCGTCCGCGGCTTCGTGGAAGATCACGGGTCCACACTTGCCCAGCCGCTCGGCGAGCATCGCCGTGAAGACGGGGGGCATGTGCTGGACCACGAAGATGGGCACCGGCGGCGGCGCGGTGATGGCGCCGAAGATCTCCTGCAGCGCGTTGGGGCCGCCGGTCGAAGTTCCGATCGCGACGCACTCGTACGCCGAGGTCCGGCGGGGGAGCGCGGTGGCCGCGGGTGCGGCGGTCGCGGACGCGGGCCGTGGCGCGGTCGCCAACGCCGGGCGTGTCGGCGCGCTCGGACGGCCACCGGCGGGCTTGGCGAGCGCGTGGATCTTGGGGAGCAGCTCGTGCTCCATGAGCTCGAGCCCCTCGACGATCCGGCCCACGTTCGCGGGCTTGGTGACGTAGTCGGTCGCGCCGGCGCTCAGCGCCTCGATCGTGGTGGCCGCGCCCTTGGCGGTCAGCGTGCTCACCATGATCACGGGCAGCTTCGGGTACGTGCGCCGGAGCTCGCGCAACGTCGCGATGCCGTCCATCTCGGGCATCTCGACGTCGAGCGTCACCAGATCGGGATTGCACTGCGCGATCTTCTGCAGGGCGATGCGGCCATTGGCCGCGACGCCTGCGACCTCGAGGTCGGGGTCCTTGTCGATCACCGTGGACAGGATGCGGCGAATGACCACGGCGTCGTCGACGATCAGTACGCGAATGCGAGGCATGGGTTCGTCCGGGTCCGGGGGAGTCTCAGGCGGCGAGTCCCAGCATGCGCAGCTTGTCCGTGATCATGTCGACCGTCACGGGCTTCATGATGTAGTCGTCGGCACCGCACTCCAGCGCCTGTTCGATGTCCTCGAAGTTCACGTGCGCGGTCACCATCACCATCTTCATGTTGCGCCACTTGAGGCTTCCGCGAACCTGGAGGAGGAACTGGATGCCGTTCATTCGTGGCATGTCCCAATCCACGAGCGCGACATCGAATGGCCCCTGTGACTCGAGCACTTCGAGTGCCTCCTGTCCGTCTCCCGCCTGGACGCTCTCGGCCTGCAACTCGCCCACGTAGGCGGCCAGCATTCGCCGCATGGCGACCGAGTCGTCGATGATCAGCACTCGCATGGATTCGCTCCCCGGTGACGCCTCGGGCGTCCGGGCCCGGAGTTTCCGGGCCCGGGACGCCGTCGGACGTCAGTGGACGTTCGCTTCGTCGACGACCTGCATCAGCTCCGAAGCCAGTCGCGCCAGCTCCGTCGCCGCGGTACGCGTGTTCGCCGCGCCTTCCGTGGTGCTGCGGGCGGCCTCGGAGACGTTCGAGATGTTCCGCGAGATCTCCGTGCTGCCCTTGGCCGCCTCGGACGCGTTGCGGGCGATCTCGTTCGTCGTCGCGCTCTGCTCCTCGACGGCGCTCGCGATCGTGTTCTGGATGTCGTTGATCTGGGTGATGATGCTGCTGATCTGCTCGATCGCGGTCACGGCGCCGCGCGTGTCGGTCTGGATGGCCTCGATCTTCTGGCCGATCTCCTCGGTCGCCGACGCGGTCTGCTTGGCGAGCTCCTTGACCTCGTTCGCGACGACCGCGAAGCCCTTGCCGGCTTCACCGGCGCGTGCGGCTTCGATCGTGGCGTTGAGGGCGAGCAGGTTGGTCTGCTGTGCGATCGACGTGATCACCTTGATCACCTGGCCGATCTCGATGCTGCTCTCGCCGAGCTTGGCGACGGTCTGGTTCGTGTCGCTCGCCACGCGCACGGCCTGCGACGCGACCCGCGCCGCCTCGTGCGTGTTCTTGGCGATCTCCGTGACGCTCGCGCTCATCTCCTCGGCGCTCGTCGCCACGGTCTCGACGTTCTTGCTCACCTGCTCCGACGCGGCCGCGACCACGTTCGCCTGCGCCGCGGTCTCCTCGGAGTTCGAGCTCATCTGCTGGCTCACCGCCGACAGCTCCTCGGACGCGCTGGAGAGCGACTGCGCGTTCCGCGCGATCGCCTGCATGGTGCGCTTGAGGTTCTCGGTCATCACCGCGACTTCCTGGCGCTTCTTGACGTCCGCGGTGATGTCCACGGCGAACTTCACGACCTTGACCGGCTTGCCGTCTGGGCCCGGGATCGGGTTGTACGACGCCTGGATCCACACCTCGCGCCCGCCCTTGGCGATCCGGCGGAACTCGCGGGCCTGGTACTCGCCGCGGTTCAGTGCCGCCCAGAACTGGCGGTAGTCGTCGCTCGCACGCTCGACGTCGTCGACGAACAGGCGGTGGTGCTGGCCGCGGATCTCCTCGAGCGCGTAGCCCAGCGCCCGGCAGAAGTTGTCGTTGGCCTCCACGATCGTGCCGTCCATCTTGAACTCGATGACGGCCTGGGCGCGCGAGATGGCCGCCAGCTGCGCGGCCTTGTCGGCCACTTCGGCCTGCTGCTCGGAGACCCGGTTCCAGTCGAGCTGGTCGGTCTGGAACACGGACACCAGGCTGGTGCGCGCGTCGTTGAACGTGCGCGCCATGTCGGTGAGTTCGTCGTTGCCCGAAAGCGGGACGTCGTTGCGCAGGTCGCCCGCCGCGAGACCCTCGATGCCCTTCTGTACGGAGCCGACCGACGCGACGAGGCTCTTCGCGACCCACCACATGAGGCCGCTGCCGGCGATCATCGCAAGCAGGCTCACGAGGGCGGTCATCCACAGCAGCCGGTTGCGGGCGTCCATGAGCTCGCTGTCGTGCACCGTGATCAGCGTGGTGAGGCCGCTGCCCACGAAGCCCATCACCGGGCGGCTCTTCGCCCAGGCGCCGTCGTGGACCGGTTCGCCCTTCTCGGGCGTGAAGTTGCCGAGCGAGCCCGTGTCGGACGAGCCGGCGGACGTCGCCTTGACGGCGAGCGCCATGCCTTCCTTGACGAGGTTCTCCGAGAGCGCCGAGGCGTCGTTGGACTTCCCGCTGTGCAGCTTCTCGGGGTCGACGTTCGTCACCAGATCGCCGTTGGCGTTCAGCATCTGGATCGACGCCGAGGCGAGGTCGTTGGCCTTGAAGCCGGCGTACGCCGCTTCCCCGATCGAGGCGACGAGCGAACCGTCGAAGTAGTTCTGCCAGTAGCCGACGAGATTGCCGTTCCCGTCCTTGATGGGCGCCGTGAACGTCATCGTCCACGCGGGCGCCTGCCCGCCGTACACCGAGTTCACGATCTCGTCGCGGCGCGGCTGGGTCACGACCGTTCCCGTCAGCATGCCGCTGCCCGCGCCCGTCGTGAACTGCCCCTGCTTCGCCTTCTGGATGCCTTCGTCGCCGGAGAGGTCGTGCCCCAGGAGCTCGCGCGTGCCGTGCAGCGCCTGGCCGGCCGCGTTCTGGGTGTTCGTCGCGACGATGCGGCCGTTGCGGTCGGTGACCACGGACAGCGGGTAGCAGCCGTAGAGCGCCACGTACTGGTTGATCGCGTTCTGGATCGCGTTGCGATCGCCCTCGGACATGCCGCCCAGGTCACGGTGCACGACCGGGTTCAGCGCGAAAGCCTGGACGTCGCCGTAGCGCTCGAACAGCAGCCGGTCGACCTTGTCCTGGATGTCCCCGGCCTGGTTGGCCAGCTGGGCGAAGCGCTCTTCGCGGATGCCTCCGGACTCGTGGATCACCCCGATCGCGAAAGCAACACAGACGCCCACGAGCAGGGCGATGGTCGGGACCATCAGGCGGGCGCGGAGCCCGCCGCCCGCGATCTTCGACAGCCACGAAGGCCGGGCGGCGGTCCCCCCGCCGCCCGCGACGTGCACGGACGTCGAGGTGGACGGACGGGCCTGTGATTGGCGCTGATTCATGGCGGTCTCCATGGCGGTCATGCGGCGTGGGCGGGATCGCCCACGACCGGGTTCGGGTGATGCGCTTCGTCCTGGAACTGGAGGAGGCGGGCGGTATCGAGTGCGAGCAACAGGCGGTCGCGGAGCTTGTAGACCCCGCGGGTCACTTCACGCGCGAACCCCTGCAGGTTGCCCGGGGGGCGTTCGAAGGTGTCGTCGTCGACTTCGACGACGTCACCGATCTCGTCCACGAGCAGGCTCACGGGCCCGTCCTCGGTGCGGACGACGATGTTCGTGGGCAGCTGACCCTCCGGCAACGGCGGCAGGTCGAACCGGCGGCGTACGTCGATCGCCATCACGATCTGGCCGCGCAGGTTGATCAGGCCGCGCACCGTGTCGGGCGCGAGCGGGACGCGGGTCATCTCCTGGAAGCGGATCACTTCCTGGATTTGGACGACCTCGATCCCGAAGTAGAGCCCGTGGAGGTGGAACGTGCAGAACTGCCGCTTGTGGTCCAGGTTCTCGCCGCTCATGCCGCGACCCCCATTTCCGATTGGTCGTCGATCGCGAGGGCCCCGGAGGCGCGCACGATGGCCGGGACGTCGAGCAGGTCCGTGACGCGGTTCTGGACGACGATCGACCCGAGCACGCCGGAAGCATCGGTGCGCCGGCGGGCATTCAAGCTCGTGCGGACGATGTCCTCGATGCGATCCACGACCAGGCCCATCGTCTGTCCGGCGTGCTGGATCACCACGACCCGGAGCTCTTGGGTCGGCGTGCCTCCCGCGCCGGCGGGCACGTGGCGCTCGACCATGATCAGCGGCAGCAGCGCGCCGCGGTACTGCACGACCTCCTGGTGGCCCGAGCGCTCCACCATGCTCCGCTCGAACTCCTCGAGCCGTGCGACCTCGGCGAGCGGCAGGGCGAACCGGCCCTCGGCCCCCACGCCCAGCACGAGCAGTGTCTGCTTGTCCTCGACGACGGCCGCCGCGGCCACATGGGATTCCGCGACCGCGCTCTCGCGAGTCTCGGTGACCACGTGGGCCCGGTGGGCGAGCCCCGGGACGTCGAGGATCAGCGCCACGCGGCCGTCACCCATGATGGTGGCGCCCGCGTAGAGCGCGATGTTCTTGAGTCGCTTGTCGAGCGGCTTGACGACGATCTCCTCGGTGTCGTTGACCGTGTCGACGATCAGGCCGAACGCGCGGCCTTCCGCCTGGAGCACGACGATGTTGAGGTTGTCCGCGTCGGCCCGGTCGTGCGACAGCCGCATCTCGCGGTTCAGGTAGACGAGCGGCAGCAGCTCGCCGCGGAGCCGGAACACCGGTGCGCCGTGGATCGTCTCGATCCCGAGCGCGGCCTGGTCGCCGCCCAGGCGGACCAGCTCCAGCAGGTTCACCTGCGGAATCGCGAACCGGTCGCCGCCGCTCGTGACGATCAGGGCGGGGATGATCGCGAGCGTGAGCGGGATCTTGATGCGGATGGTCGTGCCAGCGTTCCTCTCGCTCGACACGTCGACCGAGCCGCCGATCTTCTCGATGTTCGTCTTCACGACGTCCATGCCGACGCCGCGGCCCGAGACGTTGGTCACCGCCTCGGCCGTGGAGAAGCCGGGTGCGAAGATGAGCTGGTGCGCCTCGCGATCGCTGATGCGCGCCGCGCGCTCGGGCGTGAGGATGCCGCGCTCGACGGCCTTGGCGACGACGCGCTCGACGTCGATGCCCCGGCCGTCGTCGGCGATCTCGATGTTGACCTTGCCGCCCTCGTGGAACGCGCGCATGAGCAGTGTGCCCTGCTCGGTCTTGCCGTTGCCGCGCCGTGCGTCCGGGCGCTCGATGCCGTGGTCGACCGAGTTGCGCACGATGTGCGTCAGCGGATCCTTGATCGCCTCGATGATCGTGCGGTCGAGCTCGGTCTCGTTGCCTTCCATCACGAGGTGGACGTTCTTGCCGAGTTCGGTCGAGAGGTCGCGGACGACGCGCGGGAACTTGGACCAGACGTTTCCGATCGGCTGCATGCGCGTCTTCATCACGTTCTCCTGCAGCTCGGTCGTGATGATGTTCAGGCGCTGCGACGCGGCGAGCAGCCCGTCGTCCTCGCGGGTCGACGAGTGCTGGATGATCTGGTTGCGCGCGAGCACGAGCTCGCCGACCAGGTTCATGAGCCGGTCGAGCTGGCCCACGTCCACGCGGATCGCCGAATCGGCGACCGACGGCCCGCGCGTCGCGCTCGCGACGGGTGCGGGCTCGGGACGGGCGGCCGGCGCCGGCTCGGGCTCGTGCGCCGGCGCGGGTGACGCGGGTGGCACGAGCGAGAGGGCCGGAGCCTTCGTCCGTGGCGGCGCCACGGGTGCGGGAGCCGGTGCGGTGACGGACTCGGGACCCGGGGAAACGGAGTCGGGCATGGCGGCCTCTGTCGGCGCGGGGACGAGCGGGCAGGGGGCTTCCACCGCGGCCTCGGGCACCGACGGCTCGGCGGCGACGACGTCCTCGTCGTCGAACAGGCCCCACTTCGTTCCCTCGCCCGTGAAGTCGGTCTTCGTGAGGGAGTCGAGCTTCGCGATCAGCTCGCCGTGGTCGGCGTCACCTTCGGAGCCGGTGCTCTCGAGCACGCCGAGCATCTGGCGCAGCGCATCCGACATGCGGAGGAGCGTCGTGATGCGTTCGCGGTTCGCGTTGAGCCGGCCTTCGCGCACGAGCGACAGCAGGTTCTCTCCGACGTGCGCGAGCTTCTCGATGCGATTGAGGGCGAGGCAGCCACTCGTGCCCTTGATCGTGTGGATCACCCGGAAGATCGCATTGAGCGTCTCGCCGTCCGAGGTGCCCTGCTCGAGATCCAGGAGGTAGCGATCGAAACGATCGAGCCCCTCGTAGCTCTCGATCAACATGTCGTTGACGAGCTGCCGTTGCAGGTCCTCGTTCAGGCTCATCGATGATTCCCCTCGCTGCTTCCGGACGCGACGAACGCGCGGCCGGAATGGGACCGGCACGCGACGGATCGTGGTCGCGGAGGCGGTGCTGCTCGATACGCTCGGTGGCTGCGGAGCTGCGCCGCGCGAGGGGTGCGCGGAAGGTGGTTCCTGCACAACATCGGCCGTTTCGCGGAGCGCCTTTAGGCTCGCCCGCGACCGCGTTCTCGATTCGATCGCACGCGCGGTCCGGCGGCCGCCGGGCGCGCGGGCGTTCCGCGGGTGGTACCGCCCCGCGTGCGCGGAACGGTACCGTCCGCGCGGTCAGGCGAGCGGCGAGGCGGCCGCCTCGAGCTGGTCGAGCGTCCGCTGCACGACCATGCGCAGCGACGCTTCACGGACCGGCTTGGCGAGGAATGCGTCCATGCCGCTCTGCCGGCACCGTTCCCGGTCGGAGGGCAGCACGCTGGCCGTGAGGGCGATGATCGGCGTGTGCCTGCCGTCCGTCTCCTCGCTCCGGATGCGGGTAGTGGCCTCGTAACCGGTCATCTGCGGCATGAGGCAGTCCATGAACACGACTGCGTAGTCGTTCTTCCGCCACAGCTCGACGGCCTGCAGACCGTCGTCGGCCCGGTCGACCTCGAACCCGAGCCGCTCGAGCAGCCGCACCGCGACGAGCTGGTTGGTCGGATCGTCCTCGGCCACGAGCACGCGCGGCTTCGCGCCCTCGCCGGCGGCCGTCGCCAGCGGTTCGAGCGGCGCCGGAGCCTGCGGTGCGGGAGCGGGTGCCGGCCGCGTGGGCTTCTCGACCTCGCGGCGCGTCACGATCGCCGGCTCGGCTCCGGTGCCGCGGCGTACGGCGAGCACCTTCACGAACGCTTCCTGGAGGATCGACGGCAGGATGGGCTTGAGGAAGAAGCCGTCGAATCCCGCGCGGGCGAACCGGCGGGCTTCGTCGCGATCCGCGGAGGCGGTGAACATCATGAGCGCGAGCCCGGCGGTGCGGGCGTCGGACCGGAGCTCGCGGCCGAGCTCCTCGCCGGTCATGCCCGGCATCACGTTGTCGATGAGCGCGAGCCGGTACGGATCGGCGGACTCCGCCGCGTCACGCAGCATCGCCAGCCCAGTCCGGCCGTCCGGGGCCGTCTCGACGCGCATGCCGAGCGCCGTCATCTGGCGGCGCAGCACCATGCGGTGGATCTCGACGTCGTCCACGATGAGGGCGCGAACGCCCTCGAGCGGCGCGGGTTGGTCCGTGACCGGGACGGCCTCGTCGACCGCGAGCGTCATCGTCGCGGTGAACGTGGAGCCTTCGCCCGGCGCGCTCGTCGCGAGCACGGCGCCGTCCATCGCCTCGGCGAGCCGCCGGATCATCGGCAGCGGCGCCCCGGTGCTGCCCGTGCGGCGCGGCGCGCCGGACGCGTGCTCGAACAGGGTCGCGAGCCGGGCCGGCTCGATCCCCGCACCGGTGTCCTCGACGGCCACGCGGACCAGGGCCACGCGAGCGTCCTTGCGCGGGGCGTCCACCGTCACGAGCACGTGGCCGCGAACGGTGAAGGCCAGCGCGTTCTCGACCAGGCCGTTGACCAGCTGCCGCACCCGGACGGGATCCCCGACCAGCGGGGAGGGCAGTTCGGGACTCACCTGCAGCACCAGCTCGACGCCGCGGCGCGCGGCGCCGGCCGAGTAGGCCTCGATCACGCTCTCGACCGTGGCGCGGAGGTCGAACCGGGCGGGTTCGAGCAGCAGCGCGCCGCCGTCGGAGCTCGCGAAGTCGAGCACTTCGTTCACGCCGGACACCAGCGACTCGCACGCGGCGAGCGCGTTCTCGGCCAGTTCGAGCTGGTCGGCGTCGAGCGCCGAGTCGACCAGCAGCTGCAGCGTGCCGAGCACGCTGTTGAGCGGTGTCCGCATCGACGTCCCGATGCCGGCCAGGAACTCGGTCTTCGCCCGTTCCGCGGCCTGCAGCGCTTCGCGTGCGGCGGTCAGCTCCTGGTTGCGGGCCTGGAGCGCGATCACGCGCCGCTCGAGATCCTGGATCCGGTTGTTCGGCGAGTCCGCCGAAGTGGTGTGGGCGGCGAGCCGGGCGGCCGCGCGCCGGCGGGCGAGTTCCGCCGCGAGCCGCTCCAGCACCGGTGCCAGCGCGGACGGCAGGGCGGCCGCGGGGTGCGAATCGGGCGGGTCGAGCACGGCGAGCACTCCGGGGAGCAGCGCGCCCGGCGCCTGCAGCCCGATCGCCACGATGCGGTGGGCGCTGCCGGGGAACATCGTCTCCGCGGCGAGCGACTCGGCCTCGCGGCCCGTGCACTCGACCCACTCCTCTTCGCCCCGCGCGATCGGCGCGAACGGCGAGGGGGCGAGCTCGAGGGCGAATGGCTCCTCGCGACGGCCGCGGATCACGGTGGCGATGCCCCGCAGCTCGACGCCGTCTTCGGCGATCTCGGCGATCACGATGCCGCGCGCTTCGAGCGCGTCGGCGAGCCCTTCGGCGACGTTCCAGAGGAACTCGTCCGCGCTCACGGACGCGCCGGCGACGCACAGCTGTGCGGCGAGCGTTCCGGGATCGGGCAGGGCCGGCGCCGGCCGGCGGGCCCGCGGAGTGGAGCGGGAGGGATTCGTGCGCGCGCGTGCGGCGGTCTTGCGGCGGGGGCGTTTCGGCATCGTCGTTCTCCGGCCCGAAGGAGCATGAAGCGACGCGTGAATCGTTCACGCATCGATCCACGGGCGGACCCGGGGAACGGCTGCCCGGCGCAGGCGCGCGCACGCCCACCGAACGACCCCTCTCCACCGCGGTCCGTCCGCGGTGAAAACACGGCGCGCGGGGTTCCTCGACGAGGCCGGGCTCTTCCCGTCCGAACGGGGGGATCGCGGCACTGCGGGGGACACCACACGTTCCCCCGTTTCATCGGCCGCGACCGGGGCGGGCTTCAGGTCTTCTGCTTCTTCTTCTCCGCCGCCGGAAACAGGACGTTGTTCAGGATGAGCCGATAGCCCGGAGAATGCGGGAACTCGTCCAGCCTGGTCGCGGGGTCCCCGACCATGTGCTGGTAGTCCTCGGGGTCGTGGCCGCCGAGGAACGTGAAGGTGCCGCGCCCGAATTGGCCGTGGACGTACTTCACCTCGTCCGCGCCTTCGACCTCGGCGAGCACCGTGACGCCCGGTTTGAGCGTGGCGCGATGGAACCCGGTCGACTGGCCGAGGAACTCGGGGATCGCGTTCACGTGGTCCTGCGTGAGCATCGTGGGCACCGGGTCGTTCTTGGCGCTGAAGTCGAACAGCGTGAACACGGTGTTGGGTCCGCGCAGGTTCGCCTCGGCGGTGCAGTCGATGTCCGAAAAACGGTAGGCGATCGGGTCCATCTCGAGGTGGAAGTTCCGGAACGCCAGCGTGCGCGAGAAGTCGAGCTTGGACTGCGCGGAAGGGTCCGGCGGATCGCCGTCGTAGATCACGTCCGCGATGTCCACGCCCGCGGCCGCGAGCGCGATGTCGTACGTGTCGGTCGCGGAGCACATGCCGAACATGAAACCGCCGCGATCGACCCAGTCGCGGATCGTCAGGGCCACGGCCGCCTTGAGCTGCGTCACCTTCGCGTAGCCGAGCTTCGCGGCCATCGCCTTCTGGACCGTCTCCTCCTCCTGGTACCACGGGAACGTGTGGTAGGCGCCCCAGAACTTGCCGTGCTGCCCGGTGAAGTCCTCGTGATGCAGGTGCAGCCAGTCGTACTTGGCGAGATCGCCCTTGAGGACCTCTTCGTCCCACACGCGCGTGTAGGGGATGTTGGCGTAGTCGAGCGCGAGCGTGACCGCGTCGTCCCACGGCGGGCTGTTGGGCGGGATGTAGACGGCGACGCGCGGGGCCTTCTCGAGCGCGACCGTCTCCATGTTGGCGTCGGCGACCTCGGCGCGCATCGCCGCTTCGTCGGAACCCGACATCTCCTGCAGCGAGACGCCGCGGATGTTGGCCTCGCGCACGATCGCCTCTTCCTCGGGCAGCAGGAAGGAGCCGCCGCGATAGTTGAGCAGCCACTCGGCCTTGCCGCCCTGCTGCAGCACCCAGAACGTCAGCCCGTACGCCTTGAGGTGGTTCGTCTGGTGATCGTCCATCGGCACCAGCAGCTTGGCGTGAGCGGTGGCCGGGGCGAGCGCGGCGCCGAGCAGCGCGAGCGCGAGCACGAGCGGCAGCGCCTCGACCACCTCGGCGTACGAGCGCGCATCGGTTTGCGGCGCCGCGGGAGGCGCATCGCCCGGTGCCGTCGCGTCCGGCTCGGGAGCCACCGGCTCCGGCGCGCCGGGCGCGGGTCCGCCGAAACGGAAGACGCGCACGTTGCGGCGTGCGCCCGGCAGGGCGAGGAGCGCGAGGCCGAGCGTCACGAGCGCGACCAGCACGAGCGGGATCGCGGCCAGGCCCGCGACGACCGTGCCGAGCGGGCCCGGGCGCGAGCCGCCGCTGCGGCCGAGCGATGCGTTGCCGAGACGGAGCCTCACAGGCGGTGGTCCTTTCGCAACTGCTCGAGCCGGCGCCGCACCTCGGCGGCGTTCCACGCGCGCGGATAGCGCGCGAGACATTCCTCGAACTGCGCGATCGCGCCGCGTGAGTCGCCGAGCGCCTGGTAGGCCTCGCCCGCGCGCTGGCGCGCGAGCGGCGCGAGCCGGTCGCCGGGCAGCGAGTCCGCGACCGCCGCGAGCGGCAGCAGCGCTTCGCGCCATGCGCCCGCTTCGGCGCGCACGCCGTACGCCTGCATCGCGGCCTGCGCGTAGCTGGGCGACGTCCGCGGCAGCACGGTCCAGAGCGAGTCGGCGAGCACGCGTGCGCGCGGGGCGTCGCCGCGCCAGCGGGCGTAGGCGATCGCCCCGAGCGCGCCGAGTGTCGCGTGGTCCGGCTCCTCCTCGATCAGGTAGGCGCGCTCCAGCGCCGAGAGCGCGTCGGGGGACGAGCCGTCCTCCGAGAGACGCTGGTCGACCGCGTGTGCGGAGTCCACGAGCCCGGCGAAGAAGAGCGCTTCGGCCTGCATCCAGCGCGCTCCGGGCCACGCCCGGGCGAGCGAGTCGAGGCCGGGCAGCGCGCGCGCGGGCGGTCCCTCGCGCAGGACGGTGAGCAGCCGTTCGAGCTCGAGTTCGGGCGCGCCGCGGAGCACCGCGCTTCCCTTCGCGAGCAGCGCCTCGGCCTGGGGCCCGCGGCCGGAGCCGCGCAGCTCGCGCGCCACTTCGAGCAGCAGCGGCGAGCCCCACTGGTCGGCGGGCACATCGGCGAGCGTGCGCGCGACGTCGCTCGCGAGCGCGCCGCGCGCGCCGGCGGGCGCGAGGTCGAGCGCGCGCTGCGCGAGCCCGGCCCGCACCGCGCCGGGCGCCGACGTCTCGCCGGCCGCGCTCGCGAGCGCGCGCCACGCGGCCGCGGAGTCGGCGGGGTTCTCGCCGCGCAGCGCGTCGTCGGCGAAGGTCACGCGCAGCGTGATCGACCGGCGTGCCGCATCGGCCGCGGCGAGCGCCCGGATCGCGTCGTCGATCCGGCCCTGGCGCGCGAGCAGCAGTGCGTGGCCGCGCACGAGGTCGCTGCGCCACGGGCGCACGGTCGCGGCGGCGCGCACGGCCTCCGTGACGCCGCGCGCGTCGGCCGGGGCGAGCCGCAGGATCTCCTCGCGGGCCCATTCGCCGTCGGCGGGCGAGCAGATCCACGTCTCGAGCGCGACGGCCGCCGCCTCGCGTGGCCGGCCCTGGTGCTCGAGCGCGCCCGCCAGCTCGCGCGATCCCGCGAGCGAATCGTGCGCGAACGTACGGTACGCCCGCAGGCGCGTGACCGCGTCCGCCTCGCGCCCCAGCGCGACTTCCGTCCGGGCGAACTCCAGTTGCACGCTGCCGTGATGCGGGACCTCGCGGTCGAGCACGAGCAGCGTGTCGCGGGCGCGTGCGGCGAGACCGCCCTGGCGCATCGCGGTCGCCATGCGGAGCCGGAACGTCTGCTGCGGGGTGAGCGGTGGCGAGAGGCGCTGGAAGCGCGTGATCTCGCCGCCCTCGGCGGCGGAGAGCAGCAGCGGCAGGTCGCGCTCGCGCACGCGCGTGCCCGGGAGGAACGGTCCGCCCGTGGGCGTGCCGCCGCGCGGCGGCGGGGGCGGAGCCTGCGGTTTCTGCGGCTGCTGTGCGTGCGCGGACGGCGTGGCGGCGAGCACGAGCAGCATCGCCGCGGCCGCCGCGAGGCGGCGGGCGGTCACTGCGGGCTCCCGTTCAGGCGCTGCAGGTAGCGCTCGATCAGCGCGCGGTACTGCGCAGGGTAGCGGTCGGCGTCGGCCTTCATCAGGTCCAGCCGGAGCCGGTCGCTCTCGCGCAGCATCGCGGCGGGCAGCGGCGCAGGCGAGACGCGCGCGACGTCCTCGCCCGGGCGCGACTCGCGCTGCGGATCGAAGTCGCGGCGGTTGATCGACCGCTGCGCGTCGAGCAGCCGCGACAGGATCCGGTTCTGCCGCTCCTCGAGATCGCTGCTGGGCGGCAGTCCCTGGCGCAGTTCCTCCTCGACGTCCTGCATGTCGTGCTGCGCCTGGTCCAGGCGCCCGAGCAGCTGGTGCTTGGCCTGGTCCTCGCGCTGGATGTCCTCGAGCTCCGAGCGCAGCCGCGCCTGTTCCTCGGCGAGCCGGCGCATCTCGCCCTGGTCGCCCTCCGAGAGCCGCATCGCCTGCGAGAGTCGCCGGGCCAGTTCGCTCGAACGTTCGTTGAGCTGTCCCTGCTGCTGGCCGAGCTGGCCCAGCCGCTCGCCCGGGGTCGGACGCGAGCCCGGTCCGGGGCCGGGCTGCTGGCCACCCTTCTGGCACATGCTCGATTCGGCGTCGCGCAGCGCGGCGACGGCTTCGCGCAGCGCCGCGGTCGCACCGTCGCCCATCTGCTGGCCGCGCGCGCGATTGCCCTGCGAGAGTTCGCGCCCGGACTGCTGCAGGTTCTGCATCGCCTTCCCGAGCGACTGCTGCACCTGCGGCGAAAGCAGCGGTGTCTCCTGTGCCAGCGACGCCAGCGAGTCGGCCACGCGGGCGACGCCCTCGGAGAGGTCGGTCTGGCGCCCGGCCTGCTCCTCGCTGGACTGCGACGAGCTGCCGCTCGACGACATGTTGCGCGTCGCCTCCTGCCCGAGCGACACGAGGTCCTGCGCCGAGCGCCGCACCGCGGCGAGCTGGCGCGCCTGGCGCATCTGCTGCTCCATCGAACTGCTGCGCGCCATGCGTTCGCCGGCGCGCGAAAGACTCTCGCTCGCCTGCTCGCCCGACTTCTGCGCCTTGCCGCTCTGCCCGGACTGGCTCTGCTCCGCCGCCTGCTGCTGGTCGGACGCCGCCTGCTGCTCGAGTTCCTGCGCCGCGGACTCGAGGTCCTGCTTGGAATCCGGGCTCGCCGTCTGCGCCGCGGCGTCGCGCGCGTCCTTCGCGAGCTGCTGGCTCTCCTGCGCCGCCTCGCGTTGCTGCTGCGCCGCGTCTTCGCGCTGCTGCTGCGGCGACTGGCCGTCGCGCGGCGGCGCGTCGGGGCGCGCGAGCGCCTGGTGTTCGCGGTTGAGCGCGTCCTGGCGTGCCTTGAGCTCCTCGGCACGGCGGGCGAGGGCGTCGATCCGCTCCTCGTCGCGGAGCTGGCGCAGCAGCGCGAGGTTGCGCTCGAGGTTCTGGAGCATCTCGCGATTGGCGTCGCGCAGCTTCGGCAGTTCGCGTTCGGTGGCCGTGCGATCCATCTTCTCGAGCGCCTGGCGCATGCGCTCCATCGCCTGCTTGAACTCGGGCGACTGGATCTGCTGCATGAGCTCGGACATCTCGTGCATCTTCTGCTGCAGCTGGTCGCGGAACGCCTGGCGCTCGGCGGCGTCGGAGGCCGCCTGGTGCGTCTCGGCCGCCGCCTTCTCGAGCTGCTCGGCGAGCGCCTGCTGGCGTTCGAGCGCCTTGCGCATCTCCTCGGTGCGCTCGTACTGCGGCGGCGACTGCACGCCGGCGCGCGGCTGCTGGCGCTGCAGCTGGTCGAGCGTCTTCTGCAGCTCGCGCGCCTGGTCGGCGACCTGGCGCAGCGTCTGGGCGGCGCGGTCCTGCCGCTGGTCGATGCCGCGATAGAGGTCGGCCATCGACGGGAAGCGCAGGCGGAACTCGGAGCTCGTCGCCACGCCCGGCCCGCCGACGCGGTCGTTGTCGCGCACCACGAAGCGGAACGTACCCGTCTCCCCGGGCAGCAGGCCGAGCACGCCCGCGTCCCAGCCCGCGGCCACGTGCGCCTCGCGCGGCTGGCCCGAGAACGCGGCGATCGGCACGTCGGTCCACGGCCGCGTCGCCTCCTTGCGCCACTGCAGCCGCAGGTCCGAGAGCCCGAGGTCGTCCTGCACCAGCACGTCGTAGGGCACTTGCGAGCCGCTCGGCAGGTCCTGGTCGCCGCCGGGGCGTGCGACGGTGATCACGGGCGGCGCGTCGGCGAGCGCGCTCACACGCCAGCGCCACGTGCCGCCGCCGGTCGAGCTCTCGGCGCGCAGCGTCCACTCGCCGTCCGCGTCGACGGGCACGTGTCCGCGCCAGCGGCGCGGCGTGATCGCGGACCATGCGCGCGCGGCGCCGCCCCGCACGGTGGCGGAGAGCGCTTCGAGGTCGCGATCGAACGTGACCTCGACGTCGGCGACCGAGCCGCGCAGCGCGGCGAGGTCGCCGCTCGTCGACGTGCCGGACTGGACGGGCAGGCGAGCGTAGGCCGGCGCCCGGTAGTCGAACGAGAAGCTGACCGGCTGCGGCTGCCCGGCGAGGTCGATCCGGTATTCCGGGCTGCTGGTGCGCACCACGCGCACGGCGTAGCGGCGCGCGCGCGTGACGGGCGGCAGGTCGAACCGCCAGCGGTGCACGCCGTGCTCCACCGCCTCGAGCTGCGCGACCGGCCGCGCGCCGTCGCCGAGCAGCTTCGGCGCCGCGTCCGTGCCACCGACGCGCGCGCGGATCGACAGCGTCGCGCCCGGGGCGACCTGCACCGAGCCCGGCTCGACGGCGAGTGAAACGGGCGGCGCGGCGAGCGTCGGGTCCCAGAGCGTGCGCCACGAGCGCAGCGTGGCGTGCGGTGCGATCGCGGCGGCGAGCGCGATCGCGGCGGTGGCGCCGAGCGCCAGCAGCAGCGGGCCGCGAGGCCGCACCGCCGGCCGCGCGGTCGCGAGCGGCGTCGCGCCGAGACGGTTCGCGGCCTCGTCGCGCAGCGCACCCGCGAGCGCCGCGGAGGTGCGCGTGTCCGGGGCGGATTCGAGGTCGAGGGCGTTGCGCAGCCACGAGCGCAGTGCCGGGAAGCGGTCCTCGAGACTTTCCATCCACGCGTCGAATCGCGGCAGCGTGGCGAGCGTGCGCTCGGCGGTCCACCCCAGCACCGCGAGCGCCGCCAGCACGAACAGCGCGAGGCGCGCGCTGGCCGCGCCGACGCCCGCGCGCACCGCGAGACCGGCGATCACCGCGCCGGAGAGCAGCACGGCGACGCCGGCGAACGCGCGCAGCGCGTGGCGCAGCATGACCGCGCGCCGCACCACCGCGTGTTCGCGGTGGAGGCGTGCCCGCAGCGGAGCGGTGGCGCGTTCGGTCATGAGGCCCTTGCCGGTCGGGAGGTCAGTGGGTGAGCGCGTACTGCACGATGTTGATGGCCATGCGCGTCGCGAGTTCGCGCTTCTCGGGCGGGTCGTGGTGCACGTCCTCGTCCTCGAGCCCGTCGCCGAGGTCGCAGTCGAAGCTGAACAGCACGCAGAGCCGCCCGCCGCGGACGATGCCGAACGCGCGTGCGGGCCCGCCGTCGTGCTCGTGAACCTTCGGCAGTCCGGACGCGAAGTCGTACGCCTGGTGGAACACCGGATGATCGAACGGCAGCTCCACGAGTTCCGCGTCGGGGAACGTGCGCGCCATCTCGCGGCGGAACGACGGCGCGATCCCGAAGTCGTCGTCGACCCAGAGGAAGCCGCCGGCGTCCAGCCAGCGCCGGACGTTGGCGGCCTCGGCGTCGCTGAACTTGAGGTTGCCGTGGCCCGCGGCGAACACGAACGGGTACTGGAAGAGCGCGGCCGAACCGGGCTCGACGACGGCCGCGTCGTCGCCGGCGACGGCGATCGACGTGCGGGCCCGGAGCGCGCTCATGAGGTTGCGCAGCGACGTCTGGTCGCCGTACCAGTCGCCGCCCCCACCGTATTTCAGGCGCGCGATGCCGAACGCGCGCGCGCCGGGCGGCGTGGGTGAACCCGCGGCCGGTGCGGC
Source organism: Candidatus Eiseniibacteriota bacterium (assembly GCA_044223005.1). Lineage (GTDB taxonomy): Bacteria > Eisenbacteria > RBG-16-71-46 > RBG-16-71-46 > RBG-16-71-46 > CAIXRL01. Next base: position 24,523 of record JBGAML010000008.1, read on the forward strand.
GACGGCGAAGGCGAGGACGAGCGCGAGGATGGAGGCGCCGCGGAGCATGCCCCGATGATAGCAAGAGGGGAGGGCCGGGTGGGCCCTCCCCTCGCACGATCGTGGCTTCCGGGCCGCCGAAAGTCGGGCAACGGGGCCCGGACGTTCGGACGGGGTCAAGACATCATTTCGCCGGTGTCACCGCTTGCGCACCGAGCGGGTAGTACCGGTAGGTCCCGTCGAGCTGCTGGCGTCCGGACGAGCCCGACATCCAGCCGATCACCGAGCCCTCGGAGTTCACCGCTGTGATGCGGACGAGATACTCCTGTCCACGGATCGGCGCCCGCAGCGTGACCACGTCCGCGCCCGGATCGCCGAGCTTGTACGACGTCGCGCCGCCGGGGACGTAGCCGACGAAGTAGTGCGTCACGTGGCCGTCCCACACCGGCGACGGCGTGCCGCTCGCGATCTTCTCGTCGACGGTCGCCGTGTTCTTGAACTGGTACACGTCGATCCAGTAGCCCGCCGCGCCGGAGACCGGCGTCCACTGCATCGGGAACAGCGAGTCCGCGGGAGCCGTGGGCGCGAGGAAGCGGATCGACTGCTTCGGCATTTCCGTGAGGCTCTGCGCGCGGTTCGAGAGCGGCGAGCTCGCCGTCACGGTGCCGCCGAGCAGGCCGCGGGCCTGGTAGGTCGGCGGCGAGTACGACGACGGGTGCCGGTCGATCAGCGAGTACAGCTCCCAGCCGTTCGACAGCCACTTCTCCAGCGGCGAGATCGTGTAGTCCGTCACCGCTTCGTAGCCGCCGTTCGAGGCCGTGCGGTAGAGCTGGAACCCGTTCGCGTTCGTCCGGTCGAGCAGCATCGTGTACAGGGTGCCGGGGCCGGTGCGGTAGTTGAGCGGGCGGGCGAAGATCGTGTCGGGTTCGTTGTCCGGGTCCGTCGACGGGCCGACGCCACCGAGGTCCATCCAGACGACCAGGGTGTCCGGAGCTTCCTGCCAAACCACCAGCCGAGCGTCGGAGTTGGGCGTGCCCTCGAGCGTCCGGAACTTGGCGTCGACGCTCGTGGACTTGGTCGCGCAGCCCGCCATCAGGGCCAGCGCGCCCGCCGCGAGCATCGCGAACGCGATGCGGCGCGGCGTCGGGAAGAATTTCATGATCGACCTTTCGTCTTTATTCCGCCTGGATGCCCTTGCGGCGGTCCAGCGAGATCCAGATGTCGAGCGCCAGCGCGCTGGCGACGTACACGGACGAGTAGGTGCCGAACACGGTGCCGACCAGCATCGCGAACGAGAAGTCGCGGAGGACCTCGCCGCCCCAGATGAAGAGGGCGAGCGCCGTCAGGAAGACCGTGAAGGCCGTGATGACGGTTCGCGACAGCGTCTCGTTCACCGCGATGTCCATCACGCGCGAATGCGTCTCCTTGCGGAGCGCCTTCGAGCGTTCACGGATGCGGTCGAACACGACGATGGTGTCGTTGATCGAGTAGCCGGCGATGGTGAGCAGGGCGGCGATGACCGTCAGGGAGACCTCTCGCCCGGTGAACATGAGGCATCCCAGGGTCACGAACACGTCGTGCAGGAGCGCGACGACGCCGCCGAAGGCGAACTTAAACTCATACCGCCACCCGACGTAAACGAGAATCACGCCGAGGCTGGTGAGGATGGCCATGAGCGCCTTGTGCCGCAGGTCGCCGCCGACCTTGGCGCCGACGGTTTCGATCCGGCGCAACTCCGCCGTGGAGCCCGCTTTACGCGAGGCCACCGACGACTGGATCGTGGCGAACGGCTCGTGGGTCTCGGCCGGGACGCGGACCAGGTACTCGTCCTTGTTGTCGCCGGTCATCTGCTGGATCTCGGCGCCGTGCAGGCCACCGGCGTCCAGCGCCGCTCGGAAATCCTCGGCGGGCATGGAGGGAACGGTGCGGACCTGCAGGAGCGTGCCGCCCTTGAAGTCGATGCTCTCGCGCGGACCGCCGTGCATGACCAGCCACGCGACGGTCGCGAGGACGAACAAGGTCGAGAAGACGTACGCCACCCGTCGGTACTTCATGAACGGGATGTTGGTGTCGTGGAGGATCTGGAGCATGGTGGCCTCTCGTCCGTCAGATGCTCAGCCGCTCGACCTTGCCGCGGCTCAGCCAGAAGTCGTAGATCATGCGCGTGAAGAGCACCGCGGTGAACAGGTTGGCCACCAGACCCGTGATGAGCGTCACGGCGAATCCCTTGATGGGGCCCGTGCCGAACTGGAAGAGGAACAGGCCGCTGATGATCGCGGTCGAGTGCGCGTCGAAGACCGTGCGGAAGGCGCGGTCGTAGCCCAGTTCGACGGCCTGCCGTATCGCGCGCCCGGCGCGCAGTTCCTCGCGGATGCGCTCGAAGATCAGCACGTTCGTGTCCACCGCCATGCCGACGGTGAGGACGAGGCCGGCGATGCCGGGCAGCGTCAGCGTGGCGCCGAAGCCGGCGAGGCACGCGACGACGTAGAACGTGTTGAGCAGCATCGCGATCACGGCGACGACGCCCGACAGCTGGTAGTAGATGACCATGAACGCCACCACCATCGCCGTGCCGACGAGGCCGGCCATGACGCCCGAGTGGATCGAGTCCGCGCCCAGCGACGGGCCGACGGTGCGCTCCTCGAGGATGCTGACCGGAGCGGGCAGCGCGCCGGCACGCAGCACGATCGCGAGATCCTTGGCGGTGTTGATGTTGAAGTTGCCACCGGTGATCGAGGCGTCGCCCGAGGGGATCTTGTCGCGGATCGAGGGCGCCGACTGCACGACGCCGTCGAGCACGATCGCGAGCTGGCGGCCGATGTTGGCGGCGGTGACGCGCGCGAAGTCCGAACGGCCGCGCGGCGTCATCTTCATGCTGACGCCCCACGCGCCGGGGTTCGTCGCTTCGAGGCCGACCTGCGCCTCGGCGCTGGCGACCGAGCCGCCGGTCATCTCGGGCTCGCGCTTGAGCACGTAGAGGACGCGGCCGGTGATGCCCTGGCGCGGCGTGTCGGCGTCGCCCCACATGAGCTGCGTGTCGGCCGGCAGGATCGTGTCGACCGGGGCGCTCGCGAGCAGCTTCTCGACGGTGGCGACCTCTTCCTTGCGGAAGAAGCCCTCGTCGAGCATGCGGCCGGTGAGCGGATGCTTGCGGATCAGCGAGTCCGTGCTCGTTTCACCGTGCGCCGACAGGTAGCTGTCGAGCCGCTCGAACGCCGATCGCGACTCTTCGGGCGTGCGCACGAGCTTGAACTCGAGCAGTGCCGTCTGGCCGATCAGTTCGATCGCACGGGCGCGGTCCGTGAGTCCGGGCAGCTGCACCGCGATGCGGTCCTCGCCCTCGCGCTGGATCAGCGGCTCGGCGACGCCGAACTGGTCGATACGGTTGCGGATGATCTCCATCGCACGATCCGTCGCGTCCTTGGCTTCGGCGGCGCTGAGACGGGACTTGTCGACTTCGAGCAGCAGCTGCAGGCCGCCCTGGAGGTCGAGTCCGAGGTGGATGGCGCCCTTGCGGAGCTTCGCCAGGGCCTCGGGATTCATCGCATCCCGCTGAGCGGGCGTCTTCGAGTAGAACTGGTAGGAGGGCAGGAGGTACCAGGCGGCGGCAAGCGTCACCAGTACCACCAGCACCAGCTTCCACTGGTCCGAGCGAAACATGGGGTCCCCCGTAAACGGTCGACCGCCGGGAAGGCATACGTCCCTCCCGGCGTGCGCAGGACAGAATGAGTGGGCGAGTCTACGCGGCCGGTCGCGGAAGTGTCAACGCGCGGTGCCGTACGGGATTTCGCTCGTTCTCGCAGCGCTTTGGCGGCGCCGGGAGGACGGCGCTCCGACCGGGACGGGGACGGGTTGGCGGCCCGTCCCGAATGGGCGAACGAATGCTGCCGGAGGGTCGGGGTGAGGGAGGAATGCTGCGGCTCTTGAGGTGGGATCCCGGTCGGAGAGCCCCGCGAGAGTCTCCGCAACCGCGGTGCCAGCGCGGGCGGTGTTGGCGGAACGGAGGTTGCGCCCAGGTCTCCGGGCCGCGCCCGACGTGCCGCCGACGCCGCCGACGCGCTCCGGTCGCCGTCCGGGCAACGTCGCGTCGATGCGCGTGTTGACCAGAGTGGGACCGCTCCCTATAGTGCCGCGCTCGAAGCACCGGGCACGGTGTATCCCCAGGTGGAACGAGGAGCTCCCACGCATGTTCAGGCGCGTCCTGCTCTCGGGCGTCGCGATCCTCCTGATCGCGAACGCGACCGTGAGCCATGCCCAGCAGGCCGATTCCCTCGCCGCAGCCCGTTCGGGCGCGCGTCCGGGCCGGGCCTCCGTGGGCATGCAGTTCGGCGGCAACTACATCGCCGCGGGTGGTGACTACCACGAAGGTGCCCAGCCGCGCCTCGTGTTCGAGGGCAGCTACCGCTACGTCGCCTCGCCTCACTGGCGCTGGCAGGTGAGCCCGTACTTCGCGTGGAACTCGTATCGCACCGGCACGAAGGCGCCGTTCGTGGACCCCAACTTCCCGAGCGAGCCGGACAAGAACTTCATGCTGGCGCAGATGGTCGGCGCCAACGCGCAGCTCCAGCGCATGGGTGGCAAGGCGAACTGGAACTGGCATTTCGGTGTCGGCCCGGCGCTCTATCGCGTCGTCGTGCAGAACCATCGCAAGGTGCTCAAGGATCCGGCGACCAAGGACCTGCACCAGGGCCTGTACCTGGGCGCGACCGCCGAGTACGGCATCGAGCGCTTCATGCGTTCGCTCCCGAACACGTCGCTCGAGTGGACGGTCGCCTATCACACCGCCTTCGCGAAGCGCGACGACCAGTTCCCGTCGGGATTCAACGGCACTCCGCACGCCGTGGAGTTCCGCTTCGGCGGGCACTACTACTACGATTTCAGGGTCGGGAAGAAGCCCGGAGGCACGCCTCCCCGGGCACGATGAGCTGGACGAAGCCGCAGCGTCGCCGCTGCGGCTTCGTCGTTTCGGGAAAGGGATGACCGTGAGCGACCGCGTCGATTGGGGCGACAAGGTCGGGCCCGAGGCCCTCACCTTCGACGACGTCCTGCTGGTTCCGCGCTATTCGGCCCATCACCCGCGCGACGTCGACACGAGCTCGCGCTTCTCGCGCAACATTCCCGTGCGCGTGCCGATCGTGAGCGCGGCGATGGACACGGTGACCGAGGCCGCGCTGGCGATCGCGATCGCGCGCGAGGGCGGAATCGGCGTGATCCACAAGAACCTCGGGATCGAGGAGCAGTGCGCGCAGGTGGACCGCGTGAAGCGCTCCGAGAGCGGCATGATCGTGGATCCCATCACGCTGGCGCCGTCGGCGACGATCGCCGAGGCGCACGCGATCATGGCGCGCTTCCACATCTCGGGCGTACCGATCACCGAGGACGGGAAGCTGGTCGGGATCCTGACGAACCGCGACCTGCGCTTCGAGGACGACCACGGCCGCCGCGTCTCCGAGGTGATGACGCGCGAGCGGCTCGTCACGGCCCCGGTCGGGACCACGCTCGAGCAGGCGCGCGACATCCTCGCGAAGCACCGGATCGAGAAGCTGCCCGTCGTGGACGACGACCGCCGCCTGCGTGGACTCATCACGGTGAAGGACATCGAGAAGCGGATCCGCCACCCGTTCGCGAGCAAGGACGCCCTCGGGCGGCTGCGCGTCGCGGCCGCGGTGGGCGCGGCCGGCGACTACCTGGAGCGCGCGCAGGAACTGGTGCGCTGCGGCGTGGACGCGCTGGTCGTGGACAGCGCGCACGGTCACAGCGCCGGCGTGCTCGAGGCGGCGCGCGCGCTGCGTGCGGCGATCCGCGACGCCGACCTGGTGGTGGGCAACATCGGGACGGCCGAAGGCGCGAAGGCGGTGGCCGACGCGGGCGCCGACGCGGTGAAGGTGGGCATGGGCCCGGGCGCGATCTGCACGACGCGCGTCGTCACGGGCGCCGGCATGGCGCAGGTGACCGCGATCCTCGCCGCGGCCCGTGCGCTCGAGGGCACCGGCGTGCCGGTGGTCGCCGACGGCGGCATCAAGTACTCCGGCGACGTGGTGAAGGCGATCGCCGCGGGCGGGCACACGGTCATGATCGGCGGGCTGTTCGCCGGCACCGAGGAGAGCCCGGGCGAGACCGTCCTGTACGAGGGCCGCCAGTACAAGGTCTACCGCGGCATGGGTTCGCTGTCGGCGATGGCCGCCGCGCGCGGCAGCCGCGAGCGCTACTTCCAGGAGAACACCGACGAGCTCTCCAAGCTCGTCCCCGAGGGGATCGAGGGCCGCGTACCGTTCCGCGGCGCGCTGGCCGCGACGGTCTACCAGCTGGTCGGTGGCCTGCGCGCGGGCATGGGCTACTGCGGCGTGCGCACGATCGAGGAGCTGCGCACGCAGGCGCGCTTCGTCCGGATCAGCGGCGCGGGCCTGCGCGAGAGCCACCCGCACGACGTGAAGATCACCAAGGAAGCCCCGAACTACGAGGCGAGGTGACGGCCCGGCGGGGCCGCGCGCCGGCCCTGCCGCGAATCCCGCGTCGTTTTCATCAGTTTCGGACTGCATCGCGCACCGCGCTCGGCTAAGGTGCGCGCGTCGTCGTGGCGGACGCCTCGCGTTCGTCCCGGCGCCGGCCCCAGGAAGTTGCTTCCCTTCGTCCGCGTTCCGGTCCGACCTTCCATGCGAGGAGGTGCCCGTGCGGTCCATCGGGAGTCGTCGAGGCAATCCGATCCTGCGCGCATCCGTGGAGCAGAGCGCCCGGCGCCGCATGGAGTCGTGGAGTCTTCCCGCTGCCGGCGAGCCGGCGCCGCGCGAATCGTTCCGCGCCGCCACGTTCTCGCGCGAGTTCTTCGAGCGCGTCCGCGCCCAGTTCCTGCCGCGCATGACCCCCGCGCTCACCGTCGACGGTGCCGAACTGCGCTACTGGGGTGCCGCGGGTCTCGGGCTCTGGGGCATGCAGGCCTCGCACGGCCTCGTGCTCGCGGTGGAGTGCGCGGACACGCCGTCGCTCCTGGTCGAGCGCGCACGCCGCTGGATCTCTTGCCTGCGCACGCGCTCGGCGCCCGGCATGCTGCTGCGCTCGTGGGGCCGGCCGGTCTACGGCGCGCGCTTCGACCGCGCCTACGACGCGCTCGAAGTGCTGTGGTCCACGCCGGGCGAGTGGTGCGGCATGGTGCTCGCCGACGAGCCCGCGGTGCCGCAGTTCGTGCGCCCGCCGCACTGGGCGGACGACGAGCTGGCGCGGACCTGAGCGCGATCCGGAGCGAACAAAAGCGGCCGTCCCCGCACGGGGACGGCCGCTTCGGTTTCGCGTCGAGGACCGGTTCGACTCAGCGGTACAGCGACTTCATGCCGCCCCAGCTGGTCGAGTGCACGGGCGTGGTGCCGCAGTGCGGCACGCCGCCGTAGCCGTTGTCGTAGTCGTCCAGCGTCTGCGTCCAGGCCGACGTGCCGCCCGGCGCGAGGGAGCCGCTGCCGACCGAGGGCACCACGAGCCCGCCGATCGCCGCGTCCGCCGCCGCGATCGTCCCCGAGACGCCGCTCGCGCTGGCACCGGCCGCGATGTTGAGCTTCGCCGCGATGAGCTGGCGCGCGAGCGAGACGAGACCGTTGCCGGCCACGGGCTGGTCGAGGATGGCGATCAGCTGCGCCTGCGAGTAGGTCACCGTGCCCAGCGTGAGCGACGTCACCGGCCAGTCGCCGGGGTTGGTGTGCGTCTTCCAGTAGCCCTGCGTGTAGGTGCAGCCGCTGCCCTGCGACGTCGTCGAGCACTGCTTGTTCGAGGACAGCGAGCTCTTCGCGGCCGTCGCGCCCGGAAGCGCGTACACGGTGAAGACGTACTCGGTCGCGGAGACGAGCTCCTCGGTGGTCGTGCCTGACACGCCGGACTCGTCGTAGGCCGAACCGATCTCGATGTCGGCCGACTGGTTCGGATCGAGCGTGAAGTCGATCGTCGTCGAGCCCCAGGTGTGGAGCGTCCCGGTGCCGGTGTAGTCGACCCAGCCTTCGCCTGGCAGCCAGCCCGCGTCGGGCCAGCGGGAGCCGGCGGCGATGAACTCGGTGAGCGGCATGTAGCAGACCTCGAACCCGCCCGGCGCGCCGCTCGCTCCGGCAGTCAGCGTGAGGCGCACCTTGCCGTGTCCCGCCGAACCGACGGCGATGTCGACCGGGTCGAGCGCGACCTGCGCGGACGCGGCGCCCGCCACGAGGACGAGGGCGACGCAGGCGGCGAACGTTGCGGCGATGCGGTGACGAAGGTGCATGGCAGATCCCTCGGGGAAGGCGTGGTTCGACGTGGATCCGTGCATTCGATCGTCCCGGGGGTCTCGCGGTGCTTCCCGACGGCGAAGGATGGACGACGCCGCGGCCCGGCCGGGAAAACTCGTGCCTCTTAGGATGCTCGTGCGGCTGACGATCCGTCTACGACTTCCTGTCACCGGCGTGACGTTTTCCGGCCCGGATTCCTGCCCGGGAGCGCCCGCAGGCGGATTTGATGCGAATCCGCTCGCACCAGCGGGCCCGGAAGCCGAACGACCCCGGAGCGGATCGCTCCGGGGCCGTCGGGTGCTCCGCGCCGGGACGCACTCCCGGGCACGTCCGTCGGGCGTGTCGTCAGCGGCGGGGCAGTTCGAACTTGAACGTGGGGTTCAGCTGGCGGATTTCGCTCACGACGCGTTCGAGGTTCTCCTGCACGTTCGCGTCGGGCTTCTGCTGCCACACGGTGTAGAGCTCGAGCAGCTCGTCCTGCTTCACGCGCAGGAGCTCCTGCTGCGAGTGCTCGTCGATCGAACGTTCGAGGTGATAGACCTCGCCGCTCGAGAAGCGCTTCATGAGGTCGAGGTACTCGCCGCGCATGTGCGAGAGGATCCGCAGGTACTTCTCGAAGCCGGTCGACAGCTTCTCGAGCACCTCGGAGACGCCCGCGTTCTTGCGGTGCATCTGCTGCGAGTACGTGTAGGCGAAGTGGTAGTAGGTCTTGCCGCGGCCGATGTAGGCCTCTTCGCTCGGCTGCAGCCGGGTGCGCGACGCGCTGCCGGTGATCGGCTGGTCGAAGATGCCGATCGAAACCAGCAGGAAGTCGGCGTTGGTCTTGTAGATCTGGTACTTGAGCCGCGCGTCAGTGGACGTGGCGAGGCGGCGGAAGACGTCGGTGTCGTACTTCGAGAGGAACTTGCGGGACTGCTCGACGTACTCGGGGTTGATGAACGAGTGGAGCAGGTGCGCGAGGTAGACGTTGACGTCCTCGTCGTAGCAGTCCTGGTTCGAGACGAGCCCCGTCTCCATGCGGCTGTAGAGGAGACAGTTGATCATGAAGTAGTACGTGGGCTGCAGGTCGCGGCTCGCGTCCTTCAGATCGACATAGTGGCGAGGGTTCATCCCGATCTCCTGGATTCCGGGGCCGGGCGAGCGGCCCCGGAGGGTGCGGTGCACTTCCGGTACGGAGAAGCAGCATCGGTTGTGCCAGAGCGCGAACGAGCGCTCCGAAGGTCCCTCTCCAGTCCAAGTGCCGCAGCGGCTTCGCTCGCACCCGCCGAACAAGGGGCGCGACCACTGGAACTTGGCGGCAACGCCCCCGCCCGGCGGGTGGAATGCCCCGATTCCACCCCGCCGGCCGGGGGTGTCGCCGACGCGCCTCGGGTGATCCGACCCGCACGGCGTCCCGTGCAGCGCGCAATGCCCCGACGTGGGCGCGCCGCACTCCGCTCGCGACGGAGCCGCGAGCGGGGTGCGCGCCATGGGGATGGCGCGGCGCACCCGTTTCGCGGCACACTCGCGACGTGCAACGTGGGGATTCCCGCCCGGCCGCCCGGGTGACGCGCGCGGAAAGAACGCGACGGCGCGCGCAAAGGCATGTGGATTGCCTTGTTGTATCGGTGAAGGACCACTCGTTCCCGGGAGCTGAGCATCCATGACCACCACACCGACACCACGGCCACCGGCACCGGCGGCTCCGCCCGAGCGCGAGTCGCACGTCGGCTTGCGCGTGCGCCTCTGGGCGGCCTGCGTGAGCGGCGGCGTGGTGGCCGGCGTCGGGATGCTCTGGGTGCTGGGCACGCTTCCCGCGCCTACGACCGTGGCCGAGGGGAACCTGCATGCCTCGCTCGCCGGCGTCGCGTTCGCCGCGGTGCTCGCGGGCATGGTCCTGGCGTTCTGGATGGACCATCACCTCGTCTCGCACCTGCGCGGGCTGCTGCGCGGCATGCGCACCGGCCGCGTGGTCGAGCTGCGCGGCCTGCCGTCGGCCTCGGGCTGGGGCGAGCTCTCCGAACTGACCGACGTGACGCAGTCGCTGCTCGGCCGCCAGCGCCAGACCGCGCATGCCGCCGAGGAACTCGAGCACGTGCGCACGCAGATCCAGGCGCTGCAGGCGGCGCTGGAGCAGTGGGTCCGCACCGAGCACTGGGAGGCCCCCGCGATCTCCGGCGGCGCGCTCGCGCTCGCGAGCGAGACGCTGGGCCGCGGCCTCACGCGCCGCGCGGGCGTCGACGAGCAGAACGCGCAGGCCGCGCGCCAGGTCGCCGCGGAACTGGCGGCGGCGCTGGCCGACGCGCAGGAGTCGGCGGAACAGGCCGAGCGCGGCTTCGTCGAGTCGACCGCGATGCTGACCACCGTGCGCGAGCTGCAGCGCCTCTCGGGCGAGCTGCAGGGCGCGCTCGTGGCGATGGGCGCGGCGCCGCCGGAGGCCGCGACGGCGGCCGGCGAGTCGACGCGCGAGGCGCTCGAGGCGCTCGTCACGGCGTCGCGCGAGAGCGTGGACGCGATCGGCCGCGGCATGCTGCGCATCCAGGACGTCGCGGCGCTCGTGCAGCAGCTCGCGAACCGCGCGACGCTCGTGGCCATCCACGCGGTGGCGGGCGGCCCGCGCGAGGAGGGCCCGACGGGAGACCTCGCGGCCGAACTCAAGCAGCTGGTGGTCGAGGTGCGCGAAGCGACCGACCGCACGACGCAGCTCTCGATGGACGTCGAGGGCGCCGTGGCCGAGGCCGGCGAGCGCATGCGCGTGGCGCGCGAACAGGCGCTGTCGCGGCTCGAGGCGGCGCCCGCGCCCGCGGCGCCCGCCAACGTGCAGGCGCGCGCGTTCGACGACGCGCAGCGGCTCATGGATCGCGTGCGCGAGATGGTCCAGGACGCGGCCCGCAAGGGCGAGCGGCTCTCCGCCGCGGGCGAGCGCGCGTCGCGCGCCGCCGAACGGCTCGCGCGCCGCGTCTCCGAGGAATCGACGGAAGCGCAGGCGCTCGTCGTGCGCCTCGGCGCCGAGGATCCGGCGCGCCCGCGGGGCGCGCTCCACGAACTGCACCTGCTCGAGGACGCCGAAACCGGTGGCGACGCGCCCGCGGCGGTGCCCGAGCCCGACTCGCGCGAGGAGGAACGTTCGTGAGCGCCCCGAACGTCGGTTCGCGCGAACTCGTCACGGGCTTCACCGACGTGATCCGCCCCGCGCTGGTCGCGCACGCGCCGGAGACGTCGCGCGTCGCGGCGCGCGAGGTCGCGCAGCTCCTGGCGCTGCCGGGACTCGAGGCGGCGCTCGCCGAGCTCGAGCGTCACCCGTCGGCGCCGCGCCCGGCCGAGGTCGAGCACCTCGCCGAACGCATCGCCCGCATCGCCCGCGACGCCGCCGAGTCCGGCGAAATCGCGCCGTTCCAGGTCGCGGACCGCGAGCTCGCCGCGATCGCGCTGCAGCTCGCCGGCACCGACTGGGGCACGCCGGTGCCCGCGGGCGTGCCCGGCGCGCCGACGCTCACCGTGGAGGACGCGTTCTCCGACCTCGTGCTCTCCGGTCCCGCGGAAGCGCGTGCCGCACGGCTCACCGTCACGGTCGCCAGCGCGGTGCGCGCGGCGGTCGACTGGCTCGGCGTGGACGAATCGCCGCGCGTGACGCTCGAGCTGCGTGACTCCGCGCTCGCGATCACGGTCGCGGTGACGCACGAGGGCGGCATCGGTCCTGCCGGCGCCGTGCTCGCGGCGGCCGAGGGCAGCCTCGGCCGCGAAGCGGACGGCCGCTGGACGATCCGGATCCCGGTGCGCACGGAGCGGCCTTCGTTCCTGCTGCTGCGCCAGGGCCGCTACGGTGTCGCGCTGCCGTGGCACTCGGTCGCGCGGCTGCGCATGTTCGCGCCGCACGAGATCGAGCGCCTGGAGGAGCCGCGCCTGGCGCCGCTCTCGGCGGGCACGCCGCTCGGCATCGAACTGCCCGCCGCGCTCGTCGCGATCGGGCTCGCGCGTGCGTGGTTCGTCGCCGACCGCATCGTCTGGCGCATCGCCGCCAGCCCGCGCGAGGCCGAGGTGCAGGGACCGTTCGCCGGCGCGACGCACGAAATCGTGGTCGAGACGGGCGAGCGGTACTGGGTGCTCGACCCGGCATGGCTGCTGCGCGGCGTGGCCGCGCCCGACGTCGCGCCGCCGACGCCGCGCCCGCGCCTTTCGGCCGCCGCGTACGAGAAGGTGGAAGCGACGCCGCCCGCCGTGATCGCGACCGCGCCCGCGCCGCTTTCGGCGCCCGCGCCCGCGCCGGCCGGCGAATCGCTCGCCGATGCGGTCGAACGTGCGCTCGAGTACCTGCGGCACGAACGCGGACACGACCTCCCGCGCGTCGTGCATCCGTCGCCCGCCGCGGACGCGCCGGCCGCCGAGCCGGCCGTCGCGAACGAACCGCTGCCGCTGCCCGTGCCCGATCCCGCGCCGGAGCTCGCGCTGCCCGACATGATCGACGCCGCGCTCGAAGTGCTGTTGCCGGGGCTCGTGCCCGTCACCGAGCGGGAGCCCGAACCCGCGCCGCAGGTCGAGCCGGAAGCCGTCGTCGAGATGCCCGCGCCGGACGTCGTCGCGGCGCCCGAGCCCGAGGTCGTCGAGGCGCCGGCGCCCGAACTCGCCGTGGCACCCGCGACGCCGGTGGACGATCCGGTGGCGCCGGAACCGGTCGAGCGTGCGGAGGAACCCGCGCCCACGCCCACGGAGTGGGTCGTCGCGCCCGAGCCCGAACTCGCTCCGCCGCCCGCGCCCGAAGTCGCGCCCGCGCCGCCCGCGCCGCGCGCCGCGCAGGCGTCCCCGGCCGCGCCGCGCGCGCCCGAGAAGCGCTCGGTACGGCGCGCGCTCGTCGCGGACGATTCGCTCGTCGCGCGCATCTTCCTCGCGCGGCTGCTCGAGAAGGAAGGTTATCTCGTCGAGCAGGTCGAACTCGCCGCCGACCTGTGGGCCGAGCTCGATCGTGGCCCGTGGGCGCTCGTCTGCGCCGACTTCGCCCTGCCGGACGCGCAGGGCGCCGGACACGTCGGCCGCCTGCTGTACGCGTTGCAGCAGATCGATCCCGCGCCGCCGTGCATCGTGCTGACGCGCGACGCCAACGACGAGCGCGAAGCCCAGGGTGCCGGCGCGACGGCTCTCCTGCGCAAGCCGTTCGAAGCCTCGCGACTGCTCAAGCTCCTCCCGCGCTGAACTCCATCGCTCCGACACCCGAGGACCCCAGGCCCCCGACATGATCCCGTATCTCTCGCAGTCGCCCGGTTCGCGCCAGATGGCCGCGCCGCTCGTCCTGATCGCCGAGGACGACGCGCGCGTGCTCGAGCTGATGACGCTCGCCTTCGCCAACGAGCGGTTCCGCGTCGTCACGGCCGTGGACGGTGACGAGGCGATCCGCCGCGCGCTGGCCGAGCGACCGGACCTGGTCGTGCTCGACGTGCAGATGCCGCGCAAGAACGGGTTCGAGGTGTGCGAGTGGCTGCGGCACGACGCGGAAGATCCGTCGGTGCCGATCGTGTTCGTGTCCGCTTCCGGCGAGACCGAGGTGCGCATCGAAGGGCTCTCGCGCGGCGCCGACGACTTCCTGTCCAAGCCGTTCTCGCCCCGCGAACTGGTCGCACGCTGCCGGCGGTTGCTCGCGCGCTCGGGCGCGGCGCGGGCCGAACGCCAGCGGGCGACGTCGCTCGAGCGCGAGGTGGATCGCGTGCAGGAAGAGGCGCGGCGCGCGCATCGCGACCTCCAGCAGGAGCGGCGCCTGCGCGAGCTCGCGCTCGCCGCGGGCCGCGAGCTGCACGCGACGCTCGACCCGGACGTGCTCGCCGAGCGCGTACTGGTCGCCGCGCAGTCGCTGCTGGGCGCGCGCACGGTGGCGCTGCTGGCGCCCGCCGGTGACACCACGTACACGCCGCGCGCCACGCGCGGCGAACGGCCGGACGCGTTCGCCGGCCTCTCGCTTCCGGCGGGAGGTGAGCTGGCCACGCTGCTCGGCGCGATCGGGCGCCCGCTCGCCGCGCACGAGCTGGAGCGCGGATCGAACGGCCGCCGCGCGGAATGCGGGCCGCTCGCGTGCGCCGGCGTCGCGCTGGTCGCGCCGCTGCGCGGGACGCAGGGACTCGAAGCGGTGCTGCTCGCCGACGATCGCGCGGACGGGACGTCGTGGGGCGCCGCGGATCGCGACGCCCTCGGGCTGCTCTGCGAGATGGCGGCGAACGCGGTGCGGAACGCGACACGGTTCCGCGAGTCGCAGGAGCGTTCGCTCGAACTGGCGGCCGAGCACGCGCACGCCACGCCGCGGGCACGCGCGGCGGCGGCCGAGGCGGGCCGGTTCGCGGAGCGCGCCGCCGAGGCGCTGGCACTGCCCGAACGCGAGCGCACGCTGCTGCGGCACGCGGTGGCGTTCGGCCCGTGGACGTGGGGCGAGCCGGGGCGCCTCGAACTCGCCGGGCTCGAGCAGCGCGATCCCACCGATCGCGTCCGCGAGCTGCGCGAGCTCTGCGATCGCGCCGAGTCGCTCGACGTCGACGCGGCCCCGACGCCCGCCGCGCGGCGCGCCGCACTCGTCGCCGGCGTCTGCGTGCGCTACCAGGTCGGCCGCGGTGGCGGCCGCAGCGTGCTCGAAAGCTGGCGCACGGCGCTCTCGTGGGTCGGACCGGCGCTCGATCCGCCGGTGGCCGCCGCGCTCGCCGGCTGCCTCGAGGACCGGAGGCCGGTGCACGCGCGGGCGGCGTAGGCGCGCGTCCGCGGAAACACGACGGGGCCCGGCGTTCGCCGGGCCCCGTCGCGCGTGGTGGAGGAGCGATCGGTCAGGGCTTCGCGGGCGCCGGGGCGGTGCCGCCGGCGGGCGCGCGCAGGCCGCTGAAGTCGACCTTCGGCACCGCCTTCGCCGCCTCGGGGACGGGATAATTCGGCGCCGGCTCGAAGTGGAACGCCCCGGCGAAGAGGTTCATCGGGAAGCTCTGCACGAGGATGTTGTAGGTCTTCACCGTGTCGTTGTAGCGCATGCGCTCGGTCGCGAGACGGTTCTCCGTGCCCGAGAGCTCGTCCATCAGCTGGCGGAACGCACCTTCGCTCTGCAGCTGCGGGTAGTTCTCGACCACGACGAGCAGCCGCCCGATCGCGTTGTCCATGCCCTGCGCCGCCGCGATGCCTTCCTGCGGCGACTTCGCGCCGGCCATCGCCGCACGCGCGTTGGCGATCTCGCCGAACACCGCCTGCTCCTGCCCGGCGGCGCCCTTCACGCTCTCGACGAGGTTGCCGATCAGGTCGTTGCGGCGCTGCAGCTGGTTGTCCACCTGCGCCCACTTGTTGGAGACCTCGGCCTTGCCGGCCACGAGCTTGTTGTAGCTGCCCGCGACGCAGCCGCCGAGCCCCAGCAGGAGGACGACGACGATCACGAGTCCGATCACACCGGCTTTCATCTCGGGAATCTCCTTTTCGAAGGGGCCATGCCCCGGACACGGGGGCGAGCTACCAGCTCGCGCCGCCGCCACCTCCACCACTGCTGCCACCACCGAAACCGCCGAACGATCCGCCACCGCCACCGCCGCCACCGCCGAATCCGCCACCCCAGCCGCCGCCCATGCCGCCGCCGCCGATCCACGGGCCGTAGGCGCCCCAACCGCCACCGCCGCGACGGCCGCCTCGGCCGCCGCCACCGCGCGTGGCGTTCAAGACCACGATGATGAGGGCGAGAATGACCCATGCGGCGATGAACGCGAGCTCGAAGCGGCTCGGCCCCGAGCGCGGCGCGTCGTAGGTCAGCGCGTCACCCGTCCATTCGAGCGTGACGCCCTTCTCGTCCGCGATGCGTTTCGCCGTCGCGAGCACCGCGACGGTGATGCCGTCCGCTGTCCGGCCCGCGCGGATGCGCGGCACGAGAAGGTCGCGCAGCATGCGCGACTGCCAGCCGTCGGGCAGCGTGCCCTCGAGTCCGTAGCCGGTCTCGAAGACGACGCGGTGTTCCTCCATGGCGACGAGCAGCAGCAGGCCGTCGTCGCGGCCCTTCGCGCCGATGCCCCACGCCTTGAAGACGCGCACCTTGTACTGGTCGGGGTCTTCGCCGTGAGTGCTCGGGACCGTGAGCACGGCGAACTGGACGCCCGTCTTCCGCTGCAGCTGGTCGAGGTAGCTCTCGAGCTGCGCCGAGCGCTGCGCCCCGATCACGGCGGCGGAATCGGTGACGTACCCGGCATACGCCGGGATGCCCGAGAGGTCCTCCTGCGCGCGGGCCGGGACCGCGAGCCACAGTGCGAGCGCGCACGCGGCCACGAAACCCCACCGGCGCGCACTCGCGCGCCGAGCGTTCATGGAATGCGCAGTCCGTCGATCTTCCCGACCAGCTTCTCGATCTGGACGAGGAAGGATCGATAGTGCTCGCGCACGGCGGCCGCATCCTTGGACTTCGCGCTCCGGCGCACGTGATGCGCCTCGAGCAGCGCGCGCGCGTCGAGCTGGTACAGCTCCGCGACGCGCTCGATCGCGCGCTCGGAGCTGGCCGGCGGATCTTCGCCGCGCAGCCGCAGCAGCGTGCGGTAGAGCGCCTGGAAACCGCTCGTGATGCGCGTGAGCACCTCGGCGAGCCGCTCGGGGCGGCCGGCCGACGCGAGGTACTCGTGGCGCAGGCGCAGGTGCTTGCCGCGCAGTTCGTGCTCGCACTGCAGCCGCAGCCAGGTCCGCGGCACGTCGACGCCCGCGAACACGTCCTCACCCTCGAGCCGCAGGTGGCGCTCGAGCAGGTCGAGCCACTCGATCGGGAACACGTCGAGCGACTTGAGCATCTGGTCGCGCGTCATGAAGAGCGGGTCGAAGTGCGGCGCCTTGCGCGTGACCGGGATCGCGGCGCCGAGCCGGTCGAGCACCTCCGGTTCGAGTGTGCGGGCGACCACGAGCACGTTGATGCGCGAGTGCGCCGGGTCGAAGCCCTGCATCAGCGCGCTGCCGGTCAGGTAGGCGGCGAGGAACTCCGGGCCCAGCGCGGTGCGCACGGGCTCGAGCCACTTGCGCGAGGCCGCCAGCAGCTCGGCGCTCGGTTCGACGCGAATGGAGGAGTGGGTGGACATGGACCCGACGATAGGACTTCCGTCCTTCGGGTCAAGCGGATCGCCCGCGAGAAGGTTCACGCCCGCAATTACGCGGCGCGTGCGCGCGGGGTTGCGCGCCTCGCAACTCCATGTCGCCGCCCGCTCAACGCGCACGCGCCCGGATCGCGACGCGGTTCTCCGTGCGGTGCGCGCGTGTTACATCCGCGTTTTTCGGGGCCGGAACTTGACCCCCCGGGAGTCGGCCCGTACCGTCGCCCTTTCGCCGCACGCGTTCGCGCGCCGGAGGTGCGCCGCGCGGACGTGCACGGGCGCGCCCTCCATCGGCCACCGTCAGGAGCGGGCCGGAACCGGCCCGGACAGCCTTGGTCAACGATTTCAGCATCCACGTCGCCACCGTCAACGGATCCGGCAGCCAGACCGCCAACAACGTGCTGCTGCGCGCGATCCTCCAGATGGGCATCCCGGTGAGCGGCAAGAACCTCTTTCCGTCCAACATCGCCGGCCTGCCGACCTGGTTCACGATCCGGGTCAGCGAGAAGGGCTACATCGCCCGCCGGGCGCGCAACGACGTGCTCGTGGTGATGAACCCCGAGACCGCGGCCGACGACGTGGCCACGATGGGCCCCGGGTCGGTGATCGTCGTCAACGACGCGATCAAGATCCCCGACGTGCCCGCCGACCGCTTCGTGCACCGCGTGCCGATGCAGAAGCTCATGGAGCCGATCACCACCGACGTGAAGCTGCGCCGGCTCGTGATCAACATGATCTACGTCGGCGTGGTCGGGCACCTGCTCGGGATCGAGGTCGCCGAGATCGAGCGCGCGCTCCAGGCGCAGCTCGGCAAGAAGCCCAAGGCGCTGGCGCTCAACCAGGCCGCGGTCACCGCGGGCGCCGAGTGGGCGAAGGCGAACCTCGAGAAGCGCGATCCGTTCCGCGTCGAGCGCCGCGACCTGACCGCGGGCAAGATCCTGATCGACGGCAACTCCGCGGGCGCGCTGGGCACGATGTTCGGCGGCGTCACGGTGGTGAGCTGGTACCCGATCACGCCGTCCACGTCGCTGATCGAGTCGCTGGGCGGCTACCTCGAGCGCTTCCGCCGCGATCCGCAGACGGGCAAGGCGACGTACGCGGTGATCCAGGCCGAGGACGAGATCGCCGCGATCGGCATGGTGCTGTCCGCGAACTGGGCCGGCGCGCGGGCGATGACCGCGACTTCGGGTCCGGGCATCTCGCTCATGGCCGAGTTCTTCGGCTACGGCTACTACGCCGAGATCCCCGCGGTCGTCTGGGACGTGCAGCGCGTGGGTCCGAGCACCGGCCTGCCGACGCGCACGGCGCAGGGCGACCTGTCGTTCGCGTGGAACATCTCGCACGGCGACACCCAGTTCCCGGTGCTGTTGCCGGGTTCGGTGCGCGAGTGCTTCGAGTTCGGGTGGAAGGCATTCGACCTCGCCGAGCGGCTGCAGTGCCCGTTGTTCGTGCTGAGCGACCTCGATCTCGGCATGAACAACTGGATGAGCGAGCCGTTCGAGTATCCCGACAAGCCCTGGGACCGCGGCAAGGTGCTGACCGACGCCGAGCTCGAGAAGATCGCGAAGTTCGAGCGCTACAAGGACGTCGACGGCGACGCGATTCCCTACCGCACGGTGCCGGGCACGAAGAACTGGAAGGGCACCTACTTCACGCGCGGTTCGGGGCACGACGAGCAGGCGCGCTATACCGAGAATCCGCAGGCCTACGTCACGGTCCTCGACCGGCTGCGCCGCAAGATGGAGAACGCGCGCACGCTGGTGCCGGCTCCGGAGGTGCGCGAGGCGAAGGGCGCCTCGGTGGGCGTGATCGCCTACGGCTCGTCGCACTGGGCGATGCTCGAGGCGGTGGACGAGCTCGCCGCGCAGGACGTGCCCGTGTCGTACCTGCGGGTGCGCGCGCTGCCGCTCTCGCCCGACGTGCACGCGTTCGTGAAGAAGTACGACCGCGTCTACGTCATCGAGCAGAACCGCGACGGCCAGCTGGCCGACCGGATCCGCACCGAAGTTCCCGAGTGCGCGGACCGCGTCAAGTCCGTGCTGCACTACATCGGCCTGCCGCTCGATGCGCAGACCGTGATCGACGGCGTGCTCGCGCAGGAGCGCGCGCCGCAGGGAGCCGCCCGATGAGCGCCACGACGACGCCCCCCGCGGGCCAGCCCACCAACCGCGTCGGCCTGACGCGCGCGGACTACGACGGCAGCAAGACCACGCTCTGCCCGGGATGCGGGCACAACGCGATCACCGGCGGCATCATCCAGGCCGCGTGGGAAGCGGGCCTCGAGCCGCACCGCGTCGCGAAGCTCTCGGGCATCGGCTGCTCGAGCAAGACGCCGGCCTACTTCCTCGGCCACTCGCACGGCTTCAACGCCGTGCACGGCCGCATGCCCTGCATCGCCACGGGCGTGCACGCCGCCAACCGCGAGCTGACGCTGATCGGCGTCTCGGGTGACGGCGACACGGCCAGCATCGGCATCGGCCAGTTCGTGCACCTCGTGCGCCGCAACGTGCCGGTGGTCTACATCGTCGAGAACAACGGCGTGTACGGACTCACGAAGGGCCAGTTCTCGGCCACCGCCGACATCGGCAGCACGCGCAAGAGCGGCGAGGCCAACCGGCTCAATCCGATCGATCTCTGTGCGCTGGCGATGGAGCTGGGCTGCGGGTTCGTGGCGCGCTCGTTCTCGGGCGACCAGAAGCAGCTGCGCCCGCTGCTCAAGGCGGCGTTCGCGCACCGCGGCACCGCGGTGATCGACGTGATCAGCCCGTGCGTCACGTTCGCCGACCACGAGGGCTCCACCAAGTCGTACGCGGCGGTGAAGGAGCACGACGCACCGCTGCACGACATCGAGTACGTGCCGTACTTCGAGGACATCACGGTGGACTACGAACCCGGCACCACGCGCGACGTGTCGATGCCGGACGGCTCGCGCATCGTGCTCAAGAAGCTCGCGGCCGACTACGACCCGACCGATTCCGACCTCGCGTGGCGCACGATCCGCGAATCGCGCGAGGAGAACCGGTTGATCACCGGCTTGCTCTACGTGAACCCGGGCACGCGGCCGTTCGACGTCGAGTTGAACGTCGTCGACACGCCGCTGGCGTCGCTGCCGCTCGAGACCGTACGGCCGTCGAAGGCCGTGCTGGACGAGCTCATGCGCGCCTACGCCGAAGGCACCGTGCCCGCGGCCGGCGGCGGCGGATGATCCCGGCCCGCCCGCGGCACGTTCCCCACGCCGTCCACCGCTGCGCGCGGTGGACGGCGTTTCTCTGCGCGCTCGCGCTGGCCGGCGCGGGGCCGGTTGCGGCGCGCGTGCGTCCGGCGCCGGGCGTCCCGTTCGCGCGCGTGCACACCGCCGACCGCCTGGTCGCGCTCAGCTTCGACGACGGTCCCGGCGCGAACGACTCGCCCGACTCGCTGCTCGCGCTGCTGGCGAGCCGGAACGCGCACGGCACGTTCTTCCTGATCGGCGAGGAGCTCGCGCGTCGGCCGGAGATCGCGAAGCGGTTGCTCGCCGCCGGCGACGAGATCGCGAACCACTCCTGGTCGCACCCGCGGCTCGACACGTTGGCGGCGCCGGCTCGGCACGCGGAACTCGCGCGCTCCGATTCGCTCCTGCACGCGCTGGGGGCGAAGGGGCGTCCGCTCTTTCGTCCGCCGTTCGGTGCGTACGATTCGCTCATGGTGTCCGAGTTGCGGCGCGACCGCCGCACGGTCGCGCTCTTCGACGTGGATCTCGAGTACGACTTCCCCGGCGTCACGGATCCCGACAGCCTCGCGGCGCGCACCGTGCTGTGGCTGGGGCCCGGCTCGATCCTCGTCGTGCACCCATGGTACGGCGGCGGCGGTGCGCAGCTCGCGGTGCTGCCGCGGATCCTGGACTGGCTCGAGCGGCTCGGCTACCGGATCGTCACCGTGTCCGAACTGCTCGCGCGCGCCCACGGCACCGCCGAGCCTTCGCTCTACCACCGCCCGGAGTGAGCGGCGCGGCCGCTCAGGCCTCGCGGACCTCGTGCGTGCGCGCGAGCATGGCGCGCGCGTCTGCGAGCCGGGCGCCGGGGACGAGCAGCAGGTCCGTGTCGTACGTCGAGAGCGCGAACACCGGCACGCCGGCCTCGGCGAGCGGCTGCACCAGCGCCACCAGAACGCCGGTCTCGTCGAACGGGATCGGTCCATCCAGCGCGAAGGCGCGCCAGTTCCGCTGCACGTCGCGGTCGACCGAGGGCGGCAGGTCGTACTCGGGGCAGACCAGCGAGAGCTCGTGCGGCGTGCGCGTCAGGCTCCACGTGGTCTGCGAGGCGTGGAATACCCATGCGGGCAGCGGTGCGTCGGGGGCGAAGCGGCAGATCGCGAAGCGCTCGGGCAGGAGCGCGAGCGTGCGGCGGTTCACGGGAAGACGATCTCGCCCTCGTCGTCGAGCACCTGGATCGCCGAACAGGGGCAGGATTCGGCCGCATCCATGACCTGCGCGGCGGGCTCGGCCTCGGGATCGAGCACGACGGCGCGGTTCTTCGAGTCGAGCGCGAACACGCCCGGCGCGAGCTCGACGCACGTGCCGTTGCCGCAGCACTCGTTTCGCAGGATGCGGATCTGCATGAGGGAACCTGGCGGGGACGGGTGGGACCGAGGACGGAGTCCGTTCATCATGATGGGCCGACCCCGCGGCTGTAAAGGCTCCGCTCTGCGACGCGAGTCGCGCCAGTGGCGGCGCGCACGCATCCGGGGCTACATTCCCCGACCGGACCCGTGCTCCGTACCCCTTTCCGCGAGCCTGTCATGGACGCCCTGACCCAGTACCTCGAGCAGAACCGCGATCGCTTCCTCGACGACCTCAAGTCGGCCCTGCGCATCCCGAGCGTCAGCGCGCAGCCCGATCACAAGGCGGAGGTGAAGCGCTGCGCCGAGCACGTCGCGCAGCACATGCGGAACATCGGGATCACGCACGTGGAGATCGTGCCCACGGCGGGGCATCCGCTCGTCTACGGGGAATGGCTGGGCGCGCCGGGTGCGCCGACGATGCTGCTCTACGGCCACTACGACGTGCAGCCGCCGGAGCCGCTCGACCTGTGGACGAGCAAGCCGTTCGAGCCCACGGTGCGCGACGGCAAGCTCTACGCGCGCGGCGCCTGCGACGACAAGGGCCAGATCTACATGCACTTCTCGGCCATGGCCGCGCACTTCGCGGTGAACGGCAAGCTGCCGGTCAACGTGAAGATCGTGATCGAGGGCGAGGAGGAGGTGGGCAGCGAGAACCTCGGGCCTTTCCTGAAGCAGTGGAAGGAGCGCCTCGCCGCCGACGTCGTCGTGGTGAGCGACACGAGCATGCTCGGTCCCGACCAGCCCGCGCTCTGCTACGCGCTGCGCGGCCTGCTCTACACGCAGGTCGAGGTGACCGGCCCGACGCGCGACCTGCACTCGGGCGAGTTCGGCGGTGCGGTGATGAATCCCGCGAACGCGCTCGCGCAGATCATCGCCGGCCTCAAGGACGCCGACGGCCGCGTCACGGTGCCGGGCTTCTACGACCGCGTGCGCGAGCTGACGCCGCTCGAGCGCCAGGCGATGGCCGACCTGCCCTTCGACGAAGCCGGCTTCATCCGCGAGAGCGGTGCCCCCGAGGCGTTCGGCGAGAAGGGCTACACGACGATGGAGCGCATCTCCTCGCGCCCGACGCTCGACGTGAACGGCATGTGGAGCGGGTACATCGGCGAGGGCGCCAAGACCGTGCTGCCCAGCTTCGCCGCCGCCAAGATCAGCATGCGGCTCGTGCCCGACCAGGATCCGGCCGCGATCTTCCCCGCGTACGAGGCGCACGTCCGCCAGCTGGCGCCGAAGGGCGTGACGGTGAAGGTCATCGACCACCACGGCGCAGTCCCGTTCATCACCTCACCCGAGCACCCGATGATGCAGGCCGCCACCCGCGCGCTCGCGCGTGCGTGGACCAAGAAGCCGGCGCTCTTCCGCGAGGGCGGCTCGATCCCCGTCATGGCGCTCTTCCAGCAGGTGCTCGGGCTGCCGAGCATCCTCATGGGCTTCGGCCTGCACGACGACCAGGTGCACGCGCCCAACGAGAAGTTCTCGCTCACGTCGTTCCACGGCGGCACCAAGAGCTGCGCCTACCTCTACGAAGAGCTTGCGCGCGGCTGACCCGATCACCCGACCGCGCGCGGCGGCGCGGCTCACGTCCGCCGCGCCTGCCGTCGCTCGCCGCGCCCTCGCGTGGTTGCGCGAGCACGGCCGTGGCGCCGCCGACCATCCCGCCTCGGGCGGCTACGGCACGCGCGAAACGAGGCTGGGCGTGACGCTGCCCGAGCTCGACGCGTACTCGCGCGAGCTCGCGCGCGAAGCGAAGGCGTGGCCGCCGCGCGAGGCCGTGGCGCTGGCGCGAGCGCTGGCCGGCGCGGGCGTGTTCGAGGCGCGGCTGCTCGCGAACCAGTTCCTGCTCCGGCATCGCGCGGGCGCGGCGGCGCTCACGGCCGCCGACCTCGAAGCGATCGGCGCGGGCAACGACAACTGGGCCGCGACCGACTCGTTCGCCTGCTACGTCGCGGGCCCCGCGTGGCGCACCGGCCGCATTCCCGACGCGCGCGTGCACCGCTGGGCGCGCTCGCGCGACCGCTGGTGGCGGCGCACGGCGCTGGCCGCGACGGTGGCGCTCAACGTGAAGGCGCGGGGCGGCGCGGGCGACGTGCCGCGCACGCTCGCCGTGTGCGAGACGGCCGTCGCGGACCGCGACGAGATGATCGTGAAGGCGCTGTCGTGGGCACTGCGCTCGGCGCTGCCGCACGACCCCGCGGCCGTGCGCGCGTTCGTGGCCCGGCACGAGGACTCGCTCGCGGCGCTCGTCCGGCGCGAGGTGGCGACCAAGCTCTCGACCGGTCGCAAGCACGCGCCCCGGGGAGCCGCACGATGAAGCGGCTCGTGCTGGCGCTCGTGCTGCTCGCGCTCGTCGTGCCGCGCGCCTTCGCCGGCGCGGGGGATGCGCGCACGCTGGTCGTGCGGGGCATCGTGCTCGCGCCCGACGGCTCGCCGCTCCCGGGCGCCCACATCACCGCGCGCGGCAGCGCGAACCTGTCCGCGCTCACCGATCCGCGCGGGCGTTACACGCTCTCGGTGCCGATCGGTTCCGCCGCGAGCCTCAGGCGCGGTGCGTTCTCGCTCGAAGTCCGCGCCGAAGAATCCGGACGCCGGCTCGCGCTCGGCGCCGGGGCGCCCGCGCTCGCGGTCGAGGTCTCGCTCGCGCCTGGTGGCAGCCGCGTGCGCGTGCGCTCGAACTCGCAGGAGGCGACCTCGGCGATCGCGACCGCGTTCGCGCAGGATCGTGCGACCACCGCGTGGGTCGAGGCCGACTTCGGTGGCGCCGCGCGGCCCTCGGGGAGCCTGGCGCTCACCGCGGTCGACGAGGTGCGCCTCGACGGCGGCGCTTCGCCCGCCACGGGCGAGAGCGGTGCGGTCGCGCCGAGGCGGCCGCGCGTCGATTCGCTCCCGCACGCCGCGGCGCCGCCGGCCCCCGCGCCGGCGCCCGCGCCGCCGGCCGATCGCGCGCGCCGCGACTCGCTCGCCCGTGCGCGCGCCGCCGCGGCGGCCGAGGCGAAGGCGTTCGCGGACAGCGTGCAGCGCATGCGCCGCGGGCCGCGGCCGCTCACGAACTCCGCGAGTGCCGAGGAGCGTCGCGTGCGCGCCCGGCTCGACAGCCTGATGCGCGTGCGCTCCGACTCTGCGTCGCGCGCCCGCGCGAACGTGCGTGACAGCGTCGCGCGCGCCCGCCAGGCGGCCGCGAGCGCGGCGCAGCGCGCGTGGAGCGACTCCCTCGCACGCGCGCACGCCGCCCAGCTCGACGCGCAGCGCCGGCAGCAGGCCGAGGCGAAGGCGCGGCGCGACAGCGTGCGCGCGTCGCGCACCGCGGCACGCACCGGCGTCCGCGCGCCGAAGACGCCCGCGCCGCCGGTCGTGTCCGTGACCGAGGCGCCGCCGAAGCCCGCGCCCGCGCCCGCGCCCGCGCCGGCGCGCGCGACGGCCCCCGCGCGCGCCGTGGACTCGTGCGCGTGCCACATCCGCGGCACGGTCGAGATCGAGTGGGACCGCCCGCTGGAGCGCAACTTCCCGATCGGGATCACGCTCGAGGGCCCGGTCAGCCAGCGCGCGGATGTCGACATGTTCATCGGCTCGCCGCGCGAGTTCCGCTTCGGGCCCGTGCCGTGCGGCGACTACCGGCTCGTCGTGCATCCGGAGAGCCGGCTGCGTTACACGCTCGCGCGCGGCGACTCCGTGTTCGCGCTGCCGTGCCGCGGCGCCACCCAGGCGCGGCTCGTGCTGGTGCCCGCGAAGCGGTAGCGGGCGTTCAGCGCGTGTAGATGTCCGGGTCCCAGCGGTGCATCCACCGCTCGGGATTCGCGATCGGCGTGAAACCGAACTTCGCGTAGAGCGCGTGCGCGTCGCGCGTCGCCAGCACCCAGCGCCGCAGTCCCTGCACGTCCGGATGCGACACGATGCACTCCATCAGCCACGTCGCCAGCCCGCGTCCGCGCCACGCCTCGAGCACGTAGACGTCGGCGAGATAGGCGAACGTCGCGCGGTCGGTGACGAGCCGGGCGAAGCCGATCTGCTCGCCCGCGACCAGGCAGGCGTCCGGTGACGTCGCGTAGAGCCCGAAGCAGAGCGAGCCCTCGATCGCGCGCCGCATCACCGCGAGCGGGATGCCCTTCGCCCAGTAGCTCTGGGCGAGGAAGGCGTGCACGGCCGCGACGTCGATCCGAGACGTCTCGGTGTCGACCGCGAACATGTCGCGTTCCCAGAGCACGCTGCTATCCGTTCGTGCGGTAGTTGCCGAACTTGAGCTCGACGCCGAAGTCGTGCCCGCGCAGCAGCGCCATCGCGCCCTGCAGGTCGTCCTTGCTCGCCGAGGAGATGCGCACCGTGTCGCCCTGGATGGCCGACTGCACCTTCTTGAGCTTGGCGTCCTTGAGGAACTTCACGATCTCGCGGCACAGGTCACTCGAGAGCCCGGTCGTGAGCGTCACGACCTGCCGCAGCGACGAACCGGCCGCGGACTCGGGGTTGCCGCGCGTCAGGTTCTGCACCGGCACCTTGCGTTTGACCATCTTGCCCTGCAGCACTTCCCAGACGGCGCCGAGCTTGTAGTCGTCGGGCGCCGCGAGCGTGATGGTGCCCGCCTTCTCGTCGAGCGTGATCTCCACCTTCACGCCCTTGAAGTCGTAGCGCTGCGTGATCTCCTTGGTGGCCTGGTCGACGGCGTTGTTCACTTCCATCATGTCGACGCCGGTCGTGACGTCGAACGAACTCGTGGTGGCCATGCGTTCTCCTTCGAGTGGAACTAGCGCCGGCGGGGCTTCGCCGCCGGGCGCGAGGCCGGCTTCGGCCGCGTGCGCCGCGCCGCCGGGACGGCCCGGGTCAGGCGCAGGCCGGCGATCCGGTCCGTGATCTCGCGGGCGCTTTGGGACGGGCGGTCGAGGATCTCCTCGCGCACCGCGCGCATCGCGTGGCGCTGGGTCGCCCAGATCACCCGGCGCGCGGCCTCGGCGGGCGAGACGAAGGCGTACAGGTCGTGCTCGTGCGAGAGGGTGACCGTGTCGGTCCACGCGACCTCGGCCGCGAACGTGGGTACCGCGGTCACCTCGTCGCGGGCGATGAGATAGAAGACGGAGAGGTACTCCAGCGCCCACCAGCGAATCGGGATAAGTCCAGTTTCTTCAAGGACTTCCCGCGCTGCGGCCCGCCAGGTCGCCTCGCGCTTCTCGATCCCACCCGTGACTGGCTGCCAGACCCCGGCCAACGTGCGGTCCGCAGCCCGGCGGATGAGCAGGAACTCCACGCGCTTGCCGCGGCGGCGGAAGAGGTGGACCTCGATGAACCGGGTGGCGATCGGGCGCATGGCGCGCACGCTATCCGCATCGGCGCCGCCCCGGCAAGCCGCTTTCCACGTGTCAGATGGCCCCTGTGGAAAGTTCTGGCGCCGGGCTCGCAATCGCGCTTGACCGTTTCCTGCGGTTCGCCTACCTTGCCGCGGTTCCATCGGCACCCCGTTGGGCCGCATCACCGCCGATGGCTTGTGAAAACTTTCACCGGGGCGCGCCGCATGAGTCCATCCAGCGGGCGGAGACCTGACCCTTCCGGGCTTCGGTCCGCCGGCATGCTGCTCGCCATCCCGGGCTTGCTCGTCGTTTCTCCTCTCGTGGGTTTCTTCCTGGGCAAGTACGCGGATCGGTGGCTCAAGACCACGCCGTGGCTGTCGATGGTCGGCCTGGTCCTGGGTTTCGTCGCCGCCGGTCGCGAGATCTTCGCGATCATCCAACGAGTGCAGTCCGAACAGGAGAAGGATACGCGCCGCTGACCCCTCGGTCCGGCGCCCCCGCCGCCATGGGCCTCGAGTTCCTCGCACGTATCCGCCGCACGTCGCTCTGGGCGACGGCTCTGATCGCGCTGTTCGTGGCCGTCCGCGTCTCCTACGCGGCGGGCATCGCCGTCGCCGCGGGCTCGTTCTGGTCGCTCGCGAACCTGTCGCTGCTCGAGGTCATCGTCACGAGCCTGACGGGTGGCGCGCACGCCAAGCGACGCGCGCTGTTCGCCGGCCTCGCCAACGTCGGCCTGCTGGGTGTCGGCGCGCTGCTGCTGCTGAGGCTCCCGGGCCTCGCGCTCGTGGGCGGCTTCACGGTCCCGCTCGCGGTGATCGCGCTCAAGGCCGCTTCGCAGGTGCTGCTCGCGTCGAGCTTCTGGGCGAGCCTCGTGCGCAGCCCGTGGCGCGCGACCGCGCTCGTCGCGACGCTCGCCGTGGCCACGTGGTTCGGCGGCACCGCGCTCGCGCGTGCGCAGGCCGATCACGCCGAACATGCGGCGCCCGCCGCCACCGCGCCGGCCGAGACGCCCGCGCCCGCGGAGCACGCGGCCGAGGGCGAGCACGCCGCGGCCGGCGAGCACGCGGCGGCCGACGGCGAGCACGCCGAGACCGGTCCCAAGGAGTTCGACAACGTGCTCACGATCCTCGTGAAGGCCAACGAGGACAAGCCGTGGGCGCACGTGGTCCACCAGTTCGAGAACGTGATCTTCTCCGCGTTCGTCGCGCTGATCCTCTGCATCGTCGCGTTCTTCGCGACCCGCAACTTCCGGATGATCCCGAGCGGCCTGCAGAACGCGGTCGAGGCGATCATCGAGCCCGTCTACAACCAGGTCTGCGAGATCCTGGGTCCCAAGTACGGGCCGCGCTACGCGCCGTTCCTCGGCAGCCTCTTCCTCTACATCTTCTTCATGAACCTGCTCGGCGTCGTGCCGCTCATGAAGTCGCCGACGTCGAACCTCAACGTCACGTTCGCGCTCGCGATCACGGTGTTCGTCTACGTGCAGTTCACGGCGATCCGCGAGAGCGGCCTGCTCGGCTGGCTCGACCACATGGCCGGCAGCCCGCGGACGCCGATCGAGTGGGGCCTCGTCCCACTGGCGTTCCCGATTCACGTGATCGGCGAACTCGCCAAGCCCGTGTCGCTCTCGTGCCGACTGTTCGGGAACATCTTCGGCGAGGACATGCTCCTCGTCGGGTTCGCGACGCTCGGCATCGGCGCCATGTCGGCGATGCACCTCGGCGGCCTGCCCTTCGGCCTGCCGCTGCACTTCGTGTTCCTGTTCCTCGCACTGCTCACGAGCTTCGTGCAGGCCATGGTCTTCGCGATGCTCAGCACGATCTACTTCCTGCTCATGCTGCCCCACGACCACGGTCACGAACACGACCACGGTCCCGGACACGGAGCGGAAGCGCACCACGCAGCCCACTGACCCAGAACGGAGGTTGAGAGATGGACTTCCACAGCGCACTTGGCCTGGCTCTTCCCCTCGGCGTCGGCGTCGCCGCCATCGGCTCCGGCATCGGCCTCGGCATGATCGGCAACGGCGCCCTGCAGGCGATGGGCCGTCAGCCGGAAGCGATCGCGAAGCTGCAGACCGCCATGATCATCATCGGCGCGTTCGCCGAAGCGCTCACGATCTACGCGTTCGTCACCGTGTTCCTCCTCTCGGGCAAGATCTGACGCACGACACGCCAGCGGGGCCGCGCGGCGCCTTCCGGCGCGGGCGCGTTCCCGGGGAGCACGCATGAACGGTCTGATCGACATCAAACTCGTACTCACCCAGATCCTGGGCTTCCTCGTCATGGTCTGGATCCTCGGGCGTTTCGCCTGGGGTCCGATCGTGCAGGGGCTCGAGGCGCGCCGGCAGAAGATCGCCGGTGACTTCGCCGAGGCCGAGCGGCGCCAGCGCGAGGCCGACCAGCTCAAGGCGAAGTACGAGCAGGAGCTTCGTGGCGTCGAGGTGCAGGCGCGCCAGCGGATCCAGGAAGCCGTCGCGGAGGGCCAGAAGGTCGCCGAGGAGATCAAGGCGCAGGCCCACACGGAGGCCCAGGCCCGGTTGCACCGCGCCGAGGAGGAAGTGGCCCGCCAGCGTGAGAAGGAGAAGGAGCTGGTGAAGGAGAAGATCGTCGATCTCTCCATCCGCACGGCCGAGAAGATCCTCCGCGCCAAGCTCGATGATCCGGCCCAGCGTCGTCTGGCCGCCGAGTTCATCGACGAGGTCGGGTCCGCACGATGAAGGACCTCTCCGTCGCCGGCCGCTACGCCCAGGCCCTGAAGCTGCTCGTCGAGCGGCACGCGGGTCCGGGGCCGGCGCTCGTCCAGGCGCTCGATCGCGTGCAGGCCGATCTCGGCTCGCTCGCCGAGCTGCTCCGGCCGGGCTCGCGGCTGGGCGACCTGCTCTCGCACCCGCAGGTGCGGCCCGAGGACAAGCGGGCCGTGCTGCGGACGGCGCTCGACGGCCGCGCGGAGCGATCCGTCGCCGTGTTCGCCGACCTGCTCCTGCGCAAGAAGCGCCTCGCGCTGCTGCCGCAGATCGTGCGCGACTTCGCGGCGATCGTGGACCGCGTGAAGGGCGTGCAGCACGCGCACGTGGTCAGCGCGGTGCCGCTCACGCCCGAGGAGCTCCAGCGCCTCCACGCCGGTCTCGAGAAGCGGACCGGGCTCAAGCTCACGGTGGACACGGTGATCGATCCGTCGCTCGTCGGCGGCGCCTACGTGCGCATCGGCGACCGGATCATCGACCGCAGCGTCCACACCCTGCTCCAGACACTCGCGAACCGGCTGTACGAAGTCAGCGTCTGACGGCGCCGACGAACAACCACCCTCATCCGGGGTCTGCACCGAATGTCCTTTCGACCTGAAGAAGTGAGCGCCATCCTGGCGCAGGAACTCGAACGCTACGAGGCCAAGCTCGAGACCAAGAGCGTCGGCAGCGTGCTGTCCGTGGGCGACGGCATCGCGCGCGTCTGGGGACTCGAGGACGCCATGGCCGGCGAACTCATCAAGTTCCCGGGCGACATCATGGGCATGGTGCTCAACCTCGAAGAGGACAACGTCGGCGTCGTGCTGTTCGGCTCCGACAAGAACATCAAGGAAGGCGACCGCGTCGAGCGCACCGGACGCATCGCCTCCGTGCCCGTCGGCAAGGCGATGATCGGCCGCGTCGTGAACGCGATCGGCCAGCCGGTCGACGGCAAGGGTCCGATCGGCGCGGACAAGTTCCGCAACGTCGAGTTCAAGGCGCCCGGCGTCATCCAGCGCCAGCCCGTGAAGGAGCCGCTGCAGACCGGCATCAAGGCGATCGATTCCATGATCCCGATCGGCCGTGGCCAGCGCGAGCTCATCATCGGCGACCGCCAGACCGGCAAGACGACGATCGCGATCGACACGATCATCAACCAGAAGGGCACCGGGGTCATCTGCATCTACGTCGCGATCGGCCAGAAGGAATCGACGGTCGCGAACGTGGTCGGCACGCTCGAGAAGTACGGCGCGATGGAGTACACGATCGTCGTGACGGCTTCGGCGTCCGAGTCCGCCCCGCTGCAGTACATCGCCCCGTACGCCGGTGTCGCGATGGGCGAGGAGTTCACGTACAACGGCGGCCACGTGCTGTGCGTGTACGACGACCTTTCCAAGCACGCGAACGCGTACCGCCAGCTGGCGCTGCTGCTGCGCCGCCCGCCGGGCCGCGAGGCGTTCCCCGGCGACGTCTTCTACCTCCACTCGCGGCTGCTCGAGCGCGCGTGCAAGCTCTCGGACGAGCTGGGCGGCGGCTCGCTGACCGCGCTGCCGTTCATCGAGACGCAGGCCGGCGACGTGTCGGCGTACATCCCGACGAACGTGATCTCGATCACCGACGGCCAGATCTTCCTCGAAGGCGACCTCTTCTACTCGGGCGTGCGCCCCGCCATCAACGTCGGCATCTCGGTGTCGCGCGTCGGCGGCTCGGCCCAGATCAAGGCCATGCGGCAGGTCGCCGGCCGGCTCCGCCTCGATCTCGCGCAGTACCGCGCGCTCGCGGCGTTCGCGCAGTTCGGCTCCGATCTCGACAAGGCGACGCAGGCGCAGATCACGCGCGGCGAGCGCATGGTCGAGCTCCTGAAGCAGGGCCAGTTCGCGCCCATGCCCGTCGAGCGCCAGGTGATCTCGATCTGGGCCGGCACGAACGGCTATCTCGACGACGTGCCCGTCGCCGCGGTCCGCAAGTTCGAGACCGAGTGGCTCGCGTTCGTGGACAAGCAGTACGCCGAGGTCGCGCACAACATCAAGACGAGCAAGGCGATCTCGGGCGAGGACGAAAAGCGCCTGCAGGACGCCTGCAAGGCGTTCAAGACCCAGTTCAAGGCGTGAGACGATGGCGTCCCTGAAGGATCTCCGGCGGCGCATCCGCGCCACCAAGAGCATGCAGCAGATCTTCAAGGCCATGGAGATGGTGTCCGCGGCCAAGCTGCGCCGCGCCCAGGCGCGAGCGCAGGCGGCTTCGCCGTACTCGCGCAAGATCTCCGAGATCCTCGCGAACCTCTCCGGCGCCGCGGCGGATCTCGAGCATCCGCTCTTCAAGGCGCGCGAGGTGAAGCGTTCGGCGCTCATCGTCATCACCGCCGACCGCGGCTTCGCCGGGACGTACAGCACGAACATCCTCCGCGCCGCGGAGGCGGTCGTGCGCTCGCGTCCCGCCGGATCGGTGCTGCTGGTGGTCACGGGCCGCAAGGGCCGCGACTACTTCCGCCGCCGCGGGTACGCGCTGCACGCCGCGCACACCGATCTCGCCAGCGACGCCAGCATCGACCTCGCCCGCCAGATCACCGACGAGATGGCCGCGCTGTTCCTGCGCGGCGAGGTGGACAAGGTCGAGGTCATGTTCACGCACATGGTGAACGCCCTCGTCCGGCGCGTGATCACGGAGACGTTCCTGCCGATCGGCAGCGAGGCGACGCAGGGCGCGCAGGATCGCGGGACGATCTTCGAGCCGAACGCGGAGACGATCTTCGGCGAGCTGGTGCCGCGGTACGCCACCGCCAAGTTGTACGCCGCGCTGGCCGACGCCTTCGCGGCCGAGCACAGCGCCCGCATGGTGGCGATGGGTTCGGCGCGCAAGAACGCCGGCGAGCTGGTGGATGCGCTCACGTTGACGCGGAACCGCCTGCGCCAGGCGGCGATCACGCGGGAAATCGCCGAGCTGGTCGGCGGCGCGGAAGCGCTCAAGTAATCAACCGGTGCTGGCGGCCGAACGGCGCCGGCTGACTTCAGCGAAGGAGCGATCGGATGAGTGTCGGAAAGGTCGTCCAGGTCATCGGACCCACGGTGGACGTGGCCTTCGAGCCGGACCAGCTGCCCAAGATCTACAACGCGATCATCATCGAAGACGTCGAGCGCCACATCAGGCTCACCGTCGAGGCCGCGCTGCACGTCGGCGACAACGTCGTCCGCTGCATCGCCATGGATTCGACCGACGGCCTGGTGCGCGGCATGAAGGCGACCGACACGGGCGCCCCGATCGCGGTGCCGGTCGGCCAGGTCGGCCTCGGGCGTATCTTCAACCTGACCGGCGACACGATCGACGGCAAGGAGCCGATCGCCGCGGGCGTGAAGAAGTACCCGATCCACCGCGCCGCGCCGCCGTTCGCGGAGCAGGAAACCGAGAAGCAGCTCTTCGAGACCGGCATCAAGGTCGTCGACCTGCTCGCGCCTTACCAGCGCGGCGGCAAGGTCGGCCTCTTCGGCGGCGCCGGCGTCGGCAAGACCGTGCTCATCCAGGAGCTGATCCGCAACATCGCCACGCAGCACGGCGGCTACTCGGTGTTCGCCGGCGTCGGCGAGCGCACGCGCGAGGGCAACGACCTCTACCGCGAAATGACCGAGTCGGGCGTCATCGCGAAGACGGTGATGGTGTTCGGCCAGATGAACGAGCCGCCCGGAGCGCGACTGCGCGTCGGCCTCACGGGCGTCACGATGGCCGAGTACTTCCGCGACGAGGAGGGCAAGGACGTACTCTTCTTCGTCGACAACATCTTCCGCTTCACGCAGGCGGGCTCCGAGGTGTCGGCGCTCCTGGGCCGCATGCCCAGCGCCGTCGGCTACCAGCCCACGCTGTCCACCGAGATGGGCGCGCTGCAGGAGCGCATCACCACCACGAAGAAGGGCTCCATCACGTCGGTGCAGGCGATCTACGTGCCCGCCGACGACCTCACGGATCCCGCGCCGGCCACCGCGTTCTCGCACCTGGACGCCACCACGGTGCTCGACCGCGCGATCTCGGAGCTCGGCATCTACCCCGCCGTGGACCCGCTCGCCTCGACGAGCCGCATCCTCGATCCGCAGATCGTGGGCGAGGAGCACTACGCGGTCGCGCGTGGCGTGCAGCGAATCCTGCAGCGCTACAAGGATCTCCAGGACATCATCGCGATCCTCGGCATGGACGAACTCTCCGAGGACGACAAGGTCACGGTGGCGCGTGCGCGCCGCATCCAGCGCTTCCTGTCGCAGCCGTTCTTCGTCGCCGAAGCGTTCACCGGCACGCCGGGCAAGTACGTCAAGCTCGCGGACACGGTGAAGAGCTTCAAGCGCATCGTCGAGGGCGAGTTCGACGACCTGCCGGAGCAGGCGTTCTACATGCGCGGCGGGATCGAGGAAGTGATCGAGGCGGCCGAGAAGATGAAGGCGGGCGTCTAGTCCCATGGCCGCGACCTTCAAGCTCTCGATCCTGACCCCCGAACAGGCGGTGTTCGAGGGCGAGGTGGAGTACGTCGAAGCGCCCGGCAGCGAGGGCTACTTCGGCGTGCTCGCGCACCACGCCGCGATGGTGACGACGCTGGGCAAGGGGCTGCTGAAGGTGCGCGGCACCGACGGCCAGACGCAGAGCTGGCCGGTGAGCGGCGGGTTCTTCGAGGTCAGCGACAACAAGGCGACGGTGCTCGCGGACTCGGTGACGATGCCGGCGGGAGCCGCGAAGGCGTAGCGGCTCACCACAGCGACACGAAACGCGCGACGGGCGCGGAGCGAAAAGGCTCCGCGCCCGTCGTGCGTTCGGGGCAGCATCGGGCCAGCTCCATCGCCGCTCCATCCCCGCGGAGTTCGCTCCATGTCCGTGGAGTCCCCGATGACGCGGACGCCGGCGCGCGGAGCCGGCGCCGTTTCGGGCTGATGGAGGCAAGACGCACGGCGGCAGCCGGATGCGGTGGACGCCGTGCCCGGTCTCGCGGGGATCCTCCCGGCGGTCCCGATCTTGCGGTGGTCCGTCTGCGACCGGATCCACCACGAAAGGAGCGCGCCATGCATCGTCGCATCGTCCTGTCGCTCGTCATGGCTTTGCTGTTCAGCGGCACGGCTTCCGCGGAGTCGCAGGCCTGGGACGTCTACTACGGACCCGACCAGGCGTTCGTGAACGTGATCATCTCCGGATTCGAATCGGACACGCTGCATTTCGTGTCCGCGGCCGGCGCGATCGCCGTGCCCCAGGACTCGCTCCACCGGATCGTGAAGAGGAACGCGGCCCATCCCGAGATCGGCATCCTGGGCATGGTGGCGGGCACGGTCATTGGTGGCGCGACCGCGCCCCGGCAGACGGGGCTTGCCGCGCTGTTCAGCCCGGTCGAGATCGTGGGCCGCGCCCTGGTCGGCGGTCTCCTGGGCGGCGTGATCGGAACCGTATTCGGATCGTCGATGGGTGCCGACAAGGTGTACCGCCTCGACGAGATGAGCCCCGAGCAGAAGCGAAAGCTCCTGACGCGTCTCTTCTCGCACGTGAGGACGGGCCGCCGGCCCGTGCTCTGCCCGACCTGTCCGGGGGAGTGAGGATCGGCCGGCGCGGCGGCGTCGCCCGAGTGCGGATGCGATGTGCGAACGCCATCAGAGGGCGCGCGCGTCGGGCCCCAGAAATCGCGCGCGCAGCACGGGGCGCAGCGCCGCCATGGTCGCCTCCAGCTCATCGGCCCGCTCACGCCGCGCCGGCGCCGCGTCCGCGGCGTCGGCGATCGACTGCGCGGCGCGCTCCGCCAGCGGCAGGCACGTGTCGCGCTGACCCAGGCGCGCGAGCAGCGCGACCGCTCGCCGGACGAGCGAGCGCGTCGCGGCGATCGTGGCGAGCGCATCGTCCACGGTCACCGCGCCGCGCCGGACCTCGCCGAGCAACCGGCACTCGAACGCGCTGCAGCAGGCCGGCCGGTGGGGATAGACGCCGCATCGCGTGCCGCGCAGGGCGGCGCAGGGCTGCACGAGGACGTCGCCTTCGGCATCGCCCTCGTCTACCTCGAGACCCAGCGCCACGAGCCGGGTGGCTTCCGCGCGGCCCGTCAGCTCGACCTCGGCGAAGAGCGTGCCGTCGCAGCAGAGTCCGCATCGCGTGCAGAGCGTGTCCGTCAGGGAGGGCGTCATGCCCCGACCATGCGCCCCCGCGGGCCAGAGCGGAAGTGGCTGGTGCGCGCCGCCTGCGGGTGCCGGCCGGGCGGGAAGCCCCTTTGTTCGGCAATCGAACATAGCGTACGCTTACGCGTGACCTCTTGAGCCGCACCATCCCGCTGAAGCACCCCGCCCATCCCGGCAGGAGGATTTCCCCCGTGAGCAAAGCGCTGTTCATCCGCTCCCTCTGCGGTCTCGCGCTGGCCGGCCTGCTCTCCGTCGGCAACGCCGTTCCCGCCCATGCCACCTGGTCGCTCATCTGGGCCGACGAGTTCAACGGCACGTCGCTCAGCACGGCCGACTGGAACTACGACATCGGCACGGGATGCCCGAACCTCTGCGGCTGGGGCAACAATGAGCTGGAGTACTACCGGGCCGAGAACGTCGCCGTCACCGGTGGGAACCTCGTCATCACGACGAAGGCGGAGTCGTTCGGCGGATCCAGCTACACGTCGGGCAAGATCACGACGAAGAGCAAGCACACCTTCACTTACGGCCGCATCGAGATGCGCGCGAAGCTCCCGACCGGCGGCGGCATCTGGCCCGCGTTCTGGATGATGCCCCAGTCGAACGTCTATGGAGGCTGGGCCGCGAGCGGCGAGATCGACATCATGGAAGCCGCCAACACGACGAGTTCGGTGGGCGGGACGATCCACTACGGCGGCACCTCTCCCTCGAACACGTCCACCGGTGGATCGTATACCCAGGGGGGCGCGAACTTCGCCAACACGTTCCATACGTACGCGGTCGAATGGCAGCCGGACACCCTCCGCTGGTATGTGGATGGCATGCCCTATTTCACGGCGACCAGCGCCCAGTGGTTCAGCAGCACCGTTCCGAGCAATCCGCGGGCGCCCTTCGACCAGCCGTTCTACATCCTCCTGAACACGGCGATCGGCGGCAACTACACCGGCTGCACGAGCGCGGGCTGCATCACCGCCAGCCTCCCGCAGCAGTACCTGGTCGACTACATCCGGGTCTACCAGGACATCGCCAATGTTCCGCCGATCGTCGACATCACGTCGCCGGCCAGCGGCACGCTGCCGGCGGGGAACATCACGATCGACGCTTCCGCGGTCGATCCGGACGGCGTGATCACGAAGGTCGAGTTCTACAACGGGTCCGCCTGGCTCGGCGAAGCTGCCGCGGCGCCCTACTCGTACACCTGGAACTCCGTTCCGAACGGTTGTTACGACGTGATGGTGCGCGCGATCGACAATCTTGGCGGCATCGCCACGAGCCGCGTCGACCTGAAGGTCGGTACCGGTTGCGGTCAGGCCTCGTACCTGGGCGCCGCATTCGGCTTCCCCGCGCGGGTCGAGGCCGAGAACTACGACGCGGGCGGCGAAGGGGTGGCGTATCACGACGCCGATCCCACGAACCGAGGCGGACAGTATCGCCCCGCCGAGGGCGTCGACCTCGAGGCCTGTACCGATACCGGCGGCGGATACGACCTCGGCTGGATCTATCCGGGCGAGTACGTGGAATACACGGTCAGCGTCCCCGCGTCCGGGACCTACCCGATCAGCGTTCGTGTCGCGTCGCAGTCCGCGGGCGGCGCGTTCCACCTGGAGTTCAACCGCCGCGATGCCACAGGCACCGTCGTCGCACCGGCCACGGGCGGCTGGCAGACGTGGGCGACGGTCTCGACGATCGCGACGCTCACCGCCGGGACCCAGGTCATGCGCTTCGTGCCGACGGCGGGTGAGTTCAACCTCAACTACTTCGACGTCGGCTCGGCGCCCGCGGCGGTGCTGCCCGACGGTGGTCCGGCGCGCGACGTCCTGCACGCCGCGTATCCGAACCCGTTCAACGGAACGCTGGCGATTCGATACGACCTGCGCGCGCGCACGACGGTACGCCTCGCCCTCTTCGATGTGCGTGGCCGGCGGGTGAAGACGCTGGTGTCGGGGGAGACGCTCGACGCGGGGAGCCACGAAGCGCTCTGGGATGGCCGCGACGATGCCGGCCGCGTCGCCGCGGCGGGGATCTACTTCTACCGACTGGATGCCGGTTCCCACTCCGAAACCCGGAGGCTGGTGCGGACGGAGTGATCGGGGACGACCCCGGGTCGATGAGAGCGTTCGTTTCCGAGCGGCCACCCTTCGGGGTGGCCGCTCGCGCATGTGCCGCGGTGGGAACGGGGCGGATGGCGAAGGCCGGGCGCTTCGCCAACCGGGCCCGGCAGGCGCTGCAGCTCCGCGGCGCCGAACGTCTGTTCGTCCGGGCAGCCTCGAGCGTAGGGAGGGGGTCCACCCTTCCCAACTCGGAGGCCCCCATGCGCGCCATGCGACTTCCTGCGTCGGTCCTTTCGGCCCTCGTGCTGCTGTCCGCGATCGCCACACCGCCCCCGGCGGCGGCGTTCGTCAACTTCAACTGGGCCGCGGCCGTCTCGGGCAACACCGACGACGCGAGCAAGTGGAGCCCCAGCGGGGTGCCCACGTCGCTCGACAACGTCTACATCGACCTCGCGGGCACCTACACCGTGTCGTTCACGGCCGGCACCCCGGCGCTCAGCACCCTCAACACGAACGGCGGCAGCGCGATTTGGAACGTGCTCAACCCCACCACGATCGGATCGGTGTGGGTGGCGAACTCGGCTTCGCCCTCCTTCCAGGCCGGGCAGATCGTCACGCAGTACCTGGAGCTGGGGAATGGGGGCAGTCCCACGCTCACGCTGACGCGGCAGTCCTCGTTCGGCCCGGCCGGCGTGTTCCGTTCCGCGGGAATCTCGCACCCCGCCGGGAACGGTGACGAGATCGGCGCGTTTGGCGCCGTCGCCACGCTGAACGTGTTCGGGGGCGGCCTCTACGAGACGGGCTACAACACCACCGCTCCGTGGGGGCTCGTGATCGGGCCGCAGGCCAACACGACCGGCATCGTGAGCGTGGCCGGGTCGTACACGCTACCCACGACCTACAGCCGCCTCCACGCGATCGGCACCGCGCCCATCAAGGTGGGCTTCACCGGCACCGGCACGCTCAACGTGAACAACGGTGGGATCTGCGACGCCGAGAACGACGTGATCGTCGCCGAGGTGACCGGCTCGAACGGAACGCTCAAGGTGGGCAACACCGGCACCGGCATCGGGACGCCCCGGCTCAACGTGGGGAACAACCTCGGGATCGGGCGCGGCGTGTTCGCCGTGGCCGCGGGCGTCGCCACGATGGAGGTCTCGACCCCCGGTATCGTTCGCGTGGCGGGGCGCACCGACGTGGGCAGCGAAGGCGGCGACCAGGGCTGTACGCTGCGCATGCAGGAGGGCGGCACGCTGGTCGCGTCGGGCGGGCTGTACGTGAAGCCCACTTCGGGCGCGGGCCTCGACCTGCGGGGCGGAGTCGTGCACGTGAACGGCGGCGCGTTCCAGTACCCGGCGAACCGGTTGCTCAACGTGACGAGCCACGTCGGGAACCCGCAGCTGTGGATCAGCAACCATGGCAGCAACACGGGCCCCAGCCAGCCGGCGTCGATCTCGCAGCTGTTCGTGGGGCGTGGTGGCACCGGCATCATGCGCGTGACGGGCAGCGGTACCGTGCTCGCCCTCGGGCTCGGCGCGACCGCGGTCGGGGACTCGCTCGGTGGCATCGGCAACGTGGTCGTGGACTCCGCGGGCACGATCGCGTCCACCGGCCAGATCGCGGTGGGTACGTCCGGGAGCGGCGTCGTCGAAGTGCGCGGCGGCGCCCGGGCCAACTTCACGACCACGTTCCTCGGCGCCGCGGCCACGGGCAATGGCCGCATCACGGTGACCGGACCGGGCTCGGTGTTCCACGCCGTGCAGGATGTGTACGTGGGCGGCGGGATCAACGGAGACGCCGGCACCGGCACGGTGGAGATCG
Source organism: Candidatus Eiseniibacteriota bacterium (assembly GCA_044223005.1). Taxonomy (GTDB): domain Bacteria; phylum Eisenbacteria; class RBG-16-71-46; order RBG-16-71-46; family RBG-16-71-46; genus CAIXRL01. The sequence continues at coordinate 64,374 of JBGAML010000008.1, forward strand.
ATTCGAGCGGCACGTTCGAGCTGGTCTCGAACGGCGGCATCAACACGCCGCTCGTGCGCATCTTCCCGACCGCGGGTCAGCTCGCGATCTCGAACGGTGGATTGCTCACCACGCCGGGAGGCGTGTCGAACCAGGGCTCGACCGTGCTGTCGAACGGCACCGTGGACGCACTCTACTTCTCGCAGCCCCCGACGGGGCGCCTGAGCGGCTGGGGGGCGTTCACGGGGCACCTGCAGAACAACGGTCTCGTGAGCCCGTCATCGCTCGGCGACAACTTCGGCGCGTTCCGCGTGGGCAACCAGTTCTGGAACTTCACGGTGGGTCACTACCACGTGGACCTCGGACCCCACGTCGGACGGCGTTGCGACACGCTCGTGGTGACGAACACCGCGAACCTCGACGGAACGCTCGACCTGGCGACGGACGCCTCCTTCGTCCGGGTGACGGGGGACACGTTCACGGTGATGACGTACGGGGCACGCATCGGCACGTTCGCGACCGTCACGTGGAACGGCACGCCGCTCGGCGGCCGGGCGCAGGTCGTGTATGGCCCCAACGCCGTGTGGGTGATCATGACCGGAACCACGGGCGTGGACGATGGTCCGAACACCGCGGTGTCCGACCTGCGGCTCGCGCCCGTCTCCGTCCGCGGCGGCGCGGCGTTCGAGCTGGCGCTGCCCCGTGACGCGCAGGCCCGCGTGAAGCTCTATGACGTGACGGGACGGCTCGTTGCCACCCTCGCCGACGGCGCGCTCGTCGCCGGACGCCACACGCTGGCGGCGCCCGAGGCGGTCGCCCGCCTCGGCAGTGGCGTGTTGTTCGCCCGCGCCGAGGTGCGGGACGACTCGGGAGTGCGGGTGCTCACGGCGCGCACGACGTTGCTCCGGTGATGGCGGCTGGGCCTGCGACGCTTCGCCCGACGCGGATCCGCCGAACAGGCGGATGCGGAGCCGCACGTCCGGCGGTGTGGGAGGGGGGCCCGGGTTGCCGGGCCCCCTATCCCGATCGATACGATTCGAACTCGTTGGTCTCGCTCGTGAGCAACGAGAGCAGTTTCGAGTGCAGGAACAGCTTCTCCTTGCCGGCGGAGATCTCCCGCAGGACGCCGATCTCGACGAGCTGCTTGAGCTGGCGGGCCGCGGCCTGGCGCGCGACGATTCCGGCTTCGACGACGTTCGCGATGCGGCAGTAGGGCCGCTCGAACAGGACGTCGACGAGTTCGCGCGTGTAGACCTTCGGCCGACGCGATCGGACGTGATCCCGCGTGGCGTCCGACAGCGCGCAGATCGTGTCGAGCTTGTGGCGCGTCCAATCGGCGGTCTGGCGGACCGCATCGAGCATGTAGAGGATCCAGCCTTCCCAGAAATCGCGACACGTCAGGACGACATGTCGCGGCGGGCGACGCGTCAAGCCAGACATGTCGCGAAATCGGCCGTCATGCGCCATGAAGGCAAGTCATCGGGTGCGGAGCGCGAGGGCCCCGGTCCCGCCACGGGTTCCCGGGTTCGCCCGGCACCGGCCGCCGCTCAGCGTTCGCCGCCCGTCCGGAAGCGCAGCTTGCCCGCGAGGACGATGCCGGCCAGCACGAGCGTGCAGATGTTCGCGGCCACGAGGGGCGTCGAGTGGATCTTCGCGCCGTAGACGATCCACAGCGTGACGCCCGTCACGGTGACGAGATACATGGTGAGCGAGATGTCGTCGGCCGATCGGCGGCGCCAGACCGTGACGGCCTGCGGCAGGAAGGCGAAGGTCGTGCAGAAGGCGGCGATGTAGCCCAGCAGTTCGGTCATGCATGCTCCGGGACGTGGCCGTACGGGAAACGGGATTGCGGATTGTCGTCGCAGCCTCGCAGTCCCGTCTCGAGCGGGCAAGCAACTGGCCGCGGAACCGCAATCCGCTCTTCTCGAACGCAGCCCGCCTCCGCGCGCGCGCGTCGCGCGTGCTCCCGGTGGATGACGGCGGCGAGACGCGAAAGCCCACCATTGACGCGCCCGCGCGTCCCATCGGACACGTCCGCGCGCCGCGGTCCTGAACCGGCGCTATCGTATCCCGGTAGACTTGTCGCCCGAGCGTTGGGCGGCTCGGATCCTCAGCGCCGTGCGACGGCCCGTCCGCGACCGCGCCGCGCGACGCCGACCGCGTTGGAGTCCGAGCATGCCCTCGCCGGCCCACTCTCGATGCCGCGGCTACGGCCGCTGGCCCTTCATTGCCCGTGCACTGATGATCTGCGCCTGCTTCGGCCTCGCGCCGAACCCGGCCACCGCGTTCACGCTCCCGCCTTACCTGCTCCAGTGGGGATCGACGGGAAGCGCCACCGGGCAGTTCAGCAACTGCATCGACCTCGCGATCGCCACGAACGGCAACGTCTACGTCGCCGACCGCGGCAACGATCGCATCCAGGTGTTCGATCCGGGCGGTGCGTTCGTGATGCAGTGGGGCGGCCCCGGCAACGGACCGGGACAGTTCTCCGGGCTGTCGTCGATCTCGATCGGACCGAACGGCGACGTCTACACGGTCGAGAGCGTCAACAACCGCGTGCAGGTGTTCACGGCGAGCGGCCAGTTCCTGCGGACGTGGGGATCGTTCGGACACCTCTCCGGCCAGTTCGACACGCCGCAGGGCATCTGTGTCAGCGCGGCGGGCGAGGTCTACGTCGGCGACACCAACAACCAGGTCATCCAGGTGTTCTCGAGTACCGGGACCTACCGGCGCGGCTGGTTCAGTACCGTGGGCTTCAGCTACCCCAAGAAGGTGGCGGTCAGCACGGCGGGCGTCGTGTACGTCGCGGATGCCGAACACGACGCCATCCAGCGCTTCACGGTGAACGGCACCTACCTCGGCAAGTGGGGCACCTACGGCACGGGCCCGGGCCAGCTGCGGCGGCCGGACTACATCGCCGTGGACGCCTCGGGCAACGTCTACGCGAGCGAACTCGGCGGCGCTCGCGTCTCGGTGTTCGACAGTGTCGGCACGTACCTCGGCGCGTGGGGCAGCGCGGGCTCGGGCGCGGGCCAGATGACGGGACCCGCGGGACTCGCGGTCGACGCGGCGTCGCACGTCTGGCTGTGCGATTCGGGCAACGACCGCATCCAGCAGTTCGGCTCGCTCGTCTACCGCGCCGACGCGGCGTTCGCGGCCGTGCGGGCGCCGAATCTCGCGTGGGGTGACTACGACGCCGACGGGCGGCTCGACCTGCTGGTCATGGGAATCGACTCGACCAACACGGGCGTGACGGAGCTCTACCGCAATCTCGGCGGCGGCGCGTTCGCGCTCGCGCCGGTCACGCTGCCGCAGGTGGGAGTGGGCAGCGCGCTCTGGGCGGACTTCGACGGCGACGGCCGGCTCGACTTGCTCCTCATGGGCACGATCGGGATCTACGGCAGTGGCACGCCGTCCGCCGTCGTGGAACACAACAACGGGGACGGCACGTTCACGGCGATCCCGGCCGGATTGCCGGCCATGGTCGCCAGCGACGTCGCGTGCGCCGACTTCGACAACGACGGCCGGTTGGATCTCGCGATCATCGGCCCGAGCGATGCGGGGGCGATCGGGCGTTCGTACCTGAACAACGGTGACGGAACATTCCGCCTCGCGAGCAACCTTCCGGTCACGCCGGCCAGTGGAGCGATCGTCACGGGCAACCTCAACCAGGACGGATTTCCCGACCTGCTGGTGGCCAACGACACCGTCAACAATCCGTCGACGCGCGTACTGGCCAACCAGGGCGCCGGAACTTTCGCGGCGGAATCGAGCATGCCGGTCTACTACGGCCCCGCGCTTGCGCTCGGCGACGTGGACAGTGACGGGTGGCTCGACTTCCTGATCACCGGGATCCAGCAGAGCAACATCACCTCGGCGCTCTACCGCAACACGCAGGGCGGCTCCTTCCAGAAGGAGAGCACCGTACTGCCCTCGACCATCACGGGGGGCATGGCGCTGGCGGACTACGACGCCGACGGGAGGCTGGACCTGCTGCTGACCGGTCTGCGGACCGACTCGTCCGTCGTGCAGGTGGTGCGCAACCAGGGCAGCGAGGTCTTCGCGGACGCCGGCGCCGGGCTGCCCGGGCTCACCCACAGCGCCGTCGCGTGGGCCGACGTGCTGGGCGATGGCAGTCTCGGGTTCGTGACGGCGGGCCAGCGCTCGAACGGAGCGCTGGCGACCGACCTCCGGCTGATGCACGGCCAGCGGGTGAACGCGCCGCCGGCCGCGCCGGTCGGCCTGCGTTTCGAGCTCTGGTATCCGTACCTCTACTTCCGCTGGTCCGCGCCCGTCGACGATCACACCGATCCCGTCACGCTGACGTACGACATTCGCGTGGGCACCACGAGCGGTGGCTCCGATCTCGCCGCGGCACCCGCGGATCCGCAGACGGGCCGTCGCCGCGTCGCTCGCATGGGGGCGTGCGTCGACACGTACGGCGTGTTCCGGTTCGACGCGCTGCACAACGACGTGCACTGGAGCGTGCAGGCGATCGACGGCGGACTGCTGGGCGGCGCGTTCAGCGCCGACCAGGTGACGACGCTGGCGCCCACGATCACGTCGCTCGTCGACGTGCCGGGCGATGCGGGCGGCTGGATGCGGCTCGCCTTCACGCGTTCGGCGCTCGACACGGTCGGGTCCATGGTCCCGGTGGCGAGCTATGGCGTCTGGCGGCTCGTGCCGGCCGCGGCGTCTTCCGGCGCGGCCCGGGCGACCCTCGCGGCCGCGGAGGCCGCGCCGATCCTGGCGAGCGGCTTTGCACGCCGAGATGGGGCAGGCCGGTTCGTGGTCACGGGCCGCTCCGCCGACGTGAGCGGACGGCGCACGGCGCCCTCCGACGCGTTCCCGCCCGGCACGTGGGAGCTGGTCGCCACCGTCCCGGCGCTGCAGCGCGCCTCGTACGTGGTGGCGGTGCCGACCACGTCCGACGCCACGCCGAACCGCTTCCTCGTGACGACCAGCAGCACTTCGCCCGAGTTCTGGTTCGCGGGCCTGCCCGCGACGGGCGAGTCGGTGAACGACAAGGCGCCGCCGATCCCGACCGGATTCGTGGCCACGTACTCGTCGAACACGGCGCACCTGTCGTGGAACGCCGTCGCCGCACCCAACTTCGCCTACTACGCGCTCTACCGCGACACCGTCGCGTCGTTCACGCCGGGCCCATCGAACTTCGTCGCTTCGACGACCGGTACGAGCCGTGACGACTCCGGCGTCCCGCCGGGGCGGTACTACAAGCTCGCCGCCTGCGACGGATCCGGGAACGCGCGCGGCTGGGTCACGGCGCAGGCCGGCACGCCGGTCTCGGTCGAGACCGCGGCGCCGGTCCGGCTGGGCATCGAGGGCGCGCGGCCGAATCCCGTGGTGGGGCGCGGCGTGCGCGTGAGCTTCGCGCTTCCCGATGCGGCCCCGGCGACGCTGGCGCTGCTCGACGTCGCAGGCCGCGTGGTCGTCTCGCGCGAGGTCGGCACACTGGGGCGCGGTCGGTTCGTACTCGACCTCGCTGCCGCGCACGCTTTGGCGCCCGGGCTCTACTTCGCGCGCCTGACGCAGCGCGGCGAGGTGCGCACGGCCCGGATCACCGTGCTGGAGTAACCGGGAAAGTGTTCGGCGCGCCCGCTGCGGAGGGCGCGCCGATTCACTCCCGTCGATCGCGGCGCGGCGTCACTCCACCCGCGCCACTCGCTTCGTGAGCACCACGCCTTCCGTCTCGAGCCGGGAGAAGTAGAGGCCGGCGGGAACGCGCCGCCCGAGCTGGTCTTCGCCCGTCCACACGACCTCTGCGCGACCGGCAGCGAGCCGGTGGCCGGCGAGTGGGACGGCCACCACGCGGCCGGAGACGTCGTAGATGCGCAGGGTCGCGATCGCCGCGTGCGGCAGCTCGAACACGATCCGCGTGCTGCCGTGGAACGGATTGGGCTGCGCGCCGTGCAGCACGGTGGAGGCCGCGATCGGCGACGCACCGACACCGCTCACACCCGGAATCCACTTCAGCACGCCCGCAGCGCGCGGCGCCGCCACCACCGTCCGGCCGTCGGAGAAGTGGATCGTGCGTGCCGTCGCGTCGGGGTTGTACCAGGTGTAGCTCGTCGTGTCGTGGCGTGCGAACACGGCGAAGTGCGGCACGTCGGCGGTCACGGCCGGAGCGAGTTGCCCCAGCGCCGAGAGCGCATGCAGCCAGTGATAGGTGTGTGCCTTCGATTCGCCGTCCTCGGGGCTGTACCCGGTGTCGGCGGCGAAGCTCGCCGCCGCGGTCAGCGGATCGGCCAGCGCCCGGTACTCCCACAGGATGTCGCGCCAGTCGTTGGGCGCGCCGCCGTTCTCGCTCACCACCTCGTTGTAGTTGGCCTGCACGTAGGCGGGATGCCGTCCCAGGTAGAGCGACGCGGGCGTGATCGGCAGCATGTTGATGCCGTGGATCATCTCGGGCTGGGCCGAGAACCACGTTTCGTGCACGGCCTTCGTGCCCCACACCATGCCCACGCAGGTGTGCGGGTAGCTGGCCGGGAACACGATGTTGTCCACGTCGAACCAGTACTGCTCGATGCCGGCCAGCTCGGTGGTATAGAGCCAGACGCCGAGATCGCGGATCGTCGTGTCGCCGGTGATGGAGCCCCACAGCGCGGTGGCGGCGGCGAACTGCATCGCCTCGGACGAGGACTCCTGGTTGTTGCCGTCGCCGAAGTTGGCGTGCCCCGATGCCCACGAGTGCCCCGCGTAGGGATCGAAGCAGCGCAGGAAGGGGAACATCGGGTCGCTGCGATCCCACGAATCGGCATCGCGGATCAGCAGGTCGATCATGCCGCCCCACTTGCCGGTCGAAGCCCAGTCGGGGTCGTACATCGCGACCACCGAAGCGGCCATGACGAAGTAGCCCCAGTGGAAATGGTGGTCGTTCAGCTCGCTGTCGGTGCCGAACGAGGCCGGGTAGCCGTACGTCGTTCCCCAGGTGCCGTTGTAGTAGAAGACGCCGTCGGTCTCGCCCGGCTCGGCCGTCAACCAGTCCTCGAGCTTCTGCTTCAGGCCCGTCAGCAGGTAGTCGCGCACGTCGGTGCGGCCGAGTTGGTCGGCGACCCGGATCGCCGACGACACGACGCCGAGATCCTTGCCCCCGTAGTAGGTGTCCGGACGGTAGAAGAGCTGCGCGTACGACTGCGTGAGGAACCCGTCGAGGTAGCCGTTGAGCCGCGCCGCGTCGTAGCCGGGACTGTCCGCCAGCGGCGCCGGCAGCAGCGGCAGGATGCCGGGGAAGGACATCGTCGTGCGGAAGCTGTCGACCGCCGCGAGCTTCATCTCACCCTCGAGTGTGGTGAACGAGAGTCCCGCGAGAGGCGCATTCGAATTCAGGTACTGGTGACGGTAAAGCCCCATGAGCGGGGTGGTCGGTGCGCCCTCCATCACCGTGGTCCGGGCGACGTAGTCGGTCGTCACCGTGGCGGACGGCTCGTCGTAGTTCCACGCGACGCGCGTGTCGGTGACGAACGCGAACGCGTGCTGGCGGAAGACGTCGAGCGTCGCGGTCGTGCCGTTGGGCAGGCACGCGACCGAGACGTAGTTCTTTCCGTTCAGGTCGGACTGGAACGTGTTCCCGGTCGTGCTCCAGGTCGAGCCCGAGGGCGCGAACACGCCGTAGTTCTTGTTGTTGACCTTGATGCCGAGCGTGCCGTTCGCGTTGTACCAGACGGTCGGGAGCCCGGTGGCGAAGTACAGCTGCAGCGTGCCGCCGCTCTTCGTGAAGTAGACGTAGGGCAGGCCGTGCCCGAACGTCGCTTCGAGACGCCGCGTGCCGTCGTCCAAGCGCGCGGTCACCGTCCAGTCGCCGTAGCCCGCTACCTTGATGGTCGGCGCGGAGAGACTGGCGAGCTTGACCAGCAGGTCCTCCTGGTAGCCGAACGCGTAGTAGTTGGGCCCCGTGGGCACGATCGCGCCCGTGCCCACGCCCAACCCGCTCGCGGCGGCCTTCAGGTTCAGCGGCTGGACCGCGAGCACGTCGCCATAGTTGCCCGACGTGCGCGGGAAGATGAGCGAGGACCACCAGTCGGTCGAGGGCTTCGGGCCGGTGAGCTCGGCGGTCACCCGCGGCGCGGCCGGGTTGGTGCCGCCGGCGGGCAGTGCGGTGGTGTAGCTGCCGAGGCCGACCGGGACGATCTGGGCGGACGCGAGCGCGGTGGAGAGCAGCATGGCCGCGATCGATCCGGGAACGATCAGGCGATGCGGGCGGAGCCGGGCGAGGAGTGAGCGCATGCGCATGACGTGCCTTTCGGGGGATGCACCCGGGGCCGGAGGTCGCCGCGGCGGGAATGCGCGCGATCGGGTCGGACGCCCAGTTTGTTCGGTTTCCGAACATAGTAAGGGTAGGACGCCGCACCGCTGCGTTCAAGCGCGGATGCGCGTGCGGCGGTCCTAGCCTTTCGCGGGCGCGGGCGGCGCGTCGCCGCGTCGCCATTCGCTCGGAGTCGCGCCGAAGCGCTCGCGGAACCGGCGCGTGAAGTGCGACACGCTGCGGAAGCCGACCGCGTAGGCGACCTCGCCGACGTTGCCCTCGCCGGCGCGCAGCAACTGCGCGGCGCGCTCGAGGCGGTGGTTCACGAGCAGCGCCATCGGCGTCTCCTGCATCAGCTCGCCCGTGCGTTGGAAGAGCAGGGTGCGGCCCATGCCCATGGCCTCGGCGAGCTGCTCGACGCCGAACTCCTCCTCGCCCATGCGCGACTCGATCACTTCGCGCAGGCGACGCACGAACGCGCTGTCGACGGCCGCGCGGCCGGCCGCGGGCGACGGGCCGCGCACGACGGGCTCGCTCGCGGGTGCGGCGCCGTACACCGCGGCCTCGGCGGCGGCGCGCGCGACGCGGTCGCGCAGGCGGCGGCGCGATTCGAGCGCGCGCGCGACGCGGGCGCGCAGCTCGCGCATCGCGAACGGCTTCGTGAGGTAGTCGTCGGCGCCACCCTCCAGTCCGGCAATGCGGCTCGCGTCGGACGCGGCGGCGGTCAGCAGCAGCACGGGCACGAAGTCGAGCTCGGGGTCGGCGCGCATCGCCGCGACCAGGCCGAAGCCGTCCAGCTCGGGCATGCCGACGTCGCTCACGACCAGGTCGGGCGCCTCGGTCTTCATCGCCTCGAGCGCCTGCCGTCCGTCCGCGGCTTCAGCGACGCGGTATTCCTGCGCGAGGTGCCGCGCGACGTAACCGCGCACCTGCGCGTGATCGTCGACGACGAGCACGAGCGGCGCGTCGGTGTCGTGCGCGGGCGTGCCGGACGCCGGCGCGGCGGGCTCAGAGCCGGGCTCGAGGCGGATCTCGTCCGCGAGCGCGAGCAGCGCGTCGGCGTCGATCGCCGGCGTGGGCGCCGCGGGCGCGGCAGCCGGTGCGCCCGCGGCCAGCAGCGGCAGCCGCACCACGAACGTGCTGCCGTGCCCTTCGCGCGACTCGGCGCGGATCGTGCCGCCGTGCTGATCGACCAGGTCCCAGGCGAGCGCGAGGCCGAGCCCGGTGCCCGGCTGCACGCGCGTCGCCGAACGCTCCGCGCGGTAGAAGCGCTTGAAGACGTGCGGCAGGTCCTCGGCCGCGATGCCTGGGCCGTCGTCGAGCACCGTGATCTCGGCACACTCGCCGTTCGCGTCGCGCACGCGCGCGAGCTTCAGCTCGACGCGCCCCTCCGCGGGCGTGAACTTGAACGCGTTGCCGAGCAGGTTGGCGAACACCTTTTCGAGCGCCGTCGGATCGAACGCGGCGCCCAGCGGGCCCTCGGGGAACCGGCGCTCGAAGCGGATGCGTTTGCGCTCGGCGAGCGGCGCGAGGGCGTCGGCGAGCCGCGCGAGGAAGCCCGTGAGATCGCCGGCCGCGGGCGCGACGTGCAGCTCGCCCGCCTCGGCACGCGCCGCGTCGAGCAGCTGGTCGACGAGCCGGTGCAGCCGGGCGGCGTTGTCGAGCGCGATGTCGACCTGCGCCTCGGCATCCGCACGCAGCGCTCCGTGCTGGCCCGCGCGCACGTCGTGCAGAGGCCCGTGGATCAGGGTGAGCGGCGTGCGGAACTCGTGGCTGATGTTGGCGAAGAAGTGCGATCGCGCGCGGTCGAGCGCGGCCAGCCGCTGCGCCTGCGCCTCGACGGTGGCGAGCGCGTCCTCGGTGCGGCGCTGCTCGCGCGTGAGCTCGGCGGTGCGGGTGTCGACGGCCTGCTGGAGCTCGGCCGAACGTGCGCGCAGCCGCCGCTCGCGTTCGCGCTGGAGCGCGAGCGCGCCGAGCACCAGCGCCACGAGCGCGGCGAACGCGAACGCCGACGTCTGCCACCAGTGCGGACGCACGTCGATCGTGACCGCCTCGTCCTTCGCGCTCGCGACCCCGCTGCCGCTCGTCGCGCGCAGGCGGAACGTGCGCCGCCCGGGTGGCAGGTTCGTCCACGTCGCGGCGCGGTCGCCGCCCGCGTCGACCCAGTCGCGATCGACGCCGTCCAGCCGGTAGGTGAAGCGCAGCTGCTCTGCGGCGCGCGGCTCGAACGCGGTGTAACGCACCTCGAGGCGCCGGGCACCGGCCGACACGATGAAGCCATGCGCTCCGGGCGTGAGCGCGCGGCCGTCAGCCAGCACGTCCTCGACGTGCGGCACGGGCGACGACCCGGCGAGCGCGCGGGCGAGCGTGGGATCGAGCACCGCGAGCCCGTCGAACGTCGGGAAGCAGAGCCGGCCGTCTCGCGTGCGCAGGCCGCCGAGGCCGCTGCCTTCGGGGTTGCGCAGGCCCGCCTCGCGCCCGAAGCCCACCACGTCGACGCGCGCGCGCTGGCCGTCGAGACACGCGTCGGCCTGGTGGCGCGAGAGGCGCTGGATGCCGTGGTTGCCCGCGAGCCACAGGTGGTCGTCGTCGTCCGCGAGGACGACCGAGACGACGTCCTCGAGCAAGCCGTGCCGGCGATCGAGCGTCGCGAAGCGGCCGCCGCGCAGTCGCACGAGGCCGCCGCCATAGGTGCCGAGCCACAGCGTGCCGTCGGCGTCCTCGTGGATCTGCCGGACGTGATCGACCGGCAGGCCGTCGCGCCGCGTGAAGCACGTGGTGTCGTGCGGCGCGAGGCGCCACAGGCCGACCATGGTCGCGACCCACAGCCGCCCGTCGCGGTCCACGTGCAGGTCGCGGATCTCGTTGCTCGGACGCAGCAGCACCGTCACGCGCGGCGCGCCGCCGGCGGTGTCGAGCCGAACGACCTGGTCCCGCCACGCGGCGTACACCGTGCCCGGCTGCTTCGGATCGAAGGCGACGTTGCGCGTGACGAACTCGCGCATCGCGTAGCGCGTGATGCTCCCGTCGCGCGCGCGAATCTCGACCGCGTCGTCGGTGAATCGCAGCGGCGTCTCGGGCGTGCCCTCCCAGCCGCCGTCCGTCGCGGTGCCGAACGGTCCGAGCGACGTGGGCAGCAGCGCCTCGTCGCCGGCGCGCCACGCGCGTACGTTCTGGTCGACCACGATCACCGAGCCATCGAGCCGCTCGCGCGCGAACAGCACGCCGAGCGGTTCGTCGTGGCCCTCGGGGCGCAGCAGTCGCAGCGGGCTGGGGGCGATGCGCAGCAGCCCCTGCGTCTGCGTGCCCACCCAGAGGTCGCCGTCCGCATCGCGGCTTGCGAGGAACGCCTGTTCGCGCAGGCCCAGCCGGTAGGTGGAGAGCAGGCGGCCGTCGCGCGTGTCGTGCACGACGACGTCGTGCGCGGTCGTCGACCACAGCCGGCCCTCGGCGTCGATGCACTGCGGCCACGCGTCGCCCGCGCCGCGCAGCAGCACGACGCGGCGCAGCGAATCGTCGAGCAGCTCGGCGTCGCCTCCGGGTCCCGCGCCGCGGAAGAAGAACGCGCGCCGGTCGCGCGGGTCGAGCAGCCAGCGCCCCATGCCGCGGGTGGCGGGTCCCAGCACGCGCACGTGGTCGCCCTCGAGGGTGGCGGGGGCGCCCGCGGTCGCGACGAGCCACGTGCGGCCGCCCGCATCGCGCACGAGCGTCGAGCGGGGATCGGTCGCCTCGGACAGCACCCGGGCGCGCCCGTCGCGGAAGCTCCACGCCTGCCCCGTGCTTACGCCGACGATGCTGCCGTCGGCCTCCTCGAGCATCGCGGCGCGGCCGAGCCGCAGGTGGGTCGCGACACTGGTGAAGCGCGCGCCGTCCCAGTGGCAGAGCCAGCCGTCGTCGGTCGTGGCCCACAGCGTGCCGTCACGCGCGGGGAGCAGGCCCGAGAAGCGGTTGGACGGCAGGCCGTCGGCCACACCGAACACGCGAAAGCGCAGGCCGTCGAAGCGTGCGAGCCCGCCGGTCGTCGCGATCCAGAACCAGCCGTCGGGCGTGCGCGCGAAGTCGATGACCGTCGAGGTGGGCAGGCCCTCGTCGGGCGTCCACGCGCGGACGGTGAACGCGGGTTCGCCCGCGCCGGCGCAACGCGCGAGCACGCCGGCGAACAGCAGCGCGCAAGTGAAGGCGACGAACGCCCCGCGGGCGAGCCTGCGGACGGTTCGGAATGGGGAGAGGGCGGCCACGATGGGGCGACGCTAGCATGTTCGGCGGGGCTGCCGCCTCACGCGCCCGACCGCGCGATCACCGCTCCGGCGACCCGGAAGGCGTCGCGCCATTCGAGGTCGGGCAGCTGTGTGGCCACCCAGTGGGTGAACCGGCGCTGGCACTCGGTCGCCGCGGCGGGTTCGTCGACCACGACAACCAGCGTCACGCCCTCGCGGGCTTCGGCCAGCTCGAAGCGGATCACCCCCGGCTGGTCCCGGAGGAGCGTCTCGAGCTCGGACCGGCGAGCCGCCAGCCGCCCGCCCTGCCCGGCCATGCCGGGGAACAACCGGATCTCGATGTGCATCGGGGGAAGCCTCCGTGGTTCGGGCCGCCGAGCGGCGGGCCGGGGGGGGATGGACGGCGGAAGGGTGCCCCGGGGGCGGCGAATGGCGTTAGCCCACGCGTTCGGGATCGCTGGTCTGTGCGTTCGGACCGCGCCGAATGCGCCCGCGAACGCTCAGGCAAACCGTTGCGGACGCTCGGGCTCACCGCGCCTGCGGCTCTCGCATCAATCTGCCGCCCGTCGTCCGGAAGCTCTCCACTCCTTCGCTGCAGAAAGGATCTCCGCATGCTCCCGACCGCCGTTCGCACCCCCGCCGGGCCGCTGGTCCCGCCCGCGCTCGCCGCCGGCCTCCTCGCGCTCCTCCTGCTCGCGCCCGTCGCGACGCATGCCGGTGCGTTCGTCCCCGGCTCCTCGACCGACGCCACCGTCGGCACGGGCCCCCGCGCCATCGCCACGGCCGACCTGAACGGTGACGGCCGTCCCGACATGATCGTCGGCAACGAAGGCTCGAGCGGCGTCTCGGTGCTGATCGGTCAGGCGGGCGGCGGGTTCGCACCGGCGGTGAACTACAACACCGGCCCGGTGCCGGGCGAGGTCGGCATAGCCGACTTCGACGGCGACGGCGTGCTCGACTTCGTGGTCGGGCACTACAACACCAACACCGTCGTGATCATGCGCGGTACCGGCACGGGCACGTTCACGACCGGCGTCACGCTCACCGGACCGCCGCATCCGGAAGGGCTCGCCGCCGCCGACCTGAACGGCGACGGCATGCTCGACCTGGCCGCGTGCGGATACGCCTCGAGCTCGACCGGCACGTCGAGCGTGTGGCTCAACACCGGCACGCCCGGTGGTGCGCTGGCGTTCGGGTCGCGCTCGGACTACGCGGTCGGCGCGTGGCCGAACAGCATCCGCGCCGGCCGCTTCGCGACCAACCGCACCGGGCTCGTCACCGCCAACTACAACGGCGCGTCGCTGACGATCCTCGACAACGACGGCACGGGACACTTCCCGGTCCGCTCCGACCTGCCGGCGCCGCCGCACGTCTACATGGCGGCGACCACCGAGCTGTTCGGGGACGACCGCGCGGCGATCGTCACGGCGAACGCCGATTCCAACTCGGTGAGCGTCTATCGCTGGGATCTCGTGCACCTCGTGTGGCATCGCGCCGACTACGCCACCGCGAGTCGCCCGACCTACGTGACGATCGCCGACGCCGACGCCGACGGCGCCCTCGACGTGCTGACGTCGGACTACGTCGCCGGGCAGGTGTCGATCTTCCTCGTCGATCTGCACGGCGATCTGCATGCCCGCGTCGACGTGCCGGCGGTGACGAACCCATACGCGGTCGCGGTGGCCGACTTCGATGGAGACGGCAAGCCCGACCTCGTGACGTCGAACCGCAGCGGCAACACGGTGCGCGTCGTGCGCGGCCTGCCGAAGGCCGGCTGGGGCGTGCTCGACACGATTCCCGCGTTCACGGCGCCGAACCAGAACGGCGACCTGATGCGTGTGGGGCCGGGCAGCGGGACGTGGCGGCTGCTCGACGTCTCATCCGTGTGGTGCGGGGCCAGCGGCTTCATGGCCGACAACGTGCAGACGCTCCACCAGCGCTGGCTCGCACAGTCGGCCGTGAAGTTCGACTACCTGACGCTGCTCGTGGACGGTCCCACCGCGGGCGTTCCGAGCAAGCGATCCGACGCCCAGAGCTGGGCATCGAAGCATCACCTCTACCGGCCGATCCTGCACTCCGACAGCCTCGCGAACGCGAACACGTGGGCGGTCGCACGGTCCAGCGACCTCCAGGCGACGCCCACGCTGCGCCTCGTCGATCCGGCGGGGACCGTGCGGTGGGTGAACACCGGCGCCATCGAAGCGGAGAGCACGCTGGCGCGTATCATCGCGAACGTCATCGGGGTGCCGGTGCCGCCGTTGGACACGGCCCACGTCGTCTCCGGGACACTCACGGTCTCGTACGGTGCGGAGAGCGCGTCTACCGGGTTCGACCCGCAGAACCAGTTCTTCTTTCCCTCGGCGCCGGCCGCATTCGGGCCGCAGTTCCAGGGCTCCATCGATCTCGCGTTCAAGCGACTGACCGGCGTCGAGAAGTGGGGGGTGGGCTTCCTGCGCTGGGATCCCGTGCAGCAGGCGCTCGTCGCGCTCCCCGCGGCACAGCCGTGGCAGTTCGTATTCACGAACCTGGGGCTCGATCCCCCGATGCGCTCGCTGCCTCCCGGCACTCTCGCCGACGTGTCCGTGGTCGGGGCGGACTTCACGGTCTATTTCGACGCGTTCACGACTCCGGTCGCGTGGGACGGTTCCACGCTCACGATCGGCCCGATCCCGCCGGAGATGCTCGCGCCCTTCGGACCCGTGGTGCAGCTGTACGCCAAGTTCGACATGAACGCCGTGCTGCCGGCCGACGTCGCACCCTCGCATGGCCTCGCGTTCGCGCTCCGCGCGCCCGCGCCGAATCCGGCCGTGCGCGAGTCGAAGCTCGCGTGGACGCAGCCACGCGCAGGGGATGCGCGCGTCGACGTGTACGACGTCGGCGGCCGGCTCGTGCGCACGCTCGCGCGCGGCCTGCAGCCGGCGGGCGAGCACGCGGTCGCGTGGGACCTCGCGGGCGCCGACGGCACGCGGGTGGGCGCGGGGCTCTACTTCGCGCGGCTCGTCGTCGAGGGCGAGACGCCGCGCGTGGCGCGCGTGACCGTGTTGCGCTGAGACGCGCGGCGGGAGCGCGCTCGGCGGCTTCGCAGCGCCGAGCGGCTCGCGATCGCGGCAACGAATCGCGGCG